>CAWJYU010000008.1:0-65967 GCA_963847235.1 uncultured Actinomycetes bacterium | reverse complement strand
TTGTCGGAGCAGACCGGCATCTCGTCTCGCGCCGCTCCGAGCGGCTTCCCGACGTTCCGCGACTCGATCTCCCCGAGCTCGTCGGTGTGCTCGTCGATGACGTCGGCGAGCTTGAGGAGCAGCTCGGCGCGCTCGGCCGGCGTCACTCCGCGCCACTCGGCCCACGCCTTCTTCGCCGCCTCGACGGCGCGGTCGACGTCCGCCTCCGTGCCCTTCGGCACCTCGGCGATCGTCTCGCCGGTCGCGGGGTTGAGGACCTCCTCGGTGCCGCCGTCGGAGGCATCGACCCACTCGCCGCCGACCAGGTTCTTGTGCTTCTCGACGCTCACGCTCATGGACGAAACCTCCTGGATTCGCGCGGAACCTATCTCACCCTCGGGCACCGGCGGCTGCTCCAGTGGTGCCTCCGACGCCGGTGGGCTCGCGGGTGAGTCGCACGGCGATCCAGACGGGGATCACCGAGAGCACGATCACGGCGAGGGCGACGACGTTGATGATCGGGAGCTGCTCCGGCCGTGCGAGGTTCGTGAAGATCCAGATCGGCAGGGTCTGCTCGGCGCCGGACGTGAACGTGGTCACGATCACCTCGTCGAACGACAGCGCGAAGGCGAGCAGCCCGCCGGCCAGCAGCGCGGTTCGCAGCTGCGGGAAGGTCACGTACCGGAAGGTCTGCCAGGCGTCGGCACCGAGATCCGACGACGCTTCCTCGAGGTTCGCCGACGCGCGCCGAAGCCGCGCGATCACGTTGTTGTAGACGACGACGATGCAGAAGGTCGCGTGGCCGATCACGATCGTCATCAGTCCGAAGTCGATCCCGAAGCGGACGTAGGAGGCGTTGAGCGCCATCCCGGTCACGATCCCCGGCAGCGCGATCGGGAGGATGACCAGGAACGAGATCGCCTCGCGCCCGAAGAACCGGTGCCGGGCGACGGCGAGCGACGCCAGCGTCCCGAGCACGAGCGCGATCGCCGTCGCGACCACCCCGCACTTGACCGAGAGCCAGAGCGCGTCGCGGACGTCCTCGTCCCGCCACGCCTCCCCGAACCACGCGGTCGTGTAGCCGGAGATCGGCCAGCCCTGCGTGATGTTCTCGTTGAAGGCGTAGAGGCCGATGATGAAGAGCGGGATGTAGATGAAGGCGAGCGTCGCCGCCGTCGCCAGTCGGAGGAGGACGCCCGCCGACGGTCACAGGTTCTCGAACGCGCCCGCCCGCTTCGCGAGCGTGAGATAGATGACCATGATCACGACCGGAACCGTCGCGAAGGCGGCTGCGAACGGCAGGTTGTTCGCGACGCCGACGTTCGTGTAGACGACGTTGCCGATGAAGTTCGTGTTCCCGACGACCTGCGGCGTGATGTAGTCGCCGAGGGTCAGCGAGAACGTGAAGATCGACCCGGCGACGATCGCCGGGAAGGCGAGCGGGAAGACGACCCGCCGGAAGGTGCCGAGGCCGCGGGAGCCGAGGTCGGACGAGGCCTCGAGCAGCGAGTTCGGGATCCGCTCGAGCCCGGCGTAGATCGGCAGGATCATGAACGGAAGCCAGAGGTAGCGTGAAAACGAGCCAGGTACCGGTCGTCGTGTAGCCCGGACCGGTAAGCCCGAACGGCTCGAGCGCCCAGTTCAGCGGGCCCTCCCCCGCGAGGAGGATCCGCCAGGCGTAGACCTTCACGAGGTAGCTCGCCCAGAGCGGCGTCAGGATGGCAACGACCAGGATCGCCTTCGTCCGCGGCGAGGCGATGCGCGCCATGTAGAAGGCGATCGGGAGTGCCAGCAGCGCGTCGGTCACCGTCACCGCCGCCGCGAGCCCGACCGTCCGGAGCGTGATCCGCCGGTAGACGTCCTGCTCCCAGAGCGTCCGGAAGTTGTCGAGCGTGAACTCCCGGACGATGTCGCCCGTGAACGGATCGACGCTCCAGACCGCCGTCAGGAAGAGGACGGCCAGGGAGCCGAGGTAGGCGATCCCGAGCCACGCGATGGGCGAGGCGAGCAGTGCGCCCAGCCGGGCGCGCGGGTGGTGGAAGAAGAAGGACGAGATGCGCCGTCCTGGGCCTTCCCGGGGCGGCGCATCTCCGTACGGAACCGAGGTCAGGGGTGCCTAGCCCTTGATCTCGGTCCAGGCCGCGGTCCACTCGGCGTAGTCCTTGCAGACCTCGCCGCGGTCGTCCCCGCAGTCCTTCACCGGGGTCTTCCAGTACGCGACCTTCGAGAAGTAGTCCTCGTCCTGCGCGTGGAACGTCTCGCAGTGGTTCTTGTCCGTGGTCAGGTTGCAGGCCTCGGCGTTGACCGGGGCCTCCCCGAAGTACTCCGTCGCCTTGGCGTTCGCCTCCGGCGAGATGATGTAGTTCATCCAGAGGTACATGCAGTTCGGGTTCTTGGCCTGGGAAGAGATCATCCAGGTGTCCGACCAGCCCGTCGAGCCCTCCTTCGGGAGGATCGCCTTCACCGGCACCGGGTCCTTGGCGCCGGTCAGCTGGTTGGCCTGGTACTGCCAGGTCGTGCCGACGACGGTGTCCTTGTTCGTGAAGGACTGGATCTCCTTGGCGGCGTCGCGACCAGTACTCGCCGATGTTCGCCTTCTGCTGCTTCAGCAGGTCGACGGCGGCCTGGAACTGCTCGTCGTCGAGCGCGTACGGATCCTCGATGCCGAGGTCCGGCTGCGTCGCCTTCAGGTAGAGAGCCGCGTCTGCGATGTAGATCGGGCTGTCGTACGCGGTGATCTTGCCCTTGTACGGCGAGTTCGCGTCGAAGACGACGCTCCAGCTGTCCGGGCTCGGGCTTGACGACGTCCGTCCGCCACATCAGGAGGTTCGCGCCGCGGCCGTGCGGGACGCCGTAGGGGACGCCGTCCACCGTGTTGTGCGGCTGGTCCTTCAGGCCCTCGAAGACCGCGTCGTAGTTCTCGATCAGGTCGGTGTTGACCGGAGCCACGTCGTCGCCGGCGATCAGGCGGAGCGTCGCGTCGCCCGAGGCCGACACGCCGTCGTAGTTGCCGGTCTTCATCAGCGTGACCATCTCGTCCGAGGTCGCGCCGACCTTCGAGTTGACCTTGCAGCCGGTCTCCGTCTCGAAGGGCGTGACCCAGTCCTTCTCGACGTAGCCGGCCCAGTTGATCAGGTTCACCTGACCCTCGGGCTCGCCGATCTCCGTGGCCATGCCTTCAGTCGAGGCGGTCGTCGTCGTGCCGCCGCCGGCGCTGTCGTCCTTCGTCGTCGTCGCTGCCGCAGCTCGTCGCAGCCAGCAACGCGACGCAGCAGTAGACCGCGAGCCCGACCCAGCGGGCCTTACGCCATCGTGCCTTGCTCATTCGTCCTCCGTCTCTCCCCCCGTGGAGATCTCGTAGGTGTGTTCCGGACGCCACTCGAGGCGTACCGGGCGACCACGTGCCTCGACGACGTCCGCCGAGGTGGTCTCGAGGTTCTGGCGGATCACGCTCAGTGCTCCGCCTCGCTCGAGGTCGACGATGTAGCGGGTGACCATGCCGACGTAGACGACCTCGCGGATGCGTCCCTCCTCCACGACCGACCCGGGCGCGGGCTGGTCGCCGTCGGCGAGGAGGCGGATCTTCTCCGGCCGCACGGTGAAGCGGCGGCCGTCGCGTTCCAGGACGTTCGAGACGCCGACGAAGCCGGCGACGAACTCGCTCGTCGGACGTTCGTAGACATCCGCCGGAGTCCCGACCTGCTCGATGCGGCCGTCGCGGAAGACCGCGAGTCGGTCGCTCATCGTCAGAGCCTCCTCCTGGTCGTGCGTGACGTAGACGAACGTGATCCCGACCTCGTCCTTGATCCGCATCAGCTCGAGCTGCATCTCCTGGCGCAACTTGAGGTCGAGCGCTCCGAGCGGCTCGTCCAGGAGCAGCACGCGCGGCCGGTTCACGATCGCGCGGGCGAGCGCGACCCGCTGGCGCTGGCCGCCCGAGAGCTGCCCGGGCCGCCGCGGCCCGAGCCCGGCGAGCCGCACCATCTCGAGCGCCTCACCCGCACGGGCACGGCGCTCGTCGCGCTTGACGCCCCTCACCCGCAGCCCGTAGCCGACGTTCTCCTCCACCGTCATGTGCGGAAAGAGCGCGTAGTCCTGGAAGACCGTGTTGACGTTCCGCGCATACGGCGGCCGCTTCGTGACGTCGGTGCCGCCGAGGAGAACTCGGCCCGGAATCCGGCTGCTCGAACCCGGCGATGAGGCGGAGCGTCGTGGTCTTGCCGGAGCCGCTGGGGCCGAGCAGCGTGAAGAACTCGCCCGCCGGGATGGCGAGGTCGACGCCGTCGACGGCGACGACGTCGCCGTACGACCGGTACAGCGCGATCGCCTCGACGTCGAAGGCCGGCGGTGCGTCCGCGCCGGTGGTCTCAGGCCGCGGCTGCGCCTGCGTCGACAAGCGACTCCTCCAGCAGCTCGAGCCCGCGGGCGAGGTCCGCGTCCGAGATGACGAGCGGGACGAGGATGCGGACGACGTTGCCGTTGAGCCCGCACGAGAGGAGGATCAGGCCCTTCTCCCGAGCCGCGGTCGTGACGGCCCTGGCGAGGTCCGGCGTCGGCTCGGCGAGCTCGAGCGCGAGCATCGGGCCGAGGCCGCGCACCTCTCCGACGGCCGCGTTGCCGGCCGCGAGCTGCTCGAGGCGGCTCCGGATGATGTCACCGAGCTCGCGCGCCCGCTCGAGGAACTCGGGCCGGCGCACCTCCTCCAGCACCGCGACTGCAGCGGCGCACGCGAGCGGGTTGCCGCCGAAGGTGCCGCCGAGGCCGCCGGGCTCGACGGTGTCCACGATCTCCGCCGGGCCGGTGACTGCCGCGAGCGGGAGGCCGCCGCCGAGCGACTTGCCCGAGACGAGGAGGTCGGGCTCGACGCCGTACTGCTCGATCGCCCAGACGGTGCCGGTCCGGCCGACGCCGCTCTGCACCTCGTCTGCCACGAAGAGGATCCCGTGGCGGCCGAGCAGCTCCTGGAGCCGCTGCGGGAAGTCCGGCGGCATCGGAATGAACCCGCCCTCGCCCTGCACCGGCTCGAGCACCGCACAGGCGATCGTCCGGGGATCGACCTCGGCCTTGAAGAGGTGGTCGACGGCGGCGAGCGCGTCGTCCGACGAGATGCCCCTGTACGGATACGGCGCGGGCGCGCGGTACACCTCCGGGGCGAACGGCCCGAAGCCTTGCTTGTACTGAACCTTGCTGGTCATCGTCATCGTCAGCAGGGTCCGGCCGTGGAACGCGCCGCCGAAGACGAGGACGGCGGGACGGCCGGTGGCTGCGCGGGCAATCTTGACCGCGTTCTCGACCGCCTCGGCGCCGCTGTTCAGCAGGATGCTTCGCTGTTCGGCGCCGGGGCAGGGCGAGAGCTCGGCGAGCAGGCGGCACACCTCGACGTAGGGTTCGTACATCCCGACCATGAAGCACTGGTGCAGATAGCGGTCGAGCTGTTCGCGGATCGCCTCCACGGCGGCCGGGAGCCCGTGGCCGGTGTTCTGGCAGCCGAGGCCGCCGGCGAAGTCGATGTACGTGCGTCCCTCCGGGTCCTCGACGAGCGCGCCTTCAGCCCGCGCGACGACGAGGGGAGGAGTGGCGATCCCGCGCGCCACGTACCGCTCGCGCGCCTCGATCACCGCCTCGGACGACCCCGTCCGCTCACGGATCGACATGCGCGGGGGACCCTAATGAAAACGCTGCGAACCTTGGCTTTCCTGTGATCGCGGTCGTCGGAGCCTCGGGGACGATCGGGCGCCGCGTCGCCGGCTTCCTGGAGGAGTGGGGGGCGCCGTTCGTGCGGCGGGACGCGCGGCTCGAGGGCGAGGAGGCGCTCGACGCATCCGACTCCGAGGCCGTCGCCCGCGGCGCTCGACGGCTGCTCGCGTGGTCGTCAACTGCGCCGACTACCGCCTCAATCTCGCGGTGATGCGCGGTGCGCTCGCGGCAGGTGTCCACTACGTCGACCTCGGTGGGCTCTACCACGTGACGACCGAGCAGCTCGGGCTCGACGAGGAGTTCCGGGCGGCGGGTCTCGGTGCGCTGCTCGGGATGGGCTCGGCGCCCGGCAAGACGAACCTGCTGGCGGCGGCGGCGGCGCGCCGGCTGGGTGAGGAGCCGCGCGCTCTGGAGATCTGGGCGGCGGCGCGTGACCCCGCCGCGGCGGAGCATCCGTTCCCGGCGCCGTACTCGGTGCGGACGCTGCTGGACGAGCTGCACCTGCGGCCGGTCGTCGTCGAGGACGGCGAGGCGCGCGAGGTCGAGCCGTTGTCGGGTGAGACGGAGCGCGACCTGCCCGAGCCGGTCGGGCGGGCGACGGGGATCTACACGCTCCACTCGGAGCTCCGCACGCTTCCCGAGGCGTTTCCCTCGCTCGACGCGGCGTCGTTCCGGCTCTGCCTCGCGCCGGGGCTGCTCGAGAAGCTGCTCGCGCTGGAGGAGGGCGAGGAGCCGCAGCCCTACGAGCAGTCCGCGGAGGCTGTCGCGGTCCACCTCGTGGAGCTGCTGGGTGAGACGAGGCGGGTCGTGGGGTGGACGCTGACACGCGGAGGCTCGGCGCGCTCGACATCCGAGCCCGCGGCACGGGCCGCCGTCGAGGTCGCCGAAGGCCGGCTGCGGTTCTCGGGCGCGTTGCCGCCGGAGGGAGCCGTGTCCGATCCGGACGGCTTTCTCGCGCTCCTCGACACCGAGGTCTACTGGGAGGTTGCGTAGGCGATCCAGCGGCGGGCGCAGTCGTCGTTGTCGCCCTCCTCTCGGATCGTCCAGCTGAGCTCGCGCCGTCCGGCCGGCCGAATCAGCAGCGGATCGAGTGCCACTGCGAGCCGGCGTGGCACGGTCACGACAACGCCGTCACGGAGCGTCGCCCGGACGAGCTGTTCTGCGATGTCCGGCGGCTCGCCGTCGGGGGTCGGCGCCGCGACGACATCCGTGTCGCGGCGTCCTGCGATTGCCTCGACGTCCTCGTCCGCGTCGTAAACGCGCAGGTCGACGCGGCAGCCCGTCTCGCGCTCGAACCGCGCGGCGTCGGTGTCGGAGACGATGCCGGCTGGCGCGAGGAGCCGCACTTCGCGTTGGTCGTCACCACCGCAGCCGGCGACGGTGGTCAGAAGTGCCGCGACGAGGACGGCTCGCATCGACATACTCGCCATTGTGTCCACCTTCGAGCGAGTCGCCGACCTGCCGCTGCTCGTCGAGCGCCACGAGCTCGAGCAGCTGGAGCAGGCCGTCTCCAGCGAATTCGTCCGCACGACGACGCAGGTAAGGCTGCGCGGCGGCGGGGAGGAGGGGATCGGCGAGGACGTGACCTACGACGGCACGGCGCACGACGGCCTGGCTGCCGCGCCGCCGCTTCCGCTCGAGGGCGAGTGGACGATCCGTTCGTTCTCCGAGCATCTGGACGGACTGGAGATGTGGCCCGAGCCGCCGGGAATGGACGCCTTCCGCGACTACCGCCGTTGGGCCTTCGAGAGCGCGGCATTGGATCTCGCGCTGCGGCAGGCGGGGCAGTCACTGGCGGACGCGCTCGACCGCTCGCCGCAGCCGGTCCGATTCGTCGTCTCGCTCAGACTGGGTGAGCCGTCGTCGCTGGCGCCGATCCGCGAGCTGCTGGCCGGCTACCCGGAGATGCGGTTCAAGCTCGATCCGGTGCCCGACTGGTCGGCGGAGCTCGTCGCCGGGCTCGCGGAGCTCGACCGCGTGGATGTCGTCGACCTGAAGGGCCAGTACTCCGGAACCGTCGTGGACAACCCACCTGACGCGGAGCTCTACCGAAGGGTCGCCGACGCCTTCCCCGGCGCGTGGATCGAGGATCCCGCGCTGACCGAGGAGACGGACGCCGTCCTCGAGTCGCACCGCGACCGGGTCACCTGGGACGCACCCATCCACTCGGTCGCGGACATCGAAGGCCTGCCGTTCCCGCCTCGAACGATCAATGTCAAGCCCTCGCGCTTCGGTTCGGTCGAGCGGCTGTTCGCAACCTACGACTACTGCGCCACGAAGGGCATCGGCATGTACGGCGGCGGGCAGTTCGAGCTCGGCGTGGGACGCGGGCACATCCAATACCTCGCCTCGCTCTTCCACGCGGACTCGTCGAACGACGTGGCGCCGGGGGGCTTCAACCTGACGCCGCTGGCGGCCGGGCTCGAGGCGAGCCCGCTCGAGCCGCGGACGGATCGGGTTGGCTTCCGTCGGCTCGCCTGAAGCCGACTCACTTTCGTCACAGAGTCGTCGCCCACCCGTGCGGTTTTCCGGGCTAGCGTCGTCCGCATGACCAAGATCACGACCGCCTGGGGTACCGCCAAGCTGCTGGAGGAGGTCACGCTGCCGCAGCGAGCCGGCCGGAAGCGCTTCGCCTCCGTCGTCCAGCTGCTCGAGGACGACAAGGGCGACTGGCTCGTGCGCTTCGCCTATACGACGGACGGAACGGCACGCCGGGGGCCCGTGACGCTGCGTGCCGCCGATCTCGAGCGGCTGCGGGAACGCCTCGGCGACCACCCCTCGCTGGCGGCTGCCCTCGGGTTCGTGGGAGGTGAGCCCGCCTAGACGCCTACGCCGACGACAGATCGATCTCGGGCGGCCCCGACGAGGCCGCCGAGGATGAGCGCCCCGTCCGTGGAGCCGAGCAGAGGGTCGACCGCATGCTCGGGATGCGGCATCAGGCCCATGACGTTCCGCTCCGCGTTCACGACGCCGGCGACGTTGGCGACGGAGCCGTTCGGGTTGTCCTCGTAGCGGAGGACGATCTGCCCGTTCGCCTCGAGCTCGGCGAGGAGCGCGTCGTCCGCGAACCAACAACCCTCCCCGTGCTTGATCGGGATCGTGAGGGTCTGCCCTGGCTCGCAGAGTGCCGTGAACGGCGTGTCGGCGCGTTCGACCCGGAGATCGACATCACGACAAATGAACGAGAGCGACGCGTTCGGCCGGAGCGCGCCGGGAAGCAGGCCTGCCTCGCAGAGGATCTGGAAGCCGTTGCAGATCCCGAGCACGGGCCCACCGTCCGCCGCGAACTCGGAGACGGCCTGCATCGCGGGCGCGAACCGTGCGATCGCGCCGCAGCGGAGGTAGTCGCCGTAGGAGAACCCGCCGGGGAGGACGACCCCTGCGACGTCCGGAAGCCGCTCGTCGGCGTGCCAAACGGCCACTGCTTCGGCACCGAGTCGGTCGAGCGCGTGCAGCGCGTCCCGGTCGTCGTTCGAGCCGGGGAAGGTCAGGACGCCGATCCGCGACCGTTCGCTCACGTGCCGTCCTCGAGCTCGATCTCGTAGCTCTCGATCAGGGGGTTGGCGAGGAGCTGCTCGCACATCCGCTCGACCTCCGCCCGCGCCGTGGCCGGGTCGGCCGACTCGACCTCGAGATCGACGACACGGCCCACGCGTGCGTCGCCGACGGGAAAACCGAGCTGGCGCAGCGAGCTTTCGACCGCCTGACCCTGCGGGTCGAGGATGCCCGGCTTCGGCCGGACCAGGACCGTGGCCCTCATCGGAGCACCGACTGGGGATCGTCGAGGTACCGGTCGAACGGGAGCTCGGTCAGGCGCTCGAACGCCTCGACGTATCGGGCGCGCGTTCCCGCGACGACGTCGTCCGGAAGCTCCGGGCCGGGTTCGGTCTTGTCCCAGCCGACCGTCTCGCAGTAGTCGCGCGCGAACTGCTTGTCGTACGACGGCTGGCCGCGGCCCGGCTCGTAGCCCCCCGCGGGCCAGAAGCGAGAGGAGTCGGGCGTCAGCGCCTCGTCGCCGAGACAGAGACTGCCGTCGCCGTCGAGGCCGAACTCGAACTTCGTGTCGGCGATCAGGATCCCGCGGTCGGCTGCGTATCCGGCCGCGAAGTCGTACAGCGCGATCGAGACCCGCTCGAGCTCCTCTGCCCGCTCGGCGCCGACGAGTTGCACGGCCTGCGCGCGCGTGATGTTCTCGTCGTGGCCGGTTTGGGCCTTCGTCGAGGGTGTGAAAAGCGGCTCCGGAAGTTGCTCGGACTCCTGCAACCCCGTGGGCAGCCGATGCCCGCAAACCTGGCCGCTCGCCACATAGTCCTTCCAGCCGGAGCCGGTCAGGTAGCCGCGGACGACGCACTCGAGGGGAAGCATCTCGAGCCGCCGGCACTCCGTCGACCGTCCGTCGCCGCGAAGCGCGAGCATGTGATTGCCGACGATCTCCCGCGTCCGTGCGAACCAGAACGCGGAGAGGCCGGTGAGCACGCGTCCCTTGTCGGGTATCTCCGTGGGCAGGACGACGTCGAACGTCGAGATCCGGTCGCTCGCGACGAGCAACATCCGGTCATCGTCGAGCGCGTAGAGCTCGCGAACCTTTCCGCTCCCGACGTGGATGGCGTCTCAGACATGAACGGGCTCCTCCTTTCGGGTCAGGGCGGACAGCCGGTCGAACACCACGTCCACGTGGCGTGTGTACGCCTCGAGGTCGAAGACCGAGTCGAGCGCCGCGCGATCGAGCTTCGCCGAGATCGCAGCGTCCGAGCGCACGAGCGTGGGGAAGTCCTGCTCCTCCTCCCAGGCGCGCATGGCGTTTCGCTGGACGAGCTCGTACGCCTGCGAGCGCTCGAGTCCGCTCTCGACGAGGGCGAGCAGCAGGCGCTGGCTGAAGAAGAGCCCGTGGCTCGCGTCCAGGTTTCGCCGCATTCGCTCCGGCCGGACGACCAACCCCTCGACCAGCCACGCGCAGCGGTCGAGCATGTAGTCGACTGCCAGGAACGCATCGGGAATGACGACCCGCTCGGCGGACGAGTGCGAGATGTCGCGCTCGTGCCAGAGCGCGACGTTCTCGAGCCCGACGAGCGCGGCGCCTCGCACGACACGCGCAAGGCCACAGATCCGCTCCGCGACGATCGGGTTGCGCTTGTGGGGCATCGCCGACGACCCCTTCTGCCCTCGGCCGAACGGTTCCTCGACCTCGCGAACCTCGGTGCGGGCGAGATGGCGGATCTCGAGCGCGAACTTCTCGAGCGAGGCCGCGGTGACCGCCAGGGCGGAGAGCAGCTCCGCATGGCGATCCCGCTGAAGGATCTGCGTGGACGAGGGCGCGGGCTCGAGCCCGAGCTGCTCGCAAGCAAGCCGCTCGACCTCCGGATCGATCGCGGCGTAGGTGCCGACGGCGCCGGAGAGCTTTCCCACGCGAAGGCTCTCGAGTGCGCGTGCGACGCGCGCGCGATCGCGGTCGAGCTCGAAGGCCCAGCCGGCGAGTTTGAGGCCAAACGTCGTCGGCTCGGCGTGCACCCCGTGCGTGCGCCCCATCATCAGCGTCCCGCGATGGCGCTCGGCCTGCCCGACCACGACTGCGAACGCCCGGTCGATCCCCTCGAGGATCAGAACACCCGCCTCACGAATCTGCAGCGACAGCGCGGTGTCGAGGACATCGGACGAGGTCAGGCCGTAGTGAAACCAGCGCCCGACCGGCCCCAGCGGCTCGGCCACCGCGTCCACAAAGGCCGCGACGTCGTGCTGTGTCCGCTCCTCGATCTCGGACACACGTTCCGGAGTAGGCACTACCGCCCGCTCGCGAATCTCCCGAGCAGCCTCTTCCGGCACCGCCCCGATCGAGGCCCAGCCGTCGAGCGCCGCCAGCTCGACCTCGAGCCAGCGGGCGAGCTTGCTCTCGTCCGACCAGACGCGAGCCATGGCCGGGCGCGAGTAGCGGGCGATCACCGATCCGACTCTACACAGCGCCCAGGCCGGTGCCGGGTGACGGTTCTCAGGCCTCGGACGCCGGCAGCCCGCCGCCCTGGGCGAGGATCCGCGCGGCGAGGATCGCGGCGTTTCGCGCGCCGTCGACCGAGACGCACGCGACGGGAACGCCGGGCGGCATCTGGACGATCGAGAGCAGGGCGTCCAGGCCGTCGCCGACGCTCTTGCTCGACTTCAGCGGGACGCCGATCACGGGCAGCTCCGAATAGGACGCGACGACTCCCGGCAGCGCCGCCGCCATGCCGGCGCCCGCGATGATCACCCGGACGCCGCGGAGCGCCGCGGTCGACGCGTACTCGGCGACGGCGCGAGGGTCCCGGTGCGCGGAGAGCACGTGGAACTCGTGCGTGATCCCGCGATCGTCCAGCTCTTGGAGGGCGGGCTCCATGCGCTCCCGGTCCGACTCGGATCCCACCAGGATCCCGACCAGCGGGCCGCGCTCGGCGAACTCGACCAGCTCGAGAAACGGCTCGGTCTGGGTCTCAGGTCGCAACGTCTGCAGTCCTCGCAGCGATGTCTCGACGGTACTGCATGCCGTCGAACGAGATCGAGGCGCACGCGGCGTATGCGGTCTCACGGGCCGCATCCGAGCGTCGCGCCCAGGCCGGTCACGCTCAGGACGCGCCCGCCGTTCGTCACCAGCCGCCCGCCCTGCACTGCGGTTCCCGCGTGGAAGACGAGCGCGTTGGCCGCCGCGTCTTCGACGCCCTCGATCGGCGTTCCGGAGTCGCCGCGCGCCGGGTAGTCGCGCGAGGCGAGAACGACAGTGACCGCCGCCTCTTCGCCCGTTCCGATCGCCGTCCGGCTCAGGTCCCCGCCCGCCGCCGCCGCCAACGCCTCGAGCAGGTCTCCGTCGATGCGCGGCAGGATCGCCTGCGTCTCGGGGTCGCCGAAGCGGCAGTTGAACTCGAGGACCTTCGGCCCGGCGGCCGTCAGCATCAGGCCGGCGTACAGCAGGCCGACGAAAGGCGAGCCGCGAGCCGCGAGCTGGGCGAGCACCGGCCGGTGCACGGTCTCGAGGAGCTCCTCCACCTCGGCCTCGGAAACCTCCGCGACCGGCGAGAACGCGCCCATCCCGCCGGTGTTGGGGCCGGTGTCACCGTCGCCGATTCGCTTGTAGTCGCGGGCCGGCGCGAGGGCGACGGCGCTGGAGCCGTCTGCGAGCGCGAACAGCGAGACCTCCTCGCCTTCCAGCAGCTCCTCGATCACGAGCGGCTGGCCCAACCGGCCGACGGCGCGCAAGCGCCTCGTCCAGCGACGGCTGATCGGGACAGACGAAGACGCCCTTGCCCGCGGCAAGTCCGTCGACCTTGACGACGCAGGGCGGTCTTGCGACCGCCAGCGTTGCGGCGGTGGGAACACCGGCCGCGCGCATCACGTCCTTCGCGAAGGTCTTCGAGCCCTCGATCTGGGCAGCCTCGCGGCTCGGGCCAAGGACGCGGACGCCGGCGTGGCGCAGGTCGTCGGCCACCCCTGAGACGAGCGGCGCCTCCGGGCCGACAACGACGAGATCGGCGTCGAGCGACCGCGCGAGGTCGAGCAGGCCCTCGCCGTCCTCGGCACGGACGGGGTGGCACGTCCCGAGACTCGCAATCCCGGGGTTCCCCGGCGCCGCGTGCAGCTCGTCGAGAAGGGGGCTTTGCCGCAGCTTCCACGCAAGCGCGTGCTCGCGGCCGCCGGAGCCGATCAGGAGCACCCTCACGTGTGGACGAGTGTAGAGCCGTCCTCGGAGGTTTCAAAGCCGCCCAACCCGGCGAAAGTCCGGTCGTGGTCGAACCTGGCCTCGATCAGCACGACTGGGAGAGCGAGTGGCAGCAGCTGGAGCCGCTCGTCCGTGACTACCCAGCCGAGGCGCTGCCCGAGCTCCACGACCTGATCGTGCGGATGCTCCAGGAGCGCGGAATCCTCGACGACGAACTCGTCGCGACCGAGGGCTCCGATCCCGAACTGCTCGCCGAGTACGTCGCGGGGAAGGACGTCGTCGACCGGCTCGAGCGCGACGAGACCGTCGATCCAGGCGACGTCGCCTCGGTCGTCGGCGGCTACCGCTCGCTGTACGAGTTCCTGACGAGCGAGCGCACCGCGCCCTAGCTTTCGCTGAAAGTCTCAGGACTTTCAGCGACCCGATGGAGCCGGGCGGCCTTCGGCCGCGCGGCGCAGACACGCTTGACAGTTCCTTCTCGATGATGCCGTCTCTGCGTTCGGTGGGGTCAGACCCCGTGCCGACTCGGCGCCGAAACTGTGCCTCGCTCGTGACGGATCGCCCGCGGGACTCGAGCATTGCGTCCGAACCGGCCCTGATCCAGCGCTTGATCGGAGCAAGCAGCGTCACACATTCGTGACGGGGTCTGACCCCATGCGCCTCAGCGTGGTATGGACGGCTCGTGTAACGCGTCGCGATTATCGGGCCGGCAGGCTCGCGGCAAAAGCGAGCTCGCAGTCGCCCTCGGACTGCGGCTCGGCCTGCCGATCGTCCACCTCGACCCGATCTTCTGGCGGGAGGACTGGCAGCCCGTTCCGCGGGCGGAGGCGCGCCGGAAGCTCGGCGAGGAGGCCGCCCGCGACCGCTGGGTCCTCGACGGGAACTTCATCGACTTCGACGGCGACGAGCGGTTGGCGCGCGCCGACGCAGTCGTCTTCCTCGACCTTCCACGCAGGACCTGCATCCGGCGCGTCCTCTGGCGGCGCATCCGCGACCGCCGTCGGCCGCGGCCCGA
This sequence comes from uncultured Actinomycetes bacterium, assembly GCA_963847235.1. GTDB lineage: Bacteria > Actinomycetota > Thermoleophilia > Gaiellales > Gaiellaceae > JACDAN01. The sequence continues at coordinate 51,598 of CAWJYU010000008.1, read as the reverse complement.
CCTGCCGCCCGGCGCGCGAGAGGGACTTGACGTCGAGCTCCTCCGCTGGATCTGGAGCTATCGCACGACCGACCGGCCGCGCATTCTTGCCTTACTCCACACCCTTGACGACGTCGCGGTGCACCACCTTAGGACGCCGGGCGAGGTGCGGCGGTACCTCACGGCGCTGGACTAGGGCCGCGCGATCGCCTCGAGCCCGCGCTGGGCGAGCACGTGCTCCCGCGCCGCGCCGGTGCCGATCAGGGAGACCTCGACACCGACCTCACGCTCGACGAACGCGACGTACTCGCGAGCCGCGTCCGGCAGGCGCGCCACGTCGTCCATTCCGTCCAGCGGCTGCGTTCCAGCCGGGCAGCACCTCGTACACCGGCTCGCAGTGGTGGAAGTCGCTCTGATGAGCCGGAAACTCGTCGGTCTCCGTCCCGTCGCGGAGCCGGTAGCGGACGCAGACCGGCAGCTCGGCGAACGACGAGAGGACGTCCAGCTTCGTCAGCGCCAGCGAGGTGAATCCGTTCAGCCGCGCGGCGTAGCGGAGCCCGACCAGGTCGAGCCACCCGCACCGCCGCTCGCGTCCCGTGACCGTCCCGTACTCGCCGCCGAGCTCGCGCACCCGCTCCTGATCCCCGCCCTCGATCTCCGTGGGGAACGGCCCCTCGCCCGACGCGCGTCAGGTACGCCTTGGCCACACCCAGCACGGCGTCGATCCGGTTCGGCCCGATCCCGATCCCCGTGGCCGCCGCGCCGGCGACCGGGTTCGACGAGGTCACGAACGGATACGTGCCATGGTCGAGATCGAGGAGCGTCCCCTGCGCGCCCTCGAAGAGCACGAACCGGCCGTCCCGTAGCGCCCGGTCGACGAGCAGTGACGTGTCCGCGATGAATGGCCGGAGCCGTTGCGCGTAGCTCTCGTAGCGGGCCGAGACGTCCTCCAGGTCGATCGGCTCCGCGCCGTAGACCTGCTCGAGCCAGTGGTTCTTCTCGGCGAGCGCGACCTCGATCTTCTGGCGCAGGATCTTCGGGTCGAGCAGGTCCTGCACCCGGATCCCGAGCCGCGCCGCCTTGTCGCCATACGCGGGGCCGATCCCGCGCCGAGTCGTGCCGATCTGGAGCTTCCCGAGCCGCCGCTCGCTCGCCCGGTCGAGCGCGACGTGCCACGGCATGATCAGCTGAGCGTTGCCCGACAGGTGCACCCGTTCCGTCGAGAGGCCGCGCGCGTCGAGGTCGTCCAGCTCCTCGATGAACACGGCCGGGTCGACGACGCAGCCGGCGCCGAGGACGCACTCCTTGCCCCAGAGGATCCCGGACGGCATGTGCCGGAACTTGTACGTCTGCCCGTCGGCGACGATCGTGTGCCCGGCGTTCGGCCCGCCCTGGTAGCGGCAGACGACGTCCGAGTGCTGCGCCAGCAGGTCGACGATCTTGCCCTTGCCCTCGTCGCCCCACTGCGCCCCGACGATGACGGTCGCTGGCACGGACGGAGTCTGCCGTACCCGGCGGTCGCCTAGCCGGCGGCGAGGTCGGCGAACTTGGCGTACCGGCTCAGGAAGGCGACCTTCTCCGTCCCGGTCGGCCCGTTCCGGTGCTTCGCGAGATGGATCTCGGCGATCCCCTGCTGGTCGGTCTCGTCGTTGTAGTACTCGTCGCGGTAGATGAAGAACACGAGATCCGCGTCTTGCTCGATACTGCCGCTTTCTCTCAGGTCCGAGAGGATCGGCCGCTTGTCGTGCCGCTGCTCGACGGCCCGCGACAGCTGCGAGAAAGCCAGCACCGGGACGTCCAGGTCGCGCGCCAGCACCTTCAGGTTCCGGGAGATCTGCGACACCTCCTGGACGCGGTTCTCGACCGACGCGCCCGACGTCATCAGCTGGATGTAGTCGACGACGATCAGCCCGAGGTTCGGCTCCTTCGACTTCAGCCGCCGCGCCTTCGACCGGATCTCCATCATCGTGATCGAGCCCGTGTCGTCGACGTAGATCGGCGCCTTCGCAAGCTTGTCGCAGGCCGCGGTGAGCCGGGGCCAGTCGTCGGCGGCGAGCTTGCCGTTCCGCAGCCGCTGCGACTCGACCTTCGCCTCGCTGCACATCAGCCGCTGCGTGACCTCCGACTTCGACATCTCCAGCGTGAAGAGCGCGACCGGCGTCCCGCGCCGCACCGCGATGTTCGCCGCCGTGCAGAGCGCGAGACCCGACTTTCCCATGCTCGGGCGGGCCGCCATGATGATCAGGTTCCCCGGCTGGAACCCCGACGTCAGCCGGTCGAGGTCGCGGAAGCCCGACGGGACGCCCGTGATCTCCTCGCCGGCCTCGTAGAGCGCGGTGATCCGCTCGAAGCTCTCCTTCAACAGGCCCTCGATATGCGCGAACTCGCCCGTGACCCTGCTCTGGGAGAGCTCGAAGATCACTTGCTCGGCCCGATCGACCAGGTCGCCCGCGTCGCCCGGCCGCTCCCAGCCGAGGCGCGCGATCTCCTGTCCTGAGCGGATCAGCCCGCGCAGCGTCGCCATCTCGCGGACGATCCGCGCGTAGTGCGCGGCGTTCGCGGTGGCAGGGACGAGTGCGGCGAGCTCGTGGATCCGGACGCGACCGCCCGCGTCCTCCAGCTCGCCGCGTTCTTCCAGCGCGTCGACGAGCGTGATCGCGTCCACGGGCTCGCCGCGCGCGTACAGGGCGAGGGCTGCGCGATAGACCTTCGCGTGGCTCTCGCGGTAGAAGTCCCCCGCGTCGACGATCTCGCTGACGGCCCCGATCGCACCCGGGGAGAGCATCATCGCGCCGAGGACGGACTCCTCGGCGTCCAGATTCTGGGGTGGGACCGGGGCCGCCTGCGGCGGCTGGGCGACCTGGGCGACCACGCCCCGATTAGACCTGCTGCCGAGTGCTTGGCTCAAGCCCGTTGTCCCTTACTACTAGGAGAAAAGTGCTGGATATGCAGGTGAAAGAACGCATGTTCCCTCGTATTGTCCACGGCGGAGCGGACGTTGTCCCCAAGGGAGCCGCACAAGCGGCTGCCTGAAATTCCCGCTGCCTGCGGCTTTTTCGCGCACTCATCCACAGGCTCTGGAAAAGCCTGTGGACGAGTCGTGGCGGATTCGTTACCGGTCGGAGTCGGTTTCTGCCGCCACCGGCTGGGTGTCGGTCGCCTCTTCGGGCGCCTGCTCGGCCTCCGCGTCCTCCGCGGCCGACTCGTCCGAGGCATCGGCTTCCGCCTCTGCGGCCGCGCGGCCTCTTCGGCCTCCGCCGCCTCGACGATCTCGATCGCCTCGGCCTCCGCAGTTGCCGCCGCCTCCGCGGCTGCTTCGGCCTCGGCTGCGGCTGCAGCCTCCTCGGCCTCCGCTACGGCCTGGAGCTCCTCCATCTGCGCGATGTCGCCGCCCTCGGGAACCACCTCCAGGCGGAGATCCGCGGAGACGTCCGTGAAGACCTCGACCGGAACCTCGTACCGGCCGACGCGCTTCACGGGTTCGCCGAGCTCGATCTTCCGCCGGTCGATGCGGATCTTGTGGTCGCTCCAGAGCCGGTCGGCAAGATCGGTCGCCGTCACAGAGCCGAAGAGCGAGCCGGTCGGGCCGGCCTTCACGTCGAAGCGGATCACCGTCTGCTCGAGCCGCTTTGCGATCTCGCCGGCCTCGTCGTGCGTTCGCGCCTCCTGCCGGGCGCGCATCTCGTCGTGGCGTCGAAGCTCCTCGAGCCGCCCGGGCGAGGCCGGCTCGGCGAGCCTCCGCGGCAGCAGGTAGTTCCGCGCGTACCCGCGGGCCACGTCCACGACGTCGCCGCGCAGGCCGACCTTGTCCACGTCTTTCAGGAGGATGACCTGCATCGCTACGTCGTGGCGTACGGCAGGAGCGCCATCTCGCGCGCGCGCTTCACGGCCACCGCGACCTGGCGCTGGTGGCGCCGGCAGGTGCCGGTGATGCGACGCGAGCGGATCTTCCCCTTCTCGGAGACGTGCCTCCGGAGGATGTTGGTGTTCTTGTAGTCGACCTCCTCGACCTTGTCGCGGCAGAACTGGCACGACCGGCGCTTGATCGGCCCGGTCGGGGGTCCGCGTCTCGAGCTGCGCTGCTCTCGTCTGGCTTTCGGCATGCAGTGGCTCCTAGAAGGGGATGTCGTCGTCGGCGCCGGTCGTGCCGATGTCGGCACTGCCGCTCTCGGCAACCCCGGCCGGCACGAACTCGCGCTGGCCGCCCTCGCCGTCGCTGCGGCTGTCGAGGAACTGCACCGTATTTGCGACAACTTCGACCTTTGAGCGCTTCGAGCCGTCCTGTGCCTCCCACGACGACCAGTCGAGGCGGCCGTCGATGCCGACCCGCCGGCCCTTCGAAAGGTGCTGCGAGAGCATCTCGGCCTGGTTTCCGAAGACCTTGATGTCGAAGAAGTTCGGCTTGTCCGTCCAGTTGTCGGCGTCGTCTTTCTGGCGCCCGTTGACTGCGAGACCCATCTGCAGCACTGGGGTTCCCGACGGAAGGTGCCGGAGCTCGGGGTCGCGGGTGAGGCGCCCGACGAGCGTTACGCGGTTGATGTCGCCTGCCATCTCTACTCCTCCTCTTGAACGACGGTTTCGGCCTTGGCTCCATCCTGCCGGGTGGGGGCGGACGCCGCCACCGTCTCGCCGGGACGTCGCTCGGATCGCCGCACGGCCAGATGGCGCATGACCCCGTCGGTGATCTTGAGGATCCGGGAGATCTCCTCGAGCGTCTCCGTCTCGGCCGTGAAGGTGAGCAGGTGATACGTGCCGTCGGTCTTGTGGTCGATCTCGTACGCGAGCTTGCGGCGTCCCCAGACGTCGTGCGACTCGACGCTGCCGCCGCTCCGCTCGACGAGCTCGCGGGTGCGCTGGACGATCTCGGACTGGCGCTCCTCGGGGAGCTCCGGATCGAGCATCAGCAGAATCTCGTAGGGCGTCACGGGCCCGATTTCTCCTTCCTTCGGTCTTAGGCGGCCTTGCCGTTTCGAGGGCGCTTCGGGCGTCGCACTGCGGGCAAGGCAGGAAGCGGGCGGCAGTGTAGCATCGCCCTCGTGAACCGCCGCCTCGCGTTCCTGACCGGGGGAGTGGCGCTCGGCGCAGCGGCGGTGTGGCGCGTCGTCCGCCGGAGGCCGCGACCGGAGGCGGAGTCCGACCCGCGCGCAGAGGAGCTTCGCGCCCGCCTGGACGAGTCTCGTGCGGTCGTCGACGACCGTGAGGAGTTCGAGGGCGCCGAGACGACCGTGGACGCCGTCGACGCGGTGCCGGAGCCCGAGGAGCGCCGCCGCGCCGTTCACGCCGAAGGCCGCGCGGCGGTCGACGAGATGCGCCGCTCTAACGAGGACTGAGCGCCGCCACGCCGGCGGCGAGCCCGCGCGCGACGCGCCACTGGTACGCGCTCGAGCGGAGGAGCCGGCCCTCGGTCGGGTTCGTCATGAAGCCGGCCTCCACGAGCACGACCGGGACGTCTGCCCAATTGAAGCCGGTCAGGTCGGAGCGCTCGACGAGGCCGAGATCCCGCGCGCCCGTCGCACGGACGAGCGAGCGCTGGATCGTCCGTGCAGCTCGCCTGCTGGGCCCGTAGACGTCGTCCGTCCAGCCGGCGCGCCGCGCGGGGAACAGCGTCGACGCGCCTCGCCGGGACGTGTCGGTCGAGCCGTCGGCGTGGATTCGGATCATCAGCGCCGCGTGCCTTCGGTTGCAGAACTGCGCCCGCTCGATGTTTCCCCCGCGGTACGCGGAGCCCGTGCGCGTCATCGCGACTCGGTACCCGCGCCGGACGAGCAGCGTCCTCGTTCGGTTCGCAATCGCCAGAACGGCCTCGGTCTCGCCTCTGGCGCCGCCGCCGTCCTTGACCTTCCTGATCGAGGAGCCGGGGCCGATCGGCTCCCGCTGCCGGGCGACCGCGGGCAGGGTCCCGTGACCCGGATCCAGGCAGATCAGCGCGGCCGTCGCGGCAAGGGCTTCGGCGAACATGGGCGAATCCTAGGAAGCTTCCAGCTACCCTCCACCCAAATCTGTGCAAGACCGCACTACCAAGACGATCCTCATCTGCGAGGACGACGACAATCTGCGGCTGCTCATGCGCGTCGTGATCGGCGACCGTTACACCATGGTGGAGGCTGGGGACGGCGACGAGGCGCTCGCGCTGGCGGCCGAGCACCGGCCGGACCTGATCGTCCTCGACCTGATGATGCCCCGGATGAGCGGCCTCGACGTGCTGCGGCGCCTGCGGAGCGACGTCAGCGTCGACGGGACGCCCATCGTCGTGATGAGTGCCTGGCCGGATTCGCGGGAGGCATCGCTCGAGGCAGGCGCCGACCGGTACCTCCAAAAGCCCTTCGAGCCGGACGAGCTCACCAAGATCGTCGACTCGCTACTGGGCGAGGCTGACGAATGAGGTCGCTGTCGCTCTCGGCCCGGATGATCGCGGCAAGCGTCGTTCTCGCCGTCCTGGTGGCCGGCGTGTTCGTGGTGCTCATCCATGCGGTCACAACGCTCGACGAGGCGCGGGACCGGGAGGCCCACTCCAAGGACGTCCGTGCCGCGACCGTCGTGATCGAGAAGCTCGTGCTCGATCAGGTCGCCGGCCTTCGCGGCGTCGTGCTGAGCGGCAACACGCAGTTCCTCCAGCCGTTCGACCGGGCCCGTGCGGTGATGCCGCGGAGGCTCGACGAGCTCGAGCAGCTCGTGTCCGAGGATCCTCAGCAGCGGCGCCGGGTCGCAGCGTTGCGCGAAGCCGTCGACAGATACGTCAACGACTGGGCACTCCCGCTCGTGGACATCGCCCGCGACACCCCGGACGCGGTCAGGCAGGAGGTGGCGGACGAGGCGGGGAAGCAGTACACCGACGACATTCGGAACCGCATCGAGGCGCTCCTCTCCGCTGAGGACGGGCGGGCGAGAACGAGCGCCGAGCGGGCCGAGCAACAAACGACGCGTGCCATCGTCCTGGGCGTGGCGGGGCTCGTCGCCTGCGCCTTGCTCATCTTCCTGTTCGGCCTCTACCTGGCGCGCTCGACCGCGCACCCGGTGCGCGCGGCCGCGAAGGCGGCCACTCGACTCGCGGAGGGCGATCTCACGGTCCGGCTCGCCGAGAGCGGGCCAGGTGAGGTAGGCGGACTCACCGCTGCGTTCAACCACATGGCGGAGGAGCTGGAGCGCCAGCAGCATGAGCTGCAGGACCAGAACGAGAAGCTCCGCGAGAGCGAGCGCCGCAAGTCGGAGCTCGTCCGGATCGTCTCGCACGAGCTTCGGACTCCGCTCGCGAGCATCCTCGGCTTCACGTCCGTCTTGCTCAACCGAGAGACGGCGCCCGAGGACCAGCGCCGCTATCTCGAGATCATCGATCGGGAAGGCCGCAGGCTCTCGGACCTCCTCAACGACTTCTTGGACGCCGAGCGGCTCGACGAGGGCCACCTGCTCCTCGAGCACGAGCTCATCGACGTTTCGCGTGTCGTGGCCGAGCAGGTACGGCTCTTCGAGGGCCAGAGCGAGAAGCACACGCTCGACATGGAGATCCCGCCGGCGCCGCTGACCGTCCGCGGAGATTCGCACCGGCTGGCACAAGTCGTAGGCAATCTGTTGTCCAATGCGATCAAGTACTCGCCCGAAGGGGGCACCGTGCACGTGGTGGCCGAGCAGGACAACGGCATGGTTCGCGTCAGTGTCCGCGACGAGGGTCTCGGAATCCCCGACGAGCAGCAGGAGCGGGTGTTCGTGAAGTTCTTCCGCGGCGACGCGACGGCGAGCGGGATCCCGGGCACCGGGCTCGGGCTGACGATTGCGCGCTCGGTCGTCGAGGCCCACGGCGGCCAGATGAACTTCGAGAGCGGGCGTGGCGAGGGTTCTGTTTTCTGGCTTGAGATTCCAACTGCGGCAGCGGGATGACCAAGCTGCCCGTCGAAAGGAGTGGGGGGATGCGTCGTTTCGCGTACATGCTGGTGCTGGCCGTGGTGTTTGCGGTGCCCGGGTTCTTCTACGCGTGGAATGGGAGCGCGTGGAGCTCGGGCGCGGTGACGGGGCCGGCGACGATCCGGATCACGAGCCGCGAGATCAGCCGGGTCCGAGTTGACCTCGGGCGTCCCGGGCGCGGGGCCGGTGACACGGAGATCATCAGGCAGAACCTGTTCAACCGGCGGGTCCGGTCGAAGCCGATCGGGCACTCCGAGTTCGTCTGCACGCTGACCACGGCAACGACCCGTGCCTGCACGGTCACGATCTTCATGCCCAAGGGCAGGTTGGTCGCGGGCGGATCGATCCAGTACCAGGATCTCTTCGAGCTCGCCGTGCTCGGCGGCACCCGGCTCTACGACAACGCTCGCGGGACCCTGACAGTGATCCGGACGACGCGGAAGCCGCGCCGGCACATCTACCTCTTCAGGCTGGCCGGCTAGCGGAAACCGTTCACGGAGCGGCGCAGGAGTCGAACCTACCGAGCCGTGGGTTGCACGACCGCACCGGTTTTGAAGACCGGCTGGGCCACCGGGCCCATGCCGCTCCCTGCGCGCGATCCTAGCCTCCGACACTGGCGCGCCACGCTCCTGCCCGGTCCCGTGCAGGTCACGCTTTCCGACGCGCCGCCCGCCTGAGCACCCGGGAGTCTCCCGCCCGCCGGGTCACGCCGTCGACGTCCAGCCGCTCGAGGAGGAGCTGCGCCGGTCTGCGGGAGATTCCCAGCAGGTCGCGGAACCGCGCCAGCTCGATCGAGCCCGCCCGCTCGCACTCGCCGACCGCGGCCTCCCTGGCCTCCGCGTAAGCGGCCGGCGACACGGCATGACCGCCTGAGAGCCGGACCAGCCGTCCCTGCGCCTCCAGGAAACGGGCGAGCTCGGGGTCGTCCATGCGGAGGCCTGCCGGGCCGGCCGCGACGAGCGCAGCCTCGATCCGCGCGGCTTCGGCTGTACGGTCACCCAGAGCACCGGCGCCGCCCGCAAGGTAGGCGCGACCGTCGCGCACCTCGAGGTCCAGGAGCGGTGCGATCGCAGCGCCCCACGGCTTTCCGGCAAACAGCTCCGCGATGGAGACGCCCGGATCGAGCGGGGTGACCGCGGCCTGCTCGGTCAGGCGCTGCGCCACCGCCGCCCGCTGGGCTTCGAGCCAGTCGGGCCGGTAGTAGAAGTTGTCCGTCTGCGCGAGCTCCGCGAGTCCCGATTCGAGCTCGGCGGCGGTGAAGAGCCCTCGCGCCCGCAGAGCGTCCGCCGTCGTCGGCTCGCGCACAAGATGTCTCACGATCGTCTTCGCATCACCTCCGTCCAAGAGCGCCAGGCGCTCGGGGTCGAGCCCACGGGGCGGAGCGGGGTCGATGACGACACCGCCGCCGATCGTCGTCCGGGTCCGGAAGACGACTCGGTCGCCCCGTGCCGCGACCACCGCCTCGCTCAGCCGCAGCTGACCGTAGTTGCCGTCGCGGACAACCCTGGCCGGGATTGCGGCCGTTCCGAGCAGAACGGTCAAAGACGGCGCAATGTCGTCACGGTCCAGGCGCACATCGAGGCGAAAACCGACCGGGTATGCGCCCGGCTCGACCAGCGCCTGGCCGCGCCGAAGAGCCTCTCGATCCACCCCCACCAGCCCCACTGCGACGCGTTGCCCGGCCTCGGCCCGCTCGACGCCCTCGTCGTGGACCTCGACCGAGCGAACCCGACCTCTCAGGCCTCCCGGCTCGACGGCCAGCTCGTCTCCGGCGCCGATCGAGCCGGACCAGAGTGTCCCGGTCACCACCGTCCCGACTCCGGCCAACGAGAAGACGCGGTCGATCCAGAGCCGGGTCGGCAGATCCCGAGCTCTCTCCACCGACAGAGCTCGACTTGCCGCGCGGGCGAGCGCGGCGCGAAGCTCGTCGAGCCCCTCGCCGGTCGTCGCGCTCACGCGAACGACCTCGGCGCCGGGCACCAGCTCGCGAGCCGCCGCGACGGAAGCCTCGACCTGCTCCGAGGCAACCGCATCGACCTTCGTCACGGCGACGACGCCGAGCTCCACCCGGAGTAGCCGCAGGATCTCGACGTGCTCGCGCGTCTGCTCGCGTACACCCTCACCCGCATCGACCACGAGCAGGAAGAGCGAGATACCCGTCGCGCCGGCGACCATGTTCCGCACGAACCGCTCGTGTCCCGGGACGTCGACGAGCGACAGCCGCAACCCCTCGCCCAGATCCAGCTGCGCGTAGCCGAGATCGATCGAGATGCCGCGGCGCCGCTCGTCCGGAAGCCGGTCCGTGTCCTTTCCGGTGAGCGCCCGGACGAGCCAGGTCTTGCCGTGGTCGACGTGCCCGGCTGTTCCTACCGTGAGCGGCAAGCGAGCACCGCTCGAGCTGCCTCGTCGACCTCGCCGTCCGACAGCGTGCGGCAGTCCAGCAAGAGCGATCCGTCGCGCACCACGCCCACAACGGCGGGCTCGCCCACCCGCAGCGGCCCCGCCAGCTCCTCCTCGACCGCGCACGCGAAGCTCCCGAGCTCCGCCAGCGGGAGCGCGCCGCCGCCGACCCGTGCCACCGTGGCCTCGACCCGCCCGTCGACGAGCGACGCCAGCCGCTCCGCCCGCGCGCGAACCGACGACGCCGGCTCGACGAGCATCCGCAGCACCGGAACGTCGCGCAGCGCGCGAGCCGGCTCGAGATAGAGCCCGAGCGTCCCCTCCAGCGCAGCGAGCGTCAGCTTGTCCGCCCGCAGTGCCCGCTGGAGCGGATGCCGCCGAAGCAACTCAACCAGCTCGGCCCGCCCGACGACGACCCCAGCCTGCGGCCCGCCGAGCAGCTTGTCCCCCGAGAAGCACACGAGGTCGGCGCCGGCCTCGATGCTGTCCCGCACCGAAGGCTCGTCCGCAAGCTCGGCCATCGCGCCGGAACCGGCGTCCTCGACGACCGGAAGCCCGTGCCGCCGCCCGACGGCGACGACCTCGCTGAGCCGCGGCCGCTCCGTGAACCCGACGACCCGGAAGTTCGATTGGTGCACGCGCAGCAGCACGGCCGTCTCCGGTCCGATCGCGCGCTCGTAGTCCGAAGCCCGCGTCCGGTTTGTCGTCCCGACCTCGACGAGCCGTGCGCCGGACCGAGCCAGAACCTCGGGGATCCGGAACCCGTCGCCGATCTCGATCAGCTCGCCTCGCGAGACGACGACGTCGCGGCCCTCCGCCAACGCCGCCAGCGCCAGCAAGACCGCCGCGGCGTTGTTGTTCACCACCAACGCCGCCTCCGCACCTGTCAACCGCCGCAGCAGCCCCGCCATGTGGTCCTGCCTCGACCCACGCCCGCCTACCGACAGGTCGTACTCGAGATTGGAGTACCCGCGCCCGATCTCCCGCACGCGCTCGAGCGCCGCCTCCGACAGCGGAGCCCGCCCGAGGTTCGTGTGCACGAGGACGCCGGTCGCGTTCAGGACTCGGCGGAGCGCCGGAGCGCGAGCCGACCCAACGGCCCCGCGCACCCGAGCCGCCAGATCGCCCGGCTCGAACCCGGCGCGGATCTCCACGCGAGCCTCCGCCAGCACCCGACGGGCGGCGTCCACGGCGAGCGGATCGTCAACGGTGCGCGCCAGCTCGTCCACGGACGGCAGGTCGCGCAGCCGCATCGGCCTACTGGGCGTCCGCTTTGCGGGGCACCGCCGGTGTTCCCGCCTGCACGCTCCGCTCCTCGTAACACTCGACGACCAGTTTCACCGCCACCTCGGGATCGTCGGTCTCGAACAGCAGCTCCTCGTCCTGCGCCGAAATCAGCCCCTCGGTAAGCAGCCGCTCGTTGATCCACTCGACGAGCCCGCCCCAGTGCTCCTGCCCGAACAGGACGACGGGGAAGTTGAACACCTTGCCTGTCTGGATGAGCGTCAGCGCCTCGAACATCTCGTCGAGCGTCCCGAAGCCGCCCGGCATCATCACGAACCCCTCGGCAGCCTTCACGAGCATCGTCTTCCGCGCGTAGAAGTGCTTGAAGACGAGGCTGAGGTCCAGGTACGGGTTGACCGACTGCTCGTGCGGCAGCTCGATCCCGAACCCGACGGAAAGGCCGCCCGCCTCCTGAGCGCCGCGGTTGGCGGCCTCCATTACGCCCGGCCCCCCGCCGGTCACGACCGCGAAGCCGGACTCGGCGAAGAGCCTGCCGACCCTGCGCGCGGTCTCGTAGAGCTCGCTGTCGGGCCTGACCCGAGCGGAGCCGAAGACCGAGACCCCAGGGCGGTCGATGCTGTCCACCGCCTCGAAGCCGGTGCGGAACTCCTCCGCGATCTGGAAGACGTTCCGCGGCAGGTTGCCGTCGTGCGCTTCGAGGATCCGCCGGTCTTCCATGGCGCTAGAAGTCGCGCTCGACGAAGCTCGCGTCCATGCCCAGCACGAGCAGCGCCGCCAGCGTGAAGTAGCCGACGGTTGCAGCAGTTCGCTGCCAGCGCGTGACTTCGTAGTAGGCGCGCGACTCGGGCTGGCCCCGCTCCTGCCACCGGCGGTAGAGCTCGAATCCGACGATGATGACGATCAGGATCAGGAGCGGGTTCGGGGCGATGAAGAGGAGCGCGACGAGCCCGAGGAAGCCCAGCACCCAGATGCCGGGATGGATGGCCGCGGCGATCCGGCCGCCGTCGAGCGGCACGACGGGGATCAGGTTGAAGAGGTTCACGAGGAACCCCGTGAAGGCGAGCGCCAGCAGGAACTCGGAGTTCTGCTGCTCCCCGACCAGCCAGACCACGGCGCAGCCGAGACTCCCGACGACCGGCCCGGCGAAGGCGACGAGCGCCTCGCGCCATGCGTTCAGAGGGTTGTCGCGCAGGAGGATCGCCGCGCCGAGGAACGGGATGAACATCGGCGCGCTCACGTTCAGGCCCTGCCGTCGAGCTTCGAGGTAGTGGCCGAGCTCGTGCACGAACAGCAGCAGGACGAAGCCGACGGCGAACTTCCAGCCCCAGAACAGCGCGTACGCCCCGACCGAGACGAGCATCGACGCCGAGGTCGTGAAGACCTTGAGCTTGAAGATCGCGACGAAGATGAACTTCGCCTTCCAGACAAGCAGAGCCAGCGCGATGAACGGCGTCGCGAGCTTGCGAAGGATTCGGAAGCGAGGCTCGTGCCTGACCGGGCCGCTGTCGTAAGGCTCGTAGGGCCGGAGCTCCGCCTCCTGTTCGGGGCTGAGCTGACTCACGGTCGCATGGTAGCCGCGGGCCTTCGTGTCGAGCCTGCACCGAAAGGGTGAAAGAACCTCGCCGTGCCCTCGATTCTTGAGGGTTCCGTGGCTAGACCGGACGCATTCACGGTCAACGAGCGAGGAGGCAGGAATGGGACGCCGGTTGGTCGCTGCGATCGCGATCGCAGCCGCCGGGCTCACGACGCTTGCCGCCGGCCTGGGCACGGCGGCGAGCTCCGGCCCGGAGGCGAAACCGAAGAAACCGAAGGTGAAGGTGATCCGCGGGCCACGCGGCCCGCGAGGCCCGCGTGGATTCGTCGGGCCGCCGGGGATGTCCGGGCCGCAGGGGCCGCAGGGGCCGCCCGGCCCGGCCGGCGCCCAGGGCGCGGTCGGCCCACCCGGGCCTGCTGGGGCTCCCGGCCCACCCGGCCCCTCGGCGATTCGGATCGGGTTCGACGTTCCGGCCGGAACGGCGGAGACGGAGATCGCGAGCGCCGGCGGCCTCGTACTGAAGGGCGCGTGCAGCGCCGGCGGCGATCTCTCGCTCGAGGCGAGCTCGACCGCGAACAACGCGAGGGCCCGGGCGATGGTCGTCGCCAACGCGACGCCTTCGGACACCGTGGCGTACGACGAGGACGACGACCTCGACACGATCGACGGCTTCGACTTCGTCGGCGCCGCGGACGACGACGCGATCGCGACGCTCGTCTACCGGTCAGCGACGGGTGGAGTCGTGACTGCGAACCTCATCCTCGAGCAGTACTCGGTGGGCGGGGCCGCGCGCTGTCTCGTCGCCGGCTCGGCGGTGGTCGCGGCGTAGGGCTACCGGACGGTTGGGAGGTCGACGCTGCGGCCGTCGGCCTCCACTTCCGGCGCCGAGAAGATGCAGTCGACGTGGATCGCGGCGTCGTTGTCGCCGCCGTACGCGCCCGTGTTCCTGCCGATGGCGACGTGCGCAGTGTTCGCTGCCTTCTCGTCGAGCATCACGTGGCCGCGCGGCTTCACCGCCGGGTTGAGGCCGATGCCGAGCTCGGCGATGACGTCGGCGCCCTCACCGGCGTCCGAGATCAGCTCGCGGAGCATCTGCCCGGCGCGGCCGCCGGAGATCTCGACCACCCGCCCGGCCTCGAAGCGCAGAGTGACGGGCTCGTCGACCAGTCCCTCGACCGTGTACGGGACGGTGAGGTCGGCGACGAGCACGCCGTCGGCGCCGTGCCTCAGCGGCGCGACGAAGACCTCGCCGCCCGGATAGTTCGCGAACCCGCGGTCCTCGAGGCCGAGGGCGTCCGTCAGCCAGCTGCGGCCCTCGATGTCCAGCGTCAGGTCGGTTCCGGCGTGTCCGCGAATCCGGATTCGCTTCGAGCCCTCGAGCTCGGCCAACAAGCGTCGTGCCGGGGCCTCGAGGTCGGCGGCCGGCTGAGAGAGCTCGCCCTCGAGCAGCTCGGGCGTGACGAAACCCATGTAGATCTCGCGCCCGCCGTGGCCGAGCAACGTCTCACCGACGGAGAACCGAGCTTGCGCCTCGGCGGGATGCGGAGCCTCCGAGAGGAAGAACGCGAGCGTCGCCCGCTCGGCCGCGTCGAGGATCGGCTGCGGCGCGCGCGTCATCGGGCGATCGCCGGCCCAGAGCTCGAAGGTCGGCCGCCCGCCGGCCTCCTTGACGGCCGTCGCGAGCTGGGAGCCCTGCTCGACGAGCGGCTCGTCGACGAAGACGAGCACCTCCTCGCCGTCCCGCAGCCCGGAGGCGTCGATCAGGTTCCGGCACCAACCGGGCATCGTGTACTCGCGTTGCACCCGCACGCGCGCATCCTCGCAATTAGGGCCTCCAACCGCCGCAATAGGTCGGCAGGCCGATGGGACGGAAGAAACCGCCGCAGCCCTCCGTCCTGAATTGAAGTCATCTAGCGAGCGGGGAAGAGGTGGATCCCATGAAGAAGCTACTTGTGCGTTTGGTGCACCAATCGCCGGCGATGATCGTCGCCATGTTCGCGCTTTTCGTCGCGCTCACGGGGACGGCCGTCGCGACCACTTCCGCGTTGATCACAGGCAACCAGATCAAGAACAACTCAATCACCGGCCTCGACGTGAAAAACAGGTCGTTGACGCCGAGGGACTTTCGCGGCTCCGTCCGCGGCCCGCGCGGCCTTCGCGGCCTTACCGGAGCGCCCGGAACGGCCGGAACGCCCGGAGCGCCTGGCGCCAAGGGCGACAAGGGCGACACTGGTGACACTGGGCCAAGCAATGCGTACTTTGCGACCGGTACGAACACGGTGCCCGAACCTGGCGGCGGCACAACGGTCGTGACGTCGATCACCGTGCCAGGGCCGGCCAGCTACCTCGTACAGGCGAGCGGGAACATCACACGGGCAGGGATCCCTGCGGGACAGGGCGCCCGACACTTTTTCTTCTTCAAGCAGGACGCCGTTGAGCTCGGATCAACGCAGCAGGGCCTCGTGATCGTTCAGCCCTCCAACGCCGTTCCCGCGACAGGATCGTTCTCACTGCTCGCCCGAATCAACGTCACGGGCGCGAGCTCAACCATCGAGCTCAAGGGGTTCAACAACACAGTCGTCGGCACTGTTGGCACGAGCAGCGCAGAGGGTTTCATTACGGCGACTCGGGTTGGAACTGCAACAGGCACGACCTAATTCGCAAGAAAAGACGTCTTGGGCCGCGGCCGGCGCAAGACTGGGCTTCCCTTCGATAACGCCGAGCGGCCCGATTGGGCCGCTCGGCCTATGGGAATCCGGACGAAGGTTCCGCAGACTCGGGCGCGGAGCTCCGTCCGACGGTCTCCGCAGACTCGGCGGCCAACGGCAAACGAAGGGGGATCGTCTTGAGAAAAGTGCTCGGACGCGTGTCGCCGGCGATGGCCGTCGCGATGCTCGCGCTCTTCGTCGCGCTCAGCGGGACGGCTGTCGCGACGACCTCGGCTCTGATCACCGGCAATCAGATCAAGAACAGCTCGATCACGGGCCTCGACGTCAAGAACAAGTCGCTGACGCCGCGCGACTTCCGCGGCTCGGTGCGTGGCCCCACAGGCCTGCGCGGTGCCACCGGGGCGGCAGGTGCGACCGGCGCCAAGGGAGACAAGGGCGACAAGGGCGACACGGGCGAGGCAGGAACGGCGGTCGCCTACGCCCTGGTCACCGACACCGGCGCCGTGGAGGCCAACGCTCCGGTCAAGGGCATCACCGGTGCGATGATCACGCACCCGGCCACGGGCGTCTATTGCTTCCGCGGTCTACCGGCCGGCGCAAGAATCGCGCAAGTGAGTGCCAACAACGTCGACAATCAGAACGACACGATCGCGTCCGTCTACACGAACAACCTAGGAACCATGGACGACTGCGATCCGAGCGCAGGCGACCGCTTCCGGGTCCGGACCTACGGCGTAACGGCTGCAGCCCTCGAAGATCACGACTTCGTAATCTGGTTCGAGGACTAAACGGACGATTTGTCAGGTCTTGCGCCGCGCCGGGCGCAAGACCTGACGCTCAGGATCTGAAGAGCGCCGCCGAAGGTGGCTCTCAGCCGCGCGCGTCACGAGCCCCGGCCGATCCATTCCTCGCCGCCTTCGTAGAGCTCCTTCTTCCAGAGCGGGACGCGCTCCTTCAGCTGGTCGATCACATCGCGACAGGCCGAGAGCGCATCCTTCCGGTGCGCCGCCGAGACCGCGATCGCGACGGAGACCTCGCCGACCTCGCAGCGGCCGGTCCGGTGGGCGATCGCGACCTCGCACAGGTCGTAGCGCTCCACCACCTCGTTGGCGATCTCGGCCATGACCTGCTCGGCCATCCCGGCGTACGCCTCGTACTCGAGCGCGATCACCTGCCGGCCTCGCGACTGGCGCCGCACGGTTCCCTGGAACGTCGCGATGGCGCCGGCTCCCTCGTCCTCGACTTCCGCGATCACCGCGGCGAGGTCGAGCGGCCCGTCGACCAGGCGAACCGACCCGCCCGACACCGGCGGGATCACGGCCACTTCGTCGCCGTCCGCGAGCGGCGCGGACTTGTCCGCATACTCCCGGTTCACCGCGTAGAGCAACCCGACCGGCTCTTCGCCGAGGCCGAGCTGGGCCCAGACGTCGGCGACCGTCGCCGCCTCGAGCTTGCGCTCGCTCCAGCCGGCCCGCTCGCGCAGCCCTGCGAAGAGCTTGACGGTAACATTCATCGAACTAAACTTAGTCTAGTCCACTATGGCCATGGTCAATACACACGAGGCTAAGACGCATCTGTCGAAGTTGCTGCAGCGCGTCGCGAATGGTGAGGAGATTGTCATCGGAAGATCGGGCAAACCAGTCGCAAAGCTCGTTCCCTACGCGCCGAGCAGGGAACCGAGGCCGTTCGGAACTCTGAAGGGCAAGATCTGGGCCTCGCCCGACTGGGATTCCCCGGAGACGAACGAGGAGATCGCGGAGCTGTTCTATGGCGGCGAGATCGAGCCTGAAACTCCTGCTCGATAGCCACGTCGTCCTCTGGGTCCTGGCCGATGATCCCAAGCTGGGTACTGAGGCTCGTGACGCGATCGGCGATCCTGAGAACGACGTGGCTGTGAGCGCGGCCTCGATCTGGGAACTAGAGATCAAGGTGGCAACAGGCCGACTGCGAATTGACGCGGAGCTCCTGCCGGAGGTCGTTCAGGTCGGTTACGGAGTCCTGGAGATCACGGCACAGCATGGAGTCGCGGCCGCCCGCCTGCCGCTCCACCACCGCGATCCCTTCGACCGACTGCTCGTTGCCCAGGCCCAACTGGAAGGTCTGACGCTCGTCACACGTGACGCGCTCTTCGCGCCGTACGCGGTCGACCGGCTTGCTGCCTAGGAGGGCGTGAAAACCCGGCTTGGCCGACGCCGACCTTGCGTGCTCGCCCAGTTGGGTCAGGCGCTGGCCCGAACCCCGGGCCGTTCCGCTCGCGGCCTGAACTAGGCGCATCGTCAGCACCGTCCTTCTGGGAGCCTGACGCTTTTCCCGCCAAACCCTCCTAGCCGTACACGCGCACGACGGAGCCGTAGCCCCAGCGCTCGCGGAGGCCGTTCGCAAGCCAGAGCGGGATACGCACGCAGCCGTGGCTCGCCGGCCACGCCGGCACCGACGGATACCCGTGGATCGCGAAGCCGCGCAGGAAGTACATGGGGTGGTAGAGCACCCAGTCCCAGCCGAAGACCTCGCGGTAGACACGCCAGGTACCGACGGGGGTGTTGCCCGTCGCGCCGGTGGAGACGTGGATCACGCGCTGAACCTCTCCGCCTCGCACCTCGTAGAGCGTCTGGCGCGACTTGCTGACCTCGAGGTAGTCGCCGCGTGGGACGCGCGGCCGGGGCCGCGAGGCGCCGACGAGGGCTCGCCAGAAGCGTCGGTCGACGCGGCCGGTCCGCGGCAGCCCGTGCACCTTCTGGAAGGCAAGCACCGCCTCGGAGGTCGCGTGGCCGTACCCGGAGTCGACGGACGGAAGCGCGTAGCCCAGCTCGGCAAGGCGGCGCTTCAGCGCGAGCACGCCCGGTCCGTGCGAGCCGATCCCGAGGCTCGGGCGGTGGACGCGTAGTGCGAAGCGCCGGAGAACTTCCACGTAGCCGGGCGCCGGGCGAACCGAGACGCGCACCGCGTGCTTGCCGGCGCGGAGCATCCCGAGCCGCGCGCGAAACCGGCCGGCCGAGCCGACGCGGAGCCTCCGTGTCCGTCCCTGTACCCGAAGGACGACCGAGCCGGCCCGCGCAGGCAGCACCCGCCCGGTCACGATCGAGCCGCTCGAGCCGCGCGCGAAGCCGCGGCCGAATGCGAGTCGCGACCTGGCCCGACTCCACGCCGACCATCCGCGCCTGGAAGACGCCGGGCTTGCGCGCCCGGCGCTCGAAGACGAAGACGCCGTCGGTGCCGGCCCTGGTCTGCGCGATCACGGTCCAGCCGCTCGGAAGCAGCTGGACGAGGAACACCTCCGACAGCGGGACCGTCGCACCCGTAAAACGCACCAGGCCGTCGTACGCGACAACCGAGGGCTGCGCAGAGAGCGTGACGACCTCAGCTCCCCAAGCAGGACCCGCGAGGGCCATTGCGGCCAGGGCTGCGAGCGGGACGAGGCGCCGCATAGAGGCTCATTGTGCGGCCGGACGTACGATTCCTCCATGGCAACCGCCGAAGAAGGACGCGAGACCGACTCCGGGATCGAGATCAAGCCGGTCTACACCGAGGACGACGTCGAGGGGCTCGAGCTCGAGCCCCCGGGCGAGTACCCGTTCACCCGCGGGCCGTACCGGGACATGTACCGCGGCCGGCCGTGGACGATCCGGCAGTACGCGGGCTTCGCCTCGGCCGAGGAGACGAACCATCGGTTCCGCTACCTGCTCGACCGCGGGCAGACGGGCCTCTCCGTCGCCTTCGACCTGCCGACCCAGCTCGGCTACGACTCCGACGACCCGCGCGCCGTCGGCGAGGTGGGCCGCACCGGAGTCGCGATCGACTCGATCGCCGACATGGAGCTGCTGTTCGACGGGATCCCGCTGAACGAAGTCTCGACGTCGATGACGATCAACGCGCCGGCCGCGTTGCTGCTCCTGCTCTACGAGCTCGTCGCCGAGGAGCAGGGCGTTCCGGGCGCGCAGCTGCGCGGCACCGTCCAGAACGACGTCCTCAAGGAGTACTGCGCGCGCGGCAACTACATCTACCCGCCGCGCCCGACCATGCGGATCACGACGGACCTGTTCGCGTACTGCCACGAGCGGCTTCCGCGGTTCAACACGATCTCGATCTCCGGGTACCACATCCGCGAGGCCGGCTCGACGGCGGTGCAGGAGCTCGCGTTCACCCTCGCCAACGGAATCGCCTACGCCGAAGCCGCGGTCGGGGCGGGGCTCTCGCCTGACGAGTTCGGCGAGCGGCTCTCGTTCTTCTTCAACGCCCACAACCACTTCTTCCAGGAGATCGCGAAGTTCCGCGCCGCCCGGCGGCTGTGGGCGCGGATCATGAAGGAGCGCTTCGGGGCGACGAACCCGAAGGCGATGGCGCTCCGCTTCCACGCGCAGACCGGTGGCTCGACGCTGACGGCGCAGCAGCCGGAGAACAACATCGTCCGGGTCGCGATCCAGGCGCTCTCGGCGGTCGGCGGCGGGGCACAGTCGATCCACACGAACGGGTTCGACGAGGCCCTCGCGCTGCCGACGGAGCGCTCGGCGAAGATCGCGCTCCGGACGCAGCAGATCCTCGCCCACGAGGCCGGCGGCACCGACACGGCCGACCCGTTCGGCGGCTCGTACTTCATCGAGGCGCTGACGACGGAGCTCGAGGAGGCGGCGTCGGAGCTGATCGAGCGGGTCGACGAGATCGGCGGGGCGGTCGCGGCGATCGAGCAGGGCTTCGTCCAGCGGGAGATCGAGGAGGCGGCGTTCCGCTACCAGCGCGAGGTCGAGGAGGGCGAGCGCGCGATCGTCGGCGTCAACCGGTACCGGGAGCACGAGGAGGAGCCGATCGAGCTCCACCGGCTCGACCCGGAGGCGGAGCGGCGGCAGCTCGAGCGCACGGCTCGGGTCCGGGCCGAGCGCGACGGCGAGGCGGCCGAGCGGGCGCTGGAGGAGGTCCGGCGCGTTGCGCTCACGGACGAGAACCTCCTGGCGCCGATGCGGGAAGCGCTGCGCCTGCGGTGCACGGTGGGCGAGATCTGCGAGGTCCTGCGCGAGGAGTTCGGGACCTACGACGCCCAGCGCACGTAAGCCGGCGGCTCCCGATCGCGGCGCGCACTGTCTCCGGCGGACACGTCTCGGTGCCTGGCACCGGGCCAGGTCCGGCGATGGACGATCGCGCTGTGGAAACCGGCGGCAGCACGCGATGGTTGAGGGGCCGTGACGCACCGTCCGTCGGGACACGTCTCGGTGCCTGGCACCAGGACCTGCTCGAAGCGGCCGGGGTTCCGCCGCCGTACGCTTCCGCCGAGATGCGGATCCTCCTCGTCTCGCAGATGTATCCGGGGCCCGACGACCCCGACCTGGGCGTGTTCGTCCAGGGACTGGAGAATGAGCTGGCCGGGCGGGGGCACGAGATCGAGCGCGCCGTCCTGGACAGTCGCGCCGGTGGCAAGGCGCGCTACCTGCGGCTCGGCCGTGACGCGCTGAGCGCCGCGCGCAGGTTCCGGCCCGACGTCGTGTACGCGCACTTTCTCGTCCCGACCGGGGTGCTCGCCGCACTCGCGTCCCGCGCGCCGCTCGTCGTGACGGCCCACGGACGGGACGTCCGGAACATCGGCGCCTTCCCCGGGATCGGCGCGGCCACCCGTTACGTGGTTCGTCGCGCGGCGGCGGTGGTCGCGGTCTCGCACTACCTCCGGCACGAGCTCGAGACGAAGGTGCCCGAGGCGCGCGGCAAGGTCGAGGTCGTCGACTGCGGCGTCGACCTGGAGCGGTTCCGCGTCGAGCCGGCGCCCGAGGGCCCGACCGCGTATCTCTGCATCGGGTCGTTGATCGAGCGGAAGAACGTCGTGCGCCTCGCCGACGCCTTCCGGCAGGTCGGCTCCGGCACGCTGACGTACGTGGGCGACGGGCCGCTGCGCGGCCAGATCGAGGGGCGGCCCGGGGTGACCGTGACCGGCCGTGTCGCCCACGACGAGATCCCGGACCGGGTCGCTCGTGCCCATGTCGTCTGCCAGCCGAGCCTGATCGAGCCGTTCGGCCTCGCGCTCCTCGAGGGCATGGCCGCCGGCCGTTCCGTCGTCGGAACCAGGGTCGGCGCTCCGCCGGAGTTCGTCCCCGCGGCGGCCGGCGCGCTCGTCGATCCGACCGACGTGGAGGATGTCGCCCGGGGCCTACGAGCGGCGGCAGCACTGCCTTGCCCGAACCCGGCGGCACGAGCGGCGGCGGAACAGCACGACCTCAGGCGGCAGGCGGATCGGGTGGAGGAGATTCTCCAGCGAGCCGCTCGAGATCGGCCAGGCGGCGCTCGACGAGCGGCCTGACCGTCTCCTCCAGGCCCGCTTCGCGGGCGAGCTCGAGCGCCTGCGCGTAGCTTCCGCGCACCTTTTCGGGGGCGACGCCCTGCTTCAGCCGGTTGTCGCCGGTGACGAGAAGTTTCTGAATCTGCGCACGAACGTCGGCAGTCGGCACAATGAGAGCCTAACCTGGAAAAATCGGAACCTTCCTTATGGAATCTGCCGCCGCCCTGCCGAGCGAGATCGGCGTCCTCGTCGTCGACGACGAGCCGGCCTTCGTCGAGATGATCCAGGCGATGCTGTCCGCCGAGGACGGGATCGAGGTGATCGCGACCGCGGAGAACGGACGCGTCGGCGTCGGCCTGGCGGCCGAGCTCGATCCGGACGTGATCCTGATGGACGTGAGCATGCCGATCATGGACGGGATCGACGCGACGGCCCGGATCCGGGAGCGTCGACCCGAACGCCTGCGTGCTGATCCTGACCGGAGGGACGACGCCCGGCGACGTCGATCGCGCCCGAAAGGCGGGCGCTGCGGCGTACATCACGAAGGACAAGATCTCGACCGACCTGATCGCGGAGATCCGCAGCGTGGGAGCCCGCTAGACCGCTGGTACCCTGGTCACCCGTGCTGCTCTTCCAGTTCACGCAGGCCGGGCTGGTCTTCTTCCACTTCATCGTCTCGATCGCGCTGATCATCCTCGTGCTGCTCCATTCGGGGCGCGAGGCGGGCCTCGGCGGGATGGGCTTCGTGCCGACCTCGCAGGGCGGGACGCACATCGTGGAGCGGAACCTGACGCGGGTCACGATCGTCGTCGCGCTCATCTTCGGGCTCAACACGGTCCTGCTCTTCCGCGTCCTCGAATAGCTCCGCACCGCGGCTACACTGACCCGCGCGCGCTGGTGGCGGAATTGGTAGACGCGCAAGGTTGAGGGCCTTGTGGGCTTTGCGGCCCGTGGAGGTTCAAGTCCTCTCCAGCGCATAGGACGGGGTCTTGTTCGAGGGATTCCAGCTCGAGCTCGTGGACGTCGGTGAGGTGACGCTCCGCGTGCGTCATGGTGGGGCCGGCTCGCCCGTCGTCCTCCTCCACGGCCACCCACGAACGCATGTGACTTGGCACAAAGTCGCGCCCTTGCTGGCTGTTCGGCACACGGTCGTATGCCCGGATCTTCGCGGCTACGGAGAGTCGTCGAAGCCTCCGACGACCGACGACCACGAGCCGTACTCCAAGCGCGCGATGGCGAGAGACGTCGTGGCGCTCATGCGACAGCTCGGGCATGAGCGTTTCGCCGTCGTCGGCCACGACCGCGGCAGCTACGTCGCCCTCAGAGCCGCGCTCGACCAGCCGGAGTCGGTGACGCAGCTGGTGTTCATGGGGGCTGTCCCGATCGTCGAGGCGCTCGAGCGGGCCGATGCGCGCTTCGCCTCCGCCTGGTGGCACTGGTTCTTTTTCGGCCAGACCAGCAAACCGGCAGAAGACTGGATCAACCGGGACCCGGACGCGTGGTACACGGCCACCCCCGAGCACATGGGCGAGGAGGCATTCGCTGATCTCCGCAAGGCGATCCACAACCCGGAGACCGTGCGCGCGATGGTCGAGGACTACCGGGCCGGCCTCGGGATCGACCGCAGCCACGACGAGGCCGACCGCCGTGCCGGTCGGAAGGTCGAGTGTCCGACTCTCGTGCTCTGGGCACGGCGTGACGATGCGGAGGAGCTCTACGGCGATCTCCGGCCGATCTGGGCGGCGTGGGCCGACGATCTGCGGATCCGAAGTATCGACTCGGGCCACCACATGTCCGAGGAGGCGCCCGAGGCACTCGCGTCAGTGCTGCTCGAGTTCCTCCGCTGAGCAGCAGTTCTTGACGCCGTCCGGGCGCCTAGCTACCGTGATCGAACACATGTTCGCGAGAGGAGGCACCCAGTGACCGAGCGGCAGCGCGCGATCCTCGAGTTCCTGCACGAGTACGTCGACGACCACGGCTATCCGCCCACAGTCCGCGAGATCGGCGAGGCCGTCGGCCTGCGGTCGCCCTCGACCGTCCACGCTCACCTCGCACAGCTCGAGCGGGACGGTGTGCTCAAGCGCGACCCCACCAAGCCGCGGGCGATCGAGCTCGCCGACCGGCGGCGACCAGAAGGGCCCGCGGAGGTCGACGATGCGCCGCCTGCCGCTCGTCGGTCAGATCGCGGCCGGCGGACCGCTCCTCGCCGACCAGAACATCGAAGAGGAGCTCGGCGTGCCCGAGCCGCTCTCCGACGGAGCGGACTTCCTGCTCCGCGTCAAGGGCGACTCGATGGTGAACGCGGGGATCCTCGACGGCGACATCGTGGTCGTCCAGCGGCGCCAGGACGCCCGCAACGGCGACATCGTCGTCGCCCTTGCCGGGGAGGACGAGACCGCCGACGAGGCGACGGTCAAACGATTCTTCCGGGAGGGAGACCGGATCCGGCTCCAGCCCGAGAACGACGACCTCGAGCCGATCTACGCACCGTACGTGGCGATCCTGGGCAAGGTCGTGGGAGTCTTCCGGACGGTATGAGCGCCGTGGTCGCCCCGCTCAACCGGACGCTCGACCAGGAGCTCGTTGCCCTCCTGCGCGGCGCAAGCCTCGAGTGCCTCGTGTGCGGCGAGTTCGTGCTGCGCTCGAACGGGTCGATCTGCTGCCCGGAGTGCGGGCTTCGGCTCCGCGACGAAAGCCGAGGAAAGCGGGGCTACAATTGGACATGCAGGCCGGGTGACCGCGGGCCGGCCCGAGCCGGTCCGAGGAAAGTCCGGACACCGCAGGGCAGGACGCTGGGGAAATCCCAGACGGCGAAAGCCGATGGAAAGTGGCACAGAAAGGAAACCGCCAGAGGCGAAAAACACTCTCCGGAGACGCCTAGGGTAAGGGTGAAAAGGTGGGGTAAGAGCCCACCAGCATCGCGGTGACGCGGTGGCTTGCCAAACCCCGTCCGGTGCAAGGCGAAGCAGGCTCCGTCGACGCTGCCCGCCGAGGAGCCGGGTGCGCCGCTCGAGCCGTCGGGAAACCGCCGGCCTAGAGAGATGGTCATCCAAGACAGAATCCGGCTTACAGGTCTGCTACCGAAGAGCCCCGCCCCGGCGGGGCTCTTCTAGTTGCAGCTTCGCTTGACATATTCCTATATAGGAATATAAGATGCCGGCATGGCACGAGCAGCGACCACGGCAGATGCGTTCAACGCGGTGGCAGAGCCCCGTCGGCGGCAGATCCTGGACGTCCTCGCCGGCGGGGAGCGACCCGTGAACGATCTCGTCGATGCGGTCGGGCTCGCTCAGCCACAGGTGTCCAAGCACCTGCGGGTGCTCCGAGAAGTGGGGGCGGTCGACGTGCGCGAAGAGGGACGGCAGCGGCTCTACCGGCTGAACGGCCACGCGCTCAAGCCCATCCACGACTGGGTGAAGGACTACGAGCACCTCTGGTCGGAGCGGTTCCAGCAGCTGGACACGGTCTTGGAAGAGCTCAAGCAGAAGGAGGCAGGAAATGGCACTGACGAGTAGCGGGACGGCGACGGTGACGCTCCCGACCGATGAGCAGATCCTCATCACGCGGGAGTTCGCCGCACCCAGGCACCTGGTCTACAAGGCGTTCACCACGCCGGAGCTGGTCAAGCGCTGGTGGCACGCGAACCGCGGCGAGGTGACGCTGGTCGAGATCGACCTGCGTGTCGGCGGCAAGTGGCGCTACGTCATGGTCGCCGAGGGCGGATTCGAGGTCGGCTTCCACGGGGAGTACCGCGAGGTCGTCCCGAACGAGCGGATCGTCTCCACCGAGGTCTTCGAGGGCATGCCCGACGCCGAGGCGGTGAACACGATGACCCTCACCGAGGTGGACGGCCGTACGACGCTCGAGATCCTCGTGCAGCACGAGCGCAAGGAACATCGCGACGCGCACATCGAGTCCGGCATGGAGGCAGGGATGCAGGACGCGATGGACCTCCTGGAGCAGGTCGCGGTCTCGCTCGCCTGAGCCGAGCCCGCACTCCGGACCGCCGGGAGACCGATCCCGGCGGTCCGCGCGGCTCTCACAGGGGTCTCATCGGCCACTCATACGGTGCGGCCATGCGAACCTCACTCCTGGCAGCCGCCGCCGTACTCGTTCTCGCCGGCTGCGGCGGCAACGAAAACGGGTCGCAGGAAGCGTCTCGGCCCTACGAGCTTCCCCAAGGCAGCGAGCCTGTCGAGCTCGACCCGGCCGACTTCGTCCGCACCATCGACAACCCGTACTGGCCGATGGCGCCGGGGTCGAAATGGGTCTACCGCGAGGTGGGGGACGACGGGTCTCGGCAGCGCGTCGAGGTCACCGTCACCGACCGCACGAAGGACATTCTCGGCATCACCGCAACAGTCGTCCACGACCGCGTGACGGAGGACGGTCGGCTCGTCGAGGACACCCACGACTGGTACGCGCAGGACCGGTGGGGCGGGCTCTGGTACCTCGGCGAGGACACGACCGAGTACGAGGACGGGAAGCCCGTGAACAAGGCCGGCTCGTGGGAGGCCGGCCGCGACGGCGCCCAGGCGGGGCTGATCATCCCGCCGAGCCCTGAGGTCGGCATGAGCTACCGACAGGAGCACTACGCCGGCGAAGCCGAGGATCGCGGCCGGATCCTGAGCCTCGACGAGCAGGTCGAGGTGCCGTTCGGCTCCTTCGACGAGGTGCTCATGACCAAGGACTGGACGCCGCTCGAGCCGGACGTCCTCGAGCACAAGTTCTATGCGAAGGGCGTCGGGCCGATCCTCGCGCTGGGGCTCTCGGGCGGCGCCGGGCGAGAGGAGCTGACTCGCTTCAGCCGCGGCTGAAGTGCAGGCGAACGAGGGTGCCGGTGGGCGTCGTCCGGATCTCGACGACGTCCGCCAGCCGCCGAGCGATCGTCAGGCCGCGGCCACGTCGCCCGTCACGCTCGCTGCGACGCGCGCAAAGACGTCGAAGCGGCTGCGGTACAGCGCTTCGAGCTCGTCCAGGCTCGCTCCGCGAGGTCCGATCACAACACTTTGACGTGCCGGACGCGCGATCTTGTTTAGTCGATCGCGCTCACTTCTGTAGCCTCGCTCGTCCCAGATGACGGCCCTCCTGTTCTACGGCGACACCGAGCGGTCGCCCGCCATGCGCCACGAGCTCCCGGTACCGATCGGAGATCCGTTCCTGCTCGGGATCGTCGACGGGCATCTGCATGTCATGGCCAGCAGCCTCGAGCGGACGCGGATCGAAACTGCCGTGCCCGACGCGGTCCTTCACGACTACGAGGATCTCGGCTTTCGCGAGCTCCTCGAGTCCGGCATGAGCCGGCACGAGCTCGAGCTGGAGCTGGCGTCGCGCGCGGCAGCAGCAATGGGGATCCGCGAGGCGACGATCGACCCCGAGATGCCCGTGGCGGTGGCCGATCGGCTGCGAGCCGACGGCCTCGTACTCCTTCCGGACGAAGAGGCGATCGCTGCCAGACGCCGGGTGAAGTCCTCGTCCGAGCTGTCCGGCATTCGGCGAGCGCAAGCGGCCGCCGAGGCCGGGATGAGCGCCGCTGCGGAGCTACTTCGGCGGGCGGTGGCCGACGATGGACGGCTCAGGGTCGACGGCGAGGCGCTCACGGCCGAGTCCGTTCGGGCCGCGGCCCGCGAGGCCTGCCATGCGAGCGGTGCGCCGGCGCCCCCGGACATCATGGTCTCCTCTCCCTGGAGTGGGTACGGTCACGATCCGGGCTCCGGCCCGCTGCCGGCCGACCTCCCGATCGTGATCGACCTCTGGCCGCGCGACGAGGCGTCGGCGTGCTGTGCGGACATGACCAGGACGTTCGTCGTCGGCGAGACCAGCGAGCAGGTGCGCGCGATGGAGGCGCTCGTGCTCGAGGGGATCGAGCGCGCACGAGACGCGGTGGCGCCGGGGATCACCGGACGGGAGCTGCACGACCTCGTTTGCGACGTGTTCGAGCCGGCCGGATATCGCACGCAGAGGACCGGCCCCGGGGATGACCCGAACGAGGGCTTTCAGTTCTCGCTCGGCCACGGCGTCGGCCTTGCCGTCCACGAGCCTCCGGGCCTCGGCCGGACGGGCCACGACGCCCTCGTTGCCGGAGACGTGATCGCGCTCGAGCCGGGGCTCTGGGTGCGCGACATCGGCGAGGTCCGGTTCGAAGATCTCCTGCTCGTGACCGAGGATGGAAGCGAGACCCTCACGCGGTATCCGTACGGGCTCAGTCCCTGAGGAGCTGATCCGCTTCAGCCGCGGCTGAAGTGCAGGCGAACGAGGGTGCCGGTGGGCGTCGTCCGGATCTCGACGACGTCCGCCAGCCGCCGAGCGATCGTCAGGCCGCGGCCGCCCGGATCGAGCGGGCCGGCGATCGCGTAGCCGGCGAACGGATCACCGATCCCCTGGCCGGTGTCGTCGATGTCGAAGACGAACGTGTCGCTCGTGGTCCAGGTACGGACGCGCGCAACGTCGGCGGCATGCCGGAAGACGTTCGCGGCGACCTCGCCGGCCGCGGTCTCTACGTCGTTGTGACGGTCCTCGGGGAGACCGGCGGCCCGGCCTCGTCGCCGACGAAGCGGCGCACGGCACCGGCGTGGCCGAAGTAGCGCTCGCTCGCATCCTCCGGCGGGCGCGGTAGCGGGACGTGGTCGATTCGCTTCGCGAACTCCGAAGGCTCCAGATAGCCGGGCGAGGGCGTCCGGCCGGCGCCGTAACCGATTGCGGGATGGGTCAGGAGCGCGTCCTCCACGATGTCCTGTGAGAGCCGGTTCGCGTCGTACGGGCAGACAAGCCAGACCGGGTAATCAGCAAGCGCCACGTTCAGGAACGACTCGTACCGCTTCCATTCCGCCACGCCAGGCCCGCCACCGGACGGCCAGCATGGCTCACCGAAAACCCGGATACGGATGGCGCCGCGCTTCTGCTCCCGGTTGATGAACTGGAGGAGGATCCCGAGTCGCTCGACGGTGCGATGCGCCTCCTGGCTCTCGGCCCAGTCGACAGCCTTCGCCCGTCGGCCGAGCCGGGCGCGGAGCAGCTCGCCGTTTGCGTGCGTCGGCGCCGCAAGGATCGGTTCGCGAAGGTCGATGCCCTCTTCGAGGAACGGCAGGGCGCCGGCCAGAAACTCCTGCTCCGATGAGTACACGAACGCGTCGTGGACCAGGCCGGGAGACTCGACGGTCACCACGGGAGCGGATAGTAGCCCTGCTTTCGAACAACTAGCGCTTTGGAATAGAGAGCCAGATATCAGCTGTCCCGCTCGCGGCGTTCGCGCTTCCTCCGTGCGCCTCGGCGATCGCGGAGGCGAGGGCGAGGCCGAGGCCCGCGCCGCCGCCCGTTCGCGCCGGATCCGCCCGGCTGAAGCGCTCGAACGCGTGCGGAAGGAAGTCGGGACGGATCCCCGTGCCCTCGTCGCGCACATGGAGGTCGACGGCACCGTCGCGCTCGACCGCGTCGAGCCGGATCGCGCCGGCGCCGTGGCGCAGGGCGTTGTCCACGAGGTTGCCCAGCGCTTGCTCCAGGCGAAGCCGGTCGGCGTCGAGGACGATCGCGTCTCCGTTTCGTGACTCGATCGAGCGGCCGGCCGCCTCCGCGCGTGACTGGAACGCCTCGCGAACAGCGTGGAGAAGCTCGCCGGCGCGAACGGCCTCGCGGCGCAGCGGCAGGCGCCCGTCGTCCGCCTGCGCGAGGACGAGGAGATCCTCCGCAAGGCGGACCAGCCGCTCGGTCTCGGCGGTGGCCGAGCGAATCGCCCCTTCCAGCTCAGGCCCCGTCCTTGGCTTGCGCAGCGCCAGCTCGAGCTCGGCCTGGAGCAGCGCCAGCGGCGTGCGGAGCTCGTGGCTCGCGTCCGCGACGAAGCTCCGCTCGCGCTCGATCGCCCGCTCGAGGCGCTCGAGCATCTCGTTCAGCGTCTCCGAGAGGCGCGTGATCTCGTCCCGGGCTTCGCCCATCGGAAGGCGACGACCAGGCTCCGACCCTGAGATCGCGGCCGCCTCGGCTCGCATCCTCTCCACGGGCCGGAGCGCCGCGCCGGCGAGCCAGTAGCCAAGCAGCGAGGTAAGCAGCAGCGCGAGCGGGCCGGCGATCGCCATCCCGGTGAGCACCTCGCCGAGCGCCTCGTCGCGGTCCGCGAGCGAGGCGCCGACTCGCACTCGCCGTAGCCCCTCCGGCGTTCTCACCGAGGCGCCGCGGACTCTCAGCGGGCCCTCGCTCTGGGGGCCTCTGACGTCGGGAAGCCGGTCGATCTCCGTCGTCCCGAGCGGCACGGGACGGGTGGTGATCTCCGTGAAGCCCTCCTCGGTGATCGTGATCCCGGTTTCTCCGCCCGCGGCTGCCAGCCGCCTGGCGTCCGACAGCCGCAGCGCAAGGCTCTCGTCCACGCTCTCGTTCAGCGCCGACTGGAGCCGGAAGTAGACGAACGCGCCGGTCGCGGCGAGCACGATCGCCATCGCGATCGCGAAGGCGAGGGTCAGTCGCAGCCGGATGGGAAGGCGGCTCATTCGTCCCGCAGCCGGTAGCCGGCGCCGCGCACCGTCTCGAGCGACTTGCGGCCGAAGGGCCGGTCGACCTTCTCGCGCAGGTAGCGGACGTAGACGTCGACGACGTTCGACCGGTTCTCGTAGCCGTAGTCCCAGCAGTGGTCGAGCAGGTACAGCCGGGAGAGGACGTGGCCCGGCCGGCGCATGAACGCCTCGAGCATGCGGAACTCCTTCGTCGAGAGCTGGAGCTCGGTCTCGCCGCGCCAGGCCTGGTGCGTGGCGGGGTCGAGGCGCAGGTCTCCGACCTCCAGCACCGTCGGGCGCTCGACGGCCGGCCGGCGGGCGAGCGCCCGGAGCCGCGCCAGCAGCTCGGCGAACGAGAACGGCTTCGTCAGGTAGTCGTCGGCGCCGGCGTCGAGGCCGGCCACGCGG
This sequence comes from uncultured Actinomycetes bacterium, assembly GCA_963847235.1. GTDB lineage: Bacteria > Actinomycetota > Thermoleophilia > Gaiellales > Gaiellaceae > JACDAN01. The sequence continues at coordinate 20,731 of CAWJYU010000008.1, read as the reverse complement.
TCGTCCACCGAATCGCGAGCCGTGAGCATGAGGACGGGAGCCCACATGCCGGACCTGCGCAGCTCGCGGCAGACGTCGAAGCCGCTGCGACCGGGGAGGAGGACGTCGAGGACGATCGCGTCGTACTCGGTGGCCTGCGCCATCCAGACGGCGTCGTCTCCCGTCGAGGCGACGTCGGCGCTGTAGCCCTCCTCCGACAGGCCGCGGCGGATCAGCCCGGCCATCTTGGGCTCGTCCTCCACGACCAGCACGCGCATGGACGAATGGTGGCAGGGCGAAGATGAGTGCCGGATGAGAGGACGCTCTCATCGCCGTTTCACGTCGACCGGGTACCTTCGAGCCATGAAGAGGAACAGGACATTGCTGGCGATCGGAGTTGCACTCGTGGCGGTCGCAATCGGCGGAGGCGCGTACGCCTACGCCGGCGGCGGCGACGACGGCGAGGGAACTGCGACCGGCCCGGGCGCCGACCGTGCCCGACAGGTCGCGGTCGCCCATCTCGGCGGCCGAGCCTCGGCCAACGAGGTCGAGCGCGGCGACGAGGAAGGGGCCTGGGAGGTCGAGGTGACGAAGTCGAACGGCGAGACCGTCGACGTCCACCTCGACACGAGCTACAAGGTCCTCTCCGTCGAGGGCGACAGCGAGAACGAGGCCGGCGACACGGATTAAGCCCGGAGCACGACCTCGACTGCCGTGGCCCCGACCTGGCTCTTCCCCCCTTGAACGATCGAACGGCCGGCGTTACGTCGGCCGTTCGGGTTTGACAAACGTTTGAGGTTCCTCTAACTATTACTGCCGTGCGGAATGAGATGTTCGTGGCCCTCGCCGACCCGACCCGGCGCCGGGTGATCGAGCTCCTCGGCAACCGAGCGCATCGGGCCGGCGAGCTCGCGGCGGCGGCCGGAACTTCCGCCCCGGTGATGAGCCGGCATCTACGGATCCTGCTCGAGGCGGGCTTCGTCGCCGACGAGCGCGTCCCGGACGATGCGCGCCTTCGGGTGTTCCGCCTGCGGCCCGAACCCGTCGCGGCGCTTCAGGCGTGGCTCGACCAGCTCCAGGCGCACTGGGACGAGCAGCTCGGCGCGTTCAAGCGCCACCTCGACGAGAGGGAGCAGTCATGACTGAAAGATCCGCGTCCGCAGCAGTCCACGTGCCGGTCGATCCAGTGAGCGCGTTCACCGCGTTCACGGACGAGATCGACTCCTGGTGGGTACGTGGCCCGATCAACTTCTTTGACTCCGGTCGGGCGGTTGCGATGCGAATCGAGCCGGGTGTCGGCGGCCGCATCCTCGAGATCTACGACGACGCGCGTGGCGATGCGCTCGAGCTCGGCCGGATCACGGTCTGGGAACCGGGTGTGCGGCTCGCCTATCGCAGCCTCGTCGACGACACCGAGGTGGATGTGCGCTTCGACGCGGTCGAGGATGGCACGCAGGTGCAGGTCACCCAAACGCTCCTCCCGGACGGCGAGCGTGCCTTCTACTTCTGGCCGAACGTCTTGCGCTGGCTGGTGCCGTGGTCCGAGGAGCGAGACCGCGCCGACGCCGGCCCCAGGGAGATCGCTCGTCTGAGCATCGCGCTCTACTACGAGGATCCTCCCGGCGCGGCTCGGTGGCTAGCGCGAGCGTTCCAGCTCGGATCGTGGTCGGGCATTCCCGGCGAGGGCGAGGAGCCGGAGTGGATCGAGCTGCATCACGGCAACGTTGCCGTCCTCCTGTTCCCGCTGGAGGGGCAGCGGCGCCACGACGCGTCGGTCATAGACATGCCCTGGGCCTACGTCGACGACCTCGATGCGCACTTCGCGCACGCAAAGGCAGCCGGAGCAACGATCACGTCCGAGATCGAGCAGCACGGGTACCGCGCCTACACGGCCGAGGATCTCGAAGGACGGCGTTGGACCTTCGCCCAGGCACGCTCCACGATGGCCTAGGACGCGAAGCCTTCGAGCGCCGCTTCGACCAGCCGAGGCAGCGTCTCGAGGTTGTAGCCGCCCTCCAGCACCGCGGCGGTCCTCGGTGCCAGTGCCGCGGAACGGCGCGCCAGCTCGCGGAAGCCGGCCTCCGTGACGAGCATCTGCGCGATCGGATCCTCCTCGTGGGCGTCGAAGCCCGCCGAGACGAGCACGAGGTCGGGCTCGAACGCCCGAACTGCCGGCTCGACGCGCTCGTCCCACGCGGCCAGGTAGTCCTCGTCCGTCGACCCGGCCGGAAGCGGCACGTTCACGAGCGTCTCGCCCTGGTCGTCCGGCCCGCCGGTGCCGGGATAGAACGGCCATTGGTGCATCGACACGAACAGGACCGTGGGATCGGATCGGAAGATGTCCTCGGTCCCGTTTCCGTGGTGGACGTCCCAGTCGACGATCGCGACCCGGCCGACGCCGAGCTCGGCCTGGGCGTACCTGGCCGCGACGGCCACGTTGTTGAAGAAGCAGAAGCCCATCGCGACGTCCGGTGTCGCGTGATGCCCGGGCGGGCGGACCAGCGCGAAGCCGCCCTTGGGGTCAGACCCCACGCCCCGGCCCTGCGGTTCTCCATGAGCCCCAGCGCGCGTGGGGTCAGACCCCTTGAGTCGCCCCGTAGCAGATCTTCCGCCGACCGCGGCGATCGAAGCACCCGCAGCGAGAAGCGCCGCGTCGTAGGTCGTGTTCGAGGCGAGCGTGTCCGAATCGATCAGCGTCGGCCGGTCGATGCCGCGAACGAGCTCGAGCAGCTCGGGCGTGTGGCAGCGGAGGATGTCGTCCTCCGACGCCGGCTCGGCTTCGCGGAACTCGAAGCGCTCGTGCAACGTGCGGAGCCGTCCCTGCTGCTCCGGGTGGTCGCCGGTGGGGTGGAGCCGCGCCATGTCCGGGTGGCTCACGAGCTCCATGGGACCTCCACGACGTCGGGAAGCTCGAGACCACGCCAGAGCTCGTACGGGTCGCGGCCGTCCAGCGCGGCTGCGTAGAGGCTGAGCACCGTCCCGTGCGTGACGACGACGGCCGGCTCCTCCAGGCCGGCGACAGCTCTCTGGAACCGCGCCAGCGCCTCCGCTGCGCTCTCCTCGCCGAAGACCACCTCGCCCGGGCGCTCGAAGAGCTCCCGGATCCCCCGGTCGAATTCCTCCGGCGCCAGCCAGCCCACTGAGCGACGAGCCGTCTCCCGCAGCCCATCCGAGAGCTGCACCTGGAGCCCGAGCACCGGCGCCGCGAGCTCGGCGGTCTCCCGCGCCTTCGGCTCGGTGCTGGCCAGCAGCGCGCGCGGCTCGTACCCGGCGAGCCGCTCTGCCAGCGGCCCGCACCGCCGCCGTCCCTCCTCGCTCAGCCGCCACTCCTCGGACGGCACCGACGGATCGATTTCCGGCGCGCTATGCCGAACGAGCAGCAATTCGCCCCGCGAGGTTGCCCAGGCCCCAGGAGTCGAGGAGGGAGGACGCCTCCGCCCACGCAGGGGACTGATCGTTCAGGGGAGGGAGCGGAGCGGAGGCGTCGACCGTGGCAATTCGCCTGTAGAGCTCCAACTCCTCCCGCAGATTCGGGAAGCGACCGGCCTCCAAGGCAGCGTCGAGCGAGCCGTACTGCTTGAGGATCGAGGCGGCGGTCTTCGGCCCGACGCCAGGCGCGCCGGGGATCTTGTCGGACGGGTCGCCGCGCAACGCAATGAAGTCCGGAACCTGCCCGGGCTCGACGCCGTAGCGCTCCCGCACCTCGGCCGGCCCGATCCGCGCCAGCTCGGAGACACCGCGCACCGGGGTCACGACGACGGTCCGGTCACTGGCCAGCTGGAACATGTCCCGGTCGGAGGTCACGACGACCGCGGTGCCGCCGCGGTCCTCCTCGGACCTCACAGCGGCGCCGACGAAGTCGTCGGCTTCGTAGCCCGGCGCCTTTCCGTAGGCGAACCCGAGCGCCTCGACGAGCTCCGGCAGCATGTCGAGCTGATCGAGAAGGCTCTGGTCGAAGACGCGCCCCGCCTGGTACCCCGGCAGCGCCTCGTGCCTGTACGTCGGAACCGTGAGCGTGTCCCAGCCGACGAAGACGGTCCGAGGGTCCTCCATCTCCCAGAGGCGAACGAGCATGTTCGTGAACCCGACGACGGCGTTCTGGTTGATCGATTTCGGTAGCGCGTGGTAGGCGCGGTGCGCCAGCGAGTCCCCGTCGACGACGAGCAGCGGCCGGCTCAAAGCGTCTTCTCGAGCTCGTGGATTGAGTCCATCAGCCGTTCGGTCGCGATCTTCGAGCTCCCGCGGATGTCTTCGGTGTCCAGGTCCGAGACGTCGATCGGCGGGCCGTACGCGACACGAAGCGGCCCGAGCTTCAGCAGGCTCTCGGTCCCGCCGATCGCCGCCGGGACGAGCGGAACGCCGGCCTGGAGCGCCACACGTGCGGCCCCGGTGCGCGGCCGCGCCTTGTGCTTCTTCGTGACGCCTTTGTTGCGCCGCGTCCCCTCCGGGAAGATCGCGACGACCTCGCCCGCCTTCGCGAGCTCGCCGGCCTTTCGGATCGCCCCCTCGTCTCCCAGCCCACGGCGAACTGGGAACGCGCCGGCAGCCTCGAGGACCCAGTTGAACGGCGGGATGTACATCTCGGACTTGGCCATGAAGCGCAACTGCCGGTCCGGGTACAACGGGATGCCCAGCGGCCAGGGGTCCAGATTCGACTGATGGTTGGCGGCAAGGACGTAGCCGCCTTCGCGTGGAAGGTGCTCCTCACCCTTGCTCCGAAAGCGAAAGATCCGCCGAATCGGCCCGGCCGAGACGGCCCCGATGAAGTGGTACATGCGTGATTTCACGGCGGGGGAGTATCCCTGTCCCCGGGATTGCGTGGTTGACACACTTCGCTACGGTGTGGCGCGATGAAGACCCTGGTCATCGCAGAAAAGCCCTCCGTTGCACGTGACATCGTCGGTGCTCTTCCCGGTTCGTTCGACGAGCACAAGAACTTCTACGAGTCCGACGACTACGTGGTCACGTTCGCGGTCGGCCACCTCCTCGAGCTCTCCGATCCCGAGGACTACGACTCTGCCTGGAAGTCGTGGAAGCTCGACAACCTCCCCATCGTCCCGGAGGAGTTCAAGGTTCGCCCGCGCGACAAGAAGTCCGCGACGCAGCTCAACCTGATCCACAAGCTCCTGAAGCGAAAGGACGTCGACCGCGTCGTGAACGCCTGCGACGCCGGGCGCGAGGGTGAGCTGATCTTCACGCACATCTACGAGACCTCGGGTGTCGACACGCCGGTCGACCGGCTGTGGATCAACTCGATGACGAAGGCGGCGATCCGCGACGGCTTCGAGAGGCTTCGCCCTGCCGACGAGCTGGAGCCGCTCCGCGACGCGGCGCGGTCGCGCTCGGAGGCGGACTGGCTGGTGGGCATGAACGCGACCCGCGCGGCGACAACCCGCCGCGGCTGGGGCGCCGGTGTCGTCTCGCTCGGCCGCGTCCAGACTCCGACGCTCGCGATGATGGTCAAGCGCGAGCGCGCGATCCAGGCGTTCACGCCGGAGCCGTACTGGCTCGTCCACGCCACGTTCGACCCGCGCTACAACGGCCTCTGGTTCGAGGACGACGAGACGCGGCTGAAGGACGGGAAGCGCGCCGACGAGATCGTCGAGAAGGTCACGGGCAAGACCGGACGGGTCGAGTCGGTCGAGCGCAAGGAGCACTCCGAGCGCGCGCCGCTCCTCTACGACCTGACCGCCCTCCAGCGGGACGCGAACGGCCGCTTCGGCTTCTCCGCGCGCAGGACGCTGAGCGCCGCCCAGTCGCTCTACGAGGGCAAGAAGGCGATCACGTACCCCCGGACCAACTCGCGCTGGCTCTCCGGCGACCTCGTCCCGCAGCTGAAGCCGACCGCCGAGACGCTGGTGTCGATCCCCGACTACGAGCGAGGCGCGCGCTTCGTGCTCGGCCTCGACCAGCTGCCGCTCGCGCGAGTCGTCAACGACGCCAAGGTCGACGACCACCACGCGATCATCCCCACGGACATCGCCCACGACGTCACGGGCTTCACGCCGGACGAGCGGCGGATCTTCGACCTCGTCGCGCGCCGCTTCCTCTCCGTCTTCCATCCGCCCGCCCGCTATGCGCGCACCACGATCGTCACGGAGGTCGAGAGCGAGCGCTTCCGCACCCGCGGCAAGGTCACGCTCGAGGCCGGCTGGCGCGGCGTCTACGGCGTCGAGGCCACCGATCAAACCAAGCAGGACGAGGACGCCGAGGGCGAGGGCGAGCTCCCCGAGCTCAAGCAGGGCCAGGAAGTCCGCTGCGCCCAGGCGGAGGCCGAGGCGAAGGAGACGAAGCCGCCACCCCGCTACACCGAGGCGACGCTCCTCTCCAGCATGGAGACCGCGGGCAAGCTCGTCGACGACGAGGAAATGCGCGAGGCGATGAAGGAGCGCGGGCTCGGCACGCCTGCGACGCGCGCCGAGATCATCGAGACGCTGATCCGCCGCGAGTACATCGAGCGCGCCGGCAAGGACCTCCAGCCGACGCCGAAGGGCATGAGCGTCGTCACGATGCTCGAGGAGCACCCGATCACCTCCGCCGAGCTGACGGGCGACTGGGAGAAGCAGCTCTCGGACATCGAGCACGGCAACGGCGACCGCTCGGCGTTCATGGACGGCATCGCCGGCTTCACGAAGACGACCGTCGAGCAGATCGCGAGCCTTCCCGACGACAAGATCAAGGTCGAGCGCGTCGAGCTCGGCCTCTGCCCGAAGTGCGGCGCCGAGACCGGCGAGATCATCAAGGAGAACTCACGCGCCTACGGCTGCACGAGCTGGAAGAGCCGCGAGGAGCCGGGTTGCGGCTTCGTGATCTGGAAGCGCGTCGCCGGCCGGACGCTGACGCCGGAGATCGCGCGCCAGCTGCTGGCGGACGGCAGGACGACCGAGGTGCTCTCAGGTTTCCGCTCGCGGGCCGGCAAGCCGTTCCGCGCCAGGCTCCTGCTGAAGGAGGACGGCAAGGTCGAGTTCGAGTTCCCCGTCAGCAAGCGGCGCCAGCAGGAGCAGGACGCCGAAGAGGGGCAGGATCGAGCGGGAAGAACAGCCGGCCGCCGCCGAGTGAAAATTCGGTTAAAAAGCAGCGACAAACCTTTTCAGAAGCGCCGCGTCTCCCTAGGGTAGAAGCCGTCTACGCGCTGGTTCTGACGAACCGAAAAGCGCGTCGTCCGGAATACGAGGAAACGAGGTCACGTTTTCCTTGAGCGTGGGGCCGAAAACCGGCCCTGTCGCCCTGGAAAAACGAGGAAAAGCGCCATAGAGTCAGAAAGTTGGAGGTCCGACCGGCCTCTTAGAGTTGGCAGGTTGCCGCGACAGTTGAAAGGACGTAGAGAACCGCTTTGACACAGCACCAGCTTCAGGAACTTCTGGAAAGCGAGCAGGCTCGTCCGTTCATCGAGCAGGGCGAGGAGCGCGGTCACATCGAGCCCGTCGAGCTCGAGGCGTTCGCCGTCGAGCACGACCTCGGCGAGGAGGACGTGGAGCAGCTGACGCGCGAGCTCGAGGCGATCGGTCTCGAGATCCGTGAGGCCGCCGCCGAGGAGGCCGCGCAGGCCAAGCAGAAGGCCAAGCAGCCCGATCCCGACGCCATGGTCGGCTCGGCGGACAGCCTTCAGCTCTTCCTTGCGGACGTCGGCCGCCACAAGCTGCTGACCGCCGCCGAGGAGATCACGCTCGCGAAGCGCATCGAGCGCGGCGACCTGATCGCGAAGCGTCACATGATCGAGTCGAACCTCCGCCTGGTCGTCTCGATCGCGAAGGGCTACCGCGGCCTGGGTGTCCCGTTCCTGGACCTCATCCAGGAGGGAACGCTGGGCCTCAACCGCGCGGTCGAGAAGTTCGACTGGCGGCGCGGGTTCAAGTTCTCGACCTACGCGACCTGGTGGATCCGCCAGTCGGTGCAACGCGCCGTGGCGAACCACGCGCGGACGATCCGCGTGCCGGTCCACGTCGTCGAGCGGCAGCAGAAGCTGTCGCGCGCGGCGCGCCGGCTCGAGGTCGAGCTGGGCCGGGAGGCGACGAAGGAAGAGCTCGCCGAGGCGACCGGTCTTCCGATGCAGCACGTCGACGAGGCGCTGGGAGCTGCCCACGCGTCGGTCTCGCTGAACCAGACGGTCGGCGCGGACGACGAGGGCGAGCTGGGCGACCTCTTCGCCGACCGCGAAGCCGCGGACCCGTTCGACGAGGCCGAGGAGTCGCTGCGCAAGCAGGGCGTCCGGCGCGCGCTCGACGCGCTGCCGGAGCGCGAGCGGCGGATCCTGGAGCTCCGCTTCGGGTTCGAGGGCGAGCCGTGGACGCTCGAGGCGATCGGCCACGAGCTGGACCTGACGCGCGAGCGCGTGCGTCAACTCGAGGCGCAGGCGCTGGCCCGGCTGGCCGCGCTCCGCGACCTCGCCGCGGTCTCCGCGAACTAACTAGAGGACGATGGAGGTCGGCCCGCGGGCCGGACCTCCGTTCATCCGAAGCGGCCTCAGCATTCTCGAGCTCGAGCGCGGCCGTTCCTTCCTCACGGCCGGCAGCCCACTCTTCCTCCACCTTCTCCTTGCCCAGCGACTCCTCGAGGTTCAGAAGCAGGTCGTAGTCGAGCTCGAGCGCACGCTGCGAGAGTTCCGTATCCGCTCTCGACGAGCACGGTCTGAGCCGCGCCGCGGAGTCGGGCCGCCACCTCGGCCTCGCCGGCGTCGAGCTCGACGGCAGCGAGTGCCTGGAGCGTCTCGCCGCGACCGGGCAGCCTCGGGATCCTCGGTGGCCAACATCAGGTCACCTTGACGTCGAAGCCAGCGCGAGCGCCACGCGGACGACGTGAGCAGCGCTCCGTCCGGTCGAGGTTGTCACTAGTTCTCGGCTATGCAACGACCCATATGACGTGGAGCACGAAGAATGCGGCCGGCGCATCCCTCGTCATTCCTCGCCTTAACGCCAACCAAACCGCTCGTCAGGCGTCGGTTCCTATACTTGCCGCGAATTCGGCACGGAGCGAGAGACAGGAGGCTGAGAGTGGGGCGGGTGACCAAGAGGATTTTGCTGCTGCTCGCGACGGCGCTGCTGGTTGTCGGGGCGGCGGGCTGTGGCGGCGACGACGACGAAGAGGGCGGCGCGGAAGGCGAGACGGGCGGGACGCTCGTCTTCTCCGGAGCGGCCGACCCCGTCCTGATCGACGGAGCGCTCGTCTCGGACGGCGAGTCGATCCGTGTGATCACGCAGATCTTCGAGACGTTGATCAACCTCAAGCCGGGGACGACGGAGCTCGCGCCCGGCCTGGCGACGGAGTGGGAGGTCAGCCCCGACGCCTTGACCTACACGTTCGCGCTTCGCGAAGGCGTCAAGTTCCACGACGGGACGGACTTCAACGCCGAGGCGGTCTGCTTCAACTTCGACCGTTGGTACAACTTCAAGGGTCCGGCCCAGAGCCCGAGCGCGAGCTACTACTACAGCGCGTTCTTCGGCGGGTTCGCCAAGAACGAGAGCGAGGATCTCTCCGATCCGCTCTACAAGAGCTGCGAGGCGCGCAACCCGACGACTGCGGTGATCACGCTCACCCGGCCGTCGGCCTCGCTCCTCGGTGCTCTCGTCCAGCAGGCGTTCTCGATCGCGAGCCCGAAGGCGCTCGAGGAGTTCAACGCAGACGCCGGCACGCTCGACGAGGAGACCGGCTTCCGCCCGAGCGGAACGTTCGGCACCGAGCATCCGATCGGCACCGGCCCGTTCGAGTTCGTCTCCTGGACGCGTGAGGACCGCATCGTCCTCAAGCGGTACGAGGACTACTGGGGCGAGAAGGCCAAGCTCGACGAGCTGATCATCCGGCCGATCGCCGACAACGCCGCGCGGCTGCAGGCGCTCCAGAACGACGAGATCCAGGGCTACGACCTCGTCGAGCCGCAGGACATCCCGACGATCGAGGGTGAGGAGAACCTGAAGATCCTCGACCGGCCGGCGTTCAACGTCGCCTACGTCGGGATCGACCAGTCGCAGAAGCCGATGGACAACCTCAAGGTCCGGCAGGCCGTCGCCCACGGGCTCGACCGGCAGGCGGTCGTGGACAACTTCTACGGCGGCCGCGGCGTCGTGGCGAAGCAGATGATGCCGCCGGAGGTCGAGGGCTACGCCGACACGGTCGAGGAGTACCCCTACGACCCAGAGCGGGCGAAGCAGCTCCTGCAGGAAGCGGGCGTGCAGCAGCCGCTTCAGGTCGAGTTCTGGTACCCGAGCGACGTGTCCCGGCCGTACATGCCGAACCCGAAGAACAACTTCGAGGCGATGGCGGCCAGCCTGAACAAGTCCGGCTTCAAGGTCGTCCCCAAGACGGCTCCGTGGGATCCGGACTACCTCGGGCGCGTGGACGAGGGCAACGCCGGCGCCCTGCACCTGATCGGGTGGACGGGCGACTTCGCCGACGCGGACAACTTCATCGGGACGTTCTTCCAGGACTTCAACCCGCAGTTCGGCTTCCGCAACCCCGAGCTGTTCAAGATGCTGGACGACGCGGAGATCGAGGCCGACCGCCAGGCGCGGATCGACATGTACAAGGAGGCGAACCAGCTGATCATGGAGCAGCTGCCCGCCATCCCGTACGCGCACACGAAGCCCGCGCTGGCCTTCCGGTCGGACATCGAGGGCTTCGTGCCGAGCCCGACGACGAACGAGCTCTTCAATACCGTCACGATCGGCGGGGGAGGCGAGTAATCAGAGGTACCTAGCACACAGCCGGCGGGGGAACTGAAGCGTGGCCCGCTTCATCGTCCGCCGGCTGATCCTGCTCGTCCCGATCCTGCTCGGGCTCTCGATCCTGGTCTTCCTGTGGATCAGGGCCCTGCCGGCCGGGCCGGCCGAGTCGCTGCTCGGTGAGCGGGCGACGCCGGAGACGATCGCGCAGATCGAGGAGCAGTACGGCCTCGACGAGCCGATTCACATCCAGTACTGGGAGTACCTGAAGACGGTCGCGACCGGCGACCTCGGGACGACGATCAGGTCGCGGCGGCCGGTGACCTCCGAGCTCCGCGAGCGCTTCCCGGCCACGATCGAGCTCACGATCGCGGCGATCCTCTTCGCGGTCACGTTCGGCATCCCGCTCGGGTTCGTCGCCGCCAAGCGCTACGGCACCTGGGTCGACCACTCGAGCCTGGTCTTATCCCTGCTCGGGATCTCGATCCCGGTCTTCTTCCTCGCGATCCTGCTGAAGTACGTCTTCGCGGTCGAGCTCGGATGGTTACCAACCGTGGGACGGATCGACGTCCTGATCGACATCGAGCACCCGACGGGCTTCTACACGATCGATGCGCTGCTGGCCGGTGACCTCGCCGCCTTCTGGGACGTGACCAAGCACCTGATCCTGCCGGCGATCGCGCTCGGCTCGATCCCGCTCGCGATCATCGCGCGAATCACCCGCGCCGCCGTTCTCGACGTCCAGAACGAGGACTACGTGCGGACGGCGCGGGCCAAGGGGCTCTCGCCGCGCGCCGTGGACACGCGGCACATCTTCCGGAACGCGTTGCTCCCGATCATGACGATCATCGGTCTCCAGGCCGGCCTCTTGCTCTCCGGCGCCGTGCTGACCGAGACCGTGTTCGCCTTCCCCGGCATGGGCAGCTGGCTCGTCGAGGCGATCCGGCAGCGCGACTACCCGGTCCTGCAGGGCGGGATCCTCTTCGTCTCGCTCGTCTTCGTGCTCGTGAACCTGGCGGTGGACATCTCGTATGCGCTCATCAATCCCAGGATCCGAGTTTCGTGAGCGTCGCTGAAGCCGAAGCACGAGCGATTGAGCTCGACGCGCCGAGCGGCCTCTGGAACGAGGCGTGGCGCCGCCTCCGGCACAACCCCGGCGCGATCGTCGGCTCCGTGATCGTCGCGGTCTTTCTCGTCATGGCCCTCTTCGCGCCGTGGGTGGCGCCGGAGGATCCGCAGGTCGGCGACCTGAGTCGCCTGGGTGGAGTCTGCTGCCCCGGGCCGTCGGCCGAGCATCTGTTCGGCCTCGACCAGCAGGGCCGCGACGTGTTCTCACGCGTCGTCTACGGCGCGCGCTACTCGCTGCTGATCGGGCTCGTCGCCACGGCCGTCGGCCTCAGTTTCGGCGCCTTCTTCGGCGCCCTGGCCGGCTACTTCGGCGGCTGGGTCGACTCGGTGATCATGCGCGGCGCCGACATCATGCTCTCGATTCCGGGGCTCCTCCTCGCGATCGGGCTGGTCGCGATCCTCGGGCAGGGGCTCTGGCAGATCATGGTCGCCGTCGGGGTGACGCAGATCCCGATCTTCGCCCGGCTCCTTCGCGGCTCGATCCTGGCGGCGCGCGAAGCCGACTATGTGCTCGCCGCGCGCTCGGTCGGCGTGAAGGGACGGTCGATCCTCTCGGCCCACATCCTCCCGAACGCGATGTCGCCCGTGATCGTCCAGGGGACTCTGGCCCTGGCGACCGCGATCATCGACGTGGCCGGCCTCGGCTTCCTCGGTCTCGGCCCGCAGGATCCGTCCACGCCGGAGTGGGGGACGATGCTGACCGACACGACGCGCTACCTGCAGTCCGCGCCGCACCTCGCGCTGATCCCGGGTCTCGCGATCGTGATCTCGGTGCTCGGCTTCAACCTGATCGGCGACGGGCTTCGCGAGGCCCTCGACCCGCGCTTCAGGGGGAGGGCGTGAACGAGCCGCTGCTCTCGGTGGAGGATCTCGAGGTCCGCTTCTGGACCTCGCGCGGGATCATCCACGCCGTCAACGGCGTCTCGTTCGACGTCGCGCCGGGCGAGACGCTCGGGATCGTCGGCGAGTCCGGCTGCGGGAAGAGCGTGACCTCGCTCGCGATCCTCGGGATCCTCCCGCGCGCCGGCCGCGTCACCGCCGGCTCTGCGCGCTACCAGGGCCGCGACCTCGTCGGCCTCTCGGACGACGAGCTGCGGACGATCCGGGGCAAGGAGATCGCCATGATCTTCCAGGACCCGATGACGAGCCTGAATCCGGTGCTCACCATCGGCCGCCAGATCCGCGAGGCGCTCGAGACCCACTTCGACCTGGACAAGGACGAGATCCACAAGCGGGCCGCCGAGCTGCTCGACCGCGTCGGGATCCCCAGCGCGAAGATGCGCCTGAAGGACTATCCGCACCAGTTCTCGGGCGGGATGCGCCAGCGGGCGATGATCGCGATGGCGCTCGCCTGCGAGCCGAAGGTGCTGATCGCCGACGAGCCCACGACCGCGCTCGACGTGACGATCCAGGCGCAGATCCTCGGCCTGCTCCGCGAGCTGGTCGCCGAGCGCGACACCGCCCTGATCCTGATCACGCACGACCTCGGCGTCGTCGCCGGCATGTGCGAGCGCGTGAACGTGATGTACGCCGGAATGTTCGTGGAGACCGGCTCGGCGCGGCAGGTTTTCGCCAAGCCGCGACACCCGTACACGCTGGGGCTCCTGCAGAGCGTCCCGCGGCTGGACGCTGCGCGGAAGACCGCGCTTCAGCCGATCGAGGGCGCGCCGCGAGACATGCTCTTCCCGCCGAATGCCTGCCCGTTCGCGCCGCGCTGCCGGTACGAGGTCGAGCAGTCGCGCCAGGAGGTCCCGCAGCTCGAGCAGGTCGAGCCGGGCCACAAGGTCGCCTGCTTCAACCCGGTGCCCGAAGAGGAGTGGCAGCAGACGCGCCAGGCGCTGGTCGCGCGATGAGCCAGAACGGCGCTTTGCTCTCGCTCGACGACCTGAAGGTCTGGTTCCCGATCAAGAGCGGCGTCTTCCTCGACCGCCATGTCGGCGACATCAAGGCCGTCGACGGGGTCTCGCTCGAGATCCAGCGGGGCGAGACGCTCGGGCTGGTCGGCGAGTCCGGCTGCGGCAAGTCCACGGTCGGCCGCGCAATCATCCGCCTCTACGAGCCGACGGCCGGCCGGATCGTCTTCGACGGCCAGGACATCACCGAGCTCGGCGAGTCCGAGCTGCGGCCCCTGAGGCGGAAGATGCAGATGGTCTTCCAGGACCCGTACGCGTCCCTGAACCCGCGCCACTCGGTCGGAAGGATGATCAGCGAGCCGATGCGCGTGCACGGGCTGGGCGGCCGGCGCGGGTCGGCGAGGAGGGTGCGCGAGCTGCTCCAGACCGTCGGGCTTCCCGCGGACGCCGCGAGCCGGTACCCGCACGAGTTCTCCGGCGGTCAGCGCCAGCGGATCGGCGTGGCCCGCGCGCTCGCCGTCAACCCGGACTTCATCGTCGCCGACGAGCCGGTCTCCGCGCTCGACGTCTCGATCCAGGCGCAGATCATCAACCTGCTCGAGAACATGCAGCGCGAGTTCGAGCTCACCTACCTCTTCATCGCCCACGACCTGGCGGTGGTGCGGCACATCTCCGACCGGATCGCGGTCATGTACCTCGGCACGATCGTCGAGATCTCGCCGGCGGAGGAGCTCTACGACAACCCGCTCCACCCGTACACGATCTCGCTGCTCTCGGCGGTGCCGATCCCGGATCCGGAGGTCGAGGCCAAGCGCGAGGCGATCCTGCTCCCCGGCGACCTGCCGAGCCCCGCGAACCCGCCGCACGCCTGCCGCTTCCACACGCGCTGCCCGTACATCCAGCCGACGCGCTGCGAGACCGAGGTTCCGGAGCTGCGCAAGCTCTCGGACGGCCATGTGGTCGCCTGCCACTGGGCGGAGGAGATCAAGGCCGGCCGCATCCAGCCGCAGGAGCGCGAGGTCGTCATGGCCGACCCGCTCCCGGCCCTGGTGGAGGCGCCGCCGGTCGTCTAGACGAGTCGCGTTCAATGTAGTACGATCCGACGCATGAAACTGCGCAAGATCACTACGGGCGGTCAGATCTCACTACCGGCGAGCGTCCGTAGTAGATGGGGAACGAAAGTCGTCGCCGTCGAGGATCTTGGTGACCACGTCGTCGTCCGGCCGCTGCCCGATGACCCGATTGCAGCGGCTCGGGGCGCCCTCAAGGAAGACGTCTCCACCAGAGCGCTCCGCGAGACAGCCAGAAAGGACGAGACAGCCGCCGAAAGTCGGCGTTGACCTTTCTCGACGCCTACGCACTCGTGGCGCTTGTCGTCGACGAGCCCGCTGCCGACGAGGTCGAGGGTCTCCTGCGCGCCGGCGGGGCGCGGGTTGTCATCGTCAATCTCGCCGAGGCGATCGACGTAACGCAGCGCGTCCACGGGATCGCCGCCGACGGCGTTCGAGCAGCGATCGAGCCCCTGTTCCTCGGGAACGCGCTGGCTACGGCGGTATCAGACCGGCCTCAGGCGTGGCTCGCTGCAGAGATTCGGACGGCGCACTACCACCGAACGGAGTCGCCGCTCTCGATGGCGGATTGCTTTCTGCTGGCGCATGCCGTCACGGACGGAGAATCGATCGCGACCTCCGATCCACCGGTCGCGCGGGTCGCCTCTGCGCTTGGCGTCGATGTCGTGGGCCTCCCTGATTCGTCCGGCGAGCGTCCCTAGGACGCATCCCCGCCGTAGGCCCACACGAGGCCGGATCGCGACGAGCGCGAATCCAGTGGCGACCTCTCTCGCGGTCATAGTGTCCACGATGCCGGTTCACGAGTATCCGCGCTGCCCAACCGTGGAAAGGAGACTCAGATGGCAGCCCTGATCCGGCCGGCACAGGAGCCAGAGGTCAAGCGCTCGCCGATGGCCTCCCGCGATCCGACGCTGGCTCGGGATCAGCCCGAGGTCGGGCCCGTGAGCCGTCGCGAGTGGAGCGGCTACATCGTCTGGGGCATTCTCGCGGTCATCGTCACCGTCTTCGAGCTGCTCGCCTGGCGTGGCGCGAACATCCCGTTCCCGACGCTCTCCGAGACGGCCGGCAACCTCCAGGCCCGCCACAACTGGACGGCGATGCCGATCCTCGCCGGGCTCGTCGTTCTCGGAGCCCGGATCGTCTTCTACCCGTGGCCATTCCGTCGGGCCGAGTCATGAGCGAGGAGCAATGGGGCTACCTCGTGTGGGGCATCCTGGCCGGGATCGTCGCCTTCCCGGAGGTACTCGCCGCTGTCGGCAGGGAGTTCGTCCCCTGGCCGGGGTTCGCCCGGACGGTGGTCTACCTCCAGGCCCGAAGGCCGCTCCTGACGATGGTCCTGCTCGGCCTCTTCGCCGTCCTGATCGTCCACATCATCTGGTACCCCTGGCCGGATCGGCCGTAGCCGCAACGGGGGCCATCCCTCAAAAGGGGGAGGGACCTTTGTCCACAGGCCGCCGATACCTAGTATCGTGGACGCTGCGGAGAGGAAACGGATCCTCAATCGATACATGGACCACTCGCGGCGCTTCGAGGCCGTCGCCCAGCGGCGGACCACGAGCGGTGCGGGTGAGGTCATCCCGTTCACGGCTCCCGTCAAGAAGCTCGAGCAGGAGCCGACCGCCCGGGAGCTCGAAGTCCTCCAGCTGATCTCCGAGGGTCTCGTCAACCGTGAGATCGGCCACCGCCTCTTCCTGTCGGAAGAGACCGTGAAGTCCCACGTGCGGCACCTGCTCGCCAAGCTCCAGGCACGCTCTCGCGCGCATGCGGTCGCCGTCGGTCTCCGGCGCGGCCTGATCGCCTAGTCAGGCGCCAGCGCGACCTCGGTTTTCGGGAGCCTTCGCCCCTGTTTTCCCCACGCTGTGGACAGATCCTCAAACAGGGAATGCCCACGGATGTGGAAAACGGAGACTCCGCGAGCGCCAGCTACCAGGCCTTGAGCCCGCCACCAAGCACAGCGACGGCGAGGTAACCCCGAAAGCGGTGATGGAGTTCGCGAGGTGCAACAGCTCGAGCAACCCAATTGGCAACTAGCGCGGTAGGGGCAAGGTTAAACCTTTTGGGGCGCTTGACGCGGCCCTGAGTTCGACGGCAGCTCGCACCCGCACCAATTTCGGAGAACCTCCTGCTGGCTTACGCCGCGGGTCCTGGCGCACGGGTGTCTCTCCTCTCCGCTCATCCGAGGTGCGATGGCTTATCTGGACGTCGAGCCGTATTTCGCCGTAGGTCTCGCCGGCATCGCAGTGTTCGGACCATGCCAGACAGGCAAGCAGTCGGACAGCTTGCGCTGTCGTCGTAGAGGATCGTTACACGGCAGGCTACTTCACAACCAGCTTGCGGCGAACATTCTTGTGGCCTAACTTAGCCTGGCGATCGCTGTCGCTCTATTTTTAACGCCGAGCTTCTCATAGACGTGACGAATATGAACCTTCACAGTAGATTGCGTAATGAACAGAAGCGCTGCAATTTCTCGATTCGTTAACCCTCTAACAAGTAGCTCAGCGACCTCGCTCTCACGCGGCGTTAGGAATGGTGAGGCCTCGTCGATGAGGCCGGCTTTTCTTCCAAACGCGTGATCGTCGAGTCGACTGAGCAGGCTCAGCACTTCCGCCTCTCTACCACCCGATCCGACGTCAGTGAGGATCGAAGGGGTCGAGCGATAGATCGAGACGAACGTATCGACGTCTCCTGTAGTCTGGACAACGCTCCAAAGCTGTGCTGCGAGGGTACCTCGACTCGCTGAGCCCTCAGGCGAGCACAGGGCCTCGATAGCCGCAATGAGTACCTGAGCCTCAATCGTGGCACCGCTCCCGTCTTTCGCCGAGAGAGCTAAGCGCGCGGCAGCATCCACGTCGTCTTCGGCTGCGAAGGCGTAGCCACGCCAGGCCTCGACCTCAGCGCGGCTTGGAGAACTCAGGTACGAGCCATCTAGCGATTTAAGCAGGGACACGGCGGCAGGGACGTTTCGTTGGCACAGGAAGATGCGGGCCCGTGCCACCGTCGCGAGCGCCTCAAGATGGTGATCGCTCCTAGGGGTGCATTCCTGTACCTGGTTGATCGTCCGAAGCGCTGCATCGTACTGGCGAAGACCAAGCCGTGCGATCGCCGTGTCGAGCAATCCGTGGGGGATCGGTAACGCAAGGCGAAAACGTGCCGCGGCGCTCAAGAGGCGTTCGGCGATTTCAAGAGCCTCGTCATATCGCCCCATTAGGTTGTGGCCAGTCGCAAGGGCATGAAGAAAGGCGGTTGCAGCAAGCGGGTCTCGCACTCGATCAACAAGGTGCGTTCGTGACGCCGCTTCCGTTACGGTTTCGACCACTCCGCCTCGGCGAAAGGACTCCGTCAAGCGCATCACCTCAAGGCGGAGCTTCCCTTCTGGGCTGAGATCATCGAGCATGACTGCCTCAGCGACGATGTCGGACGCGGAAGGATCATCGAGTTCCGAAGCGGCGTAATGCTCGCCCAAGAGGGCCTCTCGCCGGCTCGCCAGATCGAGGCCGAGACGCCTTGCTCGTCGAAAGTGACCGAGGCCACGACCCTCGTTACCCGACAAAATTGCCGCGTAACCAGCGCGCACGAGGGAGCGCCCTACGAGGGCAGAATCGTCGAGTCGCTTGGAGGCTTCGACTGCCAGATGTTCCGCACGCGCGTGATCGTTAAGTCGAAAAGCAAGCTCGGCCTCGGCGAGATCCAGCCTCGCGTCATGAACTTGGAGTTCGAGGGCCTGATGTAGCCACCGCTCGAGTGTGACGAGTCTTCCTTCACCCAAGAGTGCGTCAAGCGCGGCCACGAGGATCCGTGGGATTGAGGCCGCATCGTGCGCCTTTGCAAGCTCGATCGCGTCGTCCCACGCTCCATCTTCTAGGCAGAAGTCGATGAGCCGTGCAACCAGGTTCGCATAGCCCGGGTCGACATAGTGTGAACCCTGGTTTAGGTGCTCGCGGACGAGCGGATGCACGATGTACATGTCCGGCGCGCTGTGTGACAAAATCCCGAGACTTAGCGCGAGCTCAAGCGTCTGTCTTGCGCTATTTCCTAGGAGAACCTCAGCTATCCTTGGCGTCAGAGTTGTCGGAAGGGCCAGAGCTCGGATGGCTTGGAGCTCGAGGGGGGCTAATCGGAGAAGGAGCTCCTCCGAAAAGTACTCACCTAAGGAAGGAAGGGTGTAGCGCCGTGACGCGGGGTCACCCGTGAGTGCTGCAAGTCCGATAATCGCCGGCCAGCCGCGTGCGCTTGCGAGGAGTTCGTCTACCGCTGCCGTCCTCGGCCCAAGGACTGCCGTGGCCTCCTCATCATCCATCGCAAGCACGCGATAGTTCAGTTCCTGGATCTCGCCGTAGAGAATCCGCCGCGCCGAGGCCCAGCTCGGCCGGTTCCGCGTTGCTAAGACCATCTGGATCGGCGTCTCGTTCGTCAGAAACTCGACCAGTCGCTCGGATGCTGCGGAGTCCATCGCGAAGTGATAGTCGTCGATCCCTAACCAGGCGTTACTCGGCCACTCCTGGACGTCCTCCGCGAATAATTCCGCCAGGACGTCCACATCTTCCTCCGGGTGGCCGACCGTTCGAATTCGCTGACGCATGCGCTTGCCAGCATCCGGAAGGATCTCTGCCGCTGCGATCGCGATTCCCGCTGCCAGGGCAGCCACGTCTGCGGAGGCAGGGCTGCCTCGGTACCACACGTCGCGGCGCTCGGGAACTTCCAGCCACTGCTGGGCGAGCGTGGTCTTACCGTAGCCCGCTGGCGCTATGAGCAGCTTGATGCGAGCCGGGCTCTCGTCCAGCAGGTTCGTCAGTCGCGGGCGCGGGATGATCCGACGCCTGGTTGCAACCTCCTCTACAGCCATGGTGGCAAGAGGCTAAACGGCTCGTGGGGCGATTGCGACTGTCTGAAAAGGGGGTCCGCGCCTGCGTCGCGGGACGCAGGCGCGGTGCCGTCAGTCCCCCGAGCCGATGGAGACCGGCCCGAGGCTTCGGGAAAGTGGGTCTTCCCCGGTGAGGAGCCGGTAAGCGACCGGGATCTGCCGACGCCGGGCGACGCCGAGTTTCTGCCTAAGCACATCGCAATGTGCCTTGGCTGTTCGCGGTGAGATGCCCAGCCGCTCGCCGACCTCCTCGTTCGAGCACCCCGCGGCGATCAGCTCGATGACCTGCAGCTGGCGCTGCGTGATGCTCGGCGGGATCCTCGTGAGTGCCTCTTGCATTCGGCGACGCTAACAACGCCCGTTCGCCCCGCCTATTGACCGAAGGGCGTATTTCGAGGGCTACGCCCCGGTCGGCACGGGCCCCGCGGCCCGGTGCACGCCCGAGAGCGCCGGCGCCCAGGAGGCGAGCGGTGAGACGTCGCCGTCGCGGCCGTTCAGCTTGCGGAAGCCGAGCGCGTGCTCGGCTTGCATCATCTTGTGGATCTGGGTGGTGCCTTCGTAGATGATCGGCGCGCGGGCGTTGCGGAAGTAGCGTTCGATGCCGTACTCGGCCGAGTAGCCGTAGGCGCCGTGCACCTGGATCGCGAGGTGGGCGGCCTTGAACGCCGACTCGGTCGCGTGCCACTTCGCCAGTGAGGTCTCGCGGGTGTTCCGCCGGCCCTCGTTCTTCATCCATGCCGAGCTTGTGCTCGGTGTCCCGGGTCGAGACGCCGTTCCAGCCGCGCTCGACGACGAACGCCGAGATCCCCTTGTGCTTGGCCGCCGGGTCGGTCTTCGCGAACACGAGCTGATGGTCGGCGACGGACGCGTACGCCGATCGCCGCAAAGAGCTCGAACCTGCCGCTGTTTCCCGACCCGGCAAGGAGCCGGACGAAGACCCGGTGCTAGTGGTCGAAACAGCCTGACCGTGACCTAGACACGACTGTCGAACTGTTCTAGCCTGGTCTCGATAGGCCCTCGAAATTCTGCGGGTGTCTGCGGTCAAGGGCACCAGGAACGAAGGAGAGGAGGGCGAGCATGCGCAGGCGTTTTAGCCGCGTTGTGCTGGCATTCACCGGTGTCGCGGTCGTCGCGATCGCCGGCGGCGTCACCTTTGCCGTTGCCGAGATCGGCGGCGGCGGTGTG
>CAWJYU010000007.1:0-34146 GCA_963847235.1 uncultured Actinomycetes bacterium | reverse complement strand
AGCTTTCCGGCTTTTCCGGTTGTGACCAGCTCCTTGGCCTCCACGTCGGTGATTGGAGCGATGCGGAAGGCGGCATCGCCGATCAGCTCGGCGAAGACGCCGCCCGGGCCGAATGTGACCAGTGGACCGAAGACGGGATCCTGGACGAGGCCGGCCAGGAGCTCGGCGCCGGCTCCGATCATCGGCTGGACGATCACCGGCGCGCCGATCCGGTCGGCCGCCTCGGGCACGGGCAGCGAGCGTCGCCGAGGTCGAGCGCGATTCCGCCGCCCTCGCTTTTATGGACGCCGGCGGCGGCGGTCTTCACGACGACGGGGTAGCCGAAGGCGGTGGCGGCTCCGATCGCATCCTCGGTCGAGTGCGCTACCGCCTCGCCGACGAGCGGGATCCGGTAGGCAAGCAGGAGGGCGCGGACGTCGGCCGGCTCGAGCCAGACATCGTCTCGATCGGCTAGTGCCCGCTTGATGAAGGCCGCGGCCGCGATGCGGTCGACGTCCAGCTCGGGCACGGAGCCGAGCGGGCGGCGCAGCCAGTCCGCTCGCTCGGCGGCACGACCCAGAGCGCGAGCGGCCGACTCGGGGTAGACGAAGGCAGCGGCAGCATGCGGCGCGGCGCGCAAAACGGCCGGGATCCCCTTGGAGCTCATGACGACAGCGAGTACCGGCTTGTCCCCTGCCCCGGTAAGGGCGACAGCGCCCGCGACCTCATCCGCCGTTGCGCTCACTGCCGGCACGAACAGGACGATCACGGAGTCGACTCCAGGACCTCGAGGATCAGCGGCAACACGGCCTTGTACAGACCGCCGTCGCCGAGCCGAGCATGTCGACCGGGTCGCGAGACTCGCTTCAGCCGGCGAGGAGGGCATGAGTCGTTCACGGGTCTCTTCGGCGAGAGGCGGCAACGCGAGCCTGCCGCCTCGCAGGGGTCCGCGCACCTACCCGAGTCCTCCGGCATTCGTCAACACCGACACCGCGGCCGCGCGGCGCCGGCCGCGTCGACAGCAGCGTGGCGACGTCGACGAGCTCCTCGAGCGAGCCTGCCGGAATGACCCCGGCCTGGTGGAGGTGCGCATCGACCGCCGCCCGGCCGGCCAGCGCCGCTGCGTGCCAGCCGGCGGCGCGAGCACCGCCGCCGTCGTCCCGCTCTTGACGGCGAGGATCGGCTTGCCGCGCGCGACGCGGCGCGCGACCTCGGCGACCGGCGCGGGTTGCCGAACGACTCGACGTAGAGCAAGACGACCTCGATCAGCGGGTCGTCCTCCGACCACTCGAGCAGGTCGTTCGAGGAGACGTCGGCCGGCCGCCGATCGAGACGAACGTGGACAGTCCGAGGCCGCGTGACCGGCGGCTTCGAGCATGGCCAGGCCGAGTGAACCGCTCCGGACGAGAACCCGATGTTCCCGGCCGCCGCCTGACGCGACGCGAATGTCGCGTCCAGGCGCGTCGACGCGGACGCGATGCCGAGGTAGTTCGGCCCATCAGGCGAGCGCCGTGAGCGTGGACGAGGGCGAGCAGCTGACGTTGCCGTTCGGCTCCCTCGGGCCGATCTCGGGAAAGCGGCCGAAACGGACCATCAGCGCGCGCACTCCTTTCCCCAGCGCCGACTCCGCCGCCTCGAGCGCGGCCGCTGCTGCAACGGAGATGACCCCCAGGTCGACCGCGTCAGCGACGTCGTCGATCGACCGAAGCCGCGAACGCCGGCGACCGATTCCCCGCTGTGGTCGATCGGGTAGGCGGCACCGCCGAAATCGCCCGCGACGATGTTGCGGAAGAGCTCGCCCCCGATCGTGCCGCGACGGGGCGACGCACCGAAGACGGCGACCGATCGCGGCGCGAAGCATCGCCGAGCCAAGCGGCGACAGCGGTGTGGTCGCGCGCCGCAATGCGTGCCGCGTAGGCGGCGGTCCTCGCGATCGGGAACGTGACTTCGACGACTCCGCCCGAGAGCGTCCTCGACAGGCTGAAGCCGGCCTCGGAGAAGACGCGCAGCATCGGCTCGTTGTCCGCGATGACCTCGGCGACGAAACGGGTTATGCCTCGCTTGGCGGCTCGCGCTGCGAGTTGCTCGAGCAGACGCGGGCCGATGCCGCGTCCCTGGTAGCCGTCGGCGACCGCGAAGGCGACCTCGGCTACCTCCCGGTCGCGCAATAGCACGTAGCTGGCGAGGGTCACGACGTTCTCGCCCTCGTCCGTGGCGACGGCCCCGAGCAGCGCGCCACGCTCCACCCAGTCAGGCTCGAGGTCTGGTGCAACGAGATCAGCGTCGACGGACGGATGGCCGTGAAAACGCCGATAGAGGCTCTGGTCGGAAAGCTCGGCGAAGAAGCGAACGAGAGCGTCCCCGTCGTCCCGGGCCGGCGGGCGCAGGCGGAGCGTGCTGCCGTCGCGCAGGATGACGTCGACGGCAGTGTCCTCCTCGACGATGGCGTTCGTCAAAACCGCCATGCGCTAGTGCGACATCGTCCCCGTCGGGTTGCCGACCTTGAGCAAGCCCACCTGGCCGAGGTCGACGTGTACGAACGCGTGGCTGACGAAGGGATAGAGACCCTCCTTGTCGAGCTTGACGTCGAAGACGCCGGCTCCGCCCGCCGGGACGGCGACCGTCTGGACGCCGTTCTGCGGCGGGTTGGTCAGGTCGGCGTTGACCCAGGCGCGGTCGAGCATCCCGCCGACAACGTGGAAGTTCGTGTCGAGCGTCGGGCCGGCGGCAACGACGTAGAAGCGGGTCGTGTCACCCGGCTTGGCCGTCAGCGGGTGGTTGACGTACTGGTTGGCGTAGCCGTTGAAGGTCGTCCAGTCCGGCATCATCGCGCGGGCCTTGGCCATGTCCAGCGACGCTGGTTTTGTGATTCCGTCGCCGTTCAAGTACCACTCGCTGGCGACGAGGACGTACTCGTTGTCGACCTTCGGAAGCGGCTTCGCCGGATCAACGACGATGGCGCCGTACATGCCGTTGGCGATGTGGGCGAGCACTGGCTTGGTGCCGCAGTGGTACATCAAGACACCGGGATCTCCCGCTTTGAAGCGGAACGTGAACGACTCGCCCGGCTTGACATCCTTGAAGGCCACGTCCGGCGCGATTCGAGCGGCGTGGAAGTCGATCGAATGGGGGATGGCGCCGCCGTTCTTCAGCGTCATCTCGACCGTCTGCCCCTCACGGACATGGACGATAGGACCGGGAGCGCCGTGGCCGTCGAAGGCCCAGGTGTTGTACCTCACGCCCGGCGCGATCTCGACGGTCATGTCCTTGAGCGTCATCTGCACCTTGACGAGGTCACCCGCGGGGACGGGCGGAAGCGCGGCGTCGGTCGCCTTGTGCGCCGCGGCGAGCTCGGTCGCGTTCTGCGGCACGACGCCGGCGAAGCTCGCCAGCGGCAGCGCCGTGTTGTGGTCGGCGTGGGCTTCAACGGCCGGGGGGTCGCCGCGGCGGCGTCGCGGGATTCGCGCGAGTCTGCCCACATGAGGAGCGCGAAGAACCCGACGACGGCCACCATCAAGCCGAGCAGCACCGTCGCCACCATCCAAAAGGCGCCCAGGTTGGTCTCGGGAGCGCGAGGGGCGTGGTACTGGGGGGGTGGAATATGAGGCCATTGTGGTTTCTCCTTCGATTTCGAGGTCTGATCCAAGGGACGCGGAACGTGTTTCAGCCCCCTGGGCCGACCGCAGACCGATCAGCACATGGCCGCAGACTTTGTAGCGGGTTTCCCGCAACCCTGCACTCAGGCGAGCAGCAGCGCTTCAAAGGCGAGCATCGCCGCCGTCGAGCCGACAAGCGCCCCGGCCACCGCCCGTCTCGAGCTCGCTCGCAGGGCGTCAGGGATCACCTGGGCGACGACCATCCAGATCATCGCGCCGCCTGCGAAGCCGAGACCGAGCGGGACGAGTCCGTCGAAGAACGCGACGAAAGCGAACGCCGGGAGAGCGACCAGTGGCTGCGGCAGACTCGAGAAGACGCTCCACCCAGCGGCATGGAGAACGCGCACGCCGGCCGGAACCAGGACGAGGCAGATCGCAAGGCCCTCGGGGATGTTGTGGATTGCGATGGCGAGCGCCGTGACGAGGCCAAGCGACTCGCCGCCGCCGAACGAGACGCCGACGCCGACGCCCTCGGCAAAGGAATGCACTGTCATTACGCCGACGAGCAGCATCGCCTTGCGGGCATCGGCGCCGACTAGGACCGCAAAGTGAGCGTTGGGTCGCGCTGCGATCAGCCGCGTGGCGATAGCGACAAACATGACGCCGACAACGATCCCCGCCACCGTTAGCAGCACGTCGGCGCCAGCGCCTTCGTAAAACAAGAGGCAGCTTGCCGCGATCATGAACCCAGCCGCGAGTGCATCGGCGACTCCGATAGCGGAGCGTGCGAGACGCGATACAAAGAGGAATGGCGCTGCGCCGAGCCCTGTCGCCAGAGCCGTGACCAGCGCCGCGACTACGACGACCGTTGCGCTCGCCTCGGGGGTCATCACTCAACTCGTCGTAGCAAACGCCGAGGGCGGCCGGAGCCGCCCTCGGGTCGGGACACGAGAAGTGCTTTAGCCGATTGCGGCGGCCGGTCGCGGCTTGACCGTGCTCGGAGCCTTAGCCGCTTCGGGTGCCACCTCGCGGGCGCGAAGCGCGCCACCGAGTGTCAGCACGATGAAGCCGATGCCGGCCAGGAGAAGCGCGATTCCGACGACGATCCCGAACAGGGCCATCTGCTCGGCCATGTAGCTCATGTTCAACGCGGTCGAGAGGCCCGTGGCCGTGACCCAGGTGTTGCGGGCCGAGTTCGACACCGGGCTCCCGGTCTCGTCCTTCAGGGCTGCCGACTCGTCACTGGTTCCGGCCAGGTTCTTCGGGTCGTCAGCGGAGACGAACCGTCCCATCTGCGCGTAGGTCAGGCCACCGGAGGCCTCGAGGGCGTGCTCGCGGATGACCAGCGCGAACGCGCGTGCCTGGGTCCCGTTCGTGACCGGCTCGCCGGCCCACTGGGCTGCATGCTTCGCAACCGCGGGGTCGTCGGCGGCGCCGAAGACGATCTGCTCCTGCTTGATGCTGTCGCGAACCGTCGTGCGGCCGTCGACGCCCATGTAGATCGCTGCGATGCCGAATGCGATCAGCACTACCCCGGCGATCACGCCACCGATCTGGAATGGCTTTCTCATCTCGTGCCTCCTTGCATCGTGTTTCGTGACTTCAACGTAGGGCGAGTACGGTGGCCACCCATCGGGGGCCGCTCGCAGACTTGCTGCGGGTTTTCCGCAGGTCTGTCGTTAACCGGAAAGCGTCTAGAGGCCGACGGCGGGGACAATGCGCGGTTCGGGGCGCTCCCAGGTGTAGGCGACTGAAGCCAGGCGGGGCGGGCCGGCGACGAAGTCGCGCCAGGCGACCGCAGCCGCCCAGATGTCGAGCTGGGCCAGCAATGCCGCCAGGCCCTCATCGGACTGAGTCTCGAAGACGAAGATCGCCTCCTGCTCGGTCAGCAGGAGCTCGTGTCGAGTGAGCGCCGTGTCGGCCGGGTCGAATGGCGGACCGCGCCTGACCAGCTCACGCACGCCGTCCAGTGCGCCCGTTTTCAGGGGTACGACCACGGTCGAACGCCGTGGCGCGGATCCGCGAAGGCCGGCGAGGCGGTCCACGAGCTCCTGGACGACGCCGGCGCCGATCCCCGCGCTCGTGACGAGGTACCGGCCGTCTGTCCGCTCGACGATAAGGGCCGGCTGGCCATCAAGGCGATCGGCGCCGCGAGTGCCGACGTGGAGACTCAGGATCTCGTCGTAGCCGATCTGCCGATTGCCGGCGGGCCCATCTGGCTGGCGCCCATCTAGACGGAGCGTTCGCGCGCCCAGCGCCAGGCGTCCCAGATAGGTCTGCCCGTCGGGTTCGCGCCACTTGACGGCGTAGGTCGTCTTCATAGTCCGAGAGTAGGTGGGCACTTGCTGCGGAGGATCGTGGCCAGCACTGAACGTCGCTGCGGACAATCCGCAAGCTTCATGCGGGGCGCGAGTACGGCGGCCGCGCCTCAGCGGCACGCCGCACTCGCGCACGCCGTGCTCTCAGGAAGCGTCTTCTCCCCAGCCGGCGGCCGCACCGACCGGCACCAATTGCTGATGCTTGGCACCTTCGAGCACGACTTTGAAGGCGCCGGTCTCCTGCGCAGCGCTGAAGGCGTCGTACGCCTGCTCCGCCTCCTCGAGCGGGAAACGGTGCGTCACGAACACCAACGGGTCGAGTTTTCCAGCGCTGACCAGGTTCATCAGGCGCGGCGTCGACGACGTGTCGACGCAGGAGGGTTGGACGCTCACCTCGGTTGTCCCGTCGGACGACAGACGCGAGTACGAATGGGAGTACGGGCTTGTCTCCACGACCTGCAGCTCCTTGCAGTTTGCTTCAGCGTCGACTCGCGTTCGTTGCAGGCAGTTTCAACGGATAGCAATCTGTTTCCGCGGTTCCGGGCGGACTTTTAAATCCCAAGGTCGCAGGTTCGATCCCTGCCCGGCCCACTCGAAATCACCTGCAAATCGATACTTCTTGATCGGGACGCGAACCCGCGACCTCTGGCGTGGCACTGCTAGCCTCGCCTGCTTCCGACCAGAACCAACCAGGAAGGAGGTGAGCGCGCTGCTCGCACTCACCGATAGCGCGGTTCAGGCCGTGAAGGACATCGTCTCGTCCTCGGACCAGATTCCTGAGACGGCGGGTCTGCGGATGGTCGCCGAGCGGGCAGGAACGCAGGCGAACTTGCAGGTCAGCGTCGTTTCGCTGCCGGCAGAGGACGACGAGGTGATCGAAGAGCAGGGTGCCCGTGTCTTCCTCGAACCAGAGGCGGCCGCCCTCCTCGACGACAAGGTTCTCGACGCCAGCGTCGAGCACAATCAGGTCGCGTTCACGATCGCGGACCACGTCGAGGAGTAGCCGAAGAATTGCCGTGGCGCGGCGAGGTCGCCCCCGGCACGAACCGGATCGACCTCTCCGCGTCTGACCGAGAGGAGGTCCGCGCTCCCGCTTGCACCCGCTTGCCGCAGCTCGAGGAGCAGGTTGGGCCTAGTCCCGAGCGAGTACGGCGAACCGCGCGATGTCCGGCTTCAGGTCGAGGCGGCCGCCGTCGCGGCAGTCTGCGGTACGAGGTAGGCGGGTGCTCACTCGGCCGCGGAGCGCGTTCTCTACGAACTGCTGTCGCATTATCTGCCGCGCGGTGTCCTCCGAGAGGCCGAGCCGCTGCCCGATTTCGACGCCGGCTTTGCGCGGGTAGCACTCGGTCGCCGGCGGACTCAGCGCCCGCGCCCCTGGGCGCGGCGGAGGGCGTCGAGCCGACGCCGCGCCTGCTTGGTTGGGCGCGCGCCGAGGTCGGCTCCGAGCGGGCGGGCGAGCCGTCGCTCGAGTCCGTGCTGCTCGCGGGCGGCGCGCGACTCGGGCGTCTCGGCGTACATCGTCGCAGCTGCGCTCGCGGGCCCACGGCGCTCGGCGACAGCGGTCACGGCCACCGTCTGACGCACCGTCCCGATCGTCACCTCGACTGCATCCCCAGCGCCGACGACCTTCGACGGCTTCACGCGCTCGCCGTTGACGTGTACCCGCCCGCCGAGGACGGCCTCCGTCGCCGCGCTGCGCGTCTTGAAGAAGCGCGCCGCCCACAGCCACTTGTCGATCCGCACCTGGTCCACGACCGCCATGATCGCAGCCGAGGATTCGCCGGGTACGGACCGCGCAGCTCCTCGGCTAGGCACGGGCGCGCGATCCGGCCACGCTCGCGAAAGCCAAGCGCGACCGCCGCCAACGCGGCGCCGCAGCAAGCGAACCGGCGCCTGACTCGGAGCTTCACCCGAGCGCGGGCGTGCACCGCCCGCAACCTCGCGCGGCTCGCTCGCGCCCGCCCGAGCGCGAGCCGTTCCAATCACGGCGAAGGACCCGCAGACGTTGCGAAGACGGGTCGGCTCGTCGTAGAGTCGGCCATGTTCCCCAACGAAAGGATCGTGTGCCGACCTGGCTTTGGATCGTCATCATCATCGTTGTTGCGTTGGCCATC
This sequence comes from uncultured Actinomycetes bacterium, assembly GCA_963847235.1. Classification (GTDB taxonomy): domain Bacteria; phylum Actinomycetota; class Thermoleophilia; order Gaiellales; family Gaiellaceae; genus JACDAN01. Next base: position 26,139 of record CAWJYU010000007.1, on the reverse strand, counting down.
CTTGGCTACTTTGGCCGGGGGCGCTTCTCCAGGTAGCCGCCCCGGTTAACTTCGTTTCGCTAGTCGTCCGTCGGACTCTCCTAGGCGCACCTCCATAGACCGCTACGGGCGCCGTCAGGATCGCGGAGGTGCGGCCCCACGAGAATCTTGGGCGTAACGGTGTTGTGCTCGACATCTCACCGAACGATCTCAGGCCTCAAATCGAGACAGCGCGAGGCCCTGGCTTGGAGGCCTCGGGCGAACGGACGATTTGGCGAGAGGCGCCAGTCGCGGACCCGAGTGGGGTAACCGGGTCGACGTTCCGGTCGAGACGCGCGCGACCTGTTCGTCTCCGGATCTTCACCGCCCGTTCACCCACCGGGCCGCAGTCCGCGAGCACACTCGCGGTGGATGCGTGAAGGCGCGCGGCCCCTGCTCTGCGAGCTCCACGCGCACACGACTTGGAGCGACGGCGAGCTTTCGCTCGGAGGGGTGGTCGACCTCTACGGAGCGGCCGGCTTCGATGTGCTCTGCGTGACCGACCACGTCCTCCGCGGCGACGATCCGTGGCCGCTCCGGCACGGGCGCCCGTGCGTCGATGCCACCAACGTGGGCGCCTACCTCGCGGAGCTCGAGCGCGAGCGCGCCCGTGCGCTCTCGGCCCACGGGCTTCTGCTCGTGCCCGGCTTCGAGCTCACCTACAACGACACGGACCCGGACCGCGCCGCTCACGCTGTCGCGGTCGGGCTGCGCAGCCTCGTCGCGATGGACGACGGGCCGGCGGCGGCGATGGAGGAGGCGCGTGCCGCCGGCGCCGCGGTTCTCGCCGCGCACCCGCACGACTCCGGGCCCACGCCGGCGATCCCGTTCCCGACCTGCTACTTCGCACGGTGCTGGCGGGAGCTGCGTGGGCTCTTCGATCGCGTGGAGCTCTTCAACGGGCGGCAGCTGTTCGGTTGGGTCGCGGCGGCGGGACTGCCGGCCGTCGCCTGCGGCGACCTGCACCGGGCCGACCAGCTGCCCGGGTGGACGACGCTGGTTCCCTGCGAGCACGACGAAGCGGCGCTCGTTGCCTACCTGCGCTCGCCCCGGCCCGTGTTCCTGACGCGCCTCGAGCAGCCCCCCGTCGCGCTCGCCGCCTAGCCCGCGCCGGCCGTTACGCGGTGGTGCCTTGTTGCTCCCACGCCGCAAGTGCGCACGGTCCGCGAGCGAGCCGCTCGCTGCTGCGTCCCGTTCAACCGAGCTCGCGCCCGCCGCCCGATCCACTCCCGCAGGCCCGCGTCATCGATCGCGACGGACCCGCGAGCCGCCGCTCCGCCGAAGGACGAGAATCGCGCGGTGCGGACAGCGGGCGACTTGGCGTGGGGGCAGCCTCGTGCGCGTGGCGGCCGCGCGCCGGCGGCACGCGGGCTGGTCGTCTCGGTGCTGTTCTTCTTCCCCCGTGGTGGCTCGGCGCAGGTTGCGCGCTCGCTCGCTCGCGCACTGCCGGCCGCCGGCTGGCAGGTGAGGCTTGGCTCGGGCTCGCTGGGACGGTGGGGCGAGCCGACCCATGCGGCGAGCTTCTTTGCCGGGGTCGACGTCGAGCCGCTCGACTACTCACCGGCGCTTGAGCCCGCGGAGCCGCTGGTTGCGCCGGTTCCCTTCGCGCCGTCCTACGAGGATCGCCTGGGTGCGCCCGATCGCGTCTTTGCCGCCGTCGACGATGCCCGTTATGAGCGGCTCGTCGCTGCCTGGATCGAGCTGCTCGCGCGTGTCGGTGCCGGCAGCGCCGACGTGCTCCATCTGCACCACCTGACGCCGGCGAACGAGGCCGCCGCGCGCGTATTCCCCTCGCTGCCGGTGCTTGGCCAGCTGCACGGGACCGAGCTGGCGATGCTGCGCGTGATCGCGGCGGGGGCGCCGCCGGGCTGGCGTTACGCTCAGTCGTGGGAGCGGCGGCTGCGGGCGTGGGCGCGGCGCTGCGCCCTCGTTATCGTGCCGCCGGGGGCGGAGGCGGACGCGGCCCTGCTGCTCGGGCTCGAGCGGGCGAGGCTGCGCGGCCTCCCGAGCGGCGTCGAGCTCGAGCGCTTCTCGCCGCGACCGCTCGCGGCAGGGGAGCGGCTTGCGTTTTGGCGCCGCTGGCTCGTCGAGCAGCCGCGCGGCTGGGATCAGAGCGGCCGGCCGGGAAGCATCGCCTACGGTGACGAGGAACTCGCTCCCTTCCGGGCCGCCGACACCGTCTTCCTCTACGTCGGTCGCTACACGGCGGTCAAGCGCCTCCCGCTCCTGATCAGTGCCCACGCGCGGGCGGTTGCGCGGCTCGGCAGGCCGGCGCCGCTCGTGCTCGTCGGCGGCCATCCGGGCGAGTGGGAGGGGGAGCATCCCCTCGCGACAGCGCGGAGGATCGGAAACCGGCAGGTCTTCCTCGCCGGCTGGCGCTCGCACGAGCAGCTGCCGCAGGCGCTGAACGCGGCCGACGCGCTCGTGCTGCCGTCCGTGGCCGAGGCGTTCGGACTCGTGCTCGTCGAGGCGATGGCCTGCGGCCTCCCGGTGATCGCCTCCCGCGCGCACGGCCCGGCGGCGATCGTCGACCACGGAAGAACGGGCTGGCTCATCCCGCCCGACGACGAGGACGCGCTCGTCAACGCCCTCCTCCTGGCCGCCAATGGCCACCGGGAACGCCGGGCGCGCGGCCAACGCGCGCAGACAGCCAGCCGCCGATACGACTGGGCGGAGATCGCCGGTCGCTTCGCGTCCCTGTACGAGGAGCTGCTCGCCTCCTCGCCCAGGCAGCAGGTTGCGCGGGGCGGGCGCGCTTGACCAAGGCGGCCCACGCGGTACAGCGGCGCCCGCGCGCCCCGTGGTGGAGCAGAACGGAGCTTCCGACGCTGAGCTGGCCGCACCGCCCATAGGTCGCAGGAACGCGACCGAGTTTGCGCACGCCACAGGGAAGTGGCGAACTTCGGTCGGGCAAGATGGTCGCGCTGGTCCGGTTACATGTACGAGGGGAGGGGCCAGAGCTAGAGAGCGCGCTCGCCAGCAGTCGCCGCAGTAACACTCGGGTGCCGAGGAACTCGTTCAGCAACGCACGTCGTGCTGACGGCCCGTTGGGTCGAGCCAAGTCGCAGTTCGGGGCTCGTCTCGCGCATGCGGACGAGGCGCTCGGCCTCGTTGAGCCAGCTGTTCACCGAGTGGATGACGCTCTCCTTCGCCGGAATGCCGCCCGGAAGGAGCGTCTGGAGCAGGGCGTCGCCTTCCTCGGAGGCGCGAGTTCGAACCTCGGGATCCCGACCAGCTCACTTCCGGAAGAAGGACGGCAGGGATCGTTACCGCGAGCGGTACTCTGACCTACGAGAAGCCGCTTGCGATGAGCCGATTCAGGGGAGAAAGCGAGATGGAGACACTGACGCAGATGAAGTGCGTCGCGTGCCGCAAGGACGCACCGACCGTGACGGAGGCCGAGATCGCCGAATTTCATCGCCAAATCTCTGAGTGGAAAATCGTGGAGCTCGATGGAATCAAACGGCTGAGACGCGTCTTTTCGGTCGACGATTTTGCGCAGGCGTTGGCATTCACGAAGAAGGTTGGCGAGCTTGCAGAGGATGAGGGGCATCACCCTGCGCTGCTGACCGAATGGGGTCGGACGACGGTCACATGGTGGACGCACAAGATCAAGGGCCTGCATCGCAACGATTTCATCATGGCGGCGAAAACGGACGTGCTGAATCAGCCACGAACTGGATCCATTAGATAGAGATGGAGTCGCCCGAGGTCGCCGCCTGACGTGGAATGAAGCGCCACCCCGCCCTGATCCCGCTCTCGCGCGACCATCACGATGGACTCGTGCAGGCAGTGCGGCTGCGCCGTGCTGCCGCGGACGGAGATGCTTCGGCTCGACTCGCGTCAGCCAGGGAATTCGTCGAGTTCTTCAGGAACGAAGAGCGTGACCACCTTCGGGGTGAGGAAGAAGAGCTCTTCCCGCTTTTCCTCAGGCACGTCCAGTCGCAGCCTGCTCCCCTCCGCGAGGCACGCGTCCACCACGTGCAGCTCGAGGGGTTCGCTCGCACACTCGAAATCGCCGTGGCGGCCGGCATCGTCGATCGAGAGACGTTGGGTGCGGCGGGGGAGCTGCTTGACGCACACATCCGGCTTGAGGAGCGACAGCTCTTCCCGCTGATCGAAGAACTCGTGCCAGACGACGAGCTCCGGAGCCTCGCGCTCGCCAGCAGGGACGTGACCTGCGCCGTTCGGCGCCCGCCCCTCACGAGCTAGTCGAAACTCGCTCAGCCACGCGAGTAACTCGGCGGCCGCGCTTAGACCGCCGCGGATTGGCTGCCCGGGATGTCGGAGTCGGTGTGGAGAACGAGCTCGGTGCCGGGGGTGCGCGGGAAGTCGAGGCCAGCCATGTTCCCTTCGCGCCAGCGCGGGACGAGGCCCATGACCTCGCGGTAGAAGTCCAGGGCGGGGTCGATGTCTTCGACCCGGAACATGACGCAGTCAATGCGCAAGAGCATGGCCGGAGCTTAAGTCGTTCCCAAGTGAGGGCCGGTCCCAAGAGCAACCCCGCTTTTTGGTCCATTCGGCGGGACGCCCATTGCGGCGGCGTCCCCGCTCTCAATCCTTGCCCCAGCTCCGATTGGTCGACGTCAGCCCTGCCGCGAGGCGGTTTGTTGACCACCCTTTCAACGGTCACCCCGCGCAGAAAAACTGGCCCCACGGGACTCGAACTCTGTTTGCCTCAGCTCAGATGCCTCGCGTGCCAAGAAGGCGCGTCGGCGTACTTTGGGGCTTCGGCCGGAATTCTGGCTGCAGGGCCAGTGGAGACCATCATACACCTCAGTTCGTGATTCGTGTTGCAAGCTGTTTTTGGCTAGACGACGCGGTTAGCGCTTGACGATCTTGAGCCAGGCTGGCGCGCAGTCCGTCCCTACGCTTGATTCCGCGATTCGCTCGATTCGGGAAAGCGGGACAGTTGGCGGGGGGTTCGCAGCCGCGAGACGAGGTTCCGGTCGACGCGACGGTTCCGAGTTCCAGCATACGGTCGATCGCGCTTCAGTTGTCCGGTCGGACGACAGACGCGAGTACGAATGGGAGTACGGGCTTGTCTCCACGACCTGCAGCTCCTTGCAGTTTGCTTCAGCGTCGACTCGTGGTCGTTGCAGGCAGTTTCAGCTGAGAACAGTCTGTTGCCGCGGTTCCGCGCGGACTTTTAATCCCAAGGTCGCAGGTTCGATCCCTGCCCGGCCCATATAGAGGCCACTGCCCGTGCGAAGACCGCATGGTTGAGCCAAGTGAGATGGGCGGGATCGGCGGTTTTCGCGGTTTCGTCCTGTCCCCGGTCCTGCCCTGGGGATCTCGCCCGACGAGGCAACGCGAAGACTTGCCGTAACTGCGCAAACCGTTCCCGCGTTTTCGGATTGAGGAATGGGGTGGCCAATGCTCAACTGCGAGGAATGCGCCACACAGCCGGCGACGGACGAAGAGGCGCTCCGCTGGCGTGCTTATCTCACTTCGGTGGTGGAGGACGAAGGCGGCAAGGACGTCGCTGTGTACTGCCCAGAGTGCGCTGACCGCGAGTTTGGCAACAGGCGTCCTTGGCGCTTGTTCTAACCCGCGCAACTAATCGGCGGGGTCCCCTTTACGTCTGTGGGGCGAGGTGCTTCGGAGTTACAACTGGGGCAATGCAGTGCCTGCGGCTTCTGCGGAGCACGTCGTCCCTAACCGTTGCGCTTAATCCGCTTGAGCGCGTCACACCTGAAGTCGTGAGAGGGCGACTGGTGGACGTAGATCGCGGCGACGACGCCGCCGAGTAGCACCGCGACCTCCTATGGCCCTGACGATGCTGTGCGCCCACCGGATAGGGAGGCGAGGGTAACGGCGTTCGGCCCGCCGCCCGGCCCAAGCTCTCCCCGATGCGAGATCGCGAGGGTTACGTGTGGCTTGCTGTTCTCGCCGTCTGTCTCGGTGTCATCCTCTACGTCGTCGCGCTCTTGGTACTGAAGGGGCTCGATTCCGGGGCTTGACCGACTGACCCACTCCCGGCGCCCCAAGGGCGTTCGGAATCACCGCCCAGCCTCTGGGCGCCCGGTGACTCGTGCGCTGAGGCGGGTGAAAAGGCACGGGCCATCGGTGCTACGTGTCGGCGCGAGACCCGTGGAGGGCCGAGTTTCGGGCGATCCGCATCGCCTCGCCACATGAGCAGACGAACACGCAATCAACACCGCCCGCACAGATTGCTTTGGGCGGGCGGCGGGCACCCATTGGGAGCAACCCAACGAAAGGGGTCACAAGCATGGCAGCAAGGGACACGGTCACAGACGACCGCCCTCTGGTGGGAAGACAGACGCAGACGACTCGCGTGACGCGAGACGAGACGAAGCCGTCCTTCATGACGACGGAGTTCTACGCTTTCGTCGCTTCGGTCGCTGCGATCCTGATCGCTGCGGCGCAGGCCGACAACTTCGACGCACCCCGCGCATGGACTCTGGTCGCCGCGGTGACGATCGGATACATGGTCAGCCGCGGACTTGCGAAGTCCGGCAGCGCACACCGAGACCGCGACTAGCCGAGGAGGCAACGATGTCGAAGGACGAGACAACAGGACGAATCAAGGAGGCCGCCGGCGATCTGACCGGCGACAAAGGACTCCAGCGTGAAGGGGAGACCGAGCAGGCCGAAGGAAAGGTCAAGGACGCAGTCGACTCCGCGGCCGACGAGGCGAAGGACGTTGTAAACCGCGACTAGCGGTGCGCCGCGACTCTGGGCGGGAGAGGGGGCCGAGCTCGGCCCCCTCTGCACGACCGGTCGCAAAGGACGCTTGGGCAGAGCCTACGATTAACCTCGGACCGTGAAGGGCCGGCGCTGGTGTGGGCAGCGATCATCGGCGGGCCCGCCGCGCTCACGCGAGGAAAAACTCGTCCTGAGCCCACTCCCGAGTCTCCCGTTTCCGCCCCTGGGACTCCGCTCAAATATTCTCGCGAAATCCTGGCGCGGGTTTGTCCCCGGACCCGCGTCTTCGACGTGGTCCCCTCCCGCTCGAGTCCAGATTCAGGCGTTCGCCCGAGCGCGAGCCGTTCCGCTCGCTGCAAGGTTTCGCGGCCACTGGTGCGGGAACACGCCGCTCCCATGGCTGTCAGCGCCTCTCGCACCAGACCGGACGACCACGCGGTTCACGAAGCCGTCACGCGGTCTCGTGCCCCTGGAATCCTGCTTGGCATCGGACTGGGCGGATTCGTCGACGGCATCGTCCTCCACCAGATTCTTCAGTGGCACCACATGCTCACGAGCGAGGGCGACTACCCCAAGACGACGGTGGCGGGTCTGGAGACGAACACGCTATGGGATGGCCTCTTCCACGCTGCGACTTGGGTCGCAGTCGCCGTGGGCATCTGGATTCTTTGGGGGCGCACTACCGACTGGCGACGGGCTAGTAGCGGCAGGGCCTTTCTTGGCTGGCTGCTCGTCGGATGGGGCCTCTTCAACCTCGTTGAGGGCATGGTGGACCACCAAATCCTCACGATCCACCACGTCCGAGAAGGCGTGGACAACACGTGGGTCTACGACGGGGGTTTCTTGGCCTTCGGTGCGCTGCTCGTGATCGGTGGATGGCTGCTCGCTCGCTCCGACGAGCGGATATCGCCCATCCCTCCTAAGAGGATTTGACGAATACGCGGGAATAGCGAACGCTCCGCGTCATCCACACGCGGCTCGACGAGGGAACGGACGGGCCCCCGGGCGTTCGTTCGCGGCCGGCCCGCGACCTCGGAGACCCGTAGGCCCGGCGTCACGATGAATCAGTCGTCGTCATTGCGAAACACGGCGGGTGTCGCGAACGGCGTCTCGTCGAGTCGTTCGAGAAGGGTTCGCGGCGAGTCGAAGACCGCAGCGGCGCCGGCCTCGCGAAGCTCGGATTCCGAATACCCGCCCGTGAGCACGCAGATCGTGGCGATGCCGGCGCGGCGTGCTGCTTCGCAGTCCCAGGGCGTGTCGCCGATCATGATCGCATTCGCGGTGCGTGCCTTGGACAGGGCAGCTCGGACGAGGTCGGGATCGGGCTTCGACGCTTCGACGTCGTCCTTGTTCGTCCAGGCATCGGCGAGTTCCCGGGCGTCGAGCTTGTCGTCGACGAAGGCGTCGAAGTGAGACTCGATCGCGGAGCTCGCGAGGACGATCGGATGACCGAGGTCTTTCAGCTGCGCCATCAGCTCGTACGCGCCGTCGAGGGGCTCGATCTCCGGCAGCAACTGGTCGAACAGCTGCTCCCAGCGCGAGCGGAGCTCGTCGCCTAGCTCCCGTTCGACAGCGTCGCCGGCAACGGCGGCGACGTACTTCTCGCCGCCCATGCCGACGTGCCTATGCAGGCGCCAGAGGGGCACGACGATGTCGTGTTCGTGAAAGGCGCGATACCAGGCGAGCGCATGGTGGTAGTTGGAGTCGACCAGGGTGCCGTCGACGTCGAGAATTGCAGCGAGGCGCCTCGTCGTCACAGACGACATCGAGTCGTGACTGGCCAACCCGATCTGTGAAGCCTCGGGAATCCTGAGCGCGGCCTCGTCAAGACGTCGCTCCCGACCTTGCCCCACTGATCCCTCCGGCGAATGCCTGATGGACAGCCTCGAGGCGAAGTTGCTCCACCTCTTCGCGCTGCCGTAGAGCTCGCTCGATCAAGTGGTGCAGCTCGAATGCCCGGAGACGCCGGCCGGGATCCGGTACCCGCTCCAAGGTCTCCCAGAGCGCCAGCTTGCCTGCGATGCCAACCGACAGCGCCTCGAGCTCGAGCACGCGACTAAGCGGTGAATAGCCACGCAGCTGGCCGTTCCGTTTCAGGCGCCCAATCTTCTCGGCAGCCCACGCGACGACCTCCTTGGGCTTGGAGCCGGTAAAGCCGAGATCGGTCACGAGCCGGCGAAGCGTGTGCCTGTCCTCATCGATCTCGACAGTCAAGCGTCGCAGAGTGTCCTCGGTGCGAGTGCCCGTATTGCTCCGAGCCGCCCGGCGCACGAGCGCTAACCCTGCGGCCGCAGCGGCGAGATGGTCAGCGAGATAGATCTCGAGAAACCGATCGTGCCCGGGCCATCGCCTCCCTTTCACCGGGGGTCGGTTACCTCGGCGACGCGGCGTGGGATCCCTTCCTTTTTTCTGACAATCGCGTAGTCCTCGCGTCGCGCGATGACCTCTTCTACGTCGGGTATCTCGTGGCCCGGCACGATCGCGAAATCCGCAGGCTCGGCGCGGAGCGCCTCATAATCGCTCGGCTTCATCGAAATTTGTTCGGCGCACGTGCCGTGACCACACTCACAGACCAACTTAAGCTCCCCGGTCAGCGTGGCGAACGTCTCGTTGACCTCCCGAATCCGCTCGTTCGCTTCACGGAAGAGCGCCTCGTTTAGCCCAATACGTCGCTCGCGTTCCTCCATAGGGGCGCTACTCCTCGGAAGCAGCCTGGGCCAGGTCGTCAGCTGCGTCTCTCTCGTCGAGTGCCTCTGCGATCTCGCCGGCATGGCCCATCTTCTCCACGATGACGTAGCCGCTCCGCTCTTCCACTACGACGCTCACTCCCTGCGCTGCCGTCTGGTGACCGGGCACGTTCAAGAAACGACGGGAATCCGAGCGAATCTCCTCGTACTGATCGAGCTCTAGGCGTACAACCTCAGAGCAGGTCGGATCGGCGCACTCGCAGATAAACGGCACTGGCGTCGCGACGTCGTAGACGCCCGCCGCCGCGCCTATGCGCTCGTTCGCCGCGCGGAAGGTCGCCTGGTTGCGGGCGATCCGCTCCTCCATCAGCCGCTGCATCTCCTGGGGCATCTTCCCTCCGTGATTCGGCCTAAACCGCCGCCGGTCCCTTGTACAGATCCCCACTGCGCGCGTGCGAAACGCCTTGGCCGTGGGCGACCTGCTGGGGGTGCGGCAAGGACTCACGGACCCCAAAACCTCGGTCGGTGCCGACCCCGCCGCACCGCCGCTGTTCCCCAGCGCAGGCCGTTCTATACGACCGGGTGTGAGCAGACTGTCCGTCAGCATGTGGATCCCCTAAACACGAGATCGAAGCGCCGCTAACTCGCAGCTGGAGACGGGAGAACCGAATGGCCGTCACCCAAGCTCGACCGCAAGGACGGACAGGTGTCCTGTCGGGTCAGCTAGAGAAGGGAGAGGGGTATCTTCATCGTTGTAGGAGCGTGCCGTTGACCCGGGGTCGGGTGCTCCTACGTTCCAGAGAGGGGCCGCTGCCGCCCTAGACCCCAGCGAGCGCGGCCCCTCATCCTCTCCCCCGCATCCGTGGTTCCCGCTCGTCGTTAGTGCTTCGTCAACGGGCCGTTAGAACTTTGCAAGGGATTCGCAGGATGCCGCGTCCGACCCCGCCACGCTTCGAACACACGTACCGACGTGGACCCCCGGCGAGCAATCCCACTGGGTCGGGACCGGATACTCCGCGTGATCGAAACGCGGCCAGGGGAACCGGACGGTGACCTGGTGCTAGCAGCCGAACCCGCTTAGGTCAGCCATCGTCTCACCCCCCAACTCGTGCCCCGGAGGGCGTGCAGCCGCCGCACCCGGGCCGGCTGTGTTTCGGTTTGCTCATACGCGTTTCCAAGGGATCGCGGCGGGTACCTGCCGCCGACTACTCAACGACGAGGAGAGGGGTCATGACCGAGATCACGCACGAGCGCCGTGCTCCCGCCGACGGCCAGAACGAGCAGTCGACGACGGAGCAGGCGATGCAGAAGGTGCAGGAGACCGGCGGCGAAGTCCGCCAACAGATGGGTCAGAAGACGCAGGAGCTTCGCACCCAGGCGGGAGAGGGAATCCGCCGCCAGCTCGATGATCGCTCCACGGAGGCCGGCGAGGAGGTAACGACGACGGCAGATGCGATCCGTCGAGTCGGTGATCAGCTTCGCCAGGAGGGCAAGATCGGAACCGCCCAGTATGCCGAGCGGGTTGCCCAGCCTGTCGAGCGGCTTGGCCGGTACCTCACAGAGGCGGACAGCAGCCGGCTTCTCCGCGACGCTGAGCAGTTCGCGCGGGGGCGGCCTTGGGTCGCCGTGATGGGCGGAGCAACGCTCGGGTTCCTCGTGGCCCGGTTCATCAAGGCGTCCAACACTGGTGACGGCGCCACCGAGCAAAACGATCGTTACGCACAGGCGGAGCTGTCGCCGGCGTCCGAGCTCCAGAGAGGCGAGTTCGATGACCAGTCCCGTCAATAGCGACACCCGGCAGGGGGAGCTGCGCGACGAATCGACCGCCGACCTGGTTCGGCAGCTCGCGCAGGAGACGAGGACGCTCGTAAAGCAGGAGCTCGATTTCGCTCGCGTCGAGGCGACCCGCGTGGGCGAAGGCGTTCTGACCCTCGCCCGCCAGGAGCTGCAGCTGGCGAAGGCAGAGATGAGCGAGAAGGGAAAGAAGGCAGGCGCCGGGGTGGGTCTGATCGGCGTGGCGGGCGGAATCGCCTTGCTGGCGGGCGGTGCGCTTACCGCGTTCCTGATTCTCGCCCTCGACGGTGTGATGCCGAACTGGCTCGCGGCCCTGCTGGTTGGTGCCGCCTACGCGGTGGTCGCCGCCGTCCTCTTCTCAGTCGGCAAGAACCGCGTGCAGGAAGCAGGACCGCTCGTTCCCGAACAAACCGTCAATTCAGTCAAGGAGGACGTCCAGTGGGCGAAGACACAAATCGGATCAGACAGCAACTAGACGAGACGCGAGCCCAGCTCGGCGACGATCGGCCGGCCGACGAAATCCGGACCGACATCGATCACACCCGGTCGCAGATCGGCGACACGATGGGTGCGCTCGGCCACAAGGCGGATGTCAAGGGCCGCATGTCGGAGTCCGTCTCGAGGAAGAAGAACGCAATCTTCGGCGCGGTCGGTTCCGGGAAGAACGCGATCGTCGGCGGCGCAGACCGCGTCGTCTCCACGATCACGGGTGCCGTCCCGGACGCCGAGCAGGTCGCCGACGGTGCCCGCAAGGTGGGCGTCTCGAAGCAGAGTCCGGTTGGGCTGGTGGTCGCCGGAGGCGCTGCCGGCCTGCTCGTCGGGCTGCTCGTCCCCTCCACGCAGATGGAGGACGAGCACATCGGCGAGATGGCCGAGCAAGTCAAGGACACGGTCAAGGAGACCGGGAGCGAGGCACTCGAGCGCGGCAAGCAGGTCGCTCAGGATGCCGCGAGCGCGGCGTCCGACTCGGCGAGCCAGCAGCGCCAGGAGCTGAGCGAGACGCTCCAGGACAACGTCAAGCAGCCGGAGCCGACGTCCACCGGGACCGGCGCGGCCTAGCCAGACACGACAAAGAGGGGGTTCAACATGGCAACACGCGACACAACGACCGACGATCGCCGCTTCGCGACGTCTCGGCCGACGATGGCCCGACGCGAGGAGACCAAGGTCTCGTTCCTGACGACCGAGTTCTGGGCGATGGTCGGAGTGATTGCTGCGCTGCTCGTGGCCGCACAACAGGCGGACAACTTCGACGCACCTCGTGCGTGGACGCTGGTGGCGGCTGTAGCGATTGGCTACATGGTCAGCCGGGGCCTCGCGAAGAGCGGCAGCGACCATCGCGACAGAGACGGCGACCGGTCGTAGCAACCGAGCTAGGCGGGAGCCACGAGCCGTACTGGGCCGATCCAGCGATCTTTCGGGCGGCCAGGAGGGCGAGTGAGCGAAAGACAGGTCGGCGCGCGTGCTGCGGCTGCGCGCGCCGACCCGGTCTCAAGTAAACGAACACCGACGAAAGGACTTCATGATTCTCCGTATCGATCGCCTCGGCGTCGAACTTGGAGGCGCGTGAGTAACGTTGATTTGTTCTCTCCGCGCGAGGACATCGCAGCCGAACATCGCGCTTCAGTTGTCCGGTCGGACGACAGACGCGAGTACGAATGGGAGTGTCTCCACGACCTGCAGCTCCTTGCAGTTTGCTTCAGCGTCGACTCGTGGTCGTTGCAGGCAGTTTCAGCTGAGAACAGTCTGTTGCCGCGGTTCCGCGCGGACTTTAATCCCAAGGTCGCAGGTTCGATCCCTGCCCGGCCCATCAGCCAAGAGGCCCTGCGCACGCACGGCGTGGCGTCAAACTAAACGCCCTCTTCGCGTGAGCACCTACAGAACGTCGGCCTCGAGCTTGTGCTCGAGCTCACGGAGCCGCCGACGTAGTGGCATCTTCGAGGCCCTGTCGGTGTGCAAGGTGTCGAGCGCACACGCCAAGAAGCAGGCCGCGCCCAGCGATGTGTTCCAGTTGGCCGCCGCCTGGTCGAGCATCGACCCGGTCGACGGAACGACGTAGCCGGCGACAGCCGAGATTCCGAAGAAGATGCAGCCGAGCAGGTTGACTGCCGGCTGCCACCATCCCGCGCCGCCGCGCACCGGCAACCATCCATGACGCGACGAGGCGCGGTAGGCGATCGCGCCTGAGATGAGGAAGCAGATCGACCCGCGCCAATCGGGTCGCCAGACGAGCTTGTTGTACTCAGGGCTCGTCAAGGCGGTGTGCATCGCTTGGTACGTCGTGAGGTTGAAGAACAGCGTGCCGGCGGATTGGATGATGGCGGCCCACCATGCCGCGCGTCCGCCTCCGGGGGAGCGCCGTTCGGACCAGGCCAGCCAGCTCTGTAGCCCTCCGCCGGCCGTGAACAGGATCGAACCGATGAAGAATGTGATGGCGTCAGCCGACTCGCCGACCAGCTGCACGTACCCGGGGAACGGGCCAATGAGGAAGCACGTCGACCCAAGAGCAAAAAAGAGGGCCATCCAACGCTCACGACTCAAGTCCCGACACTCGCTCTCTTCAATCCGCCGTATGGTCCCACCGCGTTTCCGCCGACTTCGATTCGTCCCCTGCTAGCGCCTGAAGCCGGCGGCCAGGACGGACCCCAGCAAGGCGCCGGCGATCAGCAGCTGCGTCTCCGCCGTCAGGCCGCCCGGCCGGTGCCAGCCCGGGATCCGGTGGCTCGGGAAGAGCTTCCTGCCGCCCGGCCGCGGGAGCCGGATCACGTGCTCCAGATCGGGCGCAATCGAGGTCACCGCGCCGACGGTTGCCGGGTCGAACGGGCCCCGCACGAGGGCGAGCGCGAGACTGCCGAGGACGCCGCAGCGCAGCTCGAACTCCTTCGAGTCGATGTCCTCGTGCGGCACGCGATCCCCGAGGAAGTGCAGGAGCGGCCCGACTGCGGCGGCCGCCCAGGGCGAGCGGACGAGCGCACCGCCAACGGCGCCCGTGGCAAGGTGGAGCGAGACGATCAATGAAGCCGAAGCTTGTCGGAATCAACCACGTCGCGCTGGAGGTCGGGAGCGTCGAGGAGGCGCTCGAGTTCTACGGCCGGATCTTCGAGCTGTCGCTCCGGGGCCGCGCCGGCCGGATGGCGTTCGTCGACATCGGCGACCAGTTCCTCGCGCTCGCCGAGGGCCGGCGCCAGGCGCCTGACGACCACCGCCACTTCGGGCTGGTCGTCGACGACAAGCAGGGCGCGCTCGACGCGGCGCGCGAGGCGGGCGCCGACGTCCGCGGCAACCGGATTCGCGACCCCTGGGGGAACAACGTCGAGGTGGTCGGATACGAGGACGTCCAGTTCACGAAGGCGCCCGAGATCCTCCGGGGGATGGGTTTCGACAAGCTCGACAAGACCGAGCAGGCTCGCGAGGAGCTCCGCGCCAAGGGCCTTGGCTGAGCCAGAGATCCGCCCGTGGCTGACCGAGGACGCCGAGGCGACGATGCCGCTCTTCCGGGAGCTCTGGGCCGAGGAAGTCGTCACCGCGCCGGGTCTCGTCCATTGGATCGAGCGGCAACCAGAGAGGGCCGCGATGCGCGCCTGGGTAGCCGAGGCGGGCGGAGAGGTCGTTGGATTCGCGAACTCGCGCCTGCGCTGGGCGCTTCAGGCGGAGGGAATCGCGGGGATCTGGTCAGGCGTGGTGCCCGCATTCCGCCGTCGCGGTCTCGGGACGCGTCTCTTCGAGACGGCCGCGGCCCACATCGTCGGGCACGGCGCCCGGCGGCTCGAATCGACCGTCCGGGACGATGAGCCGGAGGCGCGGGCATTCGCCCGGCGGCTCGGATTCGAGGAGGGACGGAGCGAGCAGTACTGGGAGCTGGAGGTCGTCTCGGCGGCAGGTGGGAAAGCCGAGCCCACCGGCGAGGTCTCCGTCGTCCGGTTGCGCGAAGTCCGCGACCGCGAACGGGAGCTCTTCGCGCTCTACGACTCGGCGGAGCGGGACATGCCTGACGACTACACGCACGCCATGGCGTTCGAAGACTGGCTCCCGGAGACGCTCGGCAATCCGGAGCTCGACCTGGACCTGAGCGCCGTCGTCCTCGTCGACGGCCGGCCGGCGGCCTTCGCCTGGCTCACCGCCGACCGGGAGGGAGCGCGTGCCGCGAACGAGATGACCGGGACGGCGCCGGAGTTTCGCCGGCGCGGGCTTGCGCGCCTGGCGAAGGAGGCGACGATTCGCTGGGCGGCGGAGGCCGGGGTGCGGACGATCGTCACCTCCAACGACACGACGAATGCACACATGCTCGCGCTGAACGAGCACCTCGGTTACCGACCCTCCGTCCTGCGGATCAGCGTCGCGAAAGACGTCTAGACGGAGGCCATCCCCGGGCGGAGCGAGCCGAGCCGCGTCGCGATCACCGAGTCCGCGACCTCGGCGCTTGCATCGTGTCCCGTCACCGCGGCGATGAAGTCGTCGCGGTCGAGCGCGAAGAGCTCGACGTCGCCCTTCGCCCGAGTCGTGGCCGTGCGCGGAACGTCCCGCAGGAGCGCGATCTCGCCGAAGTAGCCGCCCGGACCGGTCTCGCGAACGACACGCCCGTCGATGACGATCTCCACCTCCCCGTCGGCGACGATGTAGAAGCGGTCACCGACGTCGCCTTGCCTGAAGAGCTCCTCGCCCGAGGCCAGCCGAACCGGGCTCAGCACCTGCGCGAGGCTCTCCTGGGTCGGCTGGGGAAGCGGGGCGAACAGCTCGATGCCGCGCAGCAGCTCGAGCTCCCGCTCCGGCACCGGCACTGCGTCGAGCTGCGCGAGCCGGCTGCGGAGCAACGTGGCGAGGATCGGCAGGAGCGCGCCGGTGATGAGCAGCGCGCCGCGGATGTCCACGGCGGCGATGAGCAACGGCGCAATGATGGAGCCGATCCCGATCGTGGCGACCCAGAGACCCTGAACGGCGCCGAAGGCGCGGGCCAACACGTCGTCCGGCACGGCGCGCTGGAGGAGCGTGAACGCCGACACGTCGACGAGCGTGTTCCCGAGCCCGACCACGGCAAGAAGCAGGAGCGCCATGAGGAGATTGGGAAAGACGCCGATCAGGGCAATCGGGATGCCCCAGAGCACGATTCCGACGAGGAAGTTGGACGACAGGCGCCGATTGATCAGCATTGCGGCGACGAGCGCGCCGATCAGCCCTCCGATCCCCACCGCCGAGTTGAGGAACCCGACTCCGTCTTCCCCCAGCTCCAGCAGCTCGAGTGCCGTGACGACGATCAGGACGTTGAGCGCTCCGGCGACGAGCGTCTGCGAAGCGAGCAGCACCACCATGACGCGAAGCCCCGGCTCGCGGAAGATCGTGACGAAGCCGGCCGTGAACTCGCGCATGACGCCCTCGCGGCGCTCGCGGGGCTCGGGCTGCGTCTCCACCCGCACGCGACTGACCAGCAGCGCCGCGAGCAGGAAGGCCGCTGCGGTGGCCCCGAAGACCACCTGCTCGCTCGTCACGGCCAGGAGCACGCCGCCGATCGCCGGGCCGCCGAAGACCCCGAGGCTTTCGATCGTGCTCGAGGTGACGTTGGCGGCGGTCAGCTCCTTCGGCGTCCTCGCGACGGTCGGGAGCAGTGCCGCCTGCGCCGGCCGAACGGCCGAGTACGCGATTGCGACGAGGCCGGCGAGGACGTAGACCACGACCGGCGAGCCGTCCAACACGACGACTGCGGTGGTGGCGGCCAAGAGCACCGCACGCACGAGCTCCGCGACGACGATCACCCGCTCGCGTCGATACCGGTCGCCGAGGACCGAGGCGAACGGAGAGGCGACCGCGGAGGGCAGGAACCGGACGAGCCCGACCAGGCCCACCGCAGCGGCGCCGCCGTCGCGGTACGCGTACACCGCAAGCGCGATCCCATAGGCCCAGTGGGCCATGATCGACGCCGCCCAGGCGCCCTCGATCCGCCGGATGTTCGGGTTGGCGAAGACCTGGCCGAACGAGCGCGCAGAGTCCTCGAAGCGTCTCCGCAGCGCTCTCACGCGCGAAGCATCCCACGGCCGACTGTGTTTTTCGAGTGGAACGTGGGAAGATTCCGGTGCGAACCGCCGTCTGGTGGTTCGAATGCGGCCGACCAACGTGAAAGGAGACCAGCGAATGTCGGAGGATCAGATGGGGCGAGATGGAGCGGGCCGAAGAGGACGCCGACCGCCCCGACGAGGTCGAGGCGCACCAGATCGACGCGAGGGATCAGATCGGGCACGGCCGACGACCCGAGGGCGACGACGACGCTGTCGAGGCGCACCAGATGGGCGCGAAGGACCAGATCGGGCAGGCCTATGAGCCCGAGGCTCACGACAACGCTGTCGAGGCGCACCAGATGGGCGCGAAGGACGCCATGAGGCCGCCGCTCGACGACGACGACGACGACGTCGAGGCGCACCAGATGGGCCAGCAGCGCGACCCCTGAACCGGGAGATTTTTCCGCGTTACCTGAGGCCGGGGCCAGACCCCGGCCTCAGTGTTTGAAGAGAGCCTCGAGCGAACGGAGCAGCTCGACGCCGGCGGCGCGGCGCGGCCCGTCGAGCTCCTCGAGATTTTCCGCGACCCGCGCGAGGAGCGCGGAGTCGGTGTCCGCGTCCTCCAGCACCGCCTTGGCGCGGCGCGCCTTCCGGAGCAGGTCGAGCGCGATCGCAGCCTGGTTCCCGAAGAGGCCCAGCAGCTCCATCTCCTCGAGCGAGAACCGCGACTGCTGCGGTCGGTCGAGGACGTAGAGCACACCCAGGGGCTCCTCTCCGTGGATCAGCGGAACGCACATCAGCCCCTTCGGGACAAACCCCGTCTTCTTCGCCGCATCCTCGGCGAAGCGCGGATCCTGCGAAACGTCGTCGAGGACGATCGGCTGGCGCGTCACGAGCACCCAACCGCCGATGCCCGTGCTGGACGGCAGCCGCTCGCCAATCAGATTCTTGGAGCCCTCGCCGGCGACCGCCTCGAAGACGAGCTCGTCCGTCTGCTCGTCGTAGAGGAGGACCGACGAGGCCTTGGCGTAGAAGATCCCCCGAGCGACCTCGACGGTCGCCTGCAGGAGCGCCCGGTGTGAGTCCTCGGATGCGAGCACTCCTGCCGCGACGGCGGCGCGGAGCGTGTCTTCAGTCATTGCGGTCCTCGACGTTGTTCGCCGTGAGGTAGAGCGCGCTCTTCAGCTGGAACGGCGTCAGCTCCGGGTGCTTACCGAGGATCAGCGCGCAGATGCCGGTCATATGCGGAGTCGCGAAGCTGTTCCCCGTCGAGCGGGCTCGGGCCTTGCCGAGCCACGCGACCTCGACATCGACACCGCGCGCGAAGAACTCGACGGGCGGGCTCGGGTTGTAGTAGAAGGTCTCGGCGTCCGGCTCCTCGTGGCTGCCTACGGAGATCACCGACGAAAAGCGCCACGGGTAGCTCTCCACCGGCATGTTGTGCGCCGAGGCCACGAGCACAGACCGGCGGAAGTAGGCGAGATCGGCGACCTCGTGGAGCAAGCCGGCGAACTGGCTCTTCGTCGTCGAAAGGCTCATGTTGATCACGTCGAACCCCTGCTCCACGGCCCACCGAAGGCCGCCGAGCAGTGCCGTGCCGCTGCCTGTGAAACCGGCGCCGAGGACGCGGACGCTGTGGAGCTCGCAGTCGGGCGCGAGCGAGCGGACGATCCCCGCGCAGGCGGTTCCGTGCCCGCAGAGGTCGCCCTCGACGTCCTCGACCACCGAGATCTCGTCGCCCTCCCCCACCTCGACGGCGACTGCGCTCGCGAGCTCGCCGACATCCGGGTGGTCGCCCTCGACGCCGCTGTCGAGGATGCAGACGCGGACGCCCTTGCCGGTCGACCCGCCCCAGGCCCACTCGCGCGTGACGCGGCCGGGCCACTCGGTGGGCAGTTCAAGCGACTCCGCAGTCCCCGCCGGAAGGCTCCACGCAGGGAGCGGGCGCTCTGGTGCTGGTTCGGCCACGAGAGCGATGTTACGCCGCGCCCAGCGTGCCGACGGCCTGGCGAGCTGCGTCGGAGGCGGTCTCGGCGAGCCGCCTGGCCTGCTTCGTCCGGCCGTCGTCAGGGGTAATGGTCAGGTTCACCCGGACGAGACTGGCCGCAGCCCACGTCGCGGCTTCCGCAAGAAGCGCCGCGGCGACCACGTCCGCTCGGCGGCTTGGCGTTCCGCGGTCGGCGACGATCGCCGCGAGACAGGCGGCGTCCGACCCGGCGTCCGCGATCGCCATCGGAACCTCGGCCGCGCGCCAGAGTGCGGCGCCGACGGCCATGTCCCTGACGACCGGCTCGACGCGCTCGGGCAGCGTCATCGACACGAGCGCCTCCTCGTAGGCCTCGGCGTCGCGCTGCGCGAGGGGAGCGATGCGCTTTCGCAGCCGCTCCGCCTGCGCGACGGCCGAGCCCGCCTCCGGCCAGTCGCTGGAGGCTCGGGCGACCATCGCCGTCAGGCCCGCAGAGATCGCAACTGCCAGCGCGGCAGCCGTCCCGCCGCCCGGGGTCGGGTCCTCCGAGGCGATGGCCTCGAGGAACTCACGCAGGGAGAGATCGAGAAGGTCGCCCGTAGTTTCCACGGGCGCATTTACGCACATGGGACAGGATGAATCCTGTCCCCATCACCTCGACTTACTTGTCGAGCCGGCGGCGCAGGATCTCGATCGTCTCGGCGTGCGCGACCACGTCGGCCTCCTCCAAGGCGGCCTCCGGGTCCTCGATGACACGACGGCGATACTCGTCGTCGGCACCCGCACGCTCGACGATCTCGTCGATCCCCCGCTGGGGGATGTCCTGCGCGGCCTTGACCCAGCTCTCCGGAGCGGGCGGCAGTGCGCTCAAGATCTCACCAAGCTTTTCTTCGTCATACCTGGGCATAAAAGTCACCAAAGCTCAGGACGCTGGAGCGCCGAGGTTTCTTCCCTCCATCTCGACCCGCAGCTTGGTCAGGCAGCGGGAGATCCGGCTGGCGATCGTCCCTGACGGGATGTCGAGCGCGTCGCCGATCGTGTGGTAGCTCTCGTCGCGGGCGAAGAAGCGGTCGAGGATCTCCTGGCAGTTGTCCGGGAGGGTCGCCAGCGCCTCGTGCACGGCCAGAGCGTCGTCCAGCAGGGCGATCGTGTCGTCCGCGTCCGCGATCTCGAGGTCGTCGTCGAGCTGCTCGGTGGTGCCGGCTCTCAGCCTGTCGATGCACAGCCGCCGCGTCAGCTGCGCCAGCCAGGGACGAATCGCTTCGTCGTCCCGGAGCTTGTGCAGATGCTCGTATGCACGCGTGAACACCTCCTGGAAAACGTCTTCAGCATCGTGCTCGGGAAGCTTGAAACCCTGAACGGCGATCGCGTAGACGTAACGGGAGAAGCGGTCGACCAGCTCACGCCAGGCCTCGTGGTCGCCGGTACGGCATCGGGCGACCAGCTGAGCGTCGGTCAGCTCCACCCGAAGTCCCATCGCCCGAACCGTATCGGTGCCCACAGGTCGGAGATTACTCAGGGCAGCGCCGGTTCCAAAAACAGGTGCCGCCACGCCGTCCACCAGTCGTCCGCCCGAACGACGATCGAGCGGGAGCCCGTCACCTCGACGCCGATGCGACCGCGGTACTTGTCGACCTCCGCAGTGCCGATGAAGTCGACCTCGATCTCGGCCGGCCGGCCGGGGTCGTACGGCTCGACGGCGCTCGTGTCCTTCAGCGCCTCGCGCGCGCCTTCCTCGATCAGTTCCCGGGCCAGCTGGGGCGCGACGTTTCGGGCGGCGCGGGAGCCGATCCCCTTCTTCACGGCGACCGTGGTCAGGCCGTCGCCGAGCAGCTCCTTGGCCTCGCGGCAGGCGGCCTCGTCGCCCGTGACCAGCGTGACCGGACAGCCCCAGTTCCCGCACATCGCCGCATTGATGGCCGACTCGCCTACGGGCATGCCGTTGAAGCGGAGGTTGTGCCACTCGCGGCCCGACACCGTGTGATTCATGACCCCGTCTGCCGTGCCGGCCATGGCGTGCATGCCCACGAGGAGACACGCATCGCAGCCTTGCTCCAGGAACTCGGTGTACTGCGTCCAGCTCGACTGGACGACGTACTCGCAAGCGGGGTCCAGCAGGTCGTGGACGAGGGAGTTGAAGCTCCAGCCCTTGCCGGCGCCGTGGTGGTCCATGACGACGATCTCCTTGGCTCCGGCAGCCTTGGCGCCGCGCACGGCGGCGTTGATCTCCTCGGTGTAGAGCTTGCGGCCCTCCTCGTACATCTCGTGGCCGCCGAGGGTCTGCTCGGGTCGGACGATCCCGGCGACCCCTTCCATGTCGCTGATGATGTGAACGCGCATGGCGGTAGTTTCACCATGTGGAAACCGGCCTGCGCGGGAAGCGTGTCTTGGTCACCGGTGCGTCGGGAGGGATCGGGTCGGCGTGCGTCGCCGCCTTTCTGGCTGAGGGCGCCGAAGTCGTCGCGCACTACCACCGGGCCCGCGAACGGGCGGAGGCGCTCGGCGACGTCCGGCTGGTGCAGGCTGACCTGACCCGGGAGGACGAGGCCGAGCGGCTGTTCGAGCAGGCAGGCGACCTCGACGCGTGCGCGGCGGTCGCCGGCGTCTGGCCGTCGGAGGACGTCCCGGTCTGGTCGCTGCCGCTCGACCGCTGGGAGCAGACGTTGCGCCAGAACCTGACTGCGACCTTCCTGACGGCGCGCGGGTTCCTCCGCTCGGTCGAGCGCACCGGTCGCGGAAGCCTCGTCCTGGTCGGCTCGACGGCGGGGATCTTCGGCGAGGCGGGCCACGCCGACTACGCGGCGGCGAAATCGGCGGTCACCTACGGGCTCCTGCTGAGCCTGAAGAACGAGATCGTGCGGATCGCCCCGGCCGGGCGCGTCAACTGCGTCTGCCCGGGCTGGACGAAGACCCCGATGGCCCGACCGGAGGTCGACGATCCGGAGGTGATCGACCGGGTCACGCGGACGATGGCGCTCCGCAAGGTCGCGACGCCCGAGGACGTGGCCCGGCAAGTGGTGGTCCTCAGCTCCGACGAGCTCTCGGGCCACGTCACCGGTCAAATCCTGGTCGTCGCAGGCGGCATGGAGGGCCGCACCGTTCACTAGGGACCGATCCTGGTGCCAGGCACGGAGACAGGGCCGGAAAGGAGAGGTTCGCCGCATGACTGCAGCGCTTAGGGCAGCACCGGTGTCCTCTAGAGACACGTCTTGGTGCCAGGCACCAAGACACGGCCGAAAGGGAGCATCAGTTACCTCAACCGCCGCGGGAAGCGGCCGGAAACCGCAGATTTCCGACCAGACGAGGAGCCCAGCAGGGGCTCCAAGAAACTCAGGCAGGGCCGCCGCCCGGCCCTGCCTGATTCTCTGGAGAAGAGTGCCGCTATGAGTCTCCGAGCGGGCCCCGCCGCAACGGGCCCTCTCGGTCTTTGTCCGACCAGGCCCCGCCGCATCGGGCCCGCTTCGGTTACAAGCACTTTCGGGCACGAGTGGTCGGTTGATCCATCACCCTTTCGCGGTTGACTGCGCCGCTTCACTAACTTCCCCGCGAGATGACCGCCCGGCCCGGATCGGCGTAGAGTGGAATCCATGGCGACTCCGTTCGAAAAACGCCTGCAAAACGGGCCCATTGTCGTGGCGGACGGCGGAATGGGCACGCTGATCTCCGGTGCCGTCCCCCGTCTGAGGTTTCCCGAGGAGGCGAACCTCAGCTCACCGGAGACGGTGGTCTCGCTTCACGTCAGCTTCATCAACGCCGGCGCCGACCTGATCGAGACGAACACGTTCGGCGCGAACCGCCGGAAGCTGGCCGCGCACCGGCTCGACGACCAGGTGGAGGCGATCAACAGCGCGGGGGCGAAGCTGGCGCGCGAGGCCCGGGAGATCTCCGGCCGCGACGTCTACATCGGCGGCTCGATCGGCCCGCTCGGCGACCACGGCAGTCACGCAGGACGAGCGCCGCGAGATCTTCGCGGAGCAGGCGAGCGCGCTTCAAGCCCGGGGAGTCGACCTGTTCCTGGTCGAGACGTTCTTCGAGCTCGACGAGCTGCTGGCCGCACTCGAGGCCGTGCGCAGCATCTCGTCGCTCCCGATCGTGGCGATGCTCACCTTCGACGAGCAAGGGGAGACGCTCGGCGGCGTCACCGCGCGGAAGGCCGTCGAGGCGCTGTCGGAAGGCGGACTTGCGGCGGTCGGCGCGAACCACGGCGCGGGCGTCCATGCGGCGCTGACGGCGCTGAACGAGATGCACGACGCGGATGGAGCGCTCGCGCTTGCGGCCATGCCGAACATGGGCCTGGCCAGCCTCGCCGGGAGCCGCGTCGTCTTCCCGCATGCGACGCCGGACTACTTCGCCGACTTCGCCGCGCACGCGCGCGACCTCGGCGCGAAGATCATCGGCGGGTGCTGTGGCACGACGCCGACCGAGATCCGGGCGATCGCTGCAGCCGTGAGGGAGGAGCGAACGGCGTCCTCCCCGCTGGTGATCCAGGAGCGCGAGGTGACGCTCTCGATCGTCGAGCAGGCGGAGGACACCAGGCTCGCGCGCATGTTCCGCGAGGGTCACTGGGTCACCTCCGTCCAGCTCGACCCGCCGCTCGGCGGCAACCATCGCGGGATGCTGGAGATCGCCGCGGCCCTCGAGGACGGCGGCGCCTCCTTCGTGGACATCAACGACAACGCCACTGCGCGGGCGGGGATGAGCGCGCTGATGCTCTCCACCGCGATCGAGCGCTCGACCGCGCTCGAGACGATCCCACACCTGACCACGCGCGACGCCACAGTCCTCGGACTCGAGTCCCAGCTGCTCGGTGCGCACGCGGAGGGGATCCGGAACATCCTCGCCGTGACCGGTGACCCGCCCGAGGTCGGCGACTACCCCGGCTCGAGCGGCGTCTACGAAGTGGACGCGATCGGGCTCACGCAGCTGATCTCACAGCTGAACCGCGGCGAGGACTACAACGGGCGCTCGATCGACGCCGCGACCTCGTTCTTCACCGGCGTGGCGCTGAACCCGACCGCGGACGACCTGGACGTCGAGGTCGAGCGCTACCGCCGCAAGCTCGACGCCGGTGCCGACTTCGCGATGACGCAGATCATCTTCGACCTCGAGTTGCTCGACCGGTTCTTCGACCGGTTCGGCGGGCCGTCGCCGATCCCGGTGCTGGTCGGCGTCTTCCCCGTCTGGAGCCATCCGCTGGCGCTCCGGCTGCACAACGAGGTGCCGGGCATCGTCGTCCCGGATCACGTGCAGGAGGCCCTGCGGGATGCGGGCCCAGACGGGCCGAAGGTCGGGATGGAGCTGGCGCGCGAGCTCGTCGAGGCGTCACGCAGCCGCGCGGAAGGTGTCTACCTCGTCGCGCCGTTCCGGCGCCCGCTCGGGATCCTCGAGCTCTTGGCGGACGCGGCCTAAGACGCGCAGTCGCCGGTGGAGACCGGGCGGCGTGCACCCGCGAGCGCCTCGCGAACGACGTCGGTCGGCACGGCGTAGCCGGCTGCGCTACCGGTCCGCGACGCGAAGACGGTGCCGACCACGCGGCCGTCGGCGTCGAGCAGCGGGCCGCCGGAGTTCCCGCGCCGCACACGGCCGCGGAAGCTCGTGATCCGCCGCGTGACGGGCCCGCGGCCGTACGCGTCCTCGCTGAGCACCGTCGCAGTTCCACCCGCTCGCCCCGGAGTCGCCCTCAGCGGGCCGTTCTCTGGATAGCCGGCGATCGCGACCGGTGTCCCTTGCGATGCCTCGGACTGGGCGAGCGGCCGGCGGCTCAGCCCGTCGACACGCAGGACCGCGACGTCGTTGCGCGGGTCGAAGGCGACAGCGACTGCCGACCTGCCGTCCGCAGTCGTGTCCGTCTGACCGGCGACCACGTGCGCGTTGGTCACGACGAGGTTCGGGCCCGCGACCCAGCCGGACCCGGAGATCCCGAGCCCGCACGCCGTTCCCAGGATGCGGACGACGCTCGACAGTGCGGTGCGGACCTGCGGATCGCGGCCGATCTGCCGGTCGGGCGGGTCGACCGCCGGCAGCGGCCCGGTGATCGACGGGAACGGATCCACTCGCGCCAGCGCGTTCAGCACGTCGCGCGGCGGAAGCAGCTCGTTGAGCTCCTGGACGACCACGGAGCGCTGCACGTCTCGCCGCAGCTCGAGCTGGCCGGGAAGCTGCAGGGCCACGGCCGCGAGGATCCAGATGACGGCGAAGCCGATCACGATGCCGAAGGCGAGCCCGCCGGCGGCGTCCACGAGCCTGAGCGGACTGGCCCGGAGCCGCTGCTTGATCGAGATGCCGACGGACGAGGCGATCACCTCCATGACGATCGCGCCGACGACGGCACCGAGCAGCGCGACGACCGGCGTGTACGGCGACACCGAGCCGTCGGCGAGCACGTAGGGCGCCAGCTTCGCGCCTGCGAGCGCGCCGACGACGACGCCCGCGGCAGACAGCACGCTCAGCGTCAGGCCCTGCCACAAACCGAGGAGTGCCGTGCCTGCGACGACCGCGAGGATGATCCAGTCGAGGCGGGTCACGCGCGGGGTACGCTAGCCAGCCTCATGGACGGGAGTGCCCTCGAGGAGCTGATCGACCGCTACAACGCGGCCTGGAACGCGCACGACGTCGACGCGATCGTCGACATGCACACCGCCGACTCGGTGTTCGAGAACCACACGACCGGCGACCTCAACGTCGGCCGGGAGGCGATCGGCAACGCGATCCGCGGCATCTTCACCGTCTTCCCCGACCTCGAGTTCGAGACGCGCCGGCGCTACATCCGCGACGACCTCGTCGTCCAGGAGTGGACGGCGCGCGGGACGCACCTCGGCAAGATGAACCGCGCCGGCATGGAGGTCGAGCCGACCGGCAAGAGCGTCGAGTACCGCGGGATGGACGTGATCCCGATCGCAGCAGGGCCTCGTCGCGCGCAAGGACGTCTACTCGGACGGCGTCACACTGCTGCGCCAGCTGGGCCTGACCGCAATCTAGGCGGCGCTAGACTGCGTACCTGCGCTAGGGGGCGTAGTTC
>CAWJYU010000006.1:0-19218 GCA_963847235.1 uncultured Actinomycetes bacterium | reverse complement strand
CCGCAGATGACGATCCTCGCGCCGACGTTGAGGCGGCGGTGGACGCCCTCCGACACGCCGCCGCCGACGTTGTCGAAGTAGATGTCGACGCCGTCGGGGCAGGCGGCCTTGAACGCCTCCCGGAAGTTCTCGTCCTTGTAGTCGATCGCCTCGTCGTAGCCGTACAGGCGGCAGTCAGTGCACTTGTCGGGGCCGCCCGCGATTCCGACCGTGCGGCAGCCGGCGAGCTTCGCGATCTGCCCCACGACCTGTCCGACGGCGCCCGCGGCACCCGACACCACGACGGTGTCGCCGGGCTTCGGCTTGCCCACGTCCAGGAGGCCGAAGTAGGCGGTCATCCCGGTCGCGCCGACCGCGTGTAGCGCGAGCGTGGGCGGGTCGAGGAACTCGGGCACTCTCCGGACCGAGCCACCCCGTGCGACCGCGTACTCCTGCCAGCCGAGCTGTCCGACGACCAGGTCGCCGGTCGAGAAGCGCCCGTCCTGGCTCTCGACGACCTCCGCCCAGAGACTGCGACGTGATCACGTCGCCGAGCTCGAGCTTCTTCGCGTACGAGCGCGCCTCGCCCATGCGGCCTCGCTGGTACGGATCGACGGAGACCCAGAGGGTCCGCACGAGCACTTCGCCCGGACCAGGCTCTCCCACCTCGACCTCGTCCAGGACGAAGTCCGCATCCTTCGGAAAGCCCTGAGGCCGCGCCGCGAGCGTCACGCGCCGGTTCGTCTTCACGAGAACCGCCATGTTCCGCCTTTCTCGAACTCCTTCAGGATCCTCCGGCTCACGACCATGCGGTGGACCTCGTCCGGCCCGTCGTAGATCCGCGCCGCCCGCGCAGACGCATACATGGCGGCGAGCGGCGTCTCGTCGGTGAGCCCTCGGGCTCCGTGAACCTGAATCGCGCGATCGATCACGTCGTGGAGTGCCTGGGCGGCGAAGTACTTGATCACCGAGACCTCGACCCGGGCCTCGTCACCCTCGTCGATCTTCCGCGCCGCATCCAGCGTCATCAGGCGGCAGGCGTGGATCGCCGCCGCAGAGTCCGCGATCCAGTTCTGCACCGTCTGCTTGTCGGCGAGGCGGGAGCCGAACGCCTCGCGCTCCAGCGAGTAGGAGCACAAGAGCTCGAACGCACGCTCCATCTGCCCGAGCCAGCGCATCACGTGGTGGATCCGGCCCGGGCCCAGCCGCTTCTGTGCGATCCGGAACCCGTCGCCGGGCTCGCCGAGCGTGTTCGCCACCGGCACGCGCGACCTCGCGGTACCACACCTCGCAGTGCGTCGACCAGCCGCTGCCGGCATGGCCCATGACGGGTATCGGCCGGACGATCTCGACCCCAGGCGTGTCGGCCGGAACGAGGATCTGCGACGCGCGCCGGTGCGGCTCGGCATCGGGGTCGGTCACCGCCATCACGATCCCGAACGCGGCCCCGTCGGCGCCGGACGAGAACCACTTGTGCCCGTCGATCACCCAGTCGTCGCCGTCGCGCCGCGCGGTCGTTCGCAGGGTCGTCGGGTCCGAGCCGGGCACCTCGGGCTCGGTCATCGAGAAGAACGAGCGGATCTCCCCCGCGACCAGCGGACGCAGCCAGCGCTCCTTCTGCTCCCCGGTCCCGAACAGATGCAGGATCTCCGCGTTGCCGGCGTCGGGCGCCTGGCAGCCGAAGACGAGCTGGGCGTACGTCGACCTGCCGATCTCCTCGTTCAGATGCGCGTACGCGAGGAAGCCCTGGCCCGTGCCCCCGGCTTCGGGCGGGACGTGCGGCGCCCAGAGCCCCTCCTCCTTCGCCTTGGCCCGAAGCGACTGGATCAAGTCCATGTCGTCGGAGTGGAGCTCGCGCTCGTTCGGGTACACGTGCTGCTCCATGAACGCGCGATAGCGCTCGCGCAGCTCCTGGATCTCTTCGGTCGGAGCGAGTTCCGTCACCGCCACCGGGTTAGCATCGCACGCGTGCGGCTCGGCTTCTACATGGGGTACGCGCCGCCCGGGACGAACCCGACGGAGCTGGTGGCGCTCGCGCAGGAGGCGGAGACGCTCGGCTACGACTCCGCCTGGGCGGCCGAGGCGTGGGGGACGGACGCGGCAACCGTGCTCTCCTGGCTCGCCGCGACCACGACGACGCTCAAGGTCGGCTCGGCGATCTTCCAGATCCCGGCCCGGACGCCCACGAACACGGCGATGACCGCAGCGACGCTCGACCTGATGTCGGGCGGCCGCTTTCTCCTCGGGCTGGGCGTCTCGGGGCCGCAGGTCGTCGAGGGCTGGCACGGCGAGCCCTGGGGGAAGCCGGTCACGAAGATGCGCGAGTACGTGGAGATCGTCCGCGCCGTCCTGCGGCGGGAGACGATCGAGCACGAGGGCGCGCACTACCAGGTGCCGTACGCCGGCCCGAACGCGACCGGGCTGGGCAAGCCGCTCAAGCTGATGGCCCGTCCATTGCGGCCGGACATTCCGATCTACCTCGCGGTCTTCAAGCCCCGGTCGGTGGAGCTCGCCGCCGAGATCGCCGACGGCTGGCTGCCCATCTTCTTCTCGCCCGAGCGCGCGCGCCAGACGTTTCCAGCACCCTTCGCCCGAGATGAGGGCTTCGACATCGCGCCCGCCGTGCCGGCGGTGGCCATCGACGACGTCGACCTCGCCCGGGACGTCCTCCGGCCCTACTACGCCCTCTACGTCGGCGGGATGGGCGCCCGCGGCGCGAACTTCTACAACGATCTCGTCGCGAGCTTCGGGTTCGAGGCCGAGGCGAAGCAGATCCAGGACCTCTTCCTCGACGGCAAGCAGCGCGATGCCGCCGCGGCCGTGCCCGATCGGCTGATCGACGAGCTCGCCCTCGTCGGGCCACCCGATCGGATCCGGGACCGGCTGGCCGCCTGGAAGGATTCCGGTGCGACGACGCTCCTGATCTCGACCCGCGACTCGACGACGCTCCGCGTCGTCTCGGAGGCTCTCTCATGAACCTGTTCGATCTCAGCGGCAAGACGGCGATCGTGACCGGCGGTGGCAAGGGCATCGGCCGCCAGATGGCCGAGGGCCTGGCCGAAGCCGGTGCGAACCTCGTCCTCTGCGCGCGCCAGGCCGATCGGTGCGAGCAGGCGGCTGCCGAGCTCGAGCAGCTCGGCGTGAAGGCGCTCGGCCTGGGCTGCGACGTGCGCGATCCCGAGCAGGTGGCGGCGGTCGTCGAGCGAACCGTCGCCGACTTCGGAGACCGTGGACGTGCTCGTCAACAACGCCGGCACGGTCTGGGGAGCGACTCCGGAGGAGATGCCGCTCGAGGGCTGGCAGAAGGTCGTCGACGTCAACCTGACCGGCGTCTTTCTCTTTTCGCAGGCCGCCGGGAGGGCGATGATCGACGGCGACGGAGGATCGATCGTCAACATCGCCTCGGTTGCCGGATTGCACGGGTCCCCGGGCGAGATCACGAACTCGGTCGTCTACCACGCAACGAAGGGAGGCGTGATCGCGTTCACTCGAGACCTCGCGTGCAAGTGGGCCGATCACGGGATTCGCGTCAACGCGATCGCGCCCGGCTGGTTTCCGTCGGACATGGCCAACTTCGTGCTCGAGCGCCACGGCGACAAGCTGGTGGAGTCCGTGCCGCTCCGCCGCTTCGGCGGGCCGAACGACCTGAAGGGACCGGTCGTCTTCCTCGCCTCGGACGCCTCGGCGTACGTGACCGGCCACACCCTCGTCGTCGACGGAGGCCAATCGGCTTGAACGGCCCTGCCCCCTGGGCAGGCGAGCTCGAGGCGCGGCTCGGGCGTCGCGTCGAGGCCATGCACCTCCTGCCCGGCGGTGCGTCCAAGGAGGCCTGGGCGGTCGAGACGGACGAAGGCGATCTGCTCGTTCGGCGGGCGCTCGGCGGCGTGATCCACGAGGCGACGCTGTCGCTGGAGCACGAGTTCGAGGTGCTCCAGGCCGCTGAGGCGGCCGGCGTCAGGGTGCCGCATCCTGTCGCCTACCTCGGCGAGCTCGGCGGGCGCGAGGCCTTCGCCATGGAGTTCGTCGAGGGCGAGACGATCGGCAGGCGGATCGTCCGTGATCCGCCCGCGGGCCTCGAGATCCAGCTCGCCGACGAGCTTGTGAAGATCCACGCGATTCCGCCGGAGCGCCTGCCCTTCCTCCGCTCTGCCGACATCGTCACGCGCTTCGAGCACGAGCTGGACTCGGTCGGCGACCCTCACCCGGCGCTCGAGTACGGGCTCTGGTGGCTGCGGGAGCACCGGCCCGAGCCGCTTCCCGACGTCGTCGCCCACGGCGACTTCCGGCTCGGCAACGTCGTCGTCTCCGAGCGTGGCCTCGTCTCCATCCTGGACTGGGAGTTCGCGCACCTCTCCGACCCGCGCGAGGACGTCGCGTGGCCGCTCGTCCGCGCCTGGCGCTTCGGCGTTGACGACCGGCGGCTGGGCGGAGTGGGCGAGGTCGGGCCGTACCTCGAGCGGTACGCCGAGCTGACGGGCCGCTCGATCTCCGAGGAGGAGCTCTACTGGTGGGAGGTCCTCGGCAACGTCAAGTGGGGCGTCGGGTGCCTCACGCAGTGCAGGCGCCACCTGACCGGCCTCGACCGCAGCGTCGAGTACGCGGTGCTCGGCAGGATGGCCGCCGAGATGGAGTACGAGCTCCTCGACCTGATCGAACATGCCTGATCGCCCCGCCGCACCCGAGCTGATCGAGGCGGTGTTCGAGTTCCTCTCGGGAGAGCTGCTCCCGACACTCGACGACCACCGCCTGAAGTTCCGGACGCTCGTGGCGATGAACGCGCTCGGCATCGCCCGCCGCGAGCTCGAGGCCGGAGAAGACGACATCGGCGAGGACGAGCTGCGCGAGCTC
Organism: uncultured Actinomycetes bacterium; assembly: GCA_963847235.1. Taxonomy (GTDB): domain Bacteria; phylum Actinomycetota; class Thermoleophilia; order Gaiellales; family Gaiellaceae; genus JACDAN01. The sequence goes on along the minus strand of CAWJYU010000006.1, from coordinate 14,391 downwards.
GCGCGGCAGATCCGGGCGGGCGGCGTCGACGAGGGCCTGCACGCGCTCCTGAAGGCGCACGTCGCCGGGAAGCTTCGCGTCTCCAACCCCGCCTACCTCGAAAAGTACGAGTGAGGCGCCGCATCTATCTCATGCGCCACGGACGGGTGGCGTACTTCGACCAGGGCCGGCCGCTCCCGCCTCACGACGTCCCACTGACGTCCGGGGGCCGTGAGGAGGTCATAGCGGCGGCCGCCGTCCTGGACGGGATTTCCTTCGACCGCGTGATCACGAGCGGCCTGCCGCGGACGGTCGAGACGGCGCGCATCGTGGCTCCGGACGCGGAGATCGAGTCCTGGCCGGAGCTACGCGAGATCGAGTCGGGTCGGCTCGGTGACATCCCAGAGGACGACCTCGAGCGCACCTTCGTCGAGGCCTGGCGGGACGTCGTCCCGGAGGAGGCGACGTTCCTCGGCGGCGAGTCGGTGGGCTCGCTTCTCGACAGGGTGATCCCTGCCGTCGACCGGCTGCTCGCCGACACCGACTGGGACGTGGTCCTTGCGGTGCTCCACGGCGGGGTCAACCGCGCGATCCTCTCCTACGCACTCACGGGAGGCCGCGCATTTCTCGGCAACTTCGAGCAGTCGCCAGGCTGTATCAACGTCCTCGACGTCGGTGACGACTGGGTCGTTCGCGCCGTCAACACCTCGCCGTCCGACCTCGCGCACCGAGTCAACCGGTTGCGGACGATGGAAGAGCTCTGGAGCGAGTTCAGGCCCGCTTGAACGAGCCCGTCACGCCGGGCGCAGGCTCTCGAGACGCTCTCGGATCGCGCGGCGCGCCTCGTCGAAGACCGTCGGGTCGCGGAAGAGCTGGAACTGCGAGTTGGCCGCCTGCGCGAAGGCGTCGAGCTGGAACGCGATCGTCCGCGCGCTCGTCTCCCGGCTCAGCTCGCCGGCGGCCTGCCCCTGCTCGACGGCGTGCTCGAGGTACGAGAGCCACGACCGGATCATCGCCTCGATGCGGTCGCGCACCGGGCCGGGCCGGTGGTTGAACTCGGCCGAGGTCGCGGCGAAGAAGCAGCCGCCGGGGAACACCTGGCGCTCGGCGTAGTCGACCATGTGGTCGCACAGGGCCCAGACCCGAGGCAGCCCCTTGGGCGCCTCGCGGGCGGGATCGATGACCTCCTCGCGAAAGAGCGCCGCGGCGTGGTCGACCGTGGCGAGCTGGAGCTCCTCCTTCGAGCCGAAATGCGCGAAGAGGCCGCTCTTGCTCAGCTGGGCCGCCTCGGCGAGCCGGCCGATGGAGAGCGGCTCGAGGCCTTCCTGGGTCGCGAGCTCGGCGGCGCGCGTGAGGATCGCGTGCCGGGTACGCTCGCCCTTTGTTTTCAGCACGGTCGTCTGATTTCCAGTGGTGACCACGAGACGCATTATAGCCCGAAGGCTTGACAGAATAGTACGATCGTTCTATTCTCTCCAGCGCGTGGAGCTCGACCACCTCACCGTCTTCGTCCGGAACTACTCGGCGAGCAAGCCGTTCTACGAGGAGACGCTTGCACCCCTCGGGCTCGTCCTCTTGCTCGACTGGCCCGATGAGCATCGTGCCTACTTCGGCCGTCCCGGGGAGCCCAGCTCCCTCTGGCTCGTCGAGTCCGAGCTCGCCGGCCGACTCGAGATCGCCCTGACGGCCGACGACGTCGGTGTCGTGCACGCGTTCTACGGCACGGCGATCGCGGCAGGCGCACGGTCGGACTGGGAGCCCGGGGTGCGGCCCGAGTACAACGACGCGTACTACGCCGCTCGGGTGTTCGACTTCGACGGCAACTCGCTCGAGGCCGTCTTTCGCGGCGAGGCGAAAGCCCAGCAGCGTCCGGCCGCCGCGTAACCTCCCCTCTCATGCAAGAGCTGGGAGAGATGATCCCGTTCGCCGGGCACCTCGGAATCGAGGTGTCGGCGGCCGAGCCGGAAGAGGTGCGCGGCGGGATGGACTGGGCACCCGAGAAGTGCACCGCAGCCGGCGTCCTCCACGGCGGGGCGCTGATGGCGTTCGCCGACACGCTGGGCGGCGTCTCCGCCTTCCTCAACCTTCCGGACGGCGGAGGGACGACGGCGACCGTCGAGTCGAAGACGAACTTCTTCCGCGCCGTGCGTGAAGGTCGGCTGGAGGGCGTGACCCGCCCGCTCCACGTCGGCCGGAGCTTCATCGTCGTCCAGACGGACGTCTATGACGCGCAGGAGCGACGCGTCGCGCAGGTCACACAGACTCAAGCTGTGATCGGCTAGTCGGAGATCCTGCGTCGCAGGAAGTCGTGCTGCTCCTCGTGTGCCCGGCGGGCGAGGGAGAGCGGGAACGCGAGAAATGCGTGGACGCACTCCGGCCAGACCCGCAGCTCTGACTCGTTTCCGGCGGCGCGCCAGCGCATCGACATGAACAGCGAGTCGTCGAGCAGCGGGTCGAGGTCGCCCACCGAGAAGTACGCGGGCGGCAAGTCGTGCAGCTCGGCGTAGAGGGGCGAGATGTCGGGGTCGCGCAGCTCCTCGAAGCTCCGGTCGCCGACGAAGGCTCGTGCGAACCACCTCATCGACGGCGTCGACAGGATGTACTCGCGATCGCCCCAGTTGCGCTGGCTCGGCGTCGCAGTGAGGTCATAGCCGCCGTAGACGAGGTTCGCCGCGCGGAACGCACCCGTGATCCCGTGGCGGTCCCGGAGCCGGAGCAGGGTCGTCACGGAGAGATGCGCGCCTGCCGACTCGCCGCCGATCGTGAACAGCTCGGGCACGCCGAGCTCAAGCGGCCCGTTCTCGAGTAACCAGAGCGCGGCGTCCTCGCAGTCGTCCGGAGCCGCGGGATACGGATGCTCCGGTGCCAGGCGGTAACCGACGCTGACCGCGCACAGGCCGGTGGCCTCGACCAGTGACCACAGCCGGACGTCCTGCTCGTCGCACTCGCCGAGCACCCAACCGCCGCCGTGAATGTGCAGGTAGACGCCCGCGGCTTCACGCTCGGGTGCCAGCACGCGCAGCCGAATCTCGCCGTTCCTGGTCGGGATGGTCATGTCCCTGGCCTGCGGCACGAACTCGAGCGGCGGAAACACGCTCTTGCCGTCGCGCCTCCCCTGCCGGACGACCTCCGGCGGAAGCGTGTGCACCGGAGGCGTCTGCGCGAGGCGGAGCCGGAGGTCCTCGTTGAACGCCCTGGACTCGGCGAGTGCTGCGTCGTCGACGAGGGCTTTCACAGCCGCTCGACAAGCATCGCCATCCCCTGCCCGCCGCCGACGCACATCGTCTCGAGCCCGATCGTTCCGTCGAGGGTGTCGAGATCGTTCAGCAGCGTGCACATGATTCGCGCCCCGGTCATCCCGTAGGGATGCCCCAGCGCGATTGCGCCGCCGTGGGGGTTCAGCTTCTCGCCGAACGGATCGATGCCGAGCTCGCGACTGACCGGGAGCACCTGGGCGGCGAACGCCTCGTTCAGCTCCACGACGTCGACGTCGTCGATCGTCATCCCCGCCTGCTCGAGCACTCGGCGAACGGCGCCGATCGGGCCGACGCCCATGATCTCCGGCTCGACGCCCGAGACCGCCGAAGCGATGATCCTGGCGCGCGGCTGGACACCGAGCTCCCGCGCCTTCTCCTCGCTGGTGACGACGACCGCCGCCGCGCCGTCGTTCAGCGGGCACGAGTTTCCGGCCGTCACCCTGCCGCCCGGCCGGAAGGCCGGCTCGAGCTCCGCGAGCTTCTCGAGCGTCGAGCCGCGGCGCGGCCCGTCGTCCGCGGACACGCCGTTCCAGGGAGTGAGCTCGCGGGCGAAGAACCCGCTGTCCTGCGCGGCCACCGCCCGCTCCTGCGAGCGCTGCGCGTAGCGATCCATGTCCTCCCGCGAGACGTCCCACCGCTCGGCGACGTTCTCCGCGGTCATCCCCATCGGGATGTAGACGTTCGCGATCGGCGCGTCGTCGCCGAACAGCTTGGGGTGCAGCTCCTCGGCGTCCTTCGGGTAGCCGTCGACCTGCGTGATCGACTCGACTCCGCCCGCGACGAACGCGTCGCCCTCGCCGGCCCTGATCGCGTGGAACGCCATCCGGATCGTCTGCAGCGAGGAGGCGCAGAACCTGTTCACCGTCGTCCCGGGCACGCTCGCCGGTAGGTCCGCGAGGAGCGCCGCACGCCTGGCGAGGTTCATGCCCTGCTTCTGCTCCGGGAACCCGCACCCGAGCATGACGTCGACGATGTCCCCGCGATCGAGCTCCGGCACCTGCTTCAGCGCGGCATCGATTGCGAAGGCCGCGAGATCGTCCGGCCGGGCGTCCACGAGCGAGCCTTTCCGGGCCCGCCCGATCGGGGTTCGCGCTGCCGAGACGATGACTGCGTCAGACAAAGGCGTTCTCTCCTGTCAGTTGGCGACCGATGATCAGTTTCTGGATCTGGCTCGTTCCCTCGTAGAGCGTCGTGACGCGAGCATCCCGGAGGTACTTCCCGACCGGGAACTCGTCAACGTAGCCGTAGCCGCCGTGCACCTGAACAGCAGCGTTCGCGGACCGGACCGCTGCCTCGCTCGCGTAGTACTTGGCGATCGACGACTCGAGCGTGTGCCTGGTCCCGGCGTCGGCGGCCAAAGCGGCCTTCCAGGTGAGCAGTCGCGCGGCCTCCGTCTCGACCGCGATCTCCGCGAGCAGCTCCTGCACGAGCTGGAACGACGCGATCGGACGTCCGAACTGGTGGCGCTCGCCGGCATAGGCAAGACACGCCTCGAGGCAGCCCTGGCCGATGCCGACGCAGCCGGCCGCGAGGGAGATCCGGCCGTTGTCCAGCGCAGAGAGCGCCACCTTCATCCCGGCTCCCTCTTCTCCGAGGACGTTCTCGGCGGGAACCCGCACGCCGTCGAGCGTCAGCTCTCCGGTGTCCTGGGCCCGCAGCCCGAGCTTGCCCTTGATCTGGTGCGCCGAGAAGCCGGGCGAGTCGGTCGGTACGAGGAAGCACGTGATCTTCTCGCCGGTGCGCGCGAAGACGAGCGCCAGCCCGGCCCAGGTGCCGAGCGTGATGAAGATCTTCGAGCCGGTGAGCGACCACGAGTCGCCGTCGCGCTCCGCGGTCGTCGCGAGCCCGCCGGGGTCGGACCCCGCTCCCGGCTCCGTCAGCGCGTAGCAGCCGAGCACCTCGCCCGTGCCGAGACGCGGCACCCACTCCGCCTTCTGCTCCTCGGTACCCCACTGGAGGATCGTCTTGCCGACGAGCCCCACGTTGACGGAGACGATTCCGCGCACGGAGGAGTCGACCCGGCCGAGCTCCTCCATCACGAGGCAGTACGAGACCGTGTCGAGCTCCCAGCCGGCGAGGAAACCGACCTCGGCCAGCTTCGCGACGATCTCCCGGTCCATCGTCTCGTCGCGGTCCCAGTCGCGCACGTGGGGCGCGAGCTCGCGGTCGACGAACTCACGCGCCGAGCTGCGGATCAGCTCCTGCTCGGGAGTGAGCGTCAGATCCACGTACCGGGTCTTCTACGTACGACGGGGCCGCAGGTGCGGCCCCGTCGACGTTCCTCGGTTCGAGCGGTCAGCGGCCCTGGTAGAGGGCGCTGATCTCCGACCACGTGCCGTTGTTGTAACGAACGACCTTCCCCTGGGAGATCGGGAAACGGTCGGTCTTCGTGGTCTTGACCTTGACCCCGGGCAGAGCGTAGGGGTTGACCCAGTTCATGTTGGCGGTCGCCGCCATCAGCGACGCGCGGGTCGGGTTCTTCCCAGCCCGGTACATCAGCTTCACGAAGTCGTGCCCCTTCGCGATGCCGTAGTAGTAGAAGCTGTTCCGGATGTCGATGTTCTCCGGCCCGTACTTGGACATGATGTTGCGGTAGGCCTTGATCGGCCGGGTCCCGAGCGGTACTTGGGGTTCGTGTTGTTCTTCAGAGTACCCCGTGCTGATCGTCCCGTTGAGGAACTCCTGACCAACGGTCCGAGCGGCCGCGGCCATGACGCCGTCGGTCGCGGCGACCGAGTTGAGCACGATCTGGTCGGGCTTCCAGGCAAGCTGCCGGGCCGTCCCGAGTGCGCGGACGGTCGGGGTTCCCGCGGTCGTGAACAGGATCCACGTCGTCGCACTCGTCGCCTTCTGGCGGGAGATCTGCGACGCGTAGTTCGTGTCCGTGACCTCGTACCCGAGCTCGGAGACGATCAAGTTCGACCTTGACCCGAGCCCCTGCTTCAGACCCCGCAGGTAGTCCTTCCCGTAGTCGTCGTTCTGGTACAGGATCGCGATCCGCCCGTTCGGCCGGTTCGCCCGGAGCCAGCGGGCGTAGATGCGGCCCTCGGCGACGTAGTCGGTCTGCCACCCCGACGTCCAGGGCCATGCCTTGTACTGCGTGCCCCAGTAGCTCGCGCCCGTCGAGACGAGGACTCTGCGGGACCTTCCTCTGGTTGAGCATCGGTCGGATCGCAATGTTGTTCTCCGTGCCGAGAGTTCCGACGATTGCGAAGACCTTGTCCTGGAGCACCAGCTTGTTGTGCAGCTGGACGGCCTGCGCCGGGTTGTACCCGTCGTCGTACGTCTTGAAGATGATTCCGCGGCCGTAGATGCCGCGCTTTCCGTCCGGACCCCTCCGGGCGTTGACGTACTTGAAGTACGTCTGCAACCCGGCTTCGATCGGGGCATACGACGACACAGGCCCGCTGAACGGGAACGTCCCGCCGATCGTGATCGCTCGGCTCGTGATTCCCGGAACTGCCTGTGTCGTGGTCCCAGCGTGCGGTCGCGCGAGCGCTCCCGGCAGACCCAGACTCAACCCCGCGCCGAGCGCAACGACCGTCACCAGCACCTTCTTCATACGATTCTCCTCCCTAACGCCGCCACAGTTTGATTGGGAAGCCTAGTACATAGGGTTACTCAGGGTAACGCCAAGCTGGATTACTTTTCGGCGGCTGCCTGGCGGAGTGCGGAGAAGCCGTCCCAGAGAATCGTCGTCAGGTACTCGACGAGCTGGGCTCGTGGCATCGACCGGCTCTCCAGCCACGACGTTCCTGCGGCACGGACCATCCCGATCACGCACTCGGCCCACGGCTTGGCGAACCCGGGATCCAGACCGGCGCGCTGGATGTTCTCGACGGCGGCGAACGCGCAGTTGGCGACGTGGCGATGGCGGAACTCCGTCATCAGCGGAGCGGTCCGTGGCTGCTCACTCGCGTGGAGCAGGAACCGATAGCGCTCGGGCTCCCGCTCGACGTACGAGAGGTACGCATCGATCGTCGCGGCGAGGCGGCTGCGCGGATCGGGCGCATCGACAGCCGACCGGAGGGCGACCACGAGCTCGGCGATGTATCGCTCCGTGAGCGCGGTGTAGAGGCCGTCCTTGTCGCCGAAGTGTCGATAGAGCACGGGCTTCGTGATCCCCGCCTCGGAGGCGATCTCGTCCATCGACACCTGAGGTCCGTCGCGCTGGATGACCTCGTCCGCGACGTCGAGGAGCTCCCCGCGGCGCCGCTCCCGCAGGCGCGCCCGTTCCGAATCTCGTCGCCTCGTCGCCGGTGTCCGGGTTGCCATGGTCACCGACGTTAACGTTTTTCAGGCGCCCGGAGGCGCGGCGCGGCGCAATCTTCCGCCGCGCACGACGTTGGCCAGCGCGCGGAAAAGGCCGGCGACGCCGCCCGGAAGCAGCAGCATGATCACGATCAGGAACACCCCGAAGACGACCGCCGGAGCCTGGTCGGCGAGGCTGAGATCGAAGGCCGGCGGCTCCTGCGCGTAGATCGGGAGAAACTCGAAGAGGAGCGCCCCGAAGACGACCCCGGCGAGCGAGCCTAGGCCGCCGATGACGGCGGCCGCGAGGAGCAGGATCGAGAGGGAGACGGGGAAGGTGTCGGGGTTGACGTACGCAGTCTCGATCGCGAAGAGCGCACCCGCCGCGCCCGCATAGAAGGACGACACGCCGAAGGCGAACGTCTTGTAGAGCGCCGGGTTGACGCCGGCGGAGACCGCCGCGACCTCACCGTCTCGGATCGAGCGCCACGCCCTCCCGATCCGGCCCCGAACCAGCAGCCAGGCGAGCAGGAACAGGATTCCGGCCGTGACCCAGGCTTCGTAGTAGAGCCAGTGGCGAATGGAGATGTCCCACCCGAACGGCGTCTCCGGGAGGTTCAGGTTGAGCCCGCCGCCACCGCCGGTGACCTCCGCGAAGCGCTTCATCAGGATCGGAAACGAGACCGCGATCGCGAGCGTGGCGAGCGCCAGCGAGATGCCTCCGAGCCGCAGCGCCGGGATGCCGATGATGAAGCCGACAACGCCGGTGACGAGCGCGGCGATCGGGATCGTGAACACCGGTCGCATCCCGTCGCCGATCGGGATCCAGTCCGGCGGGTCGAGCATGTACAGCTCGAGGCCCGGGCGTCCGAGTGACAGAAGGGCGGCCACGTAGGCGCCCACTCCGACGAACGCGCCGTGGCCGAGCGAGATCTGACCGCTGTAGCCCGTGAGGATGTTGAGCCCGAGGAGAGCGATCACGTAGATCGCGACCAGCGTGAACTGGAGCAGCCGGAACTCACCCATGAACCTGGGCAGGAGCGCGACCACGACGACGGCGAGGGCGAAGAGCGCCGGGGCAATCGACTTGCGTAGAAGCGTGCGCCAGTTGGCCATCAGACCCGCCTCACCACTCGGTGGCCGAACAGGCCCTGCGGCCGGACGAGCAGCACGAGCAGCAGCACCGTCAACGCCGCCGGCAGCCGCAGCTCGCCGCCGATGAAGTCGACATAGGTCCCGAGCACGTTGATCAGCACGCCGAGCGTCAGCCCGCCGACGACCGCGCCGACCGGGCTGTCGATCCCGCCGAGCACGGCGGCGGCGAACGAGTAGATCAGGATCACCAGCATCAGGTTGGGGTCGAGGAAGGCGGTCGGCGCGGCCATCATTCCGGCGACGGCGCCGAGCGAGGCGGCCAGGCCCCAGCCGAGCGCGAGCATCCAGCCGACGCGGACACCCATCAGCCGGCTCGCCTCCTGGCTGTTCGCGACGGCGCGCATGACGAGACCGAGCGTCGTGAAGCGGAAGAATGCCCAGAGCACGAAGACGGTCGCCAGGCAGACGCCGAGCACGCCGAGGTCCTGGTACGAGATCACGACGCCGGCGATCTCGGTCGTCTCGTTCGGGAACGGACTGTCGAATGCCTTCACCTCGGCGCCCCAGATCCAGCCGGTCAGGCCGTTGAGCGCGATGAGTAACCCGATCGTGACGATCACGATCACGATCTCGGGTCGGTGCTCGACCGGCCGGATGATCGTCCGCTCGACGGCGGCACCGCCGACAAAGGCGATGCACGAGGGTGAGCGCGAAGGCCGGCCAGTACGACAGGCCCTGGTTCATCAGCGACCAGGCCACGAAGGTCGTGAACGTCGCCATCTCGCCCTGCGCGAAGTTGAGGACGTCCGTCGACCGGTAGATGAGAACGAGCGCGAGCGCGAGGCTGGCGAAGATCGCTCCCTGCGCGAGCCCGCTGACGACCTGTTGGAGGAAGGCCGCCATCAGTAGCCGAGGTAGCTCTTCCTGACGCGCTTCGTGGCGTGCGAGCTCGTCGCTCGTGCCCTCCACCGCCACCTTTCCGACCTCGAGCACGTAGGCGCGGGCCGCGACGTCCAGCGCGATCCTCGCGTTCTGCTCGACGACGAGCACGGTCAATCCGTCGTCCTCGTTGAGACGTCGGACGGTCGCGAACAGCTCGCGGACGACTGTCGGCGCGAGCCCGAGCGAGGGCTCGTCGAGCATGAGCAGGCGCGGGCGGCCGACGAGCGCGCGGCCGAGTGCGAGCATCTGCTGCTCGCCGCCGCTGAGCGTGGCGGCCGCCTGATCGCGGCGCCGCTCGATCCACGGGAAGTACCCGACGACCCGCTCGGCCGCCTCGGCGAAGTTGCCGCGCCGGCCGACGGCTCCCATCCGCAGGTTCTCCCAGACCGTCAGCTCCGGAAAGAGACCCCGGCCCTCCGGGACATGCGCGATGCCGAGCCGCGCGACCGATTCGGTCGACCTCCGGGCGATCCGGCGACCGTCGAAGGTGATCTCGCCGGAGGTCCGCGTCATCCCGGAGATGCTGCGCAGCGTCGTCGTCTTGCCGGCGCCGTTGGCGCCCAGCACGGCGACCACCTCGCCTTCGTCGACCTTCAGCGAGACGCCGTGCAGGGCGCGGATCGGGCCGTAGCGTGCGAAGACGTCCGTCAGCTCAAGCAGCGGCATCCTCGCCTCCGAGATATGCCTCGATCACGCCCGGATCCTTCTGGACCTCGCTCGGCGTCCCCTCGGCGATCTTCCGGCCGAAGTTCAGGACGTGCACTCGGTCGCAGATGCTCATGACGAGCGCCATGTGATGCTCGACGATCAGGAGCGTGAGGTCGAAGTCCTTCCTCAGCTTCCGGATCAGCGAGCCGAGCTCTTCGACCTCCTCGTGGTTGAGGCCGCCCGCGGGCTCGTCGAGCAGGAGCAGTCGCGGGCGCGAGACGAGCGCCCGGGCAAGCTCGATGCGCTTGAGCGTCCCGAACGGCAGACCGGCTGCCGGCCGCCCGGCGTGTGCACCGAGGTTCAGATAGTCGAGCGTCTCGCGCGCCATCTTCGTGCCCTGGCGCTCGCCGAACGGATGCATGCGCGTGTGCGCCCCGACGAGGACGTTCTCGGTCACGGTCATCGTCGGGAACAGCACGACGTTCTGGAACGTCCGCGAGACACCCGATCGGACGACCCGGTAGGGGCGAGTGCGGAGCAGGTCGCGCCCCTCGAGGAGGACACGACCCGAATCGGCCTTGTACAGACGGGTGACGACGTTGAAGAGCGTCGTCTTGCCGGCGCCGTTCGGGCCGATGAGCCCGCCGATCGTGCCCTCCTCCAAGAGTGAGCGACACGTCGTCGAGTGCAACGATCCCGCCGAAACGCCGCGTCACGTTCTCGACAGTGAGGAGTGCCACGGGGCGACGATCATAAAGCGGAGTGGAGGAGTTGAATACGGACATGGTCGAGCTCGAGGGAGGAATCCGCCGCCAGACGTTCGCCCTGCCGCTGGGCATCGACCACGTCCACTGCTACCTCCTGCCGTCCTCCGACGGCGGCTGGACCGTGGTCGACACCGGCCTCGGCTTGCCCGATGCAGGGACTCGCTGGTCGCGGACGCTGGAGCGCCTGGAGGCGCCGGTGAAGCGAATCGCGATCACCCATTTCCATCCCGACCACGTCGGGGCCGCGGCCGACGTGGCCGAGCTGACCGGCGCGCCGGTGTTCCAGGGCGCGGTCGACTACGACCAGTGCCTCCGGACCTGGGGAGAGCTCCGTGTAGAGGGGCGGATGCCCGACTACCTCCGCGTTCACGGCACGCCGGAGGCGGATGTCGAGTCGTTCTACGAGGAGGGTCGCGCGTTCGTGCGGTTCGTGCGCTTCGTGCGCGACCCCGAGCGCCTCGAGGCCGGGGACGAGCTCGACGGGTGGGAGGTGCTTCACCTGCCCGGCCACGCCGACGGCCATCTCGCGCTGCTGCGCGAGGGGATCCTCGTCGCCGGCGACACGTTGCTCGGATCGATCACCCCGAACGTGGGCCTGTATCCGGACTCCAGGCCCGATCCGCTCGCCGACTACCTCTCGTCGCTGGAGCGCATCGCCGAGCTTGCCCCCAGGATCGCGCTGCCGGGCCACGGTGACCCGATCGAGGATCCCGCCGGCAGGGCGCGCGAGCTGATCGCGCACCACAGGGAGCGGCTCGACCGCACGGTGGAGGCGCTCGACGGCGAGCCCGTGAGCGCCTACGACATTTCGCTCACGCTGTTTCCGGAGCCGCTGCCTCCGACTCTTCGGCGCTTTGCGCTCGCGGAGACGCGGGCGCACCTCGAATACCTCGTCCGGCGTGACGGCGCCAGGCGGGTCGACGCGGACGACCGCGTGTCCTACCTCGCCTAGGAGGGTTCGGCGAAATACCGGCTGTGTCGAGCGCTATTCCGCCAAACCCTCCCAGAAACCACGAAGCCCGCCTTGCGGGCGGGCCTCGGGGTCGTGGAGAGAGGGATAGAGAGAGGAGCTGTTATTCCCCGTCGTCGGGGTGCGAAGTCGTGACGGTCTTGACGATCTCGCAGTTGACGTGCACGTCGGACTCCTTGGAGTTGAGCCAGACGACGTCCTTGTCGCCGGCGCCGCAGTCGATCGTGTCGACCATGCGGTCGCGGGCGAGTGCGTGCATCCGGTCGTTGCCGGCGCCGCCGTTCTCGACGTCCGCGCCACGGCCGACCCAGATGCGGTCGTCGCCGTTGTCGCCGTTCACGACGTCGTTGCCCCAGCGGCCGCGGAGGACGTCGTTGCCCTCGCCGCCGTTGATCGTGTCGGTGCCGACACCGCCGCGCATGCGGTCGTTTCCGCCCTCACCGTTGAGAGTGTCGTTGCCGCGCTGGCCGAAGACGAGGTCGTTTCCTTCGCCGGCGTTGACGGTGTCGTCACCGCCGCGGGCGTGAATCCTGTCGTTCCCGACCGTGCCGGTCAGGGTCTCACCGTTGTGCGTCCCCTTGATGACGACGACACGGTGAGCGACGGCGGCGCTCACGATCGCCAGCGCGAGGAGCGCGGCGAGCGAGAGAACCGTGAGTCGAGTCTTCTTGGTCACTGCTGAGTACCTCCTTGGCGACGTTGATCGGAGTCTTCCCAGCCGCCGTGATGGAGGAGTGGTGCTTCTGAAAGGATTTCGCGCCGAGTTGTTAGGCCTGTGTAAGAACGGCGCGGTGATGCCGGCCGAACACCTCGCGCAGCGCCACGAGCGTCATCACGAGCCCGGTCACGCCGGCGACGAGGAAGGCGAGCTGTGTGCCGCCGACCTCTGAGAGCCAGCCCGTGAAGAGCCCGCCGAGCGGCGCAAGCCCCGCGAACGCGAAGAGATAGAGGCTGAGGACGCGGCCGCGGAGGTGATCGGGCGCCGACAGCTGAAGGAGCGACTGGCTGTTCGCCGTCCACAAGGTGAAGCAGACGCCGACGACGTAGAGGAGCGCGGCGCAGGCGGCGACGGTGTCGAGCGGAGCGAGAGCGAGCAGTGAGAGGCTGAAGCCGCCGACTCCGAGGAGGAGAGCCTTCCAGCTCGCGCGGCCGAGGGCCGCGGAGAGCAGCGCGCCGGTGAACGCGCCGGCGCCGAAGCATGCCGAGAGCAGGCCGAATGTCTTCGGGCCGGCTTCGAGCGTCTCCGACGTCAGCACCGGGACGAGCACGTGGAAGTTGAAGCCGACGGTGCTCACGACCATCGTCATGGCCAGCACGAGCCGGACGTGGGGCGAGTGGCGGGCGTAGGAGAGCCCCTCCCGCACGCTTCGCAGCACCGTCGGGTGCTCCTTGGGCCGGTCGAGCCTCACGAGCTCGCTCACGCGCATGAGCCAGAGGCTCGTGAGCACGGCCAGGAAGCTGAGAGCGTTGATCGCGAAGCAGACGCCGACGCCGAATGCTGCGACGAGGACGCCTGCGAACGCGGGGCCGATGATGCGCGAGCCGTTGAAGAGGCTCGCGTTGAGCGCGATCGCGTTGGGCAGCTCCTGGCGGCCGACCATCTGGAACGTCAGCGCGTGGCGGCCCGGCGCATCGAAGACAAGTGCGGTGCCGCCGGCTGCGGCCAGCGCGTATGCGAGCCAGACGATCTCCGCGCCGGAGAACGCCAGCGCCGTCAGTGCAAGGGCGACGACCATCGAGGCTGTCTGCGTGACCATCACGAGCCGCCGGTTGTCGAAGCGGTCCGCGACGACGCCCGAGATGAGGCCGAAGATCGTGAACGGCGCGAACCGGCAGAAGGCGAGGAAGCCGACAGCCACGGCCGAGTGCGTGAGCTCGACGACGTACCAGGCGAGCGCGATGTTCTGCATCCAGGTTCCGACGAGCGAGACGACCTGTCCGGTGAAGAACAGCCGGTAGTTCCTGTGCTTGCGCAGGCTTGCGAAGGTGCGGCGGAAAGCGACCGTCACTCGTCCTCCGAGCAGCCGGACGAGAGGTTCGATCGCCGCGTCGATCGCCTCGAGCTGCGCAGGCTCGAGCTGCTTCAGGCGGGCCGCGAGCCAGGCCGTGCGCCGGGACTTGACGGAGCGCAGGACCCGCTCGCCTTCCTCGGTCACCGACAGGCCTTGACGGCGGCCGTCGCGCTCGTCCTGGGTTCGGCGGACGAGACCTGCTGCCTCGAGGCGCGTCGACGTGCTTCGACATCGCCGGGGCGGAGATCCGCTCCCGCGCCGCCAGCTCGTTCACCCCGATTCCCCGGTTGCGGCTGGATCTGGATCAGCAGCGTGACCTGGCCGCCGGTGACGCCGAGGGCGTGGCTCTCCCGTCTGAGCTCGCGCGCGAGCTTGAGCAGCGCGGGTCGGAGGCGGTTCGCGAGGTCCGTGTGGGTTTGCGTGGCAGCCAAGTCGTTAACCAGGCTAACAATCTTTGTGCGGTTTCCGCG
>CAWJYU010000005.1:0-285493 GCA_963847235.1 uncultured Actinomycetes bacterium | reverse complement strand
GCAGGCGCTACGGCGACAAGCTGGCCGTCGACTCCCTGACGTTCACCGTGCGGCCCGGGATCGTCACCGGTTTCGTCGGGCCGAACGGCGCGGGGAAGTCGACGACCATCCGGATAATCCTGGGCCTGGACCGGCCCAGCGCCGGCAGCGTGCGGGTGAACGGGCACCGGTACGTCGATTCGCCGGCACCGCTGCACGAGGTCGGGGCGCTGCTGGACGCGGGGGCGGTCCACCCCGGGCGGTCGGCGCACGACCACCTGACTGCGATCGCGGCGACGACCGGCATCTCCCGCCGTCGGGTCGACGAGGTAGTCGAGCTGGTCGGCATCGGGGAGGTGGCCCGCAAGCGTGTCGGCGGCTTCTCCCTAGGCATGGGCCAGCGGCTGGGCATCGCGGCGGCGCTGCTCGGCGACCCGGAGACGGTCACGCTGGACGAGCCGGTCAACGGACTCGACCCGGACGGCATCCTCTGGGTCCGCACCCTGCTCAAGGACCTGGCAGCCGAAGGGCGGACCGTCTTCGTCTCCTCGCACCTGATGAGCGAGATGGCGCTCACCGCCGAGCACCTTGTCGTCGTCGGCCTGGGCAGGCTCATCGCCGACCTGTCGGTCGCGGACTTCATCCACCAGGCGACCCGCGCAAGCGTCCTGGTCCGCTCCCCGCAGGCGACCCAGCTGCGGGAACTGCTGCTCGCCGACGGCGTCACCGTCGCCAGCAGCACCCCGGGCGAGTTGGAGGTCACCGGCCTCACCTCGGACCAGATCGGCGACAGAGCCGCCACGGCGGGGCTGGCCCTGCACGAGCTCGCTACCCGGGAGGCGTCGTTGGAGGAAGCGTTTATGGAGATGACGCACCACGCCGTCGAGTACCGCGGATCCGTTTCCGCGGACCGCTCCGGAAAGGGACCGTCATGAGCCAGAGGACTCTCTCCGCGCCCCCTGCCGCGTTCGCTCAGCCTCAGACGCGGGAAACTGCGCTCAAGGTCACCCAGTGGCGGGTGATCGTCTCCGAGTGGATCAAGATCCGGTCGCTTCGGTCCACCGTGTACACGCTGCTCGCCACCGTCGTGGTGGTCGTCGGCTTCGGCGTCGTCGCCGCGCTGACCAGCACCGGTGCCATCACCACCAGGGACGACGGCCCGGACGGCGCGGACTTCGGCACCGACCCCGTCGCCATCAGCCTGACCGGGGTGACGCTCGCCCAGCTCTTGATCGGAGTGCTCGGTGTCCTGGTGATCACCGCCGAGTACTCGACCGGGGTGATCCGCTCCACCTTCGCTGCCGTTCCGAAGCGGCTGCCGGTGCTGTGGGCCAAGGCGGGCGTCCTCGCGGTGGTGACCGGCGTGCCGATGCTGGTCGCGGTCTTCACGGCGTTCTTCACCGGTCAGGCCATCCTGTCCGGCGACGGGACCGGGGCGGCCTTGACCGACCCCGGCGTGCTACGGGCCGTGCTCGGCTCCGTGGGCTTCCTGGCCGGCGTCGCGCTGCTCGGCCTCGCACTCGGTGCGATCGTCCGCAACACCGCCGGCGCGATCGCGGCATTGGTCGCCATCCTTCTGCTGCTGCCGGGTCTCCTCGGTCTCGTGCTGCCCAGCGGCTGGGGCGACACCGTCGTCAGCTATCTGCCGTCCAACGCGGCGGCAGCCTTCACCACCGTCAACCCAGGGCCCGACCTGCCCTCCTCCGGCGCCGGCCTCGCCGTCTTCGCCGGCTACCTCGTCGTCCTCTTCGCCGCCGCAGCCGCGCTGCTCGTCCGCCGCGACGCCTGAGCCGATGATCGCTGCCGCGGAGGACGCAGCACCGATGGTTGCGGCCCGCTCCTCCGCTTCCGCCGTCCACGTCGAGGGTGTGACCAAGCGCTTCGGCGCGACGATTGCGCTCGCGGGTGTCGACCTCGACGTTGCGGAGGGGACGGTGTTCGGACTGCTCGGGCCGAACGGAGCCGGGAAGACCACGCTCGTTCGCATGCTCGCGACCCTGCTCGCGCCGGACGCCGGGCGCGCCGAGGTCTTCGGGCGTGATGTGGTGCACGAGGCCGCGGCCGTTCGTGAGCTACTCGGGCTTACCGGACAGTTCGCTGCCGTCGACGAGATCCTCACCGGACGGGAGAACCTCCAGATGTTCGGCCGCCTGTTCGGCCTTTCGAGGGACAAGGCGCGCCGGCGGGCGGCCGAGCTGCTGGAGCGCTTCGAACTCACCGACGCTGCCGACCGTCCGGCACGCACGTACTCCGGAGGGATGCGCCGCCGGCTCGACCTCGCGTCGAGCCTGCTCACACGTCCTCGGATCCTGTTTCTCGACGAGCCCACCGCCGGGCTCGATCCGCGCAGCCGTAACGAAATCTGGGCGGTCGTGCGCGAACTCGTCCGCGAAGGGACGACGGTCATGCTGACGACCCAGTACCTCGAGGAGGCCGACCAGCTCGCCCAGCGGATCGCTGTGATCGATCACGGGCAGGTGATCGCGGAGGGGACCGGCAACGAGCTCAAGGATCGCGTCGGCGGGCAGATCCTCGAGGTCGAGCTGACCAGCGCCGCTCAACGCGACGAGGCGCAGTCCGTGCTCGCCCGGGTGGGCTGCGGCGATCCACAACCTGGGGAGCGCCTGAACCGGCTCACTCTTCCCGCGCCGCGCGATGGTCTCGAGCTGATCGAGGACGCCGCTTCGGCGCTGCGCAATGCGCGGATCGGGGTGAGCGACCTCGGGTTGCGCCGCCCGACGCTCGACGACGTGTTCCTGCGGCTTACGGGCGCGCCGGAGAGCGAGGACGGCGCCGGCCCGGATGCGTCCGCGAGCATGAGCCGCCCGGCGGCGGCGACGAGCCCGGCGAGCGCGGCCAACCGCGGCGCGAGGAGGTTCCCGCCTGTGCATCGGCCCTCGCTGCGGGCGCTGCGTTCAGCCGGCACGGACGCGCGCGTGGTCACCGGGCGCAACCTGCGCCACTTCATTCGCCAGCCCCAGTTGTTGATCTTCTCGACGATCCAGCCGATCATGTTCGTGTTTCTGTTCGTCTACGTGTTCGGCGGCGCGGTCACGGGCTCGCTTCCGCCCGGGGTGACGTACGTCGACTTCCTGTTGCCGGGCATCTTCGTGCAGTCGGTGGCCTTCCGCGCAACGCAGACCGCTGTCGGCCTGTCCGAGGACCTCGAGCGCGGCGTCATCGACCGCTTCCGCTCGATGCCGATGGCACGCTCGGCGGTGCTGATCGGCCGCACCGCGGCCGACTTCGTCCGCAACGTTCTGATCATCGGGCTGATGACGATGGTCGGCTACCTCATCGGCTTCAGCTTCCAGGCCGGGCCGCTCAACGCGCTCGCGTGCGTCGCGGTCGTCAGCGCGTTCGGATTGGCCCTCAGCTGGATCTTCGCGTTCGTGGCGCTGACGGTGCGCGGCGCGGAGGCGGCGCAGTCGGCGGGCTTCGTGGTGCTCTTCCCGCTCGTGTTCGCGAGCTCCGTGTTCGTGCCGGTCTCGACTATGCCGGACTGGCTGCAGCCGTTCGCGGAGGCGAGCCCGGTCACGCTGACCGCGGATGCTGCCCGCACCTTCGCGCTCGTCGGTGGCGTGCCGGGATCGCTCGCGGGAGCGGCCGCCTGGATCATCGGCCTGCTCGCGATCTTCATCCCGCTGTGCGTATGGCGATACCGGCGGATGAGTTGAGCGCGACGGGACTCGAACCCGCGACCTCCGGCGTGACAGACCCATACAGGCTCAAACGGTACGGCCCAAGCCCTCGCTGACCGGCCCGGACCAGGCAGACGACTAGGGCATTCCGCCGGGGACTCACGGACGCGAGCGCCGCCGTGCGAATGCACGCTGGTCGCATGACGATTACCGCCGACGCATCTCCCCGGTTCACTGAGCTCCCTGACGACCGGACGCTCGCCGCGACCGTCGTTGCGCTCGAAGAGCATGGATTCAGCGTCGAGGTCGTGGACGACCTCGACGCTGCGCGCAAGGCTGTCCTCGCCCTCATCCCCGAAGGCTCGTCCGTGATGACCAACACCTCGGTAACGCTCGAGGAGACAGGCATCGCGGAGGCGATCAACGACGGCGGCCCGTACGACTCGGCGCGCAACAAGATGATGGCGCTCGACTACGCGACGCAGCTGCCGGACATGAAGGCGGTCGCCGGCCAGGCCGACTACGCCCTCGGCAGCGTCCACGCCGTCACCAGCGAGGGAACCCTCGTCATAGCCTCGGCCTCCGGTAGCCAGCTGGCCGCGTACGCCTGGGGCGCCGCCAACGTCATCTTCGTCGTCGGTGCGCAGAAGCTCGTCCCCGACCTGGGAGCGGCGCACGAGCGGATCGTCGAGCACAGCCTGCCGCTCGAAGACGCCCGCGCCTATGCCGCCTACGGGCTGAACAGCCGCATCGGAAAGATCCTCGAGATCCACCAGGAGGACCCCGGCCGCATCCACGTCGTCCTCATCCGACAGTCGGTCGGGTTCTGAGACGGCAGTTTTCATCGACGAAGGAGGCTTTCATGGCGAGCGAGACAGCAGTCCAATCGAACACCGAGATCGTCCGCGAGCACACGCAACGGGTCTTCAACGAGCACGATCCCGACCTGGCATCCGAGTACCTCGCGCCCGAGGTGAAGTGGCACGGCGGGCTGCTCGGGACAGTCGAGGGCGTCGCGAACGTCACGGAGATGCTGCGCGGCTTCTCCGGTGCGCTGCCCGACCTGCACGCGACGGAGCAGGACGTAGTCGCGGCGGGCGACACCGTCGCCGTCCGCTACGTCGTCGAGGCGACGCACGAGGGGAACCTTCTCGGGCTCGAGCCGACTGGTCGCCGGGTGCGATGGGACGCTGTCGACGTCTACCGCCTTGCGGACGGGATGATCGTCGAGGAGTGGGCCGGCGACGACCTGGCGGCGATCCTGTATCAGGTCGGCGCGTACACGCCGCCGTGGCTCTCAGGAGCATCGTCGTCTTGATGAGTGATCTGCTCGAGACCGTGATCGAGGCCCACGGCGGCCTGGAACGCTGGAACCAGCTCGACAGTGTCTCGGCGCGCCTGATCCAGGGCGGCGTGCTCTGGGAGCTCAAGGGTCAGGCCGGAGTCCTCGACGACGTCGTCGTCACGGCGAGCCTGCACCAGGAGCGCGTGTCGCACCGTCCATTCGGCGCGGCCGACCGACACAGCTCGTTCACGCCCGAGCGCGTCGCGATCGAGAGCGACGACGGAACCGTCTTCGAGGCCCTCATCCAGCCGCGCGACTCGTTCGCCGGGCACACTCCCGAGACGCCGTGGAGCACCCTCCAGCTTGCGTACTTCGTGGGCACGGCGATGTGGACATACCTGACGCAGCCGTTCACGTTCACGATGCCCGGATTCCAGACGAGTGAGCTGGAGCCGTGGGACGAAGACGGGCAGCGCTGGCGGCGCCTGCGCGTCTCCTGGCCGAGCTACCTCGCCACCCACAGCACCGAACAGACGCTGTATGTCGGCGAGGACGGCCTCCTTGCCCGCCACGACTACAACGTCGAGATCAGCGGCGGCACGAACGCGGCGCACTACGTCTCCGACTACGACGACGTCGCCGGCATCAGGCTTGCCACCAAGCACAGGATCTTCCTGCGCGCCGCCGACGGCCAGTCGCTCGCCGAGCCCCTCGTCGTCTCGATCGATCTCAGCGAGATCGAGTTGCGATCACAAATCGACCAGTACCCGACGCTGTTCGCAGATCGCGTCAACGCGTTGGCTCGAAAGGAGCAGTCATGACAGAGCAACTTGAAGCGACAGCACGCGAAGCCGTGCTCGTCGAGGACGCGGCGTTGATCCGGATGATGGGGTTTCCGGTCCTGGAGGCCCTACCTTCACGCTCGATCCCGTACGAGCAGGTCGATCCATTCGTCCTCGTCCACGAAGGCCGCCTCCGGCTGGCGGACATGAGGAACGTTGAAACGAAGCATCCCCACCGAGGGTTCGACAACCTCTGGTACGTCATCGAGGGGTCGGCCAGCACGGGCCACAGCACCGGGCCGGGCGGCGCGATGGAGCGAGCCCGACTGTCCGCAGGCGACCTCCTGGCGCTCAGGACCGGGCGAGGCGCATGGCACGCGGAGGCGATCGGTGCGGATGAGCTCGAGGAGGGCCAGACCGACGCCGAGTTCCGAGGCGTGCTCTTCTGGGTGAACCTCGCCCGGAAGGACAAGCAGGTCGAGCCGAGCGCACAGGTACTGCAACGGGAGCAGATCCCCGTCCGGCAGGAAGGGGACGCGACGGTCCGGGTGCTGGTGGGCGAGGGCTCTCCCGTTCGTCTCGGAACCCCCGCGCTCATCCTCGACGTCGAGCTGCCGACAGGCGGAGAGGTCACAACAGCCGTCCCGCCCGAGTTCCAGGGCTTCGCCTACCTGCTGGAAGGCGAGGCGGAGTTCGGCGCCAACCGGCGCCGGGCGAAGCCGCCGCAGCTCGTCCTTCTCGGTGACGGCAATGAGATCAGGGCCACCGATGCCAGACCGGGAACTCGTTTCCTGCTCATGGCGGGGGAGCCGTATGGAGAGGCTCCAGTCTTCAACGGGCCCTACGTGGATTAGCTCCGATGTTCGGCCTCGACGAGAGAATCGCGACCTTTTCCGACGGCGCTTCGATCTGGATCGTTCTCGCTGTCGCGGTTCTGCTCGGACTCCGCCACGCGACCGATCCGGATCACCTCGTTGCGGTAACGACGCTCGTTGCGGGCGGACGGGAGCGCGCCGCTCGCCGGGCCGGGGAGCTCGGGCTTGCCTGGGGCCTCGGCCATGCCGCGACGCTGTTCGCCTTCGGGCTTCCGGTCCTCGTCTTCGACCGCTTTCTGCCGCAGCCGGTTCAGCAGGCGGCGGAGACGGCGATTGGCTTGGTGATCGTCTATCTCGCGCTCCGCCTCCTCGTCCGCTGGCATCGCGGGGAGCTGCGCTTCCATGCGCACCCGCATGCGCACGGAGCGCGGACGCGGCGCGGAGCCTTTGCGGTCGGGCTCATGCACGGAGTGGGGGGAAGCGCGGGCGTCGGCGTGCTCGTCCTCGCGTCGGTTCGCTCGACGGGCCTGGCGGTCATCTCGCTCGTCCTCCTCGCCGCCTTCACCGCCGTCTCGATGAGCCTGCTGTCGAGCGGGTTCGGCTCGATGCTCGTCTCACGTCCCGCCCGCGCGGCGGTCGGCGGCGTCGCGCCCGCTTTGGGCGGGGCAAGCCTTGGTTTCGGAGTCTGGTACGCGACGGCGGCCTGGAGCCTCGCTCCGTACCCGTTCTAGGCGTGATTCAGGGGAAACCGAACCGTTGACCAAGGAGGGTGAGGACGTGGAATCAGAGCGGACAGCGACAGATGGGACTGGGACGATTGGGATCATCGGCGCCGGCAACATTGGGCAGGCGTTGGCTCGCACGGCGCTGCGGGCCGGCCGGGAGGTCGTGATCGCGAACAGCCGCGGCCCGGAATCGTTGGCACCGCTGGTGGCCGATCTCGGCACAGGAGTATCGGCTGGCACGGTCCGTGAGGCGGCGGCCGCCGCCGGAGTCGTCGCGATCGCAGTGCCGTGGACCAGCGTCCCGGCGGCGGTCAGCGGGCTGAAATGGGACGGTCAGCCCGTCATCGACGCGACAAACGCGTGGAACGTCGATCTCGGCGGCCGCACCTCCAGCGAGATCGTCGCCGACCTCGTCCCCGGCGCCCGGCTCATCAAGGCCGCCAACACGCTTGCGGCGGACGTCCTAGGCGCAGATCCCCACGACGCGGGCGGCCGTCGGGTGATCTTCCTCTCCGGCGACGACGCCGCGGCCAAGGCCGCGGTCGCCGAGCTGTTCGACACCGCCGGCTTCTTTGCAATCGACCTCGGTGACCTGGTGACGGGCGGGCGCATGCAGCAGCTGGGTGGCCCGCTACCGTCGCATAACCTCGTGAGGTTGCCTCAGGTCAGCTAAGCGGAACTCAGTGAGGGTACGGTTGATGCGCAAGGCGGCGGGAGCCCAGGCGCTCGATCACGTCCGCAATTTGGGCCGCTGCGTCTCTGACCCGGGTACAAAACGGGTACGTCAGCTCGGGCACGAGCGGGCACGGGCGTCCACTCATGGGGCCGTGAAACTGTGGGCTTTCCAGGTAAAACGTGCTCGCGCGTGCCTTTGCGTGGACGCGCATCCCTGACTCGTCCTTCCCTAGTGAAGGAAAGAGTCAGCGGCGCGTCGGCTCGGGCAACGTCGACCGCTTGTTTGCAGGAACTTTTCGAGGATACGGTCGCGATCGAGTGCCTCGAGCACGTTCCAGGCCGTGTTGCGGGCGTCGCTAAAGACGTGTCGGAAGGAGCCGCGAGACGTCGCGGTGCGTCGCGCGTACAGCAGATATGTCCGGAATGTGTCCGCGTGTTCGGCAGGCAGACAACACCAAGTGCCGATTTGCAGGCACTTTAGGCAAGCCCTCTGACGGACTCGAACCGTCGACCCCCTCCTTACCATGGAGGCTGCGCTCCGCGGCTATGTGATCCGAGAGAGGTGCTTGGTAGCGCGCTTTCCCTGCAACTTCGCGGTTTCTCCGCCTGCGGCACGCTTTCCTCGAAGGACCCTGAGCCGCCCCGGAAAGCCCCGAACCTGTCCCCAAAACCTAGCCCCAGCGGGTCTTCCCTGTCGTCGAGTGCATGTGACCGTTGCCGTCCAGGATCGACGCCGGGCGACGTCCGCCATTCCCGCATAGACCGCGAACGCCTCGCGAGAGATGTCGCCGCGCTCGAGCAGCTCGTTGAGCTGGACGGCGACGTTCGCGAGACGGTCATCAGCCGCCGACTCATTCGTCTGGGTGTGCATGCTGCCTCCTCGGGTGATCGTCGGTCGTGTCCATCACGGGTGCGCCGAGCCGCTTCGCTGCCGCATCGCGCGCGTGTGACGAACGGCGACGCTCACTCGATCCGGTGAGCGTCGCCGTAGATGGAGTGCAGTGGGAGCGGCCGTCTACCCGGCCACGCTCTGTGCCGCTTCGAGGATCACCTTTGTGACCGCGGCAGGCCGCGAGATCATCGACAGGTGACCGGCACTGACTTCGGTGATGTGGGAGTGCGCACGGTTCGCCATGAACAGCTGGATCGACGGTGGAATCGCGTTGTCGATCGTGCCAACTAGATCCCAGCTCGGGATCGTTTTCCACGCCGGCGGTCCTGACGGCGCCGTCAAAGCACTAAACACCGCAGGCGCCTGCGTCGCCCAGAGGACTGCGCCCTGCTTCGCCGGCAGATCGTTGGCGAACCCTTGCAGGAAGACGCTCGGCTTCACATACAGCAGCGCATCGCCCGGAGCCGCTCCGGGGAACGGCACGAAGTTGAACACGGTGTCCGGCGGCCCCGCTCCCAGCACCGAACCGGGTTGGCTGGAGGCGAGACCGAGCGCAGACTCGCCCTGATCCGGAATGAAGGCGTTGATGTAGACGAGCGCCTTCACGTTCGCGTTTCCGGTGGCCGCGTTCGAGATCACCATGCCGCCGTAGGAGTGACCGACAAGGACGATCGGGCCGGGAATCGTCTGGAGGAGGCCCGCAATCGTCTCCGCGTCTCCACTGAGACTCTGCAGCGGGTTCGGCGGTGCGACGACCGTGTAACCGTCGCTCTGCAGACGCTTGATCACTTGTGACCAGCTGGCGTTGTTTGCCCAAGCGCCGTGTACAAGAACGACAGTCGGTTTCGCCTGCGTTGCCCTCGCCGCCGTGGCGGTGGGGCGGTCGGCCAGAGTCACAAGCGCCAACGCGATGGCGGATACCGCTGCAGCGATGGCTGCAAGTCTCACTTTCGAAAGGTGGACGCTTTCGGCGTCCGCGGCTGACGTGGGTTTGCCTGGCTGGTTCACTTCGCTATTCCTCCTAACTCGTTTTGCGTGCAACTGCTGTTTCATCGAGTCGCCGCCGGCACGCCGACTGCATTGGCGGCCTTCTCGATTAGGTCCGCGACCTCGTTTGGGTGCGAGACCATGGGGACGTGGCTCGATGGGATTTCGACGGTGGTCGCTCCCATTCGCGCAGCGAACTGTCGTTCGGCGTCGGGCGGGATCGCCTCGTCGTTCTGAGCGACGAGGTACCAGGACGGCAGCGACTTCCAGGCCGGAGCCCCCATGACGTCGGTGAAAGCCGAGGAGGCGAGCGCTTGCTGGACGGCGTACAGCACGCGCGCGCGTGTCGGGTCGACGTCGGCGGCGAAGTGGCTGACGAAGTCGTCCTCGGAGAGCCAGCCGAAGCCTCGCGAGTCGGTGAACAGATGCGCGAGCGCCGGCGCCACAGGTCCCTGCGAGAGAAGGGCGCCAAGCGACTCGCCCTCGTCGAGCCCGAACGCTGCGATGTACACGAGCCCGACGACGTTCGGTGCATCCGATCCGAGTGCGGTGATGACCTGGCCGCCGTAAGAGTGTCCGGCGACGATCGTCGGCCCGTCCTGGAACTCGAGCACCTGGCGCAGCCGCGCGACGTCGTCAGCGAGTGAGCTCAAGGGGAACTGCGGCGCTCGCACCTGGAAGCCGTCTGCCTGGAGGCGTTCGATCACACCGCTCCAGCTGGACCCGTCGGCCCAGGCGCCATGGACTAGGACGATGTTCGGTCGGCCATTCATTTGGTGCCTCCCTTCTGATTTGGGCCGCTTGACCGTTGACGAAGAGACTTCGTGCGGTCGTGCGGCCGTCTCGTCGAGAGCTTCGCGCGACTAGGGCGACGCTCGCATCGGGGTCGCCCTAGTCGTGGTCCGGGGCTCGACATTGCCCCTGCGGCGGCTCGCACCGGGGCATCGCCCTCCGATGGCGTTTGGCGAGCAGGCCGTGCGATGAGGAGGCGCGCTCAGCCCGCGGGAAGCGCGCGCTCGAGCTGGTGGCGGGTGTTGATACCGAGCTTGATGAAGACCTTGTGCAGGTGGTACTCGACCGTCTTGCGGCTGACGAACAGCTGTGTGGCGATGTCCTGGTTAGATGCCCCATCGCGTGCCATCCGTGCGATCCTCGCCTCGTGCGGGGTGAGGTCATCCCTCGTCTCGACGGTTCGTTTGCGGGCCGTCTCGCCCGTGGCTAGCAGCTCCCGTATGGCGCGCTGCGCAAACGCCTCGGCACCCATTTCAAGAAACCTCGCACGCGCCGTTCGGAGCTGCTCGCGCGCATCGATGCGGCGCCCGCGTCGGCGCAACCACTCGCCGTACAGCAGATGCGCGCGAGCGAGGTCGAGCGCGACGCGACAGTGGCCTAGGCGTTCGATCGCCTCGCGGTACAGGCCCTCGGCGATCGCGTCGTCGCTCAACAGCGCTGCGCAGCGCGCCTCGATGCCGAGCGCCCACTCGGTCCCTGCAACCTGCGTCCGCTGGCGCAAGCGCTCGAGCGCGTGAGCCGCCAGCTCGGGCTGCCCGCTGCGGGCGGCCGCCTCGACCAGCTCCGGCAACGACCAGACCGAGGCATGCAGCTCATCCTGCGCGCTCGCGCGTTGCGCGTTCTCGAGCGCCGCCGCGTACTGGCCCAAGCCGTTATAGAGAACAGCGCGGGCGTGCTCGGCAAAGGTGAGCACAAAACCCTGGCCGCGCGCGGTCGCCTCACGCTCGACTTCGTCTATCAGCGCCGATGCCCGGGCCTCGTCACCCCGACACGCGGCGAGCATCAGCTTCGGAACGCTGATCCGGCGGCTGCCGGTCGCGTCGATGATGGAATCGACTTCCTCGACCAGCGCTGCCGCTGTGTCCAGATTCCCTTCGAACACGTGCATCAGCGAGAGGTGCATGAGGGCGATCGGCAAGACGCCGAGAGCGCCCGCTCCGCGGGCGATCAGTACGTATCGGCTGGCCAGCAGATGCCAGGTCTCGTCGTCGAACACATCCGCCGCGACGCGGCACGCGAGCCATGGCCAGCGCACGTCCTCCTCGTAGTCCCCGTTCCCGTCGAGCAACGCGGCCAGTGCGAGCTTGAGGATCGGAGCGCCCGCGCGGATGCCATCCGTGAACCTGACGGCGAGGCCATCGAGGAGCACGTCCGAGGCACGCTGCGGCCCAGGGGCCGCCGGGGCGCTGCGCGCCGCGGTGGCCGCGTCCCGCATGCCCATGCCGAGCCGGCCAGCGACGGCTGCCGCGTGCATGGCTTCCAGGTGGGTTTCGCGCGCGAGTCCCGGATCGAGCGATTCGAGCCGCTGCGCCGCATCAAGAAGGACTGGCGCGCCTTCGCCGCTGCGACCGACGTGCAACGCGATCCGCCCACGAAGTCGCCGGGCCGAGGCGACCTCCAGCGCATCCATTGGCGTGGATGCCGCGCCTTCGAGGAGCGTTAGCGCTGCCTGAGGCGACCCGGCGAGGTACTTCGCTTGCGCCGCCGCCAACGCTCGCTGCGTGCGCAGGCCACGGTCGGGCGTCAGCTCTGCCGCGCGCTCCAGGAACGCGGCAGCTGCAGCCAGACCGCCACGTGCCTGCGCCCGGTCGGCCGAGCGCTCCAACTCGGCGGCGAGATCTTCATCAGCTCCATGCGCAGCTTGCGCGCGGTGCCACGTCCGGCGATCGGGATCTGTCTGCGCATCGGTGGCATCGCCCAGCGCGCGGTGAACCGCCTGCCTCTCGGCGAGCGGCGCGGCGCGATAGATAGCCGAACGCACGAGCGGGTGAGGAAACCGGACCTGCGCAGCGAGTTCGATCAAGCCCACCGCCTCAGCCGGCACGGCCGCCTCGAGGCCCAGCCCGACTAGCTCCGCCGCCCGCATCAACAGCCTCGGGTCACCGACTGGCTCGGCAGCGGCAAGCAGCAGAAGCCGCTGCGTCTGGTCAGGCATTGACCTCACCCGTCCGAGGAAGCTCTGCTCGAGGCGAGCGGAGAGCGGCTGCGCCGAGCCGACGCCGAAGCCTCCCGCGAGCTCGGCCGGCGACAGTCCGCGCGGCAGCTCGAGCAATGCCAGCGGGTTGCCGCGCGTCTCGGCGACGATCCGCTCGATCACCCGAGGCTCGACGCTGCCGGCGATCGCCACGCCCAGCAGCGCGTGCGCGTCTTCGTTGTTCAGGCCGCCCACGATGAGCTCGGGCAGTCCCGCGAGAGTCTCGTCCTCGCTAGGCTCGCGCACCGCGAACACCAGGGCGACCGACTCTGCCAGGAGCCGCCGCGCGACGAACGCCAGTGTCTGGGCGGAGGCCTGGTCGAGCCACTGAGCGTCGTCGACGACGCACACAAGCGGCCCTTGCTCGACAGCCTCGGCCAACAGCCCGAGCACGGCCAGGCCCACTTTGTACCGATCCGGTGCCGGCCCCGAGCGCCGACCGAAGGCCACCTCCACGGCGTCACGCTGTGGATCGGGGAGCCGCTCGAGTGAGCCGAGCATCGACCCGAACAACTGCTGCAGCCCGGCGAAAGGGAGCTCCATGTCAGCCTGCACGCCCGTCGCGCGCGCCACCACGCATCCCGAAGCCCCCTCGACGAGCTGCTCGAGCAAGGCCGTCTTGCCGATCCCCGCCTCGCCGCGTACGACCAGAACCCCGCTCCGTCCCGACCGAATGTCGGTCAGGAGCCGGCCGAGTCGCTCCTGCTCGCGGCCCCGGCCGCGTAGGCGCCCCCGCGGGTGGTCAGCGAGCGCCGCCCAAACCTCGTCATGCCGGACATCCGGTCGAGCTGCCACTGCTTGAACCATGGCTATGAGACCTCAAGGTATCGTCGAACGAGACCTGAAGGTATCATAAGCCACATGGCAGGTACAAGGGACGCACGCCAGCGCATCCTGAAGGCCACCGCGGAGCTCGTCGCGACGCGAGGCCTGGCCGCCGCCACGCCGGCCGCGATCGCCGAGCGCGCGGGCGCGGGCAAGATGTCGCTGTATCGCCACTTCTCCGGTAAGGACGAGCTCGTTGCCGAGGCACTGGCGGAACAAGACCTGACGTACCGCGCGTTGCTGCTCGGCGACTCCGCGGACATACCGCCCCGCGAGCGGCTGCTTGCCATGTTTGACCACGCCGCAGGCGTTGCCGATCGCCTCGGGAGCAGCTTCATCGGTTGCCCGTACGTGAGCGCCAGACTCGACCTGTCCGACGACGATCACCCG
The DNA here is from genome assembly GCA_963847235.1 of uncultured Actinomycetes bacterium. Taxonomy (GTDB): domain Bacteria; phylum Actinomycetota; class Thermoleophilia; order Gaiellales; family Gaiellaceae; genus JACDAN01. Next base: position 271,511 of record CAWJYU010000005.1, on the reverse strand, counting down.
GCAGCACCGGTGGTTGTCGCGCACAAGGACGGAATGCACCGCGAACTGGCTGCGCTGCTCACCGAAATTGGCGTGCCCGACCCCGAGCAAAGAGCACAGGTCGTGCTCATGCTCTTGGACGGCGCGATCGTCCACTCGGTGATCCGCGGCGACGGCGACCCTCTGCGTGAAGCGCGCGCCGCGCTCCCCGGGCTCATCTCCGCTCCTTAGCCCCGCAGTGCAGGGCCGTAGCTCCTTGACCACCGGGACTGACGGGCGCGGGCGGTGTAGCTGATGATCTGGCCGCCGATCTTCAGGAGCGACGCGAGCTGCGCGACGGGCTCCCCGGCGACCGCGTCGAGAATCACCTCGATTGGCGCGTCGCCGATCGCGTCGGCGGCCTGCTCGGTGAGATCGGCGCCCTCGACGAGCACGACATCGGCGCCGGCGTCCAGCAGCGGCTTCAAAGACTTTGCCCGTCGCGCCACGTTGAGCGTACGTAGGCCAGCGGGCTACCTGTTTGCGGGACCCACGCGCCGGGCGCGAGCTTCACGTAGCCGTGCAAGCGGTGTCGTGCGTGTGCCCGTTGCCTTCCAGGGTCGACGAAAGCGCGGTGTCTGACTGGTTCGACTGGCTGCTCATGGCTGGCTCCTTTGATGGGGATTTGCATCGATGACTCTGGTTCAAGCTGGATCGTTCTGCCCCGGGGGACTTGGGTGCGGGCCGCCAGGCAAATGCGCCGGGCAGGAGTCGTTCGAGCCGCAGGGAGCCCACGACGACGAGCCGCTCGACGAACTCCTTGATCCGCGCGGCCACCCGGCCGGTGGCCACCATGCGCAGGGGCTTGTCGTTCCCATCGGTGAACTGCACGAATCCGTCCCTGCGCCCGAGGCTCACGGACTGCATCAGGTAGCCGAACCGCAGCGGCTTCACCGACTTCCCGGCGAGCTCCCGCGCGACGTTGGTCCCGGCTTGGGCGCCCATGATGGTCGAGGTGTAGGCGCTTGGCCGCACCGCCCCGACGCCCACCGGCTTCACCGGCCAGGCGGAGTCACCAGCCGCGAACACCTCCGGATGGGAAACCGAGCGCAACGACGCGTCCACCAGCACCCTTCCCTGCTCGTCCGTGGCGAGACCGGAGCGGCGCGCGAGGTCCGGCACCGCGAACCCTGCGGCCCACACGATCACGTCCGCCGGGATCGTTTCGCCGCCGGCGGTCCTGACCGCTCCGCGTTCGACCTCCTCGACCTCGGTGCGCTCCCTGAGCTCCACGTTGAAACGTCCCATGGCCCGGAGCAGGTAGTCCCGGCCGCGCACGGAGAGCCCCCCGGCGATCTCTCCAGCCGTGACGAGCGTGACGGAGAGTTCGGGGTAGGCCTCAGCGATCTCCGTCGCCGCTTCGACGCCGGTGAGCCCACCGCCGACGACCGCGACGCGCGTCCCCGTAGACCCGGACGAGGCCACCCCCGCCCGCAGCGCGTTCCGCAGATCCTCGGCAGTCGAAGTGCTGTCCAGGACGAAGGCGTGATCACGCGCTCCCGGCACGAGGCCCGTGTCGGCCGTGCTCCCGAGGGTGTACACGAGCCGGTCGAACGGCAGTCGCGTCGTGGTCCCGGTCCCGGTCTCCACGGTCACCGCCCCACCCATCAGGTCGATCTCCGTGACCCTGCCGCCGACGACGCTCACCCCCGTGCCACGGAAGAGCCTTGCCAGCGGCCACCGCTTTACGGACGCATCCCCGGCCGCGACCTGGTGCAGGCGGGTCCGCTCCACCCACTCGGACGCGGGGTCGACGACCGTCACCTCGACTCGGCCGCGCCGGCTTCGGGAGGCGCGCCTCGCGGCGAAGAGCCCCGCGTAGCCGCCGCCCACGACCACGACTCGCTCCGGGCCATCACCCGCGTCGCCCCGCCTGCGGTCCCGTTCCCCGGCGCCCGATCCGCCCGATCTCGCTTGCTCACGGCTCATGCCGACCTCCGTGGCTGCCATCGCCTCGGTTTCCGCTCGATTCGGTTCCGGCCACTGGTTCGACTGACTGGTCACGGTTGCCTCCTCTGGTGGGATTTGCATCGATGGTTGTGGTTCCGGTTAGATCGCTCTGCGTCCGCCGTCGGCGGCGACGGTGGTGCCGGTGATGTAGCTCGCCCGGGGGGATGCGAGGAAGGCGATGACCTCGGCGATCTCCTCGGGCTGTGAAGCGCGGTGCATAGGCGTGGTCTCTCCGAGCGCCGTGATGAACTCGGGACCTGACGGCGACGGCGTGTAGACGGGGCCTGGGGCGATCGCGTTGACGCGCACCCCGCTCTCGCTGTACTCCGCGGCCCAGGCGCGCGTCATCGCCTCGAGCGATGCCTTCGTCGCGCCGTACGCTGCGCCGCCCACGAGCCCGACGCCGCCGGCCATGCTGCTGAGGCTGACGATGCTGCCCCGGCCCCTCGCAGCCATCCCGGGAGCCAGCGTCGCGACGAGGAAGAACGGCGCGCGAACGTTGCTCGCGAACATCTTGTCGAATACGGCAGGATCGAACTCTGCCGTCGGGCCGAAAGCCGAGATCCCGGCGTTGTTGATCAGGATGTCGACCTCGCCGACGTCGTGCGCCAAGCGCTCCACGTCGGCTAGGTCGCCGAGGTCGGCTGCAACGAAGCTTGCCTTGCCGCCAGCGGCCGTGATCTCCTGGACCGTCTCGGCGCCGCGCGCGACGTCGCGGCCGTGAACCACGACCTCCGCCCCGTCCCGGGCCAGTTGCAGCGCGACCGCCCGACCGATGCCCGAGGTCGCGCCCGTCACCAGCGCCCGTTGTCCTTCGAGGTTGTCTTGGGTGATCGTTGACATTTCAGTTCCTTCCTTCGTCGTTTCGACAAGGACTTGCCGAGTCGTTGGAAGGCTCATCGCATGCACGAGCGATGTTTCGCGTGAGCGCCCACCAGCCCGCGTTGCGCGGCTCCCGATCCACTTGAAGTTGCGTATGCGAAGGTTGGTTCGGCTAGGGAGCCGTTCGCATCGGGGCTCCCCTAGTTCCTGGCGTACACATGTCCTCTGCTTCCGCCTCCGGGGTCTTCAGCGAGGGCTCTGGTGTACCGGTCGGTGATGTTCGGAATGACCGAGCTCAAGTCCTCGCTCTAACGACGGATCGGGATATGTGTGATGGCGCGGATCGCCCTCAGCGGCTTTGGCGAACCGCCGCGAAGCAGGGCCGTCGGTCGCGATGGCCGCTGAACACGTTCGGAGGCCCTCCCTTTCAGGGAGGTGCTCGATGAAGTCAGAAGCCTTTGCTCAAGCCAAAACTCCAGGGCTCCTGAGATGATGGGACAGGTCTTGGGGACAGGTTGAGGGACGATCGAGCGCTGCACGTACGCCGCTGGGGCAACAAAAAGGCCATTTGCTGGCCTTTTGTGAAGCCCTCTGACGGACTCGAACCGTCGACCCCCTCCTTACCATGGAGGTGCTCTACCAGCTGAGCTAAGAGGGCGGAGCGGCCATTCTAGGCGCTTTCTCGGTCCTCCGAGACCTCCGCGAGAACTCGTGCGTCAAGCGTTTGCGTCAAGGTGAGGCCCGTTCGGAGCCCGCACGATTCTGCTAATCGTCGTCTATCCCCTAACGCTCGCGCCATTCTTCCTCGGTGAGCCGTTCGGGCTTGTCCTGTTCAGACTCGCGCTGCGTGTCGTGCGCAGACCGCCAAGAGGCCCGCAGAGGCGAGCACGATGCCCGAGTACAACCCTTACGAGGATGGAGTCGACGCTCATGCGTTGCTCGCGCGACATGAAGCGGCCGGTTGCCGGATCGCGGTCCGGTTCTGTTCTCCCTCTCTCGCGGGCGCATGGGGACGGGCATGGTGTTACGGGGCCGGCGCTGGACGCGAGATCCGTCCCGGCGGATGATCACGGAACGTGCGCGACGATCTTCCGACCGGCACTGTCACCTTCCTCTTCACCGACGTAGAAGGCTCGACGCGGCTGCTGCACGAGCTCGGCCCAGAGGCCTACGCCGAGGCCCTCGCCGAGCATCGACGGGTCATCCGGGAGGCCTGCGCGCGCGAGGGCGGCGTCGAGGTGGACACCCAGGGCGACGCGTTCTTCTTCGCCTTCCCGACAGCGCCTGGGGCGATTGCGGCCGCGCATGCGCTCACCGAAGCACTCGCGCAGGGCAACGTCCACGTACGGGTCGGCATGCACACAGGCACACCGCTCCTCGCCGAGGAAGGGTATGTCGGTCCGGACGTGCACCGTGCCGCCCGCATCGCGGCCGCCGGCCACGGCGGACAGGTCCTGGTCTCCTCGTCCACCGCGCAGCTGATCGAGCTGGAGCTCAAAGACCTCGGGGAGCACCGCCTGAAGGACCTGTCGGCGGCCGAGCGCGTCTACCAGCTCGGAGAAGGGGAGTTTCCGAGGCTCAAGAGCTTGTACCGGACCAACCTCCCAGTTCCGACGACGCCGTTTCTTGGAAGAGAAGCGGAGCTCGCCGAGGTCGCGTCGCTCCTTGTCTCTCTTGACACGCGCCTGCTCACGCTTACCGGGCCTGGGGGGATGGGCAAGACGCGACTCGCCGTACAGGCCGCCGGTCTCGTCTCGGACAGCTACTCGGAGGGCGTTTGGTGGATCCCGCTTGCTTCCCTGCGCGACCCGAAGCTTGTCCTTGCGACCGCAGCGCAGGTCGTCGGCTCGAAGAACGGCCTGGCCGAGCAGATCCAAGACAAGGAGATGCTCTGCCTCTTCGACAACTTCGAGCATGTCGTCGAAGCAGCAGCGGACGTTGCGGCGCTACTTGTCTCGTGCCCGAAGCTCGACGTCCTCATCACGAGCAGGGAGCCGCTGCATGTGACGGGTGAGCAGGAGTACCCGGTGCAGCCGCTTGTTCACGAGGAAGGGGTCGGGTACTTTCTGGCGCGAGCGCGGGCGGCCCGACCGGACTTCACGGCCGACGAGGCCGTCGCCGACATCTGCCGACGACTGGACGACCTGCCGCTCGCGCTCGAACTCGCGGCCGCGCGAGCCAAGGCATTCTCGTCCGCGCAGATTCTCGAGCGGCTGGAGCAACGGCTTCCATTACTGACGGGCGGGGCGCGGGACCTGCCCGAGCGCCAGCAGACTCTGCGGGCGACGATCGCGTGGAGCTACGACCTGCTGTCCGATGTCGAGCAGCTCCTCTTCGCGCGCCTCTCCGTCTTCGCCGGCGGCTGCACGCTCGATGCTGCTGAAGAGGTCGCAGACGCCGACCTCGACACCTTGCAAGCGCTTGTCGAGAAGAGCCTCGTGCGCTTCACAGATGATCGCTACTGGATGCTCGAGACGATCCGCGAGTATGCCGCCGACCGCCTCGTGGACTCTTCAGAACAGCACCAGGTTGTCGAGTCCCATGCCGAGCACTTCATCAGGCTCGTGACGGATGCGGAGAGTCGTCTCACCGGAAAGGATCAGGAATCCGTGGTCCGCGTACTGCAGCGCGACTACGCGAACATCCGAGCGACTCTCGAGTACTTGCAGCAGCGCGACCGATCGCGCCTACTCCAGTGCGCGGCGGACCTTTGGTGGTTCTGGCGGATCCGCGGCTACGTCGCCGAGGGACGGATGTGGTTGGACAGGGGACTCGAAGCGAAGGAATCGCCTCCCGGCGTGCGCGCCCAGGCGCTCAACGCGGCAGCCAACTTTGCGCGACTCCAGGGCGACTTCGAGGGAGCCGACGCGCACGCCGAAGAGGAGCTCGAGTTGGCACAGGCCACCGGGGATGCGCTGACCGTGGCGAAGGCGCTCACGAATCTCGCGACGATCGCAAGTGCACGTCTTGACATCGAAAAAGCGATCGCACGTCAGGAGGAAGCCGTCGACCTCTTGCGGACCTTGGAGGACCGGCGCCCGCTTGCGGTGGGGCTGAGCAATCTCGGATACATCGCGCTGGGAAGGGGAGATGCTCCGAACGCGACGGTATTCATTGAGGAATCCCTGAGACTGCATCGGGAGGTGGAAGACGTCTGGGGCGAGTCGACGGCCCTCTTGAACCTCGGAGCCGCGTACTACCGCTCGGGTCGTATGGATGCCGGAAGGGAAGCATTCGAGGCTGCGCTTCGAACAACGATGAGACTCGGCTCGATGGAGTACGTCGCTTATGCACTTCAGGGCATAGCAGCGACGATCTCCGAGTCTGAGCCGCAGCGGTCGGCTGAACTGCTCGGGGTGAGCGGTCGCTTGCTCGATGACGCCGACGCCGAGCTCGAGCCGATCGAGCGCGAGCTTAGGGAAGCTGCCCTCAGCCGAGTGACGTCGCTGCTCGGCAACAACGTGTCTGACGCACTCGCGGCTGGCGCACAACTGGAGACGAGCGACGCTGTGGAGCGAGCGCTCTCCAGAGACTGATCCGCCGTCGCCAAGACCCACGGGAGGGACCCGCGGCCGGCCTCGGCCCGGCTGCGATCATCTCCCGGTGAGCGCGGTCCCCGCCGACCTGCCGATTCGCCGCAACACGATCCTGCTCGCGGCGACGATGGCGGTGAACTCGGCGGTGCTGCAGCTCGTCGCCGCCGTCTCCTCCCTGACCTTCGTGCTCGTCACCGGCTTCGAGGCGCTGCTCGGGCTCGGGCCGGCGATCTTCCTGACAGCCTCCGCCCTGACCGCCCTCCCGGCCGGATGGGCGATGGACCGGTTCGGCCGGGTGCCGATCATCGCCGTCGGGTTCCTCGGCGGCGCCACCGGCTGCGCGCTGACCGCACTCGGGACTGCGACCGAGCAGGCCGTGCCGGTGATCGTCGGCTTCGCCCTGATCGGATCCTCGGGCGGCGTCTCGCTGCTCACCCGCACCGCGGCCGGCGACATGTACCCGCCCGAGCGCCGCGCGCGCGGGATCGCCTACGTGCTCAGCGGAGCCGTCGTCGGAGCGATCCTCGGGCCCGCCGTCTTCAGCCCCATCTTCTCCGGGAAGGACGAGCTCGAGGCGAGCGTCCTGACGATCCCGTGGCTCGGCGCGGGCGTCCTGTCCCTCGTCGCCCTGGTGCTCGCCCTGAACGTGCGGCCCGACCCGAAGCGCATCGCCGAGCTGATCTCGCCGGCCGAGGACGGGCCGCCGCAACCGGCGGCGCCGCTGGCCGAGATCGTCCGCAGGCCGGGCGTGATCCCGGCGCTCCTCGCAGGGTTCGCCTCGATGGCGGTGATGGTCTCCGTCATGAACCTGACCGGGTACGTCGTCGTCGACCACCGCGAGCACGCCCAGCACCTGATCTTCCCGATCATCGGGGCGCACGTGCTCGGGATGTACGCGCTCGTGCTGGTGATCGGCCCGGTGATCGACCGTGTCGGCCGCACCCGGGCCCTGGCGACGGGCCTGATCGTCATGTCCGCCTCGTGCGCGGGGATCCAGGTGTTCGAGGGCGTCTGGATGACGGGCGTCCTGCTCTTCGGCCTCGGCCTCGGCTGGAACGTCTCGTTCGTCGCGGCGACCGCCCAGCTCGCCGACAGCACGGCACCGGCCGAGCGCGGCAAGCTCCTCGGTGCGAACGACCTCGTCGCCGCTCTCCTCGGCGCCGGCCTCGCGCTGCTCGGCGGCTTCGCGCTCGACTTCCTCGGCGTCACCGCGCTCGCGTTCGGCGCCGCGGCGATCGTGCTGCTGCCGGTCTTCTGGATCTACCGGCTGAGGGAGCCGGGTCCGGGCGCCCCCGAGGTGCCGCCGTTGCCGGTCACGAGCAGAGCCGCGGAGTGACTCGACCGGAAGCGGTCTAGCATCGGTTCAAGACGCGGCTAGATCACCGAGGCGAAGGAGGAGGCGTGGCACTTTTCACGGTCGAGTTCGAGCTTGGCGCCGAGACGCGCGCCATGATCGAGAGGGTGGCGAACACGGCACTCATGCGCATTGAGCTTGGCCTGTCCGCGGACGCTCGGGAAACCATCGGCGATTTCGTCCCGAAGCCTTCGAAGGTGGGCGAAGCGATCGAGGGCCTGGTCGGCGGAAAGGATGCTAAGGAGGAGCGCTGAACACAGCCCAACGTGGTCGACGCTGCAAGCTGACGATCGGCCGACAGAGGACGTACGTGTTCGACGTTTCGGCTCGGCCGAGGGTCACTGATCCAGTCGCGCTGCTACCACCGTGATTTCGTCGCTGCCGCCAACGACCGTGTCCTCGCTGACGTCGGCCTGCTCGTCCACGATCGCGCGTGTCACACGCGCGCGAGCGCCGACATGGCTGTCATGGAGGAGGACGGAGTCTCGAACCTCGGCGCCTTCCTCGACGACGACTCCGGGGCCGATTACCGAGCGCGCGACGGTTCCGCGGACGTTCGACCCCCCAGCGACGAGGCAGCCGTCGATAGTCGCCGACCCTTCGATCCGCGCGGGCGGCCGCTGCAGGCCCATGGTCAGGATTGGCCATGCGGGATCGTCGAGCGTCAGCGGCGGCTCGGCGGCGAGCAGCTCCATGTGCGCCTCCCAGTAGCTGTCGACCGTCCCGACGTCGCGCCAGTATCCGTCGAGCTCGAACGCCCGCGCCCCGCCCTCGTCGACCAGCCGAGGGAGGAGCTCATGCCCGAAGTCGCGGATGCTGGAGCCGTCTCCCTCCTCGGCGAGCTCGTCGAGAGCTCGCAGCAGACTGCGCGCCTCGTATGCGAAGACCTCCGTCGTGATCACGTCGCTGCCTGGAGCATCGGGCTTGTACTCAAATTCACTGACCCGTCCATCTCCGTCGACGCGAACGACGCCGTACCGCGACGCCTCCTCTTTCGCGACGCTGGTGGTGACCATGGTCACAGCTGCGCCGGAATCGAGGTGGTGAGCGACCACGTCCGAGTAGTCGAGCTTGTAGACATGGTCGGCGGAGAGCACGAGCAGCACGTCCGGATCGTGGTCGGCAATCACCTCGCGGTTGCTGTAGATCGCGTCCGCATTCCCCTCGTACCAGCCGCTCTCCGAGTCACCGAGGTAGGGATGCAGGATCCGCAGCCCGCCGCGTGTGCGGTCGAGATCCCAGGGCCGGCCGTTGGCGAGCTGCTTCGTCAGTTCATGCGGCTCGTACTGCTGGATCACCCAGACGTCGCCGATGCCACTGTGGAGGCAATTCGACAGGGGGAAGTCGATCAGCCGGTAAACGCCGGCAAAGGGGAGGGCAGGCTTCGCGCGTTCGTCCGTCAGGGGGCCAAGGCGGCTGCCTTCTCCGCCCGCGAGCACGAGCGCCAGAACGCTCGGTCGGTTCATCTCAAGGCCGCCGGAGAGGCGTAGCGCTGGTCGGGACGTTGTGGAGCGCACCCCCAGGATGCGCTCCACTGCGGCGCCTCGAACGGCGGAGTCCTGGACTCCTACGCCTTGACCTCGGCGAGGAGGCTTGTGATGAGGTTCCGCGACTCCTCTGACACCTCACCGGTCGGCTCGTCAGGGAGCCCTGCCTTCTTGCGGAGTTGCTGGGCGATCTCGACGATCTCCTCCGGGGCGTAGCTCGGAGCAAACACGTCTGGCTGTGGCGGGAGATCGTGCGCTCGGGCGCCTTCGGGATGAGGCTCCTCGGCGATCGCCAACTCCTCGCCCGTTTCCGGATGGGGTCCGTTGAAGACCGCCGCGGCCTCATGAAAGGCGTCCTCGGAAAAACGGTAGAGCTTCAGATGCTCGCCCCGATCGATGTGGGGCTTGCACTCCGGGATCTTTTCGGTCGGGATGCGCGGCGAGGGGAACAGCTTCATCAGATCGCTGCCCGTGAGCCGCTCGAGCGCGCGTGCGTAGGCCACCTGATGGACCCCGCCTCGGACGAGCAGGTACCCGGTCAAGGCGCGCGCTGCAGGATGCTCGACCATCTCGTAGACCTTCAGCTTGTTGTTGCGGGCACCCGTCTCGAGGAAGAAGTTGTGGGTCAAATCCTCGACGAGGTCTCCCGATGAGAACACGTAGTCGCCGTTCCAAGGACGCCCCTGGGAGTTTTGTGGCAGCGCCGCCCTCCCGCCGGCGATCGTGTGGTGCGGGTTGCCGACGCCCTTCAGCTCCGCCAAGGCGGGTTCGGGAGCCCGGCCGTTGTCGGCCGCGCCGGGATCGGTGAGCATCGTGTTGATCGTGGCTGACACGAGCTCGACGTGGCCGAACTCCTCCGTCGCGATGCTGCAAAGCAGATCGTAGAAGGGGCGCGCTCCCTGCCGGGCACGGAAGTTGAACGATTGGAACGTGTAGTTGAGCCAGGTCGACATCTCGCCGAACTTGCCCCCCAGGAGCTCCTGAACCGCCGCAGCACCGGCGGGATCGGGCTCGGAGGGCGGGGGAAGTTCGGTCTGGAGTCTCTCGATTCGAAGAATCACGGGTACCTCCTCATGGCTTGCGGCACCACCGGGTGCCTCCTTAGTCGGTACCGGTCTTGCCCCTCGGTGGAAGGGCGAAACCGGATCCCGGTGTGCCTTCGCTCACACTTTCGATGGCCGCCGCGACGCCTCATCCACACCGTGGTTGAAGCGTCGGTACTCCGCCTGCGCGCGACCGAATGGTGGCGTCTGGCAGCATGGCCCGCTGAAGCCACAACCGAGTAGGAGAGTCGTCCTACTACCCAGACTCTGCAAACGACATTAGAAGCTCTCGAGTGGGGGCGGGAGGATTCGAACCTCCGAAGGCGGAGCCAACGGGTTTACAGCCCGTCCCCTTTGGCCACTCGGGAACACCCCCAGGCGAACGGAGATAGTAGCGACGGAACACGTGGACGCCCTCGTCGTCGGAGCCGGGCCGGCCGGCTCGTTGGCCGCGTTCCACCTCGCACGGGGTGGCGCTCGCGTGCTTCTGACGGACAAGGCCCGCTTCCCGCGTGACAAGCCATGCGGCGGCGGGATCACCGTCCGGGCAGAGCGCCAGCTCCCGTTCTCGATCGACCCCGTCGTCGAGGACGACGTCGACGTCTTCGAGCTGCGCCTCGGCTACCGGCGGCACTTCCGGCGCAGGACGCGCGAGCCGCTGATCCGGATGACGCAGCGACGGCGGCTCGACGCGTTCCTGGTCGAGCAGGCCCGCGAGGCGGGGGCGGAGTTCCGCGACGGCTTCAGGCCGGACGACACCATCGACGCCGAGGTCGTGATCGGCGCCGACGGCGCGAACGGGACGACCGGGCGCAAGGCAGGCCTCGACGACCACCTTCGCACCGTCGCGCTCGAGGGCAACGCTGCAGTCGACCTCGAACGCTTCGCCGGCCGGGCGTGGATCGAGTTCGGCGTGGTTCCCGGCGGCTACGGCTGGGTCTTCCCCAAGGCCGACCACGTCAACGTCGGCGTGGGAGGGTGGCACTCGGAGGGACCGCAGCTTCGAGCCCACCTCGCCCGCCTCTGCCGCGAGCACGGGATCCCGGAACGGGAGCTCACCGACGTCCGCGGGCACCGGCTTCCGCTCCGGCGTCCGGGCTCGACGGCCGCCCGTGGACGCCTCGCACTCGTCGGCGACGCCGCAGGCCTCGTCGACCCGGTCTCGGGCGACGGGATCTACGAGGCGGTGCTGAGCGCGCGGCTGGCGGCGGCGAACGCGCTCGACATCCTGGCCGGTCGTGCGGTCGACTTCAGCCCGTATGCACGTGGAACTGCGCCGCCGCCTCGCCGTTCCGACCGTGGCCTCGTGGCGGGCGAAGACGGCGCTAGACCGCTTCCCGAGAACGACGTTCACGCTCCTCCAGGCACCGCTGGCCTGGCGGGGGATCGAGTCCCTGCTCCGGGCGGACGCCGATGAGCCGGCGGACCTCGGCGGGCCGGGCGGCGCCGCGCTCCGCGCCGCCGAGCTCCTCGCCCGCGCTCGCGGGCGATCCCGGCAAGGCGTTCACGTAAGAACCCCCTTTTGAGGACCTCATGCCTGGGTCGAACTACGACTGCATCTACGACAACCCTTCGGGCCCCCTACGAGGGCCGGCTCAATTGGGACGCCGCCAACCGCGAGCTCACGGTTCCCGCGTCGGCGCAGGTACGCCGCCTCGTCGAAGCCGTCATCGGGCGGCCGTGGACGTTCGATTTTCGCGATCGTCTTGTGTCGCGCAAGGACAAGTCTTGACCGTGCGTCGGGAGGCTCAGTCCACTAGGTTCCCCTGGGGAGGCATCGACCAAGGAGGTCGCACGATGTGGGTACGGGTAGCCACGTTCGAGGGCGGGGACACGGAGAAGCTCGACAAGCTCATGGATGAGCGCATGTCGTCGGGCGAGATGACACCGCCTGAAGGCATGAGCAGCGTTCTCATCCTCGACGACAAGGACGCCGGGAAGCGCAAGTTCCTCGCGTTCTTTGACAGCCGCGACGCACTCGAGGCCGCCGAGCCTGGATTCGACCAGCAGGGTGACACGATCCCGGAGGAGATCCGCGGCAAGCGCACGAGCGTCCACCACTACGACGTCGTGATCTACGACGGCGACGTCGAAGCTGCGAAGGCCGCGCGTGTCAGTCTGCTTGAAGGATCGCCTGAATCGATTGACGCCGGCGTCGACAAGACGCGCGGCGACTCACTGCCGAAGGTTCGCGCGATCAACGGGAACGTCGGCGCGATCGGCCTCGCCGACCGCGACAACGGCCGCGTCTCGATGATCACGCTCTGGGACAGCGGGGACTCCATGCGCGCGAGCGCGCAGGAGGCCGATCAACTGCGTCAGCGCACCGCCGACATGAGCGACCAGAAGATCGCGAACGTCGCGCAGTACGACGTCTCGATGGCGCAGACGGTGGCGGGCGCGCGAGCCTGAGCTTCATTGGGCCTGACCCGCAACGGGTCAGGCCCTTTCTTTGCTGGTCGCGCGACGTCGCTCGAGGACGCCGCGCCACGGCATCGACAGATAAGGGGCCGGGCTGGGCGGAGTAGGTCTTCTGCCAGCTAGAGAGACGGTCGCCTCGCAGCTTCCTAGCTCCATGGGTCGAGCAGCGGGATCCCGGTCCGCTCGAGAGCGCCCGTGTCTCGCGTGACGAGTGTCAGGCCGTGAACGAGGGCCGTAGCCGCGATCAGTGCGTCCACGACCGGCAGCGGAGCGGGGGCGACGAGGCGTCCCCACGCTTCGGCGACCGGCGTGGTGACCGGCAAGATGCGATCAGCGAAGTCGCGCCGGAGCCCCTCCAGCCATTCCTCGAGGACGCCGGCCTGGATGGAGTCGCGGCTCCGTAGGCGTTCAACTCCTTTTCGAATCTCGCCCACGACGAGAGCGCTTAGGAAAAGAGACGTCGTCGGGGCGTCTTCGAACCACTGTACGACCTCTCGATTCGGCCGTCGGCGTCGGAGCTCCGAGACGACGTTCGTATCGAGCAGGTAACTCAAAAGTCGATTTCGCGCCCGGTATCTGGCGACCGCTCGAGCTCGAGGTCGTCAAAGCTGGGACCCTCGAGCAAGAAGCGCTTGAAATCAGGCTCGCCGTCGCGCAGGCGTCGGTACTCGTCCATTCCGAGGACCACAGCGACCTCGCGCCCGCGCCGCGTGACGATCTGCGGCCCTTCCGCGAGCGCGCGGTCCACCACCTCCGAAAACCTCTGTTTCGCCATTTGCAGCTGCCAGATCATAGCTCTCCTGTCTAGACTGTCTAGATAGTACATCGTCTCGGCTGCTCGTGAAGCAGGCGTGTCGACCCTTCGTCGTCCGTGGAAGGGAACGTGACCGCTTCCGACCGTGGCCTCGTGGCGGGCGAAGACGCGGTAGACCGCTTCCCGAGAACGACGTTCACGCTCCTCCAGGCACCGCTCGCCTGGCGGGGGATCGAGTCCCTGCTCCGGGCGGACGCCGATGAGCCGGCGGACCTCGGCGGGCCGGCGGCGCCGCGCTCCGCGCCGCCGAGCTCCTCGCCCGACTCGCGGGCGATCCCGGCAAGGCGTTCGCGGCGTAACACCCCCCGTTTGGGGGTCGCGAGGGGCCCGATCGCCGCCGACGGTTGGAGTCGATGCCCCTTTGGACCAGATCAGTGCGCGCGTCGCGCATCCTCGCGCGCCTGCAAGACGAGCGCGGAATCGCGCTCGTCATGGCGATCGGGATCATGTTCGTGCTGACGATCACGGTCTCGTCCGTGATGGTCTACACGGCCGCGAGCGCCGGACACGCAAATAACAGCAACGCCGGGCAGAAGGCGTATGCGCTCGCCGAGGCCGGTGTGAACAACGCTTTCGCAGTGCTCAATGCCAACTACCACCCGGGTATGACGGTCGCGTTCCCGGGCGACCCCGCATGGCTGCCCGCCAGCGACGACGACCTACGACACCGGCACCGTAACCTGGAGCGGGACGCTTGCCGCTCCGCTGGACCCATCAGTTCCGTGGCAAAGGGAATGGCAAATCACGTCCACCGGCAGCGTTCAGAATCCGACCGGGCCCGGGGCCGCGCCGGTGACGCGCAAGGCGACCGCCATCGTGCCGATCGTCATTCCGCCGACGACGCCGGCGAGCGCGACCGGTCCGCTGAACTTCCTCTATTCGGGCTCCGACATGTGGTTCCAGAACTCGGTGCACGTCAAGGCCCCGGTGTATGTGACGCGGGACCTGCACTTGGAATCCACGGCCGTGATCGACGGAGAGGCGAAGAAGGCAGCGATCGGCCGCGACCTGTACCTCAAGAACCCGCAGAACCAGATTGGCCTCACGGGCGGCGGCGACCCGCGGATCGCCGAGATTCACGTGGTGAACTGGTGCTCGTCGAAGAAGACCGCCGGCGCTGCACACCTGCGGACCGTCGAACGCCGAATGGGACGACGACGCGATCTTTGCGACGGTCCACGACAACGTGATCCCCGTCGGCCCGCCGCCGTTCATCTCCTTCACTCCGAAGCTCACCTGCTGTGCGCCGTACGGAGGAACGATCGCTCCTGCCGGCCCGCTCAGCGGACCGCCGGACAATCCGAGCAACATGGGCTTCTGGTACGAGTTCGCCGATCTCGGGCCCCATGCGCCGTGCACCACCTCGACGGGCTCGCCGCCGAAGTTCGACACCGCCAGCGGAGTCCCGGACAACTCGATCAACTGGAGTGCGACTCCGAGCACGGTGATCAACCTGACGCCCGGCGCCTCCTATACGTGCAAGTCCATGGCGGGCTCGACGACCCTCGGTGAGCTCTCGTGGAACGCCGCACGAAATTGCTGACCGTCAAGGGGACGATCTTCATCGACGGCAGCATCACCATCGACGCGCGGCGCGACCGCCAGATACACGGGCCAGGCGACGATTGTCGCTTCGGGAACATTCGGGATGAAGACCGCGACGATCTGCGCGACTCATCCGGGCTACACGGGCGCTTGCGACTTCACTGGAACGTCTCCGTGGGATCCCAATCAGTCCGCGCTCGTGATCGTCGCCGACGGTCTTGCCGGCGCCGGATCGGCGCAAGGACAGGGGAGCGACTTCGACCCCGGCGATGGAATCCACCTGAAGAGCGCGGACTTCCAGGGCGCGCTCATCGCGAACCACTCGGTCACCGACCGAAACGACCGCGAAAATGCAGGGTCCGATGATCAGCGTCTACGACGGCGTATTCGCAGGCCAGAGCAACGACCTGATCTTCCCGCCGATCCTTTTTGCACCGTCCGGAGGCGGCGGGATCATCAGCGATCCGCCCAAGCCGGCGCTGCTTGGCTCCGCAGAACTTCGGAGGAGGCTGACATGGCGTCAGACTTCCCCTCAAGAACGGCAGAGGTTCTGCCGATGGACTCGGCATGGATTTGAACAAGCTGCTCCGGACCGCAGTCGAACGAGGCGCGAGCGACCTCCATTTGAAGGTCGGCCAGCCGCCGGTCATCCGTCACGACGGAGCGCTGGCGCCTCTCGACGACTGGGCACCGCTCGACGCAGAGCAGCTCGAGCTCGTTCTCGATGAGATCGGCGCCTCGGCTCCGGCGCGGCTCGCGTCGTTCCACGAGACCGGTGAGCTCGACACCTCGTACCAGCAGGACGGGCCTCCCGCGCTTCCGCGTGAATGCGTTCCGCCAGCGCGGCGACATCTCGTTCGCGATGCGCGTGATCCCCGACGAGGTGCCGACGTTCGACTCGCTTCGGCTTCCTCCCGGCGTTCGGAGGCTCGCCGAAGAGCAGCGCGGCCTGATCCTCGTGACCGGCGCGACCGGCGTCGGCAAGACGACGACGCTCGCGGCGATGCTCGGCCACATCAACCGCACTCGCCAGCAGCACATCGTCACGATCGAGGACCCGATCGAGATCCTCCATCGCGACGAGCGCTGCATCGTCAACCAGCGTGAGGTCGGGCTCGACACCGGGTCGTTCAACGAAGCCCTTCGGCGCGCACTCCGCCAGGACCCCGATGTGATCCTGATCGGCGAGCTCCGCGACAGCGAGTCGGCCGAGACGGCGCTCCAGGCGGCGGAGTCGGGTCACCTCGTGGTCTCGACGATGCACACGATCGACGCCTCCGAGACGATCGCCCGGCTGATCGAGTTCTTCCCCGAGGGCAAGCAGATTCAGGTTCGCTCGATCCTCGCCGGCGTCCTTCGCGGCGTCGTCAGCCAGCGGCTGCTTCCGCGCCGCGACGGTGGTCGCATCGCAGCGTTCGAGGTCATGGTGAACAACAACCGGATCGCCGACCTCGTCCGCGAGAACAGGCCGGAGGAGATTCCCGAGGCGATCGCGGACGGCGAGTTCTTCCACATGCAGACGCTGACCGCGGCGCTGATCGACCTGGTGCTCTCAGGCGAGGTCGACCGCGGCGTCGCAGCCGGCGCAGCTCCGAACCACCACGACTTCGTGATCGCACTCGAGCACGCCGTGAAGGCGATGGAGGCCGCGAAGAAGGCGGCGAACGAGCCCGCCATGGACGACCTTCCACGCCTGCGACTCGCCGCCAGCTCCGAGCGCCAGCCCGCATGACCGCGCGCATGCGCGGCCGGCTCGCCGCCGTCCGGCAGCGCGCCACAGACTCTCGCGGCATCGCGCTCACCGAGATGATCGTCGTGCTGGCGATCCTCGTGGTCGTTCTGACCGCGCTGACGCAGCTCTTTGTCTCGGCATCCACGGCTGAGGTGGACATGTCGAACCGGGTCCAGGCGCAGCAGGACGCCCGGCTGGCGCTCGACAAGCTGCGGCGCGAGATCCACTGCGCGAACGAGCGTGACGCTCGACGCGGCACGTGCCGCCACGATTCGCTAGGCGATCACGATCACGCTCGGCGCCGTACTGCCCGACCAACGCCACCGGCGCTGGAGCCACGACTGTCACGTGGTGCACGAGGGACAGGCGGCGGTGCGCTCACCGACCCGGCGTCCCCACGCTCTGGCGCGTACGATGCGCGACACGGCCACGTGCTCCGGAACCGGCCGGAAATGGGCCGACTACCTGACGACGGGCACGGTGTTCACGAACTACACACCGCCCGGCAGGCGGCCTCCTCGGAACGCTCAGCGTCGACCTGCCGGTCGATCTGAAGCCCGCCGATGCCAAGCAGCGGTACAGGCTCCAGGACGACATCGTCCTGCGCAACACACCGCGGTCCTGATGAACCGCGACCGCACCCCTCAAGGGGTGCGGTCGGAACAACCGATAGGAGATAAGTCGTGGCCGCCGCGCTTGCAGCACTCGCGTTCGTTCCCGGGCTCGCGCTCGGGAGCTTCCTGAACGTGCTCGCCGCGCGCGTGCCGCTTCGGCGCTCCGTCGTCAACCCGCCTTCGGCGTGCATGACGTGCGAGACGCCCATCGCGTGGTACGACAACATCCCGATCCTCTCTTGGGCGCTGCTCCGGGGCCGCTGCCGCAGCTGCGGCGCGTCGATCCCCTGGAAGTACCCGCTCGTCGAGCTCGTGACCGGGGCTCCTGATCGGTGCCTGCGTGCTCGCGTTCGGCCTGACGGCGTATGCAGCGGTCGCTGCGTTCTTCTGTGCGGCGCTCGTCGCGGTCTCGGTGACCGATCTGGAGCGCCGGATCATCCCGAACCGGATCGTGCTTCCCGCCGCCGCCGTCGTCCTCGCGGCGCAGACATTGCTCGAGCCGTCGCCCGAGTGGGCGATTGCAGCCTTGGGCGCATCGCTCTTCTTCTTCCTGGCCGCGCTCGCGTACCCGTCGGGTATGGGCATGGGTGACGTCAAGCTGGCTCTGCTCCTCGGCGCCATGCTCGGGCGCACCGTTCCGGTCGCGATGATGATCGCGATGATCGCGGCGCTCGTTCCGTCGATCTTCCTGCTCGTACGCCACGGAAGCGCCGCGCGCAAGATGGGGATTCCGTTCGGGCCCTTCCTCGCCCTCGGCGGCATCGTCACGCTGTTCGCCGGCGAGTACCTTCTCGACCTGTACCTGGACCTGCTTTGACGTGGGGACTTCGACCGTGAACTCCGATCCTGACCTGCGACTCGTGCCGACTGACGAGGACGCCGACCCCGGCGAGACTCCGCCGGCGCCCGAAAGCCGTGACCAGAGCGAGCTGATCGCGGATCTCCTCGCCGAGACGGGGATGCTCCCGCCGGACAAGCTCGAGGACGTTCGTGCCCGCGCGCTCGGCGGGTCGTTCTCGCAGGCGCTAATCGACGAAGGCCTCGCGAGCTCGCTGGGCATCGCCCGCAGGCTTGCCGAGCAGTACCACCTGCCGCTCGTCGATCTGGCGGAGGCCGGCATCGACGCGGAGGCGGCGCGGGTGATCCCGCTCGCCGTACTCGAGCGCGTCTGCGCGATCCCGTTCGCCTTCGACGGCGGGACACTTCGGATCGCGATCACCGACCCGCAGAACGTTCGCGGGCTCGACGAGCTTCGGCTTGCCACACAGCAGCCGGTCGCCTTCCACGTGGCCGCGCAGGCCGACGTGCTGGCCGAGATTCGACGAATCTCTCGCGCCTCGGGAGCGCTCCACTCAGTCCTCATCGAGGACGCAGTCGCGGAGGCAGCGGAGGACGAAGAAGTCGACGACCTCGAGGTCGACGACGGGATTTCTGACGCGCCGCTCGTACGGCTCGTCAACTCGATCATCTTCCAGGCCGCCGAGGAGGGCGCCAGCGACATCCACTTCGAGCCCCAGGAAGGCGCGCTTGTCGTCCGCTTCCGCGTCGACGGAGTGTTGCGCGTCGCGCAGCGGATCCCCACGCAGCTGAGCTCGGGTGTAACGACGCGACTCAAGGTCTTGGCGAAGCTCGACATCGCCGAGCGGCGAAGGCCACAGGACGGCCGCATCTCGCTGAACGCCGCGGCGGCCGGACGGGTGCTGGACATTCGAGTCGCGACGCTCCCGACGGTCGACGGCGAGTCCGTGACGATGCGCCTGCTCGACAAGTCGCGGAGCGCGCCGACACTGGAGGAGCTCGGGCTGTCCGACGAGATGAGGGCGCAGCTCTCCCAGATCGTGGCGCGGCCGACGGGGGCCCTGCTCGTGACCGGTCCGACCGGCTCGGGGAAGTCGACGACGCTCTACGCAGCGCTCGCCGAGATCAACCGTCCCGAGGTGAACGTCATCACCGTCGAGGATCCGGTCGAGTACAGGCTCGACGGCATCAACCAGGTGCAGATCAACCTGCGCGCGGGGCTGACGTTCGCGACCGCGCTGCGCTCGATCCTCCGCTCCGACCCCGACGTCGTGATGGTCGGTGAGATCCGCGACGGCGAGACCGCCAAGATCTCGATCGAGGCGGCCTTGACGGGCCACCTCGTGCTCTCGACGCTGCACACGAACGACGCTCCCGGCGCACTGACGCGCCTGAACGAGATGGGTGTCGAGCCGTTCATCACCGGCGCCGCCGTCTCGGCCGTGCTCGCGCAGCGGCTGGCCCGAAAGCTCTGTCCGCACTGCGCGGAGCCCTACACGCCCTCCCGCGAGGAGCTGCTGGCGCTTCGCATCAAGTCCGATGCTGTCGCGGCCCTCGAGGGAGTCGTCTTCCACCGCCGGCGCGGCTGCGCGCGCTGCTCGGACACCGGCTACCGCGGCCGGATCGGCATCTTCCAGCTCCTCGAGGTGACCGAGCGGATCGAGCAACTTGCCGCGGAGAAAGCCTCGCGCGAGGAGATCGAGCGAGCCGCAGGCGCGGAGGGAATGCACTCGCTGTGGGACGACGGCGTGGCGAAGATCGCGGCGGGGCTGACCTCTGCCGAGGAGCTCGCCCGCGTCTGCATCGTCTGACGCGCGGCTCCGGGTGAGCGATCTCCGTTAGAGCGGGCGGTCGGGAAGCGAGCGGTCCCTGTTCAGCAGTGCGTCATCAGACGGATGGCGCAAGAAGTCATCGAGCACGGACTCGATTGGACACATGAAAGTTCTATATTGGACACATGCGCAGCTCGACGAGATCGCCGAGCAGGTCCAGGCGAGCGGCCGCACGCTCCGTCGTGCCGCACTTCGCGGGACGATTCGGTGTACTCGCAGGTCGCCGAGGCGGTTCGAGGTCGACTCGAGTGAGAGTGAGTACGTGCGCCGGCATTGGCCTCTGCTCGGCCGGGCACTGCAGGTGCTGCGGACGCAACCGAACGTCCGGTTGGCTGTGCTGTACGGCAGCGTCAGTCGGGGTGATGAGCGCTCCGACAGTGACGTCGACCTAGTCGTCGAGTTCGCCGAGCCTTCGGTGCACGCGTTGTCGCTTCTGTCAGGGCGACTGGAGGAGGAGCTCGGCCGGCCGGTTCAAGTGGTGCTGCTCGAGAGTGTGAAGGAATCGCCGACTTTGCTCGCGGATGTTCTGCGCGACGGCCGTGTGCTTGTCGATCGCAGCGGCGTGTGGCCGAGGTTGAAGCGACGTGAAGCACAGGTCAGAGCGTCCGCCGAGGCGGAGAACGCGCGGGCCGCTGACGAGCTCGTCGCCGCGTTCGAGGAGCTGTTCGTCTAACGGCGCGCGGCCGCAGAAACGCGAAGTCCTCCTCCGCCGCGACCCGTCCGGCCTTGTAACCAGTTGTTACTTGGCTGCGACGACCAGGCGCTTCAGGTCTGAGGCGGATCGCGCCGCCTCGGTCGCTTGTAACAACTTGTTACCTGCCAGGTGCCGGAGCAGGCCGCCGCGCAGTTTCGGGCTAGGCGCGCTGGATCTCGCAGCCGAGGAACGCGAAGGAGCTTGCGGCCTCGGCGAGAAAGGCGCTCGCCTCGTCCAGGCGAGCGAAGGTGTACTGCCGGAGGCGGACGGCGTTGTCGCCGCGCTCTTCGCTGAGCTCTGCCACGACGGTGTAGTTGCCGTCGCTCGCAAGCATCCGCAGAACCGCGACGAGCGTTCCGTTCCGCAGCACGTGATGCGTTTCGGGCCCGCCCGTGGGCGCAGCCGAGAGAGCGAGTTCCATGCGCGAACTATCGGCCTGCGACGGCGCGTGAAATACCCCCAAAAGGGGGTGAGGACGGGCCCGAATGCGAGCGATACCTGTCAGGTGTCTGCAACCAAACCAAGGAGAAACCACATGACACGGCTTCGTCAGAGGCTTGCTCGCGAAGAGGGCTTCACCCTCATCGAGCTCCTCGTTGTAATTGTCATCATCGGGATCCTGCTCGCGATTGCGGTCCCGTCGTACCTCGGCTTCAAGGATCGCGCCAACAACGGCTGCGGGCGCGAACGTTCGCGCCGTTCCGTCGTCGAGGCGTACTACGCCGACAGCCGCGGCACGTACGTGGGCATGACCTCATCAATGCTCGCACGTCTTCAGCAGCGGATGTCTCGCGAAGAGGGCTTCACCCTCATCGAGCTTCTCGTTGTCATCGTCATCATCGGGATCCTGCTCGCGATCGCAGTCCCGTCGTACCTCGGCTTCAAGGATCGCGCCAACGAGACGGCCGCTGCAGGTCGAACGTCCGCGCGGCCGTTCCGTCGGCCGAGGCGTACTACGCCGATCAGCCGACCGGCACGTACGCCGGCATGACCGTCGCCGACCTGCAGGCCGATCGACTCGCGGCCTCAAGATCGACACGACCTGCGTCGAGCTCCGGTGCGGCGTGCGGACGGCCACCACGTACTGCCTCCAGAGCACCGTCGGCGGCAAGACCTGGCACGAGCGGCTCGGTCGACCGCCGGTCCCGGCCAACGACGGTCGCGAGACGCGGCGCCTGCGCGTAAGCCAGCGCGTTCGACTCGAACGCTCAACAGAGGGGCGCGGGTAACCGCGCCCCTCTCTCTTTAGGACTGACCAAGATTCCTCACACTTCCGTCGAATCACTCCGATCCAGAACCGCGGCGCTGTGCGTGCGCTCGCCGTGCTTCTCGTCGCCCTCGCTGTCGCTCTCGGCATTTGGGGTGCCGAAACCGTCTTCGCCCGCAGCGCGGACAACTGGCCGGCCAACAACCTCGAGCTCGCGCAGCTGGCCGGACTCTCGTTCCTCCTCGGGCCTCGGCCTCCTCACCTCGCTTGTCGTTGTCGGTCGCCAGGTCGGCTACCGGCGACGCGTCGAGCGCGCGCGTGAGGCGGAGCACGCACGCCTCGCGCAGGCCGCGCTCACCGACAGCCTCACTGGGCTCGGGAACCATCGTGCGTTCCACGAGGACCTCGAGCGCGAGTTCGCCCGCCGTGCTCGCTCGGGCTCGTGCTTCAGCGTCGTGATGCTCGATCTCGACGGCCTGAAGCAGATCAACGACACGCTCGGCCACCAGGCCGGCGACGCGCGCCTCCGCGCCCTGGGCGAGTGCCTGCGCGCGACGATGCGCGCGACCGACTCCGCCTACCGGATCGGCGGCGACGAGCTCATGGTGCTGCTCCCCGACGAGCGCGCGTGGGGTGCCTTCACGTTCGCCCAACGTCTTCAGCGCGAGGCGCCTGAGTCATCGCACCGGCGTCACGTTCACCTGCGGCATCGCCGAGTCGCACTGGCGTCGAGGGCTCCGAGACGCTCCTTCGCCACGTCGACCTCGCCCTCTACGAGGCCAAGCGTTCCGGACGCCGGATCGTCATCTACGCCGACGGTCTCGCGCCGAAGCCGGCCGCGCCGCCCGAGGAGCGCGCGAACCGCCACCACCAGCGGCTCCTCGCCACAGCGCTCGCGCGCGCGGTCGACGCCAAGGACCAGGGAACGCGGAACCACTGCGAGACCGTCTCGGAGCTGTGTGTGCTGATCGGTGAGGAGCTCGGCCTCGACGCCGATCGGCTCGAGCGGATCCGGCTGGCCGGTCTGCTGCACGACGTCGGGAAGATCGGCGTCGCGGACAGGATCCTCCGCAAGCCCGGGCCGCTGGACGCCGACGAGGCCGCCGCGATGCGCGGACACGTTCACGTCGGCTATTCCGTCGTCGAGGCCGCCGAGCTCGACGAGGAAGCGCGATGGGTGCTCCATCACCACGAGCACGTCGACGGAAGCGGCTACCCCCACGGACTCCGAGGCGACCAGATCCCGCTCGAGTCGCGCATCATCCTCGTCGCCGACGCGTTCGAGGCGATCACGGCCGAGCGGCCGTACAGCCCGGCGTCCTCGATCGACGACGCCCTCGCCGAGCTCGACGCTCACGCCGGCGCTCAGTTCGACGCGGCCTGCGTCGAGGCGCTCCGATCGGCCCTCGGCAGAAATCTTCCAAGAACCCCTCAAGTCGAAGCCGCTTGACGCCGAAAGGGGAGTAAGCATGAGTAAACCTGTCCTTTCGATCGACCAGCTCTTGACCGCCGTCGCGGAGCACGACGCCTCCGACCTCCACCTTTCGGTGGGCTCGGCGCCCGTCATCCGTGTCACCGGGAAGCTCCAGCGTCTGTCGGACTTCGACGAGCTCCAGCCCGACGACATCCGGCAGCTCGATCTACCGGATCCTCTCGACCGAGCAGCAGAAGATCCTCGAGACCAAGCGCCAGTTCGACTTCTCGTACTCGCTGCCGGGCGTCGCCCGGTTCCGCGTCAACACGTACTTCCAGCGCACGAGCATCGGGGCGGCCTTCCGAATGATCCCGACGAGGATCCGGACGCTCGAGGAGCTCGCTCTGCCGACGCGCCTCTACGAGTTCGGCGACATGCCGCGCGGCCTCGTGCTCGTCACGGGCCCGACCGGGTCGGGCAAGTCGACGACGCTCGCGTCGCTGATCGACCGCATCAACCGCACGCGCTCGGAGCACATCCTCACGATCGAGGACCCGATCGAGTTCCTCCACCACCACCAGCGCTGCATCGTCAACCAGCGCGAGATCGGCGAGGACGCGACGACCTTCGCGGAAGGCCTTCGCGCCGCGCTGCGCCAGGACCCCGACGTGATCCTCGTCGGCGAGATGCGCGACCTCGAGACGATCTCGACCGCGCTCACCGCCGCCGAGACGGGTCACCTCGTCTTCGCGACGCTTCACACCCAGAGCGCGCCCCAGACGATCGACCGCGTCATCGACGCCTTTCCCGCCACGCAGCAGCAGCAGGTGCGTGTACAGCTCGCGGCGACGCTCCAGGGTGTCGTCACCCAGAACCTCGTCCCCACCGCCGACGGCCACGGCCGGACGGCGGCACTCGAGATCCTGATGCCCGACGACGCCGTCCGGAACCTGATCCGGCAGGCGAAGATCGAGCAGGTCTACTCGGTCATGCAGACGAGCACCTCGCGCGGAATGCAGACGATGGAGCAGTCGCTGGCCGACCTGACGCTGCGCCGGGTCATCACATCCGAGGTTGCGTTCACGCGGACGACGCGCGGCGACCAGCTGCGCGGTCTGCTCGAGCGCGCCGGCTTCAACGACTTCCACGCTCCTGCCCTTCCGACCAACGGCCTGCGCCTGGCCGCCGAGGTGTGAACATGAATCTGAAGAAGGAAATCAAGCTCTCGAACCTCGTGCCGAAGCCAAAGCGGAGCGAGCTCGTGGGGCTCAAGATCGGCGCGTCGCAGCTCGCGGCGTCGCGGGTCGCCAACAACGGCTCCGCCCGGGTGCTTCAGCTCGCGCGGCAGCACCTGCCGGCGGGGATCGTCGTCGCGGGCGACGTCCGGGACATCCCGGCGCTCGCCGCCGCGCTCGACGAGTTCTTCCGGACGAACAAGCTTCCGCGCCGCGGCGTCCGCCTCGGTGTCGCGACCAACCGGATCGGCGTCCGTGCGTTCGACCTCGACGGGATCGAGGACGAGCGGCAGCTCGAGAACGCGATCCGCTTCCGCGCGCACGAGGCGATCGCGATCCCGGTCGACGACGCAGTGATCGACTACCGCGTCGTCCGCGAGAGCAAGGACGAGAACGGGGCGTCGAGCCGGCGCATCGTGCTGGCCGCGGCCTATCGCGAGTCGCTCGACCGCTACGTCGCTGCCTGCAAGGCGGCGGACATCGAGCTCGTCGGAATCGACCTCGAGGCCTTTGCTCTTCTCCGCGCGGTCGCGCCTCCGGTGCCGGGTGACGTCGAGTCGCCGGCCGCCGTGGTCGCGGTCACCGTCGGTCACGACCGCACGACGCTGGCCATCTCGGACGGCGTTGTCTGCGACTTCATGCGCGTGCTCGAGTGGGGCGGCTCCACGCTGACCTCCGCGATCGAGCGCGACACCGGCGTCACCTCGACCGAGGCGGCCGAGCTGAAGCTCGGGCTCTCGCTCGAGGCCGACGCCGCTTCCGAAGGCGAGGACGAGAAGGTGACGCGTGCACGCGACGCCGTGCGGCGCGAGCTCCAGAACCTCGCGCGCGAGCTCGTCTCCTCGCTTCAGTTCTACCAGGCCCAGCCCGGCTCCCTCGCGATGGCGGAGATCCTGCTCGCGGGCGGAACCAGCCGGCTCACCGGCCTGGCCGAAGAGCTCGAGCGCCTGACCCGCGTGAGCGTCCGCCGTGCGGATCCGCTCGTGCGCGCCCAGGTCGCCGACTCGGTTCAGACCGGCGACGACCTTCCGTCGCTGGCAGTGGCAATCGGACTTGGAATCGAGGACTAGATGCGCGCGGTAAACCTTCTTCCCGACCCTCGCACCGACAAGCGGCACGCCGACCGCCCCAGTCGACTTCAGTCGACGAAGGCGATCGCTGCAGCCGCCGGCGCGGTGCTCGTTCTCGTCGCCGCCGTCTCCGGCGTCGCCTTCACGAAGGCGCGCTCCGACGTCAGCGACCGTCAGAGCACGCTCAACGGCCTCCAGGCTGAGCTCGCCGGCGTCCAGGCGAAGGCGGCAGTTTCCGCCGCCGCCGCGGACCAGACGCAGGCGCACCTCGCCGCAGTCTCCACGGCGGCGTCCGGGCGGATCGCCTGGGACGGCCTGCTCGACCAGCTCTCGCGGGTCATGCCGCGCGGCGCCTGGCTCGAGAGCCTCCAGGGGACGAACGCGGCCCCGGCGGTCGCGGCGTCCACCTCCACTTCGACGCCCAGCACTCCCGCTGCGGGCGCCGCTCCGACCGGCTTCGTGGTCACGGGCTATGCGCGCTCACAGGCGACCGTGGCGCGGGCCCTGGACCGGCTCGTGCTGATGCCGGCGCTCTCGGACGTCTCGCTCCAGACGAGCGAGCGCAGCCGACGTCGGAACGAAGAAGGCATTCAAGTTCACGATCGGCGCCAACGTGCGCTCCGCAGGAGGGACCCCCTGATGAAGGACAAGTTGTCGCCGAAAGTCGTCTTGACGCTGACGGCCGTTGCGGTCGCCGCCGCCGTGCTGATCGGGTGGTTCGGCCTCGTTTCGCCGCAGCGCTCGAAGGCGTCGAGCCTCGATCAGACGATCCAGGAGACTCAGACCCAGCTCGTCGTCGCCAAGGCCAGTGCACGTCCGGCTGGACGGGCGAAGGTGGGTGCCTCTCAGCGGTCGCTGAGGCGCGCGATGCCGCAGAGAGTCGCCATGCCGGCCATGCTCCGGCAGCTTCTCCGCATTTCCAAGCGGACCGGCGTTCGCCTCGACAAGGTCACGCCGCAGCCTGCGACCACGCTGCAGGGCTACGAGGTCGTCCCGATGGACGTCGTCGTCGCCGGTCGGTATCTGCCGGTCCAGCGCTTCCTGCACCGCTTGCGCGTGCAGGCTCGTGTCGCTGGTGACGGTGTGCACGCGTCGGGCCGGCTGTTCAGCGTCGACACGCTGAACCTCGCGGCCGACGAGCAGCTGCCGCGGCTCACCGCAACGATCCGAGTCAACGGATTTGTCTACGACAAACAGGCCCCGGCGCCCGCACCTGCGGCGACCGACGCCTCGAACTCAGTCAGTGCTGCAGGAGGGATGTCCAAATGAGCGTCATGGAGGCACGCCTTGGCGGCCGCCGCGTCGCGGCCCGCAACGCCGCCGAGCGGCGGAAGAAGATCATTCTCGCCAGCCTGATCGTCCTCTTCGTGGCGCTGATGGCATTCCAGCTGCCGAAGCTGCTGAAGGGCTCCGAGTCCTCGGCGACCGCTCCGGTGGCGGTCTCGGCGGTCCCGGCTACGGCCGGCGCCGGCTCGGTCACTGCGGTCACCTCGGCACCCGTGGGCTCATCGGCGCGCGTTCACGCCATCAGGCGGATGTCCGCCAGGGATCCGTTCGTGCCGCTGATCCGCGAGAACGCGGCCACGGCGTCCGCGGCCCCCGCTACTTCTAGTCCGCGGGTCCGGCGTGCCGTCCGTGCCGCCGTCCCGACTCGTGTTGTCCCGCGTCGCGGAGTCGTGCGTGCCGTCAAGCCGACCGCCGCAGTGCTCGTCGTGAACGGTCGCCGGCAGGTCGTCGGCGTCCGTGAGGCGTTCGGGTTCGGCGATGCCACGTTCCGCGTCGTCTCCGTCGGTCGCAAGACCATGCGGCTCCAGGTCTCTGGCGGTTCCTTCGGGGCCGGCAAGCAGACGATCACGGTGCGCAAGGGTCACGGCGTGAAGCTCGTGAACACGGCGACCGGCGAGAGCTTCTCCATCCGCTTCTCCGCTCCCACTACGAAGAGCTAGTTCCCCAGACATGAACCCACTTCAGAGAAAGGCAAACACCGTCGAGATGACTAAGTCAACTGATCATCGCGACGTCTCGGGCGGGCTCGGCCGCCGTCTGCGGCGTCCGCGTCTCCTTCCCTATGTGGCCCTCGTCGCCGTCGTCGCTGCGATTCCCGTAGCGACCGGCTCGGCCGCCGGCCCCTCGCTGCCCAAGCCGGGCGGCCTGAAGACATTTACCAAGCGGCTCGGTGAGCCTCCGGAAGCTCTCGGCCGACGGTGCCCCGCAGTTCACCCGCACGCCGTCCTTCGCGTGGAGGCCGGTTCGTGGCGCGACGCGCTACGAGTTCGAGCTCTCCACGAGCAAGCGCTTCCGCGCGGACAACGGCGTCATCTGGTCGAGCAAGACCCTGACGACGCCGGCCGCGGCCGTTCCGATCTCGCTTCCGTGGATCACCGGCCCGTCGCTGTACTGGCACGTTCGCGCGCTCGGCGGCCGCGGCGATCTCGCAGTGGAGCGCCACCGGCCGCTTCAACATGCGCTGGACGGCCGGCGTGCCGCAGCAGCTTCCCGAGCGGCCCCGGCTACGTCAGCTGGACTCCGATCGAGGGAGCGACCGGCTACGACGTCTGGTTCGGGAACCTCGGTAGCCAGATGAGAGACGGCGTCGGCGTCACCGTCGGGAAGATCGTCTCGACGATCACCACCGTCGCGGACGAGCGCGAGTACTCGACGCTTCGCGCGCCCGGCGACGCCGTCCAGTGGCGTGTTCGCGCTCGGCGTGCGCTCTACGGCACGACGAACAATGGGCTGCCTCGGGTCTCGTACGGCCCCTGGAGCTCGGTGTACTCCGCTCCCGGGGGCCCGTCCAACGAGACGGACCCGGTGGCGAAACCGCTTCGGACGGTCTCAGCGGCCGGTGCAGCTCGAGTTCACGACTTGATGCCGGCGTTCGTCTTCTCGCGCGACGGCTACAAGTTCCACCGCGTGTTCGTCTCGACCGACGAGGACTGCGTGAACGTCGTCCACGTCGGCTCGATCGTCGGCGGGAACGCGTATGCGCCGCGAACGTCCGGTCCCCTCGCGCTCTCTCCGGAGAAGTGGAACGACAAGAAGTTCCCCTCGTTCCTCGTCGACGGCACCGAGGGCGAAGAGACGCTCCGCGCTGACGGCGAGATCGCCCGGACGAACGAGAGCGCGCCGAAGCAGGAGGGCTCCGCCGGCACCGCTTCGACCACGGAGACTGGCCCCGCCCCGGTCGACCTCTGGGACAGCAACTGGCCGAACGGCCGGTACTACTGGACGGTCGTTCCCGTCACCCGTTATCCGAAGAGGACGACCAGAAGGAAACGCCGGCGGCCGGAGCCGAGGAGGACGCGGAGAAGCAGTGGATCTACCAGGACCTCATGCTTCCCCAGGACGCCTGCCAGGCCGGCAACGTGCTCCAGTTCGGACGGAAGAGCGTCGACCCCGGCCTGGGGAGCCGCTTCGTCCCGTTCGCCACGGGTCTCTCGCCGTCGGGCCGGCTTCATCTCGGCCTCGAGCCGGCGGAGCTCCTTCTACGGCGCCGCTCTGGTCGCCTGGACTCCGGCGACGGGCGCCACGAGCTACGACATCGAGTGGAGCCGGACGAGGTACCCGTGGAAGGCCGCCGGCCGGCACAGCACGCCGGCGACGTCCGCGATGCTTCCGCTCAAGGCCGGCACCTGGTGGTACCGGGTGCGCGGAATCAACCCGTACGCTGCCCGGTAACCAGAAGATGAGCTGGTCGAACCCGGTGCGGCTCCAGATCGCGAAGCCGACCTTCAGGGTCGTCGGGGGCTAGTGACCGTTGCGTCGGCGCCTGGCATCCGAGGGCGGCTTCGGAGTCGTCGAGCTGTTGATCGCGATGACCGTGATGGTCGTCGCGATCATGGCTCTCGTCGCCGTCCTCAACTCCGGCATGGTGACGCTGCGGCGGGCAGCTGACGCGTCCACGGCTGCGGCGGTTGCCGACAAGCAGATGGAGGCCTACCGCGCGCTGCCGAACTGCGCGATCCACCTCGACCCGGCCTCGATCCCGACGAGCGGTCCTACGTCGACCGATCTCGCCTTCGCCGAGCACGCACGATCACCGACACGACGCCGCTCGCTGACCGGCGCGACCTGCACAGTCGACGCCGGCGGGCACGTTGACGGACGCGCAGCAGACGCTCACCGGCGCCGACGACCGTTCGTACAACGTCGACACCTACGTCGTCGCCGCGACCACGACCGCCGGCGCCGCGAAGAAGGTAACGCTCGTCGTCCGCAACGCCGACAACACGAAGACGCTCATCCGAGAGACATCGACTTTCACCCCGCCGACCGGCTGCACAACGCAACCGGCCTCGGCCGGCTGCTGACCTAAGAGAGGACACGCGACATGGCTGCATTCACATACGACGCAATCAACGCCGAGGGACTCGTGCTCAGCGGCGAGCTCCATGCGGCTGACGTCGCGTCGGCTCGCGAGCAGCTGCGGTCACGCGGCCTCATGGCTCAAGACCTGAGCGAGCGGCGCGCCCTCGGTGAGGGCGGCGCGCGGACGGCGTTCAAGAAGGTCAAGGCGAAGAACCTCCAGGTCTTCTCGCGCCAGCTCGCGACGATGATCGAGGCCGGCGTCAGCGTCGTCGCCGCGCTCGTGATTCTCGAGGAGCAGACGAACGACAAGTACCTCCGCGAGGTGATCGCGGAGATCCGCTCCGACGTCGAGGCCGGGATGGTGCTGTCGAAGGCATTCGCGCGCCACCCGAAGGTGTTCAGCCGGCTCTACGTCTCGATGATCGAGGCCGGCGAGTCGTCCGGAACGCTCGACGAGGTGCTCGATCGAGCCGCGACGCAGATCGAGAAGGAGAACAAGCTCAAGCGGCGCGTCAAGGGCGCGATGATCTACCCGGCTGTCGTGCTGTCGTTCGCCACGCTGGTCCTGACGTTCATGCTCCTGTTCATCATTCCGGTCTTCGAGACGGTCTACGAGGACCTGGACGGCGAGCTGCCGAGCTTGACGAAGGGCGTCATGGCGATGTCGAGCGCGCTCCGCCAGTGGTGGTTCGTGATCTTCCCGCTGATCGGCGTCGGAATCTTCGCGCTGCGACGCGCGAAGCGGACCGAGACCGGTCGGCAGATGTGGGATCGCATCAAGCTCAGGATCCCGATGAAGATCGGCGACGTCGTCCGCAAGGTCGCGCTGGCGCGGATGTCGCGCACGCTCGCGACGCTCGTCGCCGCCGGCGTCGACATCATCAAGGCGCTCGAGATCACGGGCAGCACCGCCGGCAACTGGGTGATCGAGCAGTCGATCGCGCGGGTCCGGGAGCGCGTCCACGAGGGAGCGCCCATCGGCGACCCGCTCGTCGCCGACCCCGTCTTCCCGCCGATGCTCGGCCAGATGGTCAAGATCGGCGAGGAGACCGGTGAGCTCGAGCAGATGCTCAGCAAGGTCGCCGACTTCTACGAGGACGAAGTCGACACCAGCATCCAGTCGCTGACCTCGATCATCGAGCCGATCCTGATGATCTTCGTCGGCGCCATGGTCGGAGTCATCGTGATCTCGATGTACCTCCCCATGTTCAAGATGCTGACGCTGATCAAGTAGTGGCGGCGTCGCGAGCAGACACGAACCCAAAGACCTGACGTTCCCTAGGTTCGTAAGGGCCGGGTTGTGGGAGGCGTCCTAGGCGTTCGGCTCGCCGCCCGGCCCCAAATCTGCTCCAGAGGGGTCATAGATTCCCGGGGCCTGGTGCGCGATGCTCTTGAGTCGGGGGAGAACGTGAGGCTGCGGCAGTCATGCACGAGACCTTTTGGATGCTCGGCAAAGAGCGTGAGGCCGAGTTTGCGCGCGAGGCTGAGAGGCGGAAGCTTGCTGCCTCGGTCGCGGGAAAGGAGATCCGCCGCCGCCGCGGCCTGAGCTCGAGGGTTCGCGTGCACGCGATTCGGTTCGTGTCGCGACTCCGGTACGGCCACTAGCGCCGCCGGCTGAGCCGCCGTAGGTTGGGGAGGGCCGGGAGGCGTGGCAAGCGCCGCGGCGTTCAGCTCGCCGCCTGGCCCCGAACCTGTCGGTCAATCGGGATCAAGCGGCACGGTCGTGCTGCCGATACAGGCAGCGTGAGGGGTAATGGCGGATTGGCACGAGGTATCCCTAGCTGGGCTTTCGTGTCGACCACGCTGAGGCTCGACACTGGCGCGTCCCGCCGCACTCGCGGAGTCGGGTCGTCCTGGCGTCTTCGCGACGTCGCGGCGCCGATGATCGCCGCCGCGATCGTGACTCAGATCTTCGTCGCCCGGCTCGTTGCGGCATTTCTAATCGACACGCCGAGGTACTTTCCGGACGAATATTTCTACACTGCACTTTCGCGATCGCTGTGGAGCGGGTCGTTCCCCTCGATACGCGGCGAGCCCGTCCAGTTTATGTCCCTCTTGGCGCCGCTGGTCTTCGCGCCCGCGTGGCTCGTCGACAACGTTGACGTCGCGTATCGGATCGCGCAAACAGAGGGTGTACTTGCAATCGCGCTTTCTGCGCTACCTGTGTATATTCTCGCCGCTCGAATCGGGCTTGGCGATCGGGCGCGCGTAGCCGCCGCCGTTTTCGCCGTTGTGATACCTGATGCGGTCTACGGCGGGTACATGCTGAGCGAGCCGTTCGCGTATCCGCTGTTCCTAACAGGCGTGCTGCTCGCCGTCGAGGCGTTAGCCGCAACCACAGCGCGGAAACAGGTGATGTTTCTCGTTGTTTGCGGGCTACTCGTCTTTTCTCGAACGCAGTTTGCTTTGCTCCCGATCACGTACCTCTTTGCGGGCTGGGCATACTCCGGGCACCTAAGTCCACGCCGCGTCGTTCGGGAGCAGTGGCTCGTCGTTGCGATAGTCGCGATTGTCGGGGGACTCGTTGCCGCGATCGGGATGCATCGCAGCCTTGGCCTGTACGCAGGACTTACCAGTTTCGAACTCCCTCCTGGTGACACTTTGCATTGGTTCGCTGCGAACGCTGTATTACTCGCGATTGCGTCCGGCTGGGTAATCGTTCCCGGAGCGATACTCGGCATCCTCTCGATGATCCGCTCACGCGACCCGCGCCAGCGAGCGTTCGGGCTGCTGGTCGTTCCCGTCGTCGGCGTGTTGCTGCTTCAAGCAGCGATTTTCGGAGTGGACGTAGAACAGCTCATAGAGCGCTACACCTTCTACGGCGCTCCTTTGCTGGCGCTTGCTTTCCTGGCCGCGATGCGTGATGGCTTCCTCGAGCGCCGTGCGCACCGCGCGCTTCTGGCTGCCTTTGCGGGTGTCGCCCTCATGCTCCCGGTCGATGATCTACTCCTGTTCGCGCGCGATGACTTTGCGCCTGTGCTTGTTGCCTTGAGGCCGGCGCGCGGCGCGCTGGGGTCGGCCTTTCCGCTTGCCGTCGTGGCTCCCCTGATCGTGGCTACCGTGGCGGCGCTGATCTTCGCGCGATACGGGAGACCATTCGCCGTGGCTCTCATTGGCCTCGCAATCTGCGGCGCGGCGAGTGCCGGTGCATCCGTGGTCCTCGCCGATCCGGGTCAAGGTGACGCCCGCCAGATAGCCGTCAGCGGACCCGCGACGTTTGTCAAGTCGAGGTCGACGGATGACTCCAAGCTAAAGAGCACGCTCTTCTGGAATCCGGCGATTCAACGCGTGCTCGTGGATGCCGGATACCGAGACAACTTCGCGGCGACAGCCGCCGAGATCGGGCGCGGCGGCGTCGTCCGCACGAACGGAAGGAAGGTTCGTGGCGCGCTTGTTTTCGACACCGAGTCCGCTGTCGTTCGACTCAGAGGGGCACGCGTGCGTTCGGAAGCGGGGCTACTCGTCGTCAGCAAGGCCGGCAATCCGACGGTCTCATTCCTTGCCGACGGCTGGTTCAAGCGATCTGGTTACCTCGGATCCTCCGGGCGGTTCGTCGTCACCGCGCCGGCTTCGGACGCGCCGCTGCACACGAGGCTCATTCTTCGGCTCCAAAGCGATCGTCACCGTCCGAAGGCAGTCCTCTCGTTCGCGTCGTCCTCGGGGCTCGATCGACGGATTACCATCGGCGACCGACCGACCGTGGTCTCGCTTCCCGTAATTGGGCGGGGGGTCTGGTCGTGCACGTTTGAGCGAGTCGGCGGACAATCCTCGGTAATCGACGGCAAGATGGTCTCGGTTCGGGCACTTTCGGTCGCCCTACGACCTCCGCTGAGACACGCCGCCAAAGAAGTCGTTTCAGAATGGAGCTCGACGCTCAACTGGCGCAGGGCGACAAGCATCGTACCTCACCGCCGAGCGGATGCTGCGCGTCCGTCCGTGACAACGACGCCGATCAGCCGCCCGGCGCTGGTCGTAGAGGACACGTCCTAAGAGCGTCTACCGCGTCGAGCTGACGCGCCGTAGGTTCAGAGGTCGGGCCGGGCCGTAGTAGCGCAACGGAAGGAGGCATAATCCAGCTGCCATGTCGGTGTACTACGGCTACTGGTGCTATGCGAGTCCTAACGTCGTAGCCCGGTACGCGTGTCGTTGCGGCCGCATCCACACACAGCACGGCGCGGTGCACGTGAGCAAGCTGCCGCCCGGCTGGCACGAGACCAGCGACTTGGCGGCGCAGCCCGAGCCCGAGTGCCCTCGCTGCCACAAGAAAACCGTCGCCCGCCGCGCATCGCATTCGACTGCCGCCCAGCCCACCGAGCACTAGATGCCGGGAGGGGGCCAGCCGGGTGCTCGTCTGCGAACGAGTGCGGCCGGGGAGGGCCAGCGATCCTTCAAACTCTTAACGCTCGCCTGACGAGCGCCTAACGACCTGCGGGAATGAACACTAGGCGGCCCAGCAAGTGGAGGGCCGCCGCCCGGGGTCTCGGGGGAGGCAGGCGGCGGCCACTCCACCGAACGCAGAAGACCTGCCTCCACAGGCACTCCCACAAAGCTGTGATACCCGTCCCCCTCTGACGCTGAACCGCATTGGCTGCGCTCAGGCGGAATAACTCCCGTTCCGTCGCCCGTCCCGGCTCCTAGCCTGTCGGGTGACTCCTAGCCTGTCGGGTGGTTGACCCGACCCTGGCCCGGAACTACGTTCCGCCCACTGCGGCAGGGCGCCAAGCGCGCCCACTTACAGGAGGTAGTGAATGCGCAAGCGGATGCTCGCGGCCGTGATCGGTGCGGCCGCGATGATGAGCATGACCGCCGGGCCGGCTCTCGCCGGCGAGATCACCGGCAAGGGCAAGTGGATCGCCGGCTCCGAGGCGGCGGCGCTGCACGGCAAGTCGGAGTGCGCCTACTCGGGCCAGAACGACGAGTACGTGCTCGGCGACTCGTCCGCTCCCCGGACGCAGTCGTGGGGCCAGATCGTGCGCGAGGTCGGCCCCCTGGCGGCGGGCCCGGCCAGGCCTGCAACCCGGCGAAGGCCGGCGGCTAGAGGAGCGAGGCGCGGTCCCGGCTTCGGTCGGGGCCGCGCCTCCGCGTACGGCCGCTCAGTCGTCGGTCGCCTCCCGCCCAACCGGGATTCAAGCGGGACGGTCGTACTGGCCGATATAGGCAACGTGAGGGGTCTACGGAACATGCTGCGGCTTCCTTCGCACATGGCTCTTCCCAAAGGGTTGAGCGCCGCCGCCGCGTTCGGGGTCGTCGTGGTGGTGGCGCTCGGCACATCAGCAAGCGCTGCGACCGGCTCGGCGACACAGGCACGAAGTCTGCAAGTTGCCGTCGTGGCCTCGGTCTACGACGGCGACACGCTTTCGCTTCGGGACGGACGCCGGGTCCGGCTGCTTCAGATCGACACGCCGGAGCTCGGCTCGGGCGAGTGCTACTCCCGGACAGCGCGGAGTGCTCTGGTCAGTCTCGCGCCGCCCGGGAGCCGGGTCGTGCTCGAGACCGATCCAGCGCTCGACCGGACCGACCGCTACGGCCGGCTGCTCAGGTACGTGAAGCGGAACGGCGTGAACGTCAACCTCGAGCTCGCCCGGCGAGGAGCGGCGGCGCCGTACTTCTACCGAGGTGACAGGGGCCGCTACGCGGGCTCGCTCATGCGGGCAGCGCAGAGCGCGAAGGCCGCGAAGCGGGGTCTCTGGAAGGCATGCTCGTCGACGGTGCTGGATCCTTTCCGCGCCGTGGAGACGGGCCGGAGCGGCCCGCCCACGCCGCCGCCGCCGCCGCCGCCGCCGCCGAGCGGTAAGTGCGACCCGAACTACTCCGGCGGCTGCGTCCCGCCGCCTCCGCCCGATCTCGATTGCGCCGACATTCGCGCGCTGGGCATCGCCCCGGTCCGGTCGATCGGGTCTGACCCGCACCGCCTCGACGGCGACGACGACGGAATCGGCTGCGAGTAAGCACCGCTAGAAGACCACCCAGTCCACGCGGTCCAACCACACCCAGCCGAACGTTGCCGGGAGCAGGACGAGCAAGCAGATCCAGCTCAGCAACAGCGTGTTGGTGACAGCTCCGCGTAGAGCGTCCGGCTGCGTCGGTGGTCGGCGCCACCAGCGGAGCACCGCGAAGGCCCACCACACCACGGCGACCGGATACAGCACGAGCGGCGCCGCAGGGCTGGTACCCGGACCTGCTCGAGGCTCGAGCGAAGCGCGCTTGGGCGAGGAAGCTCGGGCTCTGGCGCGTCTGTCCTCGCACCCCATACAACCCGTACAGGGCGATCGCCACTCGGAGATGAGCGAGAGGAACCTTCGTTGTGTCGAGTGCGGACGTGAGCAGCGGGCTGGGGAGCGCGGCTAGAGGGCGTACCTAACGACTGACCAGGACGAGCCCGCCGAGGCGGTCGTCTACTGCCAAGAATGCGCTGACCGAGAGTTCGGCCGCCTCCCCCACGATGTAGCGGCGGTCAAAGGGTCGGATCGGCTCAAGTTGCATCGGGAGCCGAGTCTTACAGACTGTTTACTCAACTTACCGACATGTGGTGACGATACTTACCACTGCATGGCCAATCCCCTGACAACCGTGAAACGGGCGACAGCGCGTCTTCTAGCCACTCAAGGGAAGCCCGTGGAGGGGTCGTCGGGAATTGACCCGTTCGTGTCCTGTACGGCCCCGCTGCCCACACCTACCGTGGGCACTGGCTAGATCAACCAACCAGAACGGCCAAATGCTCGAGTTCTGGAACGACCGAGCCGCACATTTCCCGGGCTGTCCCTAGCCGCGTCCCGAACCACCCACCACCGAACTCACCAAGAACGGAGGCACGAACTTGGCGATCAACCCGCAAGCGAATGAAAACGCGCCAATGCAAGTAGCGCAGCCGCGGACGCGCGAGCGAGCGCCGTTCGTCGTTCAGCCGGGCGAGGAGGCCCTGTTTCCGCCGCAGCCAGCAGCCGCTGAAGACAAGCGCGGCCTGTCGAAAGGCAAGCTGCGCGCGCTCGTCGGTGGGTCTTTCCTTGTCGCCGTACTGCTGGGTGTGCTTGTGCTCTACCTGGCCACGCGTGGGCCGGACACGGCTGCCTTCAATCAGGGCTACGAGGACACCTCGGCAACGATTGCTGTGATCGCCGACGCGACCGACGATGTCACCGCCGTCGAGCTGCCCGCGTACCGTCGCACGTTGGAGACGCAGGAACGCGAGTTGCCGCGGCTCGAGATCGCGGCCGCGGCGGTTGAGCAGGCCGACCGCCGTGCCGCGCTGGTGGCGCTCGTCGGCGCGACCGAGAGCTATCTGGACGAGCTGCAAGCCGCAGCCACGCTTCCCGCCGCGCAGAACCCGCAGGCTGCGAGTGATCGTGCCGACGACCAGGCGGACGAGCTGGGAAGCGCGCTCGCCGCCGCCAACACCCTCTCCAGCCACGACGAGTTGCCGCCGCCGAACGTAAGCGCAACACCCCTAGTGCGTGCACTTGCCTCGCGCCACCAGGCGTTCCTGACCTACGAGAAGCGGCTTGCGGCGGCCACGGCACTCAACCGGCGCCGTGCGGCGCGACTGGCGAGCGTGAGCAGCTTCACCGGCTCGTTCGACGGGATCATCGGCCGCTACTCGGACTCCCGCGACGAGCTCGGCGACTGGACAGCAAAGGTCGAGAGCGAAGGCGCGACCTGGGACGAGGCCTACGGGGTGCTCTACCAGCAGACCGACCGGCGTAGGCAGCTTCGCGATGAGCTGACAGCGCTCGTTGCCCCGGCCGAGTTCGCGACGATGAAGTCAGACGTGCTCGCAGTGATGGACAGCGCGATCACCGCGACCGAGGACGCATCGCGCGGCATCTCCGAGTACCAGTCGGACACCTACTACACCTACGGCTCCTACGACCAGACGCCCGGCTGGGTCAGCTTCCAGGAAGCATCGGAGCAGATCGGCACGGACTACAGCCGCGCGCTCGCCGCCTACGACGCCGAGAAGCGGACGATCATCGCGCGCCTCGGCAAGCGCGAGCCGCTGCCGAAGCAGCCTGCCTAAGCGGAATGCGTCGCCTGCTCTTCAGCGGAACGACCGAGCCGCATCTCGCGGCTGGCCCCAGCCACGCCCAAACAAGGAGGACTCAATGAAACGCAGCATCACCGTGGCCGTCCTGCTCGTCGGGCTGGCGATCCCAGCCGCCGCGCAGGCCGCCCCTTCGATGTACATCGACAACGTCGTCGCGCCCACCGGATCGGCGGAGACGGCCGAGGGCTGGCAGATGGACGGCAGGACGACTTGGCACCTCGGGGTCTCTGGCACCGACGCGTGGGCCACTACCGAGTGCACCTCGACCGCGTGGCACACTGGCTACGGCTACGACGCTGGGCGAGGACTACACCGACCGCGTCGCGGGCGAGGACATGGATCCGAACGGCTTCGCGGACAGCTGGTCATTCGCGGCGGACACGCTTTGGAACTACAAGGAGGCGTACCCGTATTCGTCGGAGTTCGTGCCGCT
Source organism: uncultured Actinomycetes bacterium (assembly GCA_963847235.1). Lineage (GTDB taxonomy): Bacteria > Actinomycetota > Thermoleophilia > Gaiellales > Gaiellaceae > JACDAN01. The sequence continues at coordinate 233,143 of CAWJYU010000005.1, read as the reverse complement.
GTCCCATGTCACCGCCACGTGCACGCTGCGGAGGAAAAGCTACGTCGGCCGGCGCTACTACCGGGAGATGATCAACCCGGAGAAGCAGGGGCCTTCGGCCTTCGCACGCGGCGGCTGCCCGGTCTACAGCTACTCGACAGGCAAGCTGACGATCGACTGCCGCTACAGCACGCGCTCCGGCTTTGCGTCCTGGCGCATCCCGCTCAGGTCGACCGATCGTGTCCGTGGCTCGACGGTTTGGTTCGACAGGAGCCAGTCGACCATCGGCCGCCACGTCCTGCGCTCGTACCGCGGGCCCCGTCACGTCGTCCTGACCGAGACTGTCTCGCCCGGGACGATGATTACCGTCAACAGCGTCGAGGCGAAGGTGTCGCGCCGGTACTCGAAGCAGGTCTGGCGCAACGACAGCAAGACGCTGAGGGCCGCCTGGCCGTCCTGATGGTCGTCGTTCGGATGCAGGCCCGTCTTTACCGCTGGCGCCGCCAGCTCGTTTTCATCGCCGTCGCCGTGACCGCGTTGACAGTCACCGCGGTCGCACAGGCTGAGCCCTGGGACGAAGGCCTCAACTACCGCTCCACTGTGGAGCAGAAGCTCTATGAGGTCGGCGCCACCTACCAGGACTCCGGCGGCCGCTTCGAGTATGTGTGCGTCGACCCAGCGAACTGGGCTGACATGGGTTCGAGGCTCGGATTCGACACCGACCGCACATGGGGATTCGTCAACCGGCTCATCTCCACAACTCACACCTATCTGTCGCCGCAGGCGTGCAAGGGGATCGAGCGGGTGATGGCCGGAAAGATCGGGTCGAAGCAATGCCACAGCGGCGAGTCACCCGTGTACGGATACGTCGTCAAGTCGCGGCCGTACATGAAGAAGGTGCGCCGCAAGGTGAGCGAATGGAGGCGGGTCACCGTTGTGAAGGACGGCGTGCGTAGGCAGGTGCGGAAGCGGGTTACGCGTTGGAAGACGGTTAGGGTCAAACGGACTCGTCACGTTGTCGTCCGTGTCCAGACCGGCAGCAAGCCGATCTACATGACCTGCGCCGACTGGCTGCGGGTGCTGTTCGGCGCCCAGACTGCAGCGCACGAGACGGTGCACCTGCTCGGCTGGCGCGACGAAGGCGTGGTCGAGTGCTACGGCATGCAAAACCTCGCCTACTGGGTCTACAAGCTCTCCGGCGACGCAGCCTTTGCCAAAGAGGCGGCCCTCGACTACTGGGCTGAGTACCAGGCGACTCGGCCGGGCACCGCCTACGGCCACCCGGGTTGCTACGCAGGCGGGCCGCTCGATCTGTCGCCCACCGACGGCGAGTGGCCCATGAGCTACTGACGACGTTGCTGCCGCCCAACCGGGATTCAAGCGGGACGGTTAGTACTGCCGATATAGGCAACGTGAGGGGTCTACGGAACATGCCGCGGCTTCCTTCGTCGCCGGTCTCGGCAGACTCTGACCAGACGCGCACGCGTCCCTTATGAACCGCGGACTTCATGTCGAAAGGCGGACTCCGTAGGGGACAGGCGTAGCCTCTCGGCGACGCCTAGCCCCGATGGCGAGTGCTGGCTACTGCCTGCAGGGTGTTAGCTCGCGGGTCGACCGGTCCGGTTCTGGACGCTTTTCGCACTTCTGGCACAGATTGCCCTTGACAGCTCGCGGGGTCCGACACCGGTCCGGTCCGGTCAGAATTCCTCGATGGCCTCCTACACCGTGAACGAGGCTGCAGTGGCCAAAGCTCGGAGCCTCATCCGCGGCCGCCAGTACGTCCTCGATAGCGACTGGGGCGACGTCCAGCCCAAGGCCAAGGACGAGAACGCCTTCCTCGCCTCACACCCCTGGAGCGAGTACGCCGAATGGCATCTCGGCCTCACCGAGGGCGCTTCGGAGGAGACGAAGGCGCGCTACGCATTCGTCTACGGGGATTTCCGCCGCCTGCACCGCACGGGCCTGATTGCCTGCCACTACCGCGCCGCAGAGTGGCGGCACAAGGAGATCGAACTGGCAGCGCATGAGCTCCTCCAGCTCCTGGACAAAGCCAGCGCGTAGCTCGCCCGGAATAGGATCGCCGCGATGAAGGTCCGGGCCGCGGTGCTGGAGGAGTTCGGGCAGCCGCTCGTCGTCCAGGAGATCGAGCTCGCGGAGCCGAAGGCCGGCGAGGCGCTCGTCCGGCTCGAGGCCTGCGGCGTCTGCCACACGGACCTCTACTCGGCCTCGGGCGCCGACCCGACCGGGTACACGGCCTGCGTGCTCGGGCACGAGGGCGCCGGCGTGGTGGAGAAGGTCGGGCCCGACGTGAGGCTCGTCGCGCCGGGCGACCACGTCGTGACGCTCTTCGCGCCCGAGTGCGGCGAGTGCGTGCACTGCCTCGATCCGCGCACGAACCGCTGCGTCGCGATCCGCGACCAGCAGGGGGTCGGCTTCCTGCCGGACGGCACGACGCGCTTCTCGCGAAACGGCGAGGACATCCGGCACTTCATGGGCACGTCCACCTTCGCCGAGTACACGGTCGTCCCCGAGATCGCGCTCGCGAAGGTGAATCCCGAGGCGCCGCTCGCCGCCTGCGCGCCGTTCGCGTGCGGGCTCTCGACGGGAATCGGCGCCGCGCTCTACACGGCGCGCGTGACGCCCGGCTCGACCTGCGTCGTCTTCGGCTGCGGGCTCGTGGGCCTCGGAGCCGTGATCGGCTGCCGGCTCGCGGGCGCAGACCGGATCGTCGCCGTCGACCTGTCCGAGGGACGGCTCGAGGAAGCGCGCCGTCACGGAGCCACCGACACGCGCTTGGCGACCGACGACACGGTGGACTGGATCCGCGCCGAGACGAGTGGCTACGGCGCCGACTTCACCTTCGAGGCGACGGGCAACGTTCGGGTGATGCAGCAGGCCGTCGAGGCGGCGCGGGAGGCCTGGGGCCTGGCGACGATGATCGGTGTCGCGGGCAAGGGGGAGACGCTCGACGTCGTCCCGAGGCTCCTGATCACCGGCCGCCGTGTCGCCGGCTCGTCGTTCGGAGGCGTCAAGGGCCGCTCGCAGGTGCCGGAGCTCGTCGATCGCTGGCTCGCGGGTGAGTTCGACGCCGAGGCGCTGGTCACGAACCGGATCCCTCTGGAAGGCGTCAACGAGGCCTTCGACGCGATGGAGCGTCAAGAGGGCATCCGGACCGTGATCACCTCCTTCGCCTGAGCGTTAAGCCACGATCAATACGGCGCGGCGTACGCTGACCTCGTGACCTTGCGATCGGCGGTCGCGCTCTCGATGCTGCTCGTCGGGCTCCTGGCACCCTCGGCGGCGGCGGTGACGGGCGAGATGCGCACCCTCTACGTGCTCGCCACGTGGGGGCCCGTGCCGTTCTCCAACGACGACCTGCTGCGCGTCGGCACCGAGGCCGACGCCTTCTTCCGCGCCTCCTCCGGTGGGCGATTCTCCATGCCGCCCGCGGTGGCCGGCCCGGTGCAGCTGCCGCGGGGGGTCTTCTCGAACTGTGACGCGACCTCGCTTCGGGTCGCGATGCCGGCGTCGATGTTCGCGCCGTACGAGCGGATCACGTTCGTGACGCCCATCGTCGACGGGTGTCCGTTCTTCGGCGAGGCGAACCCGACCGAGGTGCTGCTGAACGGCCGCCTGTTCAAGGCGCTCGCGGCGCACGAGCTCGGCCACACGCTCTCGCTCGGGCACGCAAGCCGTTGGACCTGCGCCCGCCGATGCGCACTCGACGAGTACGGAAACCCGTTCAGCGTCATGGGCGGAGGGGACGGCGACCTCAACGCATGGGAGAAGTCCGCGCTCGGCTGGCTGGGCGGCATCGCCCGTCCGCGGCGGAACGGCACGCACGAGCTCGGCCCTGTCGAAGGGCCGACGATGCTGCCGCAGGCGCTCGTCGTCACGACAGCGGCGAGCGAGTTCTGGTTCGAGTCACGCGGGCAGGCGACGCCGTCGTTCACCGGCGACGCCGTGCAGCCGGCGGGGATCGCCGTGCTCGCGGGGCCGGCGGCTGGTGGAGAGCTCTCCGTTTATCCACGGGCGAACCTCTTGCTTCCGAACCCGGCAGGCGGGAGGGCGCTATGCGTACGCGCCCGGCGAAGCCTTCGTCAGGCCGGGGATCTTCCGCGTCACCGTCGAGCGCCATGCGCTCGAGAGCGCAGCGCTTCGGTTCGAGTGGCTCGACCGGGTCGGGCCGGGACGTCCGCCACTGCGCGTTCGCACGACGCGGGGCCGGGTCCGCCTCTCATGGGACGCGGCGCGCGAGCGCGGGAGCGGCATCGACAGCTACACGGTGGTCATCGACGGCCGCGGGGTGCGGACGTTCCGCTCCGAAATCCAGCTCACTACCTGGACGGCGGCTTTCCGGGTGGCGCGAGGCTTCCATCGCGTCGGGGTCTATGCCACCGATCGGGCGGGGAACCGCGGACGCCTGGGTTCCACCCGCATCCGCATTCGCAGCTGACCCCTCAGGGCCGGATGTTCTGGTTCAGCCGGAAGACGTTGTCCGGATCCCACTCGCGCTTGAGTGCGACCAGCCGCTCGGCCTTTGCCTCGCCGTAGATCGACGTCACACGCTCGTCGGTCTCCGAGACGTCGTTCACGTAGCGCCCGGCTGACGCGAACGGCGACACGCCAGACATGGCCGCACGGCACCACTCGCGGCAGGCGTCGTCCAGCGCCGGGTCGTCCCATTCGATCTCGGCCGCCAGCCAGAAGCTCGCGTCTCGGCCCGTGAACGCGGTCGCGTCGTCGGGCACGCTCGCGATCGCACCGCCGCAGGCCCAGGTCGAGAAGCCGCCGTCCGCGCCCGGCGGCACCTGCGGAACCTGCTCCGCGGCCAGGTCGACAAGCTCGTCCGGCAGCGCTGGGAGGAATGCGCTCTTCATGTAGAAGCGATGCCCCCACGCCTCCGCCTCGTCGTTGAGCTGCTGAGCCGTGAGGTACCGAGTCCTCCCGATCGAGTCGTCGAGCGGAGTGCCGAAGGCTCGGAGCTCCGCGAGATCCCGATCCACATGCTCCTCCGGCCCGCAGTGGTGAACCGTGACCGTCGCGACCGGACGACCGTTTGCCGCGCCGAGGCCGAAGCTCATCCAGAGCTCGTCCGGTCCAGCATCGAGTGCGTCGCGATAGACGGCGGCCAGCCCCTGGGCGTGCTCGACCGGGTGGACGACGGTGCCGTGCGTGATCGTGCCGTCGAGCGGGTGAAGGCGGAACGTGAGCGAGGTCGCGATGCCGAAGTTGGCGCCGGCACCGCGTAGGCCCCAGAAGAGCTCCGGGTTCTCCTCCTCGCTCGCCCGGACCCTGCGGCCGTCCGCCGTTACGAGCTCGACCTCGAGCAGGTTGTCGATCGTGAGGCCGTACGTTCGCTGGAGCCGGCCCATCCCTCCGCCGAGGGTCAGTCCGGCGACGCCGGTGTGCGAGACCACGCCGACAGGACAGACGAGGCCGGCGGCCTGTGCCTGCTCATCGAGCTCCGCGAGGAGCGCGCCGCCGGCGACGCGGGCCGTCCTCTGCTCGGGATCCACCTGTGCGCCTCGCATCCGGGACAGGTCGATGACGATGCCGTCGTCGCACGTCGAGAAACCGGGGATGCTGTGGCCGCCGCACCGGACGGCGACGAGGAGATCCTCCTCGCGCGCGTGCCGAAGGGCCGAGACGACGTCGTCGGCATGCGCCGGCCGGACGATCAGCGCGGGGCGCCGGTCGACCAGCCCGTTCCAGACGACCCGGGCGGCGTCGTAGCCAGGGTCGCCGGGACGGACGATCTCGCCGTCGAAGCTGCCGTCGAGCTCAGGCAGCGGCGAAACGCTTCTCGGCGCGGGCCGGCGGCGGGCGGCCTCGACCTCGCGGTCCTTCGGAGCGGCGTTCGTGACCAGCTCGCCGAGGAGCCGCATCGAGGCCTCGGTCACCTCGTCGACCGCGCGCTCGAACGCCTGCTCGTTCGCCTGCGACGGCTTCGTGAAGCCGCTGATCTTGCGCACGTACTGCAGAGACGCCGAGCGAACCTCGTCCTCGGTCGCCGGCGGCTCGAAGTTGAAGAGCGTCTGGATGTTTCTGCACATGGTCCCGATCCTAGATCGTCTCGAGCGTCGCGCGTCGGCGGCCCTCGATCTCGAAGATCCGGAAGAGCGCGTACGCGACGGTTGCGTACGCCACGCCGATCGCGAGCTCCGTCCACACAAGGTTGGAGACGTCACCGAGCGAGGCTCCGGCGGCGATCTCACGCGCCGCCTCGATCCCGTGTGTGAGCGGCAGCGCCCGTCCAACGGCCTCCATCCAGTTCGGAAGCGTGTCGAGCGGGACGTTGACGCCGCAGAAGAGGAGCAGGGAGAAGACGACGAGGTTGGCGATGAAGAACACGTCTCGCCCCCGCAGCCCGATCGCGCCGACGAGGAGCCCGAGGGAGGTACAGGAGAACGCGCTAGCCGCGACGACGACCGCCAGCGCCGGGAGTTGCGACCGTGAGAGCTCGAAATCGAGCAGGAGCCAGCTGACGAAGAACGCGAAGGCCGACGTGATGATGCCGTTCACGATCAGCGGCAGCGAGCGGCCGAGGAAGAGCGGCAGGCGGTTGGCGGGGCTCGCCATCAGCGGTGAGAGCGTTTGCGTCCAGCGCTCTCCGCCGATCGTCATAGCCATTCCGTACACGCCCGCCATCGCCGTCAGCTGGACCGCGTTCCCGGTGACGAAGAACGTGTCGTCCTGCAGCTCCGCGAAGCGGCCGACGTAGACGAAGAAGAGGACCTGAAAGACCGGCGCGCCGAGCATCGTCGGGATGTAGTGCGTCGGGTGCATCCAGTTGAAGAGCGCCTTGTACGACAAGTAGCCGCCGATGAAGAAGACGCGGAGATCCCAGTTCATGCGATCGCCAAGGTCGCCCGCTCCCGCGCGAGCCGCTCGAAGTGCCGCAGCGCGTAGTGGCCGATGACGAGGTAGACGGCGCTGAGGAGGAGGCACATCCCGATCTCCGGCCAGGGGTTGCCCGCGATCGCGGCCTCCCGGAGCGCGTTGATGCCCCACGTCGGTGCCAGCACCCAGGACAGCGGGGCCACCCAGCCCGGGAGCAGCGACAGCGACACGAGCAGGCCGGTCACGAGCCAGACCGGGAACTCGAGCAGGTTCGAGAGAGCGTTCGCGTTCCGGTAGAGCACGAAGGTCGAGGCGAGCACGAGGCCGAGCAGTCCGAGCCCGAGCACGGCGGCGGGCAGCGCGACGAGGAACGCGACCGGGTGGGCGACGTCGAGCGGCACGTCGAAGAACAGCCAGCCCCAGAACAGGGTCGCGGTCAGCGAGTAGAGCCCGATCGTGGCGGTCGCGATCGTCAGCGGCACGATCACGAGCAGGAGCGGCGGCGGCACGGCGATCGAGTACTCGAGGACTCCCTGCCACCGCTGCCACTGGATCGCGCCGCCGGACCCGAAGAGCGTCGACGACCAGATCCCCATCATCCCGGCGCCGAGCGCGACGTAGAGGAGCGTCCCTTGCCGCGCCCCGGCCTCGAACATGAAGTAGGCGACCGACGCGAAGATGATCGGCTGCAGGACCGACGTGAGGATGTAGAAGCTCGACAGGGTCAGGTTCTTCACGTAGAAGCGCCAGCCGACCCAGAGGAGGCGGAGGGTGCTCATGCGATCTGGATCGAGGCCCGTTTCCGGCTCTCGTGTTCCATGTAACGAAGTGCCCCGTAGCCCACGATCGTGTAAACGACGCCGATCGCGAATTCAATCGCCAGCAGGCCCGAGACGTCGCCGAGCGACGCGCCGTTCGCGAGATCCCGAGCCGCCTCGATCCCGTGCGTGAGCGGGATCCGGTTCGAGATCGCCTGCATCCAGCCGGGCAGCTCCTCGATCGGGACGTTCGCGCCGGTGAAGATCAGCAGTAGCCCGAAGATGATGTTGTTCAGGACCGCCGTCTCGCGGACGCGCAGGCCGGCCGCGGCGCAGATCAGCCCGAGCCCGGTGCACGAGAAGGCCGAGATGAAGATCACGAGGGCGATCGGGCCCCACGCCGACACCGGGATGTCGATGCCCAGGAGCAGCGCCGACACCACGAGCGCGAAAGCGGCGACGAGCATGGCGTTGCAGATCACCGGCAGCGCCCGCCCGAGGAAGAGCGGCAGTCGGCCCGCCGGGCTGACGAGGATGTAGGCCAGCGTCTGCTGGTAGCGCTCGCCCGCGATCGCGTGGGTCATCGAGAACAGGCACGGGATCGAGGCGTACTGGACGGCGTTCCCGATCACGAAGAACTCGTCCGACTGCACGCCCGCGCTGCGCCCGATGTAGACGAAGAGCAGGATCTGGAAGATCGGCGCGACGATCATCGTGGGCACGTAGATCCAGGGCGAGAGCCAGTTGATCAGCCCGCGGTACGCCGTCAGGCCGCCGATGAAGAAGATCCTGAGCGAAATGGTCATGTCAGCGAGAGGCTCGCCCTCTCGCGTGCCGCGCGAAGGACGCGGTCGGTGAGCAGGAAGCCGATCACGACGTAGGCGAGCCCGAGCACCGCGCACATCGCGATGTCGGGTAACGGCGATCCGCCGGTCGAGGACTCGCGGATCGCGTTCATCCCCCAGGTCGGCGCGAGCAGGTAGGAGATCGGCGGCACCCAGGCGGGGAGCAGCGCCAGCGGGATGAGGAACCCACAGATCAGCCACATCGGGTACTCGGTCATCGATCCCAGCGCCCACGCGTAGCGGTAGCGGGCGAACGCGATCCCGATCAGGAAGCCGAGGGCGCCGATGGACAGGAGCGCGGCGAGGATCGCGAAGCCCATCAGCACCGGGTGCTCGAGCGGGAGGTTGATGCCGAAGACGACCCGGCCCCAGAGCAGCGTCGTCGCCATGCAGTAGACGCCGATCGTCGACGTCGCGAGCCCGACCGGGAGGATGACGAGCGCGAAGTGGGAGGGAGCCGCGACGAGCAGCTCGAGCGTCCCCAGCCAGCGCTCCCGCTGGAGCGCCGTGCCGGCGGCGAGGCTCGTCGCGCTCCAGATCCCCATGACCGCCGCGCCGAGGGAGGCGTAGATCAGCGAGTCGGGATCGCCTCCCTGGCGGAACATGAAGAAGGCGACGGTCGCGAAGAAGAGCGGCCAGAGGATGGCGAGGAAGCTGTCGAACGACGACCGCCGCAGCTGCTTGAACTGGTACAGCCAGCCGATCCCGATCAGGCGCAGCGCTCTCACGAGCGCTCCAGCGTCGCGTGGCGCCGGCCCTGGTTCTCGAAGAAGCGGAGCAGCAGGTAGCCGGCGACGAGGTACGCGGCACCGATGGCCAGCTCCGCGCCGACCAGGTCGAGGACCGAGGACGCCGAGGCACCGTCCACCAGCTCCCGCGCGGCCTGGATCGAGTGCGTGAACGGGATCCACTGCGAGACCGTCTCCATCCAGTCCGGCACTTCCGAGAGCGGGATGTTCGCGCCGGTGAAGATGAGCAGGAAGCCGAAGAGGACGTTCGAGAGCACCGCCGACTCGCGAATGCGGAGCGCGAGGGCAGCGTTGATCATGCCCAGCCCGGTGCACGAGAAGGCGGCGACGAGGATCACGAGCGCGAGCGGCGGGAGCGACGACGCGGGGATCTCGACGTCGAGGAGCAGCGACCCGACCAGGAGCGAAAACGCCGCGACGAACGCGCCGTTCAGCACCACGGGCACCGCGCGACCGAAGAAGAGCGGCAGCCGCGGAGCGGGGCTGACGAGGATCGCGCCGAGCGTGTTCTGGAACTTCTCGCCGCCGACGAGCTGCATCATCGCGAACAGACACGGGACCGCCGCGTACTGGATCGCGTTGCCGACGAGGAAGAACTCGTCCGAGGCGAGGCCTGCCGACCGTCCCATGTAGGCCATCAGCAGGATCTGGAAGATCGGCGCGACGACGAGGCTCGGGATGTAGATCATCGGCGTGAGCCAGTAGAAGAGCGCGCGGTAGCTCATCAGCCCGCCGACCGCGAAGATCCGCACCGCGGTCATGTCAGCGAGAGCGTCGCGCGCTTGCGGGCCGCGCCGAGGACGCGCTCCAGCGCCAGGACTCCGGCCGCGAGGTACACCGCGCCGAGGGCGAGGCAGAGCGCGAGGTCGGGCCAGGGAGTGCCGCCGAGCGCCGACTCGCGGATCGCGTTCATCCCCCAGGTCGGCGCGAGCACCCAGGAGATCGGGCGCACCCACTCGGGCAGCAGCACGAGCGGGACGAGGAAGCCGCCGATCAGCCAGACCGGGTACTCGAAGAGGTTGCCCAGCGCCCAGGCGGCGCGGAAGCGGACGAACGAGACGGCGAACAGGAAGCCGAGCGCGCCGAAGGAGAGCACGGTTCCGACGATCGAGAACCCGAAGGCGACCCAGTGCTCGACCGTCAGGTCGATGCCGAAGACGAAGCGCCCGAAGGCGAGCGTCGCGACGAGGCAGTAGATCCCGATCGTGCTCATCGCGAGCGTGATCGGGAGCAGGATGAGGGAGAAGTGCGGCGGCGACGCGACGAGCGCCTCGAGCGTCCCGTGCCAGCGCTCCCGCTGCATCGCGCCGCCGGCCGTCGTGCTCGTGGCCGACCACATGCCCATCACCGCCGCGCCGAGGGACGCGTACAGCAGCGTCTTCGGGTCGGTGCCGGCGCGGAACATCAGGAACGCGACCGTCGCGAAGAAGAGCGGCCAGATGATCTGGAAGAGGCCTTCGAAGGGCGACCGGGCGATCGCCTTGAACTGGAAGTACCAGCCGAAGGCGAGGAGCCTGAGGATTTTCACTCGTCCGAGGAGACGAGCGCGACGTACGCGTCCTCGAGCGTCGGCTCGCGCCTGGACACCCGGCCGACGTTGGCGCCGTTCAGCCGCCCGAGGATCGCGTGCGTGAGCTCGACGTCCGCGGGTGTCTGGACGATCAGCACCTGCGCCTGCTCTCGCTCCTCGACCGAGACCGCGCTGACGCCGGGGAGCTCCCGGACCCGGTCGACGGTCCCCTCGGGGATCCCGAAGATCTCCACCTCGACGACGGCTCCCTCGGCGACGTTCTGCTTCAGCTGCGCCGGCGTGCCGTGCGCGACGATCTCGCCCTTGTTGATCACAGCGATCCGGTCGCAGAGCGCGTCCGCCTCGAACATGTAGTGCGTCGTCAGCAGCACTGTCTTACCGGCGTCGACGAGCGAGGCGATCGTGGCGCGCAGCTCGCGCGCGCCGACGGGATCGAGCCCGATCGTCGGCTCGTCCAGGAAGATGACCGGCGGATCGTGGAGGAGCCCTCGGGCGACGTGCAGCCGCTGCTTCATCCCGCGCGAGTAGCCCTCGGTCCGCTCCTGCTCTCGGCCCTTGAGGCCGACGAGCTCGAGCAGGCTCTCGATCCGCTGCTTCTGCTCCTTCGGCGGCACGCCGTACAGCTCGGCGAAGTAGCGGAGGTTGTCGTAGCCGGAGAGCCGCTCGTAGACGCCGCGCTCCCCGCCGAAGACGTAGCCGATGCGCTTGCGCACCTCGCGCGCGTCCTTGACGACGTCGTAGCCGAGCACGGTCGCGGTTCCCGAGGTCGGGATCAGCAGCGTGATCAGCATCTTGATCGTCGTGGTCTTTCCGGCGCCGTTCGGTCCCAGCAGCCCGAAGAGCTCGCCCTTCTCGATCGCGAAGGTCACGCCGCGGACCGCCTCGACGTCCATCCACTTGCGGCGGATGGTCCCTGTCGACGTTCGGTAGGTGCGGTGGAGGTCGAGTGCCTCGACGACGGCCATGCCGCTGAGACTAGTCACAGGCGTGGCCGCCGCTCCACCAGGATTTCCGATCGGGCTACTCGGCGGGGCGCCCCCAACCGCCTCCGCCGGGCGTCTCGATCCGGAGGACGTCTCCGGGCTCGAGATCGACGGTTGCCTTCGACGGCAAGTCGCGGCCGTTCAGGAGGTTGCGGCCCGGTGCTCCGTGGCCGCCGCCCTCGGCTCCACCCGGCGCGACGGTTCGCCGCTCGCTCAGGATCGACGCCCGGCAGCCCTCGAGCGCCTCGACCTCGCGCACGACGCCGTCCCCGCCGCGGTGTCGTCCCGCGCCTCCCGAGCCGAGCCGCAGCTCGTGCCGCCGGACTCGCAGCGGATACGCGAGCTCGAGCGCTTCGACCGGCGTCGTCAGCGTGTTGGACATCGTCACGTGGACGCCGCTCGGGCCTTCGCCGTCCGGACATGCCCCCTGGCCGCCGCCGATCGTCTCGTAGTAGGTGAAACGGTCGTTTCCCAGCGTGAGGTTGTTCATCGTCCCCTGACCCTGGGCCGGTACCGGAACGGCCTGGCCGAGCGCGGCGAAGAGCACGTCGACGATCCGGCAGGAGGTCTCGACGTTGCCGCCCGCGACCGCGGCTCCCGGTTGGGCATTGACGAGCGACCCCGGCGGCGCCGCGACCTGGACGGGCGAGAAGGCACCGGCCGAGGCCGGCACGTCCGGCGCGGTCAGGCAGCGCACGACGAAGTACGCCGCCGAACGCGTGACGGAGATCGGGCAGTTGAGGTTTCCGTCGTGCTGTGGGTCCGTGCCGTCGAAGTCGACCTCGAGCTCGTCACCGGCGACCGTGACCGCTGCGCGGATCGTCAGCGTTCCCTCGGGCGCCTCGAGCACGTCGCTCGCCTCGTAGCGTCCGTCGGGGAGGCGGGCGATCCCGGCGCGGACGATCCGCTCGGAGTAGGCGAGGAGCTCGTCCATCGCGGCGCGGACGCCGTCGGCGCCCTGCCGCGCGCAGAGCTCGGCAATCCGTTCGTCGGCGAGGCGATGAGCCGCGAGCTGGGCGCGGAAGTCGCCCCTCCGCTCCTCCGGGTTCCGCATCCGCGCCGTGAGCTCGTCGAGCGTCTCGGCGCCGAGTCGCGTCGGGGCGATGACGACGCCTTCCTCCTCGAGCGTCCGCGAGGCGGCCGGCATGCTGCCCGGCTCGATGCCGCCGACGTCCGCGTGGTGCGCGCGCGTGACGGCGAACCCGACGTCCGTTCGCGAGACGAGCGTGATGTCGGGCAGGTGCGTGCCGCCGGCGAACGGGTCGTTGAGGATGAACACGTCGTTCCGGGCCGGGTCGTGCCGCATGACCGCGGCGACCGCGTCGGGCATCGCGCCGAGGTGGACGGGGATGTGCTCCGCCTGCGCCACCATGCGGCCCCGCTCGTCGAACAGGGCGGTGGAGCAGTCGCGCCGTTCCTTGATGTTCGCGGAGAACGCCGACCGGATCAGCGCCGCGCCCATCTCCTCGGCGATCCCCCGGAGTGCGTGTCCGAGAACTTGGAGCTGAATGTTCACGCTTTCGTGAGCCTCCAGATGCCACCATCCCTAACCCCCACCCACCCGGGGGGAACCCAGCACGTGGCGCCGTCGAGCTCGACCGTCGCCGGGCCGGCGACCGTCTCGCGCGGCGTGGCGGGGAGGACGAGCGGTGGCCCCGGGCGGACTTCCGCAGTCCGGACGGCCACGAGCTCGAGCGGCCTCTCGCGATCCGCGTAGCCGTACCGCTCTTCGTGCAGTGCGTGGAACCGGTCCGCGAGGGCGGCGCCGAGCGGCACGGCCAGCTCGAAGGACTGGCCGCGGTAGCGGAGGTCCGCCTCTCCCTCCGCCGGGAGATCGCGCACGTCGTCGAGCGGCCGAACCTCGCTCCGGACGTGGTCGCGCCGCTCGTCGCCGACGGCGAGCCCGAGCGCCGAGAGCACACCTGCCGCCTCGGGCACGAGCACCGTGGTGATGTCGAGACCGTCGGCGAGGTCGCACGCATGCAGCGGCCCCGCGCCGCCGAACGCGACGAGGGCGAGGCCGCGCGGATCGCGCCCACGCTCGACGGAGACGACCCGAAGAGCGCGCAGCATCTCGGCGTTCACGACCTCCACGACGCCTGCCGGGTCGAGGCCCTCGAATGCCCGCTCCGCCGCAGCACGGTCGGGCTCGAGGCCGTCGGCGAGCTGCGGAGGGATCCGACCGAGGAGCAGGTTCGCGTCGGTGACGGTCGGCCGGAGCCCGCCCGAGCCGTAGCAAGCGGGCCCGGGCACGGCCCCGGCGCTCTCGGGCCCGACCCGGAGCGCGCCGCCCTCGTCCACCCAAGCGATCGACCCCCCGCCGGCACCGACCGTGTGGACGTCGACGCTCGGGAGCCGGATCGGAAAGCCGGCGACGGTGCGCTCCGTCGACCGTTCCGCCTGGCCGCCCGAGATCAGGCAGACGTCCGTGGACGTGCCACCCATGTCGAAGGCGATCGCGTCCGGGAAACCCGCGAGCTCCGCGATCCGCGCCGCGCCCACCACGCCGCCCGCCGGCCCCGACAGCAGCGCCCAGGAAGCATGCGCGGCCGCCTCGTCCAGCGAGGCGACGCCGCCCGACGAGCGCATCACGAGCGGCTGCGGGAGACCAGCCTCGCCGCAGCGGTCGCCGAGTGCCCGCAGGTAGCTCCCGAGCCGCGGGCCGAGGTACGCATCCGCAGCAGTCGTGGAAGCCCGCTCGTACTCGCGGAACTCGGGCGAGACCTCGTGCGAGGCGACGACGTGCGCCCCGGGGACCCGCCGGGAGATCTCGGCGGCCACCGCGCGCTCGTGGCGCGGGTCCCGAAACGAGAAGAGCAGGCAGACAGCCACCGCCTCGGCGTCGAGCTCGGGAAGCGAGTCGAGGTCGAGCGGCTCGACGACACCGTCCGGCCCGATCCGCTCGCGCACCCCGTGGCAGCGTTCGAGGGGGACGAGAGGCTCGGGATGCGCCTCGCAGAGGCGATAGAGGTGTGCCCGGTCCTGCCGCCGCAGGTGCAGGAGGTGCTCGAACCCGGCGGTCGCCACGAACGCCGTCCGCGCGCCCTTGCGCTCCAGCAGTGCGTTCGTGGCAACCGTCGTCCCGTGCGTGAAGCGCTCGGGCTCTCCGGCGCCGACCGCCGCCGCAGCGGCGAGCACCGACTCCTCCTGTCGTTCGGCCGTCCGCACCTTCGCGGTCCGGAGGTCGCCGTCCGCGATCAGCACCGCGTCGGTGAACGTGCCGCCGACATCCACGCCCAGGACTGCCATCCGTCGCCCGGCATCTAGTCTCGCGCCATGGCGACCTCCATGGAGATCACACTGCGCGGCCCTTCCGGCGAGCCGGTCGACCTGTGGCGGACGATCGTCTCGCACGGCGTCGCGTCGCTGCCGCCGGCAGACCTGGACGAGGACGCCGAGGTGATGACCGTCACGCTGCCGGTCGCCGGAGCCAAGCCGCGGACGGTCCGAATCCGTCAAGGCCGGCAGGGCAAGGCGAGAGTGGACGTCCTCGGCCCGCCGTTCGGCGCGCGCACGCGCGGGGGGCTCCGCCAGTCGCTCCGCCGAGTCCTGAACCTCGACGAGGATCTCTCGCCGCTCTACGAGGTGGCGAAGACCGACCCCGAGCTCGCGTGGATCGCCGTCGGCGCCGGCCGCATGGCTCGCGGAGCGACCGTCTTCGAGGACGTCGTGAAGACGATCTGCACGACGAACACCACCTGGTCGGCGACCGTACGGATGGTCACCGGGCTGGTGGAGAACCTCGGCGAGCAGTCCGCCGGCGGACACGGGCACGCTTTCCCGACGCCCGAGTC
This sequence comes from uncultured Actinomycetes bacterium, assembly GCA_963847235.1. GTDB lineage: Bacteria > Actinomycetota > Thermoleophilia > Gaiellales > Gaiellaceae > JACDAN01. Next base: position 217,661 of record CAWJYU010000005.1, on the reverse strand, counting down.
GATGGCCGCAGCGCCCGAGGCGTTCTACCGCGACGTCGCGCGGGCCGGCTACCGCGGCGCGTACCTCCGTGCGCTCGCCGGCTCCGTCGCAGACGGCTCGCTCGACCTGGAGGCGCTTGCGACCGCCCCACCCACGGAGCTGCCGGACGACGACCTGGCGAAGCTCTTGCTCGACCTCCCCGGGGTCGGGCCCTACGCCGCGGCCCACATCATGATGTTGATCGGGCGCCACTCACGCCTGATCCTCGACTCCTGGACTCGGCCGACCTACGCCAGGCTCAACGGCGGGCGAAAGGCAAGTGACCGGACGATCGAACGTCGTTTCCGCCGCTACGGCCCCTATGCAGGGCTCGCGTTCTGGCTGTACCTGACCCGCGATTGGGTGAAGGAGACGTAAAGCCGCCGGCGAAATACAAACGTTTTCGCGTCGTCCTTGCGTATCGTTTGTCGGCGTGAAACTCCTGCTCGCCGTCATGTTCGTCGCAGCCGTCAGGTCTCGGGGTCGCCGCACCCGACGCCGCGCGCAAGCCCGTGGTCATCGCCCCGGGCGTGACAATCGGCGGTGTCCCTGTCGGCGGCAAGATGTCCGAGGCGGCGAGGACACGCGTCGAGGCCGCATTCGGCCGCCCGCTCCGCCTCCAGTTCCGCGACAAGCGCTGGCGGATCAGCCCGCGCTACCTGGGCGCGAGCGCCGGCATCGACAACGCCGTCTCCCGCGCGCTCGGCGCACCGCCGAACACGCGCGTCCGCGTTCGGGTGTCCTCCGTGGCCCCGCGGATCCGCCGCTACGTCAACCGCCTCGACCGGCTCTTCTCGTATGACGCCGTGAACACCCAGGTCGTCGGCGCCTCTGGCGGACGCCCGCTGTTCACGGAGGCGAAGACGGGACTCGCTGTCGAGAAGGACGGGATGGCGAAGGCCATTACGCGCGCCCTTCGCACCACGAACAGGCGCAGGCCGATCGAGCTGATCGTCAGCACCATCGAGCCGAACGTCACGCCGGCGAACTACGGGCCGGTCGTGATCATCTTCCGCGAGTCGAAGCAACTCGCGCTCTTCAACGGGCCGGCGAAGATTCGAACCTTCGGGATCGCCACCGGCAGCTCCGAGTACCCGACGCCGCTCGGGAACTACTCGATCGCGACCAAGCAGATGAACCCCTGGTGGATCCCCCCGCCCGACTCAGAGTGGGCGAAGGGGAAGAAGCCGGTGCCGCCCGGACCCGGAAACCCGCTCGGCACCCGCTGGATGGGTCTGACGGCGCCGCTCGTCGGCATCCACGGGACGCCGGATGCGGCGTCGATCGGCTACTCGGCCTCCCACGGCTGCATCCGCATGCGCGTTCCGGAGGCGGAGGCGCTCTTCAGCCAGGTGAACGTCGGGCACGCCGGTCATGATCGTCTCCGCCTAGCTCAAGAGCTGCATCCAGGACACCGTGAGCGGCCGGGGCATGTCCTCGAGAGCCAGGCCGTTGACGAGGTACTCCGCGTAGCGGAGCTTCCTGCGGCCGCCGCTCCCCATCCAGCGGCGCAGCTGCTCCTCGACCGGCCGGCCGTTCCACGCCGGTTGCCTCTGGAGCGTGCGGAAGGCCTGCAGGTCGCCGTGCGCCTCGGCGATCCGTTCGACTGAAGCGGCGCCGTGGGCGCGGATCAGCTCGTCCTCGAGGTCGACGACGCAGACGAAGAACCCCAGCTGCTCCATGTCACCGCGGGTGAGATTCGAGCCCAGGCCCGCGTGCTCGAGACCGCGCCTGAAGTCGTCTTCCTCCTGGACGTCGCAGAGGCCCGCCAGCGCGAGGCCCTGCCCGCGAGGGCCGTACAGCTCGAGGTAGCGCCCGATTGCCTGGGCGCCTCCCATCGCCACTACGGCAACTCCTTCCGCTTCGAGGTCGCGCCCCTGCCGCTCGGCGAGCGCCTCGACCGCGTGTCGGTCGCTGACTCCCTCGACGAGGACTACCGTTCTCGTGTCGAGTTCCATATGCTTCACTCGTAGCACCGGCGCCGACCAAGGAGCAGTCATGCGTCCAGCACTCATGTCCATCGCGAAGGGCTTTGCGACCTATTCGGAGGGTATGAGGCTTGCTGGAACGAACGCTCAACTTGGGAATCCTGGCGCATGTAGACGCCGGTAAGACAACGCTCACCGAGCGGCTGCTGTACGCCGCCGGCGTCATCGACGAGCCGGGCAGCGTCGACGACGGCACGACGCAGACCGACTCGCTCGCGCTGGAGCAGCAGCGCGGGATCACGATCAGATCCGCCGTCGTGTCGTTCGCGATCGACGACGTCACGGTCAACCTGATCGATACGCCCGGCCACCCCGACTTCATCGCGGAGGTCGACCGCGTGCTGGACGTCCTGGACGGCGTCGTGCTCGTGATCTCGGCCGTCGAGGGGGTGCAGTCGCAGACGCCCCTGCTGATGCGCGCGCTGCAGCGGTTGCGCGTCCCGACGCTGATCTTCGTGAACAAGACCGACCGCGCCGGGGCCGATCCCGATCGCGTTCTGAAGGAGATCTCCGCTCGACTGACGCCGGCGGTCGTCCGGATGGGAGCCGAGGGAGCCGCCTTCCGGACGAGGCTGACCGAGCTGCTCGCCGAGCGGGACGAGGTGCTCTTGGCCGCGTACGTCGAGAATGACGGGATCCCGGATCGCCGGTTGCGCGAAGAGCTCGCGACCCAGGTCGGGCGTGCGCTCGTGCACCCCGTCTACGTCGGCTCGGCGAGGACGGGAGCAGGCGTGGAGCCGCTGATGTCCGGGATCGCCGAGCTGCTCCCCGCAGGTGTCGGCGACGCCGACGGCCCTGCCGCAGGCACCGTCTTCAAGATCGAGCGAGGCCCGTCCGGCGAGAAGATCGCGTACGTCCGCATGGTCTCCGGAACCGTCCACGCGCGCGACCGGCTGAACGAGGACAAGGTGACGGCGATCCACGTCTTCGATCGCGGCGGCGCGAGCCAGGCTGCGTCAGTCTCCGCGGGCCAGATCGCGAAGCTCTGGGGGCTTGCGGGCATCCGGATCGGCGACACGATCGGCGATGGAGCGGGTCCCACGATGCATCGTGAGTTCGCGCCGCCGACGCTGGAATCGATCGTCGTCCCGACCGACCCGGAGGACGGCGCCCGCCTCCGCGTCGCGCTCGGACAGCTCGCCGAGCAGGACCCGCTGATCGACGTCCGTCAGGACGACGTTCGGCACGAGATCTCCGTCTCGCTCTACGGCGAGGTGCAGAAGGAGGTCATCCAGGCGACGCTCGCGGACGACTACGGCATCGCCGTCGAGTTCCGCGAGACGACGCCGATCTACGTCGAGCGGCCTCTCCGCAGGGGCGAGGCGATCGAGATCCTCAACGCCGAGACGAACCCCTACCGCGCAACGATCCGGCTGCGCGTGGAGCCGGCGCCCCACGGATCGGGCTTCGAGTTCCGCTCGCAGGTCGACCACCGCCGGGTCCCGATCTACGCCTACAAGCGGCTCGAGAACTTCGAGCAGGCCATGAGGGAGTACGTTCGCGACTCGCTGCGCGAAGGGCTCTACGGCTGGCAGGTCCGCGACTGCGTCGTGACGATGACCGAGAGCAACTACAGCTCTCCCGACGGTCCGCAGTCCACGCGGGGACCTCTGAGCACCGCCGCCGACTTCCGCAAGCTGACGCCGATCGTCCTCATGCAGGCGCTTGCCGCGGGAGGGACCGTTGTCTGCGAGCCGACCGTCCGGGTCGAGCTCGAGGTCCCGACCGCCACGATCGGAGCGTTGCTGCCCGCGTTGGCGCGGCTCGGCGCCGCCTTCGAGGCGCCCTCGCCCCAGGGAGACGCATCGACGGTCACCGCAGTCCTGCCCGCCACCCGGGCGGACGACCTGCAGCGGCAGCTGCCGTCGCTGACCGGCGGCGAAGGCGTGCTCGAGTCGAGCTTCGCCGGCTACCAGCCGGTGAGCGGCGACCCGCCGACGCGCCCGCGCACGACGCCGAACCCGCTCAACCTCCGCGAGTACGAGGCGAGTCTCGCGGGCCGCCCGACCTCTCAGCCGTAGCTAGCCGATCGGCCCGCCCGGCACCGGGTGCCGGATGATCTCGTAGCCGAAGCAGACCGTTTCCTGCTTCCACTTGGGCGGGGTGACGCTGCGATCCAGGACCCAGACGGTCCGGCAGCGCGTGAGGCGGATCGAGAACGGGAACCAGTCCGGGCCGGGCCTTTCGCCGGGCAGCTTCGGCTGCGTCGCTCGCAGCTGGGGCCCGAACTTGATCTCGAACCCGCGGGGCAGCTTGACCCCTGCGGCGGCGAGCGCCTCCGACGGGTCCTTCCGGAGCTGCGCCTGGAGCTTCTCACTCCCGAGCGCGCGGGTCAGGAGCTTCTGGAGGGCCGGGTCGGCAGCAATGGCCTCGGCCCGCCCGAGCTGGCGGCGAGTGGCGGCATCCATCCGCTGCGACGCTACTCTTCTCACCGCTGATGTCAACCCGCTCGGGGGAAGCTCATCGGCGCAGGAGCCGCTACTATCCACCCCGCGCGGCGGCGTAGCTCAGTTGGTTAGAGCGTCGGACTCATAACCCGAAGGTCGGTGGTTCGAATCCACCCGCCGCTACCTTCCGCGTAAAAGGAAAGACGAGGACATGGCAACAGGCGTCAGAGTTGGAATCACGCTCGCGTGCACCGAGTGCAGGCGGCGCAACTATCAGACCGAGAAGTCGAAGCGGAACACCCCGGACCGCTTCGAGGCGAAGAAGTACTGCCGCTGGTGCGGCAGGCACACTGCGCACCGCGAGACGAGGTAGGGATTTGGCCAGGAGCACCCGCCAGCAGCGCCGCCGGAACCGGCAGCAGAAGCAGCAGCAGCAGCCTCAGCAGGCCGACGGCCAGCAGCAGGCGAGCGTCTCCCAGCGAGCGCGTAGCCGCCAGGCGCAGGTGCGCCCGGCCGCGCAGCCGCCGAAGACCCAGACCGGCCGCCGCGGTGGGGGCGGAGGAAGCCGCCGCTTCATCGCCGAGTGCTGGGCCGAGCTGAAGAAGGTCGACTGGCCCGGCCAGCGCCAGGTGATGACCGGGACCGTCGTCGTGATCATCGCCTGCGCGATCGTCGGGACGTACCTGTGGCTCGCGGACCTCATGATCGAGCCGCTCGTCGAGAGACTGCTGCTCGGCCGTTAGGGCTCAGATGTTTCGCTGGTATGTGATCAACACCTACTCGGGTCACGAGAACAAGGTGAAGACGAACCTGGAGCACAGGATCGTCTCGATGAACCAAGGTCCGAGCTTCCGCCGTGTGGTCGTCCCGACCGAGCAGGTGATCGAGACCAAGGACGGCCAGAAGGTGCAGGCCGAGAAGCGCGTCCTCCCGGGCTACGTCCTCGTGAACATGAACCTCGACGACGATGCCTGGGGCGTCGTCAAGAACACCCCTGGGGTCACGGGGTTCGTCGGCGCCGCCGGCAAGCCGATCCCGCTCTCCCAGCCCGAGGTGGACCGCATCCTCCGGACCGGGGCTGCGCTCGGCGAGCGGCCGCGCGCCCAGGTGGAGTTCTCCCTCGGCGAGTCGGTGAAGGTAACCTCCGGCCCGCTCTCGGACTTCGACGGGGAGATCGTCGACGTCCAGCCGGACTCCCAGAAGCTCAAGGTCCTCGTGGACATCTTCGAGCGTCAGGTGCCGGTCGAGCTCGGTTTCGACCAGGTGAAGAAGATCGACTAGATGACGACCACCATCCGCCCATCTCGCACTCGCTGGCGCGCTGCAAAGCCGCGCCATGCGTCGTCCTCAGTCGCGCCCGTAGCCTGCGGCTACGAACGCTCCCTGCGTCCTAGCCTGGCTTGCTTTTCACGGCCAGCGAGCACGACCTGGACGGACGGTGATCGTTGATGGCCAAGAAAGTTCTGACACTCATCAAGCTGCAGATCCCGGGCGGGCAGGCGAACCCTGCGCCGCCGGTCGGCCCTGCGCTCGGGCAGCACGGCGTCAACATCATGGAGTTCTGCAAGGCGTTCAACGCCCAGACGCAGCAGGAGAACGGCCGGATCATCCCGGTCGAGATCACGGTCTACGAGGACCGCTCGTTCGACTTCATCACCAAGACGCCGCCGGCCGCCGTCCTGATCAAGGAGGCGCTGCGGCTCGACAAGGGCTCCGGTGAGCCGAACCGGGAGAAGGTCGGCCGGCTGACCCGGGACCAGGTCCGCCAGATCGCCGAGGCGAAGATGCCCGACCTGAACGCCCGTGACATCGATCAGGCCGCGAAGATCATCGCCGGCACCGCCCGCTCCATGGGCGTGGACGTGGCTCCGTGAGCCCAGCACGGGAAGAACTACCGCAACGCCCGCGCGGAGATCGACCGCGAGGAGCTCTACAGCCCGGCGCAGGCCGTCCGGATGCTGAAGGCGTGGCCGGAGCGCAAGTTCGACGAGACCGTCGAGGTGCACTTCAACCTCGGGCTCAACGTGCGCCACGCCGACCAGCAGCTCCGCGGAACCCTGATGCTCCCGCACGGAACGGGCCGCGACACGCGCGTCGCCGTCTTCGCCGAGGGCGACAAGGCGAAGGAGGCGCAGGAGGCCGGCGCCGACGTCGTCGGCAGCGCCGACCTCGCGAAGCAGATCGAGGAGGGCTTCGACGACTTCGACGTCGCGATCGCGACACCGGACCAGATGGGCAACGTCGGCAAGCTCGGCCGCATCCTCGGGCCGCGCGGGAAGATGCCGAACCCGAAGACCGGCACGGTCACGTTCGACATCGCGAAGGCGGTCACCGAGTCGAAGGCCGGCAAGCTCGAGTACCGCACCGACCGCGGCGCCAACGTCCATGTCGCGATCGGCAAGCGGAGCATGGACGAGAAGACGCTGCTCGAGAACTACGCGGCGCTGATCGAGGAGATCAACCGCGCGAAGCCGTCGGCCGCGAAGGGCCGGTACATCCACCGGATCACGCTGACGAGCACGATGGGCCCGGGGATCCACGTCGATCCCTCGCGCACCAGAGGAATTGTCGAAGAGTTGGAGGAGGAGCAGGCCGAGCCTGTTACCGCGTAAAACCGCCCGTCGCCAGAGACAGTTGGCGGCTCCTTCGGGAGCAGAAGTCCAGCCGAGGCGCGGCCGAGAGAGTGGCAGTCACCTGCCTCTGCTCGGGCCCGCCTGTACGGCGGGCCTGATTCGTTCGAGGAGGTGATTCGATGCAGAAAGCAGACAAGGAACGCCTGGTCGCCGAGTTGAGCGACCGGCTCAAGAACACCGAGACCCTGATCGTGGCGGACTACCGCGGTCTCACGGTCACGGACATCGACAAGCTGCGGGGCGAGCTGCTCGAGCACGGCGCCCGCTTCCAGGTCGTCAAGAACACGCTGACCCGCCGCGCGGCCGAGGAGGCCGGGGCGGACGCGCTGCTCACGCTGTTGGAAGGTCCGACGGCCATCGCGTTCCTGGAGGCGGACGGCGATCCCGTCGCCGTCGCCAAGGCGCTGAGCAACGCGGCCCGCGAGACGAAGGTGCTCCAGATTCGCGGAGGCATCCTGGCGGGATCGACGATCGGAGAGGAAGAGGTCAAGAACCTCGCGACGCTCCCGCCGACCGACGTGCTGCAAGCGCAGCTCGTCAGCGCCGTCGCGGGCCCGCTCATCGCGGTCGTCGGACTGTTCACCGCGCCGCTCCGCGACCTGGTGAACGTCCTCGACGCGCGCATCAAGCAGCTCGAGGAGCAGGGCGAGACAGTGCCCGAGCCTCAGGCGGAGGCTCAGCCCGAGGCGGAGGCTCAGCCCGAGGCGGAGGCCCAGCCCGAGGCGGAGGCTCAGCCCGAGCGAACAGAAGCCCAGCCCGCACCGGAAGCCGAGGCGGACGAAGCTCCCGCCGAGGAAGTGACACCGGAGGCGCCGGCGGCTGAGGCCGCTTCGCCCGAGGACGCACCCGCGGAAGAGACCGAAGAAACCACCGAAGAAGCACAGGAGGAGTAATGGCAACGAAGACCGACACCGACAAGGTCGTCGAGCAGCTGGGCGGGATGACCGTCCTCGAGCTCGTCGAGCTGAAGAACAAGCTGGAGGAGGAGTGGGGCGTCACCGCCGCGGCTCCGATGGCCGTTGCCGCTCCCGCGGCTGCGGGCGGCGGAGGCGACGGCGCAGCGGCCGAGGAGAAGACGGAGTTCGACGTCATCCTCACGAAGGCCGGCGGCCAGAAGATCCAGGTGATCAAGGTCGTCCGCGCTCTCACGAGCCTGGGCCTGAAGGAGGCCAAGGACCTCGTCGACGGTGCGCCGAACCCGGTCAAGGAGGGCGTGCCTCAGGACGAGGCCGACACGATCAAGGCGCAGCTCGAAGAGGTCGGCGCCGAGGTCGAGGTCAAGTAGCTCGAACTATTGTGCTTGGGGCGCGTCGCCACGGCGGCGCGCCTCGTTGCGCAACAACATGTCGCGGAGCAGGTTGCCGCTCTTGCCGGGGGCGGGGGCGGGCCCTTCGACCTCTCCTCGGGCCCTCAGGTCCTCCCACGCTCGCTCGAGCAGCGTGTGGAGGCGCACGCTGTTTGGGTTGCTCAGGACCTGCCGCTCAATCCTCTCGAGTCGTTCTTTACTGATCCTCTTCCTCTTCATCGTCTCCTCCGAGAATCGCCTTGATCGCTCCACGTCGACGGTGTCGTTGATCTTGACGCCTGCGCCGCAAGATGGCCGTAAGGGAGGCCTCGGAAGCGGGCGATGGTCGCATTTTGCGAGGAAACGCCGCTGCAGACGAGCCCTGCACCACCCTTCCGCTCGTTGCTACACTGCCCCGACTGCGCCAAGGGCTGCCCGGCCCTTGCGCAGGCATGTCCTGTTTCGGTATGCTGGCCGGTTCCGGCCGTCTACCGTCCGCCTGTAATTTCCATCACCTCGAGCCGTTTTCAAGGGAGGCTTCATAGTTGAGTAGAGGGGTTGTTGCGCCTCGCCCGCGCAAAAGTTTTTCGCGCCTGAAGCACGTTCTCGACCTCCCCAACCTGATCGACATCCAGAAGGCCTCCTTTCGGTGGTTCATGGAAGAAGGTCTTCGGGAGACAATCGACGACATCTCGCCCATCGAGGACTACACCGGCACGCTTGCGGTGGAGTTCGGCGAGTACAAGTTCGGCGATCCGCCGTTCTCGCAGCGGGAGTGTCGCGAGAAGGACCTGACGTACCAGGTCCCGCTCTCGATGACGGTCCGGTTCGTGAACAAGGAGACCGGCGAGATCCGCGAGCAGACCGTCTTCATGGGGGACTTCCCGATGATGACCGAGGTCGGCACGTTCATCATCAACGGCACCGAGCGCGTGATCGTCACGCAGCTCGTCCGCAGCCCGGGCGCCTACCTGATGGAGCCCAAGGACGCGACGAAGCAGGTCTTCACCGCGAACCTGATGCCGTCCCGCGGTTCCTGGCTCGAGCTCGAGATCGACAAGAAGGGCATCGTCTACGCCCGCATCGACCGGAAGCGAAAGCTTCCGATCACCACGCTGCTGCGCGCGCTGCCGGCGCAGGACCCGAACACGGGCTTCGAGCTCGACACGAGCACGAACGAGGCGATCCTGAAGCTGTTCGACAACTCGCTCTACATCCAGCAGACGCTGGACAAGGACACGACCGAGAGCGAGGAACAGGCCCTCGTCGAGGTCTTCAAGAAGCAGCGGCCGGGCGAGCCGCCGACAGTCGAGAACGCCCGGAACCTCCTCAACTCGCTGTTCTTCGATCCCAAGCGCTACGACCTGACGAAGGTCGGCCGCTACAAGCTCAACCAGCGGCTCGAGGTCGACGTCCCGGACGGAACCCGCGTTCTGACGACGCAGGACATCCTCTCGCTGGTCCGGAAGCTCGTGCAGCTGCCGACCATGCTCGGGGTCCCGGAGGACTCGAAGGACTACGCCGCCGACGCGATCACGCTGTCGCGTGAGCCGCTCCGCGGCGAGCTCGACGAGTACGAGGACTTCGGCAACCGGCGTCTCCGGACGGTCGGCGAGCTGATCCAGGAGGCGTTCCGCGTCGGGCTCTACCGGATGGAGCGCGTCGTCCGCGAGCGGATGACGACGGAGGACGTCGACACGATCACGCCGCAGACGATCATCAACATCCGTCCGGTCGTCGCCGCGCTGAAGGAGTTCTTCGGCTCCTCGCAGCTGTCTCAGTTCCTGGACCAGACCAACTCGCTTGCGGCGCTGACGCATCGCCGTAGGCTCTCGGCGCTCGGCGCCGGCGGCCTCACGCGCGAGCGCGCGCCGATCGAGGTGCGCGACGTGCACCCGACCCACTACGGCCGCATGTGCCCGATCGAGACGCCGGAAGGCCCGAACATCGGCCTGATCGGCTCGCTGGCCTCGTTCGCGACCGTCTCCGAGTTCGGCTTCATCCAGACGCCGTACCGGACGGTCACGAACGGAAGGGTGACGGACGACATCGTCTACCTGGACGCGGCCGAGGAGGCTCAGTACACGATCGCGCAGGCCTCGGAGCGGGTCGACGAGAAGACGGGCAAGTTCCTCCACGACCAGGTCCTCTGCCGGTCGAAGGAGGGCGAGGCCGTCATGGCCGCGCCGAAGGACATCGAGTACATGGACGTCGCGCCGGCCCAGATCGTCTCGGTCGGGACGGCGCTGATCCCGTTCCTCGAGCACAACGACGCGAACCGTGCGCTGATGGGCGCGAACATGCAGCGGCAGGCAGTGCCGCTGATGATCACCGAGCCGCCGCTCGTCGGCACCGGGCTCGAGTACCGCGCTGCCGTGGACACGGGTGACGTGGTCGTCGCCGACAACGCGGGCACAGTCGTCGACGTCGACGCCGAGAAGATCGTCGTCGAGACGAAGGACGGCAAGGACTCCTACGACATGACGAAGTTCATGCGGTCGAACCAGGGCACGCTCATGCACCAGCGGCCGATCGTCGGTCTGGGCGAGCGGGTCAGGTCCGACCAGGTGCTCGCCGACGGCAGCTCGACCTCGCTGGGCGAGCTGGCGCTGGGCAAGAACCTGCTCGTCGCCTTCATGCCGTTCGAGGGCTACAACTTCGAGGACGCGATCGTCATCTCCGAGCGGCTCGTGAAGGACGACGTCCTGTCGTCCATCCACATCCACGAGTACGAGATCGACGCCCGCTCGACGAAGCTGGGCGACGAGGAGATCACGCGCGACATCCCCAACCGCTCCGAGGAGTCCCTCAAGGACCTCGACGAGCGCGGGGTGGTCCGCATCGGCGCCGAGGTCGGCTCCGGCGACCTGCTCGTCGGCAAGGTGACGCCGAAGGGCGAGACCGAGCTGACCGCGGAGGAGAAGCTGATCCGCGCGATCTTCAAGGAGAAGGCGCGCGAGGTCCGCGACACCTCGCTGAAGGTCCCGCACGGCGAGGGCGGCAAGGTCATCGACGTGAAGACGTTCTCGCGCGAGGGCGGCGACGACCTGCCGCCGGGCGTGAACGAGCTCGTCCGCGTCTACGTCGCCAAGAAGCGCAAGATCGCCGAGGGCGACAAGCTCGCCGGCCGCCACGGGAACAAGGGCGTGATCGCGAAGATCGTCGCCGAAGAGGACATGCCGTTCCTCGAGGACGGCACTCCCGTCGACGTCGTCCTGAACCCGCTGGGCGTCCCGAGCCGGATGAACATCGGCCAGATCCTCGAGGCCCACCTCGGCTGGGCCGCCGCCAACGGCGTGTTCAGCGAGAACGGTGAAAACGGGGCGGATGCCGGGGCAGCGACGCCGGTTGCCACGGCAGTGTTCGACGGCGCCACGCCGGAGGACGTCGACGACGCGCTCGTCGAGTGGACGAAGCAGAACCCGGACTCGCCGATCAAGTTCGTGGTCGACGAGAAGCGGCCCGTGGGCCGGAAGTGCTCCGGGAAGCTGCGCCTGTTCAACGGCAAGAGCGGCGCGCCGTACGACAGCAAGGTCACCGTCGGCTACATGTACATCCTGAAGCTGCTCCACCTCGTGGACGACAAGATCCACGCGCGGAGCACAGGCCCGTACTCCCTCGTCACCCAGCAGCCGCTGGGCGGCAAGGCGCAGTTCGGCGGCCAGCGCTTCGGCGAGATGGAGGTCTGGGCGCTCGAGGCCTACGGCGCCGCCTACACGCTGCAGGAGATGCTCACCATCAAGTCCGACGACACCGTCGGACGGGTCAAGGCCTACGAGGCGATCGTCAAGGGCGAGAACATCGCCGAGCCGTCGATCCCCGAGTCCTTCAAGGTGCTGCTGAAGGAGATGCAGTCGCTCGCGCTCGATGTGGACGTCCTCTCGGAGGAGGGGGCCGAGGTCGAGGTTCGCGAGGAGGAGGACGAGCTGCTTCGCGCCGCGGAGGAGCTGGGCATCGACCTCTCGCCGGGATCGCTCCGCGCCGCCGCGCGCGAGCCGGGCGCCCAGGAGGCCGAGGAGGGCCAGGAACGCGTCGACCAGGACGGCGAGCTGCGCCTGCCTGCCGACGAGACCCTGGTCGACGTGGCCGACCCGAACCTGGCGCCGAACGAGGAGGCCGCGGAGGAAGCGCAGGACCAGGCCGGGCCACTGGCCGAGGAAGTGGAACTAGAGGAATAACGAAAGCCTACGGCTCCTAGAGTGATTGCCATTTGCATATGTACGGAGAGGAATAGGGAGAACATTTGATCGACATCAACGAATTCGACGCCATCCGGATCGGGCTCGCCTCGAGCAAGCAGATCCGCGACTGGTCCTCGGGTGAGGTCACCAAGCCCGAGACGATCAACTACCGCACGCTCAAGCCGGAGCGCGACGGCCTCTTCTGCGAGCGCATCTTCGGTCCGACCAAGGACTGGGAGTGCTACTGCGGCAAGTACAAGCGCGTCCGCTACAAGGGCATCATCTGCGAGCGCTGCGGCGTCGAGGTCACGCGCCAGAAGGTGCGCCGCGAGCGCATGGGGCACATCGACCTGGCCGCACCGGTCTCGCACATCTGGTTCTTCAAGGGTGTGCCGAGCCGGATCGGCTACCTGCTCGACATCGCCCCGCGCGAGCTCGAGAAGGTCCTGTACTTCGCCGCCTCCATCGTCACGACGGTGGACAACGAGGCGCGGGGGAAGGACCTGAACGACCTGGAGGACAAGGTCACCGCCGAGTACGAGCGGATCGACGTCGACCGCGAGGAGGCGCTGGCCGCCCTCGAGGACCGCCTCAAGCGCCGGCGCGAGTACTTCACGAAGGGCAAGGAGCGCAACTTCGACGAGGACGACGAGTTCTGGGTCCGCGGCCTGAACAACTGGGCCGAGGAGCAGGGCATCCCGACGCTCGAGGACTCACGCGAGCTCGTCGGCGGCATGTTCGTCGACGTCGCCAACCAGATCACGACCGAGGACTCCAAGAAGATCCGCGAGCTCGTTCGCAGCTCGGCGATCCGGGACGACCGCCGGCTCTCGAACCGCGAGCTCGAGCAGGTCGCGACCGCCGCGATCCAGATCGAGGAGGCCCTCCGGAAGCTGTTCAAGGAGGCGTCGAAGGCGACCGGCTCCAAGAAGGGCGCGATCACCAAGCACGTCAAGAAGATCGAGGAGGCACTGCTCACGGGCGGCGAGCTCGAGGGCGCCGACGCGGAGCTCGTCTCCGGCGTCGACCCGAAGAACCTCGAGAAGGCGCGGGACCTCGGCAACGGGCTGCTCCGCGAGCTGCTCGAGTCGCTGCCTGAGCTCCCCTCGCCCGACGAGATTCGCGAGAAGGCGAACGATCTCTGCCTGCGGACGGACGGAAAGATCCAGAAGGAGGATCTCGACGCGCTCGTCCAGTGGGCCCTGAAGGTCCGTGAGATGTACCTCGACATCGAGTCGCGGCGCGGCGACGCCCGCGACGCCGCCGAGGACGCGAAGACCAGGCTCAACGAGACCTGGGACACGTTCCGGGAGCTCGCCCCGAAGCAGATCGTCAACGACGAGCAGATCTTCCGCGAGCTCAAGGACCGGTTCGGCTCGCCCTACGGCTTCGGCCAGTACTTCACGGGCGGCATGGGCGCCGAGGCGATCCGCGACCTGCTGAAGGATCTCGACCTCGACGCCGAGGCCGCTTTCCTGCGCGAGACGATCAAGACGTCGAAGGGTCAGAAGCAGCAGCGCGCGATCAAGCGCCTGAAGGTCGTCAACGCGTTCATCAAGAGCGACAACCGGCCCGAGTGGATGATCCTCGAGGCAGTCCCGGTCATTCCGCCGGAGCTCCGCCCGATGGTCCAGCTCGACGGCGGCCGCTTCGCGACGAGCGACCTGAACGACCTCTACCGCCGCGTGATCAACCGGAACAACCGGCTGAAGCGGCTGCTCGACCTGGGAGCGCCCGAGATCATCGTCAACAACGAGAAGCGGATGCTGCAGGAGGCCGTCGACGCCCTGTTCGACAACGGGCGCCGCGGCCGTGCGGTCACCGGCCCGGGCAACCGGCCGCTGAAGTCGCTCTCCGACATGCTCAAGGGCAAGCAGGGCCGCTTCCGGCAGAACCTGCTCGGAAAGCGCGTCGACTACTCCGGCCGCTCGGTCATCGTCTCCGGGCCGTACCTCAAGCTGCACCAGTGCGGCCTGCCGAAGCTGATGGCGCTCGAGCTCTTCAAGCCGTTCATCATGAGCCGGCTCGTCGAGCGGAAGGCCGTCCAGAACATCAAGGCGGCGAAGAAGTACGTCGACTCGATGACGCCCGAGGTCTGGGACGTCCTCGAGGAGGTCATCGCCGAGCACCCGGTGCTGCTCAACCGCGCGCCGACGCTCCACCGCCTGGGCATCCAGGCCTTCGAGCCCGTGCTCGTCGAGGGCAAGGCGATCCAGGTCCACCCGCTCGTCTGTCACGCGTTCAACGCGGACTTCGACGGCGACCAGATGGCCGTGCACCTGCCGCTGTCGGCGGAGGCGCAGGCCGAGGCGCGGATCCTCATGCTCTCGTCGAACAACGTCCTCTCGCCCGCGAGCGGACGCCCGCTGGCGACGCCGACGCAGGACATGGTCCTCGGCGGCTACTTCCTGACGTACTCGGAGCACGACCTCGTCGACACCACGTCGGAGAAGCTGGCCAAGACGCTCGGTCTCAAGGGCATCAAGCGCTTCCGGTCCGAGGAGGAAGTGGAGTACTCGCTCGAGGCCGGCACGATGGGGCTTCAGGACCCGATCGAGTACCGGGCCGAGGGCTCCGAGGAGGTCCTGCTGACCACCGCAGGGCGGGTCATCTTCTCGCTCGACGTCAAGCGCGCCCTCGAGGAGGCGCTCGAGGAAGGCGAGATGGCGCTCGACGACTTCCCGTTCGTCAACCGCACCCTGTCGAAGAAGGAGATGGACGACTTCATCTCCGACCTCGCGGCGAGGTACGGCCCGCACCTGATCGCGGGCGTGCTCGACACGATCAAGTCGCTCGGCTTCAAGCACGCGACGCAGGCCGGCGTCACCGTCTCGAAGAACGACATCGTGATCCCTCCCGACAAGGCAGAGATCCTCGCCTCGTACGAGGAGCAGGTCCGCGTGGTCGAGCAGCAGTACGAGCGCGGCCTCATCACCGAGGAGGAGCGCAAGGAGTCGATCATCGACATCTGGACGGAGGCGACGGACGCAGTTGCGGAGGCCATGGAGAAGAACCTCCACAAGCTGAATCCGATCTTCATGATGGCCAACTCCGGAGCCCGCGGATCGTTCAAGCAGATCCGCCAGCTCGCCGGGATGCGCGGCCTCATGGCGAATCCGAAGGGCGAGATCATCGAGCGCCCGATCCAGGCCAACTTCATGGAGGGCCTGTCGGTGCTCGAGTACTTCATCTCGACCCACGGCGCGCGAAAGGGTCTCGCCGACACCGCACTCCGCACCGCCGACTCCGGGTACCTGACGCGCCGTCTCGTCGACGTCGCGCAGGACGTGATCATCCGCGAGGAGGACTGCAAGACCAAGGACGGCGTCGAGCTCCCGCTGTACAGCGAGGGCCAGCTCAACAAGGGCCTGCTGGGGCGGATCGTGCTCGAGGAAGCGCACAAGCCGCTCGCCAGTGGCAAGCCCGGCAAGACGGTGCTCGCCGAGAAGGGCGCGCTCGTGACGATGCCGCTGCTGAAGGACATCGCGGAGCAGCTCGGCGAGGCTGCTTCCGAAGGGACGCTGCCGGTCCGCTCGGTGCTGAAGTGCCGTAGCGAGTTCGGCGTGTGCCGCCGGTGCTACGGGATCTTCATGGCGACGGGCGACTTGGCCGAGATCGGCGACGCGGTCGGCATCATCGCCGCGCAGTCGATCGGCGAGCCCGGCACGCAGCTGACGATGCGGACGTTCCACACGGGCGGTGTGGCCGGCGCGGACATCACGCACGGTCTCCCGCGCGTCGTCGAGATCTTCGAGGCGCGGAGCCCGAAGGGCGCGGCGAAGCTCGCCGAGGTCGGCGGACGTGTCGAGATCGAGCAGACCGAGCGTGGGCCGAAGGTGCTGATCCACACGCCGGACGGCGAGGAGCCGACGGCGTACCAGCTCCCGCGGCGGACGCGGCTGCTCGTCGAGAACGGCCAGGAGATCGAGCCGGGCGACGCCCTCCACGAGGGCTCGCGGACGCCGGCCGACCTGCTTCGGCTCAAGGGCTCGACGGCGACGGAGCTCTATCTCGTCGCCGAGGTGCAGCGCGTCTACAAGTCACAGGGCGTCGAGATCCACGACAAGCACATCGAGCTGATCGTCCGCCAGATGCTCAAGAAGGTGAAGATCGACACGCCGGGTGAAACCGAGCTCCTGCCGGGACAGCTCGTCGACAAGGTCGTCCTCGAGAAGGAGAACGCTCGCGTCAAGAAGGCGAAGAGCGAGCTGGCGACGTTCGAGCCGCTGATCCTCGGGATCACGAAGGCGTCGCTCGCAACGGAGTCGTTCCTGTCGGCCGCCTCGTTCCAGGAGACCACCAAGGTGCTCACGGACGCGGCGATCGAGGGCAAGGTCGACCACCTGCTCGGCCTGAAGGAGAACGTGATCATCGGGAAGCTGATCCCGGCGGCGACGGGCCTCAAGCAGTACCGCTCCGTCGAGATCAAGCCGTCCGAGAAGGTTCCGCTGTCGGCCTACCGCCGGCCCGAGTCCGAGGAGCAGCTGCTCGCTGCGCTCCAGGAGATCGGCGCCGACGGAGGCGACGGCGCAAGCCTCGCGGATCTCGGTCTCGACTTCGGCGGCGCGATCGAGCCGGACGGCGACCCGAGCCCGCACGAGTCCGGCGAGGCGACGGAGATCCCGGAGATCAAGTCACCGCTGGACGACGACACCGCGTAGAGCGGGTTCCGAGCTGAACTGAACGACGGGCGCCCGCATGGCGCCCGTCGTCGTTTCGGGCCACGCCTTGGTGCCTGGCACCAGGACGCGGGCCGAGGGGACGCGTCCGCACGGCTTGCGGGGGCGCGGTTGGGCGGGAGCGGCTGTGGGCGGATCTCGAAAACGGGACATGTCCGGCGGACATGTCCGCTACTGAGATCCCGGAGGTCAAGTCACCGCTGGACGACGACACCGCGTAGAGCGGGTTCCGAGCTGAACTGAACGACGGGCGCCCGCGTGGCGCCCGTCGTCGTTTCGGGCCACGCCTTGGTGCCTGGCACCAGGACGCGGGCCGAGGGGACGCGTCCGCGCGGCTTGCGGGGGCGCGGTTGGGCGGGAGCGGCTGTGGGCGGATCTCGAAAACAGGACATGTCCGGCGGACATGTCCCTTCGCCGTTAGACGGCGGCCCGCCCGCCCGCGGCGTTGCCATCGGTCGGATCGCGCGGCGGAGTGGAAGCGGCGACGACGTCCGCCTTTCCGTTCTCTTTCGCCTGGTAGAGCGCGTCGTCGGCGCGCTTGAAGAGCGTCTCCCCGTCGTCCTCCGGGCGGAGCTCCGCGACACCCGCGGAGAGGCGCAGCCGGCCGACGTCGCCGATCGGGCGGGATGCCACTGCCTGTTGCATCCGCCGCGAGAGCTGCTCCGCGTCGCCGAGCGTCGACTCCGGGAGGATGATCCCGAACTCGTCGCCGCCGACACGGCAGGCGATGTCCGCCGAGCGCACGACGGACCGCACGCGCTCCGCGACCTCGGCCAGCACCGCATCGCCGGCGAGGTGGCCGATCCGGTCGTTGATCGCCTTGAAGCCGTCGAGGTCGAAGACGACGAGCGCGAGGCGCCGGCCGTACCGGTGGGCCCGCGCGACCTCGCGGCCAAGCGTCTCGTGGAAGTAGCGCCGGTTGTGGAGGCCGGTCAGCGCGTCGAGGTCGGCGAGCTGGCGCGCCTCGCGGAAGCGGCGCGCATTATCGATCGCACGCCCGGCCCGCTCGGCCAGCTCCTCGAGCGACTGGCGGTCGCCGTCGGCAAACGCACGCGCCGCGGAGCGGCTGAACACAGACATGAACCCGATCGGCCCGGTCTCGCCGGGGATTGGAACCGCGAGCCCGTGACGGATCCGGTCGCCGTCGTCGATCTCGGCGCCGGCCGGATACTCGGAGGAGATCTTCATCGACCCCGCCTCACGGCCGTCCGGCGGTCCCGTAACCGCTTGGAGCTCGGCTTCCTCGGCCGATAGCCCTACCGTCGCCACGATCGGCTTCTCGCCGGCGGGCCCTGGGAGCAGGACGAGAGCCGCGTCGACGCCGCGGATCGCGCCCGCCGCCTCGAGCACGCGCGTCAACACCTCGTCGAGGTCGATCGTCCCACCGAGCTCGCCCAGGATCCGGCCGCGGCGCTCGTCGGCACTCGCCCGGTCGACCGCCGAGTGGAGCTCTTTCATCATCCCGTCCATCCGGCTCGTCAGCTCTTCCATCGCCTTCATGAAGCGCTGATCCGCGGCTCGCCGCTCACGCAGCAGCAGCACGAGCAAGGCGAGCGCGAGCACGACCAGTACGCCGGCGAAGATGGGCCAGCCAA
The DNA here is from genome assembly GCA_963847235.1 of uncultured Actinomycetes bacterium. Lineage (GTDB taxonomy): Bacteria > Actinomycetota > Thermoleophilia > Gaiellales > Gaiellaceae > JACDAN01. Next base: position 198,894 of record CAWJYU010000005.1, on the reverse strand, counting down.
CGGCGTCGCTCACGGGAGCACGCCCGATCTCGTTCGTTTCGCTCTCTTCATCCCGCTTTCAGGCCGCCGCTTGCCTGAGTCCCGGCCCAGGCTCACTGTAGTTTCCTTTTCGCGATCACGCCATGGGTCCAAACGTGGAAACGATCCGTCCGGAAGGGGTGTTTTCCGCCATTTCAAGCGTTTGACGGCCTATCCCGCCTTCGCTACCATGCCCCCGCTTGGTTGGTAGGGCGGCATGCCCGGCCAACCTTTGTCCTGTCAGGAAGTCCTCGAAGGGATCGAATGCCCACCGTCAATCAGCTTGTGCGCAAGGGCCGGGTCAAGCCCAAGTCGAAGACCAAGACCCCTGCCCTCCGTGGCGCCCCGCAGAAGCGGGGTGTGTGCACGCGCGTGTACACGACCACGCCCAAGAAGCCGAACTCGGCTCTGCGCAAGGTCGCCCGCGTCCGGCTGACGAACGGCATGGAGGTCACGACCTACATCCCGGGCGAGGGACACAATCTTCAGGAGCACTCCGTCGTGCTGATCCGCGGCGGCCGCGTCAAGGACCTGCCGGGCATCCGGTACAAGGTCATCCGCGCGGCGTTGGACACGGCCGGCGTCTCCGACCGCAAGCAGGGCCGCTCCAAGTACGGCGCCAAGAAGGGCTCGTAGTGCCGCGCCGTGCCGAGATCCAGGTCCGCGAGCTCTCGCCGGACCCCGTGTACAGCTCGCGCCTCGTGAGCCAGCTGACCAACAAGGTGATGCTCGACGGCAAGAAGGGCACCGCCGAGAAGATCGTCTACGACGCACTCGCGATCGCGGCCGAGCGGTCGGGGAAGCAGCCCGTCGAGGTGCTCGAGGCCGCGGTCAAGTCCGTGACTCCGGTGCTCGAGACCCGCTCGCGCCGCGTCGGCGGGGCGAACTACCAGGTTCCCGTCGAGGTTCCGGCGCGCCGCGCCCGTACGCTCGCGCTCCGCTGGCTCGTGACGTACTCGCGCGACCGGCGGGAGAAGGGCATGGCGGCGAAGCTCGCCGGCGAGCTCCTCGACGCGACCGAGCAGCAGGGCGGCGCCTTCAAGCGCAAGGACGACCTCTACCGGATGGCGCAGGCCAACAAGGCCTTCGCCCACTACAGGTGGTAGGCGCGATGGCGACCCCTGCAACGAAGGCTCCCGCCACGCTCGAGAAGGTCCGGAACATCGGGATCATGGCCCACATCGACGCGGGCAAGACCACGACGACCGAGCGGATCCTCTACTACACCGGCCGCATTCACAAGACGGGCGAGGTGCACGAGGGCGCCGCGACGATGGACTGGATGGCGCAGGAGCAGGAGCGCGGGATCACGATCACGTCGGCTGCCACGACGGCGTTTTGGCGCGATTTCCGCATCAACATCATCGATACGCCCGGACACGTGGACTTTACGGTCGAGGTGGAGCGCAGCCTGCGCGTGCTCGACGGCGCGATCGCCGTCTTCGACGGGGTCGCCGGCGTGGAGCCGCAGTCCGAGACGGTCTGGCGGCAGGCCGACCGGTACCACGTTCCGCGGATCGCCTTCATCAACAAGATGGACCGCACCGGCGCGGACTTCTTCGCCTCCGTGCAGTCCATGGTCGACCGGCTCGGCGCCCACCCGGTGCCGGTGCAGCTGCCGATCGGCCAGGAGGAGCACTTCCGCGGGGTCGTCGACCTCGTCGAGATGCGCTCGATCACCTACAACGACGACCTCGGCACGAACATGGAGGTCGGCGAGATCCCCGCCGAGCTCCTCGAACAGGCGAACGAGTACCACCACCAGCTGATCGACTCGGTCGCCGACCACGACGAGCAGCTGATGGAGACCTACCTCGAGGACGAGGCGGCAGTGACGCCCGAGATGCTGCGCCGCGCGCTCCGCGCCGCGACGCTCGACATCACGGTCACGCCGGTCCTGCTCGGCTCCGCCTTCAAGAACAAGGGCGTGCAGCCGCTCCTCGACGCCGTCATCGACTTCCTCCCGAGCCCGCTCGACGTCCCGCCGGTCCACGGCGTCGACCCGCGCACCGAGCACGAGCTCTCGCGCCGCCCTGCGACCGACGAGCCGTTCTCGGCACTGGCCTTCAAGGTCATGTCCGACCCCTACGTCGGGAAGCTGACCTACATCCGGGTCTACTCCGGCCAGGTCAACTCCGGCGACCGCGTCGTGAACACGACGAACAACAAGACCGAGCGGATCGGCCGCATCCTCCAGATGCACGCGAACCACCGGGAGGAGCGCCAGGAGATCGGCGCCGGCGAGATCGCCGCGATCGTCGGCCTCAAGCAGACGACGACCGGTGAGACGCTCGCGACCGACACGGCCCCGATCGTGCTCGAGTCCATGACCTTCCCGGACCCGGTGATCGCCGTCGCCGTCGAGCCGAGGACCAAGGGCGACCAGGACAAGCTCGCGACCGCGCTGCAGCGGCTCGCCGAGGAGGATCCGACCTTCCGCGTCCAGAGCGACGAGGAGACGGGGCAGACGCTCATCTCCGGGATGGGCGAGCTGCACCTCGAGATCATCGTCGACCGCCTCACCCGCGAGTTCAACGTCGACGCGAACGTCGGCCGCCCGCAGGTCGCCTACCGCGAGACGGTCTCGAACCCCGTCCAGAAGATCGTGGGCAGGTTCGTCCGTCAGACGGGCGGCCGCGGCCAGTTCGGCCACGCGGTCATCAACCTCGAGCCGTCCGAGCCGGGCGAGGGTTACGAGTTCATCGACAAGATCGTCGGCGGCAAGATCCCGCGCGAGTACATTCCGGCCGTCGACCTGGGCATCCAGGAGGCGATGGAGTCCGGGATCCTGGCCGGCTATCCGGTCGTGGACATCCGGGTCGAGCTCATCGACGGGTCGTACCACGACGTCGACTCGAGCGAGATGGCGTTCAAGGTCGCCGGCTCGATGGCCTTCAAGGAGGCCGTGAAGCGCGCGAAGCCGAAGCTGCTCGAGCCGGTGATGGCCGTCGAGGTCGTCACCCCCGAGGAGTACCTCGGCGACGTCATGGGCGATCTCAACTCACGCCGGGGCCGCATCGAAAATCTTGAGCCGAGGGGCAACGCGCAGGTCATCAAGGCCCGCGTCCCGCTTGCCGCCATGTTCGGCTACGCGACCGACCTGCGCTCGACGACGCAGGGCCGGGCCACGTTCACCATGCAGTTCGAGCGATACGAGGAAGTTCCTCAGTCGATCGCCGGCGAAATCGTCGACGCCGGGACGAGTTAAACGCTCCGCGTCTTAGAGACTTACAAGGTAACGAGGAATCACAGGAGGGAAGGAAGGGAATGGCCAAGCAGAAGTTCGAGCGCACCAAGCCGCACGTCAACGTCGGCACGATCGGTCACATCGACCACGGCAAGACGACCCTGACGGCTGCGATCACGAAGGTTCTCGCGGAGGCGGGCGGTGCCACAACCGTCAAGAGCTTCGACGAGATCGACAACGCTCCCGAAGAGCGCCAGCGCGGCATCACGATCAACACGTCGCACGTCGAGTACGAGACGGAGAACCGCCACTACGCGCACGTCGACTGCCCCGGCCACGCGGACTACATCAAGAACATGATCACGGGCGCCGCCCAGATGGACGGTGCGATCCTGGTCGTGTCGGCCGCCGACGGCCCCATGCCGCAGACCCGTGAGCACATCCTCCTGGCCCGCCAGGTCGAGGTGCCGTCGATCGTGGTCTTCCTGAACAAGGCCGACATGGTCGACGATCCGGAGCTGCTCGAGCTCGTCGAGATGGAGGTGCGCGAGCTGCTCTCCGCGTACGAGTTCCCGGGTGACGAGATCCCGGTCATCTCCGGCTCGGCGCTGAAGGCGCTCGAGGGCGACGAGGAGCACTCGAAGAAGATCCTCGAGCTGATGGAGGCCGTCGACTCCTACATCCCGGAGCCGGTCCGCGACACCGACAAGCCGTTCCTGATGCCGATCGAGGACGTCTTCACGATCACGGGCCGCGGCACCGTCGTGACCGGCCGGATCGAGCAGGGTCAGATCAACTCCGGCGAGGAAGTCGAGATCATCGGGATCAAGGAAGAGGTCCAGAAGACCGTCGTCACCGGTCTCGAGATGTTCAACAAGACCCTCGACTTCGCCCAGGCCGGCGACAACGCAGGCGTCCTCCTGCGCGGAACCAAGCGCGAGGAGGTCGAGCGCGGCCAGGTCGTCGCGAAGCCCGGGTCGATCACCCCGCATACGCACTTCAAGGCCGAGGTCTACGTCCTGTCCAAGGACGAGGGCGGGCGCCACACGCCGTTCTTCAACGGCTACCGGCCCCAGTTCTACTTCCGAACGACAGACGTGACCGGCTCGATCGCGCTCCCGGAGGGTCAGGAGATGGTCATGCCGGGCGACAACACGAACATGGAGATCGATCTCGGTCAACCGATCGCGATGGATCAGGGCCTCCGGTTCGCAATCCGTGAGGGCGGCCGCACCGTGGGTGCGGGCGTCGTCACCGAGATCGTCACCTAGGAGGGTCAGCGCCGGTGCCGCAGTCGAAGATCCGAATCCGTCTGAAAGGCTACGACCATCAGGCACTCGACCGCTCGGCGGCATCGATCGTCGAGACGGCGACGCGCACCGGCGCGACGATCACCGGTCCCGTTCCGCTGCCGACGGAGAAGAACGTCTACACCGTGATCCGGTCCCCGTTCAAGGACAAGGACTCGCGGGAGCACTTCGAGATCCGGACGCACAAGCGGCTGATCGACATCCACAGCCCCACGCCGAAGACGGTCGACTCGCTCATGCGGCTCGACCTCCCGGCCGGGGTCGACATCGAGATCAAGCTCTGATGAAGGGCATCGTCGGCAGAAAGCTGGGCATGACGCAGGTCTTCGACGAGGAGACCGGCGCCGTCACGCCCGTGACCGTCATCCAGGCGGGGCCGTGCCCCGTCGTCTCGGTCAAGACCGCCGACGCGGACGGCTACGACGCGGTCCAGCTCGCCTTCGACGAGGTGCCCGAGCGGAAGCTCTCGAAGCCACGGCTCGGCGTCCTGAAGAAGGCCGGCGTCGGGCCACACCGGCGCCTGCTCGAGATCCGCGGCCCACACGTCTACACCGAGGGCGAGACGGTCACGGTCGAGACCTTCGAGCCCGGCGACAAGATCAAGGTGTCTGGGATCTCGATCGGCAAGGGCTTCGCCGGGACGATCAAGCGGCACAACTTCAGCCGGGGGCCGGTCTCGCACGGCTCGCACAACGTCCGCGCGCCCGGCTCGATCGGCGCGTCGGCGACGCCCTCTCGCGTCTTCCGCGGCCAGAAGATGCCCGGCCGGATGGGCGCCAAGCGGGTCACGCAGGTGGGGCTCCGCGTCCACTCGGTCGATCCGGAGGAGAACCTGCTCCTCGTCAAGGGCGCCGTCCCGGGCCCGAAGAACTCCATCGTCGAGATCCGCGAAGAGGTGAAGAATGGCTAGCCCGAAGGCGCCGCTCCTCGACTCGGCAGGCAAGAAGTCCAAGGATCTGACACTCGAGGCCGGGATCTTCGGCGCCGAGGTGAAGCCGCACCTCGTCCACGAGACGGTTCGCGCCGAGCTCGCGGGCGACCGCGCAGGCACGCGGGCCGTGAAGAGCCGCGGGCTCGTCGCCGGCGGCCGCGGGAAGCCGTGGCGCCAGAAGGGCACGGGCCGCGCCCGCGCCGGCACGACGCGCGCGCCGCAGTGGACGGGCGGCGGCGTCGCGTTCCAGCCGCGCACGAGCTTCGACCTCAAGGTCAACAAGAAGGCCCGGAAGGCCGCCTTCCGCGCAGCGCTGTCCGCGCACGCGAAGGAGGGCACGCTCGCCTTCGTGGACGGCTCCGCGTTCGACGAGCCGTCGACGAAGCAGGCAGTCGGCCTGCTCGAGGCCTGGGGCAAGCAGACCCCAGTCCTGGTCGTCGTGACCGACGAGGAGGAGACGCTGATCAAGTCGTTTCGGAACCTCGAGCGGGTGCTCGTCATCACCCCCGCGGAGATCGAGGTCGCCGCGATCGTCTGGGCGCGCTCGCTGCTCGTCACCGAGGCAGCGCGCGAGGCGCTCGAGAGAAGGGGTGCGGCGTGAGCCTCCACCCGAACGAAGTCCTGCTCGCGCCGGTCGTCTCCGAGAAGAGCTACAGCCTGATCGAGGACCGGAAGTACTCCTTCCGCGTCCACCCGGACGCGCACAAGACGCAGATCCGGCAGGCCGTCGAGGAGCTCTTCGAGGTCAAGGTGCAGAGCGTCAACGTCATCCAGGTCCGGTCGAAGCCGAAGCGGCGCGGGATGGTCCGCGGCCGCAAGCCCGGCTGGAAGAAGGCGATCGTCCAGCTCCGCGAGGGCGAGTCGATCGAGATCTTCGAAGGAGCCCAGGTCTGATGGCCCGCAAGTTCAAGCCCACGAGCCCCGGCCGCCGCCATATGACCGTCTCCGAGTTCTCGGAGGTCACGAAGGCAGGTCCGGAGAAGAGCCTCGTCGAGCCCGTGAAGAAGACGGGCGGTCGGAACAACAAGGGCCGCATCACGACGCGCCACCGCGGCGGCGGGCACAAGCGCCGCTACCGCGTGGTCGACTTCAAGCGGACGAAGGACGGCGTGCCCGCGAAGGTCGCTGCGATCGAGTACGACCCGAACCGGTCGGCCAACATCGCCCTGCTCCACTACGCGGACGGCGCCAAGTCCTACATCCTCGCTCCGGCCCGCCTGCGCGTCGGCTCGACCGTCGAGTCAGGCCCCGGTGCGGACATCAAGCCGGGCAACGCGCTGCCGCTCGCGAACATCCCGACGGGCACGCTGGTCCACAACGTCGAGCTGAAGCCGGGTCAGGGCGGCAAGATCGCGCGCGGCGCCGGGACAGGGATCCAGCTCGTCGGAAAGGACGAAGGCCACGGGATCCTGCGGCTACCATCCGGGGAGCTTCGGCGAGTGCTGCTTGCCTGCCGCGCGACGGTGGGACAGGTCGGCAACGTCGACCACGAGAACATCACCGGGGGCAAGGCGGGGCGCAGCCGGTGGCGTGGCAAGCGCCCGACTGTGCGCGGCTCGGCCATGAACCCGGTCGATCACCCGCACGGCGGCGGCGAGGGCAAGTCGAAGGGTGGACGCCACCCGGTGACTCCCTGGGGCGTGCCGACGCTCGGCAAGCGAACCCGCTCGAAGCACAAGGAATCGGACGCACTGATCATCCGGCAGCGCCGGAGAGGCAAGGAGAAGCGCTAAGTGTCGAGATCGTCCCGCAAGGGCCCATACGTCGAGGAGCGGCTGATGAGCCGCATCGAGAAGATGAACGACTCCGGATCGAAGAACATGATCCGGACCTGGTCGCGCGCGTCGACGATCTTCCCGGACATGGTCGGGCACACGATCGCGGTCCACGACGGCCGCAAGCACGTCCCGGTCTTCATCTCGGAGCAGATGGTCGGGCACAAGCTCGGCGAGTTCGCGCCGACGCGGACGTTCCGCGGCCACTCCGGCGACAGGAAGACGGAGGTCAAGCGCTAGCCATGGCCCGCGCGAGAGCACAGACCGAGGAGCGCCAGGAGGTGCGCGCGTCCGCGCAGTACCTGCGGGTCGCGCCGCGCAAGGCGCGCCTCGTCGTGGAGCACATCCGCGGCCGTCCCGTCCCGGAGGCTCGGACCGTGCTCGCGTTCACGCCGCGCGCGGCTGCCCGCGAGGTCGAGAAGATCCTCGCGTCGGCCGTCGCCAACGCCGAGGCGAACCACGGCCTCATCGGCGACGACCTGATCGTGTCCGCCGCCTACGTCGACGAGGGCCCGGTGATCAAGCGCTGGCGCGCCCGTGCGCGCGGCCGCGTCGCCCGGATCCAGAAGAAGACCTGCCACGTCACGATCCGGCTCGCGCCGGCCGAGGCCGACGGCGCAGCCGCGCGGCGCCCGCGGACGACCGAGGACACGGCCGTCGAGCCGGAGGCAGAGACCGCCGAGGAGCCGAAGGCCGAGGAGAAGCCCAAGCGCGCGACCCGCGCGAAGAAGCCTGCGACCCCGAAAGCCGAGGCAGCGGCCGAGAAGCCCAAGCCCAAGCGCGCCCCGCGCAAGAAGAAGACCGAAGGAGAGGAGTACTGATGGGACAGAAGATCCATCCCGGCGGGATGCGCGTCGGCGTCATCCACGACTGGAAATCCAACTGGTACACGAACGACAAGGACTTCGCGGACGCGCTCCAGGAGGACATCAAGATCCGCGAGCACATCATCGGCAAGCTCTCGCATGCCGGCCTGTCGGACATCCTGATCCGCAAGGACAAGCAGCGGATCACGGTCGACATCTACACGGCGCGCCCCGGCATCGTGATCGGCAAGTCCGGTGCCGAGGTGGACGCGCTGCGCCGCGACCTGCACGCGCTGACGCAGAAGAACGTCCACATCAACATCAACGAGATCAAGCGGCCCGAGCTCGACGCGAAGCTCGTCGCCCAGTCGATCGCCGAGCAGCTCGAGAACCGCGTGAGCTTCCGCCGCGCGATGAAGCGCTCGCTGGCTTCGGCGATCCGGTCGGGCGCCCAGGGCGTCAAGGTTCAGTGCGGCGGACGTCTGGGCGGCGGGGAGATGAGCCGCTCCGAGAGCTACTCGGAGGGACGCGTCCCGCTGCACACGATCCGCGCCGACATCGACTACGGCTTCGCCGAGGCGAAGACGACAACCGGCCGGATCGGCGTCAAGGTCTGGATCAACAAGGGCGAGATCATGCCGGAGGGGTTCGAGTCGGTCGACGGCCGGCGCGACGCCCGGCTGGGCGAGCAGGACACGGCCCGGCGCAAGGGCGGCAAGACCGAGGGACTCTCGGCCTCCCGCGAGAGCGGGCGACGTGGCGGCAGCGGCGACCGCGAGGGCCTCGGCCCGGTGCGGGACCGCAAGCCCAGGCGTGGACGCCGCGGCGGCACGGGCGCTCCGAGTCGCGGCCCGCGCCAGGACAACGTGGAGCAGCCGCGCACCGACGAGCAGGCAACGACCGCCGAGGGCCGTGAGCTCCCGGAGGTCCAGCCCGAGGTGCCGACGACGCCCGAGGCCGTTGCCGAGGCACCCGAGTCGACCACGCCCAAGACCCAGCAGGAAGACCCGACCAAGCTCGACCAGTCCGGCGACCCGTCGGCGGAGAAGACGGACAACTAGATGCTCCTTCCGAAGAAGACGAAGTTCCGCAAGGTCCAGCGCGGCCGCCGGCGGGGTAAGGCCAAGGGCCAGACCCAGGTCCAGTACGGCGACTACGGGATCAAGGCGCTCGAGGCGGGCTGGGTGACCAACCGTCAGATCGAGGCTGCCCGAATCGCGATGACCAGGAAGATCAAGCGTGGCGGCAAGGTCTGGATCAACGTCTTCCCGGACAAGCCGGTCACGCAGAAGCCGGCCGAGACCCGCATGGGCTCCGGCAAGGGCTCACCCGAGCACTGGGTCGCCGTCGTGAAGCCTGGACGTGTGATGTTCGAGCTCGCCGGTGTGCCCGAGCCGCTCGCCAAGGAGGCGCTCCGCCTCGCCGGCAGCAAGCTCCCGGTCAAGACGAAGATCGTGAAGAGAGAGGCTGATCTGTTTGCGGGCTAAGCAGTTGAGAGACATGACCGACGACGAGCTCGACCGGGTGCTCAGCGAGCGCCGGCAGGAGCTCTTCAACCTGCGCTTCCAGTCGGCGACCGGAGCGCTCGAGAACCCTGCGCGCCTGAAGCTGGCGAAGCGGGAGATCGCGCGCATCCTGACCGTTCGGGTCGAGCGCGAGACGAGCCCCGCGGGAGGTGAGAGCTAGTGTCGGAGAAGAACGAGCCGGAGGTCGAGGAGACCTCGGAGCAGACGCCCGAGGAGGCCGCTCCGCCGGTCGAAGCCGAGGCGTCCGAGACGCCGTCCGAGCCCGATCCCGAGGCTCCGCCGGAGGAGCCCGGCCCGCCCGTGCCCGAGCCCACGGCTCCCGAGCCGACGCCGGAGCCTGCTCCCGAGCCGATCGCAGAGGCCGAGCAGGAGCCGGAGGCCGCCGAGGCTCCCGCCGAAGGCGAGCCAGAAGCCGCTGTCGCCGAGGCCGAGCAGGAGCCGGAGGCTCCCGCCGAGGCGAGCCCGAGGCCGCCGTCGCCGAGGCCGAAGCACCGGGCGAGGAGGCTCCGGAGGAGACCGGGGGCGCCGGGGAAGAGACTGCGGCACCGGCGGCGACGACGAAGAAGAAGCGCAAGCGCATCCCGCGCACCGAGCGACGCACACGGCCGAAGAAGCGCGAACGGGCAGCGGAGCGAAAGCCGATCACGCGGCTGGAGAAGCCGGAGCACGAGCGCGGCCGCCGGCAGGAGCGCCGCGGCGTCGTGGTCTCCGCAGCGATGGACAAGACGATCGTCGTCCGGGTGGACGTGGTGAAGGCGCACGCGAAGTACAAGAAGGTCGTCCGGCGGTCGCAGCGCTTCCACGTGCACGACGAGCAGAACCAGGCGAAGGCCGGCGACGTCGTCCGCATCGTCGAGACGCGCCCGCTCTCGAAGACGAAGAACTGGCGGCTCGCGGAAGTCGTGGAGGCCGCGAAGTGATCCAGCAGGAGTCGAGGCTCAAGGTGGCCGACAACACGGGCGCCCGCGAGCTCCTCTGCATCCGCGTGCTCGGCGGGTCGCACCGTCGCTACGCGCGGGTCGGCGACGTCATCGTCGGGACCGTCAAGACCGCCACGCCGCAGGGCGCTGTCCGCAAGGGCGAGGTCGTGCGCGCCGTGGTCGTGCGGACGAAGAAGCCGTACGGCCGCGACGACGGCACCTCGATCGCCTTCGACGAGAACGCCGCCGTGATCATCGACGCCGCCAGCAACCCGCGCGGCACCCGCATCTTCGGGCCCGTCGCCCGCGAGCTGCGCGAGAAGAACTTCATGAAGATCGTCTCGCTCGCCCCGGAGGTCCTTGATGGCGGCCCCCTTCCGCGTGTCTCGCACTCTCCAGGGTGCTGCAAAGCGCGCTCTGGCCGCGTCCTCAGTCGCGCCCGTAGCCTCCGGCTACGAACGCTCCCTGCGTCCTTGCCAGAGCGGCTTTTCGCAGCTGGAGAGCACGAGCCCCACGAAAGGTGACCGCTAGTGGCTCAGACAATGAAGATCAAGAAGGGCGACCTCGTCCAAGTGCTCAGCGGCAAGGACCGCGGCAAGCAGGGCCGCGTCCTCGAGGCGCGCCCGAAGGAGGGCCGCGTGCTCGTCGAGAACCTGAACATGATCAAGCGGCACACCCGGCCGCGCCCGATGAGCAACCCGAGCCGGATGGGCGCGCCGCAGATCCAGCCTGGCGGCGTGATCGAAAGGGCAGGCCCGATCCCGATCTCGAACGTCATGGTGATCTGCCCCGCCTGTCAGCGCCCGACGAGGGTCGGAACGATCGTCCAGGAGGGAAAGACGGGAACCGTGCGACTAAGGGTGTGCAAGCGGGCGGACTGCGGGCAGCAGATCGATCGATGATGGCTACTGCGACCAAAGAGACCACCGTGCCGCGCATGAAGCAGGCCTACAACGAGGAGATCCGCCCGCGCCTCAAGGACGAGCTCGAGCTGAGCACCGTCATGCAGGTGCCGCGCATCTCGAAGATCACGCTGAACATGGGCGTCGGCGAGGCCAAGACCGAGGCCAAGGCGCTCGACAGCGCGATCGAGGAGCTGACGACGATCGCCGGCCAGCGGGCCCAGGTCCGCCGCGCCCGCAAGTCGATCGCCGGCTTCAAGATCCGCGACGGGATGCCGATCGGCGCGCGCGTGACGCTGCGGGGCGACCGGATGTGGGAGTTCCTCGACCGGCTCGTGTCGATCGCGCTGCCCCGGATCCGCGACTTCCGCGGGCTGAACCCGGGGTCGTTCGACGGTCGCGGCAACTTCTCGCTCGGCATCCGCGAGCAGATCATCTTTCCGGAGATCAACTACGACGACATCGCCGCCGTCCGGGGTCTGGACGTGACGATCACGACCACGGCGGAGAACGACGAGCACGGCCTCGCCCTCCTCAGGGCGCTGGGCATGCCGTTCGCCATGGAAGAAGGAAGGGAGCAGTAGTGGCCAAGAAGTCCCTGGTCCACAAGGCGCGGCAGCCGCAGCGCTACAAGGTTCGGCAGTACACGCGCTGCCGCCGGTGCGGCCGGCCGCGCTCCGTCTACAAGAAGTTCGGCCTCTGCCGGATCTGCCTGCGCGACCTCGCGCACCAGGGCCAGATCCCCGGCATGACCAAGTCAGCTCTTGGTGACCCGATGCTGACCGATCCGATCGCAGACATGCTCACGCGCATCCGCAACGCCAACAAGGCGCTGCACGAGACCGCGGAGATGCCGACTTCCCGCCAGAAGGAGGAGATCGCGCGCCTGCTCCAGGACGAGGGCTACATCGTCGGCTTCCAGGTCGTCAGCCCCGCAGACCACAACAGCCGGGAGCCCGACGCGAAGAAGCACCGGTCGTACGGCACGCTCGTCATCCAGCTCAAGTACGGGCCGAGCCGGGAGCGGATCATCACCGACCTCAAGCGCGTCTCCAAGCCGGGCCGTCGCGTCTACGCTAGAAAGGACCGGCTGCCGCGTGTCCTCGGAGGGATGGGGACGGCGATCATGTCGACGTCGAGGGGTCTCGTCACGAGCAAGACCGCCGAGCGCGAAGGCATCGGCGGCGAAGTCATCTGTTTCGTCTGGTAACCGTCTGAACCCATGAGCCGAATCGGAAAAACGCCCATCGAGTTGCCCGCCGGCGTGTCGGTGTCGATCGACCCTGGCCGCGTGATGGTGAACGGCCCGCTCGGCGAGCTCACGCAGCAGGTTCCGCAGCGGATGAAGATCGAGCAGGCCGACGGCGAGCTGACCGTCGCGCGCCCGACCGAGCGCGGCGACGACCGCGCCCTGCACGGGCTGACCCGGTCGCTCGTCGCGAACATGGTCGAGGGCGTCACAAAGGGGTTCGAGCGGAAGCTGGAGCTTCAGGGCGTCGGCTACCGCGCCGCGCTGCGCGGCACCTCGCTCGAGCTGAGCGTCGGGTTTTCGCACCCGGTCGTGATCGAGCCGCGCCAGGGGATCTCCTTCGAGGTCCCGACGCCGACCGAGATCATCGTCAAAGGGATCGACAAGCAGCAGGTCGGGCAGACGGCAGCCGAGGTGCGCCGGGTCCGGCCGCCCGAGCCCTACAAGGGCAAGGGCATCCGCTACGAGGGCGAGTACGTCCGGAGAAAGGTCGGGAAGCGCGCTTGATGTCGGCCCCCTCCCGCGTGTCTCGCACTCGCCAGGGCGCTGCAAAGCGCGCTCTGGCCGCGTCCTCAGTCGCGCCCGTAGCCTCCGGCTACGAACGCTCCCTGCGTCCTTGCCAGAGCGGCTTTTCGCGGCTGGCGAGCACGAGCCCCACGAGAGGTGACCGATGAGCCAGCTCACGATGAGACAACGGCGAGAGCGCCGCCACAAGCGGGTGCGGAAGGACGTGCTCGGAACCGCCGAGCGCCCGCGCCTGGTCGTGTTCCGGTCGAACCGGGGCATCGCCGCCCAGCTCGTCGACGACGCCGAGGGCAAGACCCTCGCCGCCGCGAGCTGGCTGGACAAGAAGGGTGCGAAGGGCGCGAAGACCGACCAGGCCGCGGAAGTAGGCAAGGAGCTCGCCGCGAACGCCAAGCAGGCGGGCATCGAGCGCGTGATCTTCGACCGCGGCGGCTACCTGTACCACGGGCGCGTGAAGGCGCTCGCCGATGCAGCGCGCGAAGGAGGACTCAAGTTTTGAGCGACTACCAGGAAACCCGCGAGCTCAAGGAGCGCGTGGTCGAGATCAACCGGGTCGCGAAGGTCGTCAAGGGCGGCCGGCGCTTCTCGTTCACCGCGCTCGTCGTGATCGGCGACGAGGTCGACCGGGTCGGCGTCGGCTACGGCAAGGCTCGCGAGGTCCCGCTGGCGATCTCGAAGGCTGTCGAGGACGCGAAGAAGAACCTCTTCACGGTTCCGAAGCACGGCCAGACGATCACCCACGAGATCCTCGGCCGGTTCGGCGCGGCACGGGTGTTGCTGCGGCCGGCGAGCGAGGGCACCGGCGTCATCGCCGGCGGCGGCGTCCGCGCGGTCCTCGAGCTAGGCGGCGTCCGCGACATTCTCGCGAAGAGCCTCGGCACGACGAATCCCGTGAACATGTTGAAGGCGACCGTCCAGGGTCTCCAGAGCCTCCGGCGGCCCGAGGAGGTCGCGAAGGCGCGCGGGAAGACGATCGCCGAGGTGCTCCCGATCCCGAAGCAGCAGCCCGAGGAGGCCCCGGCCGAGGAGGCCGCGCCTACCGAGGAGCCTGCGTCGGCCGAGGAGCCGGTGGCTGCGGTGGCCGCCGCGGAGGAGCCCACGACCGATGGCGAATAAGACGCTCCGCATCACCCAGGTCCGCAGCCAGATCGGCCAGAGCGAGCGCCATCGCGGCACGCTGCGCGCGCTCGGCCTCGGCAAGATCGGACGCTCCGTCGAGCGCCCGGAGAGCCCGGAGGTCGCCGGTATGCTGAGAAAGGTTCGCCACCTCGTCCGAGTCGAAGGCGAGTAGTCCAGATGCCCGAAGAGCTCAACCTTTCCAACCTGAAGCCCGCGTCTCCGCGCAAGGATCGAAAGCGCGTCGGCCGCGGCATGGGCTCGGGCAAGGGCCGGTACTCCGGCCGCGGGATCAAGGGCCAGAAGTCGCGCTCCGGCTCGCACAAGATGCGCGCGGGCTTCGAGGGCGGCCAGATGCCGATCTACATGCGGCTCGGCAAGCAGCGCGGCCCGTACTCCAAGGACGCGATGCCGATGGGCCCGCACCGCACCCAGACCGTGCCGGTGAACATCCGGGACCTCGACCGGTTCGACGAGGGCGCCGAGGTCACACCCGAGACGCTCGCCGAGGCCGGCGTCATCCGCAACACGCGGATCGACGTGAAGATCCTCGGCCAGGGTGAGCTCGAGAAGAAGCTCTCCGTGACGGCGCACTACTTCTCGGAGACGGCCCGCGCGAAGATCGAGGGCGCCGGTGGATCGGTGACCGCGCTCAAGGAGGTCAAGCCGAAGCGGCGCCGCCGCAAGGCCGCGACGCCGGCCCAGCCGGCCCCGGCCGCCGAAGAGGCGCCCGAGGAGCAGGCCGAGCCGGAGCAGCAGGCCGAGCCGGAACAGCAGGACGAAGAAGCTCCCACCGACAAGTAGATGTTCTCCTGGCTGACCAACGCCTGGCGCGTCCCCGAGCTGCGCAAGCGCGTGCTCTTCACGGCCGTGATCCTCGCCTTCTACCGCCTGGGATCCTGGATCCCGGCGCCGGGCGTGAACGCGGACGCGATCGAGAACTACTTCAACGCGTCGGGCGGCGGAACGGTCCTCGCGCTCCTCAACCTCTTCTCCGGCGGCGCGCTCTCCCAGTTCGCGATCTTCGCGCTCGGGATCATGCCGTACGTCACCGCCTCGATCATCCTGCAGCTGATGACCGTGGTCATCCCGCGCCTCGAGCAGCTCCAGAAGGAGGGCGAGGCCGGCTACGCCAAGATCAACCAGTACACGCGGTACCTGACGATCATGCTCGCGGCCGCCCAGGCCGCCGGCTTCGCGTTCCTCTTCCAGCGCCAAGGGGCGCTCGACGCGAACTTCGGCCGAGGCGCGCTGATCGTCCTCACACTGACCGCGGGCTGTGCGCTCCTGATGTGGATGGGCGAGCTGATCACGAAGCGCGGAATCGGTAACGGGATCTCCCTGCTGATCTTCGCCTCGATCCTCACCGGGCTCCCGCTCGGCATCAACGCATGGGTCGAGGGAGGCATCTTCGAGCGGCTGTTCTTCCCGATCATGGCGGTCGGCGTCGTCGTGGCCGTCGTCTTCATCCAGGAGGGACAGCGCCGGATCCCGATCCAGTACGCGAAGCGGATGGTGGGGCGCCGGATGACCACCGGCGGCTCGACCTACATGCCGCTGCGCGTGAACATGGCCGGCGTCATCCCCGTCATCTTCGCCGCGGCCGTCATGGCCTTCCCGCCGACGATCGCGCAGTACTTCCCGCAGACGCAGAGCTTCATCAACAAGTACTTCTCGTACACCGACTGGCCGTACCTGCTGCTGCAGGGCGCGATGATCGTGATCTTCACGTTCTTCTACACCGCCGTGCAGTTCAACCCCGTCGACCAGGCGGACAACCTCCGGAAGCATGGCGGCTACATCCCCGGGATCCGGCCGGGGCCGCCGACGGCGCAGTACCTCGACCGCGTCCTCACACGGCTGACGCTGCCAGGCGCCATCTACCTCGCCGCGGTCGCGACGCTGCCTAGCCTCTTCATCGCGTACGCGGACGTCTCGCAGGCGCTGGCCGGCGCGCTCGGAGGAACCTCCGTGCTCATCGCCGTCGGTGTGGCGCTCGACACGATGCGCCAGATGGAGTCGCAGATGATGATGCGCTCCTACGAGGGCTTCCTCTGAAGGTGAATGTGCTTCTCCTCGGTCCCCAGGGGTCGGGGAAGGGCACCCAGGCGAAGCGGATCCAGGCCGAGTACGGGATCCCGCACATCGCCACCGGGGAGATCCTCCGCGACGCGATCGCCACCGAGTCGGACCTGGGGCGCCGCGTCAAGCCGATCGTGGAGAGCGGCAAGCTCGTCCCCGACGAGTTGATGATCGACCTGATCCGCGAGCGCCTCGGCGAAGACGACGCGCAGGACGGTTTCATCCTCGACGGCTTCCCCCGGACGCTTCCGCAGGCGGAGGCGCTCGACGAGATGCTCGCGGACATCGGCCGCGAGCTCTCGATCGTCTTCGGCTTCCGGCTCGAGGATCAGATCGGCGTCGACCGGATGCTCAAGCGCGCCGAGATCGAGCACCGGAAGGACGATACGCCGGAGGCGATAGCCCAGCGGCTCGAGCTCTACCATCGCGAGACCGAGCCCCTGATCGGCCACTACCGGCCGCAGGGCAACCTGGTCGGGATCCACGCCGACGGCAGCGTCGACGAGGTCTTCTCCGAGGTGCAGGAAGCGTTGGAGCAGACGGCCGCGAGGTCGGCGTGATCATCCGCAAGTCCGCCGCGGAGCTCGACGTGATGCAGCAGGCCGGCGCGATCGTGGCCGACACGCACGCGCTTCTCGGCGAGCACATCCGGCCGGGCGCCACGACCGCCGAGCTCGACCGGCTCGCGGACGAGTTCATCCGTTCGCGCGACGGCATCCCGACCTTCCTCGGCTATCCCGGCCCCTACCCTTACCCGGCTTCGATCTGCGCGTCGCTGAACGAGGTCGTCGTCCACGGCATCCCGAACGACCAGCCGCTGTCGGAGGGCGACGTGCTCTCCGTGGACGTGGGAGTCACGTACGAGGGCTTCGTCGGTGACTCGGCCTACACATACAGAGTGGGCGAGATGGACGGCGAGGCCGAGCGGCTCCTCGAGGTCTGCGAGGCAGCGCTTTGGGCCGGCATCGAGAAGGCGCGCTCGGGTGCGCACCTGTCCGACGTCTCGCACGCGATTCAGACGGCCACGGAGGATGCCGGCTTCTCGGTCGTCCGGTCGCTGGTCGGCCACGGCGTCGGCCGGAACATGCACGAGGATCCGCAGATCCCGAACTTCGGCGAACCGGGCCACGGGCCCGTGCTGGCGCCGGGAATGACGCTCGCGATCGAGCCGATGATCACGGCGGGCGGGCCCGAGGTGGTCGTCCTCGACGACCGCTGGACGATCGCGTCCCGCGACGGATCGCTCGCTGCGCACTTCGAGCACACGGTCGCCGTGACCGACGGAGAGGCGCGAATCCTCACGGCCGCGCCGGTTCGGGTCAGCTAGAGGGGTTTTGCTACCATTCTCGTCTCGGCGGAAGCCGTGTTTCGCCGTGTTCGTTGTTCGTCCAAGACCGCGCTCCTAGAGCGCGGTTGCCGTGTGGAGGTATGGCCCAGAAGGAAGAGAAGATCGAGGTGGAAGGCGAGGTCGTGGAGGCCCTGCCGAGCACCATGTTCCGCGTCCAGATCGACGAGGGACATCAGGTGCTCGCGAAGATCTCCGGGAAGATGCGCAAGCACTACATCCGCATCCTTCCGGGAGACCGCGTGAAGGTGGAGCTCTCCCCGTACGACCTCTCCCGAGGCCGGATCACCTTCAGGCACAGGTAGGAGCAGAGATGAAAGTTCGCCCGTCCGTCAAGCCGATGTGTGAGCGGTGCCGCGTGATCAAGCGGCACGGTCGCACCATGGTCATCTGTACGAACCCGCGCCACAAGCAGCGGCAGGGGTAGAGGAGGAGCTTTGGCACGCATCGCAGGCGTCAACCTTCCGCGCGAGAAGCGACTCGAGATCGGCCTGACCTACATTTTCGGGGTCGGCCGCTCGATGGCGCTTCAGATCTGCACGGCGACCGGCCTCTCGCCGGACGAGAAGGTCCGCGACCTCACAGACCCGGAGATCACGAAGCTGCGCGAGTACATCGACGGCAACCTCCAGGTCGAGGGTGACCTGCGGCGCGAGCGCCAGCAGGCGGTCAAGCGGCTTCAGGAGATCGGCGCCTACCGCGGCTTCCGCCACCGGCGCAGCCTGCCGGTGAACGGGCAGCGCACGAAGACGAACGCGCGCACTCGCAAGGGGCCGAAGAAGACCGTCGGCCGCGGTAAGAGGACGGCGACCAAGACCTAATGGCTCCTCCGCGCAGACAGGCGGCCAGGGGTCGCACGCGCCGCCGTGTTCGCAAGAACATCGCCATCGGCCAGGCGCACATCAAGACGTCGTTCAACAACACGATCGTGACCCTCACGGACAAGGACGGAAACGTGATCGTGTGGGAGTCGGCCGGCTCGGCCGGGTTCAAGGGCTCCCGCAAGTCGACGCCGTTCGCGGCGCAGGTCACGGCAGACGCCTGCGCGCGCAAGGGTATGGAGCACGGCCTCCAGAAGGTCGAGGTCTTCGTCAAGGGACCAGGCTCGGGCCGCGAGACGGCGATCCGGTCGCTCCAGGCCGCCGGCCTCGAGATCCTCGGGGTCAAGGACGTGACGCCGCAGGCGCACAACGGCGTCCGGCCGAAGAAGCGGAGGCGCGTCTGATGGCGCGCACGCTCGGTCCCAAGTGCCGCGCCTGTCGCCGGGAGGGCATGAAGCTCTTCCTCAAGGGGGAACGCTGCCTCACGGAGAAGTGCTCCGTCGAACGCCGCAGCTACCCGCCGGGCGAGCATGGCCGCGGCCGCATCAAGCAGTCCGAGTACCTGCTCCAGCTGCGCGAGAAGCAGAAGGCGCGCCGGTACTACGGCCTGCTCGAGAAGCAGTTCCGCAACTACTACACGAAGGCCGCCAAGGGCTCGGGCATCACCGGCGAGACCCTGCTGCGCATGCTCGAGACCCGGCTCGACAACGTCATCTACCGGCTCGGCTTCGCCGCCTCGCGCGCGCAGGCCCGCCAGCTCGTCCGCCACGGCCACTTCCACGTGAACGGCCGCCGCGTCAACATCCCGAGCTACCAGGTCAAGCCCGACGTCGTCATCACCATGGCGCCGGGCAGCTCGGCCGAGCAGGTCATCCGGGACGCGACCGACCTCACGGCCTCCGTGGCCCCGTGGCTCCAGGCCGACCACGAGAGCCTCACCGGCAAGGTGCTCAAGTGGCCCGAGCGGAGCGAGATCGACACGCCCGTCCAGGAACAGCTCATCGTCGAGCTCTATTCGAAGTAGCGCGAGGAAACGCTACGCGTCCCATGTTCATTTCGCACGCGAAAGAAAGGCAGTAGATGGCAACACGTACCAGCCTGATGGATTTCCAGATCCCGCGGATCGTCCACGAGGAAGTCGACGAGCGCCGCGGTGTCTTCGTGATCGAGCCGCTCGACCGCGGCTTCGGTCACACGTTCGGTAACTCGCTGCGCCGCGTGCTGCTCTCGTCGCTCGAGGGCGCCGCAGTCACCTCGGTGAAGATCGAGGGCGTCGCGCACGAGTTCACGACGCTGCCCGGCGTCCGTGAGGACGTCGTCGACATCATCTCGGCGCTCAAGAACCTCGTTGCGCGGCTCCACGGCGAGTCGCCGGAGATCGAGGTCCGCCTCAACAAGCGCGGCTCCGGCGCGGTCACTGCAGGCGACATCGAGGCGCCTGCCGACCTCGAGGTCCTCAACGAGGACCTCGTGATCGCGAACCTGTCCGACAAGGGCCGGCTCGAGATGACGATGACGATCGGCCGCGGCCGTGGCTACGTCCCGGCCGAGCTGAACCGCGGCCCCGAGCACACGATCGGCGTCATCCCGATCGACTCGCTCTTCTCACCCGTGCGGCGCGTCTCGTACGACGTGGAGGCTGCGCGTGTCGGTCAGCGCACCGACTACGACAAGCTGACGCTGGATGTCACCACGGACGGCTCGGTCGATCCTCGCGAGGCGATCGGCGAGGCGGCCGACATCCTCATCCGCCAGCTGGCGATCTTCACGGACATCGAGAAGATCGAGGGCTTCGGCGAGGCGGCTGCGACGCAGGCCGCGGCGGCGGAGGCCCCGCTCGCGCACGGGATGGAGAACTTCCCGATCGAGGAGCTCGAGCTCGGCGTCCGCTCGTACAACTGCCTGAAGCGGGTCGGCATCGAGACGATCGGCGACCTCGTCACGAAGTCCGAGGGCGAGCTCGCGGCGATCCCGAACTTCGGCAAGAAGTCCATCGAAGAGGTCAAGGAGACACTCGCCACGCACGGTCTCAACCTGCGCGGCGACGAGTCTCTGTAGGGCTGTTGCGGTGCGCCACCATCGCTCGGGAAAGAAGCTCGGCCGCGACTCGGCGCACCGCAAGGCGCTGTACTCGAACCTGACCGGCTCGCTGATCGAGCATGGACGGATCAAGACGACCGTCGCCAAGGCGAAGGCGGTCAGGCCGATCGCCGAGAAGATGATCACGCTCGGGCGGCGCGGCGACCTCGCCGCCCGGCGTCAGGCGCTCGCGTATCTCCGCTCGAACGACGTCGTGCACATCCTCTTCGCCGAGGTGGCGCCGCGCTTCTCGGACCGGCCGGGCGGCTACACGCGGATCACCAAGATCGGCCCGCGTGCGGGCGACGCGGCCGAGATGGCCTATCTCGAGTTCGTGGACTACGTGCCGCCGGCTCCGGTCGTACGGCCGGTGCGCGAGCCCGAAGAGCAGGCCGTCGCTCCGACGGCCTAGACGACGACGAAGCTCAAGCTCACACTCGAGTACGACGGGACCGGCTTCCGCGGGTGGGCGGCCCAGCCGGCGCTCCGAACCGTCGAGGGTGAGGTTCGCTGGGCGCTCAGCCGGGTCTTTCCGGAGTGGTCGGAGCTCGCGGTCGCCGGGCGGACCGATACGGGCGTGCACGCGCTCGGGAACGTCGCCTCCGTGGAGGTCGACGGAGGGCCGCCGCTCGAACGCCTCGCGGAAGCGCTGAATGCCGAGCTTCCGTCCGACGTCGCGGTCCTGTCGGCGGAGGAGGTGCCTCCCGACTTCCACGCCCGCCGCTCGGCCGTCTCGCGTGCCTACCGCTACCGCGTCTACCGGCGGCGTGAGCCCTCGCCGTTCGAGGAGCGGCGGAGCTGGTGGTATCCGCGGCCCCTCGACGAGGAGTTGCTCGCCGAGTCGGCCGACCTGCTGCTCGGCGAGCACGACTTCCGGGCGTTCACACCGGCCCAGACACATCACAAGGTCTTCGTCCGGGTGGTGACGAACGCGGCCTGGCACCGGCGGGGCGACGCACTCGAGCTCGAGCTCGAGGCGGACAGCTTCCTCCGGCACATGGTCCGCGCGCTGGTCGGGACCATGATCGAGCGGCGGCCGGCGGAGCTCGAGCGGCTCCTGACGGGAGGCCACGGCCGCGAAGACGCCGGAAGTACAGCACCCCCGTGGGGCCTGTACCTCGAGCGCGTCCAGTACTGACACACATTCGTCACGATCTCCGTGTCCCCGCGAGCCGGGTCCGAGGGACAGTCCCTTGCGCCCCGGCGCGCGAAAAAGAGTCCCAGCGGTCTGCAGCCAACCGCCGGGACTCGGCAGGCGGGGGGAGAGGCAGTCCGCCTGCTGGGCGTCATTCAACGCGATTGTCACGAGTCCCGCCGACGATACGATCGGCGCGATGGCGACTCGCACCCGCGCCGACGCCGCCGAGCGTGTCGACGAGCTGCGTCAGCAGCTCGACCACCACCTCTACCGCTACCACGTCCTCGACGATCCGGAGATCTCGGACGCCCAGTACGACCGGCTGTACGACGAGCTGAAGGAGCTCGAGGCCGAGCACCCCGAGCTCGACGACCCGAGCTCCCCGACGCACCGGGTCGGTGCGCCGCCTTCCGAGAAGTTCCGGAAGGTCGAGCACCTCTCGCCCATGGGCTCGCTCGAGAAAGTGACGACCGACGAGGGGCTGGAGAAGTGGGCGCAGGACGTCTGCAAACGGCTCGACGTCCCTCCCGAGGAAGTCTCCTGGGTGATCGAGCCGAAGATCGACGGCTCCGCGATCTCGCTCGTCTACGAGAACGGCGTGCTCTCACGGGGTGCGACGAGGGGAGACGGCCGCCAGGGCGAGGACGTGACGCCGAACCTCCGCACGATCCCGTCGATCCCGCTCCGCCTCCGCGGTGACGAACCGCCGGCAGTGCTCGAGGTCCGGGGGGAGGTCTACATGCCCCTCTCAGGCTTCAACGCGTTCAACGAGCGCCTGGTCGCCGAGGGCAAGAAGACGGCCCCGAATCCGCGCAACGCATCGGCCGGCTCGCTCCGCCAGAAGAACTCGCAGATCACGGCCGACCGCCCGCTGTCGATCTGGGTCTACGGCGCCGGCCACCGCGAGGGCGTCGAGTTCGAGAGCCAGTGGGAGCTCCTCGAGTGGCTCCGCGAGCGCGGCTTCCGGACGAACCCGCACGCCGAGAGACTCGAGACGATCGACGAGGTCGCGCAGCGCTGCGCCGAATGGGAGCGGAAGCGCATCGAGCTCGACTACGAGATCGACGGGATCGTGATCAAGGTCGACTCGCTGGAGCATCAGCGGGAGCTGGGCGCCCTCCACGACCGTCCGCGGTGGGCGCGGGCGTTCAAATGGGCGCCGATGACGACGACGACTCGTCTGAACAAGATCGCGATCCGCGTCGGGCGGACGGGGGCGCTCAACCCCTGGGCCATGCTCGAGCCGGTCGAGGTCGGCGGCGTCACGGTCTCACGCGCCACGCTCCACAACGAGGAGGACATCAACCGCAAGGACATCCGGGAGGGCGACGACGTGATCGTCCAGCGCGCCGGCGACGTGATCCCGCAGATCGTCGGTCCCGCCGGGCCGCACCGCAAGGGCACGCGCCGGTTCAAGATGCCGACGCACTGCCCGCTGTGCGGCGCCGAGATCGTCAGGCCCGAGGGCGAGGTGATGCACCGCTGTCCGAACCGAGCCTGTCCTTCGAGAGGCCTCGAGACGCTGAACAACTGGGTCATGTCCGCCGCTGACATCGAGGGCGTCGGCGAGCAGCTCGTCCGCCGCCTCTGGGACCTCGGTCTGCTTGCGCTCGCTGCCCGACCTCTACCGGCTGACGAAGGAGCAGCTGCTCGAGCTGGACGGCTTCCAGGAGAAGAGCGCGACGAACGTGATCTCCTCCATCGAGGCTTCGAAGCAGATCCCGTTCCGGCGCGTCCTGTACGGGCTGAACATCCCCGACGTCGGCTGGGTGACCGCCCAGAACCTCGCGCGCCACTTCGGCTCGGTCGACCGGCTCGCCGCCGCGGCGCAGGAGGACATCACCGAGGTCGAGGGCCTCGGCCCCGAGCGCGCGGAGAAGATCGTCGAGTGGTTCTCGGAGGAAGACAACCGGCGGCTCGTCGAGGAGCTGCGCGAGCTCGGCCTCCGCTTCGAGGCGGGCGTGGAAGATCGCCCGCCGGAGGGCCCGCTCACCGGTCAGACGTTCGTCATCACCGGGACGCTCGAGAACCGCTCGCGCGAGCAGGCTCAGGCGGAGCTCGAGTCGCGGGGCGCGAAGGTGACCGGCTCGGTCTCGAAGAAGACGACCGGCCTCATCGTCGGCGAGGAGCCGGGCGCGTCCAAGCTGACGAAGGCGCAGAGCTCGGGCGTGCCGCTGCTCGACGAGAAAGAGCTCGAGAAGTTATTGAGCGGCTAGGACCGACGCGAATCGGTCCTGGGCCCTGCGAGCCCAGTAGTGCGACATGGGGTGACCGTTGTGGATCACTGCGAAGGCCCACCGCCCGCGAACGAACCCCGACAGCGCGGAGGACTCGCGCAGCGTTCCGGTCTTCGCCAGCACGGCGCCGCGGGCGGGGGGACGCTCCATCCTGTTCTCCAGCGTGCCGTTCACACCGCCGACGGCCAGCGAGCGGACGAAATGCTGCCGCAGCGCAGGATCGTTCCAGGCGTCGACGAGGATCCCAATGATCGCGGCCGCCGTGAGCCGGTTGTTCGGAGAGAGCCCGGAGCCGTCGACGATCCGCACGCCCGCAAGCGGGACGGCGGCCGCTGCGAGCGACCGCCGGACCGCCTCGGCGCCCGCCGCGCTGCTTCCGGTGCCTCCGTCCACGGCGCCGAGCTGCTTCAGCAGTAGCTCCGCGGTGAAGTTGTCGCTCTCGTGGTTCATGAACGCGACGATTCGGGCGAGCGGGGCGGAGGCCGTGGCTGCGAGCTGTGTCGCGACGGGATCTGCGGCGCCCATCACGACACGGCCGCGGACACCGACGCCGACGGCTCGAAGGGCAAGACGGAACTGCGTCGCCGCGGCGATCGCCGGCCTTCGCGTCATGTAGCCGCGAAAGCGGGTTCGGTCGACCGTCAGGGCGGAGAGCGGCGGCGACTCGTTGAGGTAGTAGTGCGATCGCCAGGCCGGGCCGACGCGGCGCGAGTCGAAGTAGGACTCGTCCGCCTCGACCCCGCCCGTCACCTGCCGGATCCCATACGCCCGGATCTGGCGGGCAAGGGACCTGAGGTCGCCGCGGGAGAGCGTCGGGTCGCCGAACCCTTTGAGAACCAGGTCTCCGTTCCACCTGGATCCGGCGAGGTGTCCCTCGCCGAAGACCATCGTGTCGATCCGGAAGTGGGGGCCGAGCACTGCGAGCGAGGCGTACGCGACCGCAAGCTTGGCGTTCGAGGCCGGGACCAGCGAGAGCGTGGGGTGGCGGAGGAACACCGTTTGCCCGGAGGTGAGGTCGAACGCCACCGCACCCGACTGACTTGCCCTGACGTGCGGAACGGAAAGCGCCTTGGCGAGCCGGGTGGCGAGCGCCGGCTTCGTCGATTTCGCGGGTGCGGCCGCGGCGACGAGTGCCGCCGCCAGGCAAACGGCGAGGGCGGCAAGGGCTCGGCGCGGCACCGATTCATTCTAGGACGGTTTGGCGCGCCAAACCTTCCAGGAGGGCGTACGGCAGCCAACGCTGCGTAGGTCCTGCGGCGCCGAAAGATGGGCCGGTCGGCCTATAGGCAAGGATCGGCACGCGGCAGATAATCGAGCCAGCAACTCAGGAGCCGCCATGCCGCCGCATCAACTCGCAACCGTCAGAGGTCGCCTGGAAGACTTGCTGCGCGCCCTCGAGAAGGGTCGCCACCCGGGACGTGCCAGCGTCGAGGAGACCCTGACCGACGGCTACGCGCTCGCGCTGGAGCTCGACGCGGAGTGCGCCCGACTGGAGCGCTCGATCGGCTCGCTGGCCGCGGAGCTCGGCGATGGAAACAGCGAGCAGCAGGCGAAGGAGCTCTCCCGCACCGCCCGCCGCCTGGCCCGCGCGAAGCGCGACTTGGCCAGCCTCCGCGGCCTTCTTTCCTCGCTCAGGTCCGAAGCGGCCGAAGCGAAAGTCGCCTAGACCCCCTCTGAGGGCTAGACCAGGCCGCTTCGCACGGCGTAGACGGCCGCCTGGATGCGGTTCTCGATCTGGAGCTTCATGAGGATGTTCGAGATGTGGTTCTTGACCGTCTTCGGGCTGATGTGGAGCTGCCGGGCGATCTCGGCGTTGTCCGTGCCGTTCGCGATCAGCCGCAGAACCTCGGTCTCGCGCTCGGAGAGCTCCGGCCGCGACACGCCGCCGGCGCCACCGGCCTCGACGCTCGTCGCGCGGATGCGCTGCAGCACCTTGGTCGCGATGTGCGGCGAGATCAACGACTCGCCCACCGCGGCGGCTCTGATCCCCTGCATCAGATCCTGGATGGAGGCGTCCTTCATCAGGTAGCCGCAGGCCCCTGCCAGGATCGCGTCCATCACGTCACTGTCCTGGTCCGAGATCGTCAGGACGAGCACGCGGGTCAGCGGCGCGAGCCTGGTGATCTCCCGCGTCGCCTCGATCCCGTTCATCCCGGGCATGTTCAGGTCCATCACGACCACGTCGGGCGCCAGCTCGCGGACGAGCTGGAGCGCCATGTTCCCGTCGGGCGCCTCGGCGACGATGTGGACGCCCTGCTCCTCCAGCAGGTTCCGCAAGCCGGTTCGGAACAGGTCGTGGTCGTCGACGAGCATGACGCGGAGGAGCTCCGCGCCGAGGCCGTCTGGCTGGGCGACAGGGTCGGTGGCCATCGCGGAGTCGTATTCTCCGCTCAGCGTGTCCACCTGTCTACCTCGGGTAGACGGTCACGGTGACCGTGCGGCTTCCCCACTCGCGCGCCTGGGCGACTGAAGGGAACCAGATGTCGATGCGGGCACCGACGATCGCGCCGCCGGTGTCGGCCGCGACGCCCATGCCGTAGCCGGGAATCGCGATCCGTGAGCCCATCGGGATCAGGGACGGATCGACGGCAACGGTGCCCCAGCCGACGGACCGGCCGCTCGCGGTCTTTCCGGGGAGAACGTAGCCAGTCGCAACGACGGTCAGCGAGGTAACGCCGGCCGACGCGGGTCCGGCAGAAAGGCTCGGCGCCCCCGGAGTGACGACCGGCGTGCTCGGCGCCGCGGAGGCGAGCGTGCGCGCCCTGTCGTCGAGTCGCGCGATCCTCCCGAGATTGGCAGACCTCGTGGCGCGGAGAGCGGCGATCGTCCTCAACCGGTCCGCGCGAGCGCTGGCGAGCGAGGCCGCCGCGGCGGCCTGGGCAGCCGCGAGCTGGTCGAGCTCGCGCTGCTTCGCAGCAAGGGACCGGCCAAGGCGCTCGAGGCGCGCCGACTCGCCGCGGGCGTGGCGCACGAGCTCCTCATCCTGTCGCGCGGCCAGGTCGAGCGTCTCGACCGCGCTCAGCGCCTCGTCGAGCGAGCCGGCGCCGAGGACGACTCCGAGGACGTCCGGGTGTTCCTCTTCGTACAGGTGCTGGAGCCGGCGTGCAAGCGCCACCCTCGTGCGGCGGACGGCGGAACGCGTGATCGCCAGCTGCTCGCCCACCTCGCGTCTCTCTGCCTCGACCTCCGCGGAGCGTGCGCGGAACGACGCAAGCTCGGCCTGCGCCTGGGCGAGGCGGCTCTCGATCGTCGCCAAGCTCTCGAATGCCGACTGCGAGCCCGCCGCGAGCGCGTCGTTTCGGGCGCGCAGAGCGTCAGCCTGGGCTTCCAGATCGTCAGGCGTCTGCGCACGGACGCCGCCAACCAGAGCTCCGCCGACCGCAACTCCGCAGAGCACGGCGGCGCCAAGCGCTCGCAACCCCCTCCCTGGCCCGCGCACGAGCGGCGACCCTACCACGGGTCTGTCTTTACCCCGTTGCAGCTATCCGGAACCGTTGTTAGGGTGCCGAGCTTGTGCCGTCCCGGTCCCCTGCTCTCGCGGCGGAGCATGTGGGTTTCGAGGCGGCCAAATGAATGCGTAGGTCTCAGCTAGCAGTCATAACGGTTTCGTTCTTCGCCGCTCTCGCCGTGGCCGGCAGCGCGACCGCTGAGCCACCCTCCGTCTCGTCCAAGCGCGCCCAGGCCCAGTCGGTGATGGTGCAGATCCAGGCCCTCGACGGGTCGCTCGAGCACGCCGTCGACGCGTACAACCTGGCGAACGAGCGCCTGGACGCGATCAAGGGCGATCTCGCCGAGAATCGGGTGAACCTTCGCATCGCCGCCGACAACCTCGGCACGGCGCAGAGGGTCCTCGCCGCTCGCATGGTCGCGATCTACACGACCGATCAGAACGATTCGACACTGGACGTGCTCGTCGGATCGCAGAGTCTCGAGGCTCTCCTCGACGGGCTCGAGACGGTCTCCCGCGTGTCTGAGCAGGATTCCGCCGTCCTCTCGGACGTGAAGCGATTCCGCACCGACATGCGCCGGGCGCGCACGCGGCTCCGCCACGCGCGTGACCGCCAGGCCGAGCTCGTCGCCGAACGCGCCGCTCACAAGGCGTCGATCGAGAGCAAGCTTGCGGAGCGGCAGCAGATGCTCTCGTCGATCAAGTCCGAGATCGCCGCGATTCAGGCGGCCGAGCGGAGGCGCCAGGCGCAGCTTGCCGCCCAGGCTCGCGCCCGCCTCGCGGCTCCGCAGCCGCTGATCCCCGACCTGGCGGCGGAGCCCTCGACGTCTGCGCCGTCCGAGCCGTCCGAGCCGTCCGTGCTCCCGGCGGCCCCGGCCGCCAAGTACGGCGGCGTCGTCGGGGTCGCGATGCAGTACCTCGGCACGCCCTACGTGTACGGAGGCGCGAGCCCTTCTGGGTTCGACTGCTCGGGATTCATCATGTACGTCTACGCGCAGGTCGGCGTCTCCTTGCCGCACAACGCCGCCGCGCAGTACGGCTACGGGACGCCTGTCGACCGCAGCCAGCTCCAGCCCGGTGATCTCGTCTTCTTCAACGGGCTCGGGCATGCAGGGATCTACGTGGGCGGCGGGTCGTTCATCCACTCGCCGCACACGGGCGACGTGGTGAAGATCTCCTCGATGTCGCGGCTGGTACTCGTCGACGTACGTCGGCGCCCGCCGGCTCTAGGCCGCCAGCAGCTCCCGACGCACCGGCGTTCACACTCGCGACACGCCTCCGCGCAGATGCGGCAGTGCTCGTGGTGGTGCGCGTGGCGTTCGCACTCCTCCGCACAGGCGGCGCAAACCTCGGCGCAGGCCTGGACGAGCGAACGCACGGGCGCCTCGCCCGCGGTGAGCGAACGTGACAGGGCCGAGCCCGTCGCGACGCAGACGTCGGCGCACGTGAGGTTCAGGCTCACGCACCGGATCAGCTCTGTCGCTCGGTCCTCGGCAAGGCAGGCGTCGGCGCACGCAGTGCAGGACTGGGCGCAGTCGAAGCAGGCATCGATGCACCGGGCGAGCGCGGCCGACGTCGTAGGGCGGGGTGCCCGGTGTGGCTTCGAGCATCGCGGCGGCATGGCTCATGGGATCCTCCTCGGTCGCAGGTCCTCTGGTCGTACCAGACGCGGCGAATGCTGAGCGAATACCCCGGGAGGGTATGTATACTCGCCCTCCGTGAACTCCGGACACGGCTACGACAAAAGTGCCCTGGTTACCCGCTTGCACCGCATCGAGGGCCAGGTTCGTGGGATCGAGCGGATGGTCGAGGACGATCGCTACTGCATCGACGTTTTGACGCAGGTTGGGGCGGTCAAGATCGCACTCGAGAGCCTTGCCTTCGCGCTCCTCACCGACCACGTCAACCACTGCGTCGCGGGCGCCCTGGAATCGGGCGATCCTGCCGCCGCCTCCGACAAGAGCCGTGAGCTTCTCGCGGCGGTGCAGCGCTTCGCGAAGACGGCATGACTAGCCACGAGCACGCCGAGCACGCACATCACGACGAGCATGCAGTGCACGGCGGGTCGCTGAACCGTTTGGCGTTCTCCGCGACAGCACACTGCCTGACAGGCTGCGCGATCGGCGAGGTGCTGGGCGTGATCATCGGCACCGCGCTCGGCTGGGGGAACTTCGAGACGATCGTGCTGGCGATCGCGCTCGCCTTCCTCTTCGGCTACTCGCTGACGATGCTGCCGCTGCTGCGCGCCGGTCTTGCGTTCGCCGCGGCCGTCCCGCTGGCGCTCGCGTCCGACACGCTCTCGATCGCCGTCATGGAGCTCGTCGACAACGCGATCCTGCTCGTCGTCCCGGGCGCGATGGAAGCGGGGCTGGACTCGCTGCTCTTCTGGGCCTCACTGGCCTTCGCGCTTCTCATCGCCGGCATCTGCGCGTACCCGGTCAACCGGTACCTCATCGCCCGCGGCAAGGGCCACGCGGTCGTGCACGCCTACCACGGCCACTAACGGGGTTGTGCGTACAGCGCCTCGATCTCCGAGGCGAAGTGCTCTCCGACGATCTTGCGCTTGAGCTTCAGCGTCGGCGTCACTTCGTCGTGTTCGGGCGTGAAGTCGCGCTCCAAGACCGCGAAGCGCTTCACCTGCTCGAAGGACGCCTTGCCGTCGTTCACCTCGTCCACGACTTCCTGGATCAGCCCCTGCGGGTCGCTCAGGCCCTTGGCCGCCTCGTCCAGCGTGATCAGCGCGGTGAGGTACGGCCTGCGGTCGCCGATCACGAGGGCCTGTGAGACGAACTTGGACGCCTTGAGCTCGTTCTCGATGTTCTGGGGCGAGACGTTCTTGCCGCCGGCGGTCACGATGATGTCCTTCTTGCGGTCGGTGATCGCCAGGAAGCCGTCGTCGATCGAGCCGACGTCGCCCGTGCGCAGCCAGCCGTCCTCGTCGAGCACCTCGCGCGTGGCCGCCTCGTCCTTGTAGTAGCCGCCGAAGACGTTGGGCCCGCGGATGAGCACCTCGCCGTCCTCCGCCGTCTTGACCTCGATCCCCGGGATTGCAGGCCCCACGGTCCCGAACCGGAAGCGTCCCGGCATGTTCACGTTCGAGGCCGTCGTGCACTCGGTCTGGCCGTAGCCCTCGCAGATCAGGATGTCGATCGTGTGGAAGAACTCGGCGATCTCCTTCGAGAGCGGTGCGCCGCCCGAGATCGGCAGCCTGAGCCGCCCGCCCAGCTTGGCCTTGACCTTCGAGTAGACGAGCTTGTCGGCGATCCGGTGTTGCAGCTTCAGGCCGGCCGGAATCGACTCTCCCGCCTGTTCCTTCGCACTCACCCGTGCACCTACGCGCAGCGCCCAGTCGATCAGCTTCCGCTTGATGCCCGTCGCCTCGTCGAAGCTCTCCAGGACCGCCGTGTGCACCTTCTCGAACACGCGCGGGACGCTCGGCAGGACGGTCGGCTTGACCTCGGCGGCCACCTCTCCGACCCGAACGGGGTCCGGGCAGAACGCGATCGCGCAGCCCACGTAGCCGGCGAGCAGGTGCAGGCACCGCCCGAAGTTGTGGGCGAGCGGGAGGTACAGCAGGATCAGGTCGTCCGGGCCGATGAACGACGGGACGTCGTCGACGGCGCCGACCATCGAGTAGTAGTTGCGGTGCGAGATCATGCAGGCCTTCGGCGGCCCGGTCGTCCCCGACGTGTAGATGTAGGTGAAGAGATCTTCCTCGCCGACCCCGGAGCGGGCCTGCTCCAGCGCGTCTGGGCTCTCGGCCGCGAACTCCCGGCCTTTCGCGCGCAGGTCGTCGAGGTCGTCGAACGAGAAGACGTGGCGCAGCTTCGGGAGGCTTGCCCGCTCGGCGTCGATCTTGGCGCGCTGCTCGTCGTTCTCGACCAGCACGGCAACCGCGTCCGAGTGGTCGAGGATGTACGCACAGTCCCTGGGGGGCAGGGAGGGGTAGATCCCGGCGCCGATCACTCCGATCGATCCCAGCGCGTAGTCGAACAGCACCCACTCGAGATTCGTACGGCCGAGAATGCCGGCCGCGTCGCCCTTCGCCGATCCCGAGGGAGAGGAGCCCGTTCGCGATCTCGTCGACGGCGCGCGTCGCCTCCTCCCAGCTGACCTCGCGCCAGCCGTCGTCGCCCTCGACGAGGTACGCGGTGCCTTGACGGGACGCGGCGCGTCGCCACAGCTCCGCGATCGTCTTCGTTCCCGCCGCCTGCTCCACGATCGCCATCCGGAAGATCGTAATGGGTGGAGGAAACGGTGCGTAGGGGGAGAAATCCCCGGTCCCTCTACACTCTGGAGACTGCGATGCGGACGATCTGGAACGGCTCGATCAACTTCGGCCTGGTCAACATCCCGGTCGGATTGGCCCTGGCCACGAAGCCGGCGGCGCGGCAATCGGATGTCAGCTTCCGCACGCTCCATCGCGAGTGCGGGACACCGATCAAGCAGAAGCGCTGGTGCCCCGTGCACGACCGCGAGGTGCCGAACGACGAGCTCGTGAAGGGCTGGGAGGTCTCCAAGGGCGAGTTCGTGATCGTCGAGGACGCCGACCTCGAGGCGATCGCCCAGTACGACGACTCCCGCGCGATCGAGATCCACGAGCTTCGTGCCGCTCGACCAGATCGACCCTGTCTTCTTCGACCGGACGTACTACCTGGCGCCGTCGTCGACTCCGGCGCAGCGTCGCCCCTACGTCCTGTTGCTCCGTGCGCTCCAGGAGAGCGACATGGGCGCCGTAGGCCGCTTCGTCCTGCGCGGGCAGGAGCACTTCTCGCTGATCCGCCCCCGCGGCGAGGCCCTCGCGCTGGAGACGCTCTTCGTGGCCGAGGACGTTCGCTCGCAGGCGGAGGTCGAAGAGGCCGTGAGCGACACCGAGGTGAAGGACGCCGAGCTCGAGCTGGCGCGTCAGGTGATCGACAGCCTCGCTGCGGACTTCGATCCGACCGGGCTCGAGAGCGAGTACCGGAGCACCCTCCACGAGATGCTCGAGGCGAAGCTCGACGGGCAGGAGATCAAGCGGCCCGAGCCTGCCGAGGAGGAGACGCCGGTCATCGACCTCATGGAGGCGCTTCGCCAGAGCGTCGACGAGGCGCAGAAGCAGAAGAAGGCGCCCGCGTCGAAGGCGAAGAGCTCAGGAGGCTCGCGCAGGAAAGCAGCGGCCGGCGGCCGCAAGTAGCGCTGTTCGGCTGTTAGTGGTGCTGGACGGTCGGCGCTGAGCCGACTGCCTGAAGCTGGGCGGCGAACAAGGTCTTGTCGATTTTCCCCTGGTAGATCGGGACGCCCTCCTGCACGCAGAGACGGATGACCTGCTCGCGCTCCAGCCCCATCTCCTTGGACAGTTCCTCGGGCGTCAGGTGGTTCGGCATGTGGAGTCCTCCTCGGTTGGTTTCCGTCACGAAAAAAGCCCGCCGCCGCAAGGCGTGACGGGCTCGAAAGCTCGCGTGTCGGCTGGGCGGCTCATCACTCGCTCAGCCTCCTGGTCGACACGCTCCAATCTTACACCGGGACCGGGACGTCGACGAACTCCCATTCGAGGGAGAACTCGCCGGCCAGGCGCTCGGCGAGGGCCTTGATCCCGAACGTCTCCGTCGCGTAGTGCCCGCCGGCGAGGAAGTGGATCCCGAGCTCACGCACCAGGTGCAGCGTCGGCTCCGCCGGCTCGCCGGTGATGTAGGCGTCGTATCCTGCCGAGGCGGCTTGCCGGACGAGCTTCGCGCCGCCGCCGGTGACGATCGCGACGCGTTCGATCCGTTCCGGCCCGCCCTCGAAGACCTGGGGCTCGCGGCCCGTCATCGTCTGGAGCCGGTCGGCCAGGCCGCCGAGGCCCGTGGGCTCCCGAAGTGCGCCGCCGAAGCCCCACTCGAGGAAGCGCTCGGGCTCGGAGATCCCCAGTCCGCGCGCGACGATGACGTTGTTTCCGATCTCTGGGTGCGCATCGAGTGCGAGGTGGTAGGCGGCGAGCGTGATGTCGCCTTCGAAGAGCGCCTGAAGCCGCCGCTTCATCGCGAGGTCGACGATCCGCGGCTCGTCCTCCCAGTACTGTCCGTGGTGGACGACGAGCAGCTCGGCGCCGGCGTCCTTCGTGCGCTGGAAGGCCTCGAGCGAGGACGAGACGGCGGCGGCGATCTTCGTCACCTCGTCCGCTCCGACCACCTGGAGGCCCATCGGGCCGTAGTCGTGGAAGCTGTCGAGGTCGAGCAGCTCGCGGGCGCGGTCGAGGATCTCGTCGCGTGAGGCCATCGCCGCTACTCTGTCCGCTCTCGGGGTGTGGCGCAGCCTGGTAGCGCGCTCCGTTCGGGTCGGAGAGGTCCCCAGTTCAAATCTGGGCACCCCGATTAGGTCTCTCCAGATTGCGATGCACGACGGCGGTGCAGAGGTCCTCGACGTAGTCGAGGCCGCCCTCGGTGGCGATCCGGCGCGCGTCCTCCGACCGGATGCCGAGCTGGAGCCAGAGCGCCTTCGCGCCGGCGTCGACGGCCTCGCGCGCGTGCGCCGGCGTGTGCTCTGGGCGGCGGAAGACGTCGACGAGGTCGATCGGGCGGTCGATCTCGCCCAGGGTGGCCACGCAGGGGATGCCGAGAACGGCGTCACAGTCGAGCGGGCGCACCGGGATCACGTCGTAGCCCTGCGCGAGCAGGTAGCGCATCACGCCGTGGCTCGGCTTCGCCGGGTTCGGCGAGGCGCCGACCAGCGCGATGGTCCTGGCGTCGCGGAGGATCTCCTCGGGCGTCCTCACGCCGCGGTTCGCACCTCGAGTGTCTCCGCTGCTGCTTCCATAGGCCGGGCTATCCTGCCACCGGATGTCGGACACGCTTCGGGTCGCCTGCGTCCAGCTCACGAGCCGGGACGACAAGGCGGCGAACATCGAGAAGGCCGAGCAGCTCGTCGCCCGCGCGGCGGCGACCGGCGCCGACGTCGTCGTCCTCCCGGAGAAGTGGAACGCGATCGGGAACCCCGAGGTGCTTCACGGGGCAGCGGAGACGCTCGAGGAAGGCGAGTCCGTTCAGGCGATGGCCGCATGGGCGCGCACGCACGGGATCACGCTCGTCGGCGGCTCGATCACCGAGCGCCGCGAGGGCCGCGAGAAGCTCTCGAACACGAGCATCGTCTTCGACTCCGATGGGTCGATCGCCGGGCTCTACCGGAAGATCCACATGTTCGACGTCGAGGTCGGCGGCCACCTCTACCGCGAGTCCGACGCCGAGGAGCCGGGGGACGAGCCCGTGGTCGTCGACGTCGAGGGCTGGCCCACCGGACTGACCGTCTGTTACGACGTCCGCTTCCCCGAGCTCTACCGGATTCTCGCGCTCCAGGGCGCCCACCTCGTCACCGTCCCGGCGCATTTCACCCTCTACACCGGCAAGGACCACTGGGAGCTGCTGCTCCGCGCCCGGGCGGTCGAGAACCAGTACTACGTCGCGGCGGCGGCGCAGATCGGCGAGACGCTCTCGGGTCGTCTCAGCTACGGCCGCTCGCTGATCGCGGATCCCTGGGGAATCGTGGTTGCGTGCGCGCCGGACGAGGAGACGGTCATCGCGGCCGAGCTCGACCGCCGGCGCCTCGAGGACGTGCGGGCGAAGCTGCCGTCGCTCGCCTCGCGGCAGGCAAATGCCTACCGCTGGCCAACTCCGATCCCGTAGCGGCATGGACATCCAGGCGGTTCTCTTCGACCTCGACTTCACGCTGGCCAAGCCGGGGCCGGACCTTGGTCCGGAGGGATACCAGCGGCTCGGCCGGCGATTCGGGCTGGAGCTCGATCCGTCCCTCTACAAGGATGCTCGCGCAAAGGCCGTGGAGGGGCTCCACAAGCACCCGGACTTCCGCCACGACGAGGAGATCTGGGTCGCGTTCACCGAGCGGATCGTCCGCGGCATGGGCGGGAACGCGGATCGCGCCTACGAGGCTGCGGTCGAGATGACGAAGGCCTGGGAGCACGCGCACAACTTCGACCTCTTCGACGACGCGCTTCCTGTTCTCGACCACCTGAGGGAGCACGGCCTGAAGCTCGGCCTCGTCTCGAACACGGGCCGTGACGTCGACGAGTTCCTCGCCCACCACAGCATCCGTGTGGACGCGGCGCTGTCGTCGCGCGTGCACGGCAAGGTGAAGCCGCACCCGACGATCTTCCAGGCGGTGCTGGACCGCCTCGGCGTGCCCGCGGACCGCGCCGCCATGGTGGGGGACTCCCCGGAAGACGACCTCGATGGCGCCCGGGCGCTCGGGATGCAGGCGTTCCTGATCGACCGGGAGGACGCCTATCCCGATGCCGAAGACCGGCTCCCCGACCTCTTCGCGCTGCCGGCCGCGCTCGGGCTAGCAGCGATCTGAGTCGGGGCAGGTCGAGAGCACACGGACCGCGGGCGCGCTCCTGCGGCCTTTCGGCCACCTGACCTGGATCGCGACCGACGCGGCGTTGTTCTCGTAGCGAAGCTCGCGGAGGTCGGCGCTCGGGTTGGCGCGGTTCACGAGCACGTAGCGGCCCGCCCGCACGTTCGTCAGATCGACGTTCTGGCCGTCGAGCCTCGAGTGGTAGCGGTCGGAGAAACCGACGGACGTCCCGGCGTCCACCTGGCCGGCGCTCGGTTGGTGGAGGTTGCAGAAGCCTCGAAAGATGGGCCGGGAGGTGCGGCCCGCGATTCGGCCCGGCGCGACGCCGTACCGGTCGCCGATGCAGAAGCCGCTCTTGCGGTCCCGGACGACGACGGAGCCGTCTGCGCGCCGCAGCTCGTAGCGCTGGAACGCGAACAGGTGCCAGTGCGAGTGATCGGAGGACGCGTTGTAGCGCCAGAAGCCGACCTCGGGGTATGTCCGGAGAGACCCGTTCCCGAGCCGGACGCGTTGGCTGGCGCGCATCGAGCCCGCGCCTCTCCTGCGGCCGTTGACGATGAACGGGCCGAGCCCGACATTGTCCGCGGCCGAGGTGAACCAGAGCAGGAAGCGGCGGCCGGTCCTGCGCACCTCGAGATCCCTCGGCGGCTGCTGGTCGAAGTCGGGCAGGAGCTCGAGCGGGCGCTGTACCGGGCGCGCGCTTGGGTGTGCCGGCAGCTGGATCGCTGAGACGAGCGCCGCAGCGCCGCCGGCTGCCGGGGCGCCGACGATCTGCTCCGCGCCGGTCCGGTCGCTGACGAAGAGCACGCGCGTGCCGTTGGTCGAGAATGCCGGCGCGGAGTCGACTGCGAGATCCGCGGTGACAGACACGACCGCGCCGCTGCGGAGGTCGACGATGCGAATGTCCGCAGCGCCGGTCTCGTCCGTGACGTACGCGAGCCGCCGCCCGTCGGGCGCCCAGGCCGGGCTCGTCTCGGAAGCGGGCGAGCTCGTCACCTGTTGCGGCCGTCCGCCTCGGGCCAGGACGACGAAGAGGTCGCCGGCGGCCGAGAATGCGATCCGTTGTCCTCCGGGAGACCAGGCCGGCTCGGCTCCACGTGCCAGCGTCCGCAGCTCGATCCCGTCGGCCCGAAGGAGGACGATCGAGCCGTCCCGCCCGACCGCAAGCCGCCGTCCGTCCGGCGCCCAGGTCGGCGAGGTCTCCTCGCGCTCGCTTCGAGTCAGCCGGCCGCGGTTCGTTCCGTCCGCGTCGGCGACGAAGACGTCTGCAGCGCCTCCGGCTCCCGGGGCGAGGTACGCGAGCCGGCGTCCGTCGGGCGACCACGCAGGATCGGAGGCGGCCGGAAGGACGAGCCGTGCTCGGCTCCGCCCGGCGACGTAGACGCCGCCGCCTGCGATCTCGGACTTCGAAAATGCGAGCGTCGCCCATGGAACAGGCGAGCGGACGGTGGCCGGGCTCGCGAGCGAGAGCGTGAGTGCTGCGGCACCGGCGGCGGCGACCGAGAGCGAGAGCAGGGCGAACCGAGTCCTCACGCGAGCTCTAGGGCGGCTTCCTCGAGCGTCGCAACCGGGCCGACGGAGACGTCCTCGCCGTCGAACACCTCGAGCCAGTCCGCGAGCGGCTTCTTGCCGATGCGCTCGGCCAGCGCGCCTCTGAGCGCCTCCTGCGAGTCCGGGTCGAACTGGCGGTCGATCAGCTCCTTGAGCTCGAGCAGCTCGCACAGGCGGGCGAAGAAGCGGCGCTCGAGCGCCCCGACCGTGAGGTACCGGCCGTCGGCCGTGGCGTACATCCCGTAGCAGGCAAGGCCTCCGGTGAGCATGCGCGGTACCGGGTCGCCGCCGAGGCGATGGGATGCGAGCCGGTGGGCTCCGTGCGTCAGCGACACGACGAGGTGGGCTCCGCGTCCCGTCCGTGTCCGCTCCAGGAGGGCGGCGAGGATTCGCGTGACGCCCGTGAGCGCCCCGGCGGCGAGGTCGGCGATCTGGGTCGGCGGCATCGCCGGGGCCGTGTCGGCCAGCAGTCCGGCCCAGCCCTGGTAGTTGAGGTCGTGGCCCGCTCGGTCTGCGTGGCGGCCGTGGCTGCCGAAGCCGGTGAACGAGCAGTAGACGACCGATTCGGGGAGGTCGCCGGGGCCGACGCCGAGCCGCTCGACGACGCCCGGCCGGAAGCTCTCCAGCACGACATCCGCCTCGGCGCAGACCGCGCGGCCACGCTCCGGCTCCTCTTTCAGGTCGAGGAGCACCGTCTCCTTGCCCGCGTTCAGCGCCTCGTGCCACGCAGGCGCGACCTCGGCCATCGGATCTCCCGGCGGCGGCAAGAGCCGGACGACGCGCGCGCCCAGCTCGAGCAGCTCACGGCTCGCGAACGGCCCCGGCAGGTAGCGGCTCAGGTCCACGACGGAGACGCCTTCCAGAGGCCTCACGGCGGCTGAAACTACCAGCGGCGCCGGGTGATCTCAGGCGGCCGCGATGAACGTCGCATCGTGTCCCCGGCGGTTGGCCTCCGAGAGCCGGTCCTCGTCGAGCGCGCCGATCTTCAACAGCAGCTCGAACTCGTCGCGGAGATGTGTCCGCATCATCTCCGGGCCGTCGGTCGCGATCGTGAACGGCACTCCGTGCTGCGTGAACGCGCGGAAGGTGTCGCGAACGGCGTCCTCGCTCTCCTGGGCCTTCGTCAACAGGTTCGAGGTGGGGCAGATCTCGAGGACGATCTCGGCTTCGCGGATCTGGTCCATCAGCTTCGGATCCTTCGCGGCCAGGATGCCGTGACCGATTCGGTCGGGCCGGAGCGTCGAGACGACCTCGCGGATCTCCGCGATCCCGAACTCGCCGCCTTCCTCGCCCACATGGATCGTGACGCCGAGCCCGGCCTCGCGCGCCTGCTCGATCAGCGGGAGCAGGTCGCGATACGGGTACGGGCCGGCGCCGTCCGGGCGGGGGCCGGCGATGTCGATCCCGACGATCCCGCGCGGCGCGTAGCGGATCGCCTTCTCGACGATGATCGCGTTCTGCCGCTCGGTGAACGTCCGGTCCATCATCAGGATCAGCCCGGCGCGCACCTGCGAGTACTCCAGGCTCGCGCGGTCGAGCCCGCGGATCGCCGCGACGATGATGTGGTCGAGGTCGCGCTCGCCGCCACGGTTGCGCTTCATCGGGTTGAAACGGAGCTCGAGCGTCGTGATCCCCTGCGAGCGGTAAGCGCCGCCGATCGCTGCGTGCACGGAGCGCTCGACGGCGAGCGGGCTCGACTGGATCAGCTCCGTCCACTTGTAGATCTGGTCGAGCGCCGTCAGGTCGGTGACGCCGTGCGGATCCGAGACCGTGACGAGCGCGTCGAACTCCCAGTAGTCCTTGACCGGGAGCGCGATGCCCTGCTCGTGCGCGAGCGTCCACATGATCTCGGTCGCGACGGAGCCGCCGAGGTGGGTGTGGAGCTCCGCGAGGCCGTTCGGCGACGCCATGGCGCGAGCGTAGCGTTCCGCTCCGTCAAGCTATGGCCGTGAGGAAGGACGATCTCTACGGGCTGCCGCTCGACGAGTTCACGAAGGCGCGGGACGAGCTCGCGAAGGAGCTCCGAAACGCGGGGAAGAAGGAGGCGGCGGACGAGGTCAAGGCGCTGCGGAAGCCGCCGGTCTCCGCCTGGGCGGTGAACCAGGCCGTCCGCCGCCGCCCGCAGGAGGCGAAGGCGCTCGTCAAGGCCGGCGACGAGCTCCGAAAGGCGCAGCGCGGGGTTGTCAGCGGACGGGACCCAAGCGGCCTCCGCGAGGCGACTGCGGCGCACCGGCAGCTCGTCGAGGAGCTGACCGAAGAGGCGCGTGCGGCGCTCGAGGAGCGAGGTGCCGCCGCTGCAGGAACGGTGACCCGGGTCGCGCAGACCCTGCGGGCGGCGTCGATCGACAAGGAGACCTCGAAGACGCTGACGGCCGGGACGCTCGCCGAGGACGTCGAGCAGGCGGGGTTCGGGCCGCTGCTTGCTGCGGTTCCGGCCGGGGGCCGTCCGAGGTCCCGCCGGGCAGCGAAGCCGCCGCCCAAGCCCAAGCCGCCGCCGAAGCCCAAACGGGACCCGAACGCCGCCAAGCGCAAGCGGCTCGAGGAACAGCTGGCCAAGGCGCAGGCTCGCGTCCGTGAGTTGGAGGAACGCCTGGAGTCGCTCACATAATTTGCGGAGAAGGTTTCGACCGCTCAGAATGTAAAGCGCAAGTCGCAACGCTCAGGGACGTCTCTTTACGGAGGACAATGTGGCCAAGAACGCTCTCGATCGCTCTGCGACTGCGACAGCCAACGGTGCACCTGCGGCCGGCGCTCTCGCAGCCGACATCATCATCGCGAACGCCCCCGACCCGGTGTTCGTCTCGGACCTGGAGGGGAAGATCCTCCAGGCGAACGACGCGGTCTCCGAGCTGCTCGGCTTCCGCCGGGACGAGGTGCTCGAGCAGTCGCTCTCGCGCTTCATCAGCGAGGAGGAGACGCGGGAGTTCACGGCGGCGCTGAAGGAGGTCGTCGAGCGCGGCGTGACCCGGAACGCGGTCCTGAACCCGCGGTCGGCGACGGGCGAAGTGATCCCGACGTCGCTGAACGCCTCGGCGCTCCGGGACGGGGAA
This sequence comes from uncultured Actinomycetes bacterium, assembly GCA_963847235.1. Classification (GTDB taxonomy): domain Bacteria; phylum Actinomycetota; class Thermoleophilia; order Gaiellales; family Gaiellaceae; genus JACDAN01. Next base: position 158,550 of record CAWJYU010000005.1, on the reverse strand, counting down.
GGGAACGTGATCGGCGCGATCGGCGTCCTCCGAGACATGCGCGAGCTGGACAAGGCGCGCGCGTACGCGCAGAGCCTGATCGAGAACGCGCCCGACCCGGTGTTCGTCGCCGACCTCGAGGGGAAGATCCTCCAGGTGAACGACGCCGTGTCGGAGCTGCTCGGGTTCCGTCGTGACGAGGTCGTCGAGCAGTCGCTCTCGCGCTTCATCAGCGAAGAGGAGACGCGGGAGTTCACGGCGGCGCTGAAGGAGGTCGTCGAGCACGGCGTGACCCGCAACGCCGCGCTCAACCCGCGGTCGGTGACGGGCGAGGTGATCCCGACGTCGCTGAACGCGTCCGCTCTCCGCGACCCCGAAGGCAACGTGATCGGCGCGATCGGCGTCCTCCGCGACATGCGCGAGCTGGACAAGGCGCGCGCCTACGCGGAGAGCCTGATCAAGAACGCACCCGACCCGGTGTTCGTCTCAGACCTGGAGGGGAAGATCATCGAGGCGAACGACGCGGTGTCCGAGCTCCTGGGCTTCCGGCGGGACGAGGTGCTCGAGCAGTCGGTCTCGCGCTTCATCAGCCCCGAGGAGACGCGGGAGTTCACCGCCGCCCTCCGCGAGGTCGTCGAGCGCGGCGTGACCCGGAACGCCCGGCTCAACCCGCGCAGCATCTCCGGCGAGCTGATCCCGACGACGCTGAACGCGTCGGCGCTCCGCGACCCGGACGGCAGGGTGATCGGCGCGATCGGCGTGCTCCGCGATATGCGCGCCTACGAGCAGGTCGTGCGCGACCTGGAGCAGTCGAAGACCGAGCTCCAGGAGAAGATCCTCGACCTCGAGAAGTTCGAGGAGGTCGTCGTCGGGCGCGAGCTCAAGATGATCGCGCTGGAGAAGGAGCTCGACAGCCTGAGGGAGGAGCTCACGGCGCTCAAGGGCGAATCTCCGAGCAGCTGATGAGCGTCCGGCCGGAAGCCCAGCCGGCAGACGCGAACGGCGGCTCTGCGGCAGGCGAACCCCAGGATCTTCGGCTCGAGGTCGAGCAGCTCCGTGCGCGCGTCAAGCAGGCGGAGGAGCGGCGGCGCGCCCTGATCCACATCATGGGCGACCTCAACGACTCCAACCGCCGGCTCGGGGATCAGCGGAAGGCGATGCTGCACATCCTCAAGGACGCGAACGAGACCAATCTCAGGCTCGCGGACAGCCGCAAGGCGATGATCCACATCATGGGCGACCTGCGTGAGACGACGCAGGAGATCGAGCGGCGCGAGCAGGAGCTGAGGGACAAGCAGGAGCAGCTCGTCCAGGCGGGCAAGCTGGCGACGCTCGGCGAGCTGACGACCGGCGTGGCGCACGAGCTGAACAACCCGCTGAACAACATCGGCCTCTTCGTCGGGAACGTCATCGACCGGACGCGGGCCGGGGAGCTGGACCGCGAGGTGGTCATCTCCGGCCTCGAGAAGGCGATGGCGCAGCTGCGGAAGGCGACGGAGATCATCTCGCACCTCCGCACCTTCGGACGGGCTGCGCCGATGACCTTCGAGCCGGCCGACGTGCACGAAATCATCGAGCGGGCGCTCTCGCTGGTACAGGAGCAGCTGAAGCAGCGCGGGATCGAGGTGGTCTTCGACCTGTCCGCTGACGACGTCTCGGTGCTCTCCAACCCGATTCAGCTCGAGCAGGTCTTCATCAACCTGTTTACGAACGCGCGCGACGCGCTGGAGGCGTCGGAGGTGCGCGAGATTCGGATCGCGTCCACCGTTCGGGACGACAGGGTGCTCATCACCTTCTCCGACACCGGGCCGGGGATCCCGCCCGAGCTGGAGCCGCGCGTCTTCGACCCGTTCTTCACCACCAAGGAAGTCGGCTCGGGCACCGGCCTCGGGCTCTCGATCACCTACAGCATCGTCAAGGAGCACGGCGGCGAGATCTCGGTCGAGTCTCCGCCGGGCCAGGGCGCGACGTTCGCGATCGAGCTGCCGCGCGGTGGCGAGAAGCCGTCCGTGGAGCCGCTGCTGTGAGCGAGTCGGCGCGGATCCTGCTCGTCGATGACGACGAGGCGCTGCTCGAAGCGCTTCCCGAGGCGCTGCAGCTGCGCATGTCGGGGATCGAGGTGGACACCGCGGACAGCGGCCTGAGGGCGCTGGAGCAGATCCGCCGGATCGACTACGACGCGATCGTCAGCGACATCAAGATGCCCGGAATGGACGGGCTCGCGCTGCTGACCGCGGCGAAGGAGCTGCGGCCGGGCACGCCGATCCTCCTCATCACCGGCCACGGCGAGCACGACCTCGCCGTGCAGGCGCTGCGCGGCGGGGCGTATGACTTCGTCCAGAAGCCGATCGACCGCGACTACTTCGTAGCCTCCCTCGAGCGGGCGATCCGAATGCGCCGGCTCGACCGCCAGGTCGCCGACCAGCAGGCGCTCCTAGAGCGGCACGCGCGGGTGCTCGAACACGTGGACAACGGCGTCGTGCTGGTGGACGCCGACGAGAAGATCCTCTACTGGAACCCCTCTGCGGAGGCGATTACGGGGATTCCCGCGGCGAGCGTGCTCGGACGGCCGGTCGGCGAGGCGCTGCCAGGGTGGGATGCGATCGTCGGGGGCGTGCCGGTCTCCCCGGAGCCGGGACCCTCGGCGCGCGACGCAACGGTTCCGCTCGACGTGTCCGGGCGTGAGCTGTGGCTGTCGCTCTCGGGCGTAGAGTTCGACGGCGGCGTCGTCTACGCGTTCCGAAACCTCACCGAGGAACGCGCGCTGGACGAGCTCAAGAGCGAGTTCGTCGCCACCGTCTCCCACGAGCTGCGCACGCCGCTGTCGGCGATCTACGGCTGCGCGCAGACGCTCCGGCGGAGCGACGTGCAGCTCGACGACGAGACCGAGGAGCGGCTGCTGGAGGTGATCGCGCACGAGTGCGAGCGCCTGACGCGGATCGTGGGCGACATCCTGTTCGCGAACCAGCTCGACGCAGGACGCATGCGGCTCGTCCAGGAGGAGATCGAGGTGGAAGCGCTGCTCGGCGAGGTCGTCGAGCAGATGCGCGCCTCGCTTGACGGCCCGGCGACGGTCGAGCTGTCGTTTGCGTCGGCACACGGCCTGGAGCCGGTGGTCGGGGACGGGGACAAGCTCCGCCAGATCCTCCTGAACCTCGTCGACAACGCCGTCAAGTACTCGCCGGAGGGCGGTCGCGTGGAGCTGCGTGTCGAGCCGCGGGCGGGCGGCCTTCGCTTCGAGGTGAGCGACCAGGGCCTCGGGATCCCTCACGGCGAGCAGCAGCGGATCTTCGGCAAGTTCTACCGCGTCGATCCGAACCTGAGACGCGGCGTCGGCGGCACCGGGCTCGGCCTCTACATCTGCCGTGAGCTCGCCCGCCGCATGGACGGACGCGTGTCGGTCGAGTCCAAGGAGGGCGAGGGCTCGACGTTCGTCGTCGACCTCCCGCTCGTCGCTGCGCGGCAGGAACAGCAGGCCGCGGCCATTTCACAGAGCGCCTAGGCGCCGCCAACGCCGGACTCTCCGACCCCGCGATCCCCCTCGACCACGGCCCGCTGAGAGCAGCGTTCGGCGACACCGACGACTGGCAGCGCCGCTACCGGGTGTTCATCGAGAGCTGAGAGGACATCTGGCGCCTGCGGGGTAGGGTCCCGCCGATGAAGGTCGGGATCGTCGTCCCCTTCTCCTGGTCCTTCTGGGGCGCTGTCGTCGAGCACGCGGAGCTCCAGGCCGACGCGCTCCGGAAGCTCGGGATCGAGACCCGGACGATCATCGGAAACGACCCGCCCGGCCAGTTCACGCGGGCCCTCCACCCCCGGGAGGGTCGCGACGGGCCACCGCCGCCCGACGTGATCCCCGTGGGCCGTTCCGCGATCGTCCCTGCCAACGGCTCGCTGCCGAACATCATCCTCGGACCACGTTCCGTCTGGCGGATCAAGCAGGCGCTCGAGCGCGAGCGCTTCGACCTGCTCCACCTGCACGAGCCGCTGACGCCGACCCTGTGCATCGCATCGCTGGCGATGGCGAAGTGCCCGGTCGTCGCGACCTTCCACGCGTCGGGCGACCTCGTGTGGGCGAGGGCGTCGATGCCGGTCTGGGGGTTCCTCCTCGACCGCATCGACGTGCGTGTCGCCGTCTCCGAGCAGGCGAAGGCTTCGGCGAGCCGCTACTCGCCCGCCGACTACGAGGTGATCCCGAACGGCGTGCTGATCCCGCCCGAGGCAGACCCGTCCGGCCGCGAGGACAGGATCCTGTTCGTCGGCCGCCAAGAGGCCCGCAAGGGACTGCCGATCCTGCTTCGCGCCTGGCCGGAGATTCGCCGCCGAACAGGCGCCGAGCTGCGCGTGATCGGCGCGGACCCGTTGGCCGTGCGGCTCCTGATGGCGAAGCTCCGGACGCCCTCCGACGGGATCAAGATCCTGGGGTTCCTGCCCCAGGAACGACTGACCGAGGAGCTGCTCGGCGCCAAGGCGATGGCCGCGCCGTCGCTCGGCGGCGAGAGCTTCGGCATGGTCCTGACGCGCGCCTTCGCCTGCGCGACGCCGGTCGTCGCGTCGAGCATCGAGGGGTACCGCGAGGTGATGTCGGACGAGGCGGGCCTCAGCGTTCCGCCCGGCGACCCCGCTGCGCTGGCGGAGGCGATGACGCAGCTGCTCGCGGACGAGGACGCCCGCTGCCACGCCGGTCTCGCGGCCCGCCGCCTCGCCGAGGAGCGGTACTCGTGGGACGGGATCGCCAGGCGGCTGGTGGACGTCTACGAGCGCGCGCTCGGACGGATTCCGGTCGCCGCGTGACCGTTTCCCGCCGCCACCTTCTCCGCGCCGCCGTCGTCCTGCCGGGGATCGCCGCCGTCGTGCTCCTTCTCTGGTGGCGCGGCCCGGACTGGAGCCTGGTCGGGGACGCGTTCGAAGCCGTCTCCTGGCGCTGGGTCGGCGTGGCGCTCCTGTTGAACCTCGCCTCGGTGCTCGTCCGCGCAGTCTCCTGGAACGTCGTGATCCGCCAGGCGCTTCCGCGAGCGCAGGAACCGCCGTTCCCGAGCGTGTTCTCGGCGTTCGCCGTCGGCCTCCTGGCGAACGCGGTGCTCCCTGGACGAATCGGCGAACTGGCCCGCGTCGGCGTCCTCGCACGGTGGACGCCGAGAGGCCAGGGCGTCACCGGCCGGCTGCTGGGAACCGTCTTCGCGCACCGCCTCTTCGACCTCGTCCCGGCGCTTCTGCTGACCGCGTTCGTGCTCGCGACGACGCGAATCCCGCACTGGGCGGTCACGAGCCTCGAGCTCGTAGCGGTTGTCGGGATTGCGCTCTTCCTGGTCGCGATCCTCGTCGCCGGCCGCGAGCTGCGTCCCCTTCCCGAAGGAGCGCTGGCGGTCCGGCGGCTGCTGGCGATGGCCCAGCGCGGGCTTCACGTCCTGCGCAAGCCGAGGGCTGCGGCACTGGCTGCTGTGCTGCAGACGACCGGCTGGCTGATTCAGCTGTTCGCCGTCTGGTCGATGATGGCGGCGTTCGGCATCGACGCACCGATCTCGGCCGCAGCCGTCGTGCTGCTGCTGATGAACGTCGCAACCATCTTCCCGCTCTGGCCGGGGAACATCGGCCTGCTCCAGGCGGTCGTCGCCCTGCCCCTCGTCTCGTACGGGGTCGCCTACTCGACCGGGCTCGCCTTCGGGCTCGGCCTCCAGGTGCTGGAGATGTCCGTCGGCGTGGGCGTTGGGCTGATCTTCCTCATGCGCGAGGGGCTCTCGCTCGAGAACCTGCGGCGGATGCCGGAAGAGGAATCGGAGGAGTCCGTGGTCGAGGAGCTCCGGCCCGCGGCGCCGCGTGAACGCGCTCGCATGTCCGGCTAGCCTCAAAGGCGTCCTCTCCGCCCGGGAGGCCGCGGCCGCCCTGGCCGAAGGGCTCGGCGGCGCGGTCGAGCTCCCTGTTGCGGACGGCGGCGAGGGGACGCTCGACGTGCTGGCCACAGCGGTGGCCGGCGAGTGGCGAGAGGCGGAAGTCTCCGACCCCCACGGGCGACCGGTCCTCGCCCGCTGGCTGCTGGGCGAGGACGGGACGGCGCTCGTCGAGTCCGCCCAGGCGATCGGGCTAGGGCTCGTCGCCGAGCAGGAGCGGGACCCGCTGCGTGCGTCGAGCCGGGGCCTGGGCGAGCTCTTGCTCGAGGTACAGGACGCCGAACCGGCCGAGATCGTCGTCTTCCTCGGCGGCACCGCGAACGTCGACGGGGGCGCCGGGTTGATGGAGCTGCTCGGCGGCTTCCGGGTGCCCGTGCGGGCCGCGTGCGACGTGCGCTCGCCGCTCGTCGACGCTGCCCGTGTCTTCGCCGCTCAGAAGGGCGCGACGCCGGAGCAAGCCGTCGAGCTGGAGCGGCGGCTGCTGGAGCGGCGGTCGCTGGCGCCGTTTCGAGAGCTCCCCGGGGCCGGAGCCGCGGGCGGGCTCGGCGCAGCGCTTGCCGCCCTCGGCGCCGAGCTCGTCGAGGGCGCCGGCCTCGTCCTCGACCTGATCGGGTTCCACGACCACCTCGGCGGCGTCGATCTCGTCGTCACCGGCGAGGGAACGGTCGACGCGACGAGCTGGATCGGCAAGGCGCCGGGAGAGGTCGCGCGTCTCGCCGCGGAGCGCGGCGTGCGCTGCGTGCTCTTCGGCGGGCGGGTAGTCGAAGCGCCGGAGGGCGTCGAGGCCTACGAGCTCAGCGGCGATCCCGCGCGGGCGCGCGAGGACCTCGTGGAGCTCGGACGCCGCCTCGCCTAGTGGTGCTCGTCCCGGCCGTACGTCTTCGCGAACGCCTGGAGGAGCTTCCACGCGATCGAAGCGTTGCCCTCGACGAGCGGCCGGAAGTCCCAGAACGTCATGCCGTGTGTGGTCAGGTCGCTTTCCGCCGTAACGGTCGCGGTCCGTGCGCTCTGGGCGATGAGCGCGATCTCGCCGAAGTAGTCCCCGGGGCCTAGTCGGCGGCGCTCCTCGCCGTGGACGGTCACCTTGGCGTTGCCGTCCTCGATCACGAAGAAGCCGACGCCGCTCTCGCCCTCGCGCGCGATCTCCTGGCCGGCGGAGAAGTTGCGACGCTTCATCGACTCCGCCACCTGGCCGATCTCCCGATTGTCGAGGTCGGAGAAGAGCGGCACCTGCTTGAGGAGCGCGTTGAGTTCCTGGTCGGCCATCGCTTGGATTCTAAGCACGCCGGTCCCCGCCGGACGCACGGCCTCCACCCGGCGTGTCAGCTCCTCGATCTTGCCCTGCGCCGAGTCCAGCTTGTCCGCGCAGAGGCGGTAGAGCTCCTCGCCGCGCTCCCACAGCGTGATCGCCTCGTCCAGGTCCGCCTGGCCGCTCTCGAGCTGGTGGACGATCCGCTCGAGCTCCCTTTGCGCCTCTTCGAAGGTCACTTCGTGTCCTCGACGGTCGCGCCGAAGCCCCCTTCGCCCAGCTCGACGTCGACATGCGTTCCCGCGTCGACCTCGCTCGAGGCGCGAACGATGCGTCCCTCGCGCCGCACGATCGCGTACCCGCGCTCGAGCGTGGCGCTGGGGGAGAGTGCGCGCAGCCGGCCGAAGGCCCCGTCGAGCCGCGCGCGCTTCCGCTCGACGGTGAGCAGCGGCGCGCGCCGCAGCCGGTCTCGCGTCTGCTCCAGGCGCTCCCGCAGCTCGTCGGCGTCGGGAACCACGAGCCGGGCGGCGACGCTCGGAGTCGAGGCTCGGACGTCGGCGGCGAGATCCGTCAAGGGTGTGTCCTGCTCGTGGCCGACCGCGGAGACGATCGGCACCCGGCAGCCGGCCACCGCTCGCACGAGGCGCTCGTCGCTGAACGGCAGCAGGTCCTCGAAGCTCCCGCCGCCGCGCGCCAGGACGATCACGTCCAGGTCGTCGATCTCGCACAGCCCACCGATCGCCTCGACGATCGCCGGCGCGGCGCGTGGGCCCTGCACGTACGTCTCGGCCACGACGACGCGCGCCGGCGGAAAGCGGGCGGTCAGCGCCGTCAGGACGTCGCGCTTCGCCGCCGCGTCGTTCCCCGTGACCAGCCCGATCCGGCGCGGGAAGCGCGGCAGCGGCCGTCGCCGCTCGAAGAGACCCTCCGCCGCCAGCTTCCGCTTCAGCCGCTCGAGCGCCGCCAGATGGTCGCCGAGCCCGAAGCGCTCGATCGACAGCGCGCGAAAACGAAAGTCGCCGCGCACCTCGAACAGCTCGGGTCGCCCGTAGGCATGTACGCGCTCTCCGTCCACGAGGTCGAGCCGCAGCGCGTCGAACTGGCTGCGCGGCATCGAGACACGCAGGCAGGAGCCGTCGGCCGGATCCTTGAGCGTGAAGAAGACGCTGGCCCAGCGGTCTTGCCGGCGCAGCTCGGTCACCTCTCCCTCGACCCACACGGTCGGGAGGCGCGAGAGCCAATCGGCGACGCCGCGGTTGAACGCCGAGACCGAATAGACCTTCCGGTCGCCGTACCGGGCCGCCTCGACCTTGCTCACAGCGCCCAGGATGCCAGCAGGGGCTGAGCCGGGCCAGCCGCCGATTCGGCCACGGCCCTGAGTGAGGTGGGGCAGCCTAGAACTCGTTTCAGAATGTGGCTCGTCGCCAGGGTGCGATGGGTGGATGCCAGGCCCGGACGCAGACCGCGTCCATATCAAGTCGATATGGGCGCGGTTGAGGACGACGCCTGGCGCCGCCCAGCGCGGCCTGGCGGCACAGCGCTCATTTTGGAACGAGTTCTTAGAGCAGGATCTCGGCGGCGACTGTCGCGTCGCAGCCCTGGCGAAGGAGCTCGACGGCCCGGTGGAGATCCGCCTCGCTCTGGGCCAGGCGCTCTGCGAGGTGGACGGGATAGCCCGCCTCCATGAGCTGGTGAAGACGCCAGCTGGCGACCTTGTCCCGGTCGCTCTGGTTGTACTCGACGATCTCGGTCATCTCTGCGCCTTCGATCGGCTCTGATTCGTCTTTTCGTAGACGAACCCTTCCCACCGAAGTTGGTATCGAACCAGCTACCGGCGAACCGGCTCGCTCGTCTCCGTCCGGCGGGAAAGCTCCTGCAGACGGTTCTCGAGGACGGATCGCTCCGCCTCCGCTTCCGCCGCGAGCGTCCGCAGCCGGCCGCGCACCTCGAGCTCCAGCTGGCTCAGGCGCTGCTGGAGCGAGGCGATGAACTCGTCGCGCTGGCGCTCGAGGCCCGCGGTCACGTGGAGCAGCCGCTTCTCGACGCGCTGCGTGCCGGTGTCGGCGACCTGCCCGACCCGCTCGGCCAGGACGGTTTCGGCCTCTCGCGCGAACATCATCACGGCGCGATCGAGCTCGCGGGCGAGGCGGCGGGCGGCGTCCTCGCGCGCGGATTTCACCGCCGAGTCGAACTGGAGCGCTGCGGCCTCGGCGAAGCGGCCCGCCGCTTGCTTCGTGGTCCGTTCGAGTGCCTCCACCTGCCGCCGCTCGATGTCGACGAAGCGGGCCTGGATGCGGCGGACGACGTCGGTCTCCTCGCGTTCGACGCGCTCGGCGAGCTGCCGCTCTCGCGTCTTCATGCGCTGGCTCATCTCCTCGAGGGCCCGCCGCCGCTCGGCGCCGTGCACGTCCAGCTCGGCGCGGAGCTCCTGCGCGGCCAGCTCGGATGCGCGCTGGAGCTCCTCGCGGAGCGTCTGGACGGCCGTGACCTGGAGCTGTCCCGCCTCGTCGATCTTCTCGCGGTCGTCCTGGAGCCTGCTCTCAGCCTGGCCGATGAGGACCTTCTGGCGCTCGGCGAGCCTCTTCAGTTCTGCGGTAAGCGCCTGGTGCGTCCGGTCGAGGTCTGCGCTCCAGTTCGCGTAACGCTGCTCCATCCGCTTCTGCGCCTCCGCGAGCTTCATGCTCAGCTCGGAGCCGGCACTTCGCTCGCGCTCGAGGATGTCCCGGCGCCGCTCCTCGGCGATCTTCCGCTCCTCCTCCTCCAGCCGGGAGAGCGAGTCCGCGCGCTCGCGCGCGAGCAGGCGCTGGATCTCCGCCGTGCTGGCGGCGGTCTCCTCGCGGATGACCCGCGTCAGCTCGATTCGCGCGCGGTCGAGCTCGGCCTCGACGTCCGTGAACCGCTGTGCCTGTTTGCGTCGGCCGGAAAGGAATCCCATCGGCTCACCATCGTAGGGCGAGCAGCGCCGCAGCGAGGGCGACCATGGCGACAGTCAGTGCTCTCAGCGCCCTTTCCGGCCCCACGATCGTGCTCGGCGGCTCGTCGTTGCGCCCTCGTCGCACCGCACGGACCGGGGTCGAGAGCGCGCGTTGCGCCAGGCTCGTCGCGACGGCGAACACTGCGGCCAGGAGCGCCTCTCCGGTCAACTTCTCGGCGACGACGAAGTAGCCGGTCAGCAGCGGGAAGGCACCCCAGGCGAGGGCGAACCACAGGTCGGTGTGGAAGCGGCCGCCGAAGAGCTCGAGGTTGTAGGCAAAGACGAGGAACGCGCCGGCGGCGATGAACGGCAGCAGCCAGGGCGTCCAGGCGACGGCGGCGCCGATGCCGATGGCGACGGCGCCGGCGATCGAACCGAGAGCGAGCGTCCAGAGCACCGCCGCCGGAATCCGGGTCCCGAGCGGCCGGCCCTGGAGCTCGTCGAGCGCGTGTGCGCCGACCCCTAGGGCAAGGGCGAATGCGGCGAGCGCGGCGAGCAGGCGGTCGGTGTGGAGCTCCGGGGCGAGCGCCGCCCCGATTGCGACGTAGCTCAAGTGCCAGGCGGTGTACGGGAGGTGGAGGATCGTGACGTAGTCGCGCCAGCCTCCCGTTCTGAGGGCGTAGAAGGCCGGCCGGCTCACTCCTTGCGGCCCCACATCACGAGGCCGCCGCCGAGGCTCAGCCGCTTCGACTGGACGCCGCCGATTCCGGCCCGGCGCCAGAGCGCCGGCAAGTCGTGGCCGGCGTGGAACCGGCGGATGCTCGGCCCGAGGAAGGAGCCGACCTCGCGCCAGCCGGGCGAGATCAGTGCCCCGGCGGCGGGTAGGCCGAAGCGCACCCACAGCTCCCATGCCGGCCGCGCCGCCCCCCGCGGCAGGCCGAACTCGAGCATCGCGATCGTCCCTCCGGCCCGGACGACCCGCGCGAGCTCCTGGAGCGTCGCGAGCGGGTCGTTCACGTAGCGGAGCAGGTAGGTGAACGTGAGCCCGTCGAACGAGGCGTCGTCGAACGGCAGCCGCTCGGCCTCGCCCTGCACGAGCTCGATGCGCTCACCCAGGCCGGCCTCCGCGACGCGGTTGCGTCCCTCCGCGAGCATCTCGGCGCTCTGGTCCAGCCCGACGACGCGGCAGCCGGTGCGACCGGCGAGCTCGATCGCCACCGCCGCCGTCCCGGTCGCAACGTCCAGCACGGTGTCGGCCGGCTCGGCGTCCATTCGGGAGACGAGGAAGCTGCGCCAGCGCGGATCCTGTCCGAAGGAGAGGAGGTTGGCGTACCGGTCGTAGGTCGGCCCCAGCGGAGCGAAGAGGTCGAGGGCCTGGTCCTTCACGGAGGTCTATTTTCCTCCCGTGACTCTCGTGGAGGATCTGAACCGGATCGCGGCGGCTGCGGCCGAGCACGCCTCCGACGGTGAGGACCTCGCCGGTGTCCTCGCCGCCGAGCCGGCGCAGGGCGGCCGGGTCTACCTCTGCGCGTTCCGCTCGGGTGACGACGTGTCATGGCTTGCGCTCGACGAGAAGGGCGCGCCGGTGACGGAACGCGAGCTGGTCCGCGAGGCGGCCTCGCTCGTCGCCCTCGCCGAGCTCGCGGAGGAGAGCGCCGGCGGCGGGGAGCTGGACGAGCTTCGGTCGCGACTCGTCGCTCTTCGCCTCACCGAGAGCCCGGAGGGCATCGAGGAGGCCGAGGAGGCGGTGCTCGACCTCCAGCGGACGCTGGGCGCCGCGCCTCGCCTGGCCACCGCCAGGTACCTCGACGAGGTGGGCGTGGCCACGAAGCGGCTGGAGGACGCGCTCGGCTCGCCGGGGTCGTCGCCCTTCGCGGAGGCGATGAAGGCCTCGGCCGGCGCCGTGCAGTCGTTCACAAGTGACGTCGAATCGAACTACAAGGAATCGCTACGGTAGGGCCATGGAAGGTGGTGGCTTCGGCTTCCCGATGGGCGGCGACCCAGATGACCTGATGCGGGGGCTGCGCGAGTTCGCCGAGAAGCAGGCGGAGTCCGTCGCGGAGGCGCAGCGTGAGCAGTTCGCGACTCTGACGCTCAACACGGCGGTTCAGCTCACCGCCGCCGCGCTCGGCCAGCTGCGCGCCGAGGGCGGCCCGGACGAGCAGGCGATCGCGCTGCGCGACGCGATGCGCGTCCTCTTCCCCGAGGCGGTGGCGCTCGTGAGCGCCGCACGCCAGGGGTTCATGCGCGAGAGCTAGGGCAGGCTCCACCGACGCAGCGCGCACGGAGGCGCGATTGGCGCACTCTTGACACAGGTTCCCCTTGACAGGTCGCGGGGTCCGACACCAATCCGGGCGCCCGGGCCTTCCGACGGGGCGCGAAGCCGCGTTTCTCCTAGAATTCTCGCGCCACATGGCGATCCTCGACCGCGCGATCGTTCGCACCCTGCCGGCCGTTCCGAAGCCGATCGTCCGCAAGATCTCCGAGCGCTACATCGCCGGCACCACGGTGGAGGACGCCTGCCGCGTCGTCAAGCGCCTGAACGACGAAGGGAAGATGGCGACGATCGACGTCCTGGGCGAGGAGATCTCGACCTGGGAGGAAGCGCGCCACATCGGCTACGAGTACGAGAACGCCTTCCGCACGATCGACGAGCAGGGCCTCGATTCGAACGTGAGCGTGAAGCTGACCGGCCTCGGGCTCAAGCTCGACCACGGGCTCTGCCGCGAGATCCTCGAGCGGCTCGTGCGGCAGGCCGCCGACCGCGGGAACTTCGTCCGGATCGACATGGAGGACTCGAGCTGCACCGACGAGACGCTGCGCCTCTACCGCGAGCTGCGCGAGGCGGGCCTCGACAACGTCGGCATCGTGCTCCAGGCCTATCTCCGTCGGACGATCGCCGACATCGAGGCGCTTTCGGATCTCACACCGAACGTCCGTCTCTGCAAGGGCATCTACGTCGAGCCCGAGGAGATCGCGTACCAGGGCTTCGACGAGGTGCGAGAGAACTTCGTGCGCGCGCTCGAAGCGCTGCTCGAGGGCGGCTGCTACGTGGGGATCGCCACCCACGACGAGTGGCTGATCAGGGAGGGAGAGCGGCTGGTCCGTGAGGCGGGGCGCCCGCATGGGGAGTACGAGTTCCAGATGCTGCTGGGAGTCAGGCCCGAGCGAGGGACGCAGCTCGTGGAGCAGGGACACAGGCTGCGCATCTACGTTCCGTACGGGGAGCAGTGGTATGCGTACTCGCTCCGCCGCCTCCAGGAGAACCCGAAGATCGCGGGCTACATCGCGTCCGACACGCTCGGCCGCTTGCTCCCGAGCCGCAACGGCCGCTGATTTAAGGATCTCGAAAGGTGCCGCGGCCTACGGTGCGGCCGTCAACGCGCTCAGGAGGATCGAGATGAAGACGCTGCTCGTGCTGCTCGCCGCCGCCCTCGCGATCCCGGCATCGGGCGGTGCCGGCCCGGCGAGGACCGACATGGAGCTGAAGCTGGCGCTCAAGGTGCGGAACACGCGCTACGGCCCGATCCTCTTCGACGGCAAGGACCGCGTGCTCTACGGCTTCACGCGCGACAAGCGCGGCGGGAAGAGCACCTGCTACGGCGCCTGCGCCGCTGCCTGGCCGGTCTACTTCTCCAGGGGCAAGGTCAAGGCGATGCGCGGAGTCAAGCAGTCGCTGATCGGCACGGTGCGCCGGCGCAGCGGCCGGCTCCAGGTCACCTACAACGGCTGGCCGCTCTACTACTACGTGCACGAGGGGCCGCGGGAAGTGAAGTGCCAGAACGTGAACGAGTTCGGCGGCCTCTGGCTCGTCGTGAAGCCGAGCGGACGGCTCGTTCGCTAAGAGGTGCTTTCGCCGAGAGGCTAGGGGGGAGGCGGCGCGCCGGGCGGCGGGCCTGCGACGTCCTCTTCCTCGTGCACGACGCGGCGGCGGGTGTCGTACGGGTCGGCTGCGGGCGCAGCCGCGCGGCCGTCGTCGACGTACGTGCGGCGCGAGGTGAAAGCCCCCGGGCCCCACCAGGAGCGCCACATCATCAGGCTGAGCAGGAAGGCGACGAAGCCCACGACCATCAGGATCACGCCGACGGCGTCCTTGTTGAAATCGGTGCTTTCAGCGTTGACGCCCCAGATGAGGATCGCGCCGACGGCAATCAGGATCAGGCTGACGACCATGCCCATGGCGACTCCCTACCCGCCCGCGCGCTGACGTAATCCCCTCCATTTCGCCCAAGGCGTTGTACGGTTTCCGGTCCGGTGGAGCCGTTTCTCGACCCGAACGACCGTTTTCGACAGCGACGAGCGCAGTCCAGGCGGCGGCGACGGCTCCGCCGGACAGTCGGCGCGATCGCCCTGCTGCTCGCTGCCGCCGCAATTGCGGTCGGCGCTGGAGCCCTGCCCGACCGCCGGGACGGCGTCGAGGCCGCCAAGCCCGTGGCGGCCAAGAAGAAGGCCGCCGCGCCCAAGCGAACCGGCCCGCCCGTGCCGAAGGAGATCCGCGGCGTCCACGTGACGATGGCGCTCGCCTCGCTCGACGGCAAGCTTGCCGAGTACACGCGGATTCCCGGGATCAACACGATCCAGCTCGACGTCAAGGACGAGAACGGCGAGGTCGCGTTCCACCGGCTGGCTCCGCCGCTCGCCAAGCGCGCCGGCTCGGCGATGCGCTACTACGACCCCGCCAAGACCGCCAAGCAGGTGCATGCCGAAGGGCTCTTCCTGATCGGCCGCGTCGTCTGCTTCGAGGATCCCATCCTCGCAAGGGCGAGGCCGGATCTCGCGATTCGGACGTCCGGCGGCGGCGTCTGGAAAAACCACGCCGGCCTCGGCTGGACGAACCCGTACGACAAGCGAGTCTGGGACTACAACCTCCGGATCGCACAAGCCGCCGCCAGAGCCGGCTTCGACGAGATCCAGTTCGACTACGTCCGGTTCCCGAGCGACGGCAACATCGAGTCCGCGGTCTTCCCGGGAAAGCGGAAGGAGGCCATGGGCGTGACGATCGCGCGCTTCGTCCACTACGCGACGAAGCGCCTGAAGCCGATGGGCGTCCGTGTCTCCGTCGACGTATTCGGCCTCTCGGCGACACGGGATCTCGGCATCGGGCAGTCGCCCCGCCGGCTCGCGAAGATCGTCGACGCGATCTACCCGATGGTCTATCCGTCCCACTACGGCCCGGGTGAGTTCGGGCTCGACAGTCCGGTCGCGGTGCCCCGCCGGACCGTGGGCAGATCGCTGAGGGACTTCCGCCGCCAGATGAGGCGCGGCAACGCGCAGCTCGTCCCCTGGCTGGAAGACTTCAGCTTCAACGGGACGACCACGCTGACACACGTTCAGGAGCAGATTCGCGCCGCTCGGCGCTGGAAGTCCGGTGGGTTCCTCCTCTGGAACCCGTCCGGTGTCTACACGGAAGGAGCGCTGACCTCTCGGTGAGTCACGAAGCCAAGTTGAACGAGCTCAGGGAGCGCGTCGGGACGATTCTCGACCTCAACCGCGCGAGTGCGCTCCTCGGCTGGGACCAGCAGACGATGATGCCGCCGGCCGGCAACGACGCCCGCGCCGACCAGCTCGCGACGATCGACCGGTTCTCGCACGAGCTGTTCGTCTCCGAGGAGACCGGCAAGCTCCTCGACGAGCTCGCGGAGCACGAGTCGGCGCTCGATCCGGAGTCGATCGACGCGGCGCTGATCCGCGTCACCCGGCGCGACTACGAGAAGGCGCGGCGCGTCCCGCCCGAGCTTCAGGCGGAGATCACGAAGGCGGAGGTGCTCGGCGTCATGGCGTGGGCCGAGGCCCGCCGCAACTCGGACTTCGAGGCCTTCCTTCCGTACCTCGAGAAGAACGTCGCCCTGAAGCGCCGGTACATCGAGTGCTTCAAGGACACGGGCAGATCCGACTACGACATCCTCCTCGACGACTATCAGGAGGGCGCCCGCAGCGAGGAGATCACGACGATCTTCGAGCGGATCAAGGAAGTCGTCATCCCGCTCATCCGTGAGGTCAAGGCGGCCGAGCCGGTGCCCTCGGACTTTGCGCACGGCCACTTCCCGGTCGAGAAGCAGGAGCTGATCGGGCGCGAGATCCTCGAGGGTCTCGGGTACTCGTCCGAGTCCTGGCGGCTCGACCCGACCGTCCACCCGTTCGCGACGTCGATCTCGGTCGACGACATCCGGCTGACGACGCGCTACTCGGAGGCCGACGCGGAGTCGATCTTCCACACGGCGCACGAGTTCGGGCACGGGATCTACGAGAACGGCATCGACCGCGCGCTCGAGCGCACGCCGCTCGTCGAGCTGAACTCGATGGTGCTCCACGAGTCGCAGAGCCGGCTCTGGGAGAACCTCGTCTGCCGGTCGCGCCCGTTCTGGCGCTACTTCTTCCCGAAGATCCAGGAGGTCTTCCCGGAGCAGCTGAACGGCGTTTCGCGACGAGATGTACTGGCGCTACGTCAACCGCGTGGAGCCCGGGTTCATCCGCGTCGAGGCCGACGAGGTCACGTACGGGCTGCACATCATCCTGCGGTACGAGCTCGAGCAGGAGATCATCGCCGGCCGCCTGGAGCTCGCGTGACCTCCCGGGCGTCTGGAACGAGAAGATGCAGGAGTACCTCGGGCTCGACCCGCCCGACGACGCGCGGGGTGTGTTGCAGGACGTCCACTGGTCGGGCGGCTCGTTCGGCTACTTCCCGACGTATCTCCTCGGCACGATCGCCTCTGTGCAGATCTGGGAGAAGGTGCGCGCGCGAGCTGCCGGATCTCGACTCGCAGATGGAGGCGGGCGAGTTCGCCCCGCTCCGCGACTGGCTCCGCGAGCACATGTACCGCTGGGGCCGGCGCTTCACGCCGGACGAGATGCTGGAGCGGATCGTGGGCGGCCCGCTGGACGTCGAGCCGTACCTCGCCTATCTGCAGACGAAGGTGGAGGCGATCTACGGGGTGCGCGTCTAGGCCTGCACGGCGTCGGCTGCGTCAACGACGCCGCACCTGGGGAGAAAACGTCACGATCTCGGCACCTTCGTCCCTTGACGCACTTCGGGGTCCGACACCAACGGAGCGCGACCGGCGGTGACCCTGCTCCGTCGCCACGTCGAACGGTTCAACCACGGGGTGCGAACGGCTGACTTCTCGTCGATGGTCGACGCCTTCGCGGAGGACGCCGAGCTCGCCTTCGAGGGCATCCCCGTCGGGCCTTTCCACGGTCGCGACGCGATCGGACATGCCTACGCCACCCAGCCGCCCGACGACGAGATCGTCCTCCTCGACGCCGACGGCAACTACGCCTGGGCGAAGGAGCCCGACGTGCCGGCCGGGCGGATGTTCCTCACCGAGCGTGACGGCGAGATCGCGCGCCTCGTGATCCGGTACGACCGCTAGGCGAGCAGGGAGTAGCCGCCGTCGACGATCAGCGTCTGACCGCGCACCATGTCGGCCTCCGGCGAGGCGAGGAAGACGACGGCGCCTGCGATGTCCTCCGGCATGACCATGCGGCCCGCCGGCGTGCGCTTCTGAGCCGCGCGGATCATGTCCTCCTTGTTCGGGAAGTGCTCGAGCGCGCCCGTCTCGACGACACCGCCTGAGACGGCGTTGACGCGGATCCCGCGCGGCGCCAGCTCCACTGCGAGATAGCGAACGAGCGACTCGAGCGCCGCCTTCGAGGTTCCGACAAGGACGTAGTTCTCCATCACGCGCGTCGACCCAAGACTGGAGATCCCGATGATCGACGAGCCCTTCGGCATCGTCGGCGCGGCGACACGCGCCAGCGAGAGCAGCGCCCTCGCGTTGGCGCCGAGCGTCCAGTCCCAGTGCTTGTCCTCGGTCTCGAGCGCCGGCCGGATCACGCCGGTTGCCGCGTTGTGGACGACGACGTTCCAGGGCCCGTGGCTCTCGACCTCCGCCAAAACACGCTCGGAGGTGACGTTGCCCCGAATGAGCAGCGGCTCGGCGCCGACGCCGCGGAGGTCGTCGGCCGTCTGCTCGGCGGCCCTGTCGTTCCGCATGTAGCCGATCGCGACCCGTGCAGCGCCGAGCTCGGCGAAGCGAAGCGCGATCGCCTTCCCGATCCCCCGCGAGCCGCCGGTGACGAGCACCGAGGCTCCCTCGAAGCGCGTCATCCCTGCCGCGGAAGCGGGCTGTCGGCGGGCGCCGAGCTCGGAACCTGCTCCCAGCCGATGCGCGTGCGCGGCTCGGGCGGGCCGTCCTCTGCCTTCGAGGAGGCGTAGCCGAGCCGGTCGAGCAGCTCGATCTGCTCCTCGCCGTACTTGCGGACCGGGTGATCCTCGGGCAGCCCCTCGATCAGCTCACGGACGCGCGCGCGGATCTGGTACGTGAAGTGCGGCGTCGCCGGCCCGACGAGCGCATCGATGTCCTCCCTGGTCGGACCCACTGAGCCGGAGCGTACCGTCGTTCAGGCCGCGTAGAAGCGCTTCGAGGCCTCGGGCAGGAAGAGCAGCGCGACGGTGCCGGCGCCGAGCGCGGCCACGACCAGCGAGCCGATAATCGCCGAGGAGGGGCCGGTGAATACGTGGATGACGCCCGCAACGGCGCCAATCGCGGCGAGCAACCCGATCAACGCGCGTCCGGCACGGCTTCCCCGCCACGCCAGAAATGTCGCTGCAAGGACGAGAATCCCGAGGATCGTCGCCCCGACGCCGACCGCGTCGTCAAGGGCATCCCAGATGAACAAGCCCAGCAGCCCCATGAGCAACAGCGTCGCGGCGAGCGCGTACGAGCCAACGAGCGCCAGGAAAACTGGAGCAGGAGGATCCGCGTCGTCGACTGCCTGCACGTCGCTCACCGGTCAACCTTAAGGCGGGCGGCACCCCGAGCGCCACGAGGATGCGACCTATCGCGCCTGGCGCGTGTAGTCGTGGACGACGATCGATCCGTACCGCCGCTGCTCGGTGAGGTCGAACACGCGCTTGTCCTCGGCGTCGTCCGGGAAGATCCGCTTTCCCGAGCCGAGGATGACCGGGAAGATCATCAGCCGCAGCACGTCCACCAGGTCACGCTCGAGCAGGCCGTGGACGAGCGCGTTGCTCCCATGGACCAGGATGTCTCCGCCGATCTCGTCCTTGAGGCGCGCAACGTCGTCGAGGCTCCGCAGGATCGTCGTGTTCTGCCAGGTCGCCTCCTCGAGCGTCGTCGAGACCACGTACTTCGGCATCGAGTTGAACCGCTTGGCGAACTCGGCCGTCGCCTGGTCGTCGGCCTCTTCGCGCTCGGGCCACGCCGCCGCGAAGCCCTCGTAGGTGACGCGGCCGAGCAACATCACCTCGGCGTCGTCCGTCTCCTTGGTCTTGACCTCGTACTGGCCCTCGTCCGGGAACTCGAACGTCCAGGCCGTGTGCTTGTAGTCCTCCTCGCCGCCCGGCGCCTCCATGACGCCGTCCATCGAGACGAACTCCGTGACGATCAGCCTTCCCATCGCTCTACCTCCTCGTGTTGGTTATCCGTACTGACCCGCTGGAGCCGCGGAACTCATCGGTAGGGTCGCGACGGTGCGGAGGATCACCGCGGCCGAGGGGATGCTGCTCGCGACCGTCACGATCTGGGCATTCAACTTCACGGTCACGCGCTACGCGGTGACGCACGGGTTCCAGCCGCTCGCGTACTCCGCGCTCCGGTTCAGCGCGGCCGCGCTCATCGTCTCGGGCATCACGTACGGCTTGGAGGGCTCGCTGCGGTTCAAGCGCCGTCACGCAATCTTTCTCGCCGGCGCGGCCATCATCGGCATCTACCTCAACTCGATCGGCTTCATGTACGCGATCGAGCTCACGAATGCGTCGACTGTGGCGCTGATCTTCGGGACCCTGCCGATCGTGACCGCGATCGTCGCCTCTGCCTTCGGCGTCGAGCGGCTGCACCGGCGCTTCTGGATCGCCGCCGCGATCTCGTTCCTCGGGGTGGCACTGGTGGCCGCAGGGTCGGCCACCGGCGTCTCGGGGAACCTGGTCGGAAACCTGCTCGCTTTCCTCGCGGCGGCGACCTGGGGGTTCTACTCGGTCGCGATCGTCCCGCTGCTCCGCCGCTACTCGGTCTGGCGGATCAGTGCGGGCGCGCTCGCGTTCGGCGCCGTCCCACTCGTGATCACCGGGATTCCGCAGCTTCTCGACCAGGACTGGGATCTCGAGCCGCTCGTGTGGGCCGGGTTCGCCTTCGCAGTGCTCGGTCCGCTGGTGCTCACGAACTTCCTCTGGTTCACGGCGATCGAGCGGGTCGGGCCGTCGCGCGCGACACTCGTGACCAACCTGCAGCCCTTCCTCGCGGCGATCTTCGCGGTCGTGTTGCTCTCGGAAGAGCTCGGCTGGCTCCAGATCGCCGGCGGGGTCGCAATCGGCCTCGCGCTCGTTCTCGCCCGGCGTCGACCGGCGCTGGAGTCGGCGTGATCGAGGAGCGCGTCGCTGCAGCGGTTCGCCGCCCGGTTCGCTCGCTGACGCGGATCCAGACTCGCGGATACGCACAGGCGTTCCATGCGATTGCCGAGCTCGACGACGGTTCGACGGCGTTCGTCAAGGCGGGCGCGGAGGACGTGACGAGCGAGTTCCTGCGCCAGGAGATCCGCTTCTACGAAGCGGTGGATGGCTCGTTCATGCCGACTCTTCTGGGCTGCGACGCAGGTGATCCACCGCTGCTCGTGATCGAGGACCTGAGCGCGGCGCGCTGGCCCCCTCCGTGGGACGCCGGCGCGATCGATGCAGTTCGGGCGACACTCGGCGCTGTCTGGTCGACGCCGGCTCCGTCTTGGGTCCCGCCGATCACGGAGGACCGGGAGAAGTTCGTGGGCGGCTGGGCCGAGATCGAACGGGACCCGGCGCCGTTCCTCTCGCTCGGCGCTTGGTCTGCCGAGTGGCTCGACGAATGCCTGCCGACGCTCCGGGCTGCCGCCGAGCGTGCTCCGATCGAAGGAGATGCGCTTCTGCATCTGGACGTCCGGAGCGACAACCTCTGCCTCGCCGACCGCGGAGCGGTCCTCGTCGACTGGAACCTCGTGCAGCTCGGAAACCCCGACCTCGACCTCGCCGGCTGGGCTGCATCGCTCCATCTGGAGGGCGGGCCGCCGCCACACGAGCTCCTTCCGGGCGCGGGTGGGCTGGCCGCCGTGCTCGCCGGGTTCTTCGCGTCGCGCGCAGGGCTCCCGCCGCCGCCCACGGCGCCCGGCGTTCGAGCGTTCCAGCTCGCGCAGGCACGCGTGGCGATCCCCTGGGCTTTGCGCGAACTCGGACTAAGATCCGACACATGACGGACTTCATGCCGCTTCAGGGCTGGGACCACGTCGAGCTGTGGGTCGGCAACGCCAAGCAGGCGGCGTACTTCTACGAGCAGGCGTTCGGCTTCACCCGCACCGCGTACGCGGGACCGGAGACCGGCGTCCGCGACCGCGCGTCCTACGTGCTCGAGCAGGGCGACATCCGGTTCGTGCTGACGAGCGGCCTCCGCGGGCAGAACGAGGTGACGGAGTTCGCCTGCCGCCACGGGGACGGCGCCAAGGACATCGCGCTCCAGGTTCCGAGCGCGGACGAGGCGTACCGCCAGGCCATTCAGCGGGGCGCACGCGGGATCTCCGAGCCGCGCTGGGTCGAGGACGAGTTCGGCCGCGTCGAGCTGTCCGCGATCGGCACCTACGGCGAGGTCATCCACACGTTCGTGAACCGCGAGGACTACGCGGGGCCGTACCTCCCGGGCTACCGCTCGACGCTGGAGAACGGCCAGCCGGCCGGCGGGGTCGGGCTGATCGCGTTCGACCACGTCGTCGGCAACGTCGA
Source organism: uncultured Actinomycetes bacterium (assembly GCA_963847235.1). Taxonomy (GTDB): domain Bacteria; phylum Actinomycetota; class Thermoleophilia; order Gaiellales; family Gaiellaceae; genus JACDAN01. The sequence continues at coordinate 136,762 of CAWJYU010000005.1, read as the reverse complement.
GCTCGGCCGGATGAACCACTGGGTCGAGTTCTACGAGCGGGTCTTCGGGATGACGAACATCGTCCACTTCGGCGACGACCAGATCCAGACCGAGTACTCGGCGCTCATGTCCAAGGTCATGTCGGACGGGAGCGGGAAGATCAAGTTCCCGATCAACGAGCCGGCCGAGGGGAAGCGGAAGAGCCAGATCGAGGAGTACCTCGAGTTCAACGGCGGGCCCGGCGTCCAGCACATCGCGATGCAGAGCGAGGACATCGTCCGCACCGTCGAGACGATGAAGGAGCGCGGCGTGATCTTCCTGGACACGCCCGAGGCGTACTACGAAGAGGTCGAGGGCCGCGTGGGTGAGATCTCCGAGGACTACGACGACCTGAAGCGGCTGCGGATCCTCGCCGACCGAGACGAGGACGGCTACCTGCTCCAGATCTTCACGAAGACCGCGCAGGACCGCCCGACGGTGTTCTTCGAGGTGATCGAGCGCCACGGCGCGACCACCTTCGGCGAGGGCAACTTCAAGGCGCTGTTCGAGAGCATCGAGCGCGAGCAGGCGCTCCGCGGCAACCTCTAGGCCTCCCGGATAGCCCAGGGCGGTCTTCGAACACAACCCGTTCCTTGGGCTAAAGATGCGCCCGCTGCCTTCAGGCTGCGGGGCGCAAGACGCCGCTCGAACTCTCGTCTCGCCAAGTCGGCTTCGGCAACGGCTGCAGGGCGCGCGCCCAACCGAGGCAGTCGGCGCGACCGCAGACTGCTGGCGTCCCCGGAAAGATGGCGGCGACCCCGGCGAGCTCGCGTCTGCACTTGGCACAGGTCATAACGACGATGTTCGCGGCTGCGGGCCGCGCCGTCATCGCGGGCAGCTGCAAAAAGACGTTCCAGCTGGCTGGAATCGTTGAGAAGCGGAGGCCGGACGAAGCGCTCCCTCCGATCCGGCCCTTGGCCGCTTGGGGTCAGACCCCAGGCCGCCCGGCCGCAACCGAGCATCGTCCGGCGGTCGCTTGGGGTCAGACCCTATGAGTCGAGGCGACTCAACCGGCCCGGCCGGACATGGTCGAACCGGCTACGGCAGCGGCTTGTCGAGCGGCTCGATCCAGTCTGCTGACGCGAACGGCGTCAGCTCGACCTCGGTCAGGTCGACCTGTCGGTCGATCAAGGCGCGCCGGCTCGCGGCCGTTCAGTGACGCCATGACGTCGGCGGTGACCTCGAGCTCGGGCAGGCCGACGTCCTCTCGCGCCGTGTTCTCGATGTGCTTGGCGAGCTGGACGATCATGTCCGGTCGCGCGGCCATCTCGTCGTACTGCCAGTCGGTCACGTAGTTGAACGGGTCGACCTCGCCCGACTCGCCGGTCGCCGGATCCTTGGCGAAGAAGCGGACCTCGGACTCCTTGTCGCGTAGCTTCATGTGCCAGGCGAAGCGGTGCCCCTCCTCGGTCCAGCTGACATTGCCCGGGTAGAGCAGGTGCCGAAGCGGCATGAACAGCTGCAACGCGAGGTAGACGCTGAGGACGCCGACGAGCGCCGTCCTCGCCCGCCCTAGCCGCCAGCCGCTCGGCGGAGCTCCGACCTTCGTGATCAGCGGCGGTCGAGGCATCCTGAAGCGCTGCTCGCGGACGCGCGTGATCAGGCGGCGCGGCCAGTCCGGCGGGAAGAACAGCAGCGCCGTCCCGAGCGCGAGCCACGGGAAGATCCCGATCGTGAACAGCTTCGAGTTCATGAAGTGAAAGCTGAAGGCGGCGAGGAACGCGAACGGCCGCGTGAAGGGGATGAGCAGGAAGGGGACGACGAGCAGGTCGAGGAAGAGGCCGCTGTAGCTCATGAGCACGCCCACCCAGCGCTCGTCGAAGAATCCGCCGACGACCGGGAAGTCCGTTCGCTCCGCGATCCACATCGAGAGCGGCTGACCGCGAAGCCAGTCGCCGTTCCACTTCGCGACCGAGGCGAAGATGAAGACGACGCCGATCTGCGCCCGGAGCACCCACAGCGACCACGTCGGGACCGTGTTCGACCACTTCTGTCCGAAGAGGAGCCGGTCGAGCGACCACACGCGGTGCGCGGGCACGATCGCCATCAGCAGGGCGAGCAGCGAGATCAAGTAGAAGTGGTTCAGGTAGCGCGCCTGCTCGAGCAGGAAGACGTACGTGAAGGCGACGAAGAAGAGCGGGGCGGCGATCCGGTAGCAGAAGCCGAGCGCGATGCACGCCGCCAGGATCCCCAGCAGCGTGAAGTGGAGGCGCATTCCGGTCTCGCCCCATGGCTCCACCCACCCGAAGCCGTCGTACTTGAAGTGGAAGGTCGGCTCGACGAAGTAGCGCTCGATCCAGCCGTGGGAGAAGTAGCGCCAGACCTCCCAGAGCATGATCGCGCCGAACAGCATCCGGAACACCGCGATGGACGCGCCGTCGACTGGCTGGAACAGCCGGTACGTGATGCTGCGAAGCGTCTGACGCATCGTCCGGTTCCGTAGATTGCCACCACGATGGGCGGCGCACCAGCCTGGAGCCTCCTGGACGCCGTGCAGGCGCCGGCGCGGCAGTCGGCCTCGCTCGAGGCGACGGACCACCGGCCCTGGCCTCTGCCCGAGGGCGCGTGGGTCATGGGCCAAACCTGGGAGGAGCTGCTGTTCGCGCACTGGCGGGCGCCGGCGAATGCGCTGCGGTCGCAGCTTCCCGACGGGCTCGAGCTGGATCTCTTCGAGGACGAGGCGTGGATCGGTGTCACGCCGTTCCGGGTCAGCGGGCTGAGGGCGCGCGGCCTGCCGCCGCTGCCGCTGATCTCGTCGTTCCTCGAGGTCAACACGCGGACGTACGTCACGGCCGGCGGCAAGCCTGGGATCTGGTTCTTCAGCCTCGACGCCTCCGGCGAGCTGGCGGTCGAGGCGGCCCGTCGTGTCTACAAGCTCCCGTACTTCCGCGCGGCCATGCGCGCCGAGTGGCGCGACGGGCGGCTGGAGTACGAGAGCCGCCGGCGGGATCGGCGCGGCGCGCCGGCCGCGTTCCGCACCGGCTACCGGCCGATCGGTGACGTGCTCGAGCCGGACCCGCGCTCGCTGGCGCACTTCCTGACCGAGCGCTACTGCCTCTACACCGAGCACCGCGGCCGCCTGAAGCGGGCCGAGATCCACCATGCGCCCTGGCCGCTCCAGCCTGCCGAGGCCGACATCGGGGAGAACACGATGCCGCCGTCCGGGATCGAGCTGCTCGACGAGGATCCGCTGCTGCACTACTCGGCGCGGCAGGACGTCGTCATCTGGCCGCTGGCCGATGCCTGACGCCGTCGTCGTCGGGTCCGGCCCGAACGGCCTGGCAGCTGCGATCACGCTCGCGCGCGCCGGTCGCTCGGTGCTCGTCGTCGAGCGAGCGGACACGGTCGGTGGAGGGACACGCTCCGCAGAGCTGACGGGGCCTGGGTTCGTGCACGACGTCTGCTCCGCGATCCATCCACTTGCCGCCGGGTCGCCGTTCTTCTCGGAGCTGCCGCTCGCGGAGCACGGGCTGGAGCTCGTCCATCCGGACGCGCTGATGGCGCACCCGCTGGACGACGGGACCGCGGTCATGCTGGAGCGGTCCGTGGAGGCGACGGCGGCCGGTCTCGGCGCCGACGGAACGGTGTACCGGAAGCTCTTCGAGCCCCTCGTCCGCGACCAGGACTGGCTCGTGCCGTTCCTGCTCGGCCCGAGGCCGCTTCCGCGCCACCCGCTCGGCGCCGCCCGGTTCGGGCTCCTGGCGTTTCGCTCGGCCGCTGCGCTGGCCGGCCGGTTCGAGGGCGAACGGGCGAAGGCGCTCTTCGCGGGGCTCGCCGCGCACTCGATCCAGCCGTTGACCCGGAGCATGACCGCCTCGTTCGGACTCGTCCTCGGCCTGCTCGGTCATGCCTTCGGCTGGCCGATGTCCCGGGGCGGCTCGCAGGCGATCGCGGACGCCCTCGTCTCGTATCTCCGGTCGCTCGGCGGCGAGGTCGAGACCGGTCGCCCGGTGACCTCGGTGGACGAGCTTCCGAGGTCGGCTGCGACGTTGCTCGACCTGACGCCGCGCGGGGTCGTCGACGTGGCGGGACACCGCCTACCCGACCGCTACGTGCGGGCCCTGCGCCGCTATCGCTACGGGCCGGGCGTGTTCAAGGTCGACTGGGCGCTCGACGGACCGGTGCCGTGGGCGGCGCAGGAGTGCTCGCGTGCCGGAACCGTGCACATCGGTGGGACGGCGGCCGAGATCGTGGAGTCCGAGGACGCCGTCTGGCGCGGCGAGACGGCGGAGCGGCCGTACATGATCGTCGCCCAGCAGAGCCTCTTCGACGAGACCCGCGCGCCGAGCGGCAAGCACACGCTCTGGGCGTACTGCCACGTCCCGAACGGGTCGACCGTGGACATGACCGAGCGGATGGAGGCGCAGATCGAGCGCTTCGCGCCCGGCTTCCGCGACCGGATCCTTGCTCGCCACGTGATGAGCCCGGCCGACGTCGAGGCGCGCAACCCGAACTACGTGGGCGGCGACATCAACGGCGGCGTCCAGGATCTCCGCCAGCTCTACACGCGGCCCGCCGTGCGTCTGAATCCGTACGCGACACCCGCCGACGGCCTCTACATCTGCTCCTCGGCGACGCCGCCGGGCGGAGGCGTCCACGGCATGTGCGGGTTGAACGCCGCCAGGTCGGCGCTCAAGACCTTCGGATGATCTCGCAGTCGCGGGCGATGCGGTCCGCCCGGTCCGCTTGGACCAAGTCGAGACCCGTGCCGCAGCGAATGCGGTCGACGCGCCCGTCTCCGCTCGCGACGACGGCGTCCCGTCCGGGGCCCGCGGAGACGATGTCCTCTCCGTCGCCAGGGAGGAGATGGTCGACGCCGGAACCGCCGAGCAGGTGATCGTCGTTTCCGTGCGTGTGGACGACGTCATTGCCCGGCCCGGCGTCGACGAAATCTCGGCCGTAGGCGGTGTCCACGCGGTCGTGGCCGCCGCGTGCGCGGACTCGGTCGTCGCCGGCGCCGGACAGGATCACGTCGCGGGTGTCGCGACCGGTGATTTGGTCGCGCCCGTCTGTGCCTTCGCGGCAGGAGGACGTGAACAGCCCGCACTGGGTGGGCGAGACACGGCGCGGGCGCGCGCCGGACAGTTCGGAGAGATAGATCTCGGAGCGGCGGCCGACGACCAGAACGGTCGCCAGACGATCCCAGGACGGGCTTGGGGCGACGGCGACCACGTCCTCTGCAACTCGGCGGCCGGCGCCCGACGAGAGCGAGTGCAATCGCACGACCCCGCCGTCGAGCAGCAGCACCTCGGCGCCTGCCGGCGACCAGCCGACCATGCGGCCGGGCCCAAGCAGCCGTTCTCCCGTTCGATCGGCACGAACCGCGACCGCGACGCCGTCGCGATCGACGCCGATCCACGATCCATCAGGTGACCAGACGGGCCTTGTCCCTGGGCTGATGCCGACCTCGGAGGCGCCGTCGGCGTTTGCGGCGAACACCGAGCCGTCGCGGTCGTAGGCGATGCGCCGGGCGTCCGGCGACCACGCTGGATGAGCCCCGAGAGCCACCTGCCTGTCCGACGATCCGTCCGGCGCGACCAGAGAGACGCCGCCGGTGCGGGTCGCGTATGCGATCGCGTCGCCATTTGGTGACCAGGCGGGATCCGTCCCCACGGCAACGGCCCGCGAGCCTCCGTCGAGCTCGTGCACGACGATCTGAGGCGTCGTCTGGTTCAGCCCTGTCGCCAGCCGACGGCCGTCCGGCGCCCACGAGAGGGTGGCGACGCCGCCGGGCGTGGCCAGCCATCGGATCTCCCCAGGGGCGCTGATCGCCGCTCTCCAGCTGCGGCAGGGGTCGCCGACCGTAAGTGAGACGGCGAGCGGCCCGCCCTGCGGCGACCAGGCGGCGGCGTAGCTCCCGAGCGGCTCCCTGCAGTCGCTCGCGCCCGCCGTGGGCGCAGGGATGCACATGACCACGGCTGCGAGAACGACGACCCCGAGTCTCACATCTCGATGATTGCCCGCAACCGTGAAGAATTCATCAACCGTGAGCCCACAACGCCGCACAGCGCTCATCTCGGTCGTCGCGGCCCTGGTGCTGATCGCGCTCAAGCTCGGCGCCGGGCTGGCGAGCGGCAGCCTCGGGCTCGTGTCGGAGGCGATCCACTCCGGGACGGATCTCGTCGCGGCGCTCCTGACGTTCTTCGCCGTCGGCGTGGCTGGGCGCCCGGCCGATCCCGGCCACCCGTACGGCCACGGCAAGGCCGAGCATCTCGCCGCGGTCGCCGAGGCGACGATCCTCGTCCTCGCGAGCCTGTTCATCTCCTACAAGGCGATCGAGCACCTGGTCGGTTCGGCCGAGCGAGAGGTCGACGCTGCCTGGTACACGTTCCTGGTGATCGGGGTCGTCATCGCCGTCGACGCGAGCCGGACGCTGGTCTCCTGGCGAGCCTCGCGGCGCTACGGGAGTGCCGCCTTCGAGGCGAACGCCTTGCATTTCGGCGGAGACCTCGCCGGGTCGGTTGCGGTGCTCATCGGCCTCGCCCTCGTGGCGGGTGGATACGGCAAGGCCGACTCCCTCGCGGCCCTCTTCGTCGCCGTGCTCGTCTTGCTTGCGGCGGCACGGCTGATCCGCTCGAACATCGACGTGCTGATGGACACGACGCCGGACGAGGCGCAGCAAGCGGCGCGCGAGGCGATCGCGGGAGTCGATCCCCCTGTCGAGCTGCGCCGGCTGCGGCTGCGCCGCTCCGCCGGCCGCCACTTCGCGGACGTCGTCATCGGCGTTCCGCCCGGGGCGGCCGTCGGCCAGGGACATGCGGCCGCGGATCGTGTCGAGCGGGCGGTGCAGGACGCGCTGCCGGAGAGCGACGTCGTCGTCCACGTCGAGCCGCGCACCGAAGAGGCGTTGCGCGAGCGCGTCCTTGCCGCGGCGCTCGGTGTCCCCAGGGTTCGGGAGGTGCACAACCTTCGGGTCGTGACCGTGAACGGCGGGGTGGAGGTCGGGCTCCACATCAAGCTGCCGGGTGAGCTCCCGCTCTCCGAAGCGCACGAGGTCGCATCGCAGGTGGAACGGGCGATCGCGCAGGCGGTTCCCGCCGTCGTCTCCGTCCAGACGCACCTCGAGCCGCTCCGCGAGCCTGCGCCGGGAGAGCGTCTGACCGAAGCCGACGAGCGCACGGTCGCCGGGATCGTCCGCGAGCTGACGGGCGAGCCGCCGCGGGAGGTGCGCTTCATCGAGACGCAGGACGGCGTGCTGCTCTTCGTGACCGTGAGGATCGAGGGCGGCTCGCTCGCCGATGCCCACACGCGAGCCAGCGAGATCGAGGAGCGGATCCGCGCCGAGCTGCCGGAGGTCTCCGACGTCGTGGTGCACACCGAGCCGTGAAACCTCGTACTCATGAGCCGCCGGTGGCGGTACGCGGCCGGAGGGGACAGTGCAAGTAGCACGGCCCCGGAGAGCTGCGTGCTGCCACCGGCGGCAGGCGGGGGCGGAGCCGGGCTCTGCCCGGTGGGAGCCCTCGCCGGTCAGGAGCGCGAGGTGAAGCTCTGCATGTTCTCGCCGAAGGGGCACCACCTTCAGCGCGGCTGGCCGGGCCGGATCGAGGGCGACCGCGTGATCCAGCTGGCGGCCCAGACGCTCCAGTCCTACTTCACGGGCGGCGGCCAGGCGCGCGAGCACGCCGAGTACCCGCTCGCCGAGGTCGAGCTCCGGCCCCCGGTGCTCCACCCGCCGTCGGTGCGGGACTTCTACGCGTTCGAGCAGCACGTGAGGACGGCGCGGGCGAAGCGCGGCCTGGACGTGCCGGAGGAGTGGTACCGGATCCCTGTCTTCTACTTCTCCAACCCGGCGGTGATCCACGGCCCGGAGGAGGAGATTCCCTACCCCGAGGGGACGAGCGAGCTGGACTACGAGCTCGAGGTCGCCGCTGTGATCGGCGCGGAAGGGCAGCTCGGCGGCTTCACGGTCATGAACGACTGGTCCGCCCGCGACCTCCAGCGGCAGGAGATGAAGGTCGGGCTCGGGCCGGCGAAGGGCAAGGACTTCGCGACGAGCCTCGGCCCGGTCGTCGTCACGCCGGACGAGTTCGACGGCTCATCGGCGGCGATGGTCGCCCGCGTCAACGGCGAGGAGCGCTCACGCGGGAACCTCGCCGACCTCTACCACCCGTGGGATCGAATCGTCGAGCAGGCGGCCAGGAACACAGAGCTCTACCCGGGCGACATCCTCGGCTCGGGCACGGTCGGCACGGGCTGCATCCTGGAGCACGGCGACGAACGGTGGCTCCAGCCCGGCGACGTCGTCGAGCTGGAGGTGGAGGGGATCGGCGTGCTGCGAAACCGCATTCGCGGTTAGGAGGGTCTGGCGCAAGAACGGCTGTGCCGCCAGGCCAAACCCTCCTAGAGGTCTTTCCGCGCAAACGCGGCCATTGCCGCTGCGAGCGCGGCCGCGAGGTAGGCGAGGACCCAGAGCGGCAGGTTCGGCCCGCCGGCCTCGGAGCCGCCGAACGGGCCGAGCTGGATCGCGAGGCCGGTGAGCCCGCGGCTCTCGGACGTGATGCGGTAGAGGGCATCCTGGTAGAGCGCCTCGAAGGGCAGCGCCCACGAAGTCCGCTCGGCGACGTTCTGGAGCGACTCCGAGCTCAGCGCCTCTCCGATCTGGCCGAGCAGGCCGGCGACGAGGCCGGCGCCGAAGACCATGAAGATCGCGATCCCGTTTGCGGTCGCGGTCAAGAAGACCGAGCCGAGAAGCCCGAGCGCGGCGATCACCAGCACGCCGACGGCGAGCTGGAGCCCCGGCCGCAGGAACTCGTCCGGCCACCAGTCGCCGCTCGACCGGGTGATCAACGCGCAGGCGGTGTACACGGTGAGCACGTACGGGACACAGACCGCGGCCGCTCCGAGGAAACGCCCGACGAGGAGCGCGCTGCGGCCGACCGGCCGCACGACGAGCGGCTGGAGGAGGCCCCGCTCGGCGTCGCCGCGCACCACGCCGAGCGTCAGGAACGCCGCGAGGACCGCGCCGAGGAAGAGCGTTCCGAACATCGAGAGGCCGAAGAGCGTCCCGCCCGTGAGCTCCCGGTCGTCAACAGGCAGGCCGCCCTCGAGCTCCGCGACCTCCTCGAAGGCCGTGTCCGCGCCGAGCCAGTACAGGGCGAGATAGACGGCGGTCAGGAGCAGGACGACGTGGAAGATCCGCCGGCGGAGCGCCTCCTGCAGCGCGTACACGGCGATGATCGCGACCGCCCTCATGCCGTATCACCGCCGACCGCTTCGAGGTACTCCTCCTCGAGGCTCGTCGTCAGCACCCGCACGCCGTAGACCCGCCGGCCCTCGCGGACGAGCTCCTCGACGATGCGTGGAGCGTCCTCACGGCTTGCGTGCGCGAAGAGCCGCACGCCGTCGCCGGTCTCGACCTCGACGCCGCGTGGCCGCGAGAGCTCCTCCGGCGACCCGGCCGCGACGACGCGGCCGCGCGAGAGGATCACGACCCGGTCGCACACGAGCTCGATCTCGCTCAGCAGGTGGGAGTTGAGGAGGACGCCGATGCCACGACCACGCAGCTCCTCCAGCAGCGCCCGGACCGTTCTCCGGCCGGCGGGGTCGAGCGCGCTCGTCGGCTCGTCCAGCAGGAGCAGCGGTGGCTCGCCCACGAGCGCCTGCGCGATCCCGAGCCGCTGTTGCATGCCCTTCGACATTGCGTCGACCCGGACCCGGCGCGCATCGCCGAGGCCGACGAGCCCGAGGAGCCGGTGCCGTTCCTGCTCGCCGCCGGAGGAGCCGGCGAGCCGCTGGTGGAGCCGGAGCACCTCGTCCGCCGAGTACCAGCCGGGAAAGCGGAAGAGCTCCGCCAGGTAGCCGAGCGAGCTGCGGGCCGTCGACGACCCGGCCGGCGCGCCGCAGATCTCGGCGCGGCCCTCCGACGGGCGGATGAGCCCGCAGGCGATCTTGACGAGCGTCGACTTCCCGGCGCCGTTCGGACCGAGCAGTCCGACGAGCTCGCCCGACTGGACCTCGAGGCTGACGCCTGCGAGCGCCTGGACGCGGCCATAGCGCTTGGCGAGGTCTTCCGCGAGCAGCGCCGGCGCCATCGGGCGAGTCTACGAACCGACCGCGCTAACCTTCGCGCCATGCCCACCTACCAGGTCCGCGGCGACGTCCCGCGCAAGCGCCACATTCAGTTCCGCGACAACGGAAGCCTCCTGACCGAGGAGGTCATGGGGCTCGAGGGGTTCACCGGGAACGAGTCGATCCTGTACCACCTCACCTCGCCCTGCCGGATCAAGGAGCTCGGCGACTTCGAGCCGATCAAGCGCGAGGAGTGGGTGCCCGACGCGCACGCGCATCGTCACTTCAAGACGATCGGGATCGAGCCCGAGGGCGACGAGATCTCCGGCCGGAAGCTGCTGATGTGGAACAACGACGTCGAGATCTCGCTCGTGCGCCCGTCCGAGACGATGGACTACTTCTTCCGGAACGGCGAGGGCGACGAGGTCTACTTCGTCCACGAGGGCTCCGGGACGCTGCACACGACCTTCGGCGACCTGCCCTACAAGGAGGGCGACTACGTCGTCATCCCGCGCGGGACGACGTACACCTTCGAGCCGTCAGGCCCGCAGCGCTATCTGCTGTTCGAGACGCCCGGCCTGATCGAGATCCCGAAGCGGTACCGGAACCAGTACGGGCAGCTGATGGAGCACGCGCCCTTCTACCACCGCGACATCCACCCGCCGACCGAGCTCCAGACGTTCCGCGAGCGGGGCGAGTTCCAGCTCAAGATCCGCGTCCGCGACGGCTACCAGGACTACGAGATCGACTACCACCCGTTCGACGTCGTGGGCTGGGACGGCTACCTCTACCCGTGGACGTTCAACATCAACGACTTCGAGCCGATCACCGGGCGGATCCACATGCCGCCGCCTTCGCACCAGACGTTCGCAGGCCCGAACTTCGTCATCTGCTCGTTCTGCCCGCGGAAGCTGGACTTCGACCCGATGGCGATCCCGATCCCGTACCACCACTCGAATCTCCAGAGCGAGGAGATGATCTATTACGTCGACGGGAGCTTCTCCTCGCGGAAGGGCATCGAGATCGGCTCGGTCACGCTCCACCCGTCGGGGATCCCGCACGGCCCGCATCCCGGGCTGGCGGAGAAGTCGATCGGGATGGCCGAGACGCACGAGCTCGCCGTCATGTGCGACACGTTCCATCCGCTGAAGCTCTCGAAGCTGGCGAAGGCGCTCGACGACGGGCAGTACGCCTACTCCTGGTACACGGAGGACGGCGTGCCGGCGTCGTACGACGCCGACCCGGCCGGCGCGACCTCGCACTTCTAGACGCGTCAGTCGGGGTGACCGAGGATGGGGTGCGGCCGGTACGGCGCCTCGAGCCGCGCGATCTCTTCCTCGGTCAACACGAGCTCGGTCGCGGCGAGCGCATCGTCCAGATGACTCGATTTCGTCGCTCCGACGATCGGTGCGGTCACGAAGGTCTTGCCGAGCAGCCAGGCGAGCGCGATCCGCGCAGGGGTCAGGCCACGCGCCTCGGCGACTCCGCGAACTGCCTCGACGACGTCGAAATCGGACGCGTCGTACATGTCGGCCACCGGATCGCTGGCCGACCTGACTGTCGTCTGCGAGCCGTCGCGCCGACGCGTGCCGGCAAGCAGCCCGCGGGCGAGCGGGCTCCAGGGAAGGACACCGACGCCCTCGTCCAGACAGAGCGGAATCATCTCCCGCTCCTCTTCGCGGTAGACGAGGTTGTAGTGGTTCTGCATGGACACGAACGTTGTCCGCCCCGCAGCGCGCGCGGTGTGCTGCGCCTTCGCGAACTCCCAGGCGTACATGCTCGAGGCGCCGACGTAGCGGGCCTTTCCGGCTCGGACGACGTCGTCCAGCGCCGCCATCGTCTCCTCGATCGGCGTTTCGTAGTCCCAGCGGTGGATCTGGTACAGGTCGACATAGTCGGTGTTCAGCCGGCTGAGTGACGCATCGATCGCGGCGGCGACGTGCTTGCGGGAGAGGCCGCGGTCGTTGGGGCCGGCACCCGTCGGGAAGTACACCTTGGTCGCCAGCACGTAGTCCTCGCGGCTCGCGAAGAGCCTCGCGAGCAGCCGGCCGGTGATCTCCTCACTCATCCCCTCCGAGTACATGTCCGCCGTGTCGAAGAAGGTGACGCCGGCGTCGACGGCGAGCCGGACGATCGGCTCGGCCTCCCGCTCGCCCAGATGCCAGGCCCGCGACGCGGGATTGCCGTAGCTCATCATTCCGAGACAGATCCGAGAGACCTTCAGGCCCGACGATCCCAGGCGCACGTAGTCCACCTCGAGATCGTCGCCTCGCCCCTCTCGACGTGCCAGGCTCAGGAGAAGGCGTTTCCCAGCGCACGCCTACGAAACGAAGCACTTCGGAGCTTGCGGCCGTCGTTCTGCGCGCCCCGGAGGGCTAAACGGCTTCCAGCGCGCGCTCGAGCTTCGCTCGGGCGCCCTCGGCGACGGGGCCGCCGTGCGTGAGCAGTGTGAGCTCGATCTCCTCGTCCAGCAGCGGACGGAGCGCGTCTGCGACGTCCTGCCTGGTAATGCCCTTCTCGAGCCAGCTCTCGGGCAGGAGGCGGACGCCGTCCAGGACGGCGTCGCCGAACACGACCGCCTTGTGCGAGGGCAGATAGAGGGCCCGCTCGCCGGGCATCCCGACGTCGAGCACCCGGATGCCGGCGGGCAGTTCGTCACCGGTGGCGTAGGTCCTTGCGTCTTCGGCCTGGCCCTTGGGTGCGTCCGCGGGAACCCAGATCGAGCTGCCGTCGTAGCGCGCGGCGATGTCCTCGGCGCTCCTTGCGTGGTACGGGTGGACGGAGATGAGGATCGCGGGCGGGCCGTGGGCGCCGACGTCCCGGTCGAGCGCGTCCCAGAGCGCGGCGCCGTTCTCGTCCTCGGGCACCAGCGGATCGATCAGCACGAAGTCGTCGTCGGCGACGAGTGCGTACGACGACACGAGCTGATCCCAGCCGAGGCCGTCCTTGCCACGGTTGGACGGCTTCCAGTCCGGGTGCGGTGCCGTCCAGTGCCAGAGGTGCGGTGCGATCTGCTCGACGAGCATCTCGTAGACGTTAACCCCAAACGTACGGTTGGGGCGTGGCGTTACTGGCCATGCCCCAGCCGTTCGACTTCGAGCTCACGACCGAGCGCTTCCGGGTGTTCGCGCCGGATCTCGCCACGCTCTGGCGCGAGGGAGGGCTCGACCGGGTCGTCAGCGGCAAGGAGGTTCGGGTCGAGGCCGCGCCCGGCGGCGTCGACGTCGAGCCGCTCGACGAAGAGGCCGCCCCGGTCGTCCTCAAGCTGCTCGGCGCGGAGTTCGACCTGGCCGGCTTTCGGCCCGACGACCCCGTGCTCGTGCCGGTCGTGGCCCGGCTCCGGGGCTTCCGGCCTCCGCTCGCGCCAGATCCGTTCGAGATGCTCGTCGGGGCGATCTCGGCGCAGCAGATCTCCCTGAAGGCGGCCCGCGCGATCCAGAACCGCTTCATCGAGCGCTTCGGAGCTCGGGCGGAGCACGCCTACGCCTTCCCGGCCCGCGAGGTCGTGGCGGACTCCTCGCCCGAGGACCTGACCGTCCTCGGGTTCTCCCGCAGCAAGGCCCGTTCCATCCTCGAGCTCGCGCGCACGGAGCTCGACCTGCACGCGCTCTCGTCGCTTCCCGACCACGAGGTGAAGGCGACGCTGATGCAGCTCCCGGGGATCGGCGAGTGGACCGCGGACTGGTTCCTCGCACGGCACCTCGCGAGGCCTCGCGCCTGGCCCGCGGGCGACCTCGCCCTGCGGTACGCGGTCTCGTCGTTCTATGGTGACGGCCGCGTGCTGACGATCGAGGAGACACGAGAGCTCGGCGAGCGGTTCGAGCCGTTCCAGAACCTGACGGCCCACTACCTGCTCGTCGCGAGCCGGAACCCGGGATGAACATCAAGCACGAAGGCGACGTCTTCATCGCCGAGGATGGCGGCACCGCGCTCGGAACGGCGCGAGTGACCGACGGCGGAGTCGTGCTCGAGCTCACCGAGCCGCGCGAGTCCGTTGCGCTCGCTCTCGTCCATGCCGTCGCGGCGGCGCAGCCGCGGAACGAGACCACGGTGCTCGCGCCGTCCTTCGGGTCGGTTCACCTCCAGACCGACGACCAGAACGGTGTCGTCCAGCTCGTGGAGCGGCTCGTCCCGCGCGTGTTTCGCTCACGCGAGACGGCGGTGTCCCCGGTGCGGAACGGCTGGGTGGCGGTCTACGACGAGGTCGCCGACCGCGATCCTCGCCGGCTCGAGCGCCTCGGACGGGAGTTGTCCAACGCGGTGGGGTTCGTGACCTTCACGCTCGGGGTCGAAGACGGGCTCGCCGTTCACTACATCGCCTTCGAGCGCGGACGGCTCCTGGACGAGTACATGTCCGTGCCCGAGTACCGCGGCCCACTCGCACCGGGCGACGCCATCGCCATGCGCGCCAACCCGACGGTGATCGCGCGCCTCACCGGCTCCGATCCGGCGTCGATTCGCAGAGCCGCCCGGACCGCCGACTCGCCCGTCGACCTGCCGCCTGCAGAGGATCTGCTCTCGGAGCTTGCCGATGCGCTCGGGCTCGAGGGTGCCGAGTACGGCTTCGAGACGGCGCGCGAGCTCGAGGGCGGGGTCCTCGTCCGGCACGAATGAAGGTCGTCCTGCTCCACGCTTTTCCGCTCGGGCCCGAGATGTGGGCGCCGCAGCGCGATGTACTCGAGGGCCATGACGTGCTGGCCCCGAACCTCTACGAGCTCGAGGGCAACTCGATCGACGGCTGGGCAGAGCAGATCTGGGACGGGTTCGACGACGACTTCGCCGCGGTGGGGCTGTCGATGGGCGGCTACGTCGCTCTCGCGCTTGCGCGGCTCGCCGGCGAGCGGGCCCGCGGGCTCTTCCTCGCGGGTGCTCGCGTCGGCGCCGACGACGACGACCGAAAGGCCGCCCGGAACGCCGCGATCGAGACGCTTCGCGAGCAGGGGATCGAGGCCTGGGCGCCGAGCGCGCCCGCGCCGCCTCCGCCCGAGCGGACGGTGGAGGAGCTGATCCGCGCGACCGAAGCGCTCCGCGACCGACGGGACTCGACCGACTTCGTCCGCGAGTTCGAGAGGCCGCTCTGGATCGTCGCCGGCAGCGAGGACCCCTTCCTGCCCGTGGACGAGGCGCGCGAGATCGTCGCGTCGGTGCCGAACGGGCGCCTCGAGGTGCTCGAGGGCGCCGGGCACTTCACGAACGTCGAGCGGCGGAACCGCTTCAACGAGCTGCTTGGCGAGTTCCTCGCCGGGCTCTGAGCCGAGACCGTCCGGTTCCGGCTACGCCGGGACGCCGGCTTCCGCCAGCAGCTTCTTGAGCATCTGCGCGTTCGCCGCGCCCTGGGCGACATGGCCGCCGTAGCCGCCGTCGCCCGGCGAGCGGTTGTTGTTGTTGAAGAGCGCGTACGCGTTCTCGGCCTTCGCGGCGAGCTCGCGCAGCGGCTCGACCCACTCGCGCAGCTCGTCCTCCGTGTAGAGGTAGTCGAACCGCTCGGCCGCGCTCCTCCCGCGAGTGTTCCAGGTCTTCGCGTTTCGCCCGTGGAACCGGACGTAGGCCGTCGGCCCTGTGACGGCGAGCAGCGTCCGCGGGACATTCTTCGCCTCCACCTTGGGCGCGTCCACCACGACGAGCGACATCCCGTGCTCCTCGAGGAACGAGAGCACCTCCTCGCGGACGTCCTCCTCGTACCAGCTCGCGTGGCGGAACTCGACGAGCATCGCGTCGTCGCCCATCTGCTCCCCGGCCCACGCGAGGTAGTCGAGCGAGAGGTCCTTGTAGACCACGTACGGCGGGAACTGGAACAGCGTCCCGCCCAGCTTCCCCGCCGAGCGCAGCGGCTCGAGTGCCTCGCGGAACCGCTTGAAGATCTCGGCGCGAAACTCGCGCGGCGGGCGGTCGATCCGACCCTTTTCGTCAACCGGTGCCGCGTCCCGCAGGTCCGTGGGGAGCTGCTCCTTCTTGACCGGGTGGCGGGTCATCACGCCGAAGGCCTTCACGTGCATGACGAAGTCGTCCGGGGTCTGCTCGGCCCAGCGGGCGGCCATCGACTCGACGGGAAGCCGGTAGTAGGTGGAGTCGAGCTCGACCATGTCGAAGTGCTCGGCGTAGTACGCGAGCCGCTCGCCCGCCTTCAGCCCGGGCGGGTAGAAATGCTTCGAGAGCGCCTCGTCCGCCCAGGAGCAGGTGCCGACACGGATCTGCTCGGCCACGGAACCAGAATAGTGAGAGGGCCCCGAGTCGGGGCCCTCTCGGCTTGCGTTCTCTCTAGCGGCGCACTCGCGCCATGTTCCGGCTGAACAGGTTCAGCGCCGGAGCCAGCGTCGCCGAGGTGCAGCGAGCGGGCGGGAGCTGGCCTGGTGCCGCGGAAAGCGCGGGCGTGCAGCCCGGCGAGCTCGTGACGTCGCGCTCGGGCACCGAGGTCGACGCGCGGATGAACGTGACCCGGTTGCGGAGCCGGATCGTCCGCACGAGACAACCGCGGGAGTTCGTCCGGCCGAAGGCCACGCGGGCCGTCCTGCGGGCCGAGCGCCCGGCGAGGATGTTGACCCGGACGCCGCGAACGGCCTGTCCGGCCTCACTGAGGCAGGCAGTGACGCGGGCGAAGCTGCGCTTGCCCCTCTTCATCTTCCTCGCGGTCACCGCAAGCTGAACCGGAAGCCGCGTGTACGACGTGCTCTGCGCGGCGTTGGTCGGGTTCGGCGTGCTGGTTCCCGGCGCGTACGGGATGAAGAGCGCGTTCCACGGATACGTCCGGCGGGTGGTCGGGTTGCTGAAGACACCGGTCACGGAGAAGGCGGCGACGATCAGCGTCGCACCCGTGGTCGAGGCCTGCTCCGAGGGAAGGCAGATGCGCATCTTCGCGGACGCGAACTGCGCCTCGGCGCCGCTCGTGACTCGATCGACGAAGATCGGGATCTGGATCGGCGTGTTGTTGAGCGTGCCCTCGATCAGCCAGACGGCCTCGTGGCGGACGCCTCCACCGCAAGGAAACTGGGCCGGATTCACGAACGCGCCCGGATCCCGAGCCGTGACGGTGCCCTGGAGCGGCACGCGGGCCCCACCCAGAGCACGGATGAGCACGATGGCCTCCAGGTCGCCGATTCTCGCGCCGGGAGCCTGCGTGAGCGAGACGCCGTAGCCGAGCGGTGAGTAGATGTTGGCGACGGCCGTTGTGTCGTCGGCCGGATCCTGGCCCACCCCGATGACGATGGGGCCACCGCTCCCGGTGGAGTGGCTCGTGCCGGCCACGAGCAGCGACGGGTTGTACGCAGCGAGTGCGTTACCTCCGAATGCGAGTGCAAGAGCGCACGCAGACAGAAGCAGGACGAAGCGGATTGATTTGGTCAAAAGACCCCCTTTCAGTGGGGTGAGACGGAAATTGCGTCAATCAGTTGTCGGCATTTCGCTTCCGGCGGGTGACAGGCAATCCTCTCACGCGGTCAACGAGCCGCTAGGAGACGCCCGAAGGGCATCCACTGGCCCTTGGCGCTGTACCGGAAGAGCTTCGCCCGCGCGATCGGGAAGTAGTTGCTCGGCGAGGTGCGGACGGCGACCCCCGGGAGCAGGAATGGGTTGTCGGTCTGGTTCATGTGCGTGACCGCGCGCCGGAGCGCCGCCCTGTTCAGGTTCCGGCCCGCCTTGCGCAGTGCGTGCACCATCGACTGGGCCACCGCCATGCCGTAGTAGTGGTAGACGTCGGTCGCCTTCCGACCCGGGAGGTAGCGCCTCATGATCTGGCGGTAGAGCCGGATCGCGGGATCGCGGTTCCAGGTCGGCGAGGTGGGGTCCTTCAGGTAGCCCATGCTGATCGTCCCGGCCGTCGCCTGCGCGCTCGTGTTCAGGCGGATCACCTTCATGATCGACGGCTCGATCGAGACCGAGCTGACGAAGGCACGCGGCCTCCAGGCCTGGCGGTGGGCGGAAAGGAACGCCTGGATTGCGAAGCCGGGGGTCGCGAAGAGCATGAACGTGTTCGCGCCCGAGCGCTTCAGCTGGGAGATCTGCGAGTTGACGTCCGCGTCCGTGATCTCGTAGCTGCGGACGGCGACGATGCGGTTCCCGCGCCGGCCGAGCCCTCGCCGGAGTCCGTTCGTCAGGTCGCGCCCGTAGTCCGTGTTCTCGTAGAGGACCGCGATCCGCGCGCGCGGCATCGAGCCGGCGACGTAGCGCCCGTAGATCGCGCCCTCGCCGACGAAGCTCGGGAGGTAGCCCATCGACCACGGGTAGCGCCCGCGATCGGCCTGGAACGTGTTCGCGCCGGTGCCGGTGAAGACGTGCGGGACGCCCACCTGGTTCAGGTACGGGCGCACGGCGATCGCATGCTCGGTGCCGATCGAGTTGAAGATCGCGAACACGCGGTCCTGCTGGACGAGGCGGCGCGTCTGGTCGACGGTGCGATTGATCTCGAAGCCGTCGTCGACGTACTTGTAGCGGATCTTCCTCCCGAAGACGCCTCCGCGGTCGTTGACGTAGCGGAAGTAGGCGTCGGCGCCGGGCGCGACCGACGCGAAGGCCGCGGCGGGCCCGGTCAGCGGCACCGTCCCTCCGAGCAGGATCGAGTTGCCGGTCACGCCCGGGTCGGCGGCCGAGCCGGCATGGGCACCGGGCAGGGCCACGAGCGCCGCGACGGCGAGGACGACGAGTGCGGGCCTCAACGCGAGACCGGCCGGCGCAGGACGGGCAGGACGATCTTGGCCTCGCCGAGGAAGAGTCGAGAAGTGCTCTCCGGGCCCGTGAGGTACAGGAGGTTGTTCGGGTTCTGCGCGGTCGAGACACCCGCCAGGGTCAGGCGGAAGCGCGAGCCGCGCGGAATCGTCGTGGACTGGCTCAGCAGGCGGATCGTCAGGGTCCGCGTCGTCCCGCGAAGCGTCGTCGTCGGCACGCCGCCCTGGCTGACCACGATCTCACCGCGCGGCGTGAGCGCCGAGAGGACGGCGACGAGGTGCGTCCAGCCCGTCGGCGTCGAGGCCTTCACGGAGACGAGCGCGTGACCGAAGGTCTCGTTGAGACGCCGGGTGGGCGCCACGGTCCGGACGACTTTGCCGCCGAGCCCGTCGATCGTCCGGCGGCCGCGGAACGTCAGCCGGAGAACCTTTCGCGCCGGCAGCGCCGCGGCCTGGTAGGTGCGTGCCCTCCAGGGATCGGGCGCGAGCTCGATGCGCGGCCGCGTGTCGATCCCGTTCAGCTGGCCCTTCAAGAACCGGTCGAACCACATCCGGATCTGTCCGAAGTAGTAGGGCTGCTCGGCGGGCGGGTTCGCCGACGGCGCATGGCCGAGGCCGCCGAGGTAGATCCGCTTCGGGCCGCGGAGCCTTCCGAACGCAGCCAGCGCCTCCTGCATGTCGAAGGCGTAGTCGCGCCGGCCCTGGAGCATGAAGACCGGCGTCCGAATCCTGCCGAGGTCGGCCCGGACCGAGCGCTGCGCGGCGAACGCGCGGATCGCGGCGTCGTTGCGTCCCTGGAGCGCGTCGTCCCTCAGCGTCGTGACCGCCGGGTCCCACCGCTCGGGCGGGAGCAGGTTGTGGAAGTACGCGATGAGCCCTGACTTGACGAGGCCCTGCGGCAGCAGCGAGTCGTACAGGCTCGTCCACGTCATCACGGGAACCGCCGCGGCGAGCCTCGCGCCGGGTGCGGTCAGCAGCTTCCACACTGAGCCGCCTCCGAGCGAGAAGCCGAGCGCGCCCACCCTCGAGTCGCTGACGCCGGGACGGAGGCGGAGCCACTGGAGCGCGGCGGCGTAGTCGGCGACTTCACGCGGTCCGACGAGCGAGGACACGCCGCCCGACTCGCCGTGCCCGCGCGCGTCCATGGTCATGACCACGTAGCCGTGCGGAACCAGGTGCGCCTCCGCGATCGAGTTCATCGAGGTCCGGTTCCCGCCGAGCCCGTGGAGTGCGAGGACTGCGGGCCAGCCGCCCGTCGGCGGGCTGCCAGGCGGCGTGTAGAGCGTCGCGGCCAGGGTGACGCCGTCGCCCATCGCGAGCGTGTGCTCCGTCTTGGTGAAGGCTTGGGCAGCGCCGGTCTGAGCGACGAAGAAGACGCCTGCGAGCAGGAGAAAACGGCGACCCACGGCGAAAGAGGGTAGATCAAGTCTCCGGCTTCTTACAATCGCCAGATGAATTCCGAACCGATCGGCGTCTTCGACTCGGGCATGGGCGGCCTCACCGTCCTGCACGAGTGCCTGGTCACGATGCCCCACGAGGACTTCATCTACCTCGGCGACGGCGCGCGCCTGCCGTACGGCCCGCGGCCGCTGGACGAGGTGCGCCGCTTCTCGCTCGAGATCGCCGGCTACCTGGAGGCGCAGGGCGTGAAGCTGATCCTCGTCGCCTGCAACTCGGCGACCTCGGCGGCGCTGCCGGACCTCCAGGAGCGGATCTCGGTTCCGGTCGTCGGCGTGATCACGCCGGAGGCGCACGCGGCCGTGCAGGTGACCCGGAACCGGCGCATCGGGCTGATGGCGACCGAGGCGACCGTCGACGCCGGGCGGTACGCCGAGCTCGTCCACACGCTCGACGCCGGGACGCGGTTCTTCCCCGTCGCGTGCCCCGACCTCGTGCCGCTGATCGAGGGCGCCGACCCGTTCGGGGCCGAGACGACGGCCGCAGTCCGGCGCTACGCCGAGCCGCTCAAGGAAGCGCAGGTCGACACCGTGATCCTCGGCTGCACGCACTACCCGCTGATCCGGCCGATCTTCCAGCGCGTCTTCGGTCGGGACGTGACGCTCGTCTTCTCGGCCGAGGAGACGGCGCGCGAGGTGGCCGAGACGCTCAGCCGAAAAGGGATCGAGAACGACCCGAGCCGCGAGGGCGGCTACCGGTTCCTGACGACCGGCGACATCGGACGCTTCCGGGAGCTCGGGCAGCGCTTCCTCCAGCTCCCGCTAGACGGCGTCGGCCGCGTCGAGATCGCCGAGCTCGAGGCGGCCGCCGCATGAGAGCCGACGGGCGGCGGGCCGACGAGCTCCGGCCGCTGGAGCTCGAGGTCGACTACCTCGAGCAGCCGGCCGGGTCGGCGCTGATCTCCGCCGGCAAGACGCGCGTCCTCTGCACGGCGTCGATCACCGAGGGCGTGCCGCGGTGGCTGATGGGGAAGGGCAAGGGCTGGATGACCGCGGAGTACGGCCTGCTGCCCGCGTCCACGGGCGAGCGGACCGCGCGGGAGGCGAGCACCGGCCGCCAGAAGGGGCGCACCGTGGAGATCCAGCGCCTGATCGGAAGGTCTCTGCGCGCTGTCACCGATCTGGAGGCGCTCGGCGAGCGGACGCTCTGGATCGACTGTGACGTCCTCCAGGCGGACGGCGGGACGCGCTGCGCCGCGATCTCCGGCGCCTACGTCGCCGCGCGCCGGGCACTCGATCGCTTCGGCCTCGGGAAGGCGCTCACGGACTCCGTGGCGGGCGTCTCGCTCGGAATCGTGGACGGTGAGCCTCTGCTCGACCTCGACTACTCCGAGGACTCCCGCGCCGAGGTCGACCTCAACGTGGTGATGAGCGGCGACGGCCGGCTGATCGAGGTGCAGGCGACCGCCGAGGGCGAGCGCTTCAGCCGCGAGCAGCTGGACGAGCTCCTCGACCTGGCGGCTGCGGGCATCGAGGAGATCGGCCAGGCGCAGCAGCGCGCCGTGGAGGCGGTGCTTGCCTGACCTCTCCTGGGCCGAGGTCGTCCTCCGGATCGTGCTCGCGGCGGGGCTCGGTGGGGCGATCGGCCTGGAACGCGAGCTGCGCGAGCGCGAGGCGGGACTGCGGACGCACATGCTCGTCTCTGTCGGTGCGGCGCTCTTCACGATGGTGTCCGCGTACGCCTGGACGGACTGGCGGTTCTCGACCGAGGAGGGCGTCGTCTTCGACCCGACCCGGATCGCGGCTCAGGTGGTGACGGGGATCGGCTTCCTCGGCGCGGGCGCGATCATCCGGCAAGGGTTGTCCGTAAGGGGCCTGACCACGGCAGCCACCCTTTGGGTCGTCGCCGCGATCGGCATGGCCTCCGGCGTCGGGTACTACTGGGCCGCGTTCGTCACCACCGCGCTCGTGCTGCTCAGCCTTGGGCCGCTGCGGATCCTCGCCTACAAGCTCTCGGCGCGTACGCGGCCGGAGGAGGGACGCCTGGCCGTCGAGCTGCCCGCGGGCACGAGCGCCGTCTCCGTGCTCGAGGCGGTCGAGGGCGCCGGCGCCGATGTCAGCTCGCTCGAGTTCGAGGAGGAGGGCGACAGCCGCCGTGTGGACGTGCGTGTCCGTCTCGGGACCGGCAAGACCGCCGCGGAGCTGATCGACGCGCTCACCCGGGCCGAAGCCGTCCGCGGCGCCCGCTGGAACCCGTGAAAGCCGTCCTCGCGTCCGCGAACCCGGGCAAGCTCCGGGAGCTTCGCCGCGCGCTGCCCGGCTGGGAGATCGAGCCGCTGAAGGCGGACGACTACCCGCCGGAGACCGGCGAGACCTACTACGAGAACGCCCGCGCCAAAGCGGTGTTCGGCCGGGAGCGCGAGCCCCGGACCTGGGTGCTGGGCGAGGACTCCGGCCTCGAGGTCGCAGGTCTCGACGGCGCACCCGGGATCAGGTCGGCGCGCTTCGCGGGCGAGCTGCACGTCGAGCGTGTGCTGGCAGAGCTCGAGGGCGTCGAGGGCGAGGGACGCCGCGCTCGCTACGTCTGCGAGCTGGTCGCGCTCTCACCGGAGGGCGAGGAGCTGCGCGGCACCGGTGTCCTGGAGGGCCGAATCGGCGACGAGCCGAGCGGCTCCGGCGGCTTCGGCTTCGACCCGGTCTTCATCCCGGAGGGCGAGGAGCGAACGGTCGCGCAACTCGGCGACGAGTGGAAAGCCCACAGCTCCCATCGCGCGCGAGCCGCCCGTGCACTCGCCGGGGCCCTGCCATAGCTTGTGTTCCATGTGACGATCGCTCGTCTCAAGCGGTTGCAAGGGGAATCGAGCGGCTCGAGGCTGGGCACCGCTCGTGGCATGGAACACAAGCGTCAGGCGAGCCCCGGGACCGCGTCCTCCTCGGCGAGCCGCCGCTGCGAGCGCCACCAGTTGATCTCTGCGCCGAAGACGATGGCGTTCGCCATCACGTAGAGCCAGATCAGGAGGATCACCGGCGCACCGAGCGCGCGCAACGTCAGCACCTCGTCCCGCTGCGAGAGCGTCACGTACAGCGGCAGCGCCTGGAAGCTGACCTGGAGCAGGATGCTCGACAGGATCGCGCCGGGAAGGACGTCCCGGACGCTCAGCTCGACATTCGTCAGCAGGTAGTAGGTCGAGACGAGGAAGATGAACACCGCCCCCGTGGAGATCAGCAGCGAGAGGAAGTAGCCGACCCACTCGTTGCCGACGAAGCCGGGGGCCGCATCGTGCAGGAGCCGAAAGCCGACCGTGCCGATCACGAGCCCGGCGAACAGCGTGATGAGCGTTCCGAGCATGACCACGACCGCGACGCCCTTCCCGTGCAGGAAGGAGCGGTTCGGCCGGCCGTAGACGATGTTGAACGCGGACTCCAGCACGCTGAAGAGCGACAGCGACGTCCACAGGAGGAAGACGCCGCCGATGATCCCCAGCGTGGCGGCGTTGTCGCGGATGTCGTTGACGACGCCGACGATCTGCCCGATCGACGCGGACGGCAGGACGGCGTTCAGCTCGCGTACGAGGTAGGTCGACTCATCCGCCCGCCCGAAGAGCCCGAGGAGCGCCAGCGCGAGGAAGACGAGCGGCACGAGCGAGAGGAGCGCGAAGTACGCGATCATCGCCGCGAGGTGAGGCCCTCGGTCGGCGAAGAACTTCTGGAGCGGCTCGTGCATCGCCGCAGTATGTTCCCGGCGTGACCGGCGAACAGGCGTTGGCGGAGCTGCTCGACGTCTCGGAAGACGTTGTCGCCGCCGTGATCTTCGACGCCGACGGGAAGCCGCGCGCGGCGACGGTGGGTGACTCGGAGGCCGCCCGGGCTGCCGAGATCGCGGCCGCGATGCTCGCCTATGCCGCCGCCCTGCGCACCGGCGTCTCGCCGACGCGGCTCGAGGCGGTGACCGTGGACGGCAGCGTCTTCGTCCTGCGGGAGGGAACCGGCGCCATCGCCGCGGTCACGGGCCGGGACCCGGTCGCCGGCCTCGTCCTCCACGACCTGCGCACGACCCTCGGCAAGATTCGGCGTCGCACGAAGGCGAAGGCGAGTGCTTCCTCGTAGGGTCACGATCCTGTTGGCGATCCTGGTCGGGATCCTGCTCTGGCGGCGCGCCAGGCGCCCGGAGGAGTACGTCGACGTGCACTACGACGACGCCTCCGTGCTGAGGCTCGAGCGAGGCGTCGAGGCTGACGACCTCCTGAACGACGCCCGCGAGCTGCTCGACCTCCTCGCATGACCGACGACGAGCTGCGGTCGGCGCTTCGCGAGCACGCGCTCCTCGAAGGCGACTTCGTCCTTCGGTCGGGGCGCAGGTCGACCCACTACTTCGACAAGTACCGCTTCGAGACCCGGCCCGACCTCCTCGAGGCCATCGCCTCCCGTCTCGCGTCGGTCGTCGGCGAGTACGAACCACGGGCCGCGCGACTCGCCGGCCCGGAGCTGGGCGCCGTTGCCCTCGCCGCCGCCTCGTCCCTCGCCTCCCGGCTCCCGTTTCTGATCGTCCGCAAGGACGCGAAGGACTACGGCACCTCCAACCGCATCGAGGGCGCCTTCGAGACGGGCGAGCGGGTCTGCCTCGTCGAGGACGTCGTGACGTCTGGAGGCGCCGCCGTTGCGGCCATCCAGGCGCTTCGCGAGGCCGGTCTCGAGTGCCGGACGGCGGTCTGCGTGGTCGATCGGGAGGAGGGCGGAACCGACGAGCTGGCCCGCGTCGGAGTGCGCCTCAGGCCCCTTTTTCGGGCAGGAGAGCTGCTCTCGGCATAGAAAGTCCCGCAAACCGCATGGTTGAGCGGAAAGAAGATCGCTGTTAGGGTCCTAAACGGCACTAGCACTGACGAGGGAGGAGAATCTTTCGTGACAAAGGCAGATTTCGTGGATCGCGTCGCGCAGAAGGCCAATATCGGCAAGCGCGAAGCCGGTGAGGCCGTCGAAGCGTTCCTGGACTCGATCACCGACGCACTCCGGAACGGCGAGGAAGTCGCCTTCACCGGATTCGGCAAGTTCTCAGTGCAGAACCGCGCCGCCCGTCAGGGCGTGAACCCCCGCAACCCCAGCGAGCGCGTGCACATCCCCGCATCGAAGGTGCCGAAGTTCTCGGCGGGGAGCAAGCTGAAGAGCGCTGTCAAGAGCTCGATGTAACAACGCCCCGGGGCGAGCTTCGAACGGGGGTCGCAAGGCCCCCGTTCCGCGTCTGGGGCCGGCAGTACGCTCAGCGCGATGTCTGAGACTGTACGCGGCATGACGTTCGGCGACCGGATCGCCGACGCCGTCGACCGCAAGCGGTCGCAGGTCCTCGTCGGCCTCGATCCGCGGCCCGAGCTGTTCCCGGTCGAGCTGCGCGGCGAGCCGCCTGCCGAGGCGGCGGCGCGCTTCTGCCGCGGCATCGTCGACGCGGTCGCCCCCTACGTCGTCGGCGTCAAGCCGCAGCTCGCGTTCTTCGAGGCGCTGGGCTCGCCGGGCTTCGCGGCCTTCGAAGAGGTCTGCGACTACGCGCGGGCCGCGGGGCTCGTCGTCCTCGCCGACGGCAAGCGCGGCGACATCGGCTCCACCGCCCGCGCCTACGCTGCGGCGTACCTGGAGCCGCGCGAGGAGGGCGCGGAGCCGGTGACGGACGCGCTGACCGTGAACCCGTACCTCGGCCGCGACTCGGTCGAGCCCTACCTGGCCGCGTGCCGGCGGCACGGCCGCGGGGTCTTCTGCGTCGTCCGGACCTCGAACGCCGGCGGCGGCGAGGTCCAGGATCTCGTCCTCTCGCACGGCCGGCCGCTCTGGCAGCACGTGGCCTCGCTGGTCGCGGAGTGGGGTGCGGACGCGGTCGGCGAGCGCGGGCTGTCGAGCGTCGGGGCCGTGATCGGCGCCACGCAACCGCGTGCGGTCGCCGAGGCGCGGAGGCTGCTGCCGCAGTCCGTGCTCCTCCTCCCAGGTCTCGGCGCCCAGGGCGCGAAACCCGGAGACGTGGCCAGAGCATTCACGAGCGGACCGGCCAGCGCGCTCGTCGCAGCAGCGCGCTCGGTCATCTATGCGTACCGGGACGGCGAGGACGACTGGCGGTCGGCTGCGGCCGCCGAGGCGGCTCGCCTACGGAGCGAGGTCTGGGCGGCGGCCGGTTGGTGACGATCCCCTGGTGGATGGTTCGGTACGGGTTCCCGGCGCTGGCGCTGGCGGCTGTGACCGCGGTCGTGCTGCTGGCCCGGCCGGCGCTCCACGGCGGCGAAGCCGCCTCGCCGCGGCCGGCCGCCGCCACCCCGCAGGTCCAACAGGCGCCGAAGAAGGCGCGCACCAAGGCCGCCAGGGCGACGGTGTACTCGGTCCGGAGCGGCGACACGCTCGCCTCGATCGCGGAGAAGTTCGGCACGACGGTCGACCGCCTGATGGAGCTCAATCCAACCGTCGATCCCGTGGCTCTCACGGTCGGCATGCCGATCCGCGTCGACTAACGTAGAGATCCGTGAAGCGACTGGCGGCCCTCGTCGCTCTTCTGGCCTGCTCGACCTCAGCCGCGTCCGCGGCGACCCCGGAGGTCGACGCTCGCGCCTACCTCGTGCAAGAGGCCCGGTCGGGCGAGGTGCTGCTGGCGCGACGGGCGCACGATCGCCTCCCGATCGCGAGCATCACGAAGCTGATGACCGTGCTCGTGGCGCTCGAGCGTGCGAAGCCCGGCACGGTCGTCTCCGTGGACCGGGACGCGGTCGGCGTCACGGGGTCGACGATTCGGCTCCGCGCCGGCGAGCGCCTGCCCCTCCGCGACCTGATCGCCGCGGCCCTGATCCAGAGCGCGAACGACAGCGCGGTTGCCCTCGCCGAGCACGTCGGCGGCGGCGACAGCGAGCCCGTTCATCGAGTACATGAACCAGCGCGCGAGGGCGCTCGGCCTCCGCGAGACCCAGTTCGCGCGGCCCGACGGCCTCGACACGCCGGGCCACTACTCCTCCGCGGCGGACGTGACACGGCTCGCGCTCGAGGCGATGAAGAGCCCGGTCGTGCGGCGGCTCGTGCGCCAGGAGTCGGCGTCGATCTCCGGCGGCCGGACGCTCCACACCTGGAACGACCTCCTCGGCGAGTTCCCGGGCACCTTCGGCGTGAAGACGGGGCACACCTCGGGCGCCGGGTGGAACCAGGTCGCCGCCGCCCGCGGGAACCACGTCACGATCTACGCGACCATCCTCGGAAGCCCGTCGCGGGGCGTCCGGAACGCCGACCTCGAGGAGCTCCTGGCCTGGGGCATGTCGCGCTACGCGTACGTGCCACTCGCCTCCGCCGATCGCGTCTACGGCCGGATCCCCGTCGAGTGGGGCTTCGATCCGGTTCCGGTGGTCGCCGCGAGACCGATGCGTAGGCCGGTCCGGATCGGTCGATCGCTCGTCGAGCGTGTCGTCATGCCGAGCCGGCTCGACCTTCCCGTCAGGGAGGGACAGGTGGTCGGCGAGCTGCGCGTCTACGACCGCAAGCGCCTCCTCGGCCGCACGCCGCTCGTCGCCGCCGAGGCGCGGGACGACCCCGGCTTCCTCGACCGCACGGGCTGGTACACGGACCGCACCATCGACCACATCGGAGGCTGGTTCTCCTGATCATCACGGTGACGATGAACGCGGCGCTCGACCGGACGCTCACGGTGCCGAACTTCCAGCCCGGCCAGCGGCACCGCGCGAGCGCCGGCTTGACCCTCGCCGGCGGCAAGGGCGTCAACATCGCCCGCGCGCTGAAGCGGATGGACGTCCCGGTCGTGGCGACTGGGCTTGCGGGCGGGCGGACCGGCGCCCGCGTCGTGAGCGAGCTGACGCGGGAGGGGATCCTCAACGACTTCGTCCGGATCGGCGACGAGTCGCGGACCTCCACGGCCGTCGTCGACCCGACGGGCGGCACCTACACGGAGATCAACGAGTGGGGCCCGCACGTGACGTCGGAGGAGCTCGAGCTGCTGCTGGAGAAGCTTCGCTACCTCTCGCGCGGCGCCGACGCGGTCGTGTTTGCCGGCACCCTGCCGCGCGGCGTGGACGATGGCTTCTACGCGGAGGCGATCCGCGAGCTCGAGCGGCGAGGGATTCGGGCCGTCCTCGACGCCGAGGGCCAACCGCTGCGCCTCGGCACCGAGGCTGAGCCGTTCCTCGTCACGCCGAACGAGCGGGAGGCCGAGGGGCTCGTCGGGCAGGAGTTCCACGACCCGGAGGACTTCATCCAGGCGCTCGACCACATCTCCGACCTCGGTGCGAGGAACGTCCTGATCACGCTCACCTCGGGGTGCTATGCCCTGCTCCGGGAGGAGCGGGAGGCCGAGCGCTTCTACGCTGCGGTGGCGGAGGTCGCGACGGTCTCGCCGGCTGGATCGGGCGACGTGCTGCTCGCGGGCTACATGGCCGCGCGGCTCGACGAGCTCCCGCCCGAGGATGCCCTCCAACGCGCGGTGGCAGCGGGGGCCGCAGCCGTGCAGGAGGTCGGCGCCGGCCGGTTCGAGCCGCGCGAGCTCACGCGACTCGCGGAGGGCGTGAAGATCGAGAAGCTCGAGCCCGTCCCCTCCGAGCTGTGAGCCGTCAGGAGCCGTTGTTACGATCGATTCTCGATTGAAAGGGACTGACACAGCGAGGTCTTCCGGCCCAGGCCAACCGCGAGGAGCCTGGGCCTTGGTGCTTCTAGGAGGGGACCATGGAGATTGAGATCGGGAGAGGGAAGAAGGCGCGTCAGGCCTACGGCTTCGACGACATCGCGATCGTGCCGAGCCGCCGGACGCGCGATCCTCAGGACGTCGACATCGGCTGGAAGCTCGGGCCGCACCTGCTCGAGCTGCCGCTGCTCGGCTCGGCGATGGACGGGGTGGTCTCACCGGAGACGGCGATCAAGCTCGGGCAACTCGGGGGCCTCGGCGTCCTGAACCTCGAGGGGATCTTCAGCCGCTACGAGGACGCCGACATCCAGCTCGCCAAGATCGCCAAGGCACCGAAGGAGAAGGCGACGGCGATGATGCAGAAGATCTACGCGCAGCCGGTCGAGCCCCGGCTGATCGCCCGTCGCATCGAGGAGATCAAGTCGAGAGGCGTCCTCGCCGCCGGGTCGCTGACCCCGCAGCGGGTGCGCGACCACTACGAGATCGCGCTCGCAGCCGGGCTCGACATCCTCGTCATCCAGGGAACCGTCGTCTCGGCCGAGCACGTGTCGTCGAACGGCGCGGCGCTGAACCTGAAGGAGTTCATCGCGGACATCCCGATCCCGGTGATCGTCGGCGGCTGCGCCTCGTACCAGACGGCGCTCCACCTCATGCGGACCGGCGCGGAAGCCGTGCTCGTCGGGGTCGGTCCGGGCGCGGCGTGCACGACTCGCGGCGTCCTCGGCGTCGGCGTCCCGCAGGCGACGGCGATCTCCGACGCCAGCGCTGCTCGCGTCCAGCACCTGCTCGAGACCGGCAACTACGTGAACGTGATCGCCGACGGCGGCATGCGCACGGGCGGCGACATCGCGAAGGCGATCGCGTGCGGCGCGGACGCCGTCATGGCCGGCTCGCCGCTCGCCCGGGCCAAGGAGGCGCCGGGCCGCGGGTTCCACTGGGGGATGGCGACGTTCCATCCCGACGCTTCCGCGCGGCGCCCGCGTGCAGGTCGACCAGCCGGCGACGCTCGAGGAGATCGTGATCGGCCCGGCGACCGAGAACGACGGGACGCTGAACCTGATGGGCGCACTGCGAACCGCGATGGCAACGTGCGGGTACGAGTCGATCCACGACTTCCAGAAGGCGGAGATCATGCTGGCGCCGGCGATCAAGACGGAGGGCAAGGCCCTGCAGCAGTCCCAACGGATCGGGATGGGATGACCGCGGAAATCCTCCCGTTCGAGCGCCCGGAGGACTCGCCCGAAGACCGCCCGGTCCTGGTCGTGGACTTCGGCGGTCAGTACTCGCAGCTGATCGCGCGGCGCGTGCGCGAGGCGCGCGTCTACTCGGAGCTCGTCTCGCACCGCACGCCGGCGCAGGCGATCCGGGCGCGGAACCCCCGCGCGCTGATCCTGAGCGGCGGGCCGGCTTCGGTGTACGCCGACGAGGCGCCGAAGCTCGATCCGGCGGTCTGGGAGCTCGGGATCCCGACGCTCGGCATCTGTTACGGCATGCAGCTGATGGCGCTCGACCTCGGCGGCCGGGTCGAGCGGACCGGTGGCTCCGAGTTCGGCCGCGCCGAGCTTCGCGCGGCGGGCGGCGCACTTCTCGAGGACACACCGGAGGAGCAGGTCGTCTGGATGAGCCACCGCGACTCCGTGACCGCGCCGCCCGAGGACGCCGAGGTGACCGGGTCGTCGCCGTCCACCCCGATCGCGGCCTTCGAGGCGCCGGAGCGCGGGCTCTACGGCGTCCAGTTCCACCCGGAGGTGGTGCACACGGCGCACGGCCAGGAGGTGCTGAAGAACTTCCTCTACGGCGTCGCGGAGGCGCCGCCGACGTGGACGGCAGCCGCGGTGATCGAGGAGCAGGTCGAGCGGATCCGCGCGCAGGTCGGGTCCGAGCGCGTCCTCTGCGCGCTCTCCGGCGGCGTGGACTCCGCTGTTGCAGCGCTGCTCGTGCACAAGGCGGTCGGCGACCAGCTCACCTGCGTCTTCGTCGACCACGGGCTGCTGCGGAAGGACGAGGCGGCGCAGGTCGTCGAGACCTTCCAGGGCCACTTCAACGTCCCGCTGGTGCACGTCGACGCCGAGGAGCGATTTCTCGATCGGCTCGAGGGCGTCGAGGACCCGGAGGAGAAGCGCAAGCGCGTCGGCGAGGAGTTCATCCGCGTGTTCGAGGACGAAGCCAAGAGGCTCGGGAAGATCGGCTACCTCGTCCAGGGGACGCTCTACTCCGACGTGATCGAGTCGGGCGGGACCGAGGGTGTGGCGGCGATGATCAAGTCGCACCACAACGTCGGCGGGCTGCCGGAGGACGTGGACTTCGACCTGGTCGAGCCGCTGCGTCTGCTCTTCAAGGACGAGGTGCGGCGCGTCGGCGAGGAGCTCGGCCTGCCCGAGCGGATGGTCTGGCGCCAGCCGTTCCCCGGCCCCGGCCTCGCGATCCGGATCATCGGCGAGGTCACGCGCGAGCGACTCGAGATCCTGCGCGACGCGGACTCGATCCTCCAGGAGGAGGTACGGCGCGCCGGCCTCTACCGCGACCTCTGGCAGTCGTTCGCAGTCCTGCCGGCGATCCGCTCGGTCGGCGTGCAGGGTGACGAGCGGACGTACGCCTACCCGATCGTGATCCGCGCGGTCACGTCCGAGGACGCGATGACCGCCGACTGGGCCAGGCTGCCCTACGACCTGCTCGAGACGATCTCGAGCCGGATCATCAACGAGATCCCGGGCGTGAACCGCGTCGCCCTCGACATCTCGTCGAAGCCGCCCAGCACCATCGAATGGGAGTGACGCAACCAGCCGCGTCTAGATGAGCCGGCTGTTGACAGTGCTCGAGGCGCGAAGCGGCCGCGGCACTCCGATTGGGGTCAGACCCCTGAACGTGAGGCGCGCGGAACGTCCCTGGTGCCGTGTCCCGGCCGGCCGGGACGTTTTCCGAGCACCCGCTCCCGGGTAGAGCAACCGCGATGGTCTACCGACTCGTCGGCTTCTGGGTGCTGAAGCGTGCGTTCCGCATCCTCTCGGCGGACGATCCCCGTCCGCTTCCCAAGCGGCTGACCCACGAGGCCAGGCGCATCCTCTTCGGCGCCGCGATCACGCTCGGCTTGCTCGTCCTCGGCGCGATCGTCCTGCTCGTGCTCCTGGTCGCGGCCCTCGCATAGCAATATGATCGGCGCCCATGGCGCGCACCGTTCGCTCTCCTGACGGCAGGACCTGGACCCTGGAGCGCATCTCGGAGGGCAAGTCCTTGGCGGAGCGCCGGAAGGAGCCGTTCTTCTGGCCCAGCCTGATCGCCACCGCGATCATGCTCGTGTTCATCGTGCGGTTGATCACGCTCGACGGCGCCGGCTGGTTCACCTGGGTCGTGATCGTCCCGCTCTTCGTCATCTGGCTGCTCGAGCGCGGGCTCAGCTTCGCGCGGCCGAACATCCGCGCGCACACCGACGGCCCCCCGGCCGAGACGCACACCTGGCGGACGACGCACCGCATCGGCCTCGGCAGGATCGAGGACCGGATCGCCAAGTCGATCGAGCAGGGGAAGCTCGAGGCCGAGCCTCCCGGCGCCGTCCTGATCGGGATCTGAGCTAAGACGCTCGCTCGCGGCGGCGAGTCTCGAGCTCCATCCGGCCCTTGGCGGCGAGCTCGCGCAGCCTGCGGATCTGCTCCTCCGCCCGAGCAGCGACCGCTCGATCCTCAGGTGTCCTCTTCCTCTTCTGTCCCATCGTCCTCGTCTAGGAGGTAGTCCGCGATTCTGCTCGTATCGTGCCTGATGTCGGCAAGAACATTCAGCAGGAGAATGACTTCCTCACGGTAGATGCCCGTCTCCTCATCCACTGAGACCAGTGTCGCCTCGCGCGACTGGCGGCGCAAGATGGCCGAAAGGGCCGACGATCTCGTAGCCTCCACCCAATGGAGTTCCGTGACGTCCTGACCCGGCGGCGGAGCATCCGCACCTACGCCGACCGGCCCGTGCCGCGCGAAGTGCTCGAGCGGATCGCGGACGCCGCCGTGGTCTGGGCGCCGAGCGCCGGCTTCTCGCAGGGGCTCCGGATCGTCGTCGTCACCGATCCGGAGACCCGGAAGCGGATCGCGACGGCCGCGAAGGAGGACGAGCTCGCCGCCGCAGGGCCGGCCGCGCTGGAAGGCCGCGGCGCCGGTTCACATGGTCGTCCTGACGCGGGAGGACGACTACCACGATCGCTACCGGCAGCAGGACAAGCTGAAGATCACGGGCGGCCGCGAGATCGACTGGCCGGCGCCGTACTGGTTCGTCGACGCCGGCGCCGCGGCGATGACGCTGATGCTGGCCGCGATCGACGAGGGCCTCGACACCGCGATCTTCGGCGTCACCGACCTCGAGGCGCTCGCCGAGACCCTGGGGCTGCCGGACGACGTCCGCTTCGTCGCGGTGGTGACGATGGGCTACCCGGCGGAAGCGAACGACGAGCCGAGCGCCGGCGCCAGCGTTTTCACCCGACGCCGGAAGGCGCGCGACGACGTCGTCCGCTGGGAGCGCTGGTGAGAGCTCGACCACTCTGTGATCGCCGTCTCCGACTGGGAGCGTTCCAACAGGTTCTACCGCGACGTGCTCGGCGCTGAGATCGTCCAGCGGGACGAGTGGTTCGGCTTCTACGTCTTCGACGACTGGCAGCTCAACGTCCACGGGCCTGGGTTCGAGGGGCTCAACGCACGGCTGCCGGTCCAGCCCGGCAACAGCGACCTCTGCTTCCGTTGGGACGGTCCCATCGAGGAGGCGGTCGAGCATCTCGAGCGGCTCGGAGTGCCGATCGAGGCCGGGCCCCGCTCGGCGGAGTTCCCCCGCGGCCGGATCACGAGCGTCTACTTCCGCGACCCGGACGGCAGCCTGCTCGAGTTCCTCTCATACGACTGACCGCTTGACCCTGAACGCCGGGTAGCGGGCACGCACGGCGTCGATATAGCCGGCGAGCCGGTCGGCCAGCTCCGGATCCTTGAACTCGAGCACGTTCTCCGCGTTGAGCTCGCCCGACCGCGACAGGTTGAAACTGCCCGTGAAGACCGTGTCGTCCGCGACCGTCACCTTCGCGTGCATGAAGTCGTGGAGCGTTCCAGGCCCCCAGGGCGTCGACGGCTTGCCTGAGAACGGCGCCTGCATGACCCGCTCGAGAAGCGGCAGCTTCCACGAGATGTTGCCGTTCTGCCGCCACTGGTAGATGACGCCTTGAACCTGGGGCTGGTCGACGCAGCCGGCGATGTCGAGCACGCCTTCGGAGATCTTCTCCGCGAGCGTCGAGAGGATGGGAGCCGCGGTGATGACCGGTGACGCGATCCGCACGCGTCTGCGCGCCCGTCCGATGGCCTTGCCGATCCGGTGCGAGAGGTCTTCGCCGTTGCCGGGCGTGAACCACGGCCGAACCTGGAGCTTCCCGACGGGCACGGGCCGGGGGGCCACGAATCCGCTTCGCTCGACCGCGCCCGTGTCCCACAGTTCGTCGAAGTTCTCCGTGAACCGGGCCGCCAGCTCGCGCGACTCCGCGATCACGATCACGTTCTCCTGACGCGACCACGACTCGTCCGTCCAGTTCATCGACCCGGTCCAGACGGACTCACCGTCGCGGACGGCGTACTTGTGGTGCATCAGGTCCGGCACGCCGGCGATCGCCCGGACCGGCACCTCGAGCGACTCGATCAGCTGGCCGTCGGGCTCCGGCGGCGGCGGAACCGGAATCGGATTGCGGTGGTCGAGGTTGTAGAGGAACCGCACGGCGACTCCTCGTCCCGCAGCGGCTTTGATCGCGCCGCCGACGATCCCCGCCGTCTCGCCGTCGAGGTGGAAGTCGTAGTGGGCGAAGTCGAGCGTGGCGCGGGCTCCACCGACGAACTCGGCGATCTGCTGCGCAACCTCGGTTGGGCTCTGACCACCGTCGGTCAGGGTTCTCACCTCGAGCACGCCGGGGATCTTTCCCGAACGAGCAGAATCCAGCCGTGCCGAAGGGCTTTGTCGAGCGACTCGCTGAAGCGCGCATCGGCGCGACCTTCAACCAGTACGCGTGCTCGGAGCTCTGCCGCGACCGGCTTCGCGCGTATCTGGAGCAGCGTTGTGACGCTCGGTACGTGCTTGTCGGCGAGGCCGCCGGCTACCGCGGCGCGCGCGTGAGCGGCATCCCGTTCACGTCCGAGCGCCAGCTGACGGGGACGGGCCTGGCCGAGGCGACGGCGACCATCGTCCAGCGAACGCTTGCCGAGCTCGGGATTGCGGACGACGTGCTCCTGTGGAACGTCGTGCCGACCCATCCGGGGACGGTTCGCGCGAACCGGCGGCCGACGAGCGGCGAAGTACGGGGCGGCATGCCGTTCCTCGAGGAATTGCTCATCGGCAGGGTTCCTATCGCCGTCGGCCGCGTCGCCCAGGCCGCGCTCGGCGGCGGCTACGTCCGGCACCCGTCGCACGGCGGTGCCGCCGAGTTTCGGGCCGGTCTCCTGCTATCCATTCGACCATGAATCGACTTCTGATCGCCGGGCTCGCAGTCGTGGTCGCCGTCGGGCTGTACCTCGTGTTCCGCCCGGACGACACGGACGAGCCGAGCGCGAACCCGCCTCCGGCAACCACCGCCGCGACTACCACCGAGACGACGACGACCGCGACGACGACGGCCCCGCCGCCTCAGCCACCCGCCCCGCCGCCTCCGGCGCAGGTGCGGATCGTCATCGAGGGCGGCCTTCCGGTGGGCGGCCCGCGCAAAGTGACGGTCGCTCGCGGACGGCGCGTGGTCCTGAACGTGACCTCCGACGTCTCGGACCACGTCCACCTCCACGGCTACGACCTGATGCAGGACGTCGGCCCGGGACAGCCGGCGAGGATCGCCTTCAGAGCGACGAGGCCGGGGACGGTCGAAGCCGAGCTCGAGGATCGCGGCGTCCAGATCGCCCGCATCACGACGCAGTGACCGCGATCGCTCTCCCGGTCGCACACGGCATCGGGCAGATCCAGGACCTGCCGATCCCGCGCTGGCTCTTTTACTACGCGGCGTCACTGACGCTGATCCTGTCGTTCGTCGCGCTCGCCGTTCTCTGGAAGGAGCCGCGCCTGACCGGTCACGAGGCGGGGAGGCCGCTGTCGGAGGGCTGGCAGCGGCTGCTCCTCTGGCGTGGGTGGCGCATCATCTTCGGCGGCATCGCGGTCGGCCTCCTCGTCGTCGTGTGGCTCGCGGCGCTCGTCGGGAGGCCGGATGCAGGCGACAACATCGCGCCGGTCTTCATCTGGGTCGTGTTTTGGCTCGGCCTCGTGCCGCTCGTAGTGCTGTTCGGCAACATCTGGAGCCTGCTCAACCCGTGGAGCGCGGCTGCCGACGCGGTCGCCTGGGCCTGGTCGAAGCTGGGCCGGGACTGGGAGCCCGCCGCCCGCTATCCGGAGCGGCTTGGACGCTGGCCCGCAGCCGTGCTGTTCCTCGCCTTCGCGACACTCGAGCTGGCCTGGCCGCGGTCGGCCGAGCCACGGACGCTCGCGCTGGCGATCGTCATCTACAGCTGGATCACGTGGGCGGGAATGCTGATCTACGGCCGTCGTCCGTGGCTCGAGAACGGCGAGGCGTTCGCCGTGTACTTCGGGCTCCTGGCGCGGATCTCGGCGTTCGTCGTCCGGGAAGAGGACGGCAGGCGCCGCGCGTTCGTCCGCCCGCCGCTTTCCGGCCTTGCCGCGGGCGACGGGCACCCCGGGACCGTCGCCTTCGTCTCCGTGATGCTCGGCTCGGTCGCCTTCGACGGGCTGAGCCGCGCGACGTGGTGGCAGGACCAGCTGTACGAGCTCGAGGTCAAGTACATCGTCGAGTCGCCCACGAAGGCGGACCTCGTCTCGCTGGGGTTCAACTTCCTCGGGCTCCTGGCCGCCGTGGTCGCCATCGGGCTGATGTACACGCTGGCCGTCTACGTCGCGCAGCGGGTCGGACACACGGACGTGAACCTCGCCGGCGCCTTCATCGGCAGCCTGATCCCGATCGCGCTCGCCTACGCCGTCGCCCACTACTTCACGCTGCTCGTGGACGCCGGTCAGGACGCGATCTTTCTCGCGTCCGATCCGTTCGGGAAGGGCTGGGACCTGTTCGGGACCGCGGACTTCCAGCCGGCGGAGAACGTCTTCTCGCCGAACACGATCTGGTACGTCCAGGTCGGCGTCCTCGTCGTGGGCCACGTCCTCGGCCTCGTGCTCGCCCATGACAAGGCGATCGCGCTGTTCTCGTCCGCCAGCACCGCGATTCGGACGCAGTACGCGATGCTTGCGCTGATGGTGCTCTACACGTGCACGGGGCTGTGGCTGCTCTCCTCGGGCTAGTCCCGCTCTTCGCGCACGGCGGCGTCGCGGGGGCCGTCGTGGAGCTCTCGGCGGGGCTACTGATCGTCGCGATCGCACTCGCGGTCTGGGTCGGGAACCGCAAGGACGGCGAAGAGCGCTGATTGCTACCATCGGGCGTCGGCGGGCCGTGTGTCCGCCGCTTTTCCGTATGGGCAAAACGTGGAACGCAAAGCCGGGCGAGGTCGATCGCCGCTGGTACGTCGTGGACGCCGAGGGTCAGACCCTCGGGCGTCTCGCCACGCGCATCGCTGAAACGCTTCGCGGCAAGCACAAGGCGCAGTACACGCCCCACGTCGACACCGGCGACTTCGTCGTCGTCGTGAACGCCGAGAAGATCGCCGTCACAGGCAAGAAGCTCGACGAGAAGCTCTATCACCGGCACTCCGGCTATCCCGGCGGTCTGCGGACCCGGACGCTGCGCGAGCAGCTCGACCGGCGGCCGACCGAGGTGCTGCGGAAGGCGGTCAAGGGGATGCTCCCGCGGAACCGCCTCAGCCGCGCC
The DNA here is from genome assembly GCA_963847235.1 of uncultured Actinomycetes bacterium. Classification (GTDB taxonomy): domain Bacteria; phylum Actinomycetota; class Thermoleophilia; order Gaiellales; family Gaiellaceae; genus JACDAN01. The sequence goes on along the minus strand of CAWJYU010000005.1, from coordinate 99,222 downwards.
CAGCTGACGAAGCTGAAGATCTACGCCGGTCCCGAGCATCCTCACGAGGCCCAGGATCCGAAGCCGCTGCCCGAGGAGGCGAAGGCGTGAGCGCGCCGGCCCAGTACCAGGGAACCGGCAAGCGGAAGACGTCGATCGCGCGCGTGATCCTGCGTCCGGGGGACGGCACGACGTGGATCAACGGCCGGACGATCGAGGAGTACTTCCCGAGGGCCACGCACCGCACCGCGCTGATGGCGCCGCTCAAGGTCGCGGGCGCCGAGGGAACCTACGACCTGCGTGTCCGCGTCGAGGGCGGAGGCCCGACCGGGCAGGCCGAGGCGATCCGCCACGGGCTCGCGCGGGCCCTGGTCGAGGCTGATCCGGAGCTGCGGACCGTGCTCAAGCGCGAGGGCTTCCTCACGCGCGACGCCCGCATCGTCGAGCGGAAGAAGGCGGGCTTGCACAAGGCACGCAAGGCTCCGCAGTTCTCGAAGCGCTAGACCGAGACACGCTCGCTACTCGCGACGTCGTCCGTCCCTGCGCGCCGTCTCCCCTGCTAGAAACCGCGCGGTGCGGAAGTACTTCGGCACAGACGGCGTTCGTGGGATCGTCGGGGAGGCTCTGACGCCCGAGCTCGTGGAGCGGCTCGGCCGCGCGGCAGCGCTCTGGTCAGGCGGCGGTCGCGTCTTCGTCGGGCGCGACACGCGCGGCTCGGGGCCGATGCTCGAGGAGGCCTTCGCCGAGGGTGTCGCATCCGTCGGCGGGAACGCGGTTCTCGGCGGGGTGCTGCCCACGCCGGCGGTCGCGCTCCTCTCGCTCGACCTCGGCACGGTCGTCTCTGCGTCCCACAACCCGCCCGAGTACAACGGGCTCAAGTTCTTCGACCGCGAGGGCCAGAAGCTCACCGACGTCGCCGAGGAGGAGATCGAGGCGCTGATGGACGAATCGTCGGGCCCACGGCGCGGAGCGATCGACCGCATCGGCGTGGCAGCCGACAGCTACGTCGAGCACGTCCTCGACCGGTTCGGCTCGCCGCTCGACGGCGTCCAGATCGTGGTCGACTGCGCGAACGGCGCGTACTCCGGGATCGCGCCGCCCGCGTTCGCGCGCCTGGGGGCCGAGGTGACTGCCTTCGCGGACAAGCCGGACGGGAACAACATCAACGTCGGCTCCGGTGCGACCGACCTTCGGGAGCTCCAGCGCCGTGTGGTCTCGAGCGGCGCCGATCTCGGCGTGGCCTTCGACGGGGACGGCGATCGCATGCTCGCCGTGGACGCCGCGGGCGAGGTGGTGGACGGCGACCAGATCCTTTCGATCCTTGCGCTCCACCTCGAGGTCGACACAGTCGTCGTCACAGTGATGACGAACCTCGGGTTCCACCGGCTGATGGCCGACAACGGGATTCGTGTCGTGACCACGGACGTCGGCGACCGCTACGTGCTCGAGGCGCTGCGGCGAGAGAACGCGATCCTGGGCGGGGAGCAGTCCGGCCACCTGATCTGCCTCGACGGCCACGTGACCGGCGACGGGCTCGCGGCCGCACTCCTTCTCTGCCGCGCCCTCGAAGGGCGCAGCCTCGCCGAAGCAGCGGCCGTGATGCCCCGGTTCGCGCAGGTCAAGGAGAACCTCCCGGTGCAGGTTCGGGAGCTCCCCGACGAGCTGCTTGCGGAGGTGCAATCGATCAACCGCGAGCTCGACGGCGGCGCCCGGGTCCTGGTTCGCCCATCGGGGACCGAACCTCTGGTCAGGATCCTCGCGGAGGCCGAAAACGAGCAGGAAGCGGCCTCGCTCTGTGCTAGGATCTCGGCTCTCGTTCGTCGAGAGCTCGGCTAGCCGACCGCAAAGAAGGGGTCGCACGGAAGCCGGGCTCTTGTGCGTTTTCGAGGGGGAAGCGAAACGCGGCCAAGAGCGACGAAGGAGGTCCCGGGTGTGCGGAATCATCGGATACGTCGGGCCGAGAGCAGCGAAGCCGCTCCTCATCCAGGGTCTCGAGCGCCTCGAGTACCGCGGCTACGACTCCGCGGGGATCGCACTCATCGAGAACGACGGCCTCGAGTACGTCCGAGCCGTCGGGAACCTCCAGTTCCTGAAGCAGGCAGCGTCGAACAACGGTTCGCGCTCGACCACCGGCCTCGGCCACACGCGCTGGGCAACGCACGGCGCGGTCACCGAGGGCAATGCCCATCCGCTCACTGCCTGCGAGGACGGGCAGCTCGCGATCGTCCTCAACGGGATCGTGGAGAACTACCGGGAGCTGAAGCAGAGGCTCAAGGCGGAGGGTCACACCTTCAGCTCGGAGACTGACGCCGAGACGGTTTCGCACCTGATCGAGGGCCATTACGACGGCGACCTGACCGACGCCGTCGTCAAGACCTACGAGGAGCTCGAGGGCCACTTCACGTTCGTCGTGATCCACCGCGACCACCCGAGCCTGCTCGTGGGCGCACGGTGCCAGACACCGCTCGTCGTCGGCCTCGGGAAGCAGGAGAACTTCCTCGCCTCCAACGCCGCCGCGTTCCTCGGCGAGACGCGCCACGTGGTCTTCCCCGACGACGGCGACATCGTCTCGATCACGCCAGAAAAGGTGGCGTTCGTCCGCGCCGACGGAAAGCCCGTCGAGCACGAGCCGCTCGAGCTCGACTGGGACGACGAGAGCGCCGAGAAGGGCGGCTACGAGACCTTCATGCTCAAGGAGATCTACGAGCAGCCCGAGTCGATCGCCGAGACGATCGGAGACCGCACCCGCCACGGCAAGCTCGTCCTCGAGGGCCTCGGCATGGACGAGCAGCAGCTGGCCGACCTCCGGCGCATCGTCATCCTCGCCTGCGGCACCGCGTACCACGCGGGCGTCGTCGGGCGCTACGTGCTCGAGGAGTGGGCCAGGATCCCGGTCGAGCCGGACATCGCCTCGGAGTGGATCTACCGGAATCCCGTGATCGACGAAAACACGATGGTCATCGGGATCTCGCAGTCGGGCGAGACGCGCGACACCGTCGGGGCGATGCGGCTGGCCCGCGAGAAGGGCGCCCACACCGTCGCGATCACGAACATGATGGGCTCGCACATCACGCGCGAGGTCGATTCGTCGCTCTACACGCGCTGCGGGCTCGAGGTCGGCGTCGCGGCGTCCAAGACGTTCACCGCGCAGGTCGCGCTGCTGTACCTCGTCGGCCTGAAGCTGGCCGAGATGCGCGGAACCCTGCCGCCAAGCGAAGTCTCGTACATCGTCGACCAGGTCTACACGCTCCCCGCGAAGGTTGCCCGGTTCCTCGACGGCGACCACCCGATCGAGGAGATCGCCCAGCGCTTCTACGGGCAGGACTTCTTCCTCTACCTCGGCCGCCACATCGGGCTTCCCGTCGCGCTCGAGGGGGCCCTGAAGCTGAAGGAGATCTCGTACATCCCGACGGAGGGGTACTCCGCCGGCGAGATGAAGCACGGCCCGATCGCGCTGCTCGAGGAGGGGACGCCCGTCGTTGTCGTCGCGACCAAGACCCACGTCTACGACAAGATCGTCTCGAACATCCAGGAGACCCGAGCGCGCGGCGCGCACGTGATCGCGATCGCGACGGACGGGAACGAGGACATCCAGCATCACGCGGACGACGTCATCTACGTCCCGCGCACGCCGTCCTTCCTCCAGGCGGTGCTCGCCGTCGTGCCCCTGCAGCTGCTCGCGTACCGAATCGCGCGACTGCGCGGCCTGAACGTCGACCAGCCGCGGAACCTCGCCAAGACCGTCACGGTCGAATAACCCGTTCGGAGGAGGCGTCTAGGAGGACGAGCGCGGCTCCTCGGGGTCGCGGGCAAGCACCGAGCGGCCGCCGTCGACCGGGACGATGGCTCCGTTGATAAAGCTCGCATCGTCCGAGAGCAGGTACGCGACCGCGGCCGCGGCTTCCTCCGGTGACCCAACGCGGCCGACCGGGTGGAGCAGAGCCATCTGCCTCTCGATGTGTTCGGCGTCCGATGCACGCTGCTCGGCGAGCCAGGCGTCATAGCGCTCGGTCCGAATCGAACCCAGGGCGACAGCGTTGACCCGGATCCCGCGAGGGCCGTACTCCACCGCCAGTGCGCGGGTCAGCCCTTCGACCGCTGCCTTGGCAGTCGAGTACGGCAGCGAACCGGGCACGGGTCGCTGGGCCTGGTGGGACGAGACGTTGACGATGGCTCCGCCGGCGTCCGCGTCGAGAAAGCGACGGATTGCGGTGGCGCACCCAACCAGCACAGGATCGAAGTTCAGCGCGATCAGGTCGAGGATCTCGCGAGTCGGTGCCGAGTCCAGCGACGCGTCTCGGAAGACGGCCGCGTTGTTGACCCAGCCGGAAAGCGTGCCGGCGGACTGCGCCAGATCCGCGGCCTGTTCCGCGACCGCCTCGTCGCCCGCATCGCCGACCATTGTCAGGACCTCCGGCCGGTCCTCGGTCCATTCGAGGGCAGCGCGATCCAGCTCGAGGGCGACGACCGTGTCGGCGGCGCCGAGGAGCCGCTCCACCAGGGCGCGTCCTATCCCTCGGCCACCACCAGTGACGACGAACGAGCGACTCACGTGTCCTTCGGCCGGCGGCGCAGCTGTTTCGTCTCGCCCCGGCGGCGCTTCTGCTCGAGGCGCCGCTGCCGCGCTGCCGCGGTCGGCTTCGTCGGGCGGCGGCGGCGCGGGACACGGAGCGCGTCACGGAGGGATTCGACCACGCGCTCGATCGCCAACTCGCGGTTGCGGAGCTGGCTCCGCTCGTCCTGCGCGATCGCCCGGAGCACCGGGCCGGCCTTGCGGACGACGCGCGCCTTCTGCGCCGGCGTGAGGCCCGACGAGGCCTCGACGTCGAAGATCGCCTCGACCCGCGTTTCCGACTTCTGCGCGTGCTGGCCGCCCGGCCCGCTCGACCGCGAGAAGCGCAGATCGATCTCCGACACGGGGATCGCGACCGTCCTGGTCACCTGAATAGACTCGCCGTCCATGGCCGCCATTCTCCTGGACATCGACGGGGTCCTTCACGTGTCCGGCGAACCGATCCGCGGCGCCACGCGCGCCGTCCGGCAGCTGCGCGAGTACGGGCACCGCCTCCGGTTCGTCACCAACAGCACCACCCAGTCGCGCCGCTCGCTCGTCGATGCACTGCGGTCGATGGGCTTCGAGCTCGAAGACGACGAGCTCCAGACCACCGCGGCCGCCGCCGGCAGTGCGCTCGCGGGCAAGCGGGTGCTCGCGCTGACCATGCCCGCGGTGCTCGAGGATCTCGGCGACGTCGAGCTCGTCGGCGAAGATGCGGACGCGGTGCTCCTGGGCGGGGCCGACGAGACCGAGGAGACGAACCGCGTCTTCTCGTACATGAACCTCGCGCGGGCCTTCGCCGAGCTCGAGGCGGGTGCCGAGCTCTACAGCCTGCACAAGAACCGCTGGTGGCAGACCTCCCGCGGGCCGCTCCTGGACTCCGGCTGCTTCGTCGCCGGCCTCGAGTACGCCGCCGAGGTGGAGGCAACCGTGGTCGGAAAGCCAAGCGCGCCCTACTTCACCGCGGCACTGGAGGCCCTGGACGCAGATCCGGAGATGACGTGGATGGTCGGCGACGACATCGAAGCCGACGTTGCCGGCGCGCAGAAGCATGGCCTGAAGACCGCGCTCGTCCGAACGGGCAAGTTCCGGCCCGACGCGGTCGAGCGCGGCAGGGTGCGACCCGACGCGATCCTCTCGTCGATCGCCGACTTCCCCGACTGGCTGGAGAGCGCATGACCCGCGTCGGCGTCGACATGATCGAGATCGGGCGGATTCGCGACGCGCTGGAACGGTACAGCGGCTTCCGCGACCGCTGCTTCACGGCGGCCGAGCAGGCGTACTGCGACGCGCGGAAGAACCCAGCCCAGCATTACGCGGCCCGGTTCGCCGGCAAGGAAGCGGTCGGGAAGGCGCTCGGGCTCGGGGTCGCGCGGCTGTTCGCATGGCGCGACATCGAGATCGCCGGGCGGCCGAAGCCGTCGGTGACGCTCTCCGGCCGGGTCGCGACGTGGGCCGAGCGCGTCGAGGCGGGGCCGATCGACCTCTCGATGTCGCACTCGCGCGAGCTGGCGAGCGCGGTCTGCGTGGTGGCTCCACGGGATGCTTGAACCGCTCTACACCGCCGGCGAGATGCGAGCGGCGGAGGAAGGGCACGACGTCGAGGAGCTGATGCGGCGGGCCGGTGGGGCGGTCGCCGACGAAGTCCTGCGCCGATTTCCGGACGAGCGGTCGTTCGCGGCCGTCTGCGGCGGCGGAGCGAACGGCGGGGATGGACGGATCGCTGCCGAGCTCCTGCGCGCGGCAGGCTGGGAGGAGCGCGCGCTCGGCGAGGCCGATGTTGTGATCGACGCCCTTTTTGGCACAGGCTTCCGGCCGCCCCCGCGCGATGAGGCCGCCGCGCAGATCCGGGCGATCAACGGTTCGGGGAGGCCTGTCGTGGCGGTCGACATTCCGTCCGGGGTGGACGCCTCGACCGGGGAGGTGCCGGGAGAGGCCGTCGAGGCGGCGGTCACCGTGACCTTCCACGGGCGCAAGGTGGGTCACGAGGTCGCGCCCGGCCGGTTCAAGGCCGGCGAGGTCGTCGTCGCGGACATCGGACTCGAGCACCGGACGACCGGGCATGCGCGTGTGCTGTCGGAGATCGTCCGGCTGGTCCCGCGCCGCCGGCCAGAAGATACGAAGTACACGGCGGGATCGGTGCTGGTGGTCGGAGGGTCTCCGGGGATGACCGGAGCGGTCACCCTCACCGCCGAGGCGGCGTTTCGCGCCGACGCCGGCTACGTCGCGGTCGCGGCGCCGCCGGAGTCGCTGCCGGTGATCGAGACCAGGCTGCGCGAGGCCGTCAAGCGGCCGCTCGACGAAGCAGTGGAGGCGGCCGAGCGGGCAGGAGCTCTCGCGATCGGCCCCGGGCTCGGGGCTGATCGGGACGATCTCGTCCACCGGCTGCTGACGGACACCGACCTGCCCGCGGTGATCGACGCCGACGGGCTTCGTGAGCTGAGGCCGTTCGAACGGGAGGCGCCGACGGTGCTCACCCCGCACTCCGGCGAGCTCGGCCGATTGCTCGGCGAGGAGTCGTCCTGGGTCGACGCGCACAGGCTCGAGGCGCTGCGCCGCGCCGTGGACGGCTTTGGCTGCGTGGTTGTCCTGAAAGGGGAGGGCACCCTCGTCGGCGCGCCGGGCGAAGGCCCTTTGGTGGCCGGCGGCGCGGCACCGCTTGCAACGGCAGGGACGGGCGATGTGCTCACCGGTGTCGTGGCGGCATTCCTCGCGAAGGGAATGGAGCCGCGGCTCGCGGCGGCAGCCGCGGTCCGCGTGCACACGGACGCCGTCGCGGCCTCGGGGCGGCGGTCGGGCCTGATGGCCGGCGACCTGCTCGACGCCCTGCCACGCGTGCTGGATGCATAGGTCGGAGATCACGATCGACCTGGGCGCCGTCCGGCGGAACGCCCGCAGGCTGCTCGAGGCCCTCGACGGCTCGGCTCTGTGGGCCGTCGTCAAGGCGGACGGCTACGGCCATGGAGCCGTCGACGTCGCCGGAGCCGTGCTCGGCGAGGGCGCGAGTGCCCTCTGCGTCGCGACGGTGACCGAGGGGCTGGAGCTTCGCGCCGGAGTTTCCGAGCGTGCGGATCCTGGTGATGGGCCCTTCCGCGGGCCGGGAGATCGCGCTCGCGAGGGAAGCCGACCTCGAGCTTGCGGTCTGGGAGCCGCCGGTGCCGGAGGGCGTCCGCGTCCATCTGAAGCTCGACACCGGGATGGGTCGGTGGGGCCTCTCCGAGCTGCCGGCGCCGACCGGCGAGGTCGTCGGCTTGATGACGCACCTCGCCACCGCGGACACCGATCTCGAGTTTGCGCGAGAGCAGGTCGCTCGCTTCGAGGAGGCGACGAGGGACTCCTCGCACCTGCTGCGCCATGCCGCCAACAGCGCGGCGGCTCTCCGCCTTCCGGAATCGCGCTTCGATGCCGCGCGGTGCGGGATCGCGTTGTACGGGCTCTCGCCCTTCGGGGCAGACCCGTCCGAGGACGGCCTGGAGCCTGCGCTCCGCTGGGAGAGCCGGCTCGCGCAGGTCAAGCGGCTCCGCGCAGGAGAGAGCGCAGGCTACGGCCGCCGGTTCGTCGCGGACGAGGACACCTGGATCGGCGTGGTGCCGGTCGGCTACGCGGACGGATTCCGGCGCGACATGACGGGGGCGGAGGTGGTGGTCGATGGCAGCCGCTGCCCCGTCGTCGGGACTGTCTCCATGGACGCGATCGCGGTTCGCCTCGACCAGCAGCTTCCGGCCGACACTCCGGTCACGCTCATCGGCGACGGCGTGCTGGCCGAGGAGCACGCGCGGGTCGCGAAGACGATCAATTACGAGATCGTCTCGCGGATCGAGTCGGGCCCGAGCCGCGCTCGGAGGACGGTGCTCGATGATTGAGGCCGCCCAGGAGATCCTGTCGGGCGAAAAAGCGTGGATCGTCGGCGGCGCCGTCCGGGACGAGCTGCTCGGCCGGCCCGTCGTCGACCTCGACATCGCCTGCCGTGAGCCGGAGCCTGCGGCGCGTCGCTACGCGCGGCGCTCGGAAGGCGCGCCGTTCCCGCTCTCGGAGCGCCACGGAGCCTGGCGCGTGGCGCTTGACGACGGGCGCACCGTCGACTTCACGCCCCTCCCGAACGGCATCCACGAGGACCTCGCGACCCGGGACTTCACGATCAACGCGATCGCGCGGCCGCTCGAGGGCGGCGAGCCGCTCGATCCGTTCGGCGGTCTCGGCGATCTCGACCGCAGGACGCTTCGCGCGGTCGCGCCGGGAGTCTTCCGTGACGACCCGCTTCGGCTGCTGCGCGCGGTCCGCCTCGAGGAGGAGCTCGGCTTCCGCCTCGACGCGGAGACGGAGCGCCTCGTCCAGGCCGGTGCCGGGCTCGTGACGAAGCCGGCCGGTGAGCGGATCCTCGCGGAGCTCGTCCGTCTCGGGCCGGCCGGCTTCGAGCGGCTTGACACGCTCGGACTGCTCGCCCCGCTCGGCGGCTCGCTCGAGCGGCTGCAGGCGCTCGGCGACACGACGCCCGACATGCGACTCGTCGCGGTCTTCGGCGATCGGCTCGGGCAGCTCCCCGTGTCGAACGAGCTGCGGCGGTACGCGGGGAAGCTGCTTCGCGCGGAGCTGCCGCCCGACCATTCCGCACGGGCGATCCACCGCTTTCGCCGCGCGACCGAGCCGTGGGCGACGGACGCGGCGCGGTTCGCGGGCGGCGACGAAGAGCTGGAGCGTGTGATCGCCGACGCCCGTGTGAACGAGCCCGCCGAGCCGCTGCTCCGCGGCGACGAGCTCGGGCTTCCTCACGGCCCGGAGATCGGCCGGTGGCTCGAGCGGATCGCGGAAGAGCGAGCCGCCGGGACGATCACGACCCGCGAGGAGGCGCTCGAGCTTGTCCGCCGCAACGGTTAGCCGCGTCGGCACGAAGCCGGCACGAAGGCGTTTCCCACGTGTGCGTCTCTCGCCGCTACGCTCGCAGCGGGGAGGAGGCCGGGTGCGCCTGAACTACCACCACCTGGCTCGGAGGCCGCCTACTCCTTCCACTTGACCGAGCAGCCCACCGGCGGGGTCTCGCTGACCGGCGGATCCTGGCCGGCGAGCAGCGCCTCGATCGCGTCGCGCACGTAGCGCTCGCTCACTCCCTCCTCCTCGCGGCTGTCGTCGATCGCCCCGTGGTAGACGAGCCGGCGGTTGCGGTCGAAGAGGAAGACCTCGGGCGTCCGCTCGGGGCCGTACTGCCGCGCGATCGACTGATCCTCGTCCCACAGGTAGTCGAAGTTGAACCCCTGCTCCTGCGCCCGCCGCTGCATCGCCTCGAACGAGTCGGCCGGGTAGTTCTCCGCGTCGTTCGAGTTGATGGCGACCAGGCGGAAGCCGCGGTCGCCGTAGTCGTCCTGGAGCGCCTTCATCCGGCCCTCCCACGCGATCACGTACGGGCAGTGGTTGCACGACCAGACGACGGCCAGGATCGGAGCATCGGCGTAGTCGTCCAGCGAGTGGTTGCGGCCGTCGACTCCGGGAAGGTCGAACCGCGGTGCCTCGGTGGCAAGGGTCAGGCTCATGTGAGGGCCTCCTCGAGCTGTTCGCGGGATGGGATCGGCGAGACGCGGCCGTCGGGCAGGTTGTAGATCCTGCAGCTCAGCGAAGGCGGCTCGGCTGCACCTGCAGGATCGATGTCGCGACCGTCGATCCGGATCGTCGGCGAGCCGGGAAAGCCCAGCTCGACCGCCTCCTCGCGGGTCGCGACGTGTCTGATCTCCACGTCGGCGTCGAGGCCGCGCTCGCGCAGGACCTCCTCGAGCAGCTCGCGCGCCTCGTCGTGGGACGGACATCCCTCCCAGTAGAGGAGCTCGACGGTCACGGCGGCAACTTACCGACGGCGGGACAGCAGGCGGCTCACCAGGCCCGGCGCGAGCGCCTGGGCGACCGCCGGAACCCTGTACCACCCGGGCGCGAAGATCTCGGGGCGGTTGCGTTCCACCGCCGCGACGATCCGCCTGGCCACGTACTCCGGGCTCACGACCGCCCGCTCGAGGAGCCGGCTGCCGAGCACGCCGCGCTGCGGGAAGCCCGGCGTCTCGACGAACCCGGGATTGACGGTGTGGACGTGGATTCCCTGCGCCGGCAGCCAGCCGGCCAGCGAACGCGAGAACGCGACGAGCGCGTGCTTCGTCGCCGAGTAGAGCCCCGGTGGGACGGCGACGGTGCCCGCTACCGATGCCACGTTGACGACGTGCGACGGCTTGGCGGCCTCGAGCGCCGGCAGAAATGCGCGCAGGCACCAGACGGCACCAAGCACGTTGATCCGGAAGAGCTGCTCGATCAGCTCGGGATCGGTCTCGACGAAGCCCGGGCGGCGACGATCGCCGGGCGTCCGGCCCGACAACCCCGCATTGTTGACAAGGAGCTTGATTGCCGGATGCCGCTCACGGACCGCGGCGGCCATGCGGTCGACGGCCTCTCGGTCGCCGACGTCGCAGACCTCGTGCTCGCCGCCGATCTCGGCCGCGACGGCCGCGAGCCGCTCCTCGTTGCGGGCGACGAGGACGCAGTGCCAGCCCTCCTCCGCGAGGCGTCGAGCGACGGCGGCGCCGATTCCCGAGCTGCCGCCTGTGACGACCGCTACCGGCAAACGCGGACGACGCGCGTCGCCTCGACCCGCTTGCCACGGATCTGCACGACCGCGCGGAGCGTGTGCAGCCCGCGCCTGGCGCCGCGGGTCCGCCAGCTGGTGCCGTAGAGGCCGGCCGTGTTCCGCCGGAGCACCCGGATCTGCCGCTTGCCGTCGAAGAAGCGCGCCGTTCGCGCGGTTCCGGCCGGGCCGGCGACGACGAGCAGCGGCACGGTTCGACCGACGCAGGTCCTCGGCAGCGGTGTGAGCCAGGTGAGCGTCGGGCCCGAGACGACGCGCAGACGCGTCTCGCGGACCTGCGTGTTCGGCATCAGGTCACGACCGAACACGTCTGCGTTCTTCGCCTCCTGGTAGTCCGCGGCCTGGAACGTCGCGCGAAGCCGTCCGGCGCGAATCTGCGGCGCCTCGGCCGGTAGCGGGAAGAGCGCAATGCCGGAGAAGGGGTCGTACGCCGCGGCGCCGACGAGCACGCGGCCGTAGTTCAGGACCAGCGAGAACGGATCGACGCCGGCACCGCGGTCGAGCGTCTGGATCGCGATCGTCGGCCGGCCCGCGCTGACCCGTGTCGTCAGGAGCCGGACGAGCGGTGGGTTCATGTCGTTCACCCACGACCGGAGCCGGTACGTGCCCGCGAGCCGCGCGTCGGTGAACTCGTCGCGTCCCGAGTCGACGGAGACGTAGTACGTCCCGGCCGGCGCGAACACGGCGCCCGCGGCTCCGATAGGAAGCCGGTAGCCCACGGTCAACCCGTTGATGTTGGTCGGCGTGCCGACGTAGCCCTGGACGGCGTTCTCGTCCTTCGCGCCGAGGAAGAACGGATCGATCGCGGCGCCCGCAGACGACGAGATGACGGCGGCGCCGATGTTCACGACCCGGTTGCGCACGCGGATCGTGTACAGCCGCTCACCGCCGTCCTCGCGCATGTCCGGGCCGACGCCGTAGTCCGGCGAGTGGCCGAACGGCGCCGCCGGGAAGCGGTACACGTCCGCGAGGGATTGACCCGTCCGCGTGCTGCCCTCCTGGACGCGGCGGAGCTGGCGGGCGGTCACCGAGTGGAGGCCGGGCCGCGTGACGAAGAAGGCGTACGGGACGCGGCGGACCGTCGCGCCTCGGCGGAGCACGACGAATCCGTAGTTGTCACCCTTCGGCGCGGCGCTGTCGACGCGGGCCGTGACCTGGACGTCGACTGAGCCGCCCGGCGCGACGGTCACGGCGGGCGGGAGCTCGAGCATCGCTCCCGTGCTCGCGGACTGCGGCTGGAGCTGCACTGTCCACGTCCCTGCGCCGCCGCCTGCATCTCTCACGGAAAGGAGCAACTGCTTCGACGTCACGCCGGCGAGCAGGTTCATATCGCCGAAGGACAGTGAGCCCGGCTCGGTGAAGATCAGCGGGCTGTCGGCGGCCCCGACGTTCACGAGGCCTGCACCCTGGAGGAGCACGGACGCCTCCTGGGTGCGCCCGCTGTTCCCCCACGCGGCTCCGGCGGTGGACATGAGCGCCGACTTCATCTGGCGCACCGACCAGTCCGGGTGCCGCTGGGTCAGGAGCGCGACGGCGCCGGTGACGTGCGGCGCCGACATGCTGGTCCCGTCGAAGTTCGCGAACGGCGAGCCGCCGGTGTACTCGCGGAGGGTGGCGGAGAGGATCTCGCCGCCCGGCGCAGCGACGTCCGGCTTGAGCTGGTGGCCGAAGGCGCTCGGGCCGCCTGCCGAGAAGCTCGTGATCACGCCGCTGCGGCCCGTCTCGATCTCGGTCACGCCCGGGCCGATCCGGATCGGCGCGCGGCCGCCGCGGGTCGCGAGGTAGGCGCGAAGCGCAGCGCCGTCGAGATCCGAGATCATCCCGGAGCGAACCGGCAGCACCAGCGGGATCGGATTCGCCTCGCCGAAGCGGTTGTCGACCACGATGAGCCCGGCGGCGCCCGCCTGGGCAGCGCGGACCGCCTTCGACAGGAACGTGCAGTGCCCGCGGGTGATCAGCGCGAAGGAGCCTGCCAGCGTGCCGCGGGGAAGCGGGTTCGTGCCGGCGTTCGGGTTTCGTCCAATTCCGCAGAGCTGGGTCGGGACGGGTTGGCCGTTCGTCCCGGTGATCGCGGTGACGTCCACGAGCGAGCGGTCGGACTGGCCCCACTCCGAGGGTGCTCCGAGCGCGTCGGGCTTGAACGGGATGCGCCGGACCGACGCCGGAGCGGTCGGCACGTTGACTGCAAGCGCAGGCGCGAACACGTGCGTGTTGGAGGTTGCCGCCACGCCGATCGCCTCGGGCGCCGTGGACGGCGAGCCGGTCGAGCCGAAGCCGAAGTCGTCACGGTCGTTGCCGGCTGATGCGACCACGACCACGCCGGCGCGGGTCACGTTCGCGATCGTCTCGATCATCGCGTCGGTGCGGGGATCGATGGCGGGCGAGCCGCCCGAGTAGTTGATGACGTCCATCCCGTCGCGGACGGCCTGCTCGAACGCCGCGACCGTCTGCCCGGTCGTCGAGATGTGCCCGGCCGGGGTCGGGACGTTGAAGACGCGGTAGTTCCCGATCCACGCGTTCGGCGCCACGCCGCTCAGCCCCGTGGTCGGCGGATGATCGCGCCCGCCGGGCGAACCGGTCCCGGCGCGGCCCGCGGCAATCCCTGCGACGTGCGTCCCGTGGAAGGAGGCTCGGGGATCGACGGGCAACTGGCTCCGCGCACCCGTTCCACGGAGGATGAAGCTCCGCGCCACGATCACCTTCGGCGTCGTGTAGGCACGCTGCCCCTTCGGGAAGCCCGCCGGGTAGGCGAACCCGCTCGCGTTGAAGGAGGGGTTCGTCTGGTCGATCCCGTCGTCGACGACCGCAACCTTCACGCCGGCGCCCGTCGCGCCGCTCGAGGTTGTGAAGGCTGTGGCACCGATGACGCCGGGGCTGCGGTTCGTCTTGAGGTAGTGCCGCACGCTGGGATAGACGCGGGCGACCGAGCCGAGTGCGTGCAGCCGAGGGAGGCGCCGCACGGGGAGGTGCACGGTGATCCCGTTGAGGACCATCTGGAACCGGTAGCCGAGCTGCGCGCCGGGGATCGCCGTGCGGATCGCTCGGGCGGCGGTGGCCTGCTCCGCGTGGATGCGCGCGAGATACGCACGCGACGAGGCGCTTGCGGTGTCCAGCCTGCTCTGGCCGAGCGTCGCGAAGAGCCCAGGCCCGTGCGCGGCGGCGAGCGGCGGCAGCCTCAGCGTCGCGATCACCGTGACCTGGCCCGAGCGCTGCGCCTGCGGAACCGTGAGCGTTCCCTTCGTGACCCGGGGTACCGTGACCTCGCCGAAGGTGCGGTCGACGGGCTGGAGAGCCGCGGACGCCGACGCTGCGAGGGCAAGCGCCGCGATCGGAACGATGAGCACGAGCTGACGGCGCAAGAACAACAGGGTAGCCACAGGTTGGGAGCGTTTTGTGGCCACAGCTTAGGATCGTCTTGTGGCCGGGAGGTTCGAAGGCAAGCGCGGGTTGGTGACCGGTGTTGCGAACAAGCGCTCGATCGCGTGGGCGATCGGCCGGCGCCTCGCGGAGGAAGGCGCCCAGCTCGCCTTCACCTACCAAGGCGAGCGGATCGAGAAGAGCGTCCGAGAGCTCGCGGAATCGGTCTCGAGCCCGTTGATCACCTCCTGCGACGTCCGGTCGGACGAAGATGTCGACCGGGTCTTGCGGGAGGTGGGGGAGACGTTCGACGGCGGGCTGGACATCTTGGTGCACTCCGTCGCCTTCGCGGCCGCCGAGGATCTCGAAGGGCGCTTCACGGACACGCCCCGAGACCGGTTCTGGATGGCGCTCGACGTCAGCGCCTACTCGCTCGTCGCTCTGTCGCGGGCGGCTGAGCCGCTGATGGAGGCGGCCGGCGGCGGCTCGATCCTGACGATGACGTACCTGGGCGGCCTGCGTGCCGTGCCGCACTACAACGTGATGGGCGTCGCCAAGTCGGCGCTGGACTCGTCCGTCCAGTACCTCGCCTGGGACCTCGGCCAGAAGAACATCCGGGTGAACGCGATCTCGGCAGGTCCCGTTCGCACGCTCGCGGCCCGCTCGATCGCCGGCTTCCCGACGATGGAGTCGATCGTCGAGGAGCGCTCGCCGCTCCACCGGCCGATCGACTCGGACGACGTGGGCGCCGCGGCCGCCTATCTCCTCTCCGACGAGGCCGACAACGTCACGGCCACGACGCTGTACGTGGACAGCGGCTTCCACGCGATGGGCATGTAGACGGAGCTCGCAGCATGCCCTCGGCGGATCCTGAAGCGCTCCGCAACCTCGACGACTTCTGGATCCACGGCCGGCACCCGTCGGGTCGTCTGATTGCGGCGGAGGTGTCGGAGGTGGTGAGAGAGGAATGCTGCGTCTGGGATCTCGAGACCGGCGATCTGGTCTGGCGCCCGCGAGCCAAATCGATTTCTTGGTCGCAGGACGGCGCCACGGTCGCGCTCTTGGTCGGCGAGTACGGAGACGACTTCGAGCTTCGGTCGTGGCCGGAGCGTGGGCTGACCAGTCGGTGCGTCGTGAGGCCATGGGCGTGTTGCAACACCTACGTTTCGTTGTCCCCGCGCGGCGACCGCGCTGCCGTCCTTTGGTGGCACCAATCCGAGGGAGGCGTCAACCTCGTGTCACTCGAGCACGGCGCCGCGAGGCAGCTCGAGAGTGAGGGCTACACGACGCGGGAAACGAACGCCGTCCAGGGACCAACGTTCAGCCCGGACGGCAGGCTCGTCGCGATCTCGGAGGGCTTCACGTGGTGGTGGCTGCCGGAACCGGGCGAGACTCCTGAAACCGAGCCGACTCCGGGCGGAACGTTCAAGCGTGGCCGCCTCACCTTCGTCGGCGTCGATTCAGGGTCCCACCGCCAGGTCGACGTCTTCGGTGAGGTCGAGAAGGGTTGGGTTCCACCTCACGATGTCTGGGAGCGCTTCGAGCTCTTGGGGAAGCCTCGCTTCACCTCGGACGGCGAGGTCCTCCTCTCGCCCGAGTTCGGTGCCCCCAGCCGGGTCACGGTGCCGCTCTAGCGGTGCTCAACCCGCGGAGGGCCCGTCGGGCCGAGAAGCTGATCAGTTCTCCTTATCGCCGCGAACCGGGACCCGCGACCACCCCGTAGTCCGTCTGGGAGAGAGAACTCGAGAGGGAGGAAACGATGAGCGCCCTGCGCCTTTCCGTCCTGTTCGCGCTGACCCTTGCGCTGGCGATCCCCGGCATCGCCGCCGGCAAGCGCAAGCCGCCCCCTCCGCCGCCTCCTCCCCCGGATTCGGCGGCCGACTGCACCTTTGTCGTCGAGCCCTCGATCGACGACTACATCGTGCTTGCGACCCTGCTCGTCGGCGTTCGGTGCGAGACGACGAAGCAGCGCATCGACACCACGATCACGGAGTTCACGAGGGACGGCGTGAGCCTGCCCCTCCTGCCGGTCGGCAGCGATCGGCGGACCTGTGTGAACGCGTCAGCTTGCTTCCTCGGCATCGACCTGTTCTCGTACGACAACCATCCGGTCGCCTTCCCCGGTGACCAGCTGTACTGCGCGAGCGGGTCGGGCGTCGTCGGCGGACGAGTCGTCGGGCCGGGCTCGGGGTGCGAGCTCGACGCGAGGATCTGATCAGGCCGGAGTGACGATCACCGACGCTGCGGACCGCTTCGACGGGCCGTGGAAGACGGCCTCGACGTTGTTTCCATCCGGATCGAGGACGTAGGCGGCGTAGTAGCCCGGGTGATAGTCGCGCTCGCCGGGCGGCCCGTTGTCGCGGCCGCCGGCAGCGAGAGCCGCGTCGTAGAAACGCTGTACGGCGTCCCGGTCGGCTGCCTGAAACGCGATGTGCACGCGCGACGGCTCACCGTCTGCGCTGATGTAGAGCTCGTCGAGCAGAAATGCGGCTTCGGTCTCGCGCGTGAGCGAGCGCCCGAGCGCCTCGACCGCGGCGCGGTAGAACCGCTTGGAGGCCTCGAGGTCGCTGACGCGGAGGTGAACGTGATCGAGGAGCCGACCCTGATGGAACTCCATCCGTTCAGGCTAGTCGCCGCTTGCTAGCGGCGGCCGACCGCGAGCATCAGCAGCAGCAGTTCGACACCGGCGCGGCGGCGGCGAGCGCGAACCCGGTTGAGCATCGTCGTCACACAATGATCTTCGGCGGACGGCCCGCCGACTTGAGCCGGACAGAGCCGGCAGCGTGAACGCGGCTCGTGCCGTCCAGAAGTGTCTCTACTCGCCGACTGCGTCGGTCCCGGCGCCGCCGGCGGTGAGAGCTGAGCTGTCGGTCGACTGAGCTTCCAGGTCGAGGAGGTCCTCGATCGACTCGCGTCGGCGAATCAATCGCGCCTCACCCTCGGAGACGAGGACGGCGGCCGGGCGCGGCACCGCGTTGTAGTTGGAAGACATCGCAAGCGTGTACGCACCGGTCGCGGGCACTGCGAGGACATCTCCGCGCCGCGGAGACGCGAGCCGGACTCCGTCGATGAGGACGTCCCCGGACTCGCAGTGCTTGCCGCAGACCGAGAAGACGCCGGTCGGAGGATCGTCGATCCGCTCGGCGACCATCGCGCTGTACAACGCGCCGTACAGCTGCGGTCGTGGGTTGTCCGACATGCCTCCGTCGATCGCAACGTACGTGACGCGTTCGCTTGCGCGCTTGACGACGCCGATTCTGTAGAGCGTCACACCCGCTCGTCCGACGAGCGAGCGGCCGGGCTCGAGGACGAGGTCGGCACTCGGAAGTTCGTGCCGCTCCCACTCTTCCGCGACTCGCTCGATCAGAGCGCCCACGAACGTCTCGATCGACGGAGCCTCCTCCTTGAGCACGTGCTGGACGCCGAGGCCGCCGCCGAGGTCGATGCTGCCCGGCACCCAACCGAGGCGCGTCCGACACTCGGTTGCGAAGGCCGCCAGCCAGGCGATGGTCGTCCGTACAGCCGCCGTCTCGAGCAGCTGCGAGCCGATGTGCACGTGCAGGCCGGCGACCTCGAGGCCCGCGGCGCGGGCCACGTCGATCGCCTCGAGAGCGTCTTCGGGCGGCAGCCCGAACTTCGAGCCGCGATGGCCGGTCGTGATCGCCGCATGCGTTTCTGCCTCGATCCCGGGGGTCACGCGGACCAGCACACGCTCGACTCCCGCCGTGGCAGCCCGCGCAGCCTCGTCTGGGGCGTCGAGAACGACGTAGCGGACGTCGGCCGCTGCCGCGGCGGCAAGCTCCTCGTCGCTCTTGTTGTTCCCGTGGAGCACGATGCGATCTCCCGGAATGCCGGCGCGGAGCGCGAACGCGAGCTCGCCGGCCGTAGAGACGTCGGCGCCGTAGCCCGCGCCGGCGACGAGCTCCAGGATCGCCACGTTCGGAAACGCCTTGACGCTATAGAGCAGGAGCGCGTCGGGGGCAGAGCTGCGATACGCCTCGGCGTGCGCGAGGAGCGTCTGCTCGCAGTAGACGACGAGAGGCGTGCCGAACTCCTCGGCGAGCCGCGACGCCGTGACACCACCGAGCGAGAGCTCTCCGTGTTCACTCGCGGCCGAGTCAGGGAAGAGCTCGAGCGCCGGCAGCGAGAATCCGGTCGCTCCCCACGTCATCCACCGACGATAGAGATGGCAGGCGCCTTTGAGAAGAGGGGCTAGGTAGGCCGATCGAAGTGGGCGGCGGGTCGATCCTGATGAAGCGCTCGCGCCGCTCCCCCGGCCGATCGACTCGGACGACGCCGGCGCGCGCTCGTCTCACGCGCGCCCGCCGAATTGCCAGCGGTGGATCTCGACGTGCTCGTAGAGCCCTGCTCGCCCTGGGAGGTCGAGGAGCTCCTCCACGGCAGCCGCGGAGGGCGACTCGACCGCCAGCGCGTCGCCGACCCAGGTTGAGCCGTCCTCGGCGAGGAGCTGTCCGCACACGATCATGCGATCCGCGAGCGCGGTCACGTCCCAGCCACCGTCGCCCTGGTTCGGCTTTCCGTGGGCGATGACGAGGAAGCGCACGCTCTCGGGTTCTCCGGCGAACTGCCACATGGTCCGACCGAGCGCGTTCCGCCAGCGCCTTACCAGCACCTCGGCGTACACCCCGGCCTTGTAGTTGGGCTCTTCGAACGCGAACACACTCGCTGCATCCGCATCGGGCAGGTCGACGATGTGCAGGCTGCCCGTCGGTGTGACGCCGTCGTCGGCGAGCGTCGGACCGCGGGCGATCATCCCCTCGGCGTAGTCGTCCATGAACGACCAATGGGCCTCGAGAAGCTGCAGCCGCAACTCGGCTGTTCCCGGCTTGTCGCGGCAGTAGAAGAAGTACTCCAACTTCAGCGGGGCCGGTCGAACTCGGTGCGCGCCAGCTCCGCAGCCTCGCGAGCGTCGCAGCCGTGGAGGTGGTCGTTGACGAGGCCCATCGCCTGCATGAACGCATAGACCGTTGTCGGCCCGACGAAGCGCCAGCCGCGTTTCTTGAGGTCTTTCGCGAACGCCTTCGACTCCGGCGTCTGCGCCATCTCCATGAGCACGTCCCACGTCAGTCGCTTCGGCCGGCTGGAGTCGTCGGGCTCGAAGCGCCACACGTAGGCGGCGAGTGAGCCCTCCTCGTCCACGAGCTCGACGGCGCGCTGCGCGTTGTTGATCGCCGCCTCGATCTTTCCACGGTGGCGGACGATCCCGGCATCGGCGAGCAGCCGCTCGACGTCCTGCTGGCCGAACCGGGCGACCTGCTCGAAGTCGAAACCGGCGAACGCCTGCCGGAAGTTCTCGCGCTTGCGCAGGATCGTCAGCCAGGAGAGCCCGGACTGGAACCCCTCGAGGACGAGCTTCTCGAAGAGACGGCGGTCGTCGTCGACGGGGAAGCCCCACTCGGCGTCGTGGTAGGCCTGGTACTCGGGCGGCGAGGAGCCCCAGAAGCAGCGGGTCACGCCGTCCTCGCCCCGGACGAGGCGCCCCTCGCTCAACCGAGTGCGCCCTTACGGGTGAGCCAGTTCATCACCTCGACGGACATGCGGCCGGCTCGCACCGAAGGGTCCCCGTCCTCGATCAGCGCCTTCGTCTCCTCGATGCTCGTCCGGTAGACGCAGAGGCCACGCTTGGTCTCGTCCTCCTGGTCGCGGAAGGGCCCCGCCAGCACCATGTGACCCTCCTCGTGCATGCGTCCGAGGAACGCGAGGTGCCCCGTCTGGAGGTCTTCGAGCTCGGGCTCGGTGAACTCGTCGGCGCGCGGTCCACGGCGCAAGAGCACGAACGTGTAGCTCTCGAGCTCCACGTTAGAAGCCTACGGGGATGTACGCCTCGTAGAGCGCGACTGGGCCGTCGCGGGCGAGGAGCCGCCCGGCGACGCCGCACCGAGGACGGCCGTAGACGGCCAGGTACCGCACGCCGAGCTCCGCCAGGTCGCGCACGTCTGCGCACGGCTGCAGCTCGCGCAGGACTCGCGCCGCGTCTTTCGGCGCAACGGTCGAGTAGCCGGCGGGCCGCTCGCGCGGCGCCTGCATCGCGTAGTAGAGGTAGACGCTCGCCTCCTGGCGGTCCGGCGCGTGGACCGGCAGCTCGAGCAGCCGCCCGCCCTCCTCTCGCCCAAGCGCCGCGTAGGCGCGGTTCCCCTCGTCCGCGGGAGTCGGCCGGTAGGCCGTGACGCCGGCGCGGAGGTCGACCGCGACGAGCGCGAGCGCCGCGACCGCGGCGGCGGCGCCGAGGGCCTTGTGTTCCATGTGACGAGCCAGCTCCGCCACTCCGAACGCCGCGAGCCCAGCGATCGCGAGGCAGGCGATCGGCATCAGCCTCCCGGGAACCCTTGTTGTCCCCAGACCCGGCAACGTCTCCCACGCCGTCTCGTACCCGGGGAGATTGGCTCCCAGTGCGAGCACACAGACGACGAGGGCTGAACAGGCGAGAAAAACAGTCGTCCTCGTCACATGGAACACAAGCCCCACGAGCGCCAGGAGCGGGACGAGCCACCCGACGAACACGAACGGCTCGAGTCCGTGGCGCGGATCTCGCGAGATGAAGTCCGCCAGGTCGGCCGAGTAACGCTCCACCTGCGCGAACGAGCGCGACGAGCCGATCGAGCCGCGGATCGAGGCCGCCCAGACGAGGATCCCGGCGGCGACGCCGGCCGCCAACGCCCCTCCGGCCCAGCGCCGGTCGCCGCCCCGCACCAACGCGTACGCCACGACGAACGGCAGCGCCCCGAGCGCCAGATGCACCTGTCCCGAGAGCGGAATGGTCGCGAGCGCCGCGGCCGTGAGCCAGTACAGGCGGCGCTCCCACGCCCAGAGCGAGAGCGGAAGCAGCATCCCGATCCATGCGAGCAGGTGGCCGGCCCCGCCCTGCACGGCCCGGTACGGCGCGAGCGCGAACACCAACCCGCCGGCCAGCGAGGCGCCGACACCGAGCCCGAGCGACCGGAGCCAGAGGAATGTCAGGCCCCCGGCTCCGAGGTAGCCGAGCAGCACGAAGACGTTCCAGGCGACGACCGTCCCGAAGAGGCCCTTCAGCGGCCCGAAGACGACGCCGAACGGCCAGCCGGCGAAGTTCACCCGCGGTTCCACCTCGGGCTGGAAGCTGTAGGGATCGAGCCACGGTGCCGCTCCGCGACCCAGTTGGTGGCCCGGGAGCCAGAGCTGCCAAACCGTCTGGAGGTGGTCGCCGGGAGCCGCCGCGCCGGGCAGCCCCTCCAACCCCTCCGCGAGGAAGTCCGACCTCGCGTCCTGCAGCGCCGGCCACGTCGAGACGACGCCGGCGGCGAGGTAGACGGCTAGGACGAGTCCGACAAGGCCCGCGCGGCCGCGAGCAGCTCGTCGACGTCCGGAACGTCGCCGTCCTCGTAGGCCCATGCGCCGCGGACCGTACCGCCGGTATCGATCAGGAACGCGGACCGCTGCGCGACGTCGCGCATCCCCCGATAGTCCCGCGCGACCCCAAACCCGCGCACCGCGTCGCCGTTCCAGTCCGAGAGCAGCGGAAAGTTCAGGTCGAGCGCCTGCATCCACGCGACGTGCGACCACGCCGAGTCGCGCGAGGCCGCCATGACCCGAACGCCGGCATCCTCGAACTCCTTGCTCCTGTCACGCAGGAGCTCCATCTCGTTCGTTCAGGTGCCCGACCAGTCGAAGAGGTAGAAGAGGACGAGGATCGCGCCCTCGGAGACCAGGTCGTGCACGGAGACGCCCTCGCGGGGCGCGAGCCACACGTCGACGTCGGGGATCCGGTCGCCGGTCGCGAGCACGGCCGGAGCCTAACCGCGGCAGCACCAGCCTTCGATTCGAGGGAACCGCCCGGTACCGGCCCCGCCCGGATCGAACTGCTGCGCGAGACTCGAGACCGCCTTGATCTTCTCGACCGCCGTCGAGCGGATGAACAGCCACTGGTCGGCGCTCTGCCAACCCAGGAGCAGCCACCGGCCGCCCGGCGACCACGCGACGTCGGCAAAGCGGCCTTGGCCGCTGAAGACGGGTGTCTGTGCGCGGATGCTGTCCCCGTCCAGCACGAGGAGCTCGCTCGCCTCGCCGTTCTCCACCCGCTCTCTGCGGACCAGCGCGATGCGGTGGTCGTCCGGCGCGAACGCCGCATCGGCGAAGGCACCGGGAAGCGGGAGCGACTGGAGGCGGCGGCCGGCCTCGTCGTAGACGGTGAGTGCGAACCGGCTCGGCGACAGCGGGACGACCGTGAGCAGTCTCTCGCCGTCCGCGGACCATTCGAGGTGCGCCGGCGTCGCCCGAACCCTCGCGCTCCAGAGCGTCCGCCCGGTGTCGGTCTCCCGCACTCTCAGCGTTCCCGAGGGGTCGACGTACGCCAGGACGTGCTGGTCTCCCGGCCGCCAGGCGGGAGCCACGCCGGCGGCGCCGTCGAACCGCCGGTCGCCGGTCTTGTCGCCCGCGACCACGCGGAGGTTCGATCCGCTCAGATACGCGATCCGGGAGCCGCTCGGCGACCAGCGGGCGTCGTGGACCGCGGGCCGGGCGAGCGTCCATCGGACGGCGCCTTTCGGCCGGACGGCGGCGAGCTGGCTACGCGAGGTGGCGACCACGTCCTGCCCGCGCGGCGACCACGACGCCTCGTCGAAGTCGCCGAGCCTTCGCTTGGAGCCGTCGGCCTCGACGATCCAGACCCCGCGCGGAGCCGTGACCAGCACGCGTCCTTCGGCCGGCAGGGAGAAGAGCGCCGGGCGTGTCTGAGGAACGCCCGTCACCTTCTTCTCCGTCCCGATTGCCTCGCGAACGTCCGAGATCACCGCGCGGCCCGGCGGGCTCAGCAGTGCGGCGAGAAGCGCGATGGCGGCGGCTGCCGCAAGCAGCAGGCCTGCGTGCCGCCTCGCCCACGGCGTCGGCTCCCGCTCGTCGAACGCGGCACGCGCCAGCTGCCACGACCGCCGTTGGGCGCCGAGCTCGTCCGGTGGCTGGATCCCCAGCAGCGCGCGGCGGAGCTCCCGCTCGGTCACGTCGTGTCCTCGTCGACCTCGAGCCGGTCGGCCAGCTCGTCCAGCCCGCGGCGGAGCCGGGAGTTCACGGTGCCGCGTGGGAGGTCGAGCATCCGCGCGATCTCGCCCGGCGTGTACTCCAGCAGGTGCCGGAGGACGATCACCGCTCGGTGCTCCGGCGACAGCTCACCCAGCGCCGCGAGCAGCGGCTGCGAGTAGGGCGCCCCTTCGGCGATCCCGTCGGAGGCAGCGAGCTCGAGCGGCGGCTCGCCGACCTCGGCCCGAAGCGCTCGAGTGCGCGCCCAGTCGATCGAGCGGTTGACGACGATCCGGTGCAGCCAAGGCCCGAACGGACGGCGGCGGTCGAATCGGTCCAGCGTTCGGATCGCGGACAGCATCGCCTCCTGCGCGATGTCCTCGGCCGCTGCGCCGTCGTGGACGACCAGGTACGCCGCGCGGTAGGCGCGGGGCCAGTGCTCACGGAACAGCGCCTCGAGGTCGGGCAGCGACCCCGCCTGGGCGCCTGCGATCCAGGCGCCCTCGTCGGCTCGCAACCCGGCCATGGCGCGCTCCTTGTACGAGCGCTGGCGTCTCGGAGGTCCATCCTCCGGTCTACGTGCCTCGGACGGCGAGGGGTCCCGAGCCATGGTTCTACTCTGATGCTTCGACGGCGAGCTGGCTATGCCGTTTTCGGGTCGGGCGGCCTAGATGTCCTCCGTGGCATCCGCGATCTCGCGGACGACCTCGACGATGTCCCGGTTCGCGTTGTAGACGCGCAGCTGGCGATCCGAGCCGTTGCCGCGGCGCAGGATCTCGCGGATCCCTTCCAGCTCGCCGTCCGAGCCGAGCTCTTTCGCGTGCGGCTCGATGTCGTCGAGGCGGCGCCGCACGAGCTGGGCGATCGCGACGCGGTTCCGGGCTCCGGTGGGAAGGTCCATGATCGGGGCCTCGAGCCCGTAGCGCACCGAGAGCCACTTGTTCTCCGTGGTCAGGATCCGGTGGTACCCGGGAATGCCACCCTCCTGGTCCGCGAGCTCGCAGTAGTACTTCACGAGCGCCTGGCAGAACGCCGCGATGGCGACGGCGTCCTCGACGCGGGTGACGCAGTCGCAGATCCGGATCTCCACGGTGCCGAGCCGGGGGTGGGGCCGGATGTCCCACCAGATGTGCGTGTAGTCGGCGATGCACCCGGTCTTCTCCAGCTGTCCGACCACCTCCGCGTAGTCCTCGTAGTCGCGGAACCGCGGCGGCGGGCCTGAGCGCGGGAAGGCGGCGAAGATCGGCTGGCGGGTGGAGGCGAGCCCCGTCGGCTCGCCGCGCCAGAAAGGCGAGCTCGCCGAGAGCGCCATCAGCAGCGGCAGTTCGACCAGCAGCCCGTTGACCACGTGGATCGCCTTGTCGGGGTCGTCGACCGCGACATGGACGTGGAGGCCGAAGATCAGCTCGCGGCGGGCGACGTACTGCATCTGGTCGACGAGCGCGCGGTACCGGTCGCGCGCCGTGATGCGCTGACGTTCGAAGAGGCTGAAGGGGTGCGTTCCGGCGGAGCCCATGCGCAGGCCGTTCTCGCCCGCGATCTGCTTGACGGCCGCGCGGAGCCGGCGGAGCTCGCGATCGGCCTCTCCCGCGGTCCGGCACACGGGTGTCGCGACCTCGAGCGTGGACTGCATCAGCTCCGGCTTCATGCGCGCCTCGGCCTCGTGGCCGACGAACGCGGCCAGGACGGTGTCGATCCGCTGGACGAGGTCGAAGCTCTCGCCGTCGAGCAGCATGTACTCCTCCTCGACGCCGAGCGTGTACGGCTCGCCCTGACCGAACTTGTGGTCGAGCACGCTGCCGCCGGCCGCGAAACCCTCGACTCCGGTGATCGACGCGGGCCAGGCCTGCTTCATGGCGGCTCAGTCTGACAGGACGGCGACGACGTCCAGCTCGAGGAGCCAGCGCGGATCCACGAGGCCGGCGATGACGACGGTCGTGTTGACGGGGCGGATCTCCCGGAAGACCTCTCCGTGCGCCCGCGCCATCTCGTCGAAGGCCGACGCGTCGGTCAGGTAGACGCACGTCCGGACCACGTCCTCGAGGCGGGAGCCCGCCCGCTCGAGCGCACCCTTCACGATCTCCAGGCAGAGCATGGTCTGCTCGTACCCGCTCTCCGGCGGGTCACTCCCGTCTGCCGGGATGGGCGCCGTTCCGGCGACGTAGACGTGATCGCCTGCGACGACGGCGCGCGAGTAGCCCATGATCGACTCGTAGGGCGAGTGGCCCGGAATGCGACGGTGCGGCACGGGCCTAGTATCCGCCGCCGTGGAGGCGCTGCGCCAGTTGGACGAGTGGCCTGCTGAAAACGCTGCGGCCGGAGTGGTCGGCGACGGTCAGGTGGTCGCGACGCACGGCGACAGCGGCCGGCGCTTCCGCTGGGCGTCGGTCACGAAGCCGGCGACTGCGCTCGCCGTGCTGGTTGCGGCCGAGGAAGGAACGGTCGACCTGGACGAGCCCGCCGGGCCGCCCGGCTCGACGGTCCGCCATCTGCTCGCACACGCCTCGGGGCTTCCGTTCGAGGGAACGGAGCCGATCCAGAAGCCCGGGACGCGCCGGATCTACTCCAACAGCGGCTTCGAGGTGCTCGCCGGCTTCGTCGAGGGCCGTGCGGAGATGCCCTTCGCCGACTACCTCCGCCAGGCGGTCTTCGACCCGCTCGGGATGGCCGCCACGCTCGAGCGCTCGCCCGCGGCGGGCGTCGACGGGACGCTGGACGACGTCCTCCGGCTCGGGCGGGAGCTGCTCGCGCCGACGCTGGTCGCGCCGGAGACGCTGGACGAGGCGACCACCGTCCAGTTCCCCGGCCTCGGCGGCGTCATCCCCGGGATCGGGCGCTTCGACCCGAACGATTGGGGGCTGGGGCTCGAGCTCCGCGACCGCAAGCCCGGCCACTGGACGGGCACCCAGGCGTCGGAGCGGACGTTCGGCCACTTCGGCGGCAGCGGCACCTTCCTCTGGGTCGACCCGGAACGGCGGCTCGCGCTGGCGGCGCTCACGGATCTCGACTTCGGCGACTGGGCGCTCGAAGCGTGGCCCCGACTCTCGGACGCTGTGATCTCCGAGCTCGCCTCAAACGGCAAGTGACACTGTGTTACGAACCGTTCGAAGCCCCTTCCCAGGCGGCCGCGGGGGCCTAGTAACACTCTGTTACTAGCTCGCTCTAGCGCCTGACCCGCAGCGTGGCCCGCATGCCGCGGGAGCGGTGGTCCTGACACGCGCACCAGAGCCGGTAGCGGCCAGGGCGGAGGCGGATCGACAACGTCGCCCGCTCGCCCGGGAGGATTCTCCTCACGCGAAACGTTCTCGTTCCGCCGATGCGGTGCACGTAGAGATCGTGCTCGTCCTCGCCGTAGTTGACGAGCTGGATCAGCGCCGGCCCCTGGCTGGACCGTCAGTCGGGACAGCCGGTACTCGAACTCGAGTGCCGTCACCTGCACGCGCGCGGGCGGGCGCGCGGCGAGCACCGGGTGTGCGGCAGCGACGAGTGCCGCAAGCGTCAAGCCGAGAAGGGCGAGACGCCTCACCTGACGAGCTGGAGCCGCTTGTAGGCCCGGGCGTTGGGGATCGCGCCGCCGGCGTCGAAGTCGAACCACTGCTCGAGCAGCGAGCTGTAGACGCTCCGGAAGTCCACCGACGCCTTCAGGTTCCCGTCCCTGTCGAGCCCGTTGCGCAGCCGCGGGAGCTCGCCGATCATCTGCCCGCGGACGCGGGTGCCCACCAGCAGCCCGACGCCGGCGGCGCCGTGATCCGTGCCACGCGAGCCGTTCTCCTCGGCACGGCGGCCGAACTCCGACCAGACGAGCGTGATCACGCGGTCGGCAAGGCCGCGGGCCTCGAGGTCGCGCTGGAACGCGAGCAAGCTCTCACCGGTGAGCTTCAGTCCCTGGGCGAGCGGTTCCGCCTGGTCGTCGTGCGTGTCGTACATCCCGTAGGCGCGCAGCGCGACGCAGCGGAGCGGGAGGCCGGCGCCGAGCATCGCCGCGAGACCGGCGAGCCGGCGAGGGGAAGCTGCTGCGGTGCTTCGGGTAGGGGACTGGGCTCGTGATCCCGGTGCCGTTGAACGGCGCGAGCTGCTGCGCGGAGCCGCTGCGCGTGCGTCGCGATGCCGGCGACCGAGGCGAGGGCCTTGTCGCGCGCGCCGCGCGCCCGGCCGAGCGCCCCGAGCGTCTCGAGCATCTGCGCTCGACCTCGCCCCAGACGCCGGACGCCCGAACCGATAGCAGTCTGCGCCGCGCAGCGCCGCAACTGGAGCCTTGCGGGTCGCGAGCGGCGGCGCGAGCTCGCCGTCGAGGCTGAGACCCTGCAGCGGATTGTCCGCCCGTCCGGCCTGGTCGAGATACCGCCCCATCCAGCCGGTGCGGAGCCCCGGATTCGTCGCGCCGACCTCCCAGTAGTGGCGCGACGTGAAGTGGGACTGATCCGCGTCGGTGTAGCCGACGGTCGGGAGGACGGTGAGCTTGCCCTCGAGATGGAGTGTCCGGAGCGCGGCGGCCTCGGGATGCCAGCGCAGCGCGGGATCCTCGGTGAACACGAGCGCCGAGTCCGGCAGGGCCAGCTTCGCGGCGAAGTCGGCGGTAATCCGGATCGCCGACGGGCGCAAGGAGCGAGAGTGAGTCTGTGCCGCCGTCGAGGAAGACGCTGACGAGCACGGGCTGCGCGGGCGCGGCGGAGGCCGCCTCGAGGATGCCGGTCTCGAAGCCCGGCAGCGCGAACGAGCCGGCGCCGTACACGGCCAGCGTGAGGCCCGCCGAGCGAAGCAGAGGTCGCGACGGTCGAGGCCGGTGCCGGCCGGCATCGGCATCCCCGGCTCGATCGCAGGCAGCCCGGACGCCCGCCTCTGCCACTGCACGGCGAAGGAGCGACGAACGCGTGAACTCGTTGCAGCAGCGGCTCATGACGTCTGCAGGTCCGGGGAGACGGCGATCAGCTGACGGAGCGAGTTCTCGACGAGCGCCGGGTAGCTCCGCTTGCTTCCAGTTCGGTTGGCCGTCCGGAGCGACGCGGCGGGTGTAGCTGCGGAGGACGCGGCGCGTGCCCGCCGAGAGCTGCGGATCGCCCCAGAAGCCGAGCGCCCGGTCGACGAGCTTGTCGGCGTCGAAGGGCGCCTGCACCTTGTTCGGGTCGAGCGGGGCGTTCGGGTGACCCGGCCGGCGATGTCCCAACGGGCCAGATACGTCGCGGTGTCGAGCCAGCGGTCGTCGTCCCAGCCCGAGACGTTCGGCGGGTAGAAGAGCTGCTGGCCGGCGTTCGCGCAGAGCCATGTCCACGACTCCGTGTCGATGGCGCGGCCGGAGGCGCGCAGGAGCCCCGCGAGTGTAGACGACCGGCGGCTTCACCATTCGCGGGCCCTCGTACAGCAGCGGGTGCGTGAGGATCGCCCGACGACCGGACGGGCGGTGTAGTCCGCTCCGTACGTAGAGCCGCTCGAGGCGCGGCGAGTCCCGCGGCCGGCGGGGTCGTCGGGATGAAGTAGCCCCAGAGCTTCGTGACGAAGAAGGACGGGTGGCGCGGATGCTTGACGCAGAGCTCGACGGAGTCGCGCCAGTCGAACTTCGCCGCGCCGGCCGAAGACGCGCTTCGTGCCGAGATCGTGCCGCTCGCTGTCGAAGCGAAAGCGCGTCGGGCCGACGCCCTCGCGCCAGTCGTTGCGGAACCCGGTCAGCGCGCGGGCCTGTTCGCGGACGTCGCGCTCGGAGTAGCCGCGCCCGGCGCCGAGCGTGAAGAGCTCCATCAGCTCACGGGCGTAGTTCTCGTTCGGCGACCACTTCGTGTTGTCGGTCCCCGAGAGCCAGAGGAGCATCGCCGGATCCCGGGTGACCGCCGCGTGAGTTGTCGGAAGGAGCCGAGCCAGTAGCGGCGGAAGAGCGCGTTCTGCCGGAGCATCAGGTTCTGCGAGCCGACGCCCTCGTTCGAGGTGGCGAACCAGTCGTGCCAGACGAGCGTCATCCGCTCCATCAGCGGCCGGTTGCCGCGCACCATGCGGTCGAGCCACCACAGATGGTCGTGGCCCCAGGCATCTCGCGGCGCCAGCGGCCGGCCCTTCTCGTCGCTGGGGCGGGGACCGACGAAGCGCTGGCGTCCGGGCGCGGTCAGCGCGCGAACGGCCTCGTTCAGCCCCTTCTTGGCGAGCTTCCTCGGCCTGGCCGCGGCGCGGCCCGAAGCCGGCACGCCAGAGCAGGCGCTCGGCCTGTTCAGGGCCGAACTTGCCTCGGTAGACGGGGATCTTGGCGGCAGTTGACGGCAAAGCTGTCCTGACCCCTTCGGGGTCAGATCGGCCGTCCCTCGAACCCGGGCATCCCTCGAACGAGGGACGCCGGCTTCAAGGCGAACGGCGTCGGGAACCGATTGTCGCAGCATGGAGATCCTAGGCCTCGGCATCGCGATGATCGCGATCAGCGTCATCCTCCTCGTCTGGGCATTCCCGAACCTGCCCCGCGGCTAGTCCCTAGACCGCAGCCGGGCCCTCCGCCAGAGTTGTCCCGATGACATCCGGTCGCAGGCGCCTTCGCGTAGCGCTCTTTCTCGCCGTCGGGCTCGGGGCCACCGGCCTGTGGCTGGTCGCCTATGGGACAAGCGTCTTCGAGGATCTCGACCTGGACACGGTCGACGCGCGGTTCTCGATCCGGGGCGAGCAGTCGCCCCGGCAGGACCTCGCCGTCGTGAAGATCGACGACGTCACCTTCGACGAGCTCAACCTCCAGTGGCCGTTCCCGCGCTCGAATCACGGCCGGATGATCACGCGGCTGAAGGAGGACGGCGCCAAGGTGATCGCGTACGACGTCCAGTTCAGCGAGCCCTCGCAGGATCCGGAGGAGGACAACGCCCTCATGGATGCGGCGCGCGCGGCCGGCAACGTCGTGTTCGCAACCACCGAGGTCGGCGAGGCCGGCGAGCCGAACTTCCTGGGCGGCGACGAAGGGATCGAGTACGGGCGGACGCGGGTCGGGAACGGGAACTTCGACGACGACCCTGGCGGGATCATCCGCCGCGTCCCGTTCGAGCTCGACCGCCTGAAGAGCTTCTCGGTCGCGACCGCCGAACGCGCGACCGAAACGCTGCTTGAGCCGTTCTCCGGCGAGCGGAGCCTCATCGACTACCGCGGCCCAGTCGGAACGATTCCCTCCGTCTCGTTCTCCCGCGTGCTGGACGGGAAGTTCGAGCCGGGCTTCTTCAAGGACAGGATCGTGGTCGTCGGGCCCTGGGCGCCGTCGCTGCAGGACGTCCACCCGGTCTCGTTCGGCGACGACCTGATGCCCGGGCCGGAGATCCAGGCCAACGCGGTCGCGACGATCCTCGACGGCCTGCCGCTGGAGAAGTCGGCGGGCTGGCTGAACGTGATGCTGATCCTCGTTCTCGGGCTGCTTCCGGCGCTCACCGGCATCAGGCTGTCCCTGCGCGGAACGCTGATCCTCGCGATCGTCGGTGCGGCGGCGTTCCTCGTCGCGACGCAGCTGAGCTTCAACGCCGGCTACGTGATCTCGTTCGTCTATCCCTTCGGTGCGCTCGTGCTGTCGTCGGTGGGCTCCATCGGCGCCCACTACCTCCTGGCGGCCTTCGAGCGCGAGCGGGTCCGCGACGTGTTCGCCCGCTTCGTGCCGGCCGCGGTCGTGGACGACGTGCTGAAGCGGACGGATGGCGACCTCCGCCTGGGCGGCGTGAACATGGAGGCGACCGTGATGTTCACCGACCTTCGCGGCTTCACGTCCGTCTCAGAGGCCCTGCCGGCCGCCGAGGTCGTGCAGATCGTCAACCACTATCTCGACGAGATGACGAAGGCGATCCACGCTCACGCCGGGACGCTCGTCTCGTACGAGGGGGACGGGATCATGGCCGTCTTCGGCGCTCCGATCGAACAGGCCGACCACGCGGACCGCGCGATCGCCGCCGCCCGCGAGATGCTCGAGGTGCGGCTGCCGAGCTTCAACCAGTGGCTCGAGGAGCGCGAGATCGCCAGCGGCTTCTACATGGGGATCGGACTGAACAGCGGCGACGTCATCTCGGGGAACGTCGGCTCGGCGAACCGGATGGAGTACACGGCGCTGGGCGACACGACCAACACCGCGGCGCGCCTCCAGGGCATGACGAAGGGCACGCCGCACTCGGTGTTCATCTCCGACACGACTGTCCAACTCCTCCAGCAGGAGCTGGACGACCTGGTGTTCGTGGACGAGATGGAGGTGCGGGGACGCCAGGCGAAGGTGAAGCTCTGGTCGCTGCCCCTCGGCGTGAAATCCTCCTAGGACTCGGCGAAGAGCGGCCGGATCAGCTCGTCGAACGTCTCGCGGTCACAGCTTGCGACCGTGGAGAGCGTCATCGGCGAGACCGAGGCGGTCCGCGGGAGGTCCATCGCCAGCGCGACTTCCCCGAAGTAGTCGCCCGGCTTGAGGATGCGGCGCAGGCCACGCTCGGTCTGGGTCACCGAGAGGAGCCCGTTCAGGACGACGTAGAAGCGGTCGCCGTCGTCGCCCTCGCGGAGGAGCGGCTGCCCGGGGCCGACCTCCTCGCGCCGCATGCGCTTGGCGAGCCGCGTCAGCTGCTCGCCCGGAAGCTCCGCCAGGAGGCCGATCCGCGACAGCTCGGTCACGGAGGCCGGGACGTGTCTCACGAACCCTGGTCGTCCTCGCCCGGGGCGTCGTCGTCCTCGTGGCCCGGCGCCCTCGGCCGCCTGGGACTCCGGCAGCTGCTCGAGCGCCTGCTCCTCCTCTTCGGGTGTGGGTTCTGGATCCTCGTGCACGGCCCTATTGTTGCGATCCGTGGGAGAGCTCGACGCCTGGAAGCGCTGTCCGGTCTGCGCGGCGACGCTCCGGCACGAGCAGGGCCGCGTCGAGTGCCCCGAGTGCGGCTTCGTCAACTACGCGAACCCGAAGCCGACCGCATCTGCGCTCGTGATCGACGACGAGGGCCGCGTCATGTTCGCGAGGCGCGCGCAGGAGCCGTCCGCCGGCAAGCTCGACCTGCCGGGCGGCTTTGTCGAGGAGGGCGAGCATCCGCTCGACGCCCTGCACCGGGAGCTGCGCGAGGAGGCGGCGATCGGCCTCCGCAACACCGAGTTCGTCGGCATCTTCATGGACTCGTACCGCGTCGGGTCGCGCGAGGTGTCGACGCTGAATCTCTACTGGAGCGCGCGGATCGCCGACGGCGTGCCGACGCCGGACGACGACGTCCTGGAGTTCGCCTTCTTCCGGCCCGACGAGATTCCGTGGGACGACGTGGCGTTTCCGCACATTCCCGACGTGATCTCAGCCTGGCGCGGCCGGCAGCAGGACGCGTAGCGCGAGCGGCTCGATCGAGAACTCGAGCGGCGTGTCGAACTCCGCGGGCTCGCCGTCGACCGCCGCCTCGATCCGGTGCCGCGCCGCGTCGATCGTCAGCGACGTGCAGGCGCGCTCCTCCCACTCGGAGAACCGCCAGCCGGTCGCGAGGTAGAGATGGAGCTTTCCCTCGTCGAGACGCTCCCGCTCGCCGATCGACAGGAGCTCCAGCTTGTAGTCGTTGTTCGAGACGAGCGCGACGCTCGCCTCGACCGGCTCGCCGTCGATCGTCAGTCCGAGGGGCTTGCGGTTGGTGAGTGTCAACAGCAGGGCGCGCAGCCGCGCGAATGCGTCTCTCCGCCGGCGGTGGTGCTCGCGCCGGTGGACGAGTGTCGCGTAGTGGCCGAGGCTGACGTTGTTCAGGAAGACGTCGCCCGCGATCCTGCCCACGTCGATGCGCCGCTCTCGCCCGCCGAAGGCGTCGAGCGCCGCGATCGGGTCGTCGCGGTCGAGCCCGATGTCGCGCGCGAAGTGGTTGCGCGTGCCGAACGGGACGCAGACGAATGGGAGCTCCCGCTCGATCGCGACCTGAGCGACCTGTGCGAGCGACCCGTCGCCGCCGGCCATCCCGAGCGCCTCGGCGTCGGAACCGCGCGCGAGCTCGGCGGCGTCGTCGTCCTGACCCAGGACGTGCGTCGTGATGGCGTGCGCTTCCGCGGCGGCGACGAGCTCATCCGCGCTCGGGGAGCTGTCCCCCGAGCGCGGATTGATCAGGAGAAAGCCGGCTACCCGGCGCCGTTCTCGGAGAGACCGAGCTGGCGCTCGAGAGCGCCCTTCGGCTGCGCGCCGAGCGCGGCGGCCGCGGGCTCGCCGTCCTTGAAGAGGACCATCGTCGGGATCGAGGCGATTCCGTACCGCTGGGCGATCGCGGGCTGCTCGTCGATGTTGATCTTGACGAGCTTGAGCTGGCCCTGCCGCTCCTCGGCGATCTTGTCGAGGATGGGCGAGACCATGTGGCACGGCTGGCAC
The DNA here is from genome assembly GCA_963847235.1 of uncultured Actinomycetes bacterium. GTDB lineage: Bacteria > Actinomycetota > Thermoleophilia > Gaiellales > Gaiellaceae > JACDAN01. The sequence goes on along the minus strand of CAWJYU010000005.1, from coordinate 65,424 downwards.
CACTCGGCCCAGAAGTCCACGAGGACCGGGGTGTCGGAGGAGAGCACTTCCTGGTCGAACGTCTCCTCGGTTACCGCCTGTGCGTCTGTCATTGAAGAGTTCCTTTCAGGTTCACGGGTTCGGGAAGGGTAACGAGCGTCCCGGCTGGGCTGTTCCCGCCGCTCCGTAAAATCGAACGCATGGCGGACACCGTCTTCTCGCAGCTGCCCGACAAGCCCGACCATCCCGCGCTCGAGCAGGAGATCCTCGCGTGGTGGGACGAGGAACGGATCTTCGATCGGCTGCGTGAGCAGAACGCCGGCGGCGAGAAGTGGAGCTTCATCGACGGCCCCATCACCGCCAACAACCCGATGGGCGTCCACCACGCCTGGGGCCGGACGCTGAAGGACGTCTTCCAGCGGTACAAGGCGCTCCGCGGCTTCGACCAGCGGTACCAGAACGGCTTCGACTGCCAGGGGCTCCACGTGGAGGTCGAGGTCGAACGGTCCCTCGGGCTGAACTCGAAGAAGGACATCGAGCGGTACGGCCTCGCCGAGTTCGCCGACCGCTGCATCGAGCGGGTGGCGCAGTTCGCCGCGCTGATCACCGACCAGTCGCGGCGCCTCGGTATGTGGATGGACTGGCCGAACAGCTACTACACATTCTCGGACGCGAACATCGAATACATCTGGCGGTTTCTCAAGACGACACACGCGCGGGGCTGGCTGTACAAGGGCCATCGCTCGACTCAATGGTGTCCGCGGTGCGGGACCTCGCTCTCCCATCACGAGCAGGCGGGTGAGGAGAACTACCGTGAGCTCGACCATCCCTCGCTCTACGTTCGGTTCCCCCTCAAGGAGCGTGACGGAGAGGCGCTGATCGTCTGGACGACGACGCCGTGGACGCTGCCGGCGAACGTGGCCGCGGCGGTGAAGCCGGACGCCGAGTACGGCCTCCGGGACGGCGGCTGGCGTCTGGCCGAGTCGGGCGGCGAGTACGACCGGATCGCGAGGGGCGAGGAGCTGGTCGGGCTCGAATACGACGGCCCCTTCGACGACCTGGCGGCGCAGGAAGGAGTCACCCATCGTGTGATCCCGTGGGAGGACGTCTCGCTCACGGAGGGAACGGGAATCGTCCACATCGCGCCGGGCGCGGGAACCGAGGACTTCGAGCTCTCTCGGGTGCACGATCTTCCGGTGCTCGCGCCGATCGACGAGGAAGGGCGAATGGTTTCCGGCTACGAGCCGTTCGCAGGCCTCTCTACCGACGAGGTCGAGGAGCCGGTGATCGAGTCGCTGCGCGAGCGCGGCCTGCTCGTCGAGGCCGGACGAATCGTCCACCGCTACCCGATCTGCTGGCGCTGCAAGACGCCGCTCCTGTTCCGCGTCGTCGACGACTGGTTCATCTCAGCCGAGGAGATCCGCCAGCCGCTGATGGACGCGAACGCGACCGTCGAATGGACGCCGAGCTTCTACTCGAAGCGCATGGACGACTGGCTGCGGAACATGGGCGACTGGAACATCTCGCGCAAGCGCTACTTCGGTTTGCCGCTGCCCTTCTATCCGTGCGATTGCGGGCAGCTGAACGTGATCGGATCACGCGAGGAGCTCGAGGAGCGGGCAACCGGAGGCCTCGACCAGCTCCGCGAGCTGCACCGGCCCTGGATCGACGAGGTGACCGTGCGCTGCGAGTCGTGTGGCGGAGACGTGCGGCGGATAGCGGAGGTCGGCGATGCCTGGCTCGACGCCGGCATCGTCCCGTACTCGACGCTGGGCTGGCGCAATCCCGATCGCAAGCCGGAGGGGAGCGCAAGCGGCGCGGCTAGAGGGTTGACCGGTGCCGACCTTCCGGACCACGCGTACTGGGAGCAGTGGTTCCCCGCCGACTGGGTGTCCGAGAGCCGCGAGCAGATCCGCCTGTGGTTCTACTCGATGTCGTTCATGTCGGTGACGCTCGAGGGCCGGTCGCCGTACGAGCGCGTACTGGCGTACGAGCGCGTCCGGGACGAGACCGGCAGGGAGATGCACAAGTCCACGGGTAACGCGATCGACGCGAACGAGGCGATCGGCGGCATGGGCGCTGACGTCATGCGCTGGATCTACTCCGAGCAGGTGCCGAGCCAGAACGTGAACTTCGGCTACGGGCCGGCGAACGAGGTCAAGCGGCGGCTCCTGACGTTCTGGAACTCGGTCTCGTTCCTCGCCACCTACGCGAACATCGAGGGGTACCGGCCCGAGTGGGGCTTGCGGCCGGAGCCCGGGCGTCCGCTCGACCGCTGGCTCGTCGCGCGGACGGACCAGCTTGTCGCGGAGGTGACTGCGGAGTACGAGCGGTTCTGGACGCCGGGAGTCGTCCGCGCCTGGGAGTCGTTCGTGGACGACCTCTCGAACTGGTACATCCGGCGATCGCGGCGGCGCTTCTACGGCGACGATCCGGACGCGTTCGGGATGCTCTGGTGGGCGCTCGTACAGGCGGTCCGCGTGATCGGTCCCGTGATGCCGTTTCTGGCGGAGCGGCTCTGGCGGGTGCTGGTCGCGGAGCCGGCCGCGGGCGCGCCGGCATCGGTCTTCCTCGCCGGCTGGCCGGAGGCGGGAGAGGTCGACGAATCGGTGCTCCGCGAGGTGGCCGAGGCGCGCCGTGTCGTGGGGCTCGGGCACCAGGCGCGCTCGTCCTCGGGGCTGAAGCTGCGCCAGCCGCTCCGCCGGCTCGTCGTCCAGGGCGCGACCCTGAACGGCGACCACCTGGAGGAGATCCGTGACGAGCTCCGCGTCAAGGAGGTCGAGCAAGGGGAGGTGGAGGCGCAGGAGCTCGCCCTGAAGCCGAACCTGCCGGTGCTCGGGCCGAAGCTCGGTAAGGAGCTCGGAGCCGTCCGCGCTGCGCTCTCCGCGGGCGATTTCGAGGAGCTCGAAGGCGGGCGCTTCCGGGTGGGAGACCGCGAGCTCGAGCCGGAGGAGGTGCTGGTCGAGCGGCGCGGCAAGGAGGGCTGGGCGGTCGCGTCTGAGGACGGCGTCACCGTCGCGCTCGACACGCGTCTCGACCCGGAGCTCGAGCTCGAGGCACGCGTCCTCGACCTGATCCACCGGCTGAACAGCATGCGCAGGGAGGCGGGGCTCGAGCTCACCGACCGCATCTCGGTCACGCTGCCCGCCGACCAGTCCGACCTGCTCGAGCAGCACGCCGAGTGGATCAGGAACGAGGTGCTCGCCGTCTCGATCGAGGCGAACGGCGGCTCCGCCGATCCACAGATCGCGAAGGCCGGCCCCTAAAACTCCGGGCCGCTCTGGTCGACAAGGTGGGCCATGGAGCGTCCTGAAGGTGACCGCCGCACCGGCAAGGACCGCTGCAGCGGCCAGGATCAGCGCACGCAGCAGGAGCGCCAGTTCGACGGCGAGCGCCGCTCCGGCGCGGACCGCCGCTCGGGCAAGGACCGCCGAAAGCCGCGGCCGGATGCCTGACCGGCGTGGGCGGTACGCAAGCTCGCCACCGCCTACCAGACAACCAGACCTGGGGTCAGACCCCGTCTCGCGTCCGCGTCGACTTCGCGACAAGAGTGTCACCGCCGGGCGCCAAGCTTGGCCGCTGAAGGCATGGTCGGGCAATGGCACGCCCGCCTCGCGAGCTCGTTCCTTCGGGGATGTACCACGTCATCGGCCGAGGCACGGGAGGCGCGGATCTGTTCCTCACCGTGGAAGATCGCCGGCACTTCCTCAAGCTGCTCGGCCTCAGCGTTGCGCGGTTTCGCTGGAGGTGCTTCTCGTACTGCCTTCTCGGTACGCACTACCACCTCCTGGTCGAGACGCCTGAACCGAACCTCGATCGGGGAATGCAGTGCCTTCTCGGTCCGTACGCACAAGCGTTCAACCGCCGGCACGCTCGGTTCGGCCACCTCGTGGCGGAGCGCTACACGGGACTCCCTGTCGAGGACGAGGCGCACGCGATGGCGGTTCTTCGGTACATCGCGCTGAACCCCGTGGTCGCCGGTCTCTGCGCGACGCCTGAACAGTGGTTCTGGAGCAGTTACGGCGCGACGATCGGGATGAGGACGCCGCCCTCGTTTCTCGACACCGAAACGGTCGTGAGCTGGTTCGGCCGGCCGCCCGCGGCGTTCCGGCGGCTCCGGGCGTTTGTGGAAGGATCATCACGGGCGCGTGACGGGGTCTGACCCCGGCCGCGCGGCGGCTGCTAGCGCTGCGCGTCCGCCAGCGCGAGCTCGCGGCGAAGCTCCACCGGCAGGCGGAACACCACGTCCTCGTGCACGGACTTGAACGGCTCGATGCGCTCGACGCCTCGGGCCCGGAACCAGTCGCACACGCGCTCGACGAGCTTCTCCGGCGCTGACGCCCCCGACGTGATCCCCACGATACGGACGCCCTCGAGCCAGCCCTCGTCGATGTCCGTCTCGTCGTCGATCAGGTGGGACGCGACGCCGCCGGCGCGGGCAACCTCGACGAGCCGGTTCGAGTTGGACGAGTTCCGCGAGCCGATCACGAGCAGGAGGTCGACCTCTCCGAGCATGTCCTTCACGGCCCACTGCCGGTTGGACGTCGCGTAGCAGATGTCGTCCCGCTTGGGCGCCCGCGCGTTGGGGAAGCGTCGCCGGATGGCCGCGATGATCTCGCCGGTCTCGTCCACTGACAGCGTCGTCTGCGTGATGTACGCGACGCGGTCCGGGTCGGGCACCTCGAGCCCCTCGGCCTCCTCGACGGACTGCACGAGCACCGTCGCCTCAGGCGCCTCGCCCATCGTCCCGACCACCTCCTCGTGGCCGGCGTGCCCGATCAGGACGACCGTGTAGCCCTCGGCGGCATAGCGACGGGCCTCGACGTGCACCTTGGTCACGAGAGGGCAGGTGGCGTCCGTCGTCTTGAGCCCGAGCTCAGCGGCGTTCGCGTACACGGTCGGCGCCACGCCGTGCGCCGACAGCACGATCCGCGCGCCCGGCGGCACGTCCGTCTCGCTCTCCACGAAGATCGCGCCGCGCTCCTCCAACTCCCGGACGACGTGGATGTTGTGGACGATCTGCTTGCGCACGTAGATCGGGGGCCCGTGGAGGTCGAGCAGTCGCTCCACGGTTTCCACCGCCCGTTCGACCCCCGCGCAGTAGCCGCGCGGAGAAGCCAGCAGCACTCGCTCCACCATCCCGGCCATGGTATCTCCGCCTCCGTTTCCGGCTTTCAAAGATGGGCCGTTCGGCCTATTGGAATTCGGGAGTCGCGGGAGTAGCTTGGCGTCACTGGGCGACGCGAACCGCGGTGCGCGTACCTGGCCAACGATCCGCGGTTAGCACTAGGGAGCGCCCGCCGCACCGACCCCCCAAGCGGTGGGCCTCCCTCGTTTTCTCGTCCTGCGTTTCGCTGCTCCGTATCCTTCTGGAGACGGTGGCGGCAGTTGGCTATCTCATGCTCGCCCTCGCGGGGGGGTTGCTCATAGCGGCCGTGGTGCTGCTGCGGGTCACGCGCGGCCGAAAACGCGACAAGCCGGAGCCCGCCTCCGCGCCGGCTGAGCCTGCGCCGCAACCCGAGCTCGGCGGTCAGGGGACGTCACTCTCGGCCGGCTTCGCGCGGGCCCAGGACGCCCCGTCCGTCGCGAGAACACTCCTCGACGAGGTCGTAGCGCTCCTCGACGTCGAGTTCGCCGCCGTCGCGCAGATCAGCGACGACCGCAAGCAGGCGACCGGGCTGGTGGCCCGCGTGGACGGTGAGGACGCCGGCTGGTGGCGATCTGTCCGGATCGACCTCGAGCACGAGCCGTCGGCGGTCGCGAGTGCCGTGTTCGAGGCGTCGCCGCTCACGATCTTCGACGTCGAATCCTCTCCGCGGGTCAACCGCCGGATCGCCGACCGCGTGGGTGCGAAGAGCGCCGCGTTCGTGCCGATCGTGTCGGGTGCCCGCGTGCTTGCAGTTCTCGTCGCCGCGAGCACGGGAAAGCGTCGCACCTTCCCTCCGCAGGAGATCGCTCGCCTCGAGGCGCTTGCCGGCGAGACTGCGCTGGCGCTGGAGCGGACGCGTTCGGCCGCGCAGCTGGAGGAGGCGCTCGGTCGCGAACGACTCGTCGCCGAGATCGCCAGACGCGTCCGCTCGGAGCACGACGTGGAGGCGGTCCTGCGCGTCGCCGTCGAAGAAGTCGGCAAGGCGACCGACGTCGCCCGGTGCTTCATCCGCCTCGGCGAGCCGGGTGCGCCGACGCCGATCCGAGCCGAATGGGACGGGCCGAGCGCCCCGCCGATCGGTGACGCAGCGCCGAGGCTCGCCGTGTCCAACCTCGCCATGCGAAAGCGGCGGACGGTCGCGGTGGACGACGTCGAGCAGGAGCCCGAGCTGCGGGATCCGGCTCTCGGTGGAGTCGAAACGCTGCTCGGGCTGGGAGCGCGGGCGGTTCTCGCGACGCCGATCCAGGTCTTCGACCAGGTGAGCGGCGTCTTCGCCCTGCACCGGAGCGAGGCGACCACGTGGACGCAGTCCGAGATCTTGCTCGCGGAGGCCGTCGCGCGCGAGGTCGGCCTCGCGCTCCACACGGCCGAGCTCCTCGAGGAGAACCGGCTCCGGCTCGGCCGGCAGGCGGCGCTCGTCCAGGCGGCCCAGGTGATGACGAGCGAGCTCCAGGTCGAGACGGTGCTCCAGCGCCTCGTCGTCGAGGTCACCAAGCTGCTCGAGGCCGACGCCGCGGACTGCTACCTCTTCGACTCCCGGCGCGGAGTCCTCCGCTGCGCTGCGGTGTGCGGCCTTCCGGACGACCTCATCGACTTCGAGTTCCCGGCCGAGGGCGCGCTCGCCGGCGAGGCGATGCGCCGCCGCCGGGCGGTCGTCTCCGGTGAGTACGACGCGGTCGAGCCCCCGCACCCCGCGTACGAGGGCTTCACGGCCGCGATGGTCGCCCCGATGACGTGGTGGGGCGAGGTTCGCGGCGTCATCGGCGTGGGGACGACCGACCCCGAGCGCAGGTTCAGCCGCGAGGACCTGGAGGTGCTGGAGGCGTTCGCGAGCCTCGGGTCGGTCGCGCTGCGAAATGTCGCCAGCATCGAGCAGAGCGTGCGCCAGGTCCGGATCCAGCGCGGCTTCTTCCGGATCGCGTCGGTGCTCGCCCAGCCGCTCTCGCTCGACGAGACACTGGATGCGGTCGCGCAGGCGGCGAACGAGGCGCTCGGCGGTACCTTCGCGGCCGTGCTGATGCCGGGCGAGGGCGGGCTCCGGCTCGCCGGCTCGCACGAGTTGCCGGCGGCGGTTGCCGAGTTCTTCCGCGAGGGCCTCGCCGCCGAGCCGCTCGTGCAGGCGGCGGCGCGCAAGCGGGTTCTCGCTTCGCCGGAGCTGGGCGAGGACGACCGGTTCGGGCACGACTGGCGGGCGCTTGCCGAATCCCAAGGCACGAGATCGCTCGTCGCGGTCCCCGTCGAGGCTCCGCGACGCGAGCAGACCGGCATCGGACTTGTCTTCTTCTCGGAGGAACAGGCGTTCTCCGACGACGAGATCGAGCTTGCACACCACCTTGCGTCCGCCGCCCGTGGTGCGCTCGAGCGGGCCGAGCTGTTCGAAGCCGAGCGCCGGAACCGCGCTATCGCCCAGCAGCTCGCCCGCACCGGGACGCTGCTCGCGAGTGAGCTCGACCCGGAAACCATCCTCGAGGAGATCGTGGCTCAGGCGCCGGGGCTCGTCGGCGCCGACGCCGCCACTGTGAGCGTCCTCGAAGGCGACGAGCTCGTCGTCAGCGCCGCCCACGGCGAGGGGGCAGACGCGGCGATCGGGAGCCGCGTGTCGTCGGTCGGCGAGCTCGCGGGCGAGGTCGTCCAGTCGCGAGGCCCGGTCGCCGCGGGCGACGCGCGCACAGACGAGCTGGTCAGCGGCTCGGACGCCCTCTTGGAGGCAGGCTACGCGGCGTATCTTGGCGCACCGCTTCTCGGCCCCGAGGGCAGCGTCCACGGTGTGCTCGCCGTCTATGCGCGAGAGGCGCGCTCATGGCGTGAGGAGGAGGTCGAGGCGCTCGCAGCGCTCGCCGGCAACGTCTCCGCGTTCCTGTCGAACGCCGAGCTCTACCAGCGGGTGGTGCTCGAGCGCGAGCGCAGCATGGCGATCCTCGGCAACGTCGCCGACGGGATCGTCGCCGTCGACCGCGAGGGATCCGTCGTGCTGTGGAACGTCGCCGCGGAGCAGATCACCGATGTTCCCGCGGCAGAGGCGATGGGCCGGGCGCCAGCCGACGTCCTCCAGCGGACTCTGGAGGCGGACGAGACCTCGGCGGAGGGCCGCGGCCTGATCCAGATCCACCGCGGGGAGGAGGAGGTCTGGCTCTCCGTCAGCGAGGCGGTCATGCGCGACCCCGCCGGCGCCGTCTCCGGCCGTATCTATGCCTTCAGGGACGTGTCCTCGGACCGGCTCGTCGAGCAGCTCAAGTCGGGTTTCGTCTCCGCCGTCTCGCACGAGCTGCGGGCACCGCTGACCTCGATCTACGGCTTCGCCGAGACGCTTCTGCGCGAGGACGTCGCCTTCGGGGACGAGGAGCGTCGAACGTTCCTGGGCTACATCGCGTCGGAGGCGCAGCGCCTGACCGGCATCGTCGACGCGCTGCTGAGCGTTGCGCGGCTGGAATCGGGTGACCTCCAGGTGCAGTTCGCGCCGACCGATCTCCGCGAGGTGGTCTCGGACGTCGTCGAGGACGCGGAGCGCGAGCTCACGAACGGCCGTCGCTTTGTGGTCGAGGTGCCGGAGGAGCCGCTCGACGCCTCCGCCGACCGCGACAAGGTGCGGCAGATCCTCGCCAACCTGATCGACAACGCGCTCAAGTTCTCCCCGAGCGGCGGGACGGTGACTGTCGCCGCCCGCAAGACGCATGAGGCCGTCCAGGTGCGGGTCGCGGACGAGGGCACCGGCGTCCCGCAGGGCGAGCAGGAGCGGATCTTCAGGAAGTTCTATCGCGCCGAGGCGACCGGCCAGGCCACCGGCGGCACCGGGCTCGGGCTGTTCATCGCGCGGGGGCTTGCGAGCGCGATGGGCGGCCGCGTCTGGGTCGATTCGGAAACCGGAGTGGGCGGCTGCTTCGTCCTCGAGCTTCCCGGGGTCGTGTCTGAGGTCACGGAGGAACGGGTATAGACCCGCGAATGGACGGGGCAGCACCGACTCGGGTTCTCGTCGTCGACGACGAGGCGCCGATTCGCCTGCTCTGCCGCGTCAACCTCGAGGCCGAGGACATCGAGGTGCTCGAGGCCGCCGACGGCATCGCGGGTGTGGAGACCGCGCGGGCGGAGCGGCCCGACGTGATCCTCCTCGACGTGATGATGCCCGGCATGGACGGGTGGCAGGTGGCCGAGAGCCTGATGGAGGACGAGGCCACGAGCCACATCCCGCTGATCTTCCTCACAGCGCGCGCCGAGCTCCGCGACCGCGCCAAGGGCCTCGAGCTCGGGGGCATCGACTACATCACGAAGCCGTTCAACCCGGTGGAGCTGGCCGCGGGAGTCGAGCGGCTTCTCGATCGCGTTCGGCGCGGCGAACGGGACCAGCTCCGGCGCGAGAAGATCGCCGAGCTGCGGACGCTGCTCGTCGAGTAGCCCTACCGGCCGGCGAAATCGGCCGTCGCGACGCTGGCGCCGCCGAAGCCGCTGAACGATCCCGTGGCCACCCCGACTCCGACGTAGCGAAAGCTGCGGCGCAGCAGGGTCGCCCGGTGCGGTGGGCTCGCGAGCCACATGCGGACGATCGCGCCCGCTCTTCCGTCACTCCCCACGCCCCACGCGATCGTCTCGCCGAGCATCCGCCCGCGGGCTCCGTGCCGGCGGAGGCGCTGGTACCAGTCCCCGTGGTCGAAGTTGCCCGTCCGCAGCATCGCGTTCGAATGCGAGCGCGCGGATCGCTGCAGCGGAGGGGAGATGCGGAGCGGCGGCGCTCCGTGCCTCGTGCGCGCTCGGTTGATCGCGTTCACGAGGCTCGCTTCGTGTCCCGACAGTTGCGCATGATCCACCAGGTCGGACGATTCCGCCCCCGGCGACGAAGCGAGAAAGGCAGTTCCCCCGACGGCCAGAGCGAGAAGTGTGCGGCCCACCACTCGGCCGCGAGTTTGCCAGAGGATCTCGAGGCGCAGCCCAGACTGCAGAAATCCGTTTTCAGTTGGAAAACAGCCCGAAATAGTTTATAAACGGGAATTATCGCGCGGTCTGGGCCAGTCCGATCCCGCAGAGCACGATTGCGGCGCCGACGAGCTGGATCGGGTCGAGCTCCTCGCGCAGCCACGCGTAGGCGATCACGGTGCCCGCGACCGGCTCGAACATCGCCAGGATCCCTGCGCGAGTCGGGCTCACATGGCGGAGCGCCGCGACCAGCAGCACGAACGGCACGATCGTCCCGAGCACGATCATCCACGCCATCAGCAGCCAGACCGGCAGCTCGATCGACTCGAGACGCCCGAGGAGCGAGACGCTGTCGTTCAGCAGATGCCACGGGAAGCTCGTCCACGGCTGCACGACAGCCCAGAAGAGGGCCGCGAAGAGGAAGCCGTAGGCGAGCAGCGAGGACGACGTGCGACGGCGGATGCCGCGATCGGCCATCAGGATGTAGAGCGCGAAGGTGATGGCCGCGCCGATGGACGCGAGGACGCCGATCCCGTCCAGCTCGAGGCCATGCCAGAGCTGGAGAAGCAGCGCGAGGCCGACGATCGCGAGGACCAGCGCCGCCCAGATCCGCCGCCGGACCGGCTCGCCGAGGACGTACCGCGCGTAGAGCGCGACGAGGACCGGAGCGATGTACTGGATCAGCAGCGCGATGCCGATCTCCAGCCGCTCGATCGCGACGAAGTAGAACCAGGCGACGAACGCGAGGCCCGCGACGCCGAAGACCACAAGGAAGGGCAACTCGCCGAGTCGCAGGCGAAGGGTCGAGCGCCGCCAGACGAGCAGGACGGCGAACAGCAGCAGGAACGCCCCGGTCGCGCGCACTTCCGTCAACCGCTCCGAGGTGACCCCGCCCGACTGGAGGATGACCTTCGAGACCGCCCCGTTCAGGGCCCAGAGCGTGGCCGCCGTGAGCACCATCGCGTAGCCAAGCGCCGGCCGGCGGGTCACGCCGCGAGCCTATCCGGGCCCCCGCTCTACACTGGGAGAGACGGGGCGTGGCTCAGCCTGGTAGAGCACCCGCTTTGGGAGCGGGAGGTCGCCGGTTCGAATCCGGCCGCCCCGACTACTCGGTCTCGCCCGGCTCCCAGAAGACGACGACGAAGAACGGCAGCCCGCCGCTTCGGGTCGTGCCCACGCGGTACTCGCAGGTCAGCGGCGTGCCGTCCTTGCGCGTCAGCTCCGCGACGCCTCCGACCAATTCGCCGTCCGCGATCTGCTCCATCATGGCCGCGACCTCCTCGGACTCGAATCCGAGCGCCGGAGCGCCTCCCTCCAGCAGCTCCTCCCGCGCGTAGCCCGAGAGCTTGCAGGCACGTCGGTTCGCCGCGAGGTACCGGCCCTCCTCGTCGAGGACGATCGCTCCGACCGGGCCGTGCTCGAGCGCCTCACCGAGGAGCGTCTCCTGGACCAGGTCCTGCTGAAGAGGGGCAAGCTGCGGCATCGGCGTTAAGAGACAAACTGGCAGCCCGACCTGTGGAATGCAATAGGCCGATCGGCCTATTTGTTCTCGGCGGTGTACTGCACCCGTTCCTCGTCCGCGAGGAACTTGAAGAAGAAGATCGCGAAGACGGCGAAGAAGACGATCGCCTGCTCGACCGCCATCGTGACGCCGGCGAGCTGCTGGTCGGAATGCGGGCCGAGCCCCCAGAGCCCGCCGCCCTCGATGTAGTAGTCGTAGGCCGCCTCCGGTGCGAGCGCGAGCAGCAGTCCGATCGGGCTCGCAAGGATGAACGCGAGGAAGAGATAGAGCGCGCGTGCCGCGTTCGAGAGGTGATGCGGCGCATCCTGGAAGACGGGCCACCAGAGCAGCGCGCCGGCCGCGAGGTACATCGCGTGCTCGAGGTGGAGGAGTGTCGCCGGGTGCTCGAGCGCCGTGTCGTAGGCGGGCGGCAGGTGCCAGGTGAAGTAGACGAGTAGCCAGAGGCCAAGCGCGACCGGCGGACGGGTCAGCTGCCGGACGGCCGAGATGCGCCCGAGCCGCTCGGCGACGGACGGCGGGACGCCGAGCACGAGCAGCGCCGGCGCCCACTCGGCGAGGACGACGTTCTGCAGCAGGTGCATCGAGAGCAGGTGGTAGCTCAGGGCTTCGAGCGGGGTGACCGCGGTGGCGAGCAGGAGCAGGCAGCCCCCCGCGAAGGCCGCGACTCGCCACCGCTCGACGTGAGCACCTCGTGTCGCCAGGACGTAGGCGAGCACCAACGCGGCTATGCCGAGCGTCGCCTCGGGGTGGACGGTCCAGGAGTAGGGGTCGGGGCGGGAGATCGGGCGCTACGCTAGTCCGGCGCGGGCGTAGCTCAATGGTAGAGCCCTAGCCTTCCAAGCTAGTTATGCGGGTTCGATCCCCGCCGCCCGCTCTGACGAGGTCGTCTAGGAGTTCTCCGGCAGCTCGACGCGCTCGATCGCGACCGGGCTCGCCGGGCGGTCGTTCGCGTCCCGGTCGGCCTCGCAGATCCGGTCGACGACGTCCATCCCCGACGTCACCTGGCCGAAGACGGTGTGCTTCCCGTCCAGCCACGGAGTCGCCTCGGCGGTGACGATGAAGAACTGGCTGCCGTTCGTGTTCGGCCCAGCGTTCGCCATCGCCAGCGCACCGCGGACGACCCGGTGCTCGTTGAACTCGTCCTCGAACTCGTACCCGGGGCCGCCCGTCCCGGTGCCCGTCGGGTCGCCGCCCTGAATCATGAAGTCGGGGATCACCCGGTGGAAGATGACGCCGTCGTAGAAGCCGTCGCGGGCGAGCTTGACGAAGTTCTCGACCGTCTTCGGCGCCTCGTTCGGATACAGCTCGAGCTCGATCGCTCCCTCGCTCGTGTGGATGGTCGCCTGCCTCATTGGAGGATTGTGTCCGCCAGGGGCTCGAGTGCGCCTGCCGTCGGCTCCAGGTCACCGGACGCCAGCTGGGCCGTGACCTGCCGGACCAGGGCGCGCGCCTCGCTCTCGTGCTCCGGGCCGAGCACGGTGTTGACCGACGCGGCCACCTCGCCGTCCTGAATCAGCTCGATCGCGACCGTGTCGAGCTCGCGCCTCGCGATGTAGGGATCGTTCGGCACGCCGACCCGCACCAGGAACACGCGGCCGTCAGGGAGCTCGGCCTCCTGCTCGATCGGGCTCCCGCGAAGGCTCATGCCGCGCATTTCACCATGCCGGAGCCCACCCGAAACGTCCGACCGTCCCGCGATCCTTGCCCCGTGCCTGCCGAAGAGCGGATCGTTCGCATCCGTCCGACGACGATCCTCGCCGTTCTCGGGATCACCTTCGGCTTCCTCCTGCTGCTCTACATCACGTGGATCTCGCGGCAAGTGCTCACCTGGATCATCGTCGCGATCTTCCTGGCGCTGGCGCTGAACCCGGCTGTGGATGCATTCGAGCGGCGGGGCCTGCGCCGTGGGCTCGCGACCGCCGTCACCTCGCTGCTCGCGCTCGGCGTGATCGTCGCCGCCGGCTCGCTCTTCATCCCGACCCTGGTCGACGAGGCGACGGGCTTCGCCGAGGAGCTGCCGGACTACGTGCGCGACGTGTCGGAGGGACGCGGCCCGCTCGGCGAGCTGGCCGAGCGCTACGAGATCGAAGAGCGGGTGCGCGACGCCGTCCAAGGCGGCGGCGCCGCGGGCGTGCTCGGCCTGTCCGACACCGCGCTCGCGATCACGCAGGGCGTGATCACGTTCATTCTCGCCGCAGTCACGATCGCGTTCATGACGTTCTTCATGCTTCTTGAGGGCCCGAGGTGGATGGAGCGCTTCTACGCGCTGCTGCCGGAGCGACTCACGGGAGACGTGGCGCGGCATCGGCGACGACATCTACCGGACGGTCGGCGGCTACGTGACCGGCAACCTGCTGATCAGCGTGATCGCCGGCGTCAGCTCCACGATCGTGCTCCTGATCCTGGACGTCCCCTACGCGGTCGCGCTGGGCGTGCTCGTGGCGATCCTCGACTTGATCCCGCTCGCCGGGGCCACGCTGGCGGCGATCATCCTCACGGCCGTCGCGTTCCTGACGTCGGTGCCGGCGGGGATCATCGTGCTGGTCTTCATGATCGTCTACCAGCAGATCGAGAACCACCTGCTCCAGCCGCTCGTCTACAGCAGGACCGTGCAGCTCTCGCCGCTCGCGATCCTCGTCTCCGTGCTGATCGGCGCCAAGATCGCCGGGATCCTCGGCGCGCTGGCGGCAATCCCTGTCGCCGGGACGATCCAGGTGCTGCTCCTGGCCTGGCTCCGCCACCGCCGTGAACGCGGTTCGCGGGAGACCGCGCCAGTCTAGGAATCGGAAATCCCTCGCAAGAGGGACGCCCATCGACGGATCCAGACCGATGCGGAGGAGCTAGGTCCCTGTTTGCCGCTCGCCGAGGGGGGAAAGGTGGGTGTCATGGATACCTGGATCATCGTGTTGATCGTGATCGCCGCGATCGTTGTGCTCGCCGTCCTGCTGTTCGGCGGCCGCCGGGCCCGCGAGCGGAAGCTCGAGGGCCGTCGCGAGGAAGCCCACGAGCTTCGGCGCGGAGCGGACGAGCAGGCGCAGCAAGCCGAGCAGCGGGAAGCGGAGGCGCAGGAGCAGGCCGACCGCGCACGCCGCGAGCGTGAAGCCGCCGAAGCGCGAGCTCAGCGAGCGGACGAGCTCGACCCCGACGTCGACACGTAGCCAGCCCACCTCGTGGTGCACGGCGTCTCGCCGCTCCCCTGGAGCACGCGCCCGGGAGGATTCGAACCTCCGACCGGCGGATTAGAAGTCCGCTGCTCTTCCACTGAGCTACGGGCGCCCGTTCCGCAAAGCGTAGCGCCGGCCCCTTCCGGGTAGGCCTCGGGCGAAAGCGACCGAGGGAGGAGACATGGCCGAACTGAACGGCAAGAGGATCGCGTTCCTGGCGACCGACATGGTCGAGCAGGTGGAGCTCACGGAGCCGTGGAAGGCCGTCGAGCAGGCGGGCGGCACGCCGGAGCTCGTCTCGCTCGAAGAGGGCGAGATCCAGGGCTTCAACCACTACGACAAGGCGGACACGTTCCGGGTCGACCGCGTGGTGAGCGAGGCAACGGCGGACGAGTACGACGGGCTCGTCCTCCCCGGAGGGGTCGGGAACCCGGACACGCTCCGGATGGACGAGGACGCCGTGCGCTTCGCGAGGACGTTCATCGAGTCGGCCAAGCCGGTCGCCGTGATCTGCCACGGCCCGTGGACGCTCGTCGAGGCCGACGTCGTCCGCGACCGGACGCTGACTTCGTACCCGTCGATCCGGACCGACGTCAAGAACGCAGGCGGCAACTGGGTCGACAGGGAGGTCGTCGTCGACGACGGATTGATCTCCAGCCGCAATCCCGACGACCTTCCCGCCTTCTGCAAGACGCTGGTCGAAGAGTTCGCGCGGGCACCGGTGCGAGCCTGAGGGCCGAGGAGACGCAGCTATCCTTGGCGTAGCGCGGTGGCGGTAGCTCAGTTGGTAGAGCCCCGGGTTGTGGTCCCGGTGGTCGGGGGTTCGAGTCCCCTCCGCCACCCCTCACGCTGAAAGTTCTGGCTTCACGCCGCTTCCCAGGCCCGGCATGGGAGGAGCTGGCTGACGTCGAGTACGGCGACCTCGCGACGCCTCGCGACGACGTCGAGGCGCTCGCCGTGGTCGCCGAGCGCGTCGACCGAGAGGTGCTCGAGCGGTTCCCGAACCTGAAGCTCGTCGCGAACTACGGCGCCGGCTACGACCTCGTCGACGTGGACGCCTGCCGCGAGCGAGGCGTCGCGGTCACCAACACGCCGGGCGTCACGGCCGCGGCGACCGCCGACCTGACCATGGGGCTGATCCTGGCCGTCCGGCGACGTATCGCCGCGGGAGACAGGGTCGTGCGGTCCGGCAGGTGGGGGAGCGGCTGGGCCGACGAGCCGCTGAAGGGCGACGAGGTGAGCGGCTCGACGCTCGGGATCGTCGGTCTCGGACGGATCGGGAGCGCGGTCGCGCAGCGGGCACGGGCGTTCGACATGCGAGTGCTGTACACGCGCAGCAGGCCCGACGACGATCCGGCGTACCGGCCACTGGGCGAGCTGCTCGGCGAAGCCGACGTCGTCACTCTCCACGTCCCGCTGACGGAGGAGACGCACGGCTTCGTCGACCGCCGCCGGCTGGCGCTGATGCGCGACGGCGCCTGCCTCGTCAACACCTCCCGCGGCCAGGTCGTCGATGAGGACGCCCTTGTCGCCGAGCTGGTCGCCGGGCGACTCCGCGCCGGGCTCGACGTCTTCGCCAACGAGCCGGACGTCCCGCGTGAGCTCTTCGGCCTGGAGAACGTCGTGATGACGCCGCATCTCGGGACCGCGACACAAGCAACGCGCGAGGCGATGACCCGCGTGCTCGTCGACAACCTGTTGGCGGTCGAGCGGGGCCAGGCCCCGCCCAACCAGGTCTAGCGGCCCCAGCCCTCCGCCGGCTCGCGGCGCCCTTCCTCCGCGTTCCAGTAGTCCCGTTGATCGATGACGAGGCCGTCTTCGCCGAACCGGATCACGGACACGCCGGCGATCGTCTCCGTGCGACCCTGGTAGGTGACGACGCCCCAGTACTCGCACGTGGCGCGCTTGCCGGAGACGATCGGCTCGCCGAACCAGACGTCGGCCTCGTCCTGCTCGGAGAACGCCCACCCGACATAGGCGCGCGGCTCCTGCAGGTCGCGGAAGGGCATCGACCGGAAGCGCGCGCCGGTCGCGTAGAGCGCCGCGATCGCGTCGAGGTCCTTCGCGGGCCAGGCCCGGAGCCACGTCTCGCGCCACCGTCCGGCTGCCGATTCCGCGTCCACCGGGCGCTACTCTGACCGAACCCGGCCCCGTAGCTCAGTGGATAGAGCGGCAGACTTCGAATCTGCGTGCGATGGTTCGACTCCATCCGGGGCCATATCGCTCCGGCACGGGAACGGCCGCGGCTAGGTCTCGTCCTTGTCGGGCTCGTCCTCGAGCTGCCCGGCCACGCGCTCGCGCTCGGCCTCGTCTTCGAGGCGCTGCTCCTCGAACTTCGTGATCGGGCTCTCCCGGCTCTCGCGCTCACGATCTGCTTGGTCGCTCATGGGCCAAATCTACCCGGCCGATCTATCCTCTAATCGCCGGCGGGCGTGGCGGAACTGGCAGACGCGGCGGGTTTAGGTCCCGTTGGGCCACACGGTCCTTGGAGGTTCGAGTCCTCCCGCCCGCATCACAGTCAAGACTGGCACCGGCGGGTACGTCCCGCCGCCAGCGGCGTACTCCTGTTGATTTTTCTCGTCGTCCTGACATCCGGGGCTCGATCTCCAGCCCCGAGAGCGGCTGGCACAATGGCCGCCTCGTGAAGGCAACGGTCGAAGAGCTCCCCGAGAGCAAGGTCAAGATGACGGTCGAGGTCCCGAGCGGGGACGTCAAGCATGCAATCGACCACGCCGCCTCGGATCTCTCCGGCTCTCTGAAGATCCCCGGTTTCCGCAAGGGCAAGGTGCCGATGCCCGTGCTCCTTGCCCGGGTCGGGAAGGATCGCCTCTACGCCGAGGCGGTCGAGAGCCATATCGGCGGCTGGTTCCGTGCCGCGCTGCGCGGAACTACCGTCCGGCCCGCGACGGCGCCCGAGTACGACTACGAGCTGCCGTCGTCCGAGAAGGACGCCTTCGAGTTCACGGCGACCGTCGGCGTGCAGGAACAGCCCGAGGTTCCCGACTGGACGGCGCTCGAGGTCGCCTCGCCCGAGCCAGAGGTGCCCGAGGAGCTGATCGACGCCGAGCTGGAGGTGCTCCGCTCCACGGTCGCCGACCTCGCGCCGGCCGACGGCCGCCCCGCACGCGAGGGCGACACGGTGGTCGTGGACCTCGTCTCAGCCGACGGCGAGGCACAGCGCGACTACGTCGTCGAGCTCGGGTCGCAGCGACTGCTCCCGGAGATCGAGGAGGGCCTCGTCGGCCAGCAGTCCGGTGGTGAGAAGCAGATCGCCTACCGGCTTCCCGACGGCCAGGACGCGGACATCACCGCGAGCGTCAAGGAGATCTACGAGAAGGTGCTCCCGCCCGTGGACGACGAGCTCGCCCGGGCGGCCAGCGAGTTCGAGACGCTCGCCGAGCTGCGGGAGGAGATCCAGACGCGCCTCGGCGGCCAGCTCGAAGAGCAGCTCGAAGCCCAGTTCCGGACGGCGGCGCTCGACGCGCTCGTCGCCGCCACCGACCTCGACGTCGCCCCGGGTCTCGTCCAGACCCGCGCGGTCGAGCTTTGGAACGCGCTCGTCCGCTCACTCGAGCGGCGCGGGATCAGCCCGGAGGTGTACGTCCAGCTCAGCGGCCGGACTCCGGAGCAGATCCAGTCGGACATCGAGGCCGAAGCACGCCTGGCGCTCGAGCGCGAGATCGTGCTCGAGGCCGCCGCGGACAAGCTCGGCCTGGAAGTCTCCGACGAGGCCGTCGACACCCTGATCCGCGAGCAGGCCGAGGACCTCGACGAGGATCCCGACGCGCTGATCGCGCAGGTCCGCGAGGCCGGGCGATACGAAGCCCTTCGCGCCGACCTCCGTCTTCGCGACGCGCTCGACCGGATCTCCGCCGACGTGAAGCGCATCCCCGTCGAGCTCGCGGACGCCCGCGACAAGCTTTGGACCCCAGAGAAGGAAAAACCCGAGACCGGTACGAAGTTGTGGACCCCCGGTAGCAAGGAGCCTGCATGAGCCCGCTTGTCCCCATGGTGATCGAGCAGACGTCGCGCGGCGAGCGCGCCTTCGACATCTACTCGCGCCTGCTCAATGAGCGAATCGTCTTCCTCGGAACGCCAATCGACGACCAGATCGCGAACCTGATCATCGCCCAGCTCCTGCACCTGGAGTCGGAGGACCCCGACAAGGACATCGCCCTGTACATCAACTCGCCGGGCGGCGACGTCTACTCGGGCCTCGCGGTCTACGACACGATGCAGTTCATCAAGCCCGACGTGCAGACGATCTGCGTCGGGATCGCGATGTCCATGGGCGCACTGCTGCTCGCCGGCGGCACCCACGGCAAGCGCATGGCGTTGCCGAACGCCAAGATCCTGATCCACCAGGTGTGGACGCCGCACGGCCCCGGCGGCCAGGCGGCCGACATCGAGATCCGCGCGCGCGAGACGCTCAACCTCAAGCGCCGGCTCGAGGAGATCCTCTCCGAGCACACCGGGCAGGACCTCGAGAAGGTCGCGCACGACACCGATCGCGACTACTTCATGTCGACGCAGGAGGCGAAGGATTACGGCATCATCGACACCGTGATCACGAGCCGCGACGGGACGAAGCCCTAGCACTTGTGATGATTTCGGAGTACAAGGAGAACTAGGGTGGCGAGGGCGAGCGACGGCAACGAGCAGCTTCTCTGCAGCTTCTGCGGGAAGTCACAGCGGCAGGTCAAGAAGCTGATCGCCGGTCCGGGCGTCTACATCTGCGACGAGTGCATCGATCTCTGTAACGAGATCATCGACGAGGAGCTCACCACTCCGTCCTCGCTCGACCTCGACAACCTCCCGCGGCCGACCGACATCTACAGCGTCCTCAACGACTACGTCGTGTCGCAGGAGGAGGCGAAGCGCACCCTCGCCGTCGCCGTGTACAACCACTACAAGCGCGTCCAGATGGGCGCCGAGGAGAACGAGGTCGAGCTCCAGAAGTCGAACATCCTCCTCCTCGGGCCGACGGGCTGCGGGAAGACGCTCCTGGCGCAGACGCTCGCCCGGATCCTCAACGTCCCGTTTGCGATCGCGGATGCCACGGCGCTGACCGAGGCCGGCTACGTC
The DNA here is from genome assembly GCA_963847235.1 of uncultured Actinomycetes bacterium. Taxonomy (GTDB): domain Bacteria; phylum Actinomycetota; class Thermoleophilia; order Gaiellales; family Gaiellaceae; genus JACDAN01. Next base: position 45,620 of record CAWJYU010000005.1, on the reverse strand, counting down.
GGCGAGGACGTCGAGAACATCCTCCTCAAGCTGATCCAGGCCGCGGACTTCGACATCAAGAAGGCCGAGACCGGGATCATCTACATCGACGAGGTCGACAAGATCGCGCGGAAGGCGGACAACCCGTCGATCACGCGCGACGTGTCGGGCGAGGGCGTCCAGCAGGCGCTGCTGAAGATCCTCGAAGGCACCGTCGCCTCGGTGCCGCCGCAGGGCGGGCGCAAGCACCCGCACCAGGAGTTCCTCTCGATCGACACGACGAACATCCTCTTCATCTGCGGCGGCGCGTTCGCCGGCCTGGAGAAGATCATCGCCCGCCGGATCGGCAAGAACGCGGTCGGGTTCGGCGCCGACATCCGCTCCCGGCACGACTCGGAGGTCTCGGAGCTGCTCGGAGACGTCATGCCGGAGGACCTCCTGTCCTACGGGCTGATCCCCGAGTTCATCGGCCGGCTCCCGGTCGTCTCGGCGGTGCACCAGCTCCAGCGGGAGGACCTCGTGCAGATCCTCGTCGAGCCGAAGAACGCGCTCGTCCGGCAGTACCAGCGGTTCTTCGGCTACGACTCGATCGAGCTCGTCTTCATGGACGACGCGCTGTGGTCGATCGCCGATCGCGCCCTCGAGCGCGAGACCGGCGCCCGCGGCCTTCGCTCGATCATCGAGACCGCGCTGCTCGACGTCATGTTCGAGCTCCCCTCGCGCAAGGACGTCTCCAAGTGCGTGATCACGAAGGAGACGATCGATAAGGGCCTCAAGCCGACGCTCGTCACGAGCGCCGGGGCCGAGCTCGAGGACGAAGAAGAGCGCGCGGCCGAGTCGGCCTAGTCGGCGCTCCTCTCGCCCCAACGCCTGCACCAACCTAGACGAACGGCTAGTTGAGCTCGGCGGGCCCACGTGGGATCGTGGGGGCCAGCCTGCCCGGTGCGCGTGGTCAGGGAGATTTCCCCATTTGGCGGCGGACCACGCCTCCGGGCCCCATACCCGGGAACCTTCTCCCGTGAAACGAGCTCCGTCGCCCCGGTTCACCCGCACATCGCGCACCGCCCGGAACTGGACGGCCCCTGCGCTCGTGCTCGTCTGTGCGTTCGCTCTCGGCGCGCCGCTGAACGCTGGGGCCGATGCCGAGGCTCAGACGTCACTCTCCCCGGGTCTTCTGGATGCTGCCCAGGCGCAGCCGGATGCAGCGTTCAAGGTCATCGTCGAGGGTGCTGCGGACAGCGACACCGTGTCTGCAGAGATCCGAGAAGTCGCGGAGGACGACGAGGCCGATCTACACAGCTTCCTGACCGTGCCTGCGGTTGCCGGGACACTGACCGGGAGCGAGATCGTCGCGCTCGCGAACGGCTCGGAGCCGCTCGTGATCTCGCGCGACTCTCCGGTCACCGCCACGGACGACCCCGAACCGCCCGCACCGCCTCCGACCCAGGCGACGAGCGAGGAGCCGATGGTGGCCGGAGACCCGGAGCCGGGCGTCTGGCTCACTGCGACACCCGGGCTCTGGAGCGGATCCGGCACGCCCAGCTACGCCTTTCAGTGGCAGCGCTGCGGCACTGACCTCCGATCTGCGGCCCTGCTGGCCGACTCCCCGGCCGGCTACTGGCCCGCTTCGGAGCTGGATGGAGACGTCGAGGTCTCCGGTCCCGAGGTCGGCACGTTCTCGTCGGCATTCACGTTCGAGGGCTGGGTGGAGGTCGGCGAGCCTCAGAGCGATCGACTGCTGATCTCGCGGTGGTTTGCGCTCGGTGACGGCATCGCCACTCGCGGGGGGTGGGACTCCGTCGGCGGGGTCCGGCTGTACCTGGACGAGAACGGGCACTACGCCCTGGCGGTCGGCAACTACCAGCACCGCTACGTCCGAACCTCGATCGGGCCCGTCGCCGGCGAGCGCGAGCACCTCGCCGGGACGTGGGACGGATCCGTCATGCGGCTGTACCGAAACGGCGTCCAGATCGGCTCCGCGGACCTGGCCGGCACGCTGGCCGATTCGTCAGTCGAGCTGACGATCGGCCGCGAGGTCGACCAGGCGGCGCTCTACGGGCGCGCGCTCACGCCAGAGTGAGGTGCGAGGGCACGCGGCCGGCTGCGTCGCGATCCCCGGTGCCGGTGACCCGACCTATCGTGTCGCCGCCGACGACCTGGGCCTGAACCTTCGCGTCGTCGTGACGGGCACCGACGACGGGGAATCGAGCGTGGCCGCTTCCGAGCTCACGCCGCCCGCAACGGCGAGACCTCCGGCCGCGACCTCCTCCCCGTCGATCCTCGGGACGGGCGAGGAGGGTCAGACGCTCAACGCCGCCGACGGTACCTGGGAGGGGACGCAGCCACTTGAGTTCTCGCACCAGTGGCAGCGCTGCGATGCAGAGGGCGAGAGCTGTGTCGACATCGCCGGCGCCACGGACACCAGCTACACGCTGGTCTCGGCTGATCTCGGAGCGACGGTCCGACTAGCGGTCACGGCCCGCGGCCTCGGCGGCGAGCTGGCCGCCCGGTCCGAACCTTCCGAGAACGTCGCTGGCGATCCCCGAGCCGCTCTCGCGGTTCAAGCAGCACTGGCCGTATGCCTCGGGAGTGGCCCCGCTCCTGTCGAGCGTTCAAGGACAGAACCTGGAGCCGCCCACGATCGCGATTGTCGACTCGGGGATCGACGCGGGCCGAGCGGACTTCGGCGGACGGGTGATCGACGCACGTGAATCTGAGCACCCGCGAGGGGAACCAGCCGGGAGACGGCTACGGCCACGGGACGGCCGTGGCCAGCGTGGCTGCCGGCGAAGCCGAGGGCTACACGGGCGCCGCGCCGGACGCGAACCTCGTGGCCGTCGAGGTCGCTCGACGACACGGGAGTCGCCCACGTCAGCGACGTGATCGCCGCCGCGGACTGGATCTACAGCCACCGCGAGCAGCCTGAACATTCGCGTCGCCAACTTCTCCCTCCACGGGACGACAGTCGCGAGCCTTACGTCGGATCCGCTGGACCGGGCGGTCGAGAAGCTCTGGCTGAGCGGCATCGTCGTCGTCGCGGCGGCCGGCAACTACGCCGTCGACGGCGAGGAGAGCGCTGTTCCGTTCGCGCCCGGCAATGACCCGTTCGTGCTCACCGTCGGCGCGACCGACACCGGGGGGTCGTTCACGCAGCGAGACGACGTCACAGCGCCCTGGTCCGCGTGGGGTTACACGCGCGACGGGTTCGCCAAACCGGAGCTCGGTGCGCCCGGCCGGTACATCGCGGCGGCGGTGTCTCCGGACACCAAGCTGGCGCGCGAGCGGCCGGAGCGCATCGTCGAGCCTGGCTATCTCCAACTCTCCGGGACGTCACTGGCGGCGCCGGTCGTCGCCGGTGCCGCGGCGAACCTCCTGGCGGCACACCCGGAGTGGACGCCGGATCAGGTGAAGGGGGCGCTCATGCTCACCGCCGAGCCGCTCGACCGCGCGCGGCCGCGCTCCGCCGGCGTCGGGGCCATGAATGCTGCCGCGGCCGCAGCAGTGGTCGACCCGCCCAATCCGAATCTCGCGCTGCAGCACTTCCTGATCCCCGATCCCAACGGCGGCTCGACGCCCGTCTTCGACGCGAGCAGGTGGACGACGACGGTGCAGTCGGACCCGGCGTGGGCAAGCGTCGCCTGGGGCTCGGTGGCCTGGGGATCCGCCGCGTGGTCGAGCGTCGCCTGGGGCTCGGTCGCGTGGGGATCGGTTGCCTGGGGCTCTGTGGCCTGGGGCTCCGTTGCGTGGGGCTCGGTCGCGTGGGGGAGCCATTCCGAAGACGACCTGCGACAGGAGGGCGGCTACTGGATTCGCAGGGACTGACCTGACCGCCTAGGCGGTCCGGGGGGAAGGTGCGGCGGAGAGCCATGTGGCGCTCTCCGCCGCCACCTCGAGGGTGAGCCCTGCTAGGAGTTGCGGCCACTCCTGCAGGGCTCACGCTCGCGCCGGCGACAAGCGGAGTCGGCGGGAGTCCCAGCCCCGCCAGCCTCCAGAGCCGCCTGTTCAGCGCGGCGGTGGTGGTCGGGGCGCGCCACTCAGCCTGCCCGGTCACGGCGCCCCCATGGTGGCCCGCCAGAATTCGTCGCTGGGGGCCTTGGTGAATTCGTCGTCGAGCACCGATCGAGGCGTCTGGCCCGTCTCCAGAGAGACGACGCCGACCAGGTGGCGAAGTGCGTGGAGCGCCTGGGCGAGCTCGATGTCGCCTGGCCGGAGCTCTGAGGCGTGTTGAATCTCGTTAGTAGTCACACGCTCAATGGTCGCCTCGCCCCCCCATCAGCCGGTAAGCCCTGGGTAATTTCCCTCGAAGGAGCGAGATGGACTACCGGATTCTCGGCCCCCTCGAGCTCCGTGCAGGCGATCGGACGGTGTCCCTGCGCGGGGTCCGTCAGCGTGAGCTGCTGGCGGTTCTCCTTCTGCACGCGAACGAGATCGTCTCCAGCGACCGGCTGATCGACGAGCTCTGGGAGCGAGATCCACCGCCGACGGCGGCGAAGATCATCCAGAACAGCGTTTCGCAGCTGCGGAAGCTGATCGACCCGGAGCTCCTCATCACCCGCAGCCCCGGGTATCTGCTCGTCGTCGGGCCCGACGAGCTGGATGCGGGCAGGTTCGAGCGGATCGTGGAGCAGGCGAGGGCCGACCTCGCCGAAGGTCAGCCCGCCAAGACCGCGGAAGCGCTGCGCGAGGCACTCGGGTTGTGGCGGGGCCCGGCGCTCGCCGATTGCGGCGACGTCCCCTCTGCCCGAGCAGAGGCGGCAAGGCTCGAGGAGCTGCGGTCGGCGGCCACCGAGGATCGAATCGAGGCCGAGCTCCAGCTCGGGCGCCATGCCGACCTCGTCGGCGAGCTCGAGGCGCTCGTCGCGCAGCATCCGCTCCGCGAGCGTCTACGAGCGCAACTCATGGTCGCGCTGTATCGATCGGGACGGCAGGCCGAGGCGCTGCGCGTGTATCACGAGACGCGCGAGGTCCTCGTGGAAGAGCTCGGGCTCGAGCCCGGACGGGCCCTGCAGCGGCTCGAGCGCGCCGTGCTCGTTCAGGATCCGGCGCTCGAGCTTTCCGGGGACGGAAGGCCGGAGGCGCCACGACCCGTCGACCCGGCGCAAGCGCCGGACACGCGCAAGACGGTCTCCGTGGTCGCAGCCGACGTCCTCAGTCTCGGCGGGCCTCATGACCCTGAGGCGCTCCGCCGCCCCATGTCGCGCGCGGTCGAGACCGTGACAGGCGTGCTCGAGCGCCACGGCGCCCGCATCGAGTCGTCACCCGCCGGCGGTGTGATCGGAATCTTCGGCGTTCCAACCGTGCACGAGGACGATGCGCTACGCGCCGTCCGTGCCGCGACCGAGGCTCGCACCGCTCTTCAGGAGCTCGGCGCAGAGCTCGAGCGCGACTGGCACATCGCGGTCTCGCTTCGTTCTGGCGTGAACACCGGGGAGGTGGTGGCCGGCGACGCGACGGTGCAGACGCTGATCGCGGGAGACACGGTCAACGTCGCCGCCCGCCTGCAGCAAGCCGCCGATCCGGGCGAGATCCTGCTCGACGAGCAGACCCAGCGGCTCGTCCGCGATGCGGTCCGGGCCGAGCGTGTCGACCCGAGTGCGCTGAAGGCGACGGGCCGCGAGTCGGCCTGGCGGCTGCTCGAGCTGGCTCCGGAAACGCCGGGATACGTTCGCCGGCTCGAGACGCCCCTCATCGGCCGCGTCGGCGAGCTCGCTCAGCTTCGGCAGGCCTTCGATCGGGCCGCGCAACAGCGGGCAGTCCAGCTCTTCACGGTCCTCGGGCCCGCCGGCATCGGCAAGTCAAGGCTGGCGCGCGAGCTCGTCCTCTCAGTCGGAGATGGGGCGACGCTGCTTCAGGGTCACTGTCCCTCGTACGGCGAAGGCATCACATTCTGGCCGCTGCGTGAGATCGTCGAGCAGGTCGGCGACCTCAGGGCGCTCCTGGCCGGCGAACCTGAGGCCGATGCGATCGTCGAACGGCTTCTCGGCGCAGTCGGCCCCTCGGGGCAGGCGAGCTCGAACGAGGAGACGTTCTGGGCGGCGCGGAAGCTCTTCGAGGCGCGGGCGCGGGCGGGTCGTCCCTTGATCGTCCTCTTCGAGGATGCCCACTGGGCCGAGCCGACGTTTCTCGACCTCGTCGAGCACGTGGCCGAGTGGTCCGGCGATGCGCCGATTCTGCTCGTCTGCCTGGCGCGGACCGAGCTGATCGAGGCGCGCCCCCGGCTGGCAGGGGGCCGGGCGAACATCAGCTCGATCGTCCTGGAGCCGCTGTCGAAGCAGGAGAGCGACGAGCTGATCGAGGCGCTTCGTGGGGAGATCGAGCTCAGCGACGACACACGAGCCCGGATCGCCGCAGCGTCGGAGGGCAACCCGCTCTTCATCGAGCAGATGCTCGCGATGGTCGCCGAGCAGGGTTCCGACGGCGGACGGAACGTGCCGATCCCGCCCACGATCCGCGCGCTGCTTGCGGCGCGGTTGGAGGGGCTGGATCCAGGCGAGCGCTCGCTGCTCTTGCGGGCCTCGGTGATGGGTCGAGAGTTCCGCCGCGCAGCGCTCGCCGAGCTCTCTCCTAGGAACGGGCGTGCGTTGAGCGGTGCCCTGGAAGGCCTCGTTCGCCGCGAGCTGATCCGGCCGGTTCGAGACGAGGTCTTTCGCTTCCGCCATCTCCTGCTGCTCGAGGTCGCGTACGACGCCCTTCCCAAGCTCGAGCGGGCAGCTCTCCACGAGCGTCTCGGTAGCTGGTTCGAGCAGAACGAGGGCGAGGAGGAGATCGTCGGCTACCACCTCGAACGGGCGCACTCGTATCGCGCCGAGCTGGGGCCGGTCGATGCCGAAGGACGTGCGCTCGCGAGACGTGCCGCGACTCGGCTGGGCAGCGCCGGCCGTCGTGCCTACGAGCGCGGCGACCTCGCTGCCGCCGTCGGGCTCCTGTCACGGGCGGCCACCCTGCTCGAGCCGGGGGCGGCCGGCCGCGTGGAGCTGCTTGCCGATCTCGGCGAAGCTCTTCGCGAGACGGGCGAGTTCGAGCGGGCGGAGGCGGTGCTCGAAGAGGTCATCCAGAGCGCGTCTGCAAGCGGAGACGACGTACTGGAGGCTCGCGCGGAGGTCATTCGGCTTCGTTTGAGACTGCTGACCGATCCCGAGGTGACGGAGGAGGTCGTTCGCCGCGCGGAGCCGTTGATCGAGACCTTCGAACAGGCGGGTGACGATCGCCTGTTGGCCAAGGCGTGGGAGCTTCTTGCCTGGGCACCGTGGTTCCGCTGTCAGGCGTCGGCAACGGTCGAAGCGCTCGAGCGGGCGCTCGAGCACGCCCGACGCTCCGGCGATGCCCGCACCGAGGCGCAGAGCCTCAACCTGTCGGTCGGCGCGGCCTTCTTCGGTCCGAAGCCGGTTCCGGAGGCGATTCGACTCTGCGAGGAGATCCTGGCGGACCCCGCGCAGCAACAGCGGATCCGGGCTTCCGCGCTTCGCGCGCTTGCGGGCCTCAAGGCGATGGCCGGTGCGTTCGACGAGGCCCGGGAGCTCGTCGACGCGCACAAGGAGCTCGTCCAGGAGCTCGGCCTTCGGGTCACCGCGGCCGCCGCTGCCGAGACCTACGGCATCATCGAGATGCTCGACGGCGACCCCGTTGCCGCCGAGCGCGAGCTGGCGTGGGGCTACGGGCTTCTGGAGGAGATCGGCGAGACGCAGAACTTTCCCGATCTCGCAGCGAAGCTCGCCGACGCGCTTTACGTCCAGGGCCTCGACGATCGCGCACTCGAGCTCAGCCAAGTGAGCGAAGCCTCGACGGCGCCGGACGATCGTTCTGCGGGTGTGCAGTGGCGGGCAGTTCGCGCGAAGCTCCTGGCCAGACAAGGCGACCTGGAGCAAGCCGAGGTGTTGGCCAGAGAAGCGGTGGCGCTCGCGGACGAGACGGACTTCTCGGTGCTGCGTGGCGACGCGTTCATGGATCTGGCCGAGGTGCTCCGGATCGCGGGCCGCGAGAGCGAGTCGCTGCCGTACGTCGAGCAGGCGATCGAGCACTACGAGCAGAAGGGAAACGTGGTGGCGGCGGAGAGGGCGCGCCGTATACTGGGCGCATAGTCGCTGCCTGACCACATCCGATTCCTGGAACGCCGCTTTAAGGTCGGCGTCAGCGAGTAATGGACTCTCTCTACAACCCCAAAGGCGTCGAGGAACGCTGGCAGCAGACCTGGGAGGCAGAGGGGCTCTACGCGGCCGAGCCTGGCTCGGGACGTGACACGTTCGTGGTCGCGCACCCGCCGCCGAACGTGACGGGCGCGCTGCACACGGGCCATGCGCTTCAGATCTCGCTCGCGGACACGCTCGTCCGCTGGCACCGCATGCGGGGGTTCGAGACGGCGTTCCTGACCGGGTACGACCATGCCGGCATCTCGACGCAGAACGCCGTCGAAAAGCATCTCGTCTCGCAGGGCCGCTCGCGGCAAGAGCTGGGCCGTGAGGCATTCGTCGAGGTCGTGTGGGAGTGGCTCCACGAGTACGGCCGGACGATCATGGGCCAGTTCCGGCGGATCGGTGCCTCGATGGACTACGGGCGCGAGCGGTTCACGATGGACGACGAATACGTCCGAGCCGTCATGCGGTTCTTCGTCCACCTCCACCGCAAGGGGTGGATCTACCGCGCGAACCGGATCATCAACTGGTGCCCCCATCACGAGACCTCGCTGTCGGACCTCGAGCTCGTGCACGAGGAGGTCGACGACGCGCTGACCTATGTCCGCTACCCGTTCGCCGACGGCGGCGAGGGAGGGGTGACGATCGCGACCGCGCGGCCGGCGACGATCCTCGGTGACGTCGCGGTGGCCGTGAACGGCGATGACCCCAGGTGGCGCGAGGCGATCGGGCGCGAGGTGGTCGTGCCGTTCGTCGAGCGGCGGGTTCCGGTGATCGCGGACGAGCGAGTGGACCTCGACTTCGGCACGGGCGCGCTGAAGGTGACGCCCGGCCACGACCCGCTCGACTTCGAGCTCGGACGGACCCATGGGCTACCGGAACTGACGGTGATCGGTCCGAACGGGCAGATGAACGCGGAGGCCGGCGAGCTCGAAGGGCTGACGCAGCAAGAGGCGGACGAGCGTGTGCTGGCCTGGATCCGCGAGCGCGGCCAGCTCGAGCGGCGCGAGTCGTACCGCCACTCCGTGGCGCTTTGCGACCGCTGCAAGAGCCGGATCGAGCCGCTGATCTCACTCCAGTGGTGGTGCCGGATGGACGAGCTCAAGCAGCCGGCCCTCCAGGCCCTCCGGGAGCGGCGCGTTCGCTACCACCCGGAGTCGCAGCACCGCTACGCGATCGACTCGCTCGAGCAGGCGCCCGACTGGAACATCTCGCGCCAGATCTGGTGGGGGCACCAGCTCCCGGTCTGGGAGTGTCCCGACGGGCACCTCACGGTCGAGGAAGACGAGCCCAACGCGTGCGCCGAGTGCGGCTCCGAGGAGCTCGTGCGGAGCGAGGACGTCCTCGACACGTGGTTCTCGTCGGCGCTCTGGCCGTTCGCGATTCTCGGCTGGCCCGAGCAGACGCCCGAGCTGCGCGCGTGGTACCCGGGCACTTTGAACACGACCGCCCGGGAGATCATCCGGCTCTGGGAGAACCGGATGATCTTCTCCGGTCTCGAGCTCGTCGGCGACGTCCCGTTCCGCGACGTGATCATCCACACGACGGTGCTCGCGCCGGACGGCCGGCGGATGTCGAAGAGCCTTGGGACGGGGATCGACCCGCTCGACCTGATCGCCGAGCATGGCGCGGACGCGACCCGCTACGGGCTGATGAAGATGGCTTCCTCGCAGGACGTGCGGTTCAACGTCAAGGTGATCGAGGAGGGGCGCCGACTCGCGAACAAGCTCTGGAATGTCTCGCGCCTGATCCTCTCGAACGCGGGCGACGCCCAGCCGGAGGCGCGCCCACGCGAGCTGGAGGAGCGCTGGATCCTCGCCCGGCTCGACGCGACCCGCGCCGAGCTCGAGGAGAGCTGGAGCCGTTTCGACTTCGCGCCCGCGGTGAACGCGCTCTACCACTTGACGTTCGACGACTTCTGCGACTGGTACGCGGAAGCGATCAAGCCGCGCTTTCAGGATGCGCAGGACGAGGACGTGCGCGCGACGGCGCTCTCGGCGCTCGAGCGCCTACTGAAGCTGCTGCACCCGGTCATGCCTCACGTGACAGAGGAGATCTGGACGCAACTGCCGGGCCGCAAGAGTCGCCTGATCGTTGCGGCGTGGCCCGAGGCCGACGATCGGTACGCCGGCGACGCGGCCGCGCTCGAGCGCGTGCAGGAGGCTGCCGTCCTCTTCCGTCGCAGCGGCGTCGCGGTCGAGCTCGGCGGTGACGAGCGCCGGATCCTCGACGCGGTCGTCAAGCCCGGGCGGGTGCGCGTGGACGGTGACGCGTCTGCCGAGATCGAGCGGCTCCGGAACGAGATTGCTCGCTCTGAAGGCATGCTCGGCAACCAGCGCTTCGTCGAGCGGGCCCCCGAAGACGTCGTCGAGGCCGAGCGCGAGAAGCTCGCTCGCTACCGCCGTGAGCTCGAAGCTCTCGGCGGCTAGCGCCGGCTCCGCGACCGACTGGGTCGCGTCGCTCAGCCCGTGGCCGGAGGAGTTCGGCCTCGACCGGATGCGTGAGCTTCTCGATCGTCTCGGGCATCCCGAGCGCCGGTATCCCGCGATTCATGTTGTCGGGACGAACGGCAAGTCGACCGCGACGCGGACGATTGCCGCTCTCTTGCAGGCGGAGGGGAGGCGAGCGGGCGCTTACACGTCGCCGCACGTGAGCGGCTGGCCGGAGCGGATCTGGGTGGACGGTGCGGAGGTCGACTTCGAGCGTGCGGTTGCCCGGGTCCGCCCCGACGCGGAAGCCGTAGACGCCACCCAGTTCGAGGCGCTGACCGCCGCGGCGCTCCTCGAGTTCGCCCGGCGCGAGGTCGACGTGGCGATCGTCGAGGCGGGTCTCGGCGGACGGCTCGACGCGACGAACGTCGTCGACGCCGAGATCGTGCTGCTGACCAACGTCTCGCTCGAGCACACGGACGTGCTCGGCGACACGACGCAGCAGATCGCGCAGGAGAAGCTTGCAGTGGCGCATGCAGCCAGGGTAGTTGTCGTCCCGGACAACGAGTACGCCGAGTTAATACCAAAGAGCGCTGAAATCGTGACGGGAGACGCTCGAAAGGCGGCGGAGATCTTCCTCGGTCGCGAGATCAAGGCACAGCCGGACGTCGCGCTCGCAGGGCGGCTCGAGCGGCGAGGCCGGGAGCTCTGGGACGGTGCGCACACTCCCGCAGGCACAACCTGGCTCCGCGAGCGGATCGACGAGCCCGTCGAAGTGATCGTCGCGTCGATCCTGGCCGATAAGGACGCGGACGCCATGCTCGAGGACCTAGCGGCACTGGCGCTCCGCCTCGTCTCAACACGGTCAGACAATCCCCGCGCGATGCCCGCGGAGGAGCTCGCCGAGCGAGCCGCGCGACACTTCCCGCAAGTCGAGATCGAGCCCGATCCGCGGAAAGCCCTCGCGCATGCGAGACAATCGAGCTCGGGACTGATCCTGGTGACCGGTTCTTTGTATTTGCTCGCGAACCTGGCTGGAGCGGAGGATCAGGGCGTACGATGACGAAGGTCGGTGAGCGGCTCAGCGTGTTCGCGGTTGCAGCCGCAGTCCTGCTGACGATCGTCGGGCTCGCGTTCGCCGCCGGCTACGTCGTCGGGCAGCTGTTGTTGTGAGGTGAGCAGGTGAACGAAGACAACTCGGACGACTTCTTCGGGAGGCTCCAGGACTTCTTCGGCTCGGGTGCTTGGGACGTCGCCCGCAACCTCGGGATCTTCTTCCTCGTCGTCTTCTGGCTCGCCGTCGCGTACTGGGTCTTCAAGGACGCGCGGCGCCGGATCGAGGATCCCTGGCTCGTCGCGATGGCGACGATTCTCGGACTCGTCCCACCCTTCGTCGGCGCCCTGATCTACATGCTGTTCCGCCCTCCCGAATACCTCGAAGACGTCCGCGAGCGCGAGCTGGAGATCAAGGCGATGGAGGAGCGCGTGGCGCGGCGCGAGCTCCACTGTCCCGTCTGCCGGGCTCACGTCGAGGAGTCCTATCTCGTATGCCCGGTCTGCACCACGAAGTTGCGCCAGGCGTGCGTGAACTGCAAGGCGCCGCTCGAGACGCTCTGGCAGGTCTGCCCCTACTGCGAGACGCCGGTCGAGACGCCGACGACGATCGAGTTCCCGCCGGCGCCGCGCCGCGAGCGCCCGGGGGGCTAGCGGCTAGTCTCCCGCTCCGTGGCAGCGGAGCGGACACTCGTGCTCGTGAAGCCGGACGCGGTTCGGCGCGCGCTCACCGGCGAGATCGTCGCGCGCTTCGAGCGGCGCGGCCTCGAGATCAAGGCCGCGCGCCTCCTCACCGTCGACCGCTCCTTGGCCGAGGAGCACTACGCCGAGCACACGGAGAAGCCGTTCTTCGGCGAGCTCGTCGACTTCATCACCTCGGGCCCGACGCTGGCGCTCGTCCTCGAGGGGGAAGGCGCGATCAAGACGGTCCGGACGACGATGGGCGCCACCAACCCCGCCGACGCGGCGCCGGGAACGATCCGCGGTGACCTCTCGCTCTCGATGCCGGACAACCTCGTCCACGGCTCCGACTCGCCCGAGTCGGCGGAGCGCGAGATCGGCCTGTGGTTCCCCGATGAGCCACGCTGACGATGCGCTGAGGAACCGCGAGGTCTGGACCAAGGCCAACGCGGAGTACACCGATCGCCAGGCGCGGCAGGCTTGGGCGAGCGACGAGATCTCCTGGGGCATGTTCTCCGGCCCCGAGGCGGAGGTCGGCGCCCTCGGCGAGGTTGGCGGCAAGGACGTCGTCGAGCTCGGGTGCGGAACCGCCTACTTCGGCGCCTGGCTCGCCAGGCGGGGCGCGCGAGTGACGGGCGTAGATGTCACGACGGCGCAGCTGGAGACCGCCCGGCGGCTGCAGGACGAGTTCGACCTGCACTTCCCCCTGGTCGAGGCAAGCGCGGAGGACGTTCCGCTCCCCGACGAGAGCTTCGACCTCGCGGTCTCCGAGTACGGCGCCTCGATCTGGTGCGACCCCGATCTGTGGATCGGCGAGGCCGCGCGGCTCCTCAGGCCGGGCGGGAGGCTCGTGTTCCTCTGCAACTCGACGCTTTCGATCCTGTGCTCGCCCGACGAGGGCAAGGTGGAGGAGCGGCTCCTTCGGCCGCAGTCGGACCTGGGCCGGTTCGAGTGGCCGGGCGAGGACGAGGGCGTCAACTACCACCTCGGCCACGGCGAGATGATCCGCATCCTGCGCGACAAGGGGTTCGTCGTCGAGGCGCTCCACGAGCGGCTCGCGCCCGAGTCCGCGACCGACCACGAGTACTACGACTTCGTCCCGGCCGATTGGGCTCGCCGCTGGCCCGCCGAGGAGATCTGGGTTGCCCGAAAAGCCGTCTGAGCAGGCACTTCGTAACCGGGCACACTGGGACCGCGAGAGCGACGAGTACCAGGAGCGGCACCGTGAGTTCATCAACCGGCCCGAGCCACGCTGGGGTGTCTGGCAGATCCCCGAGTCCGAGCTGAACGTCCTCGGCGACGTGAACGGCAAGGACGTGCTCGAGCTCGGCTGCGGCGCCGCGCAGTGGTCGATCCTGCTCGCGAAACAGGGTGCGCGGCCCGTCGGGCTCGACAACTCGGCGCGCCAGCTCGAGCACGGGCGACGATTGATGGCGGAGGTAGGGGTCGAGTTCCCGCTCGTCCACTCGTCGGCCGAGCACGTGCCGCTGCCGGACGAAAGCTTCGACATCGTGTTCTGCGACCACGGGGCATTTACGTTCGCCGACCCGTACAAGCTGGTTCCGGAGGCGTCGCGGCTGCTGCGCCGGAACGGGCTGCTCGCGTTCAGCCACACGAGCGCGATCGCGCTCGTCTCGCAGAACCCGGAGCGCGAGGACACCGTCGAGCCGACGCTGCACCACGACTACTTCGGGATGCACGAGCTCGACGACGGCGACGTCGTCGTCTACCAGCTGCCCTACGGCGAGTGGATCCGTCTCTTCCGCGCGAACGGGCTTCGTCGTCGAGGATCTCATCGAGCCGCGGCCCGGGCCGGACGCCAAGTCCACCTACTGGACCGACGAAGAGCGAGAGTGGGCTCGGCGCTGGCCGTCCGAGTCGATCTGGAAGGCTCCGTAAGGCCGGGTGAGTGTCCCGCCTGCGCCGCCGCTGATCCTGGCGTCGCGCAGCCCGCAGCGCCATGCGATCCTGACGCAGCTCGGGATTCCCTCACGAGATCGTCGTTCCGGAGTACGAGGAGGTGGGCGACGACCCGGTTGAGCACGCAGCCGGGAAGGCTCGGTCGGTCGACGGCAGAGATCGGCCCGTGCTCGGCGTGGACACTGTGGTCGTCTGTGCCGGCGAGGTTCTCGGTAAGCCTGCGGACGCCGGTGAGGCCGAGCAGATGCTCGAGACTCTCTCCGGCAAGACGCACGAGGTCGTCTCGGGCCTCTGCCTCCGGACGCCGGCTTGGGAGGAGCTCCACCGCGAGACGACTCGCGTCAGCTTTCGCCCACTCGCCGCCCGCGACATCGCCCGCTACCTCGCAGCGGAGGAGTGGCGCGAGCGGGCCGGCGCCTACGCGATCCAGGGCCTGGGCGGATCGCTCGTCGAGCGGATCGAGGGCGATTACCTGAACGTCGTCGGGCTGCCCGCTGCGCTTCTCGTCCGTCTCCTGGCGACGCGCTTCGCCGGGACGTACGGCTTCGGCTGATTCGGCCGTGTCGTGGTGCCAGGCACCAGGACACGGCCCGAATCGACACCTTCGGCCACGAACGCCTCATAGCGCGACCGGGCCGTGGCTAGGTCGTTTCCGAACTGACCTTGGAGTCGAGAGCTCTCGACGAACGTTTCCGACGGGACGAGCGTGCGTCGGTAGCTGCTGAAGGGCCAATCGCCCGGTTGAGCGCACAGGCCTGCGCGGATCGGGTTGAGGACGATGTACCGCGCCGTCTCAAGAAAGTGGGCCTCGGTTTCAACCAGCTCGGAGTGGAACCGGCTCTCGAAGAGATGCCCCGTGTAGCCGTGCCGCCAATTGAAGCGGACGGCGTAGCGCCAATTGAGGCGCTGCATTCCTGCCGAAAGGTTCGGAAGCCGAGTCTCGACGAGCAGGTGGTAGTGGTTGGGCATTAGGCAGAAGGCATGGCAAGTCCATTCGAGCTCTCTGGCGAACTGGCGAAAGAAGGCCTGAAACCGTCGATAGTCGATTCCGTCCTCGTAGATCGCCATCCGCCGAACACCGCGCGCAGTGAGGTGGTAGAGGCCGTCGAAGAGGTTGAGGCGTGGGGCCCGTCCCATTCGCTCGACCATACGGACCCGATCGTTCGACGTTTCTCGCCGGCACAGTCTTGACTCGCTCTTGGGCGCCTCTTGGGACACGCCGTGGTGCCAGGCACCAGGGCGTGGCTGCAAGGGCACTGGCCGATTGGGCCGGGTAGCAGGGTCTTTCCTCGAGAGCATCTGAGATTCGACCGCTAGACTCGCCACTCGGGAGATGGGGCTCTTCGGGTACCTCAACGGCTTCGGCGGCCGCGACATGGCGGTGGACCTGGGCACCGCGAACACGCTCGTGTACGTGCGTGGGCGCGGCATCGTGCTCAGCGAGCCGTCGGTCGTCGCGATCGACCAGCGCTCCGGCGAGGTCCACGCGGTCGGCGTCGAAGCCAAGCGCATGCTCGGTCGCACGCCCGGGACGATCTCCGCGATCCGGCCGCTGAAGGACGGCGTGATCGCCGACTTCGACGTCACCGAGCAGATGCTCCGCCACTTCATCCAAAAGGTCCACCAGCACCGGTTCGCGCATCCGCGCGTCGTCGTCTGCGTCCCGTCGGGCGTCACCGGCGTGGAGAAGCGGGCGGTCGAAGAGGCGACGCTCTCGGCCGGCGCGAGGGAGGCTCACCTGATCGAGGAGCCGATGGCCGCTGCGATCGGCGCCGGGCTCCCCGTTTCCGAGCCGACCGGGAACATGATCGTGGACGTCGGCGGCGGGACGACCGAGGTCGCCGTCATCTCGCTCGGCGGGATCGTCGTCTCTCAGAGCCTCCGCGTCGGCGGCGACGAGATGGACGAGGCGATCATCAACCACACCAAGCGCGAGTACAAGCTGCTGATCGGCAACCAGACCGCGGAGGAGATCAAGCTCGAGATCGGCTCCGCCTACCCCATGCGGGAGGAGGTACAGGCTGAGGTTCGCGGCCGCGACATGCTCACCGGCCTCCCGAAGACCATCATCATGAGCTCCGACGAGGTCAGGCACGCGCTCGAGGAGCCGGCCAACCAGATCGTCGACGCGATCAAGTCGACGCTGGACAAGACACCGCCCGAACTGGCCGCCGACATCATGGATCGCGGCATCGTCCTCGCAGGCGGCGGGGCGCTGCTGAACGGGCTCGACGAGCGCCTCCGTCACGAGACCCAGATGCCCGTGCAGCTCGCGGAGTCGCCGCTAACCTGCGTCGCCGTCGGCTCAGGCCGCAGCCTCGAGCTGATCGAGGTCATGCAGCGGACGAGCAAGAGCGCCAAGAGCCGCAACGGCTACCGGCGCTGACGCAACCCTCAAACTTCTCCTTCCGATGGCGTCTTCCTCCGTGTTTCCTAAACTGATCCTTCGTGCCACGTAACCGCTCACTGCGGCTGGCGGCACTGGGCTCGACGGTTCAGCGGGCTGCCTCCCCGGCGTATCCCTCCTCGCGAGCGGCAGGGGCGCTGCGCCGACGGCTCGTCGCCGCTGTCCTCGTCGTCGTCTCGATCGCCATGCTGACCCTCTACTTCCGCGAGGCGGACAGCGGGCCGATGCACAGCGTGCAGGGCGCCGTCGCGAGCGTTCTCCACCCGTTTCAGGTCGGCGCCGAGCGCGTCGCGCGTCCGTTCCGGGACGCCTACGGCTGGACGGCCGGGCTCGTCCACGCCCGCTCGGAAAACGACGAGCTGAAGCAGGACATCCAGGTCCTACGGCTACAGGTGATCCAGAACGAGACGGCCGCGCAGGAGAACCTCGAGCTTCGCAAGACGCTCAGCTTCGTCGGCGGCCCGGCCTTCCCCAGGGGGTACGACCAGATCGTCGCGAGCGTGACCTCCTACGCGACCGGCGAGTGGGAGCAGTCGCTGGTGATCTCCGCGGGACGCGACGACGGCGTGACCAAGGACGACCCGGTCGTCTCGAGCGACGGCTACCTCGTGGGCCAGGTGACGAAGGTGACGCCTCGAAGCTCCGAGGTCACGCTCCTCACCGACAGCACGAGCTCGGTGACGGCACTCGACATCGCCACGGACGTGGTGGGGGTTCTCGAGATCGGCGAGGGGCCTGACCGGCCGTTCGAGCTCAACCGGGTGCCGAAGGAGAAGGTCGTCGAGCGCGGCGACACGATCTCGACCGCCGGGCGTCGTTTCGGCCGGCTCGGGTCGCTTTTCCCGCAGGGCATCGCCATCGGCTCCGTGAGCCACGTCAGCCAGACCGACATCGAGAACTTCCAACAGATCCAGGTCGACCCGTTCGTGGACTTCTCGTCGCTGGACATCCTCGTCGTGCTGGTTCCGAAGGAGAAGCGGACGCAGACGCCGTGATTGCGGACGTCTTCAAGACGGCGATCGCCTTCTTCGTCGCCGTAGTCGTCCAGGCGACGATCGTCTCGTCGGTCGCGCCGGGCGGCGGCAAGGCCGACCTCGTCCTCGTCACGCTTGCGGCGGTCGCGCTCCTGCGCGGGTCGATCTTCGGGGCCATCGCCGGCTTCTACGCCGGCTTCCTCCTCGACGCCGCGAACCTGGACACGCTCGGGGTGAGCTCGCTGCTGCTCTGCCTTGCCGGCTACTGGATCGGCCGCTACGGCGAGACCACCGGACGGGACCGCGCGCACGCACCGCTCGTCTCGATCGCGGTCGTGACGGTTCTCTACGCGTTCGGCGCCCTCGGCCTTCACGCGATGCTCGGCGAGTCCGTGTCCGTCCAGGCCGGGCTCCGCGCGCTGCCGGCTCAGATCCTCCTCAACCTTCTGCTGACCGTCCCGGTCTACGCACTGGTGCGCCGCCTCTTCGCGCCGCCCGGCGCGCGCCTCCCGGTCAAGGACGTCGAGTTCGGCTGATGGCGAGGATCACCCGCATCCCGGCGCGCACGCGCTTCATGCCGCGCGATCCCCGCGTGGAGGAGCCGTACCGGATGACGCCGGCGATGGCGCTCCGGCTCGGCGTGCTCGGCGCAATCGTCCTCTTTGCGTTCGCAGTCCTCTTCTTCCGGCTGTGGGCGCTGCAGGTTCTCTCCGGCGACCAGTACCTGGCGGCCGCGCAGGACAACCAGCTCCGCACGGTCCGGATCCACGCCGCGCGCGGGCCGATCCTCGACTACAAGGGCCGGCTGCTCGTCTCGAACCGGATCGGAACCGCCGCGCAGGTCTGGACGGCGTACATGCCGCGCCGCGGCCGGGCGCGGATGCTCAAGCGGCTCTCGGCGATCCTGATGGTGCCGGTGCCCGAGCTCCAGCGGCGGCTGCGCGAGCATCGAGGCGACCCGCTGACGCCGGTGACGCTCAAGGAGGACCTCTCGCAGGAGGAGATCTTCTACCTCAAGGAGCACCGGCGGGACTTCCCAGGCCTGGAGCTGAACGACGTTCATCTCCGCGACTACCGGTACGGCACGCTCGCGCCTCAGGTGCTCGGGCACGTCGGAGAGGTGACGGAGAGGCAGCTGGACGGCGGCCGGTACCGGCACGGCGACTCGGTCGGCCAGGCCGGGCTCGAGTTCACGTATGACCGCTACCTGCGCGGGACCGCGGGCCTGGCGGAGCTGCGGGTCGACTCGCTCGGTCGTCCCCGCTCGAAGCCGCTGCGCAGCGAGCAGCCGCAGCCGGGCCTCGCAGTGCGCACCACGCTCGACGCGAAGCTCCAGCGGGCCGCCGAGAACGCGCTCGCGTACGGCATCCGGGTTGCGCGCGAGAACGACAGCTGGGCCGCCAACGCCGGAGCCGCCGTCGCCATCGACCCGCGCACGGGGGCGATCCGCGCGATGGCGACCAACCCCACGTTCGACCCGCGGATCTACGTCGGCAAGCCGAAGCCGCGCGAGCTCCGGAAGCTGATCGATCCGAAGGCGGCGGAACGGGCCAACTACCCGGGCCTGAACCGCGCGACGTCCGGCCTCTATCCGCCCGGCTCGACCTTCAAGCCGGTCACCGCCCTGGCCGCCATGCGCGAGCAGCTGGTCGGCGCGTACGAGCCGCTCTCCTGCACCGGCAGGATGGAGATCGACGGGACGACGTTCCGAAACTGGAACCCCTACGCGAACGAGGCGATGGACCTGCCGACGGCGCTCGCCGCCTCGTGCGACACCTACTTCTACCAACTCGGCCTCGAGTTCTACGGCCTCCCGCCGGAGTACGGCAGCCCGCTCCAGAAGTGGGCGGCCGCCTTCGGTTTCGGCAAGGCGACGGGGCTCGACGTCGGCGGCGAGGCGACCGGCCTGCTGCCCACGCCCGAGTGGCGCCGCAAGACGTACACGAGGAAGACCGCCCCGAAGACGTGGGAGATCGAGCGGCTCTGGAAGTCGGGCGACTCCGTGCAGCTCGCGATCGGCCAGAAGGACTTGCTCGTCACGCCGCTCCAGATGGCGCGCTTCTACGCGCTGCTTGCCAACGGCGGCAAGCTCGTCACGCCGCACGTCGTCTCCAGCGTCGAGCAGCCGGGAAACTCGGGTGCGGTGAAGGCGGTCTTCTCGCCGGCGCCCAAGGACGTCAACGTCGATCCCGCCGAGCTGAACGTGATCAAGGACGGGCTGTTCCGTGCAACGCATGCGTCGTACGGAACCTCGGTCGGCGTCTTCGGTGCCTTCGACATCCCGATCGCGGGCAAGACGGGCACCGCCGAGAAGGCCGTCCGGTTCGGCCGTGACACCTTGATGATGGATCAGTCTTGGTGGTGCGGCTACGGCCCGACCGACAAGACGCCGGAGCTCGTCGTCTGCGTCGTGATCGAGAACGGCGGCCACGGAAGCACGGCCGCTGCTCCGGCGGCGCTGAAGATCTTCGAGCGGCACTTCGGCCGAGAGGCGCCCGTCGTCGAGACCGGGGTGGAGACGGACTGATGGCCGACTACGCAGCCTCTGCTCCGACACGCGCCGGTCGCCACCCGCGCGCCGACACCGCCCGCGCCGTCTCGTACGCGCGCCGGCTCGACTGGGTGATGCTCGCCGCCGTCGGCGGCCTCGTGGGCTTCGGTCTCTGGGCGATCGAGGGGGTCACCCGGCAGGACATCGCCGGCGATCCCGACTACTACGTCACCCGGCAGGCGATCTTCGCGCTGATGGGCGCAGTCGGCCTCCTCGGCGCCCTGTTCATCGATCCGTCCGTCTACCGACGGTCCTACAAGGCCCTGTACGGCGTGCTGCTCGGGATGCTGCTGGTCGTCACGGTCATCGGGACGGAGGTGCGCGGCTCGACGCGCTGGATCGACCTCGGGTTCTTCCAGTTTCAGCCGTCAGAGTTCGGAAAGCTGCTGCTCCCCCTGTTCCTCGCGGCGCTGCTCGCCGAGCAGGGGAAGCGGGTCACCGAGTCGCGGACGACGCTGATCGCGATCGGCGCGGCGTCGGTGCCGATGCTCTTCGTCTTCCTCCAGCCCGACATCGGGACGGCGCTCGTCTACGGCGCGATCCTCCTCGCCGCGCTCTTCTTCGCCGGAACCCGCTGGCGCGACCTGGCGGTCCTTGCGACCGTCGGTGCCATCGTCGCGTCGTTCGTCCTCTGGGCCGGCCCCGCCATGGGAGTCGAGATCCTCGAGCCGTACCAGCGCGCCCGATTGACGGCGTTCATGAATCCGAAGGAGAACGCGCAGGGCGCTGCGTACAACATCAACCAGTCGATCACGGCGGTCGGCTCGGGCGGGCTCGACGGGCGCGGAGTCACGGGCGCGACCCAGACACGGCTCAACTACCTCCCCGAGCACGAGACGGACTTCGTCTTCGCCGCGCTCTCCGAGCAGCGCGGATTCGTCGGCGCATCGATCCTCCTCTGTCTCTATCTGCTCCTCATGTGGCGCGGGATCCGCGTGATCGCCACTGCACGAAACGCCTTCGAGGCGACGGTTGCAGGGGCGATCGTCTTCGGCCTCCTGTTCCAGACGTTCGTGAACATCGGGATGACGATCGGAATCGCGCCGATCACCGGCATTCCGCTCCCGTTCGTCAGCGTCGGCGGTTCGGCGATGGTCACGAATCTGCTGGCGGTCGGGGTACTCCAGGCCATCGCGCTGCGCCGTCGCTGAGAGCCCTCCTGTGGTCCGTCCGGCGGGGGTCCTACGATCTCGCCATGAACAACAAGGACGCGTTCGAGCTGCTGCTCATCGAGGAAGCGGACGCCTGGTTCGAGTACCTCGCTGCGACGAGGGCGCAGACCGCGGCTCGGTACAGCGAGCTGGAGCCGTGGGCCTGGGCGCGGCTGACTCAGCGGCTCCGCGCGATCCGGACGAGAAGGACGAAGCTGCGGCCCGCCGCAGC
Source organism: uncultured Actinomycetes bacterium (assembly GCA_963847235.1). GTDB lineage: Bacteria > Actinomycetota > Thermoleophilia > Gaiellales > Gaiellaceae > JACDAN01. The sequence goes on along the minus strand of CAWJYU010000005.1, from coordinate 24,114 downwards.
GGCCTGAAGCGTTTACGGCCTGAGAAACAGCTGCTGCTAGCCTTGCTCCCAGATATGCGTCTCATGTCAATCTCGCAGCGCGCGGAGCGCCCGGTCTCCGGAGCAGGTCTTCGTGCGCGCGACATCACCGAAGGAGCTTTCACTTGTTGCGATGGTTTCGGCGCAAGCCGCCTGAGCGAACGACCAAGCCTGCCCAAGAGCAGGCAGCACCCACACCTAGCGCCGTAGAGGCGCCGGCCGCCGAGACGGCCGCAGACACATCGACGACCTCCACCGCGGCCCGCCGGCGGCGGCGTGGCAGCCGAGGCGGTCGCAACCGCCGCAAGCCGAGCGAGCGGGCCGCCAAGGAGCAGGCCGCCAAGGAGCAGGCCGAGAAGCCCGAGCAGGCGGAGGCGAAGGCGAAGCCGGAGCGGAAGCCGCGCGAGCCCCGGCAACGCCAGGCCCGCCGCCGCACGGCGACGCCTCGCGCGCTCCCGCCGCCCGCCAAGCGCGACCTCGTCATCTCCGTGGACGTCGCCGAGCAGCGGGTCGCGATCCTCGAGGACGACAAGGTCGCCGAGGTCTACCTCGAGCGGCCCGAGAGCCGGTCGATCGCGGGGAACATCTACAAGGGCACCGTCGACAACGTCCTGCCAGGGATGGAGGCCGCGTTCGTCGAGATCGGCCTGGAGAAGAACGGCTTCCTCTACGTCGACGAGATCGTCACGCCCGAGCTCGAGGGGCGAAGGCACGGCCGCAAGATCCAGGACCTGCTGAGCCGCGGCGAGGAGATCCTCGTCCAGGCCGTCAAGGACCCCATGAAGTCGAAGGGCGCCCGCCTGACGACCGAGATCTCTCTGCCGGGCCGCTTCGTCGTCTACGTCCCGAGCGGAGAGGGCTTTGGCGTGTCCCGGCGACTGCCGGAGGAGGAGCGGAGCCGGCTCCGGGAAATCCTGAAGACCGTCGCGCCGAAGACGGGGAGCATGATCGTCCGCACCGCGGCCGAGGGCGCCTCGGCGGAGGACATCGAGCGCGACATCGACTTCCTCCAGCGCCTCTGGAAGGAGATCCAGGGACGCGCGGACAAGGCGAAGACGCCGGCTCTCGTGTACCAGGAGGCCGAGCTGCCGCTGCGCGTCGTGCGCGACCTCTTCACGAACGACTTCGAGCAGGCAGTCGTCGACCACGACCTGACCTACAAGCGCATCGTCGGCTACCTGAAGAAGACCTCGCCGCACATGGCGGAGAAGGTTCGGAAACACACCGGCAAGACGGCGCTCTTCGAGGACTTCGGCGTCGAGGAGGAGATCCGATCGACGCTCTCGCGCCGCGTCGACCTGCCCTCCGGCGGCTACCTCGTCTTCGACTACGCGGAGGCGTTCACCGTCATCGACGTCAACACGGGCCGGTTCGTCGGCTCGCGGTCGAAGTCGTCGGCCGGGCGGCTCGAGGACACGATCACGAAGAACAACCTCGAGGCGGTCAAGGAGGTCGTCCGCCAGCTGCGGATCCGCGACATCGGCGGGATCATCGTCATCGACTTCATCGACATGGCGAACCCGAAGAACCGGGCTGCGGTCGAGGAGGCGCTGAAGACGGAGCTCGAGCGCGACCGGACGAAGACGTACGTCGTCGAGATCTCGCCGCTCGGCCTCGTGGAGATGACGCGCCAGAACGTCTCGCACGGGCCACGCGAGATCCTCGCCAAGCGCTGCCCGACCTGCGATGGCGACGGCATCGTCTTCTCGGAGGTCTCCGCCGCCGTCGAGGCCGAGCGCAAGCTCCGGATGCTCGCGGCAAGCTCACGCAGCGCCGCTTTCCGCGTCGAGCTGAACCCGCACGTCGCGGCCGCGCTGATCGGGCCGGGCGCCGAGCGGCTCCGCGCGATCGAGGAGCGAACCCGACGCCGGTTCTTCGTCGAGCCGAAGGAGGGCGTGCCGCCCGAGCACTTCGAGGTCGTCGCGCGCGGCCCGCTGGCGAAGCTCCAGCCCGACGCGCCGATCGAGGAAGCGCAGGAGCTCAGCGTCAAGCCCGTCGAGGTCGGCCTCCACGACCCGACCGTCGGAGTGGCGAAGCTCGACGGCATCGAGATCGCCGTCGCGGACGGCGCGAAGCTCGTCGGCAAGCGCGCGAAGGTTCGGATCACCCGGGTCCTGGACGGAACGGCGTATGCGGAGCTCGTCGACCGCGCCCAGGCGCCGGAGCCGCCGATCACGGCCGAGGCCCTGGCCGAGAAGCCGACACGCGCGCGCCGGAGCAGGATCGCGAAGCCCGAGGAGCCGGAGCCGGAGGAGCCGAAGGCGGAAGAGCCGACGGCAGACGAGCCGAAGCCCGAAAAGCCGAAGGCGGAGGCCGCCGAGGCGGCCGAGGCGGTCGCCGAAGAGCCGGCGGAGACCGAGGAGACGACCGAGGAAGGCGCAACGGACGAGGCGCCCAAGCCGAAGAAGCGGACGCGCCGGGGCTCGCGCGGAGGGCGCCGCCGGAAGAAGAAGCCGACAGAGGCGACGGCGGAGGCCGCGCCCGCGGAAGGCGCCGGGAACGGTCAGCCCGCGGACGCCTCCGTGCTGATCCACCTCCCGGACCCGACGCTTGGCGGCGACGAGCCCGAGCCCGACGAGCAGCCGACGGCAGCGCCGACGGACGGCGAGGCTCCGAAACCGAAGAAGAAGACTCGCCGCGGCTCCCGGGGCGGCCGCCGTCGCCGGAAGCCCGCTGCCGCGAAGGCGAACGGCGCGGGTGCCGCAGGAGAAACGACCGAGAAGCCCGAAAAGCCGCTGGTAGACTGAGGGCTGCCGGGATGAGCCCGGCGTTTCTATGGGCTACGCAATCATCAAGCTGGGTGGAAAGCAGTACGTCGTCCGCGAGGGCGAGAAGCTGCTCGTGGACCGGCTCTCGGTGGACGAGAACAAGACGTTCCAGCCGGAGGTGATCTTCGAGGGCGGCGACGGCAAGGCCGAGCTGGCCCCGAAGGGGACCGTCACCGCCAAGGTGCTGGCCCACGTGAAGGGCGACAAGATCCGGATCGGCAAGTACCGCCGCCGCACCGGCTACCGGCGCCACACGGGGTTCCGCAGCAGCCTGACCCAGATTCAGATCGAGTCGATCGGGGCGAAGAAGAGCACGAGGTCTTCGAGCTCGAGTTCGCGTTCGACGACCGCAACGAAGACGAAGGACGACGACTAATGGCACACAAGAAGGGACTGGGCTCCTCACGCAACGGCCGCGACTCCGAGTCGAAGCGGCTCGGCGTGAAGATCTTCGACGGCCAGGACGTCAAGGCCGGGATGATCCTCGTCCGCCAGCGCGGCACGCGCTTCCGGCCTGGCGCCGGCGCCGGGCTCGGGCGTGACGACACGATCTTCGCCACCCGCGACGGGCGCGTCGAGTTCAAGCGCAGCGGCGAGCGGCGGACGGTCGCCGTCGCCGGCGAGCCGCAGTCGTAGCCGGCTAGGCCGAGACCGGCGTACCGCCGGGCGCTAGCGTGCGTCCGTGTTCAACGATCGGGCGAGGATCCGCGTGCAGGCCGGCCGGGGAGGCCACGGAGCCCTGAGCTTCCGCCGCGAGAAGTACGTCCCGAAGGGCGGGCCCGACGGTGGGGACGGCGGGCGCGGAGGAGACATCGTGATCGAGGTCGACCCCGACCTGCGCGACCTGTCGTCCTTCAAGGGACGGCGGCGCTTCCGCGCCGGAGCCGGCGGGCCCGGACGAGGCACGAACAAGCACGGCGCGGACGGCGAGGACGTCGTCCTTCGCGTCCCGGTGGGGACGCAGCTGTTCTCAGACGACGGCGAGCTGATCGCCGACCTCGCGGGCGCGCGATCGCGCGTTGTCGCGGCGCGCGGTGGCTCCGGCGGGCGGGGGAACCGGAAGTTCGCCACCCCGACGCGCCGTGCCCCTCGATTCGCCGAGGTCGGGATGCCGGGCGAGGAGCTCGAGCTCGACCTGCGCCTGAAGCTGATGGCCGATGCCGCCCTCGTCGGCCTGCCGAACGCCGGGAAGTCCTCGCTGCTCCGCCGGATCTCGAACGCCAAGCCGAAGGTCGCCGACTATCCCTTCACGACGCTCGCCCCCGTCCTCGGGACCGTCGACTCGCCGAGCGGCCGCCAGCTGACCGTCGCGGACGTCCCCGGGCTGATCGAGGGAGCGAGCGAGGGCGTCGGGCTCGGCCACGAGTTCCTCGCGCACCTGGAGCGCGCCCGTCTGCTCGTCCACGTGATCGACGCGTCGGAGGGGGGCCCGGCGGAGCGCTTCGCGCTGATCGACAGCGAGCTCTCCGCCTACGGCGCCGGGCTCGACCGGTTGCCGCAGATCGTCGTCTTGAACAAGGTCGACGTCGCCGGAGACGTGTCGTTCGAGCCGGACGACCCACGGGTTCTGCGCGTGATCCACACCTCCGCGATCACCGGTGCCGGGATCGACGAGCTCGTGAACGCCCTCTTCGAGCTGTGCCCGCCGGCTCCCGAGCCGGCGAGCGAGGACGAGGACGGCCTGGTCGAGTTCCTCGTGTACAGGCCACGCCCGGAGGCAGGCCGGGGCTTCCGGATCCTTCGCACCGACCGGGGGTTCCGGGTCGCGGGCTCGACGCCCGGGCAGGACGAGCTCGAAGCCGCCCTCCGCGCGGCCGGCGCCAAGACCGGCGCCGAGGTCGAGGTGGACGGCGAGACGCTGATCCTCTCGTGACCCTCGCGATCCTCGGAGGCGTGTTCGACCCTCCGCACCTAGGACACGTCGCGCTCGCCGAGGGGGCCCGGGACCAGCTCGGCGCGGACGAGTTGCTCGTGCTCGTGGCGGCCCGGCCGGGACACAAGGGCGTCGTCGCGGACGCAGAGACCCGCCGCCGCCTGGCCGAGCTCGCGCTGGGAAGGTACGGCGAGGTGCGCCTCGACGACCACGCCTACACGGTGGACTTCCTGCGGGACGCCGGCCTGGACCGCCCGTACTTCGTCCTCGGCGGCGACGAGTGGGAGAGCTTCGCGAGCTGGAAGGAGCCCGAGGAGGTTCGACGTCTGGCACGGATCGCCGTCGGCGCTCGGCCCGGCTTCGAGCCGCCGGAAGGGGACGTCGAGGTGCTGCGGATCGACCAGCGGCCGATCTCGTCGAACGAGATCAGAGCGCGCGTCGCGGCCGGCGAGCCGATCGGCGACCTCGTCCCGCCCGAAGTGGCGCGCGAGATCGAGCGCCTCGGCCTCTACCGCGTCTCGTCCTGGGGCCGCGGCTAAACTGTGTGCGAACCCGACGGGACGCATTCCGACTCTGACCTCGCTCGAACAAGCACGCCGCATCGCCGCTCTCGCACAGGAGAAGCTGGCGGAGGACGTCATGATCCTCGACCTGCGGCCCGTCACCGCGTACACCGACTTCTTCGTCCTGGCCACGGGACGCAACACACGCCAGACGAAGGCGATCTACGACGAGGTGCGCGAGCGGATGAAGGCCGACGAGCGTGCGCGGCCGCGGGCAGTCGAGGGCGAGCGGGACGGCAACTGGATCGTCGCGGACTACCTCGACGTCGTCCTGCACATCTTCACGCCGGAGACGCGCGGGTACTACGGGCTCGAGGACCTGTGGGGCGACATGCCTTCAGTGGATCTCGGCGCAGCTTCAGCATAAGTCGTCCGATCCGGCAACTACCATTCGTTGTCGATGCTGACGACGGATCAAAAGGGCGCGATCGCGGAGACCGCGATCGCCCACGAGGCAACGAAGCTCGGGATCGAGGTCTACCGGCCTATCGCTGAAGGTGGTCGCTTCGACATGATCTTTCTTCTAGGAGAGCGGCTCGTCCGTGTTCAATGCAAGTGGGCTCCGTTGCTCGGCGACGTCATCACGGTGCGTACCTGCTCTAGCCGTAGAGCCCGAGAGGGAATCAGGAAGCGCGCTTATACCCCCGAAGAGATCGACGCCTATGCCGCACACTGTTCTGCACTCGGACGCTCCTACTACCTGCCGATCGAGGTGTTTCCGAATCAGCGGGAAATTCGCCTCCGGCTTGCCTCCGCGCGCAACAAGCAGAGGCTGGGCATCCACTGGGCAAAGGACTTTGAGTTCGCGGCTACACTAAGCCGCTACGGGGCCATAGCTCAGCTGGGAGAGCGCTTGCATGGCATGCAAGAGGTCGCCGGTTCGAGCCCGGCTGGCTCCACTCCTTCCCCGCTCGCCGGATCGGCGGCGCACCTCTCATGAATCGCGCCGCTGGGATCAGCCGTGCTCGGGCGCGAGGACTCGCTCTTCGGCGGCGGCCGCGATCGGGAGCTCGACGACCGCGGTGCACTCGGGGTCGTCGCACTCGCAGACGAACGCTCTGACGAACGACTCCGGGTCGCCTTCCGACCACGGGCGCGCCAGGTAGTCGAGGCACTGGGAGACGACCATCGTGTTCGCTTCGCGGAGGAGTCTCCGGCGCTCGGGCAGCGTTCTGGCGAGTGGGCCTTCAGCGAGCGCCTCCGCGAAGTGCTCCTCGACGAGCGCGACCATCTCAGCGACGCCGCGCGAGCCGTCGACGGTCAGGACCGGCACCTCGTGCTCTCGCACCTCCTGCTCGATCGTCGCGCGGAGCAGGCTCTGCAGATCAGGTGCCCAGCGCTGCTGATGCACGAAGAACTCGGGTGTCGGCTGGAGCCAGACAGCGCGCGAGCGCTCGGCCACGCCCGAGCTGACGACGGCAGGTGAGACCGTCGAGCCCTCGACGAGCGTCAGCGGCGAGGGCGGGAGACGGCGGACGTCGTCGACGACCATCGGCCCGCGCTCGACGTGGAGGGACATCGCAAGCTGGTCCTCCGGTGCCGGCTTCGTCCAGCGCTCCTCGGGCTTCATCTCTTCCCAGCGCCGCGCCGCCTCGTTCCCTGCGAGCAACGCCCTGTCGCGGTGCTGCCAGGTGTAGGCGTCGGCGCAGTACCAGCGGAGCCCATGGCGGCGCGCGATCCGCTTAGCAATCGACGTCTTCCCGGACCCGGGCGGACCGCCGATCCACAGCGCGTGCCTCAGCATTCAGCGCGACCATAGCGGCGCGACTCTTGAAATCCCGCCCGCCTCTGTGCGCCGCTGGCAGACTGCTCCCGATGCCGCGATGAACGCGTCGGTCGTCGTTGCCTGTGTCCAGGCGGAACCGGTCGCGCTCGACCTCGAGGCATCGCTCGACAAGCTTGCGCGGCTCACAGAGGAGGCGGCGGAAAATGACGCGTCGCTGGTCGTCTTCCCGGAGGCGTTCCTGCCGGCCTATCCGTCGTCGGCCTGGGCAAAGGCCCTCGCCGGCTGGACGGACCCGCGCGCGAAGGCGGCCTTCGCCATGCTCGCCCGGGAATCGGTCGCCGTTCCGGGACCCGCGGAGGAGCGGATCGGCCGGGTCGCCCGCGAGCACGGTGTCCTCGTCGCGACCGGAGTGACCGAGACCGACCCGGAGAGAAACGGCACGCTCTACAACACGCTGCTCCTCCACGACGAGCACGGGTCGCTCGTCCTCAAGCACCGGAAGCTCGTCCCGACCAACCACGAGCGGCTCGTGTGGGGCCAGGGCGACGGCGCCGGGCTCCGCGCCGTCCAGACGAGCGCCGGGCGGATCGGCGGCCTCATCTGCTGGGAGAACTACATGCCGCTCGCCCGCTTCGCGCTCTACGAGTCGGGCGTCGAGCTCTACCTGGCGCCGACCGCGGACGACGGCGAGGCGTGGCAGCACTCGCTCGTGCACATCGCAAGGGAGTCGCGCGCGTTCGTCGTCAGCCCCTCGCACTTCCAGCGCTCCTCGGCGTACCCTGCCGACTTTCCGCTTGCGGCAGAGCTCGAGGGCCTGGACGTCATCGGGCGCGGCGGAAGCGCGGTCCTCGGCCCGGACGGCGCCTACCTCGCCGGGCCGCTCTACGACGAGGAGGGAATCCTGTATGCGGAGCTGGATCCCGCTCGGCTACACGAGGAGCGGCAGCGCTTCGACGCCGCCGGGCACTACCACCGGCCTGATGTCCTCCGTTTGGAGCTCCGGCTCTAGAATGTCCGCGTGGTCGAGATCGTCTTCCTGATGCTCGTCCTCAAGCTGCCGATCGTCTATCTGATCGCGGTCGTCTGGTGGGCCGTCCGGGCCGAGCCGCGCCCGCCGGAGCCCGCGGTGATTCCCGTCGCCGCCGACGGCGACCCGTCGGGCGGTCATCGTCCGCTCCGGCCGCGCAGGCCGCGCCGCGGTGGGCCTCACGGCCGAGGCGGTCCCGTCCGCAGGCCCGACAGGGTCGCGGTGCGTTGAGCACGACGCCGTCAGTCGCCGAGCGTGAGGGCCAGGCCGAGACCATCGCCGGCTTCCTCGCGACGCTTGCCATCTTCGGCGGCGTCATCGCCGTCGCTCAGCGGCCGGTCCCCATCGGCCTCACCTCACTGCTTGTCGCACTGGTCGCGGCGGCCATGGCGAGGGGCAGGAGCCAGAAGCTTGCGGCGGCGGCGGTCGCCGTTGCAGCCTCGGGCTGGCTGCTCGGCATGATCGTCTGCGTGATCACGAGCCGGCCGCTCTGGTAGACGGCCGCGCCGCAGGGGAAACCACCCTGCTACAAAGAACAGGGAGGCATCGTGGCTGAGGTCGACGGGCTCAACGCCGGATACGCGCGCGCCGTTCTCGAGGAGTACCTCGAGAACCCCGAGGGCGTGCCCGCGGAGTGGCGCGAGCTCTTCGAGGGGGACAGCGCGCTCCTCCGCGAGCACCCCGGCGTCGCACGGCTGCTCGAGGTGCTCGAGACGGATGGGAACGGCACGCGGGCCGAGGCGCCTCCGGCGCCCGCGGCCCCCGCGCCCGCGGCCCCGGCGGCTGAGCCACGGGAAGCGGAACCGGTCGACGAGACGCTGCTCGAGGCCGTGGCGGCCGCGACGGCACTCGTGAAGGCGTACAGGACGCACGGCCACCTCGCCGCGCGACTCGACCCGCTCGGTTCCGAGCCGGTCGGCGATCCCGCGCTGGAGCCCGAGCGGCTCGCCCCGCCCCTGACGCCTGAGCTGCAGGCGCGCATCCCGGCGCGGCTGCTCCGGGTCCACGTGCCGGGCGAGACGCTCGCCGACGTCCTCCCGAAGCTGCAGGAGACCTACTGCGGCACGAGCGCCTACGAGATCGAGCACATCTCCGACCACCAGGAGCGCGTCTGGCTGCGGCAGGCGATCGAATCGGGCACCTATCGCGAGCCGCTCGTCGAGGACGACAAGCGTCGGCTGCTCGCGCGGCTCTCCGAGGTCGAGGGGCTCGAGCGCTACCTCCGGCGCGCGTTCCTCGGCCAGAAGCAGTTCTCGATCGAGGGTCTCGACGTGATGGTGCCGATGCTCGATCTCGCGCTCGAGCTGTCCGCTGAGGACGGCGCTCACGAGGTCGTGACCGGCATGGCGCACCGCGGTCGGCTGAACGTGCTCGCCCACCTCATTGGGCGGCCGTACGAGGTGATCCTGCGGGAATTCGAGGGCGAGCGGAACCTCGCAGCGCTCTCCAACCAGCCGGCGGGCGCGAGCGGCGACGTCAAGTACCACCTCGGAGCCGAGGGCAGGCGCAAGACCGCGGCAGGCGACATCACCGTCTCGCTCGCTGCCAACCCGAGCCATCTCGAGGCGGTCGACCCGGTCGTCGAGGGCCTGGCGCGAAGCGAGCAGACCGACCGCTCGACGCCCGGCGGCGACTACGACTCGAGGGTCGCCCTCCCGATCCTGATCCACGGCGACGCGTCGTTCCCGGGCCAGGGCGTCGTTGCCGAGACGCTCAACCTCCAGGCGCTCGGCGGCTACTCCACCGGCGGAACGCTGCACATCATCGCGAACAACCAGGTCGGGTTCACGACCGATCCGGCCGACGGCCGTTCGACGCGCTACTCGAGCGACCTCGCGAAGGGCTTCGACGTGCCGATCGTCCACGTGAACGCCGACGACCCGGAGGCCGCAGTGTCCTCGATCCGGCTTGCGCTGGCCTTCCGGCGCCGGTTCGGCCGGGACGTCGTCATCGACCTGATCGGCTACCGGAGGTGGGGTCACAACGAGGGCGACGAGCCGGCGTACACGCAGCCGCTCATGGCCGAGCGGATCAAGAACCAGCCGAGCGTGCGCGACCAGTACGTGGCCCAGCTCGTCGAGGAAGGCGTCGTCACGCAGGAGGAGGCGGACAACCTCGCGCGAGACGTGGCGGCGAGCCTGAAAGCCGCGCACGAGGCGCTGAAGGCGTCCTTCGTCGACTCCCCCGAGGAGCAGCCGCCGAGCGAGCGCACCCCGCCAACCGAGGGCGCGAAGGTCGCGACCGCCGTCGACGCCGAGCGGCTGCGCGCGCTCAACGAAGAGCTGCTGCGCGTCCCCGACCGGTTCACCGTCCATCCCAAGCTCGAGCGGCAGCTCCAGCGGCGCCGTGAACGGCTCGAGGAGGGGGAGATCGACTGGGGCCACGGGGAGGCGCTCGCCTTCGCCAGCCTGCTCGTCGAGGGGATCCCGGTGCGGCTCACCGGCCAGGACACCGAGCGCGGCACGTTCTCGCAGCGCCACCTCGTCCTCCACGATCCCGGGAGCGGCGAGCAGTTCACGCCGATGCAGCGGCTCCGTGACGCCTCAGCGTCGTTCGAAGTCTTCAACTCGCCGCTGTCCGAGTACGCGACGGTCGGCTTCGAGTACGGCTACTCGGTCGGTGCGCCCGAGGCGCTCGTGCTCTGGGAGGCGCAGTACGGCGACTTCGTCAACGGCGCGCAGATCATCACCGACCAGTTCGTCGTCTCGGGCCTCTCGAAGTGGAGCCAGACCTCGCGTCTCACGCTGCTGCTGCCGCACGGGTACGAGGGCAACGGGCCCGAGCACTCGAGCGCGCGGCTGGAGCGATTCCTCCAGCTCGCGGCGCAGGAGAACATCCGGGTCGTGATCCCCAGCACCGCGGCGCAGTACTTCCATCTCCTGCGCCGGCAGGCGCTCGACCCCAGCGCGCGGCCCCTGGTGGTGATGACGCCGAAGGGTCTCCTGCGTCTGAAGGAGTCGGCAGCGCGGCTCGAGCAGCTCGCAGAGGGCCGCTTCGAGCCTGTGATCGACGACACCGCCGACCATGACGGTGTCCGCCGGGTCGTCCTCACGACGGGCAAGCTCTACTACGACATCGTCGGCCACGAGCTGCGCGAGCAGCATCCGGAGGTCGGTGTGGCCCGGGTCGAGCAGCTCTACCCCTTCCCTGTCGACCCGGCGGCCCGGCTCGTCTCCGCGTATCCGGCCCTCGAGGAGGTCGTCTGGGCGCAGGAGGAGCCGCAGAACATGGGCGCCTGGCGGGCAATCCGCCACCGGCTGGAGGAATCGATCGCCGGACGCGTCCCGCTCCGCTACGTCGGCCGGCCGTGGCGCGCCAGCCCGAGCGAGGGCTATCCGACGGCGCACGTCCGCGAGCAGGACCGGATCGTCAGAGACGTCTTCGCGTAGGCGCCGCTAGCGCCGGTTCCAGGCGGCGCGGAATTCCCGTGCGTGCCTGACCTGCCGGGCGACCGCCATTGCGACGGCCGGCGCGTGTTTCCGCGCCTCGCGGGCGATTCGGCGGCGGTGCTCCTTCGGGATCTGGCGCCAGATGTCCCAGGCGGTCAGCGCGATCCCGATCGCGCCCATACGACGGGTGACGAGGTGTCGGGGGCGCGGCATCCCGGCATCCTAGTCGTCATCGTCGTCGTGTCGGTCGCCGCGATCGTGGTCGTCGTCGCGGTCGCGATCGCCCCGGTCGTCGTGGTCGCGATCATGGTGATCCCGGCCCCGGTCATCGCGCTTGTTCTCCTTGCGCTTCGCGCGGCTGCCGTCGTCGTCATCGTCGTCGTCGTGGGAGGCCGGCCGATACAGGGTCGCCTGTGGCGTCGACGCGACGGGCTTCGCGGGAGGCGGCGGAGTCGCCGGTATGGGCGCGGGAGGAGGAGGAGCGGCGTCCGGCGGGTCGGGCTCGGGCCGTCGAGCGACCCTGGGTGGGTCGGGAGTGAGGGCGATCGGAATCGCCGCCGGGGGAGGCGGCGCGCCGGCCTGATCCGGCACCAGCGCGGGCACCGACCTGAGCGAGGGAAGAACCGGCGGCTGAATTCTCGGGGGTGCCAGCAGCTCGCGGCGGCGCCGCTCCAGGGCGCGCTCCAGCCGCGGCGACACGCGAATCGTCTGTTCCTGCGTCCACGGTCCGGCGGCGCCCGGCTGCGGCCGGACGACCGGCGCGCGGGCATCGTGCTGTGCCACGACCTCGGAGGGGGCGCGAATCAAGCCGGCAATCGCCAGCCCGAGCAATAAGCCGGTTGTGACGTGAAGCAGAGCTCCCCTCATGCTCAACCCCCTCGATGCCGACAACTCCCAGAAGACCTATCGGACGAGAACACGGGTGCCTTGAGGGGAATCGGATGGGGAGTTTCAAGCTCAAGCTCGTCGCGTACTTCTCGCTGATCGCTTTGCTGCCGTTTGCAGCGGCTTTCAGCGGTCTGGAAGCCGTGACGGAAAAGGACGCGACGCGCCGCGCCGACGGCACGCTGGAGACCAGCGTGCGTGCCGCGCAGGGCGCGTTCGTCGACAGGGTCGCCCAGGCCGAGCGTGACGCGACGCGGCTCGCCGGCGATCCGTCGTTCCAGCGCGCCCTGGCGACCCGCAACCGCGAGCGGCTTCAAAGCCTTTCCGCCCGCTACGGCGTTCGCGTCGAGCCGCGGGGCGGCCGGCCGATCGGAACGGTTCGGCAGCCGTCCGTCGTCCGTTCGATCGCCGTCGCCGGCCGACGGGGCCGGCTCGGCCGGGTCATCGCCCATGTCCCGATCAACGGCAGCCTCGCCGAGGACCTGCGCACGCGTGCCGGACTGGCGAACGGTGGGGAGCTCGCGCTCGTCGAGGGCGGTCGCGTCATCGCCGCCTCGGTCCCGATGCGGGGGACGATTCGCACGCCTGCCCAGCCGGCGGAGATCCGTATCGCCGGAAGGCAATTCCGCGGGCTCGCCTCGAACCGGCTCGCCGAGCCTCGCAAGACAGCGCTCGTCGTCCTGGCCCCGCAGGCGCTGATCGACGAGTCCGCGGGCTGGCTGCGCTCGCGGCTCTTCCTCGCCATGCTCGCGGCGCTGCTCGTGATCGCCGCCGTCGCGTACATCCAGGGCCGCTCGATCGTCGCCACGCTCGGCCGCCTCTCCGACGCCGCGAGGGGAATCGCGCGCGGTCGGCTCGGCGACCGCGTCCACGTGCGGGGCCGCGACGAGTTTGCGTCCCTCGCCCATGCCTTCAACCAGATGGCCGACCAGCTCGAGGCGCGCATGCACGAGCTCGAGGAGGAGCGGCGCCGCCTCCGGGAGACGACGCTTCGCTTCGGAGAGGCCCTGGCCGCGACTCACGACATCGACCAGCTGCTCCGCGTCATCGTCGACACAGCCGTCCAGGCGACCGGCGCCACCCGTGGAGAGCTGATGGACGGCGGCGTCGTCCTCATCGCCGACGGCGGGGAGCGCGCTCCCGTCAAGCTCGAGTTCCCCTTGGCGGTGGGCCTCGAGAGCTTCGGCACGCTCGTCCTCTACGGCGACGACTTCAGCTCCGACCAGAGGGAGAGCGCCGACTGGCTCGTCGGCCATGCCGTGATCGCGCTCAGCAACGCGCGCCAGCACCGCACCGTCGAGCAGCAGGCACTCGTGGACAGCCTCACCGGCCTGGCCAACCGCCGGCTTTGCACCGCCGCGCTGGAGAAGGAGCTGGCGCGAGCCAAGCGCTTCGGCGAGCCGCTGACGCTCGTGCTCGCCGACATCGACGACTTCAAGCGGATCAACGACCGCTGGGGCCACCCGACCGGCGACGAAGTGCTGAAGGCGTTCGCCGGGCGCCTCCAGGAGAGCGTGCGCGAGATCGACCTGGCGGGCCGCTGGGGCGGCGAGGAGTTCGCCCTCCTGCTGCCCGGCACCGACCTCGAGGGAGGACGGCGGCTCGCCGAGCGGATCCGGCAGCTCGTCCGCGAGCAGCGCGTCGCGGCGCCAGACGGGACGCCGGTCCTCGTCTCGGCGAGCTTCGGCGTCGCCTCGTTCCCGCAGGCCGCCGGCCAGAGCCAGCTCGTCGCAGCGGCCGACGCGGCGCTCTACGAGGCGAAGCGGTCCGGCAAGGACCGCGTCGTCGTCTCGGAGCCGGCTGCCGTCACCACGCCCGCGTAGGCTACGAAGACGTTTCCTCCTCGTTACAATCCCGCGCTGAGCCAGACCTGCCTGGAAAAAAGCCACGGAGGATCGATGCCCGTAGAGACACCTTCACTGTTCGCTGACGTGATTCAGGACCACCTCGAGCTGAAGCGGAAGAACGCCGAACTCGAGAACATGCCCATCGACGGCTATCGCGTCGAGGATCCTTTCGAGAACCACCCGCTCTTCAAGACCGAGGAGCAGGCGCGGATCGAGGACACGCTCGACGGCCACCCAGGAGTCGCAGCGGAGACGCATGCCGTCGCCACCGAGACGGTCGCGGCGCATGACGAGGACGGCCTTTGGGGCCGGTCCCGCGACTTCGACTGGGGCGACTAGCAACAGGCTTTCACCGCCGTTTATCCCGGCCCCCCCACGGGGTAGGCTCATCCGAACCTGAAAAGAGCGAAGAGAGGGGAGCCGAATGAGAAAGCTGCTCGGACTGATCGGCCTGGGAGCCGCGCTGACGTACTTCTTCCATCCGCTGGAGGGACAACGGCGCCGCGACAGGGTCGCCGGCCGCGTCAAGGAGCTGATGTCGCGCGCCGAGGAGGGGCCGAAGCCGCAGCCCGACGACGTCACGCTCGCCCACATGGTCGAGAGCGAGCTCTTCAGGGACGAGCAGGTCCCGAAGGGCCAGATCAACGTCAACGCCGAGAACGGCAAGGTCTACCTGCGGGGCGAGGTGGGCGAGCCGGAGATGATCCGCGACCTCGAGGAGCGGGCGCGCGGCATCCACGGCGTCCACGACGTCGAGAACCTGCTGCACCTGCCCGGGGCCGAAGCCCCCATGCACCAGGGCTAGCTAGTCGGGTTCGAGTCCTCCGCCCGCCGGATCAGGGCGAGCCCGTACCAGAACCAGAGAACGAGCGCAGCGGCCGCGGCGGTCACGAAGTAGACCACCGCGGCCGACGCGAACAGCAAGTCGGTCAGGAGAAAGACCGCGCCGGTCAGCGCTGCGGCGAGGAACGCCAAGCCCGAGATCGCCAGGCGGTTGGCCGTCTGCAGCATCTGCTCCTTGTCCCGCTGCCGCCACCTGAGCCGGTGATACGCCGAGGGCGAGATCAGCAGGATCGTCGCGACCGTCGTCAGCAGGAAGGTGACGAAGAACACGATCTCCTGCTCTTGGGTGATGCGCCGGAACTGGTTCGTGAACGGGACCGTCAGGAGGAACGCGAACAGGACCTGCACACCCGGGAGGACGACCCGGAGCTCGTTCAGGAGCTCGATCAGCTCCCGGTTGAGACGTTCCTCCTTGCTCTCGTCGTTGCTCACGATCCGGACCTCCGGATCGTGACCACGCTGGCCGCGGGACGGGCGTGGTCGACCTGAAGCGTCGTGTGCTCGATGCCGTACTCCTCCGCGAGCACGCGTTCGAGCTCCCGGCGGCGCGCGTGGCAGTCGTCGCCGGGCTCGACGAGGACGTGCGCCGAAAGCGCCACGAATCCCGAGGTGATCGTCCAGACGTGCAGGTCGTGAACGTCGACCACGCCCTCCATGCCGGATAGGCGCCGTCCGAGCTCGCGGGCGTCGATCCCGCGCGGCGTTCCCTCCAACAGGATGTGAACCGCGTCGCGCAGGACGCTCCAGGAGCTCGCGAGCACGAGGACGGCGATCAGCGCGCCGGCGGCGGGGTCCGCGTACCGCCAGCCGGTCGTCAGCAGCACGAGTGCGGCTGCCACGACGCCCGCCGACCCGAGTGCGTCGGCGATCACGTGCCGGAGGGCCGCTTGCATGTTCAGGCTCGAGTGGGCGGTCCGGGCGAGCAGTCCGGCGGCGACGAGGTTGCCGGCGAGGCCGACAAGTGCCACCGCGAGCATCCAGCCGCCGAGCACTTCCGGCGGGTCGCTGAACCGGCCGAATGCCTCCACGAAGATCCAGATCGCCAGCCCGACGAGGATGAGCCCGTTGACGAGGGCCGCGAGAACCTCCGCCCGCTGGTAGCCGAAGCTCCGGTCCGGCGTGCTCGGCCGCCCGGCCAGCCAGACCGCGATCAGGGCAAGCCCGAGCGCGACGTTGTCCGAGAGCATGTGGACCGCGTCCGCGAGGAGCGCCAGGCTCCCCGTGAGCAGCCCCCCGATCACCTCCACGACCGTGATCGCGACCGTCAGCGCGAGGACGTAGCCGAGCGTCCGCCGGTTTCGAGCCCTTACCGCCGAGAGGTGACCCACAGCCTGAGAGTATTGACGCTGATGGACGTCCGCGAACTGCTGAAACGGGAGGTCGACCCGGCCGAGGTCGACGCTGTCCGAGAGCTCTGGAAGCAACACTCGAAGGCCGAGGACAACCGCGACATCGCCGGGCTGCTGGCGACGCTGACGGACGACTGCGTCTACGAGATCGCCGGCACGCCGCACCGCTGGGAGGGCCACGAGGGCGCGACCCGGTTCTACACAGGGCTCTTGACCGCGTTTCCGGACATCGACTTCCAGCTGACCGACATCGTCGTCGGCCCGCAGGGGGTCTGCGAGGAAGCCCGCGTGACCGGGACGCACGAGCGCGACTGGCTCGACTACACCGCCACCGGTGAGGCGGTCGAGTTCGGCGTCGTCATCTTCTTCCCGTGGGATCCCGAGCGCCGGCTCTTCCGGGGCGAGAAGGTCCACGTCTTCGAACTAGGCGCCTCTTAGCTCTATCCTCCGGGCCATGGCCACGCTCGAGGAGAGACAGACCGTCGAAGACGTCGCGCCCGGTGGGCAGGCGCCCGAGGTCTACCGCTACTACGAGCTCGCGAAGAAGCAGGAGTGGCAGGTCCGGGACATGCCGTGGGGTGAGCTGCCGCCGATTCCGGAGACCACGGGCTCGAAGGAGCGGGTCGAGAAGCGGCGTGGGATCTGGCGCTCGGTCGTCACGCAGCAGCTCCAAGCCGACTCGCTCGCCGTCGAGATGGCGGCGCAGCTGCTCGAGATGGCGCGCCACCACGACGCGAAGCTCTACTACTCGACGATGGCGCAGGACGAGGCGCGCCACGTGGAGGCCTGGCTCAAGCTCGTCGGCGAGGCCGGCGGGCCGACCGAGCGGGACCCGCACCTCGACAAGCTGGCGCAGATCTTCCTCGGGCTCGACTCGCTCGAGGAGAAGGTCTTGTTGATGCAGGTCTTCTTCGAGCGAATGATCATCCCGCGGTTCCGGCTGATCGCCCGCTCGGCGCCGGAAACGGTGCTCGCCGACCTCTGCCGCCGTTTGACGATCGACGACGGCATCCACCACAGCTCGGGAATGGCCTACGAGCGGGTGCTGCTCCGAACGGCGTCCAAGCAGACGAAGGATCGGATGATCAAGGGCGCGAGCAAGATGCTTCCGATCTTCGTCGACCACGTCCTCTGGCGGCCGAAGGAGCGCGACTTCATCACGAGCTCGATGCGGACCCGCGACCTCCAGCGCGTCAAGGCCGAGGTCGAGGAAGGCGTGAAGATCGCGTCGTCGCTCGGCCTTGACGTCCGCGACATCGAGTACACGATCCCGTCCGTCTAGCGCCCGACCGCCGGGCACAGTTCGTCACCCTCTCGGCACATTCGCCCCTTGACGCCGATCGGGGTCCGACACCGATCGGCCCGGGGCGCGCTGGGAGGGCCTCGCGACGGCGTTTCTTAGCGCTCTTCCAGCTTCAGCGCCGCGGAGTTGATGCAGTAGCGAAGGCCAGTCGGGTGCGGCCCGTCCGGGAAGACGTGGCCGAGGTGGCCGCCGCAGTTCGAGCACATGACCTCCGTGCGGACCATCCCGAAGCTCGCGTCCCGCTCCTCGTCGATCGCCTCCTCCTCGGCCGGCGCGGAGAACGCGGGCCAGCCGCAGCCGGAGTCGTACTTCGCCTCAGACGCGAACAGCTCCGCACCGCAACCGGCGCACTGGTAGGTGCCCGCCTCGAACGTATGGTCGTACTCGCCGGTGAACGGCGCCTCGGTGCCCTTCTCGCGCAGGATCCGATACTGCTCGGGCGAGAGCTCCGCGCGCCATTCTGCGTCAGTCTTCTGGATCTTGGTCATCTCGAGCAGTGTGCCACGCGAGTGTGATCCGACGGCGCGCAGGGCACGTAAGGACCCTCGAAGCTGAAACCGATCCCAAGGGGGGACTGTTCTGATGCGACGGATCACGCTTCTGACGGCCTGGCTCGCGGTTGCAGCGTCTGTGCTCGCCGCGCCGCTCGGGGCCGGTGGAGCCAAGCCAGAGAAAATCGCCCTGCCCGACGGCTTCCGGCCGGAGGGGATTGCGATCAGCCGGGGCGGGACCTTCTACGTCGGCTCGATTCCGACGGGTGCGATCTACCGCGGCAGCCTGAAGACGGGCGAGGGCGAGATCATCAATCCGGGAGCGACCGGACGCGCGTCCATCGGCGTCGAGCTCCACGACGGAAAGCTGTACGTGGCCGGCGGCCCGACCGGGAGCGGCTTCGTCTACAGCGCCCGCAGCGGGCTGCTCCTGGAGACCTATCGCTTCACCACGGAGACGACGACATTCGTGAACGACGTGGTCGTCGCCCGCGGTGCTGCGTACTTCACGGACTCCCGGCGGCCGTTCCTCTACCGCGTCTCGATCGAGTACGACGGGAAGGGACACGGCCATCGAGGGAAGGGACACGGACACGCGGTGAGGTGACCTCCATTCCGCTCAGCGGCGCCATCGTCTATGGCGAGGGCACCAACGCCAACGGCATCGACACGACGCACGACGGGCGCACGCTGATCATCGTCCAGACCAACGTCGGCAAGCTGTTCACGGTCAACCGGCGTACCGGAAAGACGCGCGAGATCGTCCTCGACGAGCCGGTCGTGAACGGCGACGGCATCCTCCTCGACGGACGGACGCTCTACGTCGTGCAGAACCGGGACAACAAGGTCGCGGTCATCCGGCTCTCGCGGAGCCTCCGGTCGGGCGACGTGAGGGCCCACCTGACCGACCCGGACTTCGACGTCCCGACCACGATCGACGACTTCGGCGACAGGCTCTACGCGGTCAATGCACGCTTCAGGCCGACCCCGCCTCCGCCGGACTTCGAGTACTGGATCAACCAGTTCCCGAAGGTGGAGAGCTAGGCGAGCAGCTCGGCGTAGCGGTCGCGCCATTCCTCGTCCGAGACCGAGCGGCGGAAGAAGGCCTCGAACACCGTCCGCGGTGTCGAGGCCTCCGCCGCGGCGAGGAGTGAGGCGGTCGCGGCAAAGAGGTAGCGGAGGAGGTCGCCGTCGATGCTGGCGACCGCCAGGGCCCGCTCGAACGCCCAGACCATCTTCTCGGCCTCGGGCCCCGGAAGCGTGTTTCTCAGCTCCATTTCGAGCGCCTCGAGGTCGAGATCGTCCCAGTTCGGCTGCTGCATTGAATGGTTATCGGCAGCAGGTTTGCGGCCAAGAGTCCCGGGCAGGACCTAGGCAGTCGAAACAAGGAGGAAATGCATGTCCACGACCGATCTCTGGACTCACAGAGACACCAACATCAGCTCGATGGACCTGACCGGCTTCAAGGTCGAGGCCATCGACGGCTCGATCGGAAGCATCGACGAGGCGTCGAACGACGTCGATGGCAGCTACATCGTCGTCGACACCGGCCCGTGGATCTTCGGCAAGAAGGTTCTGCTGCCGGCGGGCGTGATCGACCGCGTCGACTCCGCGGAGGAGAAGGTCTACGTCAACCGGACGAAGGATGAGATCAAGGACTCGCCCGAGTTCGACGAGGACACGTACACCGAGCCCGCGTACCGCGAGGAGATCGGCGGCTACTACGGCTCCGGCGGCGCCGGCTACCGGGACACTCAGTAGCCAAGCTCGACGCTGCAACGGCGGAGCGGCCCGCCGTTGCAGCCCTTTACAGACTGCGGTTCAGAAGCTCGTCGAGGTCGAGCTCGTCGAGTGACGCCACGACGAGGTCGGCCTCGCCGAGCCCCAGGGCGATCGTGACCCCGTTCGGCACGGCGACCGTGAAGATCCCCGCCGCCTTGGCCGCCTTGACGCCGTTGGGCGAGTCCTCGAAGGCGATCGCCTCGCCGGCGGAGACGCCGAGCCGGTCGAGCGCCTCCAGGTAGAGCGTCGGGCGCGGCTTCGACCGTTCCGGGTCGTGGTCGGCGGTAACGATCTCGTCGAAGTGCTCGGCCTGCTCGAGCCGGGCCAGGTGCCGGTCGACCCAGGGACGTGACGAGCTCGAGACGATGGCCGTCTTGAGCCCGCGTCGCCCGGCCTCCTCGAGGTAGTGGAGGATCCCCGGCCGAAGCTCCTCGATCTCCAGCAGCTCGAGCTCGCGGTCGCGCTTGCGCGTCCGCAGCGCGTCGCGGTCGAGCGGGCCGTGCAGCTCCTCCAGGTAGTCCAGCGGGTCGAATCCGCCGGTCGTCCCGATGATTGCCGCCCAGCGGTCGAGCGGAAGCTCCTGGCCGTGCTGGTGGAAGACCTCCTGCCACGAGGCGTACGAGGGCGTCTCGGTGTCGACGATCAGCCCGTCGAAGTCGAAGAGCAGCGCGCGGATCTGCACCCTGGAGGTCTACCGGTCCGGAAGCTCGAGTCCTCGTTGTCGTCCTGCGACTTGTTGAGGATGGCCCGATGGAGTGGGAGGCCGAGCTCGAGGACTGCGGCGACGAGGTCGACCCGGACACCGAGATCCCGACCTGATGAGCAACGCGGAGCCCAGGCTCGAGGGCAGCGACGAGCACGAGGTCACGCCGCTCGAGCTCTTCTTCGACCTGACCTTCGTGTTCGCGATGACGCAGGTGACGATCATGCTCGCCGACGACCCGACCTGGGGTGGAGTCTTTCGCGGGCTGCTCGTCCTCGTGGCGCTCTGGTGGGCCTGGACCGCTTACGCCTGGCTCACGAGCGCGACCGACGTGGACGAGGGTGGCGTTCGGCTGGTGATGCTCGCCTCGATGGGCTCGATGTTCGGCGTGGCCCTGGCGGTTCCGGGCGCCTTCGGAGACGACGCGGTGCTGTTCGGTGTGGCGTACCTCCTCGTCCGCGTCCTCCACCTCGTGCTCTCCGTCACCGTCGTTCGAGACGATCCCGACCGCCGGGGCGCGCTCCTCAGCTTCGTGCCGACGGCGCTCTTCAGCGCCATGCTGCTCGTGCTGGCCGGCTTCCTCGACGGAAACGAGCGCATCGCCGTGTGGGTCGTCGCGCTCACGATCGACTATCTCGGGCCGGCCGTGATCGGCGTGGGTCGCGGCTGGAGAGTCGCGCCCGAGCATTTCGCCGAGCGGCACGGGCTGATCGTCCTGATCGCGCTCGGGGAGTCGCTCATCGCGATCGGCGTCGGCGCCGGTTTCGACCTCGATACGGGGGTCATCACTGCCGCGTCGCTCGGAATCGTCGTCATCTCCGCGCTCTGGTGGCTCTACTTCGACGTGGCCTCGATCATCGCGCGGCGGAGGCTCGCGGAGTCGACGGGCCTGGAGCGGCACCGCCTCGCGCTGCACGCCTACAGCTACCTCCATTTGCCGATGGTCGCCGGCATCGTCCTCTTCGCCCTCGGCCTCAAGACGACGCTCGACCACGTGGGTGAGTCGCTCGACACGGTGCCCGCAATGGGACTCTGTGGCGGCGCAGCCCTCTACCTGCTCGGTCACATCGCGTTCCTCTTTCGAGCGACCGGCTACGTCTTCCGGCGCCGGACCGTCGGCGCCGTCGTGCTCCTCGCCTTGATTCCCGTCGCGGTCGCGATCCCGGCGCTGGCCGCACTCGCACTTGTCAGCGCCGTCTGCTCACTCGTGGTCGCGTACGAGGTGATCCGCTATCGCACGGTCCGCCTCCAGGTCCGGCACCCGGAGCTCGCCTAGAGGTAGATGCGCATCACCACCCGGCGCAGTTGGGTGGCGCCGTCGGCCTGGCGGAGACTACTTCGGCTGCTGATCCGGTCCGCGCTTCCCTATCGGCGCGGCCGTCTCCTCCCGCTGAGCCTGTTTCGTCGGGGGCGGCTTCTTCGAGTCTGGCTTCGGCCGGGCCGACACGGGCCGGGTGCGTTTCGCGGTCGGCCCTCCGCGCGTTGCCGCCTTCTGCGCGCGGTCGCGCGGCACGGTCGCTCGCGACGCCGACGGCTTGCGCGACCCTTTCCCGTGCGGGGACGCCTTCTTCGGCGCCGCCTCCGGGGGCCGATGCGACCGCCTGGCCGCGTGCTTCTTCCCGCGGGCTTGCTGCTCGGCAGCACGGGCCCGAGCCGGCTGCGTCTTCGGTTTCGACGCCTTCCGACGCGAACGGGCGTTGGCCGGGCGCGCGGGTCCGGGCCGTTCGCCTCGGCTGAGCGCCGCGTGAACCTCGGCCGCCCTCTGCCCGAGGCGCGTCTGCCCGACCGCAGCGACGTGCGAAGCCCGGCGCTCGGCCTCCTCGCGGCCGCTCGCGGACCCTGTGGAGACGCCGTACCCCACGCCGCCGACGACGGCTGCACTCGCCGTCACTGCCGCCGCCTTGACCACGAGGCCGAGGGCCCCGGTTGCGGCCGCGCCGCCGCCGACGGCCGCGGTTCCACCGGCCGCCGTCGCGGTGCCGACTCCGGTCGCTGCGAGCGCCGCTTGCTCGCCGCGGAAGAGATAGAGCGAAGCCGGGATCGGCAGCACCGACAGTCCCTTCAGGAGCGAGCGCTGGCGCTTCTGTACGGTCGAGAACCGCACGCAGGCCGGACACTCGCGGAGGTGTTCCTTCAAGCGGCGGGACTCACGGCGCGGAAGCCGGCCGTCCAGGCGGCGCAGAAGCACGTCCTCGGCATCGGCGCATGTGAGCGCCCCTTCGAGCTGCTCGGCGAGGCCTCTGCGGGCACGGAAGATCAGCCCCTCGAGCGCATCGGGCGTCACGTCGAGGATCTCGGCGATCTCGGCATACGAACGTCCCTCGAACTCGCGCATGACGAGCGCCGCGCGCTGCGACGGCGGCAGGTGCTGGAGGGCGCGTAGGACGTCGGCGAGGCTGGGGTCGTCCACGTCCGGCGTCGGGTCCGCCAGTTCCTCGTCCAGCTCGACCTCCATGGGCTTGCCGAGGGTCCGCCGGAAGTGGCGGCGCACCTCGTTGTGCGCGATCGTCAGCAGCCAGTTCTCGGCCTTTCGCGGCTTCGTACCCTGGGCCATCGCGCGGTAGGCGTTGAGGAACGTCTGCTGCGTGACGTCCTCTGCGTCCGCGTGGTTCCCGAGCACCGCGTAGACGTAGCGGTAGACACCCGCTGCGTGGCGCCGGTAGAGGCGATCGAAGCTCGGTGCGCCTATTCCGCGGAACAGCGCTGACATCAACCGCACTATGCGGCCTCTTGTGGCCGAAAAACGGCTGCTTACCGAAAATTTACGAGCCCAATGCGCCGGTTCCGGGCGGCCAGCGGGTCTACCTCACTGACAGGCGACCCCTAACCCAAGAACCGAAGGAGCACGACCGATGAACATGAAGCACTGTCTTCTCCTCCTGATCGCCGCGCTCGTGCTGGCTCCGTCAGCGCTGGCCGAGAACGGCGGCCAGGGCAAGAGCCCGGCGCAGTTCTGTAAGACCGAGCTCGCCACGCTGGGCCTTGCGAACTTCAAGGCGCTGTACGCGCCGGGCGGGACAGGCGCCAACGCCATGGGCAAGTGCGTCTCCAAGCACGCCCGTGCCGCCGCGGCCAACCGGACGAACGCAGCGAAGACGTGCAAGGCCGAGATGGCCATGCCCGAAGCCGCTTTCCGGGCCGCCCACGGCGGCATGTCGTTCGCCGAGTTCTACGGCAAGAACAAGAACGACCGCAACGCGTACGGCAAGTGCGTCTCGTCGAAGGCGACGACCGCAAACGCGCAGCAGGAAGCGGCCCTGATGAAGGCCGCCAAGGCCTGCAAGACCGAGCGCGCTGCCGACCGTGCAGCCTTCACCGCCAAGTACGGCGGAAAGGCGAATGCGTTCGGCAAGTGCGTCTCATCGAAGTCCAAGAGGCCGTAAGGCGGGGGGTCCGGCCCTGCGGCCCGAGGGGGAGGCGTAGAGCCTCCCCCTCGTTGGACCCTCAGATAGTCACGCCCTTTTCAGCGCGTCGATCGTCGCCGTGGGGACAATGCCTCCCACCTGGCGAGCGAGCTCCGCGTTCAGGGTTACGAACGCGTCTGCCT
>CAWJYU010000004.1:0-491676 GCA_963847235.1 uncultured Actinomycetes bacterium | reverse complement strand
GAGTTTCCCGTCGTGAGCTCCTGGGACGACCGCAGCGTCAGCCCCACGGCGTCCGCCAGCCGCCGGAACTCGTCCGGCGTCCGCTGGCGGCCGCCGCCGAGGGTGAGCATGAACAGGTCGAAGCCCGCCTCGCCCACCGTCGGCGGCTCGGACAAAACCTGCTCGACGACCAGGATCCGCGCGTCGTCGCCGCCGGCGTCCATACATCGGGCCAGGACACGCGCGGCGCCGTCGTCGGGAAACCCATGGAGGATCTGCGAAAGGACGTAGGCGTCCCCACGAGGGAGCCGGTCGGCCATGAGATCCCCAGCTACGAGTTCGAGCCGGTCCGTCGCCTCCGCCGACTCGACGACCTGCGGGAGGTCGAACAGCGAGCCCAGAAGGTGGGGGTGCGCGGCGAGGAGCGTTCGCAGCATCACGCCGGTTCCACCGCCGACGTCCACGACGTGCTCGACGTGGCTCCAGTCGTACCGCTCGGCGACATCGCGTGCGTTGCCCTCCACCTGGGCGGCCATCAGCGCGTCGAACGAGGCCCAGCGGCCAGTGCGCGCGAGCTCGTCGTAGTACCAAGCCTCGTCGCGGCCAGGCGAGCCCGTGCGAATCGCTTCGAGCAGCCCGGCCCACGACTCTGCCCAGATTCGCGGCGCGCCGTCGAGGTCGAGCCACTGCCGCCAGCCCACCTCGTCGAGGAGCAGCCTCGAGACCTCGGTATTCGCGTAGACGCCGTCGGCCTCGGCGAAGACGCCCCGGGAGACGAGGTATCGCAGCAGCCGCCCGAGCGTGTCCGGATCGGCCCCCGCGCGTTCGGCCAGCTCCTCCACTCGGGTCGCCCCGGCTTCGATGTGGTCAGCGAGCCGCAGCGTCGCCGCAATCCCGACCGCCCAGGGCGCCGCGAAGTCGCTCAGCTCCCGGAGCCGCTCCCGCGCCGCGTCCGAACCCACCGAGCGAGACTAGCGTTCCGCAGATGAAGCGCTACCTAGTCCTCGCTGAGGGCCGCTCCGGCGACGAGCACTACGGGAAGACGATGCGCGGCATCGTCCACTACGCGCCCGACCCCGTCGTCGCGATCCTCGACTCCGAGCGCGCGGGGGAGACCTACCGCGGGATCCCGATCGTCGCCACCGTCGAGGAGGCGATGCGCTACGAGCCGACCACGGCGACGGTCGGCGTCGCGACCCAGGGCGGACGCTTCCCGCCGGCCTGGCGCGAGCTTCTGAAGGACTCGATCCGCGCGGGCCTCGACCTCGAGAGCGGCCTGCACGAGTTCATCTCCGACGACGCCGAGCTCAGCGAGCTGGCGCGCGAGCACGGCGTCGAGCTGCGCGACCTCCGCAAGCCGCCGCCCGAGCTCAGCGTCCCCACCGGCGAGAACCTCCAGGTTCCGGCGAAGATCGTCCTCACCGTCGGCTCCGACTGCGCGATCGGGAAGAAGACCGTCGCCGTCGAGCTCGACCTCGCCGCCCGCAACCGCGGCCTGAAGTCTGTCTTTGTCCCGACCGGTCAGACGGGGATCGCGATCGCGGGCTGGGGGATCGCGATCGACGCCGTGGTCGCCGACTTTCTCGCCGGCGCGGCCGAGCGGCTCGTGGTCGAGGGCTCGCAGCGGGGCGGCGAGCTCCTGTGGGTGGAGGGGCAGGGATCGCTGGCCCATCCGGCGTATTCCGGGGTCACGATGGGACTGATCCACGGCAGCGCCCCGCACGCGTACGTCTTCGTCCACAAGGCGAGAGCGACGCACGTCGAGGGCTATCCCGACCACCCGCTGCCCGACCTGCGCGAGCTGATCGACCTGCACGAGCGGGCGTCGCTCCAACTCCGGCCGGCGCGAGTCGCCGCGGTCGCGCTCCACACCGGCGCGCTCGGCGAGGACGACGCGCGCGCCGAGATCGCGCGGGTCGGCGAGGAGACGGGCCTCCCGACTGACGATCCGATTCGGTTCGGCCCCGATCGTGTGCTCGACGCCGTCCTGGATCTCGTGCAAGACTGATGCGGTTTCGCTGAGGAATGACGGGGTTTAGACGACAGACGGCCACGCTCCTCGCCTGCGCCTGCGGGGTGCTCCTGCTCGCCGCACCGGCGGCGGCGGACGTGACGGTCGGCGTAGCGGATGACCGAGGCAAGCTCGCGGACGACGGCGGCGCTGCGTTCTTCGCCTCGATGCAGGACGTGGGCCTGACGGAGAACCGGATCACGCTCGCCTGGGATCCCGAACACCCGACCACGATCCGCGACCAGCCGGCGCTCGACCGGTACATCGCGAACGCGGCGGCGGCCGGGGTCCGAATCACGATCGTGATCGCGCCGAGCCGGGCGCGCGCGCTGTTTCGCTCCACCTCGGCGTCGAGCCAGTTCGTCGCCTTCGTCGCCCAGGTCGCACGGACCTACCGCCAGGTGAAGGACATCGGCGTCGGCAACGAGCCCAACCAGCCGCGCTTCTGGCAGCCGCAGTTCAGCACCCGCGGCGCGGGTCTCGCGTGCACGAGCTATGCCCGGGTGCTGGGACAGGCGTACGACGCGCTGAAGGCGGTCGACCCGACGATCACGGTCCTCGGCGTCTCGCTCTCCCCGCGCGGGAACGACAACGCGACGGCGGCGACGAACGCCTCGACCTCGCCGGTCCGGTGCATCCGAGACATGGGCGCCTCGTACCGCGCGAGCGGGCGAAAGCGGCCGATCATGGACGAGCTCGCCTTCCACCCGCACCCGAACTCCAACACCGATTCGTTCCTGGTCGGCTACCGGTGGCCGAACGCCGGAACTCCGAACCTCGGCCGGATCAAGCAGGCGTTCTGGGACGCCTTCCGCGGCACTGCGCAGCCCATCTTCGCGGAGGCGGGAAAGCCCGTCTCCCGCGCCGCGCTGCCGCCGCTCCGCTTCCGCCTGAACGAGATCGGCTGGCAGGCGGCGATTCCGGCCGGCTCCGCGCACGCGTACTACGGCAGGGAGTCGGTCGCGCGCGTCGCCGAGGACCGTCACCAGTCGGACGTCTACTCGGCGCTGATCCCGTACTACGCCTGTGACCAGTCCGTGCGCTCGATGCTCTACTACGGCCTCATCGACGAGCCCGACCTCGAGCGCTGGCAGGCCGGCCTGATCCGCGCCGACGGGACGCGCCGGCCGTCCTACGGTTCGGTCAAGTCGATGCTGGCCCGCGGTCTCGCGAGGTGCACGAAGCGGCCCGTCCGCTGGCGGCACTCGACCGTCGTCGTCGGCGCCGCGGCGAAGTTCGGCGAGCGCCGCCGCTCGGCCGGCGACACGAACTGGACGTTCGCCGCCAGCTCCGAGGAGGCGAGCCTGTACACGGGCTCGATGTACCGACTGAAGACCCGCAGGCTGAGCGCGGCGATGCGGAAGCGGCTCCTTGCCGCGGTCGGCGTCAAGCGCTCGCCGAAACCGGTCTTCACCGCGCGCGGCAAGATCCGCGCGCACTCGGGGAACTTCGTTCGCTTCAAGAGGAAGCGTCTCGCAGCGGGGTACTACGTCTTCGCGATCCGGCTGCGGGCCGAGATGAACCCGACACGGACGACATCGCTCGTGTCGAGGCCCTTCCCAGTCGGAACGCCCGGCAAATAGTGCCCCACCAGGCGATACACGCCTACTTCTGGCCCGCGATCACGCGGCGCAGACCACCACCTCCTCACCAAGGCTGCCTAGCCTTGCCTCGTCGGCGTGCGGCCTCTGCTTGGTGCTCGCGAACCAGAAGCGGGGCAGCATCACCAGGCGGGGCACTGTGCACGACCCGCGGATCGAGAAGCTCGCCGAGCTGATCGCCGGCTACTCGCTGGACCTTCAAGAGGGCCAGGTCTACCGGATCGACGGGGAGGAGGTCTCGATCCCGCTGGCGGTCGCGCTCTACGCGGCAGCGATCCGGCGCGGCGCGCATCCCTATACGAAGATCACACCGTCGGGCCTCGATGAGATCAAGCTCGACGTGGCGTCGGACGAGCAGCTCGCGTACATCCCCCAGGTCGAGGAGATCGCGACCGGGCAGATGGACGCCTGGACGACCCTCTGGGGCACCATCAACACGCGCTCGCTGACCCGGGCCGACCCCGAGCGGCGCCGACTGCAGCTCTCCACGTACTACCGGCTGGCGAACAGGCGGTGGGAGCGGATCAGCTCCGGCGACCTCGCCTGGTGCGGCACCCTCTACCCGACGCAGGCGCACGCGCAAGATGCGGAGATGTCTTTGTCCGAGTACGAGGACTTCGTTCACGGCGCGTGCCACACCCGCGAGGGCGACGACCCGATCGCACACTGGCAGGCCCTGTCCGAAACACTCGGAGCGCAGGCGCGCCAGCTCGAAGGTGTCCGCGAGCTGCGGATCGTCGGCCCGCGCACCGACCTCCGTGTCGGTGTGGAAGGGCGCCAATGGGTCCCCTCGGACGGCAAGCACAACATGCCGGACGGCGAGATCTTCACGAGTCCCGTCGAGACCGAGACGAGCGGCGAGATCTTCTTCGCCTTCCCGTCGATCTACCAGGGCCAAGAGGTCGAGAACGTGCACCTCCGGTTCCAGGAGGGAGCGGTCGTGCAGGCTGAGGCCAGCTCCGGGCAGGAGTACCTGCGCTCACTGCTCGACACGGACTCAGGGGCGCGGGTGCTCGGCGAGGTCGCGTTCGGCCTCAACTACGAGATCGACCGCTTCACGCGCGACATCCTCTTCGACGAGAAGATCGGCGGGACGATGCACGTCGCCCTCGGCGGCGGATTCGACGAGGCAGGGCAGCGAGAACAAGTCCGACCTGCACTGGGACCTGATCTGCGACCTCCGCGAAGAAGGCGAGGTGTACGCCGACGGCGAGCTCGTCTGGAAGGCCGGGTCGTTCGTCTCGGAACCGGCGGTCGAGCGTGTCTGACCCGCTGCACAAGCGCCTCGCGGAGGTGCTCGTCGGCTACTCGACCGAGGTGCGGCCCGGAGACGTCGTACGCGTCGAGTCCTATGACGTCTCGGCGCTTCCCCTCATGCGCGAGACCTACGCCGCCGCGCTCAGGGCGGGTGGGCACGCAGCCGCCAACCTCGTGCTCGAGGAGGCCGACGAGACGCTCTACAAGGAGGGCCGCGACCACCAGCTCGACTGGGTCGCGCCGGACCACAGGTGGAACATCGAGCACGGTGACGTCTGGATCATCTTCGACGCCGTGACGAACACCAAGAGGCTCTCCAACGTCAATCCCGAGCGGCTTTCCCGGCGTCTGACCGCCCGCCGGCCGCTGCAAACGCGCTACCTCGAGCGCTCCGCGAGCGGCGAATTCCGTTGGGTGATCTGCGGCGCGGCGTGCGAGGCGTCGGCGCAGGACGCCGGCATGTCGCTTCGGCAGTACGAGCAGGTGCTCTCCCGCGCCGCGTTCCTCGATCGGGACGATCCCGTGCACGAGTGGAAGGCGTTCGGCGAGAAGCTCGAGCGTGTCGGATCCTTCCTGGAACGCGTGAGCGAGCTCCGCGTCGTCGGCGAGGACACGGATCTCAAGCTGGGCGTCGAGGGCCGGACCTGGATCCGGTCGAAGGGGCTCCGGAACTTCCCGGACGGCGAGGTCTTCACCGGCCCGCACGAGACGAGCGTCGAGGGCACGATCCGGTTCTCCTTCCCGGCGATGATGCGAGGCCGCCAGGCGGACGACGTTCGCCTCCGGTTCGAGGGCGGCGAGGTCGTCGAGGCCACGGCCAAGCGGGGCCAGGAGTTCCTGCGCGAGCTGGTCGGCATGGACGACGGCGCCCGTCGGGTCGGCGAGTTCGCATTCGGCCTCAACGACGCGGTCAGCGAGTACACCGGCAACCTCCTGCTCGACGAGAAGATCGGCGGGACCGTTCATATGGCGCTCGGCCGGTCGGTTCCCGGGACCGGGGGCGAGAACGAGTCCGGGCTCCACTGGGACATGGTGTGCGACCTGCGCGAGGGCGGCGAGGTCTACGCCGACGGCGAGCTCGTCTACCGCGACGGCGCGTTCGTCAACGGCGCCAACTGACAGAGCTCACCCCAGCATGCGCGCTGAGCCGCCAGGCCGCGCTGGGCGGCGCCAGGCGTCGTCCTCAGCCGCGGCCATATCTCTGGATATGACCGCGGCCTGCGTCCGGGCCTGGCATCCACCCATCGCACCCTGGCGACGAGCCACATACTGGGGCGAGCTCTGAGGCTCGCGGTCATCTCTGACACGCACATGCCGCGCGGGACGCGGCGACTTCCGGACGAGTGCCTCCAGCTCCTCTCCGCGGCGGACAGGATTCTCCACGCTGGAGACTTCGTCTCGGTCGCCGTCTACGAGGAGCTCGCACGGCTGGCGCCGGTCGACGGCGTCGCGGGAAACATGGACGAGCCCGAGCTGCGGGAGATCGTGCCGCCGAAGCTCGTCGTGGAGCATGAAGGCGTGCGGATCGGAATGGTTCACAACGCCGGCCCGGCTCTCCGGCGGGCGGAGCGGCTGGTCGAGAAGTTTCCGGGCTGCCAGGCAGTCGTCTACGGCCACACGCATGTCCCGGAGGCGCTGCAGCTGGGGGATGTCTGGATCCTCAACCCGGGGAGCCCGACCGAGCGGCGGTCGGCGCCGCATCACGGGATGATCAGCCTGGAGGTCGGAGAAGGACAATTTGACGTCCGAACATACGTTCTGTAGCATGCCGAACGTATGTTCGTCCGACATCGCATTCGTCACCCTCCTCGTGATGGTGCTCGCCTGGAGCGTCCTGGCCCGCGTGTCCGAGGCGACGGGCACGCCGCAGCCGTACCGCGTCCAGGCAGGCGACACGCTGTGGTCGATCGCCGCCGAGCACTACCACGGCGATCCTCGTCAGGGCGTCTGGGTGATCCAGCGCGAGAACGGCCTCGCGGGAGTTGCACTGACCCCGGGGCAGGTGCTCATGCTCCCGTAGAGACATTTCGAGGAGGGCTCGGCGCAATGCAACTGTGCCGCCGGACCGCACTGCTGGCCCCGATGCGGCGTCCTCAGTCGCGCCCGTATCTCAATTCGATACGAACGCTCCCTGCGTCCTTGCCTCGGAACCAGCAGCGCACTCCGGGCGACGAGTGGCATCACACCGAGCCCTCCTAGACTTGCGCCGTGGACCTGGATCTCGTCTTCCTCGGCACCTCCGGCTCGATGCCGACCGCCCAGCGGGCCCCGACCGCGATGCTGCTCCGCCGGGGCGGGGAGCGCCTGCTCTTCGACTGCGCCGAGGGGACGCAGCGGCAGCTCCTTCGCTCGAACGTCGGGCTGATCGAGCTGCGGGAGATCTTCCTCACGCACTACCACGCCGACCACTACCTCGGCCTGCCCGGGATGCTGAAGACGTTCGCGCTCCGCGGGCGGGAGCTGCCGATCACGATCTACGGGCCGCGCGGCCTCCAGGACCTGTTCTCGTCGCTCCGGCGGATCTTCGGGAAGCTCACGTACCACTATGACCTGGTCGAGCTGGAGCCGGGTGAGCGCCTCGAGCGGGGCGAGTACGAGCTCGTGACCTTCCCGGTGGAGCACGGCGTGTCCGCGATCGGGTATGCGCTCGTCGAACGTCCTCGGCCGGGCCGGTTCGACGCCGACGCCGCCGACGCGCTCGGGATCCCCGAGGGGCCTGAGCGGGGCGCGCTCCAGGGCGGCGAGTCTGTGACGCTGCCCGATGGGCGGGTGCTGACGCCCGACACCGTCCTCGGCCCGGCGCGTCCGGGACGGAAGGTCGTGATCGCGGCGGACACGGCGTTCTCCCGCTCCGTCGTGGATGCCGCACGCGGTGCCGACCTGCTCGTCCACGAGGCCACGTTCGCCGAGGAGGAGCGCGACCGGGCGCACGAGACGCTGCACTCGACAGCGCTGGAGGCCGCGGAAGTCGCGCAGCGCGCCGAGGTCGGGATGCTCGCGCTGACCCACCTCTCGAACCGCTACTTCGGCGGCGAGATCGAGCGCGAGGCGCGTTCCGTCTTTCCGGACACAGTCGTGCCGCGCGACCTCGATATCATCGTCGTCCCGTTCCAGGAGCGGGGCGCGCCAGAGCTCGTGAAGGGAGGAGCCACGCACCGACACCAGCAGCCGGCTCCGAAGGAAGTCGTCCCGACCGTCGAGGAGGCCCCGCGATGACCAGGATGGTGCAGGTCGCCGTCGCCGGCGACGTCACAGAGGCGGAGGAGCTCGAGTCGATGCTTCGCTCCGCCGGAATCGACACGCAGCTCGAGCCCGCCACCGAGCACCACCCGCGGGAGGTGGAGGACGCGCCCCAGAAGGTGCTCGTGCCCGAGACCTCGCTCGAGGAGGCGATGCACGCGATCGAGTCCCTCAGCGACCCCGAAGACATCGTCGACGAGGGGTAGGAGGGCTCGGTGGCACAGGTCCGGCGTGCCACTGAGCTCTCCTAACCCCGACTACGGCGAGGTCGCGGCTCGGTATGACGAGCTGCGGCCTCAGGACGAGGGCTGGTGGACCCTCTTCGAGCTGCTCTCGAGGGAGGGTGACCTGCTCGGGAAGCGCGTACTCGACGTCGGCTGCGGAACCGGCCGCTTCGCCGCTGCCCTCGCGGAGCGCGGATCGCGCGTTTGGGGCATCGACGCCTCGCCCGAGATGGTTGCGCTCGCCCGCGAGCGTGGTGTGAACGCGAAGGTCGCCCGGGCGGAGGCGCTGCCGTTCAAGGAGGGCTGGTTCGACCGGGCGGTGGCCGTCCTGGCGATCCACGTCCTCGACCGGCCGAGGGCGTTCCCAGAGCTCGGCCGTGTGCTCTCTGACGACGGCCGGCTCGCGATCGGCACCTTCGACCACGCGCAGTTCGACAGCTACTACCTCAATGCGTATTTCCCGTCGCTCGCTGAGATCGACCGAGCGCGTTTCCCGACGCGGGAGGCGCTGGAGGAGGAGCTGAGGGCCGCCGGCTTCGAGCCGCGCGTGATCCCGCTGCACCAACGGGCCGTGCGGAGCCGCGACTGGGTGCTCGAGCGAATCCGCGGACGCTTCATCTCGACGCTCCAGCTGGTCGACGAGGCCGAGTTCGCCGAGGGACTGGCGCGGGCCGAGCGCGAGCTGCCGGCCGAGGTGGAGGCCGAGCAACACCTGCTGGCGGTCGTCGCCGCGCGTGCCGCCTAGGCGTCCAGCTTCGCCGCGAGCTTGGCCAGCATCGTCGTGTTCCGCGTCGTCGTCGGCTGGCCGAGCACGTCCCAGTCCTTCGGCTTGAGCTGCGAGTCCATCATCCGGCCGTCGATCAGCCAATGCACCTCGCGGCCGTCCACGGCGAGCCGGTCGGACGAGGTGGACTTCTCCTCGATCGCCTTGCGCTCCGCCGCCGTCGGCTTGCGGCGAAGGAACGCGACCATGTGAGTCTTTCCGGCCGGCACCTTGCCGAAGGGCTTCTCGTTCGCGGCGTGCCGGACGTCGCTGGCCCGCCGGAGGAAGGTGGTGACCTCGAAGCCGAGCGCGTCCTCGAGCTCCTCCTCGATCGCCCGCTCCAGGTCCGCGGCCCGCCCGCTCGCCTCGAACACGACGTTGCCGCTCGCGATGTAGGTCGAGACCCCGTCGAAGCCGAGCTCCTCGAAGACGGCGCGCAGGCGGTCCATCGAGACTCGGCGCCCGCCGACGTTCACTGCCCGGAGGAAGGCGACGTACCGCACGGCTGCACGAAAGCACAGTCGACTAGGCGCCGTCCGCCCGTCGTTGTAGAGTCCGGCTCGCTCCACGTCCTTTAACTCGGTCCCGAGAGGCCGGAAAGGAGAGCGGTTGACGCTGCCTGCCCAGACGAGCGCACGAGTCCTGCTGGACGAGGCCGCGATCGCCAGAACGCTCACGCGAATCGCGCACGAGATCATCGAGGGGAACCCGGACCTCGAGCGTGTCGCGCTCGTCGGCATCCACACGCGCGGCGTCCCGCTCGCCCAGCGCCTCCGCCGCCTGATCCACGAGTTCAGCGGCGAGGAGCTGGCCTCGGGCTCGCTGGACATCACCTTCTACCGCGACGACGTCCAGGTTCGTGGGCGGAGAGCCGCCGAGGCAGGCGCAGCCGGTCGTCCGGTCGACGCGGCTCGACTTCCCGCTCGGGGGGATGACGTGCGTGCTCGTCGACGATGTCCTGTACACGGGCCGAACGATCCGCGCGGCGATCGAGGCGCTCTTCCACTACGGGCGGCCCGCTCGCGTCCAGCTCGCATGCCTCGCCGACCGCGGTCACCGAGAGCTTCCGATCCGTCCCGACTACGTCGGCAAGAACCTGCCGACCTCCCGCGGCGAGCGCATCCAGGTGCAGCTCGTCGAGGTCGACGAGGTCGACCAAGTCCTGCTCGTGCCGAACCCGGAGGAAGACCATGGGTGACATCCGCGTCATGCGCGACGACCTGAAGCCGCCGGCCCCGACGGAGCGCCGGCATCTCCTGTCCGTCGCAGACCTGTCCAGAGACGACATCGAGCGCCTGCTCGCGACGGCCAGGAACTTCTCGCGCTCGCTGGAGCGGGAGATGAAGAAGCTGCCGACGCTCCGAGGGCGGCTCGTCGTGAACGTCTTCTTCGAGTCGTCGACGCGCACCTCGTCGAGCTTCGAGCTCGCGGCGAAGCGGCTCTCGGCCGACACGATGTCGATCAAGTCCTCGGGCTCGGCGGTGGACAAGGGCGAGTCCCTCAAGGACACCGCCCTGACGCTCGGCGCCTACGACCCCGACGTGATCGTCATGCGCCACCCGCAGATCGGCGCCTCGCACTTCGTCGCAAAGGTGACTTCGGCGCACGTCGTGAACGCGGGCGACGGGAAGCACCAGCATCCGACGCAGGCGCTGCTCGACCTCTACACGCTGCGCGAGGAGTTCGGCCGGCTCGAGGGCCTCCATGTGGCGATCGTCGGCGACGTCCTGCACTCACGGGTCGCGCGCTCGCTGATCCAGGCCCTCGACCTCGTGGGCGCCCGGACCACGCTCGTCGGGCCGCCGACGCTGCTCCCCCGTGGGGTGGAGTCGATGGGTTGCGAGACGTCGACCGACATCGCGTCGATCGGCGCCGCCGACGTCGTCTACGTCCTCCGGATGCAGCGCGAGCGGATGCTCGAAGGCGCCAATTACGTCCCGAGCCTCCGCGAGTACACCGAGCGGTGGGGCGTGACGCCCGAGCGGCTCCGCGCGGGCCAGAAGGTCATGCACCCGGGGCCGATGAACCGCGGCGTCGAGATCGACCCGCGGGTCGCGGACGCCGCCGACGCGCTGATCGAGACGCAGGTTCGCGCCGGGCTCGTCACGCGCATGGCTGTTCTCTACGACCTGCTGACGAGCGGCCCGGTCGGGGTCAAGGCCGCGCAGCTGACGGAGGTGGCTTGAATGGCGGCCCCCTCCACCGCAGCTCAGGCTCCCCGGCGCGCTGCAAAGCGGCCGCTCGCCGCGTCCTCAGTCGCACCCGTA
Source organism: uncultured Actinomycetes bacterium (assembly GCA_963847235.1). Lineage (GTDB taxonomy): Bacteria > Actinomycetota > Thermoleophilia > Gaiellales > Gaiellaceae > JACDAN01. The sequence continues at coordinate 480,334 of CAWJYU010000004.1, read as the reverse complement.
GCCGACGGCCACTCTACGACGCTCCGCGTCTGCGTCCTTGCGACCGGCGCTTTTCACGACCGGGAACCGTGATCTGCGCTGGAGGTGACCGCTGATGCTCTGGGCCAAGGCTGCTCCCGGCGAGAACATGATCGTCCGCGGCGCGCGGGTCCTCGATCCGGCGGCACGGGTCGACGGCGTGATGGACGTCCGGATCGACGGAGGCACGATCGCGGAGCTCGGCGCGCGGCTCGACCCGAACTCCCACCGCGTCGTCGAGGCGGAAGGGCTCACACTCGCGCCTGCGTTCGTCGACCCCCATGTGCACCTCAGGACGCCCGGCCGGGAGGACGAGGAGACGATCGCCAGCGGGACGCAGGCGGCAGCTGCGGGCGGCTACTGCGCGATCCTCGCGATGCCCAACACCGACCCGGTCGTCGACTCGGCGGCCGTCCTCGGTTCGCTCGCCGAGGCGGCGCAGGCCGAGGCCGAGATCCCGGTCGGGTTCTTCGCTGCGATCAGCAAGGGCCAGGAGGGCGCCGAGCTCACCGAGATGGCGGAGCTCGCCGACGCCGGCGCGGCCGGCTTCAGCGACGACGGCCGCCCGGTCGCCACGCCCGCATTGATGCGGCGCGCGCTCCAGTACGGCGCGGTCGCGAACCGTCCGCTGGCACTCCACTGCGAGGAGCCGACGCTCTCGAGAAGCGGACAGATCCACGAGGGCGCCGTCTCCGCCGAGCTCGGCTTCGCGGGCTACCCGTCGGTCGCCGAGAGCCTGATGGTCGAGCGCGACCTCTCGCTCGCCGCCTACGAGGGCAGACCGCTGCATCTCCTGCACCTGTCGGCCCGGGAGTCCGTCGAGGCCGTTCGCGCCGCGCGGGCCGCGGGCGTCCAGGCCACCGCCGAGGTCACGCCCCACCACCTCTGCCTCACCGACGAGGCGGTCAGGTCACTCGATGCGAACCTGAAGATGAACCCTCCGCTCAGGTCGGCCGACGATCGCGCGGCGCTCGTGGAAGCGCTCCGCGACGGGACGATCGGGGCGATCGCCACCGACCACGCGCCCCACGCGCGGCACGAGAAAGACGTGCCGTTCGAGGCGGCGCCGTTCGGCGTCACCGGGCTGGAGACCGCGTTCGCGGCGCTCTACACGCATCTCGTCGAGCCGGGCCTCGTCAAGCTCGAGCTCCTGCTGGAGCGGATGTCGACTGGTCCCGCAGCCATCTTCGGACTGCCGGCGCCGCGCATCGCGGTCGGGGAGCCGGCGAACCTCGTCCTGCTCGACACGAAGGCCGGCTGGCGCGTCCAGGAGGACGGCTTCCGCTCCCGCTCGTCCAACTCCTGGCTGCTCGGGCAGCGGCTGACCGGCAAGGTGAGGACGACGGTCGCCGCAGGCAGGACGGTGTTCGAGGCGTGACCGGCTTCCTGCTCCTCGAGGACGGGACCGTCTTCCGGGGCGAGTCTGTCGGCGCGCTGTGCTTCTCCTTTGGCGAGGCGGTGTTCACGACGGCGATGACCGGCTACCAGGAGGTCGTCACCGACCCGAGCTTCGCGGAGCAGATCGTCTGCTTCACGGCGCCGATGGTCGGCAACTACGGCGTCGACCCGGAGCGCTCCGAATCCGGCCGGGTACACGCGCGGGGCGTGCGTCATGCGCGAGGCGCGCGGTCCGGCGTGGACGGACTGGCTGCACGAGCGCGGGGTCCCGGCCCTGACGGGGATCGACACGCGGTCGCTCGTCCTCCGGCTCCGCGAGGTGGGCGCGATGCGGGCCGCGATCGTCGCCGGCGAGGCGTCGGTGGACGAGACGCTCCGCGCCGTGCTCGGACAGCCGCAGATGGCCGGGCGGCCGCTCGCCGCTTGTGTTTCATGTGACGAGCCCTACCGGTTCACCGAGTCAGGACGGGCTCGAATCGCGGTCGTCGACTACGGCTGCAAGCGCTCGATCCTCCGGCGGCTGGCAAAGGCCGGCGCCGCGGTCACGGTCGTGCCCGCCACGACCGGGACGGAGGAGCTCGCGGGGTTCGACGCCGTCGTGCTCTCGAACGGTCCGGGAGACCCCGAGCCGCTCTCCGAACAGGTGGAAACCATTCGCGCGCTCCTCGGCCGCGTTCCCCTCTTCGGCATCTGCCTCGGCCACCAGCTGCTCGCGCTCGCCACTGGCCACGAGACCTTCAAGCTCCCGTTCGGCCACCGCGGCGCCAACCATCCGGTGCTCGAGAAGGCGACCGGCCGCGTACTCGTCACCGCGCAGAACCACGGCTTCGCGGTCAAGCCGGCGGCCGGGACGGAGGCGACGCACGTCTCGCTCTACGACGGCACCGTCGAGGGCCTCGACTACCCCGAGCTCGGCGCGCGCTCCGTTCAGTTCCACCCCGAGGCGGGGCCGGGCCCACACGACGCGTGGCCGCTGCTCGAGAGCTGGATCGAGGAGGTGTGCGCGGGCCTTGCCAAGGCGGCCTGACCTCTCGTCCATCTGCGTGATCGGCTCCGGCCCGATCGTGATCGGGCAGGCCTGCGAGTTCGACTACTCGGGCTGCCAGGCGCTGAAGGTGCTGCGGGAGGACGGCTTCCGCACGGTCGTCGTCAACTCGAACCCGGCGACGATCATGACCGACCCCGGGTTCGCCGACCGAACCTACGTCGAGCCGCTCGACCTCGACGGCGTGACCGGCGTGCTGGAGCGCGAGCGGCCCGACGCCCTCCTGCCGACGCTCGGCGGCCAGACCGCACTCAACCTTGCGCTCGAGCTGGCGGAGGCGGGCGTGCTCGCCGAGCTCGGCGTCGAGCTGATCGGCGCCGGGCTCGACGTGATCCGGCGCGCCGAAGACCGTGAGCTCTTCCGAGACACCGTTCGGCTCGCCGGCCACCGGGTCCCGGCCTCCACGGTCGTGACGGGCTGGGAGGACGTCCCGTCTGAGCTCACCTTCCCGGTCGTCCTCCGGCCGGCGTTCACTCTGGGCGGCCACGGCGGCGGGACGGCGCATTCCGAGGACGAGCTCGTCCAGCTGCTCGACCGCGGCCTCCACGAGAGCCCGGTCGGCCAGGTGCTCGTGGAGGAGTCGCTGATCGGCTGGGACGAGTTCGAGCTCGAGGTCATGCGCGACCGGAACGACAACGTCGTGATCGTCTGCTCGATCGAGAACCTCGACCCGATGGGCGTGCACACCGGCGACTCCGTGACCGTGGCGCCGCAGATGACGCTTGCCGACGAGGCGTACCAGGAGCTTCGCGACTCGGCGGCCGCGATCGTCCGCGCCGTCGGGGTCGAGACGGGCGGCGCGAACATCCAGTTCGCCCGCGATCGCGAGACCGGTTCCCTCCGCGTGATCGAGATGAACCCGCGCGTATCCCGCTCCTCGGCGCTCGCGTCGAAGGCAACGGGCTACCCGATCGCCAAGGTCGCCGCGAAGCTCGCGGTCGGGTACACGCTCGACGAGATCCCGAACGACCTGACCGGGACGACCCCGGCGAGCTTCGAGCCGACGCTCGACTACGTCGTCGTCAAGTTCCCGCGCTTCTCGTTCGAGAAGTTCCCCGGCGCCGACCGCACGCTCGGCACGCAGATGAAGTCCGTCGGCGAGGCGATGGGGATCGGCCGCTCGTTCAGCGAGGCGTTCCTGAAGGCGCAGCGGGCGCGCGAGCTCGACGACAGTTGGGAGCCGCGCAACCTCCATCCGTGGTTCGAGGGAGAGCTCGAGGCCGCACGCCGAAGCCTTGGCTCCGTCGGCCCGCTCGACTCGCTCGTCGCGGACGACTGGCTGCGGCTCAAGCGGGCCGGGTGGTCGGACGCGGCCATCGCGGAGCAGTGCAACACGGGCGAGGCCACAGTGCGGGCCAAGCGGCGCTCGTGGGGCGTCCGGCCCGCCTACCGGCGCGTCGATTCGTGCGCGGGCGAGGTCGAGGCGGCGTCCTCCTACTACTACTCGACCTGGGGCGAGGCGGACGAGGCTCCGGCGCCGTCGGGGAGGAGCGTCGTCATCCTCGGCTCGGGCCCGAACCGGATCGGGCAAGGGATCGAGTTCGACTACTGCTGCGTGCATGCGGCACGCAGCTTGCGCGAGCTCGGGTTCGAGACCGTGATGGTCAACTGCAACCCGGAGACGGTCTCGACCGACTACGACACCTCCGACCGCCTCTACTTCGAGCCGCTCGGCGTCGAGGAGGTGCTGGCGATCTGCGAACGCGAGCAGCCGGTCGGCGTGGTGATCCAGTTCGGAGGGCAGACGCCGCTCAAGCTGGCCCGGGCGATCGAGGAGGCCGGCTTTCGAATCCTCGGGACTCCCTTCGACGCCGTCGACCTCGCCGAGGACCGCGAGCGGTTCGGCGCCCTCTGCGCCGAGCTCGGGATCGGGGTGCCGGCGTGGGGGATGGCGAGCACGCAGTCCGAAGCGATCGGCGTCGCAGAGCGCATCGGCTACCCGGTGCTCGTACGTCCGTCCTACGTGCTCGGCGGGCGCGAGATGGTGGTCTGCTACGACGCCGAGACGGTTGCCTCGAGCGTTCCGCCGCGCTCGCGGGTCCTCGTCGACCGCTTCCTCGAGGGGGCGCTCGAGCTCGATGTCGACGCGCTCTGCGACGGACGCGAGACCTGCGTCGCAGCGGTCATGCAGCACGTCGAGGAGGCCGGCGTCCACTCGGGAGACTCGAGCTGCGTTCTCCCGCCGCCGGGCCTGGACGACGAGGTTCGCGCGGAGATCGAGCAGATCGTCACCACGCTGGCGCCGGCCCTCGGCGTGGTCGGCCTCGTCAACGTCCAGCTGGCCGTCCTGGAAGGAAAGGTCTCGGTCATCGAGGCGAACCCGCGCGCCTCGCGGACCGTTCCGTTTGCGAGCAAGGCGATCGGTGTGAACCTCGTGGAGGCTGCTTGCCGCCTCGCGGCGGGCGCTCGACTGTCCGATCTGGACCTCGGATGGGGTCAGACCCCGTCACAGGTGAGTGTCAAAGCTGCTGTGTTTCCGTTCCAACGCTTCCCGGGATCCGACCCGGTGCTCGGGCCCGAGATGCGCTCGACGGGCGAGGTCATGGCCAGCGCGGCCGACTATCCGACCGCCCTTGCGAAGGCGGAGCGCGCGGCGGGCCGACCGCTCCCGTCCGGGGGCACGGCCTTCCTCTCGGTCTGCGACGGAGACAAGGACGCCGTCGTCCCGGTCGCAGCCGCGCTCGCCGACCTGGGCTTCTCGCTGGCGGCGACGAGCGGCACCGCCCGCGTGCTCGCGGCCGCGGGGCTAGTGGTCGACCACGTCCGGAAGGTAACCGAACCGGGCGAGGGCGCCACCGTCGTCGACCTCCTGCGGCGCGGCCGCTGCGACCTCGTGGTGAACACGCCGCAGGGATCGGGTGCGCGCACGGACGGCTACCGGATCCGCGAGGCCGCGCTCGTGGCCCGCATCCCCTGCATCACCACGCTGAGCGGCGCCGCCGCCGCCGTGCATGCCATCGCCCATGCGCGCGGGGAGGCGGTCGTCTCGCTCCAGGAGAGGATCGATGCTCAGGCGCGACCTGCATAACGTCGTCGGGACCGAGCTCGTTGGGCCCTACACGCTCCTTCGCGTCGAGCGGGGCTCCCTCGAGCCGGGCGTGCCGGGCCAGTTCTTCATGCTCGAGGCCCCGGGCCGCGTACTGCCGCGGCCGATGAGCCTCTCCCTCGCGCCGACCGGCGAGCTCGGCTTCCTCTTCGAGCCGATCGGCCCCGGGACCGAGGCCCTCGCGGAGCTTTCGGACCGGGCGATCGGATCGGGATCCTCGGCCCGCTGGGAAACGGGTTCCGGCTGGACGTCGACCGGCCGCTGCTCGTCGGCGGCGGGATCGGCATCGCGCCGTTTCCCTACCTGTCCGAGCAGCTCGGTGGGCCGCCGGCGATCCTCGGCTTCCGCAGCGAAAGGCATGCGGAGGCCGCCGAGCTGGTCCGCACGCCGAGGTCGTCGTCGAGCCGACGCGCGTGACGGAGCTGCTCGAGCCGGGCTACGACGTGCTCGCCTGCGGGCCGGAGCCGATGCTGTCGGCCGTCCGGGAGCTCGCGCCCGGCTCTCAGCTTGCCCGGGAGGCGCCGATGGCGTGCGGCTACGGCGCCTGCTACGGCTGTGTCGTCGAGATCGGCGGCCGGTACAAGCGGCTCTGCCTGGAGGGGCCGGTCCTTGCTGCTTAACGCGTCAGGCTGCCTCGACGCGATCGCCGCTCCCGACGTGGCCCGCTCCCTGGACGCGTTCGTGACGAAGACGGTGACACCGGAGCCGCGCGAGGGGAACGAGCCCACGCGGATCGCGGAGACCGATCACGGGATGCTCAACTCGATCGGCCTGCAGAATCCCGGGCGCGAGCGGTTCCTCGAGGAGGTCCTGCCCCGACTACGGGCCCTGGGCATCCCAGTCTGGGTCTCGGTCGGGGGCTTCGCGGCCCACGAGTACGCGCAGACCTGCTCGCGCCTCCACGACGTCGACGATCGAGCTCAATCTCTCGTGCCCGAACGTGGACGAGGCCCCCGAATCGGCTGCCGAGATCGTCGCAGCCTGCCGGGCGGCGACGCCGCTGCCCATCTACGCCAAGCTGTCGCCTGCCCAGCCGGACATCGGCGAGGCGGCACGTGCCGTCGAGGCGGCGGGAGCCGACGGCCTCTCGCTCGTGAACACGATCCGGGGGCTCGAGCTCGACCCGGGAACGCTCCGGCCGCGTCTCGCGCGGGGAGTCGGTGGCTACTCCGGACCTGGGCTGAAGCCGATCGCGCTGGCCGCCGTCTACGCCGCGTTCCGAGTCACGAAACTGCCGATCGTGGGCATGGGCGGAATCACGAGCGGGCGCGACGCCGGCGAGTTCCTCGCCGCCGGCGCGAGCGCGATCGCGCTCGGAACGGCCCTTTTCGCGGACCCCGGAGCGCCGGCCCGGATCAGGCGGGAGCTGGCCGAGACGGCAGCGTCTTTCGGCTTCGCCGATCCGATCGACCTGCGCGGAATCGCACATGAACCGGACTCTGACCTCTTGCCGTCAATACTGACAACGACCAAAATACCTGCATTTCACGCGAATTGATCGCTCTCGACAAGCTGTTAGTATCACGCGCCGTGGCCTCCGTGAAGACTCAGGCGCAGGCGCCAGCCCGGTCACGCGATCAGCGCATGGAGGCCCTGCAACGTGCGAACGACATCCGCGTGAAGCGCGCGCAGCTGAAGCGCGACCTCAAGAACGGCGACGCCGATATCGAGAAGATCCTCGAGAAGCCGCCGGAGTACGTGGCGACGGCGAAGGTCTTCGACATCCTCATGGCGGTGCCGAAGTTCGGCCGGGTCAAGGCCACGCGGTTCCTCACCCAGGCGCGCATCAGCCAGTCGAAGACGGTGGGAGGTCTCTCGGACCGCCAACGGGCCGAGCTCATTGGCCTCTTCCGGCGCTAGCCCTCGCGCCACGCCGGTCATCGTCGTCACCGGGACGTCGGGAGCCGGAAAGGGCTCGATCGAGCGCATCCTCCTCGCCCGCATGCCCGAGCTCGAGCTGGCGGTGTCGGCCACGACGCGTCCCCGCCGCGCGAGCGAGGTCGACGGCATCCACTACTGGTTCATCTCGGACGAGGACTTCGATCGCAAGCTCGAGGAAAAGGGCTTCCTCGAGTACATCACCTTCCCGTGGGGACAACGGTCGGGCACGCTCAAGTCCGAGATCGACCGGATCAAGGAGAAGGGGAAGGTTCCCGTCCTCGACCTGGAGACCGACGGCGCTCGCTACGTCCAGGAGAAGGTGCCCGAGGCCGTCACCGTCTTCATCACCGCGCCGACGTTCGACGAGCTGGAGCGGCGGCTGCGGGCAAGGGCGACGGAGAGCGCGGGAGAGATCGAGGAGCGGCTCGAGCTCGCGCGGCAGCAGCTGCACGAGGCGGAGTACTTCGACCACGTGATCGTCAACGACGATCTTCAGCGGGCCGCGGACCAGGTCCAGAGGATCGTCCAGGAGCGGATCGCAGCTACCATGGCCACGTGATCTACCCCAGAGTCGACCAGCTGCTCACCCAAGTGCCGGACCGCTATGGCCTCGTGATCGTGGCCGCGAAGCGGGCCCGCCAGATCAACAACTACCACCACCAGCTCGGCGAGGGCACCTTCGAGGACTTCCCGCCGCCGCTCGTCGAGTCGCGCTCCAAGAACTACCTCACGATCGCCCTCGAGGAAGTCGCCGAGGGCAAGATCAAGCACGACTACAAGAAGTAGGTAGCCCTCATGGCGCGCGTCCTGGTCGGTGTCACCGGGGGAATCGCCGCCTACAAGGCGTGCGAGTTGGTGCGGTTGTTCGTGAAGGCAGGCCATGAGGTCGTCCCACTGGTCACGCCCGGCGCAGACCGCTTCGTCCGCGCGGAGACCTTCCACGCGCTCGCGAAACGCCCACCGGACGCCGAGCTGTACCCGCACCTGCAGCGCGCCGAGCTCTACGTGATCGCGCCGCTGACGGCGAACACCCTGGCGAAGCTCGCGCACGGGATCGCCGACAACGTCGTCGTGGAGGCCGCGCTTGCGCACGACGGGCCGCTGCTCGTGGCGCCGGCGATGAACGTCCGCATGTGGAACCACCCGGCGACACAGGCCAACGTCGAGACGCTGCGGTCACGCGGCGTCGAGCTCGTCGGCCCGGCGGAGGGAGAGCTAGCGGAGGGCGAGGAGGGCGCCGGCCGCATGGCCGAGCCTGTGGAGATCTTCGAACGCGCCCGGCAGCTCCTAGGGCCAAGTAACAGTCTTGTTACTTGGAAAGACGGTGGTCGTTACGGCCGGTGGGACGCGGGAGCCGATCGACGCCGTCCGCTTCGTCGGCAACCGCTCCTCGGGCCGCATGGGCGCTGCCCTCGCGGAGGAAGCCCGCCGACGCGGGGCCGAGGTGACGCTGATCGCGTCGAATCTCGGCGTCAATCCGCCCACGGGAGTGGAGGTCGTCCAGGCCCCGACCGCGGCGGACCTGGCGCGTGAGACCCTGTCCCGGGGGGACGCCGACGTCGTGGTCATGGCCGCCGCCGTGGCCGACTACCGGCCGGCCGACCCGAAAGCGGACAAGCGGTCGAAGGACGGCGAGCCCTGGCGCCTCGAGCTCGAACCGACCGACGACGTGCTTCGTACGCTGGGAGAGGAATCCGCGAACGGCCGGTTGCTGGTCGGGTTCGCGGCGGATACCGGAGACGGCGGGCTGGACCGCGCCAGGGCGAAGCGGACCGGCAAGAATGCGGATCTGGTCGTCTACAACGATGTGGCCAGGTCCGACGTTGGGTTCGAGGTGGGGGAGAACGAGGTCGTGCTGATTTCCGAGGCAGGGGAGCGAACCGTGAGCAAGGCGCCGAAGAGCCGCATCGCAGCAGAGATCTGGGACGAGGTCGAGCGGCTGCTCGAGGAGAACGGTGGCAGAGCGGCGGACTGAGGAGCGGCCGCAGTCGATCGCGATCTCGGGCGCGGTCCTCGAGCGCATCACCGAGAACATCGGACGGGTCGTCCATGCGCCGGAGAAGACCTTGCGCCTCGCCGTGCTGTCGCTCGTCAGCGAGGGGCATCTGATCATCGAAGATTTCCCCGGCGTCGGAAAGACGATGCTGGCCAAGGCGCTCGCCCGCTCGCTCGACTGCTCGTTCTCGCGGATCCAGTTCACGCCCGACCTGCTGCCGTCGGACGTCACCGGCGTGAACGTCTTCGATCAGCGGACGAACGAGTTCGAGTTCCGGCCCGGGCCGGTGTTCGCGAACCTGCTCCTCGTCGACGAGATCAACCGCGCCTCGCCGAAGACGCAGGCGGCGCTCCTCGAGTGCATGCAGGAGAACCAGGTCACCGTCGACGGAGTCAGCTACCCCCTGGGCCGGCCGTTCATGGTGCTGGCGACCCAGAACCCGATCGAGTACGAGGGCACGTATCCGCTGCCCGAGGCGCAGCTCGACCGCTTCACGATGCGCCTGTCGATCGGTTATCCGCCGCTGGCCGAGGAGGCGCGCATGCTCAACGAGCAGACGAGCGAGCCGCCGCTCGAGACGCTCGAGCCGGTGTCGAGCACCGCCGAAATCGTTGCGCTCATCGACGACGCCAAGCGGGTCTATGTGGAGGAGAGCGTCAACCGCTACGTCGTCGCGCTCCTCCGGCATACGCGGGGCGACGAGCGGCTCTACCTCGGCGCGAGCCCGCGGGCCGGCATCGCGCTGCTGCGGGTCGCCAAGGCTCGCGCGATCGCGGAGGGCCGCGAGTACGTGCTGCCGGACGACGTGAAGGCGGTCGCGGGACCGGTGCTCGGTCACCGGCTGATCCTCGGCCCCGAGGCGCGCGCCGCGGGCCTCGGCCCGGCCGAGCTGGTCGCGGACGCCGTCGAGCGCACGCCCGTCCCCGTCTAGCCATGCTGACCCGCCGCGGCCGGTTCACGCTGGCGCTGGGCGCCGGCACGTACCTCGGCGCCTGGGCTTTCGGCGCGCATGTGCTCTACGCGCCCGCCGTCGGCGTGCTCCTCGCGGTGGGCGCCGCGCTGGTCTGGACGAACGCCCTCGCCCGCCCGCTCAGCCTCCATCGGCAAGTCGATCACGATCGGCCCCTCGAGGGCGACGACGTGGTCGTCCGGGTCGAGCTGGAGGCCGACGGCGGGCTCGTCCCGGCGACGGCGATCCTGTACGAGCCGGTCGGGACGCTGGGAGAGCGGGAGGTGGTGGTCGCCCGCGACGGGCGGTTCCTCCGCGCCGTCTACCGCCTGGCGCGCGTGCCGCGCGGCCGGTACCGGTTCACGGGAGCGCGAGCCGTCGTCGAGGATCCATTCGGGCTCGCACAGCGAATTCAGCCGCTCGCCGACGCCTCGCCGCTGCTCGTCTACCCGCGCCTGGCCCGCCTGAACGTCCTCTTCGCCGAGCGCGGCCTGCGGGCGCACGGAGCGGGGCGGATCCTGCTGCGCCGCCCGGCCGGGTTCGAGCTGCACAGCGTGCGTGAGTACCAGAACGGGGAGTCGCTCCGCCGCGTCCACTGGCCCTCGACGGCGCGCCGGCAGCAGCTGATGGTCAAGGAGCTGGAGGACGCGCCTCGGGACGAGATCGTCGTCGTGCTCGATGCGGAGGCCGGTCACGGCTCCGGCCCTCCAGGGGGCTCGAGCTTCGACGCCCAGGTTCGCGCGGCCGGGTCGCTCCTGTGGGCGCACGCGCGGCGCGGGCGCAACGCGCGTCTCGTGGTCACATCCGGAATGGGCGACGAGGCCTTGTCGGTCCGAAACTACGAGCGGGACTGGCCACGAGCCCTCGAGATCCTCGCCGTTGCGCAGCAGGACGGCGCGCGGCCCGTCGAGACGCATCTCACGGACCAGGCCGGCGGGGCCACCCACGCCCGCGACCTCGCGGTGGTGACCGCCGCTCTCCGGCCGGCGCTCGTCGAAACGCTCATCGCTCGCGCCGCCGCCAGGCAGCAGGTCTCGGTCGTCTATGTGGACGCTCCCAGCTTCGCCGGCCGCCGCCGTGCGTCCGTGGGCACCGATGCGGCGATCCTCCGTCTGGAGAGCGCCGGAATCGCCGTTGCCGTGCTCCGCCGCGGCGACGACCTGGAAGCGGTGCTGGGCGGCGCGGAGAGCGTGGTGGCGCATGGGTAGGACGGCGCTCCTGGCGCTCTTGCCCGCGCTGCTGATCGTCACCGGGTGGCAGACGCTCGAAGACCCGGTGCGTGGAGGCGAGTTCGCGGTGGCGGCCGTGCTCGCCGTCGGCGCCGGGATCCTTCCGCGCCGCTCGCTGCGGATCGGCGCCATCGTCGTCGCGACGGTGGCCGTCTCCTCGTTCGCCTTCGATGTCTCGCCGCTCGACGCCAGGCCGTTCGACGGCGACCACGATTTCCTCAATCCGGTTCTGAGCGGGCTCGGCGGCGGAATCGCCGACTACTACGAGTTCTCGCTCCCGTTCAACCCGGACCAGCGGGAGCTCATGCACGGCGTGATCGTGCTCGCGGTCTTCGCCTTCACGCTGGTCGCCACCCTGGCGATCGCGGCCCGGCGTCCGGTCCTCGCGGCGGCCACGACGTTCGCCGGCGCCGCCTGGCCGGTCACGCTCGTGCCCGAGGGCTCGTCGACCGTTCGCGGCCTCCTGATCCTGGCCGCGGCGCTGCTCCTGCTCGCCGCGCTCCGGCCGGGAGGGCGGCCGGGATCCAGCCAGGCGCTCGTCGTCGGCGCGGCCGTCGTCTTCACGGCGCTCGTCGCCGTCAGCTCGCCCTCGGTTGCGAAGGGCGGCTTCCTCGACTGGCAGCAGTGGGAGCCGTACACGCGCGAGGACAAGCCGGTCAGCGTTCAGTACGTCTGGGACTCGGACTACGACGGGATCGACTTCCCGAAGACCGCGACGACGGTCTTCACGGTCGAGGCGCCGCGGCGGGCGCCCTACTGGCGCGCAACGACGCTCGACGTCTTCCTCGACGACCACTGGCGGGAGGACGCCGAGCTCCTCGAGCCCGTCAGCGGCGCCGGGCTCGACTCCCTCGTCAACGATCCGCTGCTTCCGCCGGCGGCCCGCGACGCCGAGAACTGGCTCAGGCACGAAGTCGAGATCGAGGCGCTGCAGGACACGCATCTCGTGGGCTCGAGCGTTCCCGTGGCCTACGAGGAAGACCGTGCCGGGGACTACGGATCGGGGATCGCCTACGTCGGCCGCCTGGAGCGGGGCGACCGGTACACCGTCTGGAGCTACGCCGCCCAGCCGACGCCGGCCCAGCTCGCGCGCACGGGGCCGACGTATCCCGACGAGCTGCTCGAGGACAGCCCGTTCCTCAGTGTCGGGAGCTTCACGCGCGTCCCACCGTTTGGGACCCCTGCGCGCGAGCAGGCGCTCGCGTCCACGTTCGCAGAGGACGAAGATCTCGCGGCGTACGAGCCGTTGTACCGGCAGGCCCAGGAGGTCGTCGGCCGGCCGCGGAACACCTACGCCGCCGCCGTGGCGATCGAAGCCTGGTTCCGCTCGAGCGGCGAGTTCAACTACGACGAGTCGCCGCCTGTCCGCGAAGACGCGCCGCCGCTCGTCTCATTCGTGAGGACGACGAAGCGGGCTACTGTCAGCACTTCGCGGGTGCGATGGCGCTCATGCTGCGCTACCTCGGGATCCCGTCCCGGGTCGCTGCTGGGTTCACTACCGGCATCTTCAACGACGACGAGGAGCGCTGGACCGTCGCCGACACCAACGCCCACACGTGGGTCGAGGTCTGGTTCGACGGGTACGGGTGGCTGCCGTTCGATCCGACGCCGGGCCGCGGCCGCCTCCGCGCCGAGTACACCGCGTCGTCGCTCTTCTTCGACGCCGACGGCGCAACCGCCGCGTTCGGCGCGGCTGCCGTCGGGGCTCTCGGACTGGACATCCTCCGGAACCGCCTTGGCGGCGCCTCGCCGTCGCCCGACGACCGCGACAGGCTCCGCGGGCCCGACACCGGCATCGTTCCCGGCTCGGATGCGCCCGTAACGAGGCAAGTTGCAGAGCAGCGGGACGACGTGCGCCTGCTCGTGATCGTCGTCGGCACCGCGACGGCTCTCCTGGCGGCGCTCTGGCTCCTGAAGTGGGGCCGGCGGCGGGTGCGCTACCTCTCGGACGACCCCCGGCGGGTCGCCGGAGCCGTGCGGGCGGAGCTCGAGGACTTCCTCGCCGACCAGCGCGTCCCGCTGGCCAGAAGCGCCACGTCCTCGGAGCTCGGAGAGACGATCAACAGCCGGCTGCGCGTCGACGCCGACGGCCTCGCGGCGGCCCTCGCCGAGGCGCGATACGGGCCTGCTGACGAGGCCGAACGAGCCGCTCGGACGGCCCGCCGGGAGCTCCGCGCTGTCCTCAGGAAGATCCGCCGCGGGCTCGGCACGCGCCGGCGGCTGCGAGGGCTGGTCTCCCTCCGCTCGCTCGGCCTGCGCTCCGCCTGACTGCCGGAGAGTTGTCTACCTTGAGGAGTGACGTGAGCGAGACGTACGACCTCTTCCAGCAGGGCCGAAGCCATCTCCGAAAAGGCGATGCCGCCCAGGCGACCGTGGCGCTCGAGAAGGCGAAGAAGCGGGAGCCGGACAAGGCCTCCATCCGCGAGGCGCTGGGCATCGCGTACTTCCGGATCCAGCGCTACGACGAGGCCGAGCGCGAGTTCCGCGCCATGCTCGAGCTCGCGCCGACCGACGACTACGCGCACTACGCGCTGGGCCGGAGCCTGGAGAAGCTGGGCCGGGAGCAGGAGGCGAACGGCCACTACAAGCTCGCGAGCTCCTTGAAGCCGGGCAGCGAGCAGTACGCCGAGCGCATCAAAGACCTCGGATAATCGCTCCGTGCGAGCGGTCGTCCAGCGCGTCTCGGAGGCGCGCGTGCGCGTGGGCGGCGAGGTCGTGGGGGAGATCGGGTCGGGCCTCTGCGTGCTGCTCGGCGTCTCGCGCGCGGACGGTGAGGAGGAGGCGACGCGCCTGGCGGCCAAGGTCGCGAAGCTCCGGATCTTCGAGAACGACGATGGGAAGTTCGACCGCTCGCTCGTCGACGCAGGCGGCGCCGCGCTCGTCGTCAGCCAGTTCACGCTGATCGCCGACACGGCGAAAGGCAACAGGCCGAGCTTCTCCGAGGCTGCGCCGCCCGAGGACGCCGCGCGCCTCTATGAGATTTTCTGCGAGGCGCTCCGCGAGACCGGCGTCCACGTCGAAACGGGCCGCTTCGGCGCGCGAATGGGCGTCGAGCTCGTGAACGACGGGCCCGTCACGATCCTTCTCGAGGCATAGGCCGGACGCACGCCTTCAGGCAGACTCGCCCTGAGTGAAGCGACGAGTTCTGGGAACGGCTGGGGCTGGGGCGATGGTTCTGACGGTGCTCGTTGGGCTCGCCTCCGCCGGACAGGAGACCTTTCCCGCCCAGACGAACGGCCGGCTCGCGTACAACCGGGGTGGGACCGTCTACACCGTCAATCCGGACGGCTCCGACCCTCGGGCGATCGCCGGCCCGCCGACGTTCTCGGCACGAGATCCGGCTTGGTCGGCCGACGGGGGCAGGATCGCGTTCCAGAACTCCGCCGGCCGGACCGGCGGCATCTGGACGATCGGCGCGGACGGCACGGCGCCGAGGCGCGTCACGACCGACCAGAACGACCGCTGGCCGACCTGGTCTCCGGACGGCCGGAGAATCGGCTTTGTCCGGTTCCAGAACGGTTTCGACCGTCTCTTCGTCGCGAACGTCGACGGCTCGGGCGTGACGCCGGTGACCGGCTCGCTGGCCGTTGCCGTGGAGGATCCGGAGTGGTCGCCGGACGGCGCGAGGTTCACCTTCTCGACCGGCGCCCGCGTCTACGTGGTGAACGCGGACGGCACCAACCTCCGCATCCTGACCGGCCTGGAGTCGGGCAACGCGAGGTTCCCGTCGTGGTCGCCGGACGGCACGCGCATCGCATTCGCCTCAGGCCCGTCTGGCGCGATCGGCGTCGTCTCTGTTGCCGGCGGCGCACCCGGAGTGTTGTCGACGGGCCGTGGAGAGGTGTGGGAGGTCTCGTGGTCTCCGGACGGGACCAGGCTCGCGTTCGTCTCCGACGTCATCGGCCCCTTCCAGGAGGAGCTCTGGACCGTGCGGGCCGACGGCACCGGAGTCGCACGCCTGAATGTCGACAGCGACGTCTCGGTCGCCTGGGGCGTGCCGTCGGCCGTTCCGCCGCCGATCCCAGGCGTGTCCGTCAACGTCTCGCCGGTCAGCGGCATCGTGCGTGTTCGCCTCCGTGGCTCGAGCCGCTTTGTCGGCCTCGGCGGACTTCGGAACATCCCTGTCGGCTCGGAGCTCGACGTCACCCGCGGCCGCGTCCGGCTCGTGAGCGCCGCCGGCGGCAATCGGCGGCAATCGGGGGTCTTCTACCAGGGACGGGTCGTGATCCGACAGTCGCGGGCCAGGGTTCCCACGACGACGCTGCAGCTCTCCGGGCCGCTCGCGTGCCCGCGCCGTAGCCTCGCTTCCGCTCGAGCGGCGAGGCCGCCGCGGCGCATCTGGGGGAGCGCGAAGGGACGTTTCCGGACGCGAGGCAGGTACGCCTCGGCCGTGGTGCGGGGAACGACATGGCTGACCGAGGATCGATGCGATGGGACGCTCGTCCGCGTCACCATGGGCCGCGTCGAGGTGTTCGACCAGGTGCGGGGCCGGCGCGTGACGGTGCGTGCCGGGCAGAGCTACCTCGCGCGCGCCCGCCGCTGAGCGGCGAGGCACTCGCCCTTGCGCTCGGCGCCGCCGTCCTGCACGCCGGGTGGAACGTCGGGCTTGCTCGAAGCCGTGACGTCCCGGCCACGACCGCGATCGCGTTCGGCGTCGCGGTGCTGGCGTTCGCGCCGCTCGCGGCCGTCCGCTGGGAGGTCGACGGGGATGCGGTTCCGTACATGGCCGTGTCGGCGGTGCTCGAGCTCGCCTACGTCGCGTTGCTCGCCGCCGCCTATGGCCGGGCGGAGCTCAGCGTCGTCTACCCCGTGGCGCGCGGTTTGGCTCCGGTGCTCGTGCTCGTCGTCGGCGCGGCTGCGCTCGGCGTGGGAAGTTCTGCGGTGGAGACCACCGGCGTGCTCCTCGTCGCTGCCGGCGTGCTCCTCGTCCGCGGCCTGGGCCGGAGGAGTTCGCAGGGAGTCGGATTCGGCCTCGCGATCGCCGCCTGCATCGCCGGCTACACGCTCGCAGACGCTCGCGGCGTCGACCACGCCGACCCGCTCGCGTACCTCTTCGCCGTGCTCGCACCGGCATCGATCGCCTACTTCATCGCCGTCGCGGCGAGAGGAGGCACACCGCGTCTGCGCGCGGCGCTGGGATGGACACCGGTCTTCATCGGGCTGGCCTCGTTCGGCGCGTTCGCGCTTGCCCTGTACGCGCTGCGCCTCGCGTCGGCAGCGTCCGTTTCGTCGGTTCGCGAATCGAGCGTCGTGATCGCCGTCGCCCTCGCGGGGCCGCTGCTCGGTGAGAACGTCGGGCCCAGGCGTCTGGCCGGAGCCGCCCTCGTCGTCGCCGGAGTCGCGGTGCTTGCGGCAGCCTGACGTTGCTATCCTGAATCAACCACATTTCGAGGTGCAGGACGAAATGGGCGCGCGGCGCCCGTTTTTTTTGAGGTGATTCAGATGGCCGACGTGTACGACAAGGAGAGAACGCTGCTGAGGGAGATCACGCCGAAGGTCGAGGGAGCGATTCCCGGCGTCGAGGTGCTGGCGCTGGAGCTCTCGGGGCCCGAGCGCTTCACGGTCTACATCGACCACCCGCAGCGGGTCGACCACGCGCTCTGCGAGCGGGTGACGGACGTCCTGCGCCCGTATCTCCAGCAGTACACCGTCGAAGTCTCGTCGCCCGGTGTCGAGCGCCCGCTCCGCACGCCCGCGCACTTCCAGCGGGTCGTCGGGCGCAGGGCCGCACTCCGCACCGCGGACGACATCGACGGCCGGCGAAAGTTCAAGGGTGAGGTCGTGGACGCGGACGCCCAGGGCATCCGCCTCTCGACCGACGGCACGGAGCACGCGATTCCGTACGACGCGATCGTACGGGCGAACCTGATCGAGGAGGACATGAGATGAGCCGCGAGATCGTGGAGGCAGTCCGCGAGCTGGAGCGCGACCGGAATCTCGAAGGCGGGATCCTGGTCGACGCCCTCCGCGACGGGCTGCTCGCCGCCTACAAGAAGACCCCCGGGTCGTACCGCCACGCCACCGTCGAGATCGACGACGAGGGCGACTTCCGCGTCTTTGCGATCCACATGCCCGCGGACCTCGAGGAGCGCCTCCTCGAAGAGGCCCGAGAGCGTGCCTACGACGACCTCGAGAAGATCGAGGAGGAGACGGGTGAGAAGCAGCACACCCTGGTCACCGACGACGACCTCGAGATCGACTGGGATCAGGTGCCCGAGAACCAGGTGCGCCGCGAGGACGTCACCCCGGAGAACTTCGGCCGCATCGCCGCGCAGACCGCGAAGCAGGTCATCCAGCAGCGGATCCGCGAGGCGGAGCGCCAGATCATGTACGAGGAGTACGTCGACCGCGTCAGCGAGGTCGTGACCGGCATCGTCCAGCAGGCCGGCGACCGGAACAACATCCTGGTCGACCTCGGCAAGGTCGAGGCGCTGCTTCCGCGCTCCGAGCAGGTGGACGGCGAGCGCTACGAGCAAGGCTCGCGCATCAAGGCCGTGATCACCGAGGTCCGGTCGGGCACGAAGGGCCCGCAGGTGATCCTCTCGCGACGCGATCCTGAGCTGATCAAGACGCTGTTCGAGCTCGAGGTCCCCGAGATCGCCGACGGTCTCGTCGAGATCCGCGGCGTGGCCCGCGAGCCGGGCTACCGCTCGAAGATCGCGGTGGTCTCGCACGCGCAGGGCGTCGACCCGGTCGGTGCGTGCGTCGGGCCTCGCGGCTCGCGCGTCCGCATGGTCGTGTCGGAGCTCCGCGGCGAGAAGATCGACATCATCCCCTGGAACACCGAGCCGGCCCGCTTCCTCGCGAAGGCGCTGTCTCCCGCGCGGGTGCGGGAGGTCTACATCGACGACGAGACCAAGGAGGCGACGGTCATCGTCCCGGAGGACCAGCTCGCGCTCGCGATCGGCAAGGAGGGCCTGAACGCCCGCCTGGCCGCACGGCTGACGGGCTGGAAGGTCGACATCCAGTCGGAGGCCGAGTTCGCGGCAGCCGAGGCCGAGGCGGCCTTCGGCGGCGGCGAGGCCGGCGAGGACTTCTCCGGACGCTGTGCCGCGATCCTCTCGAACCACAAGCGCTGCCCGAACGCCGCGATCCCGGGGACTCGCTTCTGCGGGATCCCGGCGCATACGGCGCTGGCCGACCGCGAGGCTGCCGGCGAGACGATCGAGAGCGGTCAGGCGGTGCCGATCGGCGGCGCCGAGGAGGAGCTGCCGGCGGAGGTCGAGGCAGAAGCCGTTGGCGGCGAGGCCGAGGTCACCGAGCTGCCTCAGCCGGAGCCGAGCGAGGTTCCCTCGCCGGAGCCGAGCCCGATGCCGTCGGGCCCGGAGCCCACGGAGGTCCCGTCGCCCGAGCCCAGCGAGATCCCGTCGCCCGAGCCCTCCGAGGTTCCCGGCCCGGAGCCTGCCGGCGTCCCGCCGGCACCGGCGGCCGAGGGTGACGAGGTGCGAGTCGCGGCAGCGGCCGAGACGGACGAGGAGAGGACCGACGCACAGACAGGCTGAGCGACATCGTCCGGTCCGGACGTGCATCGGCTGCGGCCGCAAGGGGCTGAAGGACGAGCTCCTGCGGTTCGTAGCGGCTGACGGCGCGGTCGTCGCGGATGCGCGGGCGCCGGGCCGAGCGGCCTACACGTGCCGGCGGCTTTCGTGTTTCGAGCGAGCGGCTGCGCATAACGCGTTCAGCCGGACGCTCAGGGCCCGGGTCCGTGTCGATCAACAACTCACATCGCTCTACACTTGAGGACTGACAATGGCTGACGAACAGGGACAAAATCGCCCCAACAGGCCGATTCGGCCGCGCCAGGCGCCGGGAGGCGGCCGGCGCAAGCGCCGCGTGATCATCGACTCGCAGGCGAACAGGCCGCGTCCCGATTCGCGCCAGGCGCGCGACCGGACCGACCGCCAGCCGAAGCAGCCGCGCGAGGTCGTCGTCCCGACCGGCCCGGTCACGGTCCAGTCCGGCGTCACCGTCAAGGAGCTCTCCCACGCGCTCGGGATCCCGGTCGCGTCGATCATCAAGATCATGATGGGCCTGGGGGAGATGGTCACCATCACCCAGTCCCTGTCGGACGAGGCCGTTCAGCTGATCGCCGCGGACCAGAGCGTGAACCGCGAGGTCACGATCAAGCACGCCGACGAGGAGGACGACGAGCCCGAGGCGTTCGACGACGCCGAGGACTCCCTCGAGGCGCGCCCGCCGGTCGTCACGATCATGGGCCACGTCGACCACGGGAAGACCACGCTGCTGGACGCGATCCGCGAGTCGGCTGTCGTCGAGACCGAGGCCGGCGGGATCACGCAGCACATCGGCGCCTACCAGGTCGAGCACGACGGCCGGAAGCTGACCTTCCTGGACACGCCTGGCCACGAGGCTTTCACCGCGATGCGCGCCCGGGGCGCCAAGGTCACAGACATCGCGGTCCTGGTCGTAGCCGCGGACGACGGCGTCATGCCGCAGACGCGCGAGTCGATCTCGCACGCGAACGCGGCCGCGGTCCCGATCGTCGTCGCGGTCAACAAGATCGACGTGCCCGACGGGGACCCGAATCGGGTACGCGGAGACCTCGCCGCCGAGGGTCTGCAGCCCGAGGAGTGGGGCGGGACCATCCAGTTCTCCGACGTGTCGGCGAAGCAGAAGCAGAACCTCGACGATCTGCTCGAGAAGGTGCTGCTCGTCGCCGACGCGGAGCTCGAGCTGACCGCCAACCCCAGCGCGGAGGCGTCCGGCCCGATCATCGAGTCCCGGCTCGACGTCGGCCGCGGCCCGGTCGCGACGATGCTCGTCCAGCGCGGGACGCTCAAGGTCGGCGACGCGATCGTCGCTGGCGACGCGTGGGGCCGCGTGCGGGCGCTCTACGACTTCCGTGGCGAGAAGGTCGAGGGGGCGAGGCCGGGCGAGCCTGTCGAGATCCTCGGGTTCGACCACCCGCCGCCTGCCGGCGAGCTCGGCCGTGTCGTCGAGAACGAGCGGGACGCGCGCCAGCGCGCGCAGGTTCGCGGCGAGCGCCTGCGCCGCGAGCAACTCGCGACCGCCGCGAAGGCGGGCCCGTCGCTCGAGCAGCTCTTCACGCAGCTCCAGGCCGGCGCCGTCCAGGACCTGAACCTCGTCCTCAAGGGCGACGTCCAGGGCTCGGTCGAGGCGGCCGTATCCGAGCTCCAGAAGATCCAGCATCCCGAGGTGCGCGTGAACGTCATCCACCAGGGCGTCGGCGGGATCAGCGAGGGCGACGTCAACCTCGCGTCGGCTTCGAACGCGCTCGTCGTCGGATTCAACGTGCGTCCGTCGGCCGAGGCGCGCCAGCTCGCCGAGCGCGAGGGCGTCGAGATCCGCACCTACCGCGTCATCTACCAGCTCACCGAGGACATCGAGCAGGCGCTCGTCGGCATGCTCAGGCCGGTCACGACCGAGGAGAGCCTCGGCGAGGCCGAGGTGCGCGAGACGTTCCGCGCCTCCCGGGTCGGGACGATCGCCGGCTGCATGGTCACGACCGGCCTCGTCCGCCGCGGCGCGCAGGTCCGTGTCGTCCGCGACGGAACGGTCATCTACGAGACGACGATCGACTCGCTCAAGCGCTTCCAGGACGACGCGCGCGAGGTCACCGAGGGCTTCGAGTGCGGCATCCACCTCGCGAACTTCGACGACGTGAAGGTCGGCGACATCCTCGAGGCCTACGAGACGCGTCAGGTCGAGCGGACCGATCTCGACACGCCGGCCCCCGAGCCGGCAACGACCGCGACCGAGTAGGCGCATGGGAGCCGGCTACGTCGGCATCCTCAGCGTCGAGCTCCACTTCCCCGAGGCGGGATCCCTCAAGGGCAAGCGGAAGTTCGTCAAGTCCGCCAAGGCACAGCTCCAGAACCGCTTCGGCGCGTCGGTCGCCGAGGTCGACCACCACGAGCTCTGGCAGCGGAGCCGGCTGACGGTCGCCTGCGTCGCGCGCGAGCACCGCGAGGCCGAGACGCTGCTCGAGGAGGCGGTCCGGTACCTGAGCGGGCAGGAGTACGAGGTCGTCCGCGTCGAGCGGGAGGTCGTGGCGCCGGATGAGTGACCGCATGCGCCGCGTGAACGCCGCCGTCCGTGAGGTGCTCTCCGAGGCCGTTGGCGAGCTCAAGGATCCCCGGATCGGCTTCGTCACCGTCACGGGCGTCAAGACCACGGCCGACCTGCAACAGGCAGTCGTCTTCGTCAGCGTCCTCGGCAGCGAGCGCAAGCGGGAGAAGACGATCCAGGGCCTCCAGGCCGCGCACGGCCTGCTCCAGGCCCGGATCGCCCGGGAGCTGCGACTGAAGCGGACTCCGCAGCTGACCTTCGAATACGATCCGTCGGTCGAGCGCGGCGTGCGCATGACCCAACTCATCGATGAGCTCGCCCCAGACGACCCGGAGTGATCTCTCCGCAGTCGCGGACGCGATTCGGACGCACGACCGCTTCCTGCTGACCACTCACGAGAACCCTGACGGCGATGCGCTCGGCTCGCTGCTCGCCGCCAAGCTGGCGCTCGACGCGCTCGGCAAGGAGTCCGTGATGTTCCTCCCGGGCCAGGCGCCGCTGCCGGGCGAGTACAGGTTCATGCCGCTCGAAGAGGTGCGACGGGAGCTGCCCGACGACGTCGAGAAGCGCGTGCTCTTCGCGCTCGACTGCGCGAACGAGAGCCGGCTCGGGCCCGGGCGGGAGGCGATCGACCGCGCGCCGCTCGTCCTCAACGTCGACCACCATCACGACAACTCGCGCTTCGGGGACGTCAACGTCGTCGATGCGGACGCCTCGTCAACTGGGGAGATCGTCCGCGACCTCCTGGACGAGCTCGGCGTCGGGCTGACGCCGGAGCTGGCGGAGGCGATCTACATCGCGCTCGTCACGGACACGGGGCGATTCCAGTACGCGAACACGACGCCGAAGGCGCTCCGGCTGGCCGCCGAGCTCGTGGAGGCGGGCGCGGACGTCCATCGCGTCTTCCAGTCGGTCTACGAGTCGGTGCAGCTGGCGAAGCTGAAGCTGCTCGCGCGGGCGCTGGAGCGGGCGCAGGTGTACGAGGGCGGCGGAATCGTCGTGTCCTACCTCCTGAAGACCGACTTCGCCGAGGTCGGGGCCGCCGAGCCGTACTCGGAGGGGATCATCGACTTCCTGCGCGCCGTGGAGGGCGCCGACATGGCTGCGTTGATCCGGGAGCCGCCGGCGCCGGGCAGGCCCGCACGCCGGGTGAGTCTCCGCTCGAGCTCCGACGAGCTCGACGTCTCGGCGATCGCGCGGGCTTCGGGCGACGGCGGCGGGCACCGTCAGGCAGCCGGCTTCTCGTCCTCCAAGGAGATCCCCGAGATCGTCCAGTTCATCCGCGAGCAGTACGCGGAGGCGCGTGCCGCCCAGAGGGCTTGACCCGGCCGGGCTCGTCCTCGTCGACAAGCCGGCGGGCCCGTCGTCCTTCGCACTCGTGCGCGACCTCCGTGGCCGGACCGGGGCACGGGCAGGTCACGCCGGGACGCTGGATCCGTTCGCGACCGGCCTGCTCCTCGTCCTGCTCGGGCGGTTCACGAAGGAGCAGAACCGCTTCGTCGGACTGGACAAGCGGTACCTGACGGAGATCGACCTCACGGCCCGAACGAGCACGGGTGATCCCGAGGGCGAGGTCGTCGAGGAGCTCGAGCCGCCCGACGCTGACGAGCTGGCGCGCCGGCTCGAAGGGATGCAGGGCGAGATCGAGCTGCCGGTCCCGGCCGCCTCGGCGGTGAAAGTGGGAGGCGAGCGCGCGTACAGGCTCCACCGGCGCGGCGTCGCCGTCGAGATGCCTGTGCGCCGCTCGACGGTCCGCGAGCTCAGGCTCGTCGAGTTCGACGGGAAGGCCGCAACACTCGACCTGCTCGTCAGCTCCGGGACGTACGTCCGGTCGATCGCCGAGGCGCTCGGCGGGCACTGTGCGAGCCTCCGGCGGACCGAGGTCGGCCCGTTCAGGGTCGACGATGCCGACTCGGCGCGAATCCTTCCTCCCGACGAGGCCCTGGCGGCGCTGTGAAGGTCGCGTCGTCACCCCATGAGCTGGGAGGCGGCGAACGCGCGGTCGCCCTTGGGACCTTCGACGGCGTCCACCTCGGCCACCGCCGTGTGATCGAGGCGGCGCTCGCCGCCGGCCCGCAGACGGCTGTCCTCACCTTCGATCCACACCCACGGGTCACGCTGGGGAACCGTGTCGAGCTGATCTCCACCCTGGAGCGGCGGCTCGAGCTGATCGCGGAGCTCGGCGTGGGGGAGACGCTGGTCCTCCCGTTCACGCCTGACCTCTCGCTGGCGACGCCCGAGGAGTTCGCCCGGTCCGTCCTCGAGCCGCTCGGCGCCAAGGTCGTCGTCGCCGGCACGAACTTCCGCTTCGGCCGCGGCCGTTCGGGCGACATGAACCTGCTCGCAGATCTCGGCTTCGACGCGAGGCCGGTTCCGCTCGTCGAGGGAGTGTCGTCCAGCCGCATCCGCCAGCTGGCCGGCGCGGGGGAGGTCGGCCGGGCCGCGAAGCTGCTCGGCCGGCCGATCGAGGTGGAGGGAACCGTGGTCGCCGGCGATGCGAGGGGCGGGACGCTCGGCTTCCCCACGGCCAACCTGGCTGTCCCGTCGGACCTCCTGGTGCCCGCGTTCGGGATCTACACCGGCGAGGCCCTCGGCAGGCGGGCGGCCACGTCGATCGGCATCAATCCGCACTACGGCGGCGAGGAGCGCCGCGTCGAGGCGTTCCTCCTCGACTACGAGGGCGACCTCTACGGCCAACGGCTCGTGGTCGAGCTCTGGGAGCACCTGCGGGAGGAACGGGCATTCGACTCGGAGCGGGACCTGATCGAGCAGATCGAGCGGGACGTGGAGGCCGCGAGAGCAGCCGTCCGGCCCGTTTAGCCCTTCGTGATCGCAAGTTTCCGCCGCCTGCGGGATCTCGCTTGGCATGGAAGTCGACGACAGTGAGGACTCGCGGCCCGTGGCGAGGATCGCGCGCGTTCGTTGCCTCGGTTGCAGCGCCTCCTACCTCAAGCCGGCCGGTGGGGTGACGGTGGGCGCGAATCCGGGCTGTCCCGAGTGCGGCTACGTCGGCTGGGTGCTCGAGCAGGTGACGGTCACGCGGGCCGGCGAGCCGAGCCGCTCCGTCTCGGGTCGCCTGCGGCGCCGGACCGGGTGACGGCGCTGACTCCGCCGAAGTAGTGGTGGCGCGACGGCCAGACACGAACGGCGAACTCGGCGGACTCGAGCGCCTCGTGGACATCGTCGGGAAAGCCGGGCTCGACGTGGACGACGCCGGCGGCGGGGTGGAGACGTGGCCGGTCGACGGCATCTCGAGCGCTCAGGCCGTCGTCGAGCACACCGACCGCGACCTGGACGAGGGCGCTCCGAAGCCTCGTCCCGCCGGCCGCGCCGACCGCAAGCGCTAGACCGTCCCGGTCGAAGACCAGGGTCGGCGCCATCATGCTGGCCATCCGCTGCCCCGGCACGAGCTCGCCGACGACGAGATCGGCCTCGCCGAGCATCGAGTTCAGATGCAGGTCGAGGCCCGGGAGCCAGTCACCGGAGCCGAGGCCGAGGCTCGTCGTGAGCACCACGGCGTTGCCGGCCCGGTCCACGACGGTCAGGTTCGTCGTGTCCCCGTTCCGGTCCGGCTCCGCAAGCGCCTTCGCGAGGCGGACGGGGTCAGACCCCGTCACGGATCTGTAGAGCGGAAGCGGGCTGGACAGGCCGATTCGGGACGCGAACTCGTAGCCGGAGCGTTCGACGCGACCGGGCTCGCGCCACGTCGCCGCATAGTCGTCGAGATCCGCCTGCGTGACGAGACCGCCGCGCTCCGCCATGAGGGCGAGCAGCGCCGACTCGACCGTGGGACTGCGCGGGCCCTCCTCGGCGATCGCCTCGAGAGCGGCGACGAGGCCCGGCTGTTCCAGCCGCTCGCCCTCGGCAAGGAGCCGGCCCTCGCGCCGGTAGATCCTCCCGCCCTCCCGCATCGTCATCACGGGCGCGAGCATCTCGAGGCAGGCCGCCTGCGCCAGGGGGAAATCGCACCCCTCGCGGGCGAGCCGCAGCGCCGGCTCGACGAGCCGGGGCCAGGGGAGGCTTCCGTCGCGCTGCCAGAGCTCGCCGAGGCCGGCCAGCACGCCGGGCACGCCGCACGAGCCGATGCCGACGGCGTAGTGGACGAGCTCGGTTCCGAACGGAACCTCCAGGTGCTCCAGCTCCAGCACCCGCGGCTCAGCGCCCAGCCCCGGAACGGCGACGAAGAAGTCGAGCGTACTGACCTCGCCGCCCCGCAAGACGATCGCGTGGCCGCCGCCGAGCAGCCCCGTCATGACCGTTTCGGCCACGCAGGAGGCGAGCGAAGCCGCCACAGCCGCGTCCGCGGCGTTGCCGCCCTCCTCGAGGATCTCGATGCCCGCGTCGACGGTCGCGGGATGTCCCGCAGCCACGGCGGCTCTCATGCGTTGCTACCCTAACGACGCCCGCAGACCCGGCTCGCCATGCAGCTTCCGCATGGCTCGGCGGGGACTGCGGATTCGTCTAGAGGAGGTCGAAAGGTGACCCTCACCAAGGAAGCCAAGCAGGAAATCATCGGAAAGCACGGCCGCGCAGAGGCCGATACCGGCTCTGCCGAGGTCCAGATCGCGCTGCTGACGGCGCGCATCAACTACCTCACCGAGCATCTCAGGACGCACGCGAAGGATCACTACTCGCGCCGCGGCCTGCTCAAGCTCGTCGGCAAGCGCCGCCGGCTCCTGAACTACCTGCAGAAGAAGGATCTCGAGGGTTACCGGAACCTGATCAAGGAGCTCGGACTGCGGAGATAACCCCAGGCGGGCAACCGGAGGGTGGAAGTTTGGGCGAGGGCCGGCCGAGGGGCCTTGACCCAAACCTCCACTCTCCACGAAGAGTGGAGGACAGATGAGCATCGCAGTACAGGGCCCGACCCGAGTCTCGGTCGAGATCGGCGGGCAGGAACTTTCTTTCGAGACGGGGAAGCTGGCCAAGCAGGCCGACGGCGCCGTGGTCGTGCGCTCGGGCGACACGATGGTGCTGTCGACGGCCCAGGGCCGGATGGAGGCCCGCGAGGGCGCCGACTTCTTCCCGCTCACCGTCGACGTCGAGGAGCGGATGTACGCCGCGGGCAAGATCCCCGGCGGCTTCTTCAAGCGCGAGGGGCGCCCGACCGAGCGGGCGATCCTGACCGCGCGGATGATCGACCGCCCGATCCGGCCGCTGTGGCCGAAGGGCTACAAGAACGAGGTGCAGGTGATCTGCACCGTCCTGTCGGCGGACATGGTCATCCCGCACGACATCCTCTGTCTCAACGGGGCGTCTGCCGCGCTGATGATCTCGCCGCTGCCGTTCATCGGCCCGGTGGGAGCCGTCCGCATCGCACAGCTCGAGGGTGAGCTGACCGTGAACCCGACGCTGCAGGAGATGGAGGAGAGCACCCTCGACCTGATCGTCGTCGGCACGAAGGAAGGGCTGACGATGGTCGAGGCGGGCGCGCAGGAGATCCCCGAGGACCTGCTCCTCGAAGCGCTCGAGCTCGCGCACGCCGAGATCGTCAAGATCTGCGAGATCCAGGAGGAGCTCCGCGAGCAGGTCGGCAAGGACAAGTGGCTCGACCCGCAGCTCACGACCGACCTCGAGGAGCGATTCGGCGGCCGGATCCGCCAGCGGATCCTCGACGAGGGCCTGCGTGAGGGCAGCGCGATCGTCGAGGAGATCCTGCTCGAAGAGTGCCCGCCGCTCGACATGGGCTCGACTGAGGACGACATCCTCAAGCAGCTCCAGCACAAGATGTCGCTGGACATGCTGCTCGAGAAGAGCCGCCTGGCGGTCGTCGAGGAGCCTGTCCGTCAGCACTTCGAGGACGACCTGAAGGCGCTGACCGAGGCCGAGCAGGACTCGAAGGAGCTCAAGTCGGCGAAGCGGGCGCTGCTCTTCGACCGCATCATCGACACGGTCGAGCTGCCGTTCCCGGTCGGGCCGGCGACAGTCGACGGAGACGCGCCTGCGGTCAAGGACGGTCTCACTCGCCAGTTCGTCAAGCGCGCGGCCGAGTCGATCTACAAGCAACTCGTCCGGCAGAAGATCGCCGTCGACAAGCGCCGGCCGGACGGCCGCGCCGCCGACGAGATCCGCGCGATCGAGTGCGAGGTCGGCGTTTCCGCCAGAACCCACGGCTCCGCGCTGTTCACGCGGGGCCAGACGCAGATCATGTCGCTCCTCACGCTCGGCACCGCCAAGGAGGGTCAGCGGATCGACGACCTCTCCCTCGAGCAGGAGCGGCGGTTCATGCACCACTACAACTTCCCGCCCTACTCGGTCGGCGAGACCGGCTTCATGCGGGGCCCGAAGCGGCGTGACATCGGCCACGGCGCGCTCGCGCAGCGGGCGCTCGAGGCGGTCATCCCGCCGCCGGACGAGTTCCCGTACACGATCCGCATCGTCTCCGAGACGCTCGAGTCGAACGGCTCGTCGTCCATGGGATCGGTCTGCGGCTCGACGCTCGCCCTGATGGACGCCGGCGCGCCGATCAAGGCGCCGGTCGCGGGCATCGCAATGGGCCTCGTCAAGGAGGGCGACGACTACGTGATCCTGACGGACATCCAGGGCGCGGAGGACCACCTGGGCGACATGGACTTCAAGGTCGCCGGCACCCGTGAGGGTGTGACCGCGCTCCAGATGGACATCAAGATCACCGGCGTCACGCAGGAGATCATGCGGAACGCGCTCACCCAGGCCAAGGAGGCCCGTGAGTTCATCCTCGACCAGATGCTGGAGGCGATCCCGGAGTCGCGCGAGCAGCTCCGCGACCACGCTCCCCGGATCTCGACGATCAAGATCAACCCGGAGTTCATCGGGATGGTCATCGGCAAGGGCGGCGAGACGATCCGCTCGCTCGAGGCCGACTACGACGTCCAGATCGACATCGAGGAGGACGGCACGATCCTCATCTACGCCACCGAGGGCAAGAACGCGGAGGCGGCGATGGCGGCGATCGACGCGCTGACGAAGGAGCCCGAGGTGGGGGACACCTACACGGGCAAGGTCGTGAAGACGACCCAGTTCGGCGCGTTCGTCGAGCTCAAGAAGGGCACCGACGGCCTCCTCCACGTCTCGAACGTCGGCCCCGGGCGGGTCGGCCACATCGAGGACGTGATCAACCGCGGAGACGTCCTGGACGTCGTCGTGCAGGAGGTCGACAAGGAGCGGGGCCGCATCGGCCTCAAGCTCGTCAACAAGCACGAGAACGGCGGGATGGTCTCGCCCGAGGAGCTGATCGAGCGCGCCAAGGACGCGCCCGAGCGGCCGCGGGAGGAGCGTCCGCCGCGCCGGGACGGCGACCGGGGTCGCGGCCGCGGCGGCCGGGACCGCGGCCGCTAGGTCGGGAAGGGCTTGAAACGGGGGCGGCGAGAGCCGCCCCCGTTCGTTCTCCCCTACGATCCGCCCATGCAGAAGTACGTCCTCTCCGAGCTCGACTCCGGCCAGCGCGTCGTCACCGAGCGGCTGACGCACGTTCAGGTCGGTCGCGCTCGGGTTCTGGATCGGTGCCGGCTCGCGGGACGAGCGCGACGAGCGCGCCGGCGTCTCGCACTTCATCGAGCACCTGCTCTTCAAGGGCACCGAGAAGTACAGCGCACAGGAGATCGCCGAGGTCTTCGACGCCATGGGTGGCGAGCTGAACGCCGCCACGTCTCGCGAGCACACGGTCGTCTACGCCCGGGTGGCCGACCACCACCTCGACGAGGCGATCGACGTCATGAGCGACATGGTCTACGCGCCGGTCTTCGCCGAGGTGGATTCCGAGCGCGAGGTCGTGCTCGAGGAGATCGCGATGTACGAGGACCAGCCGCAGGAGCTCGTCCACGACCTGATCGCCGAGGCGGTCTTCGGCCACCATCCGCTCGGACGGCCGGTGATCGGGACGGCGGAGGTGATCTCGTCCGTCTCGCGGCGCAGCATCACCGCGTATCACCGCTCGATGTACGTCCCGGGCAACGTGGTCGTCGCGGCGGCCGGGAACCTCGACCACAACGCGCTGCTCGGTCTCTTGGAGCAGGCGGAGTCGAAGGTCGGCGAGGCGCCGGCGCGGGGGAGACGCGTCCGCTCGCCGCTCGTGAAGCCGCCGCCGCCCGACCTGCGCTTCATGCGCAAGGACACGGAGCAGTACCACCTCTGCCTCGCCGCGCCCGGCATCGCGCGGTCGGACCGGCGCCGCTTCGCCGCGTCGCTCCTCGACGCGATCCTCGGCGGCTCGGCCTCCTCACGCCTCTTCCAGGAGATCCGCGAGAAGCGTGGGATGGCGTACGCCGTCTACACCTTCGCGTCGCAGTACACGGACACCGGCCAGATCGGGCTCTACGTCGGCACGCGCGAGGAGAACCTCGGGCCCTGCCTCGAGATCGCGGCCGAGCAGATCGCAGACGTCGCGGCGGGGAACCTCCGGCCGAACGAGCTGGAGCGGGCGAAGGAGAACCTGAAGGGCCGGATCCTGCTCTCGATGGAGGCGACCTCGAGCCGGATGAGCCGGCTCGGCAAGTCCCTGATCACCGACACCGAGATGCTCTCGCTCGACCGGATCATCGCCGAGATCGACGCCGTCGAGCC
Organism: uncultured Actinomycetes bacterium; assembly: GCA_963847235.1. Taxonomy (GTDB): domain Bacteria; phylum Actinomycetota; class Thermoleophilia; order Gaiellales; family Gaiellaceae; genus JACDAN01. The sequence continues at coordinate 450,181 of CAWJYU010000004.1, read as the reverse complement.
CGACAGCCTGGCCGAGCTCGCCGGCGTCCTGCTGGCGCCAGAGCGCCTGTCGGCGGCGGGGATCGGGCCGAGCGAGGACCGCTTCCTCGCAGCGATCGAGCGCGTCAATCCGGCGCTCGCAACCGCCGCGGCGTGAAGGTCGCGCTCCAGGGGCGCGGAGGCAAGGTCGGATCGGCTCTGGCGCCCGCCCTGGAGGCCGCAGGACACGACCTGGTCGAGCTCGACGACGCCGAGGCGCTGGTCGACTTCACGGCGCCGGATGCGGTCGTCGAGAACGTCAGAGCGGCGCTGGAGCGCGGAATCCCGTGCGTCGTCGGGACGACCGGGTGGGATCCGACCAGCCTCGCGGAGGTTGCCGAGGACAAGGGCGTAGCGCTGTTCTACGCGCCGAACTTCGCGATCGGCGCCGTGCTGATGATGCGGCTCGCCGCAGAGGCCGCCCGCCATCTTCCGCGCGCCGAGATCGTCGAGCTCCACGGCGAGGCGAAGAAGGACGCACCCTCCGGGACCGCCAAGGCGACGGCGGAGCGCATCGGCGGCGCCGAGATCCACTCCGTGCGCCTGCCCGGCCTCGTCGCGCACCAAGAGGTGCTGTTCGGCGGCGACGGCCAGCTGCTCACGATCCGCCACGACGCCTTCAACCGCGAGGCATACGCGCCGGGCGTGCTGCTCGCGCTGGAGAGGCTCCCGAGCCTTCCGCCGGGCCTCACCGTCGGCCTGGATGAGCTGCTTGACTGAGCTCTCGGTCGTGGACGGAGACATCACCGCGCTCGACGTCGACGCGATCGCCAATGCCGCAAACAACGCCCTCTGGATGGGCGCCGGCGTGGCGGGCGCGATCAAGCGAGCTGGGGGCGAGGAGATCGAGCTCGAGGCGGTCGCGAAAGGGCCGATCCAGGTGGGCGAGGCCGTCGCGACCGGCGCCGGACGCCTGTCCGCGAAGTGGGTCATCCACGGCGCCGTGATGGGTCAGGATCTCCGCACCGACGCCGACCTGGTGCGCCGGACGACCGAGACCTGCCTGCGGGTCGCCGACGACCTGGGCGCGAAGTCCCTGGCACTGCCTGCGTTCGGCACCGGCGTGGGCGGATTCCCGCTCGACGAGTGCGCCCGGATCATGGTCGAGGCCGCGCGCGGCTACCAGCCGTCGTCGCTCGAGCAGGTCGTCTACGCCGTCTACGGCGCGGAGGCGAAGGCCGCTTTCGAGGCAGCCGTAGGCGAAGCGCCCGGTGGCTCGGAAGGCAAGTAACAGTCTGTTACAAGCCCCGCGATCGCCCTCCGGACGGCGTCTAGAGCGTTTAGTAACACTCTGTTACTTGGGCTCGAGCGCGCCTGGGTAAGGTCGGCGCATGAAGCTCGATCACCGCGTACGGCTCGCCCTGTACGAGCGATTCGTCGAGGACGGCGAGCCACCGAGCCCAGACGACGTGGCCGAGATGCTCGGGATCTCACTCGCGGAGGCGGAAGCGTCCTACCGCCGGATGCACGAGGCCCACACCATCGTCCTGATGCCCGGGACGACTCAGGTCTGGATGGCTGCACCGCTCTCAGCAGTCCCCACGGCGTTTCGCGTCCAGACGCCACGCGGAGAGTTCTGGGGCAACTGTGTCTGGGACGGGCTCGGCGTCGTCTCGATGCTCGGCGACGAGGGGACGGTCGAGACGCAGTGCCCGGACTGCGACGACCCGATCACGCTCCGCGTGGAGGACGGCGAGCTCGTCGAAGCAGACGGGCTTGCGCACTTCGCGGTGCCGGCCGCGCGTTGGTGGGACAACATCGGCTTCACCTGAGCGACGATGCTGGCCTTCCGGTCGGAAGCGCACGTCGATCGCTGGTGCGAGCAGACGGGCCTGGCGCGAGGCGCGGCCTTCCCGCTCGAGACGGCCTGGCGGCTCGCAGAGGCGTGGTACCGCGACCGCCTCAGCGCTGCCTGGCGCCGTCGCACGCCCGAGGAGGCGCAAGCTGTGTTCGACGACCTCGGCCTGAAGGGGGAGTTCTGGAAGCTCGTGTGACCCTTGCGGCCGTTCTTGCCGTCATCGCGACTGGATGCGCGCCCGGGCTGGCGGCTGTCCCGGATGCCGGCCCCACGAGAACACCGCCCGCCGGCGGGAGTCGAGAGCCCGACTGCAGCCGGCAGTTCGACGACAACGACGCGGGCTTCCAGCTCTGCCGCAGAGGAGACTCCGCCGGCCCGGAGTAAGATCGAAGCGTGCTCGGCGAAATCCTGACCGCCAGCGTGACGCCGTTCGACGCCGACGGCGCGGTGAACCTTCCGAAGTTCCGCGAGCTCGCCGCGTTCCTCGTCGAGAACGGCTCCGACGGGCTCGTCGTCACCGGGACCACCGGCGAGTCGCCGACCTTGACCGACGACGAGCGGTTCTCCCTCTACTCGGCCGCCGTCGAGACGATCGGCGACCGGGCGACGGTGATCGCGGGCACAGGAACGTATGACACCCGCCACTCCGTGCACCTGACGGCGAAGACGCACGAGCTCGGCGTCGACGGGTTCCTGATCGTCACGCCGTACTACAACAAGCCGCCGCCGCGCGGCATCGTCGAGCACGTGAAGGCGATTGCGTCCGTGACGGACAAACCAATCGTCTACTACAACATCCCGGCGCGCGTCGTGAACCTCGTCACTGTCGAGACGCTGGCCGAGCTGGCCGAGATCCCGAACGTCGTGGGCGTGAAGCAGGCCTGGGACGACCTCGAGGACGCGCGTCGCATCGTCGACGAGACGGGCCTCGCGCTCTACGCGGGCGACGACAACATCCTGCTGCCGTTCCTCGAGGTCGGAGGCACCGGCGGGATCTGCGTCCACACGCACGTCGTCGGGCCGCAGGTGAAGGAGCAGCTGCAGGCCTTCCGCGCCGGCGACGTCGAGCGGGCCCGGCAGATCGACGAGGAGCTCGCGCCGGCCTACGAGATCCTCGGCGTCACCGTCGGCCCGATCGGGATCAAGGCCGCGCTGAACCTCCTCGGGCACGACGTGGGCGGCCTCCGCCTGCCGATGGTCGAGGCGACCGACGAGGAACAGGACACGATCCGCGCCTGCCTGCAGCGGCTCGGCGCGCTCCAACCTGCCGCGGTCTAGGTAACCGCAACCCTCCCGGGGGCCGGGAGTAGAGTCCACACCGTGGCTGGCGAGACTCTTCGCATCATCCCGCTCGGCGGAGTCGGCGAGGTCGGGAAGAACCTGACCGTCTACGAGCTCGACGACGACATCGTCGTCGTCGACGCCGGCCTCGCGTTCCCGAGGGACGAGCATCTCGGCGTCGACCTGATCCTCCCGGACATGTCGTACCTCGCCGACCGCAAGGATCGCGTCCGGGCTGTCGTCCTCACGCACTCGCACGAGGATCACGTCGGCGCGCTTCCGTACCTTCTCCGCGAGGTCCCGGTGCCCGAGGTCTGGGGCACTCGGCTGACACTTGGCCTGGCCCAGTCACGGCTCGATGAGCACGGGCTCCTGAACGCCGTCGACCTCAAGGAGGCGCAACCGGAGGAAGACCCCGTACAGATCGGCGGTTTCCGCATCGGCTTCGTCCGTGTCGCACATTCGGTCCCCGACGCCGTCGCGGTCGTGCTGGAGACGCCCGCCGGCCGGGTGCTCCACACCGGCGACTGGAAGCTCGACCACACGCCCGTGGACGGCCTGCGCACCGACGTCGGCCGCCTCGCCGAGCTCGGCTCGCAGGGCGTCGACCTCATGCTCGGCGACTCCACGAACGCCGAGCGCCCCGGCGTCACCGGCTCCGAGCGGCTCGTCGGTGAGGCGTTCCAGCAGATCATCCCGCGGCTCCAGGGCCGCGTCCTGATCGCGTGCTTCGCGTCGAACGTCCACCGCATGCAGCAGGCGATCGACGTCGCCGTCCAGGTGGGTCGCAAGGTCGCCGTCGTCGGCCGCTCGATGCGCAAGAACATGAACATCTCGCGGAATCTCGGCTACGTGGAGGTTCCCGAAGACACGCTGATCCGGCCGAACGAGCTCGACCAGTACCAGCCGCACGAGGTGCTGATCCTCTGCACGGGCAGCCAGGGTGAGCCGATGTCGGCGCTGACCCGCATCGCCTACAACGACCACCGGTCGGTGTTCGTGGAGCGGGGCGACACCGTGATCCTCTCCGCGCGGCCGGTTCCCGGGAACGAGCTCCGCGTGCACGACTCGATCAACCAGCTCGCGAAGCTCGGCGCCGAGGTGCTCCACCAGGAGAACGCGCCCGTCCATGTGTCCGGCCACGGCCACGTGGAGGAGCTGCGGACCATGCTGGGGCTCGTCCGGCCGAAGGCCGTGATGCCGGTGCACGGCGAGTTCCGGATGCTGGCTGCGCACGGGCGCCTTGCGCAGGAGAGCGGTGTGCCGGCGTCGTCGATCGTCCTGACGGAGAACGGCACCGTCGTCGAGCTCACGAAGAGCGGCCCGCGGATCGTCGACCAGATCCAGGCGGGCGTCACCTTCGTGGACGGCCTCGGCGTCGGCGACGTGAAGGACGTCGCGCTGCGCGACCGGCGGACGCTCTCCGAGGACGGCGTCCTGATCATCGTCGCGACCATCGCGGGGTCGAACGGCAGCCCCGCGGCGATGCCTGAGCTGATCGCGCGCGGCCTCTCCGAGCCGGGCCCGCTCATGGAGGAGACGCGCGAGGAGGCCAACCGCGTCCTCCGCGAGCTCCTCGGCCAGAACGTCCGGGAGATCAAGCTGCTCCAGGAGCACTTACACGATGCAGTGGGGCAGCTGATTTACGACAGAACCGGTAGACGCCCCATGATCCTGCCGGTCATAGTGGAGGTATGAGCACTCTCCGCATCGACCCGACTCCCGGCTGGGCGGAGGCGCTCTTCGACCGCGCGGCCGAGGAGAGGACGGCCCGCACGCTGATCGGCCAGCTCGTCGCGTGCGAAGTGGCCGCGCTCGCGTTCTGCAGGCTGCTCGAGCGCTGGGCGAGGGGAGAGGCCCAGCCGAGCACGGCCGGGAAGCGCCAGGCGGCGCTCCGGCGCGCGGCCGAGCGGGTGGAGACTGCCCTCGCCGGCCTGGAGCGCCCGCTCGGGCGCTACCTCCTCGAGCTCGAGCCGGATCAGGCCGAGGGGCGCTCGTGGTACGGCGAGCCCGGCCCTGCCGAGCTCATGGACTGGGGGCCGGTGCTCGGACGGGCCGGCGTCTGCGTCGCCTCGCACAGGGTCGCGCAGGTCTACCTCGAGCTCGCCGTGCTCGTCCGGGCCCTGGAGGGGCTCACGACCGCCGTCCGGATGGACTCGGCGCCGGACCGCTCGTCGCTCTGGGCCGGGCTCTTCGACCTGCGCGAGAACCTGCTCGGCGGCACGCTCGAAGACCTCCGCGCGCTTGCCGCCTGAGCTGACCGTCGTCGGGTCGATCAACCTCGATCTCGTCGCTCGCGCCGAGCGGCTGCCACGCCCGGGCGAGACGATCAGCGGCGCGACGTTCGCCCGTTACCCGGGCGGGAAGGGCGCGAACCAGGCGGTCGCTGCCGCGCGGCTCGGCGCCGAGGTGCGGATGATCGGACGCGTGGGCAAGGATCAGGCGGCGGAGGAGGCGACGGCGGGGTTGCTCGAGGCAGGGGTCGAGCTCGAGCTCCAAGCAAGCGACGAGCCGACGGGCGTCGCATTGATCACCGTCGACGCGGACGGCGAGACGACCATCGTCGTCGCTCCGGGGGCGAACACCGGCGTCGAAGGACGGCCGGTGGAGGGCGCCGTCCTCTGCCAGCTCGAGATTCCCGACGAGCCAATCGTGTCCGCGGCACGCGACGCCTCGTTCTTCTGCCTGAATGCGGCCCCGGCGAGGCCGATCGACGTCGAGCCCGACCTGCTGGTCGTGAACCGCTACGAGCACGAGGTGAACGCACGCGGAAAGCTCGTCGCTCTCACGCTCGGAGCCGAAGGCGCGGTCCTCCTCGAGGACGGCAGCGAGGTTGCCAGGGCCGAGCCTCCGCAGGTCGACGCCGTGGACGGGACGGCGGCGGGCGACGCGTTCACGGCCTGCCTCGTCGTCTCGCACCTCGAGGGCCGCGGGTGGGACGAGGCGCTACGCCGTGCCTGCGCGGCCGGGGCGATCGCCGCCTCGAGACCAGGCGCCCAGCCGTCGCTGCCCACGGCGGCGGAGATCGACGAGATCTTGTAACACAGTGTTACTTGCTCCGAAACCCTGCAAACTCCAGGCCGATCATGGCTTGTAACAGAGTGTTACTTGCCTTGGAGCGCCCGTGAGCACCACTCCGATCATCCTCGACTGCGACCCCGGCCACGACGACGCGATCGCGCTCCTCCTCGCGCTCGCGAGCCCGGAGGTCGAGCTCCTCGGGGTGACCACGGTCGCCGGCAACCAGACGCTCGAGAAGACCACGGCGAACGCGATCCGGATCCTCGAGTTCGCCGACCGAACAGACGTCCCCGTCATGGCGGGCGCGAACCGGCCGCTCGTCCGTGAGCCGTACGTCGCGAAATACGTGCACGGCGAGACGGGCCTGGACGGGCCGGACCTGCCGCCCGCGCAAGGCTCGCCGCTGGACGAGCACGCGGTGGACTTCCTCGGCCGCCACGCCGGCGGCGCGACGCTCGTCGCGGTCGGCCCGCTCACGAACGTCGCGCTGATGCTGGCCCGCTACCCCGACGCGCGGCCGGAACGGATCGTGCTGATGGGCGGCTCGATCGGGCTCGGAAACGTCACGCCCGCCGGCAGAGTTCAACGTCTGGGCCGATCCCGAGGCGGCCGCGCGCGTCTTCGGGAGCGGGCTCGACGTGACGATGATCGGCCTCGACGTGACCCACGAGGCGCTGATGACGAAGGCGGACGCCGACCGCCTCCGCGCCACGGGCCGCACAGGCACGCTCGTCGCAGAGCTCTGGGAGTTCTACAACCGGTTCCACTCGAAGACGTACGGCTTCGACGGCTCGCCGATCCACGACGCGGTGGCGCTGGCTCACGTCTTCCGCCCGGAGCTCGTCGAGACCGCCCACCGCCATGTCGCGATCGAATGCAACTCCGACCTGACCCGCGGTCGGACGGTGGTGGATCTCTGGCGACGCACGGAGCACGAGCCGAACGCCCACGTGGGAGTCGGCATCGACGGCCGCGCCTTCATCGAGCTGCTGCTCGAGCGAATCGCGACCCTGGGCTAAGCCCCAACCCCCGAGACCGCCCGTACTTGTCTCGGTTGACCCCAAGCGAGATACTGGCGTCACGTGCTGCGGCGTTCTCCGATAGGAGCAGGTTTGGCGACGCTCCTGCTCTTTGCGCTCGTGGTCGCGGCCGGCACTGGCTCGAGCGGCGCGGCGACGACGCGAGCGAGGAGCGAGCTTCCGCGGTATCGGCGACCTCGCAGGCTGCACTCGTCGGGACCTGGCGCAGGGTGAACACCTGTGGGGAGCTGGCGGCGGCGCTGACGAGAGCAGGTATGAGGAAGTTCGTCCTGGAGTTCATCGCGGGCAACGGCTTCATCCCCGGAGTGACGAGGCCGGAGCAGATCACGGATCCCGCGAATCCTTGTAGGGGAGCCGTGTCCCGGAGGCACTCGCACTTCTTCACCAAGAATCGCAAGTTCGGCTCCCTCGACTGGAGAGGGCAGCCGGTCGACGACGGCACGTATCGGCTCGTCGGCAACCGGAAAGTCGTCATCTTCAAGGAGTTTCCGAAGGTGACGTTCGACTACCGGATTCGCGGCAAGGCGGTCACGTTCGCTCCCATGATTCCCAGGGGCTGCTCCACGTTCCGATGTGCGTGGGCCATTTCGATGGCGTATCCCGGCAAGACCTGGCAGCGCTTGCGCTGACCTTTCGCCGGTAGGGGTCGGGCCCGCCGCGTCGAAGCACGCGCCCATGGCGAGGCGCCGGAAGAAGCGCACCCTCAAGCCGCGCGTGCCCTCGCGGGTCAAGCGCCGCAAGCGCGCGGCCAAGGAGCGCAGCCACCACCATCCCGAGCTGATCGGGCTCGGCCTCGTCGCGGCGGGCCTCTTCCTCTCGACGCTCGTGTACCTGGAGTGGGAGGGAGGTGCTGGCGGAGAGGCCATCGCCGACGGATTGTGGGCGCTCGTGGGCGACGCCGGCTACCTCGTTCCGGCTGCGCTCGTCGTCGTCGGCGTGCTGATGCTCGGACGGAGTCGCCTCGTCCAGGTCCACCCGTTCCGCTGGGGCCTCGCCTCGACCGCGCTCGGCGTCTTCTTGCTCCTCGCGGACTCGGGCGGCTACGTCGGCACCGCGCTCGACGAGGTCGTCGGGACGCTCATCGGCCGCACGGGAACGCTGATCGCCGGAACCGCGTTCACGCTCGCCGGAATCCTGCTCCTCTCCGGCGCGTCCGTCGGGGCGCTCGTCCAGCGCTCGCACGGCGCCGTCCGCCGCGCGCACACCGCCGCCAGGCGCCGCGTCGAGCGCCGGGCCGTGCTCGACGAGCGGCCGCTGGCGCCCGCGATCCCGCTGAGGCCGCGCGACGACCACCCGCCGATCGACGCGGTCTCGGACTTCCCGGACGTGGTGGGCCAGGCGGAGCCGCCGCCGCTCCTCCACGCCATGGACGAGGAGCCGACCGAGACCAGCGAGCAGCAGATCCTCTTCCAGCCGCCGACACCGGCGAAGGAGGACTACGTGCTGCCCGAGCCGTCGATGCTCAAGCGCGCACCGGCCCGGCCGGCAGGCAAGAGCGACAACGGCAAGGTCGCGGAGTCCCTGACCCGGGCGCTGGCCGACTTCGGCGTCGACGCGCGAGTGGTCGGCGAGATCACCGGCCCGCGCGTCACCCGGTACGAGCTCCAGCTCGCCGCCGGAACGAAGATGTCGAAGATCTCGGCGCTCAAGGACGATCTCTCCTACGCGCTGGCCACGACCGAGATCCGGATCCTGGCGCCGATCCCGGGCAAGCAGGCCGTCGGGGTCGAGGTCCCGAACCTCTCGCCGAACCTCGTCACGCTGGGCGACGTCTTCGACACGCTCCCGGCGACGGCGAGCCCGCTCTCCGTCTGGCTCGGCAAGGACATCTCCGGCAATGCCGTCTGGACCGACCTCGCCCGGATGCCACACCTGCTCATCGCCGGCACGACGGGCTCGGGCAAGTCGGGCTGCATCAACACCGTCCTCACCTCGGTGCTCCTCCGGGCGACACCGGACGACGTGCGTCTGATCCTCATCGACCCCAAGCGGATCGAGCTGTCGCTGTACGAGTCGATCCCGCATCTCCTGACGCCGGTCGTCTCGAGCCCCAAGGAGGCCTCGATCGTCCTCACCAACGTCCTTACCGAGATGGATCGGCGCTACGAGCTCCTCGCGACCGTCCGCGCCCGCAACCTCCCCGAGGCGAACCGGGCGTTCCGCCAGCGCGGGGACGAAACCCTGCCCTACCTCCTCGTCGTCATCGACGAGCTCGCCGACCTGATGATGATCTCGCCGCAGCAGGTCGAGGACGCCGTCATCCGGCTCGCGCAGAAGTCGCGCGCCGTCGGCATCCATCTCGTGCTCGCGACCCAGCGGCCGTCCGTGGACGTGATCACAGGGATGATCAAGGCGAACGTCCCGTCGCGGATCGCATTCGCTGTCTCCAGCCAGACCGACTCGCGCGTGATCCTCGACCAGGCCGGCGCCGAGAGCCTCCTCGGCCAGGGAGACATGCTCTTCAAGCCGCTCGGAACCTCACGGCTCCAGCGCGTGCAGGGCGCCTACGTGACCGAGGAGGAGATCGCCCTCCTGGTCGAGCAGTGCCGGACCCAGCGGGGCCAGGAGCTGGACGAGTCGCTGCTCGAGGCGCCCGAGGCGCCTCCGGAGGAGCTCGGAGACGGCGACGAGGACTTCGACCCCGACCAGGACCCGCTGCTCGAGCGGGCGATCGAGATCGTCGTCCAGACCCAGACCGCCTCGGTGTCCCTGTTGCAGCGTCGGCTGCGGGTCGGCTACACCCGTGCCGGCCGCCTGATCGACATGCTCGAGCGGCGCGGGATCATCTCCGGATACGAAGGCTCGAAGCCGCGGCGCGTGCTCGTCGACGAGGCCGTTCTCAGCGCCTCCCGCGACTAACTTTCACCACCCCTTCACGTCTGAGGCTTCGGGGTCTAGCATCACCTTTTGATCTCTCGCGGCAGCACAAAACCTCAAGAAGGGGAGGAATCAGTGAAAGCAAGACGTCTCATGCCGCTTGGCCTCGGCGTGCTGGCCATTATGGCCATGCTCGTCGCTGCGCTGGCGGCAAATGCGGCGCCGTCGAAGTCCAACCAGAACGCGAATAGAGTCGCGATCGTCACGGATATCGGCGGCCTGAACGACAAGGGCTTCAACCACCTCTCGTACGTCGGCCTGCAGAGGGCACAGAGGCAGTTGAGGATCCAGGGTCGCGCGTTTATCACGAACTCGGCGAACGACCGGACACCGAACCTGGCTGCGGCTGCGCAGCAGGGCTACGGCCTCGTGATCCCGGTCGGCGTTCTGTTCGCCTTTGGACCGATCGATGCGGTCGCGCCGAGGTTCCCGAACACGAAGTTCGCGGGTATCGACGTCAGCTGGGCGGATCTCAAGGAGAAGCCGACGAACGTCCGCGGAATCCAGTTCAAGGAGCAGGAAGCGGGGTATCTCGCGGGCTACGTTGCTGGTCTGGTCGTCAAGGACCAGCGCGGTTCTGACGTCATCTCGGCCGTCGGCGCGAACAAGGTCCCGGCGATCGTGAGGTTCATCGCCGGCTACAGGGCCGGCGCCAAGCGCGCCAACAGGGGCGTCAGGGTTCTCGTGAACTACGCCAACGATCCCACGTTCGCCGACCAGGCGAAGTGCAAGGAGACGACGCTCAACCAGATCGAGCGTGGCTCGAAGATCGCCTTCATGGTCGCGGGTCAGTGTGGCCTCGGCGGCCTCAGCGCCGCGAAGGAGCGGAGGATCTGGGGTATCGGCGTGGATGCTGACCAGGGCTTCCTTGGAAAGCACATCCTCACGAGCGCGACGAAGAAGGTGGACGTCGCGGTCTTCGACATGATCAAGGCCTTCAAGGCGAACCCTCGCGGGTTCCGTGGCGGCTACAACGCGAACTACACCGTCAAGAACGGCGGCGTTGGCTACGGGAAGCTGAGCACCAGGCTCCCGAGGGCCAAGCGGCTCGAGTACACACGCAAGGCCGAGGCGATCAGGAAGCTGATCGCTCAGGGCAAGATCAAGCCTCCGGCCGCCTAACACCGTCAGTACCTGAGGGGGCGGGCTATCCCGCCCCCTTAGGATCCCTCCGGGATGGCCGAGCGAGAACGTCCGATCCTCGAGCTGCGCGGGATCACGAAGTCCTTCCCGGGCGTCCTCGCCAACGACCACGTCGACTTCGACCTCCGCCGTGGCGAGGTCCATGCGCTGCTCGGTGAGAATGGAGCGGGCAAGTCGACGCTCATGAACATCCTCTACGGGCTGTACCACCCCGACGAGGGAGAGATCCGCATCAACGGCGAGCCCGTACGCATTTCCTCGCCCAAAGCGGCGATCGAGTTGGGGGTCGGCATGGTGCACCAGCACTTCATGCTGATCCCGGTGATGACCGTCGCCGAGAACATCGTCCTGGCCCAGGAACCGCGCACGGCCGGCGTCTTCCTCGACTACGACGCGGCGATTCGACGAGTCCGCGACCTCGCCTCCACGTTCAACTTCGCCATCGACCCCGACGCCAAGGTCGAGCGCATCACCGTGGGCCAGCAGCAGCGCGTCGAGATCCTGAAGGCGCTCTTCCGCGGCGCGGACATTCTCATCCTCGACGAGCCCACCGCTGTCTTGACTCCCCAGGAAGCCGACGAGCTCTTCGCCATCCTGCGGACGCTGCAGCGCGAGGGCATGTCGATCATCTTCATCAGTCACAAGCTCCGTGAGGTGCTGGAGATCGCCGAGCGCGTCACCGTCCTCCGACGCGGCAAGAAGATCGACACGGTTCCTCGCGAAGGCGCGACTCCCCAGGGACTTGCGCGCCTGATGGTCGGCCGCGAAGTCCTGCTCAGGGTCGAGAAGCCGCCGATCGATCCCGGCGAGCCCCTCCTCCGCGTCGAGAACCTGCAGGTACTCGACGACCGTGACCTCGAAGCCGTGCGCGGCGTCTCCCTCGACGTGCGGGCTCGGGAGATCGTCGCGCTCGCCGGTGTCGATGGGAACGGCCAGAGCGAGTTCATCGAGGCCGTCTCCGGCCTCCGCAAGTCGATCGGGGGCAGCATCCACATCGCAGGCCGTGACGTCACGGCCTCGAACGCACATAGCCGGTACGACTCAGGCCTCGGCCACATCCCCGAGGATCGCCAGCGGCGCGGCCTCGTCCTCGAGTTCACCCTCGCCGAGAACCTGACGCTCCACGACTTTGACAAGCAGCCCTTCTCCAAGTTCGGCTGGCTGCGGCCGGGACGGGTCGTTGCCTGGGCAAGGAAGCTCCTCCAGGAGTTCGATGTTCGTGGCGGCGGGCCGCGGACGCGAGCGGGCGCACTGTCGGGCGGAAACCAACAGAAGGTGGTGGTCGCGCGCGAGGTCGCACGTGACCCGCGCGTGTTGATTGCCGCCCAGCCCACACGCGGCCTCGACGTCGGTGCAATCGAGTTCGTCCATCGCCGGCTCGTCGAGGAGCGTGACGAAGGCCGCGCGGTGCTTCTCGTCTCACTCGAGCTGGAGGAAGTGTTGTCCCTCGCCGATCGAATCCTGGTCCTCTACGAGGGGCAGATCGTGGCGGAGTACGGCCCCGACGTCACCGAGGAGGAGCTCGGAATCGCGATGACCGGCGGGAGGATCGAGGAGGTCGCGTCGTGAGCGACGCCGCACCTCCGCCCGAGCCGAGACCGGCGTCGGACCCCGACGCGATGCCCAGCATGGCCGCGCGCCTCGACCTCTACCAGCGGGCGGGCGGAGTCATCACACCTGTCCTCACCGCTGCGTTCGCCTTCTTCGTCGGTGGGCTCGTCGTCCTCTTCACCACGGGCAAGAACCCGATCGACACCTACAAGGCGATCTTCAACGGCACCGGCCTCAACTGGTTCTTCCCCTGGGTTCGCGGCCAGGAGCGGTTCACGGCGGCCCTCAACCTCCAGCAGACGCTGATCATCACGACGACGCTGATCCTCGTCGGTCTCGCGGTGGCCTTCGCGTTCCGCTGCGGGCTCTTCAACATCGGCGGCCAGGGCCAGTACATCGCCGGGATGATCGCCGCATCGCAGGTCGGAGTGGCGATGCCGGATCTGCCGCACGTTCCTCACATCGTGCTCGCCGCCGGCGCCGGAGCACTCGCAGGTGCTCTGTGGGCGCGGAATCGCCGGAATCCTCAAGGCGACCGTCGGCGCCCACGAGGTGATCTCGACGATCATGCTCAACTGGACGGCGCTCTGGATCGGCAGCTACCTGGTCGGGTTCCAGGGGCCGCTTCAGGATCCGGCGCAGGAATCCGTGCCCGTCACGAAGGAGATCACCCAGGGGGCGAAACTCGACGTCTTCTGGGGCGACCCGATCCTGCAGGGCCTCCACATCGGCTTCTTTGCGGCCATCGGCTGCCTGATCCTCTTCTGGGTCGTCCTGAACAGGACGACCCTGGGGTTCGAGGTCCGCGCTGTCGGCTTCAACCCGGAGGCCGCGAGGTACAGCGGAATCAGCGTCGGACGCAACTACTTCCTGGCGATGGCGATCTCCGGAGCCTTCGCCGGGCTCGCGGGCGGCGTCGACCTGCTCGGCTGGCTGTTCCGTGTCGACCTGACGAGCGTGCAGGTCTCCTCCCAGGTCGCGTTCATCGGGATCGCAGTCGCCCTCCTCGGCCGCAACACCGCGGTCGGCATCTTCTTCAGCGCGCTCCTCTTCGGTGCGCTGCTGAACGGCACGTCGACCCGCAACCTCGATCCCACGATCTTCGCGCCGGAGCTCGCAAGCAACCTGACGCTGATCATCCAGGGACTCGTCGTTCTCTTCGTCGGCGCCGACCTGCTGATCCTCTACCTGTGGCGCGCACGGCGCAAGCTCCGCCGTAAGCAGCCGGAAGCGGTGACCGAGGCCTGAGCGTTCGGGTCGAGAGCATCCTGCAGCGCGCGGTGCACCCGCGGATCGAGCCCGGGCTCGCCCTCGGGGTCGCGTCCATTCTGCTCGGCCTCATTGCGTTCTGGGTCGCCCTGCCGCCGCTGACCACACGAACGGCCGCGGCGCCGATCGCGATCGGCCTCGCCGGGCTGGGGGCAGGCCTCTGGTCGTGGCGGCACGGCTATACGCGGCTGGGATGGAGCGGCGTCTGCATCGCGCTCATCGGGCTCCTCGGCGGCGTTCTCGCCACGAACGCGGCAGTGGGGAACCTCGAGGTCGTGATCACGTGGTCGGCGCTGTTCGCCGCCACGCTTCGCTTCGCCACGCCGCTGACGTTCGCCGCAATCGGCGGCCTGTTCTCCGAGCGCAGCGGCGTGGTCAACATCGGCCTCGAGGGGATGATGTTGATGGGCGCGTTCTTCGGCGTCTACGGCGCGGACAAGACGGGCTCGTGGGTTCTCGGCATCCTCATCGGCATGCTGGCCGGGGCGTCGCTGGCGCTCGTGCACGCAGCCTTCTCGATCCACCTTCGCTCCGACCAGATCGTCAGCGGGACGGCGATCAACTTCCTCGCACTGGGAATCACGGGCTACGTCTACATCGACACGTACGGAAACGAGGGGACGCCCGGCGACTTGCCGCAGGTTCCCGACGTGCATCTCGACTGGCTCGCAAGCATCCCGCCCGAGGGGCTCGGCTCCTTTCTCGAGCGAACGTTCGGCCAGCTGAACCTCCTCGTCTGGCTCGCATTGGCGACCGTCGTCCTCGCCTGGATCATCGTCTTCAAGACGGCGATCGGGCTCCGGATCCGTGCCGTCGGCGAGCATCCGAGGGCGGCCGACACGGTTGGGATCTCCGTCTATGCGACGAGATACGCAGCGGTGGTCGTCTCCGGCGCGTTGGCCGCGATGGGCGGTGTCTACCTCTCGCTTGGTTTCGTGCACTCCTTCACCGAGAACATGACGGCAGGACGCGGTTTCATCGCCCTGGCGGCGCTGATCTTCGGCAAGTGGCACCCGTTCGGGGCGCTCGGCGCCGCACTCCTCTTCGGCTTCGCGAGCGCTGTCGCGCCGCGGCTCGAGAACGTCGAGGGGTGGGCGACCTACGGCACGCTCTTCCAGGCGCTTCCCTATGTCCTCACCCTGATCGCCGTCGCCGGCGTGATCGGACGCTCGATCCCGCCAGCAGCCATTGGCCGACCCTACGAAAAACAGTAGCGAGAAGCGGCCGACGAGCTGGAGCGCGGTCTTCTCCGTTCCGTTCGGCCTGGCCGGAGCCGCGGCGATCCCTGCGGCCGTCGTCGCGGCGGAGCTCTACGACGTCTTCACGCTGCTCGAGTCGGCGGTCTCGATCCCCCCGGCCTTCGTCCTCTCCGTGATCGCCGTCGTCCTGGGGCGCCGCGGGCGTCGCCAGGTGGAGCGGACGCTGGGGAGGACGCGCGGAAAGACACTTGCGGCGATCGGCCGGATCCTGGGCTACTTCGGCCTGTATCTGGCCGTGACGGCCGGGATCTCCGTCGCCACGTACTACGTGTTACGGGAATTCGCGGCCTGATGTCATGCCGCCTACAATCGAGCGGCCGCCGTGTTCGAGATCGGTAACAGCCTCCGCGAGGCGCGCCTGCGCCAGGGCCTCGAATTCCCCGAGGTGGAACAGGCGACCAAGGTTCGCGGGAAGTACCTGCGTGCGCTGGAGGACGAGCAGTTCGACATCCTCCCGGGCCAGACGTACGTCAAGGGCTTCCTGAGGACGTACGCGGAGTACCTCGGCCTCGACGGACAGCTCTACGTCGACGAGTACAACTCGCGGTACATCCCGGGGGACGAGGAGACGCCGCTCCGGGCACAGAACAAGTCCACGGTCGGCCGGAGCCCGCGCGTGGAGTCTGGTGTCGTGCTCATCGCGCTCGCGGCGATCGGGATCCTGACGGCCCTCGTTGTCCTCGCCTGGCGGTTCGGCAGCGACCCGCCGGAGACGGCCATTCCCGACTTCACCACGCAGCCCGCCGAGACGCGCGCAAAGGAGCCCGCACGCCGGCCGGCCCGTCGACCGGCGGCTCCGATCGCACGCCTGACGATCACCGGCGCGCTCGGCGACTCGTGGGTCGAGGTGCATGCGCGCTCCGCAGCGGGCC
Source organism: uncultured Actinomycetes bacterium (assembly GCA_963847235.1). Classification (GTDB taxonomy): domain Bacteria; phylum Actinomycetota; class Thermoleophilia; order Gaiellales; family Gaiellaceae; genus JACDAN01. The sequence goes on along the minus strand of CAWJYU010000004.1, from coordinate 434,052 downwards.
CCGAGGTCTACCGCGGGACGCTCAAGGCCGGGTCGACGATCCGGTTCGTACGGCACCGGCGGTTGCACGTCGTCATGGGCCGGCCCGGGAACCTCCGCTTCCGTGTGAACGGCCGCATCAGGGAAGTGCCCGACCGCGGCAGCGGGACGGCGGTCGTCGTCACCGCGCGACGCGTGATCCCGGTTCGCTCCGCGGCTTGATGAAGACCTCGATCCAGCATAGGCCTGAGCCGTCAGGCCGCGCTGCTCGGCGCCAGGCGTCGTCCTCAGCCGCGTCCATATCTGTTGATATGCACGCGGCCTGCGTCCGGGCCTGGCATCCGAGCATCGCACCCTGACGACGAGTCCTACACTGAACCGAGGTCTCCGCCCTACGGCCGTTGTCCTCGTCACAGGCAGCGAGCTCGTCCGCGGCGGGCGCACGGACGAGAACGGTCCCTTCCTCGCGCGGGAGCTGAGCACGCGCGGGATCGAGCCCGAGCGTGTCCTCGTCGTCGGGGACCGGCCTGACGCGCTCGAGGAGGCATTTCGGGAGTCGCTCGACGCCGGCCTCGTCGTCACCTCCGGCGGGCTCGGACCGACGCACGACGACCGAACGGTGGAGACGCTCGCACGGGTCGCGGGCCGCGACTTGGTGGTCGATTCGGCGCTGGAGGAGGAGATCGCGGGGGTCGTCCGCGGGCTGTCGGAGCGGTTCCGACGCCCGTACGAGGAGTTCGAGTCCGGCGTGCGGAAGCAGGCGACGATCCCCGAGGGCGCCGAGTCCCTTGGACTGGCGGGAACGGCTCCGGGGCTGGTGCTCGAGGTGGGCTCCACGGTGGTGGTGGTGCTGCCGGGGCCGCCGGGTGAGCTCCAGCGGCTCTGGGCACGCGCGCTCGAGACGGCGCCCGTCCAGCGCGTCCTCGAGGCGGCGAGCCGGCCCGGTCACCGGGTGCTCCGTTTCTTCGGGCTGCCGGAATCGGCCGTGGCCCGGGTCGTCGAGCGGGCCGGGGGAGAGGGCGATGGCGTGGAAATCACGATTTGCGCGCACGACCTGGAGGTTCAGGTCGATCTCGTCGTCCAGCCGGGGGCCGAGGAGCGCGCCGAGACTCCTCCAGCGAGCGCTCGCCGAGGAGCTTCCGCGAGCGCTCTTCGCCCTGGACGAGCGTCCGGTCGAGGAGCTCGTGCTCGACCTGGCGCGCGGGCAGGGCTTCAGGATCGGTGCCGCGGAGAGCTGCACCGGCGGGCTCGTGGCCGCGCGGCTGACATCCGTCCCCGGCTCGAGCGATGCGTTCTCCGGCGGCGTGGTGCCCTACGACAACCGCCTCAAAGTCGAGCTGCTCGGAGTTCCAGAGGACACCCTGAACCGGCATGGCGCCGTGTCCGCTGAGACGGCTGAGGCCATGGCGCAAGGCGCGCGGAGTGCGCTGGCCGCCGACGTCGGTGTGTCCGTGACCGGCGTGGCCGGCCCGGGCGGGGGGACGCCGGAGAAGCCTGTCGGGCTCGTCTACCTCCACGCGTCGACGCCGTCGGCAGAGGAGTCGATGGAGCTGCACCTTCCCGGTGACCGGGCTGCGGTGCGGCGCCGTGCCGCCGCGTCCGCGCTCCACCTGCTGCGGCGCGTTCTGGCACAGAGCCGGCACACACACGCGTGACCTCGACGGGTAGCGTCGGGGGTCGTGAGCGCCTTCGTCTCTTCTGTGCCCTCAGGCTTCCCGACTCCACCCTCGACCGGTTGGAGGCGTGGCAGTCCGAGCACCTCCGTGAGGGGAGAGTCGTCCCGCGCGAGCACCTCCACGTCACGCTCGCGTTTCTCGGCTCGAGACCGGCCCCCGAGCTCCCGGCCGTCGCCGGTGCGCTCAGAGCAGCGGCTGCGCAGGCCGGCGAGATCGTGTTCTCGGCCGTCCGCTACCGCGAGACGCGAAGCGTCGGCATGGTCGTCCTCGAGGACGAGACCGGGGAGGGCGAGCCCCTTGCCGGGGCCCTGTTCGACCGCCTGGAGCGCCTCGGCGTCTACGAACGCGAGCAGCGCCCGTGGCTCCCGCACGTCACCGTCCTGCGCTTCCGCTCGCGGCCCGGGCTGGACCCGCCGGTGCCGGATCTCGGGCAGTTCCGACCGTCCGACGCGGCTGTTTACATGTCAGCCCTGCGGCCGACCGGGGCGCAGTACAGAGTCTTGGAATCGGTACCGCTAGGAGGTTGATCGGATGAGTCGCGAAGAGGCACTCGACACCGCTCTCGGACAGATCGAGCGCCAGTTCGGCAAGGGCGCCGTCATGCGGATGAACGACCAGGCCCATGTGTCGGTCGGGTCCGTGTCGACCGGCTCGCTCGCGCTGGACCTCGCGCTGGGGATCGGCGGCCTCCCCCGAGGCAGGATCGTCGAGATCTTCGGCCCGGAGTCCTCGGGAAAGACGACCCTCGTCTACCACGTGATCGCCGAGGCCCAGCGCCGCGGGGGCATCTGCGCCTTCATCGACGCCGAGCATGCGATGGACCCGCAGTACGCCCGCAAGATCGGCGTCAACATCGATGATCTTCTCGTGTCGCAGCCGGACAACGGCGAGCAGGCGCTCGAGATCGCCGAGTTGCTGATCCGCAGCGGCGCGCTGTCCGTCGTCGCCGTGGACTCCGTCGCCGCGCTCACCCCGCGAGCGGAGATCGAGGGCGAGATGGGGGACAGCCACGTCGGGCTCCAGGCGCGGCTGATGAGCCAGGCGCTGCGGAAGCTCGCAGGCACGCTGAACCGGACGGAGACGATCTGCATCTTCACGAACCAGCTCCGCGAGAAGATCGGCGTCATGTTCGGGAACCCGGAGACGACCCCGGGCGGCCGGGCGCTCAAGTTCTACTCGTCCGTCCGCCTCGACATCCGCCGCATCGAGACGCTGAAGGACGGCGTGGAGGCATTCGGGAACCGCGTGCGCGTCAAGGTCGTGAAGAACAAGGTCGCGCCGCCGTTCAAGCAGGCCGAGTTCGACATCATCTACGGGCAGGGGATCTCCTGGGAGGGCACGGTCCTGGACGCCGGGCTCGAGCGGAAGGCGGTCCAGAAGTCCGGGTCGTACTTCAGCTTCCAGGAGGAGAGGCTCGGCCAGGGGCGCCAGAACGCGACCGCGTTCCTGCGTGAGCACCCCGACGTGACGCAGAAGATCCTGGCCCAGATCCAGACCGAGGTCGGGCCCGAGCAGGTCGTCTCTGCCCGGCTCCTGCCCTCGGCGGAGGGAAACGGGACGGCCGACGCCGCGGCGGAAGCAGCGGAGGCCGAGGCCGCCGCCAAGTAGGCCAGTGTCCCAGGCGAGGGAGCTCGCGCTCCGCGCGCTGAACCATCGCGACCGCTCCCGGCGGGAGCTCGAGCAGCGACTCGGGCGCGCGGGGATCCCCGCCGACGAGCGGGACGAGGCTCTCGACGAGCTCGCAGCCCAAGGCCTGCTCTCGGACGCGCGGTTCGCAGAGGCACGGGCGCGGGGCCTGGCGGCCAAGAACGCCGGCGACTCGCTGATCAGCAACGACCTTCGCCGCCACGGGATCGACCGGGAGGCGATCGCAGAGATCCTCGAAGGCATCGAACGTGAGCCGGAGCGGGCGGCGCGCATCTTCGAGCGGCGCGGAGGCGGCGACCGCGCACTCCGCTACCTGGCCGCCAAGGGGTTCGCTCGAGAGTCGCTCGAAGCCCTCGTCGACGATCGGGTATTGTGAGAGGCGCTCCACTTACCATCTTGCCTGCACAGACGCGTTTTCTGAGACGAAGCGAAACCGATCACTGATGAGGACACGAACCAGCGATGCGGCGGAGGCGGCGCTAGCTAGACACCGCTAGCGGCACCGAACGGTGCGGCCGTCGCCGGCGGCTGCGAATCAGAGCGCTCTGCTCAGGCCCGATGGTGGGTGGTACTTCAACCCCAGGGAGCGCCCATGCTCGTCGCCGCTGGAATCGCTATCGGCCTCGTCCTCGGAGCGGCTCTTCTGCTCGCCGTGATGCAGCTGCTGGGGCGGTCCACCCTCGGCGAAGCGGCCGCCCGACGCGACGAGCTCCTCGACAACGCCAAGCGCGAAGCGGAGAACCTGCGCCGTGAAGCCGAGATCGAGGCGCGCGAGCAAGCCGTGCGCGTCCGGTCGGAGGCTGAGCGGGACGCGCAGGACCGCCGCGGCCAGATCACGAAGCTCGAGGAGCGGCTCCTGGCCAAGCAGGACGAGCTCGAGGCGAAGCTGACCGAGCTCCTCCGCCGCGAGCAGGGCCTTGCAGACCGCGAGACGCACATCAAGGACCTTCAGGTCGAGCTCAAGGAGGCGAAGGACCGGGAGCTCGGCGAGCTCGAGCGGATCTCGAGCCTGACCGTCAACGAGGCCAAGACTGAGCTGCTCGACCGCGCCGAGGGTGGGATCCGCCACGAGCTGGCGCGCCGCGTCCGACAGCTCGATGAGGAGGCGCAGCTCGACGCCAGGCGTCGCGCGCGCAACCTCGTTGCCGACGCCCTCCAGCGGGTCGCCGCCAGCCATGCCGCGGAGACCACGTCCTCGGTCGTCGAGCTCCCGAACGACGACATGAAGGGCCGCATCATCGGGCGGGAGGGCCGCAACATCCGCACCCTCGAGCACCTCACCGGCGTCGACATCATCATCGACGACACGCCGCAGGCCGTCGTGCTCTCGTCCTTCGACGGGATCCGCCGTGAGATCGCCCGCCTGACGCTCGGAAAGCTGATCGAGGACGGCCGGATCCAGCCTGCCCGGATCGAGGAGATGTACTACCAGTCGAAGGCGGAGATCGAGGACCACATTCGCCAGGCCGGCGAGCAGGCCGTCTTCGAGGCGAACTGCGGCGAGTTCAACCCCGAGCTCGTCAAGATCCTCGGCCGGCTGCACTACCGGACGAGCTACGGCCAGAACGTCCTCAAGCACACGCTCGAGGTCGTCCATCTGGCCGGGATCATGGCCGTCGAGCTCGACGCCGGCGTCCGCACCGCCAAGCGGGCGGCGATGCTCCACGATCTCGGCAAGGCGCTCACGCACGAGGTCGAGGGCTCACATGCGCAGATCTCCGCCGACTACGCGAAGCGGTACGGCGAGTCCGAGGCTGTCGTCCACGCGATCGCCGCGCACCACTACGAGATCCAGCCGCATACCGTGGAGGCGGTCCTCGTCGTCGCCGCCGACGCGATCTCCGGGTCGAGGCCCGGCGCGCGCGGCGACACGCTCGAGAACTACATCAAGCGCCTCGAGGCGCTCGAGGAGATCGCCGCCCGCAAGGACGGGGTGGAGAAGGTCTACGCGCTCCAGGCCGGCCGCGAGATCCGCGTGATCGTCAAGCCGGGTGAGATCGACGACGACGACGCCGTGCTCCTCTCCCACGAGATTGCCCGGGAGATCGAGCAGGAGCTGGAGTACCCGGGACAGATCAAGGTCACCGTGATCCGCGAGTCCCGCGCCACCGAGCTCGCGAAGTAGCCGCGGCGGAGCGGGCTGGGCCCGCTCCGCCTCGCAGCGTCCCTCTACCTAGTCGTCGTCGTCATCGTCGTCGTCGCCGCCACCGCCGGCCCGCAGGTAGGCGAGCGGCGGATCGTGGTCGGTCAGCTGATCGAAGTACTCCGAGTTCATGTGGACGACGTCATAGCGCTCGATCCTCCGCAGGAGGTTCCGGGTCATCAGGACGTGATCGAGCGCCTGGGAGTTACCGTCGAAGACGTACGTGTAGCGCTCCCGTAGCGGCAATGTGTCGAAGAGGTTCTCCAGCACGCCGCCCTCCAGGATCTCCATCGTCCGCGAGAACTGGAAGTCGTTCAGGTCGCCGAGGACGATCACCTGGGCGTTGCGATCAGCGGCGAGGATGCGATCGACGAAGTCGTTGACGATCGCAGCCTGCTGGTGCCGCTGCACTTCGGTCCGGCGGTTCGGCGGCTGGAAGCGGCCGAACAGCGGATCGTCGCCGCCCTTCGAGTTGAAGTGGTTGCCGATCACGAACAGCGTGCGGCCGCGGTACTCGAACTCGCCCGCGAGTGGCTTGCGGCTGCTCGTGAAGGCCGGGTTCGTCGGGTCGATGCGGCCGGGGCTGTAGAGAAGCCGCGCGCCGCCGGGCGTATCGACGACGTCGTTCGGCGTCACCGCGGTGCCGCCCGGACGGTCGACGAAGCTGAGCCCGCGATCGGTGCGGAACAGGAAGCCGACGCGGATGTTCCCGTTCGGCTCACCGCCGTCCGAGCTCGGCAGCGGGTCGATCTGGCGGTACTCGTAGAGCGGGCCTCCCGCAGCCTGGATCGCCTCGATGAGCAGACGCCAGGTCAGGGACGCATCCGTCGGAGCCGGCGAGGTCGCACCGTCGTTGTCCTGGATCTCCTCGATGTTGATCAGATCGGGCGAGCGCATGTGCTCGACGATCTGCTCGGCGGCACGCTGGAAGCGGCCGCTCGGTGCGTCGGTGGGGTCGAGGTTCTCGACGTTGTACGTGGCAACGACGAGCTCGCCCCGCCTCGCGGTGCGTGCGACCTCGCGCTGGAGGCCGCCGTCGACCCGCGTGAGGTCGTTGATCACGAGGTACTTGAAGTTGCCGAACCCGTAGTCGACGACCGCGTCCACCGCAGTGGTGAAGCGGTCACGCACGTGGACGGGCGGCGTCGGGCGGATCACGTCGTCGAGGATCATCCGTTCCGGGTTGAAGTCGCCCTCCTGGTACGTGTAGTCGCCGATTCGTCGAACGACGATCCCGCCACGGTTCGTCCGGACGCTTGCGAGCAGCCCGAAGTCGCCGAGTACCGAGATCTCTCCGAAGTCATTGCGCGGCCCGGTTGCGATCGCGTTCCGGATGCGCACGTACATGCCTTCGAGGCTCTCGTGGAAGTCGATCCCGTCCGAGCTCACGTCGAACGTGTTGCTCGTCTCGACGTCTCCCGCGGAATCGTTCTCGATCACGCGCGTGGGCGGGATCCTGCCACCGAAGCCGACGATCGTCGGCGCGATCGCAGGAGCCGTTCCGACCGGCACCGCGGTGGGAGACACGATCTCGGTCGTCGTCAGATTCGCGAAGGCGCTGCTCGTCGGCGCACAGCTGGGGAAGCAACCCGGCCGGAACTCCTGGACCCGGCCGCTCACACGCACGTCGGTGCCGACAGTCAGCGTCGGGCGGGAGCCCGTGAAGACGAAGATGCCTTCCGAAGTCCGAATGTCCATGTCCGGCTGCGGATCCTGGAACCAGAAGCCGGTCGAGCTGACCGCGGTGACCACGCCCGGCACCTGCGAGACGAGGTCGCCGTCGTACGGCGAGATGTGCGCGTGATCCTGGATGTCGTGGATGCGCAGCGCGAGCCCGACGGTGCTGAAGCTGAACGAGTGGTCGGCCGCCATGTTGTCCGGCGGATCGACGTCGTCCACATCAGTCACACCTGATGCAGCGACGGTCACGGTGCAGGTCTCGTTCTGCTGGAGGTCGCTCTGCGGATCGAGGACGTAGGTCGTCGATACGCCGCTCGGCGTCACGGTGAGCGCGACGTTCCCGCTGCCTGTGCAGTTGAGGCTGAACGCACTCGCAGAGGCGACCACGGGCTCGGAGAAGGTGACGGTGATGTTCGTGCCGGTCGGGTTCTCGGTCGAGCCGGGAGTCGGCGTCGTCGCGGCGACGAACGGGGCCGCGTCGGTGGAGCAGGGATTGCGCGTCGTCGCGCTGTTGCGGGCGCTGGGCGTCGCTGTGCTGAAGTCTGCGGCGTTGTTGTCCGTCTCCTGGCACCCGCCGCCATTTCGGAAGTCCGCCAGGATGTTCGACGGCGCCGGCGCAGGGCCGGCTCCTTCGAAGTAGTTCGCGGTCGTCCCGTAGCCGACCAGGTCGATGATCCGCACGTCGTTGCCGTTCGCCGCACAACTCGCGGCGGTGTTGCAGCCGAGCGAATCCGTCCCGTTGGCGAGGGCGACCTTTCCAGCCGTTCCGCTCATGTTGATCGGGGTCGGATCCGTGTGGTCGGGCGTCGGGAGCGGGCCTCCCACCGCGGCCTGGGAGAACTCCTGGACGAGGAAATAACCGCCGGGCGGCACGATCACGTCGGGCAACTCGGTGAGCTGCCCGGAATTCGCGCCAAGCGCCCCGGTGCCCGCCGCGCTCGCGTACTGCAGCGACTTGCCGGCGAGCGAGACGTTCGTGGTGCCTCTGTTGAAGATCTCGATGTAGTCGTGCGTGTACGTGGCACTTGCGTTGCCACCGCCGCCATAGATCTGGCTGACGACGAGACCCGGCGACGGGCCGTTCGGAAGCGCGCCGCCGGCGGCGCCGGCAAGCGCGGCGAAGGCGAGCAGCGCGAGTAGACACAGCGCCGCAAAACGGACGCGGACGACCGCGAATCGATGCATTGACCTCTCCCCTGAAAGCTGACTCAAACGGACGCGGCCAGAGTAGCCGGTCTGCTGAGAAATCGAGACTTTGCCAACCGCCCCGATACAGTGTTTCGGGCCGTGAAGCGCTACCACGTCACGACGTTCGGCTGCCAGATGAACGCCCACGATTCGGAGCGAATCAAAGGCATGCTCGAGGAGCTCGGACTGGGGGAGAGCGCCGCACAGGAGGACGCCGACGTCCTCGTCTTCAACACCTGCACGATCCGTGAGAAGCCCGACCAGCGCTTCGCTGCGCACCTCGCGCAGGCGCGGGCGCTCAAGGAGCGCGATCCCGACAAGGTGATCGCCGTCGGCGGCTGCTACGCGGAGGCCCAGCGCGAGCGCCTCTTCGAGCTCTATCCCTATGTGGACGTCGCCTTCGGGCCGGGGTCGATCCCGCACCTCGGCGAGTGGCTCGGCGCCGGCGGCGAGGGCGTCTCGCGTGGCCGCTTCGGCCTGGAGCAGCGCTCGTTCGCCAGCCTGCTGCCGATGCACCGCGAGCGTCGGTTCCAGGGCTGGGTCCAGGTCTCGATGGGCTGCAACTCCAAGTGCGCGTACTGCATCGTGCCGTCCGTTCGCGGGCGAGAGCAGAGCCGCCGTCCCGGCGAGGTGATCGCCGAGATCGAGGGCCTCGCGCGGGCGGGCGTCCGAGAGGTCACACTGCTCGGCCAGAACGTGAACTCGTACGGCCGCGACCTCCTGCCGGACATCCGGACCGACTTCGGCGAGCTGCTCCGTGCCTGCGACGCCGTGGACGGAATCAGGCGGATCCGCTTCACGAGCCCGCATCCGAAGGACTTCCGGGCGCCGGTGATCGCCGCCATGGCCGAGTGTGACGCGGTCTGCGAGCACGCGCACCTGCCGCTCCAGTCGGGCTCGACGCGAATCCTGAAGGCGATGCGTCGCACCTACAGCCGCGAGCGGTTCCTGCGCCTCGTGGACGAGCTGCGCGCCGCGATCCCGGATCTGGCGCTCTCGACCGACCTGATCGTGGGTTTCCCCGGCGAGACCGAGGAAGACTTCCTCGAGACGGTCACGGCTGTCGAGGAGATCGGATTCGACAGCGCTTTCACGTTCGTCTTCTCTCCGCGGAGCGGCACCGAGGCCGCGACGATGGGCGACCAGGTGCCGGACGACGTCAAGCGCGACCGGATCGAGCGGCTCATCGAGGTCGTGCAGCGAGTGGCGCACGAGCGCAACCAGGCCAGGATCGGCCGGGCCGAGGAGGTGCTCGTCGAGGGGCCGAGCCGGACGGATCCGGCCCTGCTCCGCGGACGGACACGCCGAAACACGACCGTGAACTTCGCCGGCACTGCGGCGCCGGGCGATCTCGTCCACGTCGAGATCGACGCCGCCACCTCCACCACGCTCAAGGGCACCCAGCTCGCTGCAGTTGCCGCGTAGCCGTAATCTCGACTGGGACGGGCTGCTGAACGCCCGCGACCTCGGCGGGCATCCGACCGAGGACGGCGCCGAGACGCGCTGGGGCTCGGTCGTCCGCGCGGACAGCGTCCGTCAGCTGACGGACGCGGGCTGGCAGGCGGTCGTCGACTACGGCGTCCGGACGATCGTCGATCTCCGCTCGGACGAGGAGCTCGCCGAGGACCCTCCGGCGGAGAAACCGGTCGAGGCCGTCCACGTGTCGTTCTTCGACAGCCGACCGGAGGTCTTCGAGGAAGTCGAGCGGGCGAGCGAGGCCGCCGCCGACCACGCCGCCGCCACGCGCGACGTCTACCTCATCTTCCTCGAGCACTTCCGGTCGAACGTCGCCGCGGCGATCCGGGCGGTCGCGAACGCACCGGAGGGGGCCGTCGTCGTGCACTGCCACGGCGGGAAAGACCGAACCGGGCTCGTCAGCGCGTTTCTCCTGCGCCTCGCCGGCGTGCCGATCGAGGAGATCGCGACCGACTACTCGCTCAGCGAGGAGCGGCTGCGGACCCGGCACGAAGAATGGTTCGCTCAGGCCGCCGACGAGGCCGAGCTCGAGCGCCTGCACCGGATCTCCAAGACGCCCGCTTCGTCCATGGTCGGGGTGCTCGAGGAGCTGGAGCGGCGCTACGGCAGCATCGCCGGCTACCTGAAAGCGGGCGGCGCGACCGACGAGGAGCTCGACCGGGCGCGCGCCCGCCTCCGTGGGTGATCCCGCCGTCCTCGCCGTGTTCGGCCCGACTGCGTCGGGGAAGTCGGCCGTCGCGGAGGCGATCGCCGACCGGATCCCCGCCACGCTGATCTCGGCGGACGCGATGCAGGTCTACCGCGGCCTGCCGATCCTCACGAACCAGTCGGAACGGGACACCGCGCTCGTCGCGATCTGGGACCTCGACCACGAGGCTTCGGTCGGCGAGTACGCGGAGCTCGCGCACGCTGCTGTCGACCGGGCGCTCGAGCGCGGCACGACGCCGATCGTCGTCGGCGGCACCGGTCTCTACCTGCGGGCGGCGCTCGTGGAGCTCGACCTTCCTCCCGCACCCGAGCCGGGGATGCGAGAGCGTTGGGAGGGGGAGTACGACCGGCTCGGAGCGGAGGCGGCGCACGAGCTCCTGGCGGAGCGCGATCCCGAGGCCGCTGCCCGAGTGCACCCCAACGACCGCCGCCGCGTCGTCCGGGCGCTCGAGCTCTCCGAGGCGGGCGCCTCCCTGGCGCCAGGCGAAGGGCGGCTCTGGAGCGAGGAGATGCGCCACCCGACGCTCGTCGTCGGCCTCGAGGTGCCGAAGGACGTCCTCGAGAAGCGGATCGAGCGGCGCACGCGGACGATGTTCGAGTCCGGTGTCGAGGCGGAGGTGCAGCGGGCGCTCGAGCGCCCGATCTCGTCCACGGCCCGAACCGTGCACGGCCTCCGCGACATCTCGGAGCTCCCACGGGACGATGCGCTCGCCACACTGATCCGCCGCACGATCCGCTACGCCGCCTATCAGCGTAAGTGGATGCGACGCATACCCGGCCTTGTTACCGTGCGAGCCGACCGCCCGGCGGGCGAGGTGGCCGATGAGATTCTCGAAATGGCACGGACTCGGCAACGACTACCTGCTGGTCCAGCGGGCTGAGATCGGGACGCCGCTCACGGAGGAACAGGTGCGCCGCCTCTGCGACTACCACTTCGGCGTCGGCTCCGACGGCGTGCTCGAGGTGGTGTCCGCGAACGGCGCAGAGGCGGAGGTCGTGATCTGGAACCCCGACGGCTCCACCGCCGAGCTGTCGGGAAACGGTACGCGCATCGCCGCGCGCTGGCTCGCCCGGCGCAGCGGCGCCGACACGGTGCGGATCCGCGTCGGCCCCCGCGAGGTCGTGGCAAGGATGCGAGGCGGACAGGACGTCGAAATGGACATGGGTGCCGTGGAGGTACAGGAACCGGAGACGATCGACGTGGGCGGCGAGTCCGTCGAGTTCACGCCGGCGTCGGTCGGGAACCCGCACGCGGTCGTCCGCCGAGAGCCCGACCGCGAGGACCTGTTGAGGCTCGGCCCGCTGATCGAGAACCACGAGCGCTTTCCGGAGCGGACGAACGTCCAGCTGGTGCGCGTCGACGGGCCGGGCGACATCACGGTCGGCGTCTGGGAGCGCGGAGCGGGGGAGACGCTCTCGTCCGGGACGAGCGCGGTGGCCACCGCGGGCGTTGCGATCACGCGGGGCTGGTGCGAGAGCCCGGTCACCGTCCACCTGGCCGGCGGCGACCTCCTCGTCGAGCTCGACGACTCGCTGCAGGCGCGCCTCACTGGGCCAGCGCAGGAGATCTTCAACGGCGAGTCGAGCGAGGAGCTCGGCCTGTGAAATTTGCAAAGCGTGTCGACGCGCTTCCGCCGTACCTCTTCGCCGAGCTCGAGCGACTGCTGGAGTCCAAGCGAAGGCAGGGGATCGACGTGATCAGCCTCGCGATCGGCGACCCGGACCTGCCGACGCCGCCGGCGATCGTCGAAGCCGCCGCGGAGGCGCTCCGCAACCCGTCGACCCACCAGTACCCCACGAACCATGGCACCGACGAGGTGCGAGAGGCGGCCGCATCCTTCTACCGCGAGCGGTTCGCCGTCGAGCTCGACCCAGCGAGCGAGATCGTGCCTGCGCTGGGCGGCAAGGAGGCGGTCGGGCACATCGCTATGGCCTGTCTCGATCCGGGTGCGGTGGCGTTGAGCCCAGAGCCGGGCTACCCGCCGTACACGTCTGGCCCCGTCTTCTCGGACGCAGAGGTCCACTACCTGCCCCTGTCCCCGGAGAACGACTTCTTTCCCAACCTCGACGCGATTCCCGCCGAGGTGGTCGGCCGCGCAAACCTCCTGTACCTGAACTACCCGAACAACCCCACGGGGGCCGTCGTTCCGGACGGGGCGTTCGAGCGGGCGGTCGAGTTCGCGCGGGCGAACGATCTGATCCTCGTGCACGACAACGCCTACTCCGAGGTCTGCTTCGACGGCTACGTCGCGCCGAGCTTCCTCGAGACGCCGGGTGCGAAAGAGGTCGGTGTCGAGATCTTCTCGCTGTCGAAGGGCTGGAACATGACCGGCTGGCGCTGCGCGTTCGTCGCCGGCAACGCCGAGCTGGTCGAGCGCTTCCGGCAGCTGAAGGCCCACCTCGACTCGGGGATGTTCGAGGCGCTCCAGCGCGCGGCCGCGGTGGCGCTCACCGACGAGCGCGAGTTCCCGCGGGAGATGTCGGAGGTCTACCGGCGCCGGCGAGACCTGCTGGTCGACGCACTCGCAGCGATCGGAGTCTCCGCCGAGCCGCCGCGTGCGACGCCGTACCTCTGGGTGCCGGTCCCGGACGGGCACGACTCGGCCTCGTTTACCTCTCTCGTGCTCGAGGAGGCGAATGTCGTCGTCTCGCCGGGCCCCGGCTACGGCGAGAGCGGTGAGGGGTTCGTCAGGCTGTCCATGACCGTTTCGGACGAGGACCTCGAAGAGGCCGTCCGGCGGATCGAGAGCTCGCTCCAGAAAGTCATAATCAAGGCGTGACGACGCGCCAGCCCGAGTCTCGTTCCGGCCTCGAGCCGGAGCGGGGCTTCATCCTGTCCGTGCTGGCTCCGGGCGCCGACGAGGACCGCGAGCTCGGCGAGATCGCGGAGCTTGCGCGGACCGCAGGCGTGGAGCCGGTCGCCGCCATGGTCCAGCATCGGGCGAGGCCGGATCCACGGACGTTCGTGGGCAAGGGCAAGCTGGCCGAGCTCATGGAGGCGTACAAGACCGCCGCCGCGGAGTCGCTCCTGGTCGACCACGAGCTGAGCCCGTCCCAGCAGCGAAAGCTCGAAGACGAGCTGAAGGCGCGCGTCGTCGACCGCACCCAGCTGATCCTGGACATCTTCGCCCAGCACGCGCACAGTGCCGAAGGAAAGCTCCAGGTCGAGCTGGCGCAGCTCGAGTACAACCTCCCGCGCATGCGGGGCATGTGGCAGCACCTCGAGCGCCTCGGCGCGGGGCGGATGGACGGCGGCGTCGGGACGAGAGGACCCGGAGAGACCCAGCTCGAGACCGACCGTCGCCTGGCGCGCCGGCGCGTGGCGATCCTGCGGCGTCGGCTCCAGACCCTCGGCCGGCAGCGCCAGACGCGACGGCGGGAGCGGGTCCGCTCGCACACGCCGACGGTCGCGCTGGCCGGGTACACGAACGCGGGCAAGTCGACGCTCCTGAACGCGCTCACCGGCGCCGGCGTTTCCGTCAACGATCGCCTGTTCGAGACGCTCGACCCGACGACGAGAGCGTTCGAGCAGGACGGACGCCGCTACCTGGTGACCGACACGGTCGGTTTCATCCGCCGGCTGCCGCATGAGCTCGTCGAGGGCTTCGCGGCGACGCTCGAGGAGACACTCGATGCCGACCTGATCCTCCACGTCGTCGACGGCTCGGTGCCGGACGAGGAGCTCGACGAGACAACCGCGGCGGTGAACGAGGTGCTGGCCGAGATCGGCGCGGACGAGCTTCCCGTCGAGCTCGTCCTGAACAAGGTCGACGCGGTGGATCCGCTCGGGCGCCGGCGGCTCGCGAACCGCTTCCCCGGCTCGCTCCAGATCTCCGCCGAGACCGGGGAGGGCCTGGACGAGCTCCGGGCGCGGATCGCCGAGCGCTTCGCCGAACGATTCGAGCTGGTTCGCATGCTCGTCCCATACGAGGACGGGGCGAAGCTCGCCGAGCTGTACTCGCTCGGGCCGCCGATCGACGAGCGCATCGACGGTCCGGACGGCGTCTTCATTCGCGCGCGGCTCCCCAGGCGGGAGACCCAGCGGTTCGCCCAGTACCTGATTCTCGACGCCGAAGAGCCCAGCCGGGCGACGAGTTGATCGAGCTCCCGGTTCGCCGCCTTCGGGACGACGCCGTCATCCCGGCCCAGGCCTACTCGGGCGACGCGGGCCTGGACCTCTCGGCCTGCGAGCGGCACGAGCTCGGTCCGGGGGAGCGCGCCGTGATTCCGACCGGGCTGGCCGTGGCGATTCCAGAGGGCTACGGCGGCTTCGTCCTGCCGCGCTCCGGCCTGGCGGCACGAAACGGGATCACTCTCGTGAACGCGCCCGGGTTGATCGACGCCGGCTATCGCGGGGAGGTGCAGGTCGTGATGCTGAACACCGACGCCGGGACGCCGTTCGTCGTCGAGCCCGGCATGCGGATTGCCCAGCTCGTCGTCCTTCCGGTGCCGCCGGTCGAACTCGTGGAGCTCGACGAACTGCCGGTGAGCGAGCGTGGAGCCCGCGGCTTCGGCTCCTCGAGAGTCTGAGACTGAATGCCCCTCCAGGCGATACACGCCTGCTTCTGGCCCGCGATCACGCAGCGCCAGAGCCGACCCTCGACCTCGCCCAGGCTGCCTAGCCTGCGCTCGGCCGAGTGCGCGCTCTGGCTTGGTGCTCGCGACCCAGACGCGGGGCAGCATCACCTGAAGGGGCATTAGGCTTGGGCGCCGAGCCTCGGATCCGGGTGTCGGCGATCCTCCGCCGGAGCGAGCGGCTGCTGCTGTGCCGGCACGAAAAACACGGGAAGGAGTACTGGCTCCTGCCCGGCGGCGGGGTGAACTCCGGCGAGAGCCTCGTCGACGCCCTCCATCGCGAGCTCCAGGAGGAGATCGGGCTCGGTGAGGACGTTCCGGTCGAGGGCCCCGTGGCGATCGTGGACTCGATCGCGCCGCAGAAGAGCTTCGCGGCGAAGCACGTCGTCCACATCATCTTCGCCGGGGATCTCGGCGACCGGTCGCTCGAAGCCGCGACCTCGCAGGACGCGGCCGTCAGGGGTCATCGGCTCTTCGCGGTGGCCGAGCTCGAGGAGATCGTCCTCCACCCGCCGATCCAGCGGTTCCTGACGCGCTGGCGGCCGGGTGATCCCGTCGTCTACCTCGGCCCGTTGTGGGTTCCGTGACACACCTGCGCACACTCGGCACACACGCGTGCCCCACCCGCGCGCTGGATCAAAATACGATTGCGGTGGGGAGGAGGTTGGGCTACCTGGCGCCCCGGCCCCCACGGGACCTCGCCCGGGTGGCCGCGACAGAATGGGCCTCGTCTTCGAGCTCGTCGGCCAGCGGCTCGAAGACCGGCGGCTCGCCGCCGGTTCGGTGAGCGAGAGCCTGCGCGAGGAGCCAGTCGGCGAGCCACGGGTTTCGCGGCAGGAGCGGCCCGTGGAGATAGGTGCCGACGACGCGGCCGGCGCGGCAGCCCTCGAACCCGCTCTCACCGTCGTTTCCGAACCCTGCCACGACGCGGCCGAGCGGCTCGGCGCCGTCCTCGAGGATCGTGCGCCCGGCGTGATTCTCGAACCCGGCGATCGTCTGCCGCACACCGGGCTCAAGCTCGCACTCGAGCAGGACGTCGCCGATCATCCGACGCTCGCCGGCCAAGGTATGGAGAGGCAGGACGCCGGCGCCCGGAAGCTCCGCGCCCGACCGGTCGCGGTAGAAGCGCCCCAGAAGCTGGTAGCCGCCACAAACGGCGAGCATGGCCGCGCCGCCGGCGACCGCCTCCCGAAGCGCCTCGCTCTTGCCCTCGATGTCAGGTGCGACCAGCGCCTGCTCGCGATCCTGCCCTCCGCCGACGTACAGCAGGTCGTGAGCCCCCGGCTCCACCGTGTCGCCAATTCCGATCGCCTGTACCTCGAGCTCGTGCCCTCGCCAGGACGCCCGCCGCGAGAACACGGCGATGTTGCCGCGGTCCGCGTAGATGTTCAGGTAGTCGGGGTAGAGGTGCCCGACGCGGATCGTCACGCCGCCCGCTCCCAGTACGGCTTCACGTAGCCGCGCTCTGCCACGATCCCGCGCAGGCGCAGCATCGCCGTATAGGTGGGGAGGACGCATAGCTCCCCGCCGACCGGAGTCAGCTCCAGCCCACGGTCGAGCGCCGTTTCCAACTCCGGAACGACCTCGATCCCGTCCTCCGGAAAGCCTGCGTACTTACAGCGCAACGCAAGCTCGGCCGCGCGCTCGCCCGTCGCAACCACGCGCTCGAGTCGCTCCAGCAGTGGCTCGAAGTCGACGTCCCAGATCCAGGAGACGTCCCGCCCGTCGGCGATCGCGTCGTTGAGCGCGATCACGGCGAGGCTGGGCGCTCTGCCGGCGACAAGGGTTCGCACCACCTCGTTCGCGCCTGCCGGGTTCTTGATCAGGAGCATCAGCAGGGTCCGCTGCCCGACCGGAATCCGCTCGAAGCGGCCGAAAGCGGCGCTGAACCGCTCGAGCCCTGAGCGGATCTCCTCGCGCGAGGCGCCGAGGACGCCGGCGAGCGCCGCGGCTGCGAGCGCGTTGTAGACGTTGTAGAGGCCCGGAAGCGGCAAGCGAATGCGCATCGAGCCGCCCCGGTCCACGAGATCGAACGAGACCGACTCCAGCCCGTCGAGCTCGATCGCCCGGGCGGCGAGATCAAGCGACGGCCGCGCATGGCCGCAGGCGGGACAGCGGTAGTCCCCGAGGTGTCCGACGTATGCCGCCGAGTACTCATAGGGCGTCCCGCAGCGGATGCACCACTTGGAGTCCGCTGCGTGCTGAAGGCCGGACGAGCCATGCCGCGGGTCGTCCACGCCGAAGAGGACGCCGCGCCGGTCCCGGGCCAGGTCCCCGACCTGCGGATCGTCGGCGTTCGCGACCACGAAGGCGTCCGCATCGAGCTCGCCGACCATTCCGCGCCAACGCTCGGCCACCAGCTCGAGCTCGCCGTAGCGGTCCAGTTGATCGCGAAAGAGGTTCCCGAGGCAGAGCGCCCGCGGCCGCACCCGGCGCGCGACGTCGGGCAGCGCCGCCTCGTCGACCTCGAACAGCCCCAGGTCCGCGCCGTTCGCCGACAGCAGCGTCGACGCTACGCCCGAGAGGAGGTTGGCGCCGGCGCTGTTGTGCGCGAGCCGCAACTGGGGCGACAGGATCTCCGCCACCATCGCCGCGGTCGTCGTCTTTCCGTTCGTGGCCGAGACGATGGCCGAGCCGCGCGGCAACCTCGACGCCAGCCGACCGACGGCGCTCGGATCGAGGACGTTCAGCAGCTTTCCGGGGATCGTCGTCCCGCCGCCGGCGCCGGCGATGCGGGAGAGGCGTCCGGCCGCGCGCGCGGCTGCGACGCCGGCTGCGAGCGGCAGGCGAGGGCGCATCGCACCTGAGGGTAACTCGTCCGAGGACGAGACAGCTCGCCGCTCCTCGCGGCGTCGCGGAGAGCGATCAGCGCCCGTGGAGCGCGTCGCGCGCGCGGACGATCTGCGCGAGCAGCATCGTCGCGAGCAGGCAAATGACGATCAGGAGCACGCCGATGAGCGTCAAGACGAAAGGATCGCCGAGCGGACGGTCTTCGACACCGAGCGCGCCGGTGGCCTCGCCGAGCAGATCCCTTCCTGCTCCGGCCACCGCGCCGGCAGCGCCGACCAGCGCACCGGCAGCGCCGACCACGGGATCCGCTGGCCGGCCGATGCGCCCGCCGCCACTGCCGCTCTGCGTGTCGTCGTGGCCGACGGCCGAGACGAAGCCGATCTCGGCGATCTGCTCGCTGCACGTGCTCCCGGTTCGCGCCGTGTCCAGCGCGGCCCGCGACGCCTGGCCTCGGGCGATCACGATCGGAACTGCAGCGGCGGCACGCTCGGCTCCCCGAGCGCGCACGACGAGTCGATAGCCGCCCACGGGGAGGGCTCGTCCGCGAAACCGGCCGCGGAACCGAATGCGGTTCACGCCCGCGTGGGCTCGGACGCTGAAGCTGCCGATCCGCTCGCACGAGGGGAAGACTCGGACGATCGTGACCCGAAGGACGGCCGGCTTCGTCAGCCGGAAGATCAGCATCGTCCCACCGTTCCGGCGACCCGGCCGCACCACTGTCCGGGAGGCGCGAACAGGGCTTCGCGTCGCGGCGCCCTCACACGGTTTCGGCTCAGGCGGGCAATTGGCAGCCGCGAGCGTGAACGGCCCGACCGACCCTGCGGCTGCGCTGCCGGCAGTAGCTGGCCCCGCCCCTCCTGTCGCTCCCTGCGTGCTTCCCGTACCGGCCGAGCTCACGGCTCCCGGCCCGCTGCTCAATCCGCCCAGCGCCGGGATCAACGGTGTTTGCCCGCTCCCCGTTGTCGACGTCGGAGTGCCCGGGCTCGATGTCGTCCGGGTCGAGACGGAGGGCGTCGTCAGGGTTGGAGCGGCTGCCGGCGGAGGTGGAGGCGGCAGGTTGGGCAGAGGTGGAGCCGGAGGCAGGTTGGGCGGAGGGGGCGGCGGCGGCAGCTTCGGCGGAGGAGGTGGAGGCGGAAGCGGCGGGGGCGGCGGCAGCTTCGGCGGAGGAGGTGGAGGCGGAAGCGGTGGAGGCGGCGGAAGCGGTGGCGGAGGCGGCGGAGGCGGAAGCGGTGGAGGTGGCGGAAGCGGTGGTGGCGGAGGCAGAGGAGGTGGCGGAGGCAGAGGAGGTGGCGGCGGGGGCGGCGGCAGCGCCTGCGGGGACGACTGGATACCGAGCTGGCGGTCGGCAGACGCACCGGCCGGCGCCCCGACAAGAAGGGCCGCCGCTGCGAACAACAAGACGCACAAGACGCTCAATCGCCGCATTCGTTGTGTAAACGGTGATCACCGGTTTGTGGATACGCACCGGAGCGAGATCGATACCGAGAGGGCCCCGGGCGCGGCGCCGCCGCTGCTCGCCCGCTCTTGCAAATGGGCGAGTTTGCTCTATCCTTCTTGCCATGGCTCGACGGCCCGCCCGCGAGCTGCTCGAGTCCCTCGACCGAGACGCTCTCGCCCAGTTCCAGGCTGGGATTCGCAAGCGCTATACCGACGAGGACATCGTCAACCAGCTTCAGGAGTCAGCCCGGCGCCTGGGCCGTTCGCCGTCGATGCGCGAGTTCGCCGCCGACGAGCAGACGACGGTGCATCCGCAGACGGTGATCGAGCACTTCGGCAGCTGGAATGCCGCGAAGCGCGCCGCCGGCCTCGTTCCCAGGCGCTTCGCGACGAAAGAGGAGCTGCTGCAGCTGCTCCGAGAGCTGGGGGAGCGGCTCGGGCGGACGCCGACGGCCCGCGACCTGGACGAGCACCGCGGCTCGATGCCTTCGAAGTCGCTCTATTGGCACACCTTCGGCTCATTCACGACCGCGCTCCGCGAAGCGGGTTTCGACGTCCCGGTCGGGGAGGAGCGGCTGGAGCGCGCGATCGACCAGGGCTGCGCCGTCGCACTGAAGCTCGGCCGGCTCCCGAAGTTCCAGGAGTGGGGAGCGGCGAGAAAGGAGGACGGCTCCCTGCTGACCGAGTGGCAGATCTATCGCATGTTCGACGTCCGCCGTGGCGCCTGGTCGACGTTCCAGTACTTGATCCGCGAGCGGCTGCTCGAGGACGGTTACGACGTCTCGCCGGACGGCCGTGTCTCGAAGAAGCCTAGAGCGACGCGAGCGCGGTCAGCAACCGCAAGCAGGACTCACGCTCGCCCGGCGCGCGCACCGCGGGGAGGGGCTGCTCGGTAAAGCCGCGGTCGGGGCGAAAGCGCTCTTTGCAGGCGAGCCGTCCGCCCTCGAGGGTGAGGATCGTGCCCTCCGACAGCTCGCGCTTGCGGAGCTCGAGCCCGAGGAAGCGCTCGGAGACCTCCAGCGCGCGCTTCGTGGAGGCGAAGAAGATGCCCTCGCTGCGGGACTCACCCGTCCAGAGCGGCCTGCCGACGCCACGGGCGAGGTAGACCGCGCCTCGCTCCCGCTCGTCGACCCAGGCGGTGGCCATCGAGCCGCGAAGCTGCTCGAGCGTCTGGCCCCACGGGCCGAACTCCTGGACGAGCGCGAAGATCGCCTCGGTGTCAACGGTCATCGAAGGCTCGTTCCGCTCGAAGCCGTGGCGGTCGAAGATCTCCTCGTCGTTGAGGATGATCCCGTTGTGGACGCCGACGACCCGTCCGTGGCGGACGGGGTGATTGTTGGCCTCGATGGTGGGGTGGCCCTTTGTGTAGTCGCGGACGTGGAGCAGAACCTCGACGGACTCGTCCGGGACGGTCAGCTCCGTGAGGAGCTCGCTCGCGCCCGAGCGCTGCTTGTGCACCAAGACCGCCTCACCGGTCGACCGGTGCGCATACCCGACGGCGTCGGCTCCGCGCTCCGCTATGCCGGCGAGCAGGGCCTGAGCCGCGAGCGTCCGATCGATCTCGGCATCAGGCTTCAGGCTGTATCCGGCAATACCACACATAAATAGATCTTACGACCCCACCTTCGTGTGACGTCTCCGATCTCCTTCGGTTAGCACGTTCACAACGCCCCTCCCTCGATTGGGGGAATCCGACCCGAGTGGTGCGCCGCCGATACAACCCACGTGGAGCCGCGGCGCCTTCCTGAGCCCGATGTCCAAGAGACCCTTGTGCCTCATCTCGAGGTGCTACCCGGCGCAGGCGAACTCGACACTACCGAACCGAAGGAGCGCGAGGAGCCGGCAGGGAAGACCGACGACGGCACGCCGCTGTCCGATCCGCTCAAGCTGTACGTGCGGCAGATCGGCGGCGGTCCGCTGCTCAGCGTGGAGGAAGAGCGCGAGCTCGCACGCCGCAAGGATGCGGGTGACGAGGCTGCCAAGCGCCGGCTCATCGAGTGCAACCTGCGCCTTGTCATGTCGATCACGCGCAACTACACGAAGGCAGGTGTCCCGCTCCTCGACCTGATCCAGGAGGGGAACCTCGGGCTCATCCGGGCGGTGGAGAAGTTCGACTGGAAGCTCGGCTTCAAGCTGTCGACCTACGCGACGTGGTGGATTCGCCAGGCCGTCTCGAGGGCGCTCGCCGACCAGGGGCGGACGATCCGCCTGCCCGTCCACGTCGCCGAGCAGGCAAGGAAAGTCCTGCGCGCCCGACGCGTGCTCACGCAGAGGCTCAACCACGACCCGACGGTCGAGGAGATCGCCAAGGAGAGCGGCTTCACGGAGGAGCGTGTGCGGCAGCTCTTCGAGCTCGTCGAGGATCCCGTCAGCCTCGAGACGCCCGTCGGTGACGGTGAGAGCCTCTATGGCGACCTGATCGAGGACACGCACTCAGACCGGCCCGACGACGAGACGGCGAAGCAGTTCCGCTCGGTCGAGCTGGCCCAGGCGATGCTCCGCCTCGACCCGCGGCTGCGCCGCGTCGTGGCGATGCGCTTCGGCCTCGAAGGGCACACGCCGAAGACACTCGAAGAGGTCGGCAACGACCTCGGGGTCACCCGCGAGCGCGTACGCCAGCTGGAAACGCGCGCCCTGCACGAGCTCCGCTCGGTCGCGCCGGGCCTGCAGTTCTATCTCGAGGCCTGATTCGCCCCGACAGGGGCGCTAGGCGACGCTTTCGATCCCGTGCAGCCGGCTCAGGCGCTTGAGGGCGTGCCCCTCGATCTGCCTGACGCGCTCGCGCGTGAGATCCAGGGTGCGGCCGATCTCCTCGAGTGTCCGCGGCTCGGTGTTGTCGAGGCCGTAGCGCAAGATGAGCACGGCGCGCTCGCGGTCGGTGAGCGCCGCCAGAGCGCGGGCGAGAGCCTGGCTCCTGAGCGAGACCTCGACTTCCTCGTCCGGCTGAGGCCCGCCGCAGGCGACGAAATCGCCGAAGACGGCGTCCTCGGTCTCGCCGACCGGCTGGTCGAGGCTCGTCGACGCGTGGGCGGCCGCCTTGACCTCCCGCGCCTGCTCGATGGGGAGGCTCGCCTCCTCGGCGATCTCCTCGAGCGTCGGCTCACGGCCGAGTTGTGTCCAGAGGATCCGCTCGGCCTTGTTGAGCTTCTGGAGCCGCTCGACGATGTGGACCGGCATCCGGATCGTGCGAGCCTTGTCCGCAAGCGCCCTGGCCACTGCCTGCCTGATCCACCAGGTGGCGTACGTCGAGAACTTGAAGCCCCTGCGCCAGTCGAACTTCTCGACTGCGCGGATCAGCCCCAGCGTCCCTTCCTGGATCAGGTCGAGGAAGGGGAGGCCCTGGTTCCGGTAGTTCTTCGCGATCGAGACGACCAGGCGCAGGTTCGACTGGATCATCCGCTGCTTCGCCTGCATGTCGCCTCGCTCGATCCGCTTGGCGAGCTCGACCTCCTGCGCGGCGGTGAGGAGCGGGTGCCGGCCGGCCTCGCGCAGGAACAGCTGGAGCGCGTCGGTCGTCGTCTCGTAGACGACCTGTGACGCCTCGGGCGCCTTTTCGGGCGCCTTTTCGGGCTGGGGCGCGTCCTCGACGACATCGATCCCGCGCTGCTCCAGCTCACGCTGCAGCGCCTCGCGCTCGAGCTCGTCCAGATCGAGTGGCTCGAGGACCTCCGCCAACTCGGCGTGCCTGACAGCGCCCGACTGCTCGGCTACTTCGAGCAGATTGCGCAAGTCCTCGCTACCGAGGACGGACTCGATCTCGGCCGTCGTCATCCCGCTAGTTCTCTCTCTCCAATTGCCGGCGACGCAAAACGTATTCCGGTCGGGCGATTCCCGTGTGGGCGGCGCGAGTCTATACCGAATGCCGCAAGAGCCGCCTGGGAAGCCGGGCGCACGAGAAAAGGTGAGAGGTGCGTAGGCGCGGGGGCCCGGACAGGGGAGGCGTTGCCGACCTAGCTGACGAATCAGCATGTGAGACGACGATCGGCGCGAGCCCGAATGTCCTCCCGGTTTTGGGCCGAAGAACTGCCCGTTCGGGTGGTCGACGGCGTCGGCAGGCCTCACTACAGTCCTGACTGCAACCTGCGGATAGGGGAGTCTCTTGGATCTGCTTCGTCACTCGACACGCCTCGGCGTGCCGGCTTTCGTCGTCCTCGCTGCGCTCGCCGCCGCACTAGCGTCACCGGTCTCGGCGCAGGACGCCTCCGCCTCCGGATGACATTCCGCTTCCGGATGATCCGCCTAGCTACGTCTACAGGATCGTCTGCAAGAGCGGGAAGGTCGTCCTCGACGACCCTTCCGAAGCTCCCGGAGCCGCACAAGACGAGGAACGAGGCGTCGGCACCGGCGCGCCGCGTGCCCCGAGGAGTACGACGCATCCGGCAGGCCCAAGGTTCCGCTGGCGCCGCTACCGAGGATCGACGACGCCGATCTCTTCCGCCAGACGCTCGGCGACATCGTCGGCAACACCTTCAGGCTGCGTGTCACCTGCCCGAAGGCCTGCGTAGTCCGCTCCGAGGTCGAGCTCGTCGTCGCGGACAAGCGGCTGCTCCTCTACGGCGCGGGACCGCGGCATCGTCTCGTAGCCGGACGACGTACGACGATCCCGATCCGGTTCAGCGCGTCCACGCGCGCGAAGATCCGCGGAGCGAAGCTCGTACGCGTCAATGGCTTCCTCGACGTCTCCGACTCCCGTGGCGGCAAGCGCACGGTCACCTGGAGACGCACGTGCCGGCTCGGTAGCTGACGGCACCGCGCTGCGCTGGCGCGCACCGTCAGTCGCGCGAGCCGCAGCGCACGAGAACAGGTGTTATGTCAAGTTGGAGCACCTGGAGCCGCGGGCGCTGCCGCCTCCCCCGTCGGGCCGGCGACCGAGCGCGATGCAGTCTGCCGGGGCTCGCCCGGGGTTATCCACAGAATGGTGATCATGCTGTGGAAATGTGGAAAACTGAATCGTTTGCAAATAGCGTGAAATTGCGCCGTGTGGGGTCTTGCAGGCCAAGCACTTCGGCCCTAGTCTCTCCCCTGCGTCGAGCACGGAGCGCGAGTAGGACGAAGCAGATCCTGAGGGCCGTAGCCGGAAGGCCAAAGTCACCAGGATCGGTGGACGAAAGCGAAACCGGCTCGGCGAATGATCTGGCGCAGAGGAGCCTCCGGGTTCCTAGGCGCCAGATCGTTTTTTTGGACCCGGCCGGCGGTAGAGCACGATGGCCCGCAGGCTGTGGAAATGTGGAGAAAAGAAAACTCTGCAAATTGCGAGGAAGTTGTTCTTCTGACCCCTTGCAACCCGTCCCGACCGGCCCTATTGTCCTCCTTGCGTCGAGCACGGGACGCGAGTAGGACGAAGCAGATCCTGAGGGCCGTAGCCGGAAGGCCAAAGTCACCAGGATCGGTGGACGAAAGCGAGACCGGCTCGGCGAACGAACTGGCGCAGAGGTGCCCTCGGGTTCCTAGGCGCCAGTTCCTTTTTGTGGACCGGAACGACTCCCCGCGCAGCCGCCGCCTCTAGAATCGCCGCGCATGCATCTCCGCCAACCGAGCATCGACCGCGGCGTCACGTCGTTCCTGTGGGCCTTCGGGCTCGGTCTCTACCTTTGGCTCGGGATGCTGGCGATCGGCGTCGAAGGCGCCACGGCCTTCATCATGAGCCTGCTCGCCGCCTGCGTGATCTTCCTCGTCGTCCGCCTCTACGGCGGTGACGACGTCCGGAAGCCGCCTCAGTCGCGGAAGGCGCGGGCCGGCAACCGGTGATCGCCCGACAGCGCGCCCACTAGGCGGCGCGCCAGCTCGGCGCCGAGCGCGACCTCGAGCCGCTCCTGGGCACGCGGCCGCTCCTGGGCGCACGGCTGCGCCTGAGCGGGCAGGGCCAGATCCGAGCAGTGGCGGAGCAGACGGCTGACGGCTCTCCCCTCGTCGGGCGGTAGGACATTCACGGCACTCTCTCTATCGTCGGCGCCGCGCCGGCGAGCAATCCCTGGCGGGAGGGAGCCGAAACTTCCCGCTCAGTACGAGATCAGCGAGTGCAGCGGATACTTCGAGAGCCGCTCTCGGCCGCCGAGGAACGTCAGCTCGATGACGAAGTTGACGCCGACGACCTCCCCGCCCAGCTGCTCGACCAGCCCACCGATCGCCTCGACGGTGCCCCCTGTGGCCAGCACGTCGTCATGGATCACCACGCGCGCCCCGTCGCCGATCGCGTCGGCGTTGACTTCCAGGGCGTTCTGGCCGTACTCGAGCGCGTACGTGGCGCTCACGGTCTCCGGCGGGAGCTTCCCGGGCCTCCGTGCAGGGACGAAGCCGCAGGGCACCTCCTTGGCGATCGCGGCGCCGAGGATGAACCCCCGCGCCTCCGCGCCCAGCACGACGTCAGGGTTCCGCTCGCGCGTCCAGTCGGCCAGCGACGAGACGGTCTGCGCGAGCGCCTCCGGGTCCCGCAGCAGCGGGCTCACGTCCTTGAACCCGACACCGGGCTCCGGCCAGTCCGGCACCTCGCGGACACGTGTCTTGAGGTCGATCACGAAGCGCCAACCCTACGCAGCGCCCGCCAGAAGAGGAGCTGGGACAGCTCCTGGGCGACTTCGGCGAGAACCTGGAGATCGTCCAGCCCGCTCTGGCGTCGTTCGGGGTTCCTGGCGCGAAGCGCTGGAGCAACGATCGCCGCCAGGAGCCCGACCTCGCGGTCGGATGCAGACCGGAACGACCGGAGATGGCGCGCGTCGATCCCGAACTGCGCAAGCTTTCCGCACGCCGCCGCGATGTCGACCTCGCTCTGCCGGTAGAGCCGTTCACCGCCGTCGATGCGAGCCTCGATCAGCCCGTACTCCTCGAGCTGGCGAGCCAGCGCCGGAGTCACGGCGGCGCGCTCGCACAGCTCCGAGAGCTCGACCTCCTCGACCTCGGCGCCGTCGGGGCCTGTACGCCTTCGGCGGCTCGTCGCAGTCGACGCGAGCTCCTGGCGAATCACGCGCAGTGGGAGAAACTCGTCGCGCTGGAGACGCAGGATCGTCCTGAGGCGGTCGACGTCGTCCTCCCCGAAGAGCCGGTAGCGGCCGGGGGTTCGCCGCGGAGCGAGCAGCCCCTGCTCCTCGAGGTAGCGGATCTTCGAGATCGAGATGTCGGGAAACTCCTCGCGCAAGAGCCGGCAGACCGCGCCGATGGTGAGCGGCCGCTCCTGGCTGACAGCGGTCGCGCTCACTGCTCCAGGAAGGTCAGCCGGTACTTGCCGACCTGGACCTCGTCGCCGTCGGCAAGCGGTGAGGAATCGATGCGCCGCTTGTTCACGAACGTGCCGTTGAGGCTTCCCTGATCCTCGATCGTGAACGAGCCCTCGCCCCGCACCAGTACGGCGTGCTTGCGGGAGACCGTGACGTCGTCGAGGAAGATGTCGCAGTCGGGCGAGCGGCCGATCGTCGTGCGATCCCCTTTCGGGACGAAATGCTCGCCGGCGCGGCCGCCGCCTGAGCGAACCACGAGCGCCGGCCCCTCCATTCCGAGATCCTCGAGCGGCGACTGGTCGTCCAGCTCCTCAGGGGTGAACGCGACGGTCGTGTCCGCCCCGGACTGGTCGCGCACGAGCGCCGCGCCGCATCTGGAGCAGAAGTTCGCGGCCTCGGGGTTCTGGAACCCGCACTCGGGGCAGTACACGTGCGGCACTAGTGCTCCTTCCAGTGATGCGGCACTAGGCTTCGGGCGGCGCGGCCTTGCCCGCCAGGATCGCAGCAAGCTTGTCGACGTCGACTTCGCTGAGCGGCCCCTGCCCCGCTCCTTCCTGCCGCTGCAGCCGCGAGACGAGCTCGGCGCGGAGGATGTCGATCTTCCCGTGCAGGAGCCGTCGCCGGTACGAAACCTCTTGCTCCTCGCGCTGGAGATCGTCGATGAACGATTTCAGCTCTTTGTCGGAGAGGGATGCGAGATCGGGCAACGGTTCCATGCAGCGCCTTTCGGTCGAGGGTCAGTTAATCAGTCGAGCGGCTAAGGGTCAACCTCAACTTGAGCGTTTGTGATCAAGCGCCGGTATCGCTGCCGTTCTGAAGCACATCTTCTACGAGCGTGCGCAACTCCTGCTCCAGCTCCGCCGACGCCTCCTCGCTCTCGCCCTCCGCGTAGACGTGGACGAGCGGCTCGTCCGGGTCGGGGAGCACCTGCGCCCAGCCGCGCTCGTCGAAGATCTTGATCCCGTCGCGAAGGTCGACGTCCCGATCTTTCAGCCGCTCGGTCAGGACCCGCATGACCAGTCCCTTCTGCGCCCACGGGCAGGGCACCTGCCTGTGCACGACGTGAGAGACGGGCAGCTCGGCGACGAGCTCCGAGAGCTTGCGGTCGACCGGGGCGAGGAGCTCGAGGAGCTTGCAGAGGCTGGCGGTCGCGTCGTACGCGGGCAGGAACTCCGGGAAGACGTAACCGCCCCCCACGGCGCCGGCGAAGATGACGCCGTCCTCTGCCGCCGCCTTCGTGAGCTCGGCGAGCGAGGCCGGAGTTCGGACCACTTCCAGGCTGCTGCCCTCCACGAGCCGCTCGACCTGGCTGGTGACGGTCACCGGGAACGCGAGCTTGCCGACGCGTCCGTTGCTCCCGATCAGGCGAAGGTACAGCAGCAGCGCCTGCTCGACAGGGATTTCCCGCGCCTGGTCGTCGATCAGGTAGAGGCGCTCCGCGGCCCGGTCGAAGACGACGCCGAGGTCCGCACCCACCGCACCTACCAGACGTTTTGTCTGGCCGACGAGGCCTCGCAGCGTCGCCGTCTCCCCCGGCGGGAGGTCGGGTGTGAACGCATGCGCGGCGACCGCCTCGACGCCCAGGGGCCCGAGCAGCAGCGGCAGGACGAAGGACGCGGCCGAGTAGCCGTAGTCGACGACGATCCGGAAGCCGCGCTTGCGGATCGCTTCGCGGTCCAAATTGGCGAGGAGGTCGTCGGCGTAGCCCTCGCGCGCCCTCGCCGGGTAGCTGATCTCACCCACGTCTGCGGCGGCGACACGCCGGAGCTCGTGCCGGCTGAAGTGCTTCTCG
The DNA here is from genome assembly GCA_963847235.1 of uncultured Actinomycetes bacterium. GTDB lineage: Bacteria > Actinomycetota > Thermoleophilia > Gaiellales > Gaiellaceae > JACDAN01. The sequence continues at coordinate 405,751 of CAWJYU010000004.1, read as the reverse complement.
ATTTCCTTCTGGAAGGAGCTCGACGCCTCGATGCCGGGATGCTCGAAGAACTGGATCCTCACCACCTCCACGTCGGCGCTGCTGAGACCGACGTGGAACCCGGCGTCGTAGCCATGGCTCTTGAGGAGGTGCCGTGCGACTGCCGCCGGGAGGACTCGCAGGTCGGCGGCGTTGACCCCGGTCGAGTTGATGCCGGAGATCATCGCGCGCTTGATCATCCGGCAGGCCGGCGCCGACTCGCGGCTCGCCACCACACGGGCGCCGCGCTTGAGCGCCGTGCCCAACGCAGCTGCGATCTTGAGCGCCGTGTCCGGTGTCAGATCGACGTTGACCAGGCCCATGACCGCGCCCTGGCCGAACAGCTGCGGCGTGGAGCGCGCCTCGAAGATGAGGTTCTCATGGACCTGCGAGCCCGACTCCACCTCCTTGAAGGGGAAGATCCGGACGCCGGGCATGATCACGCTCTCGGCGCCGATCGTGACCTCGTCTCCGATCGCGACGCCCTCGTGGATGCGCACGTGCGAGCGGATGTCGCAGTTCCGGCCGACGATCGCGTTCTCGATGACCGCGCTGCGGCCGATGTGGGTCGCGGCGTCGATGACGGACGCCACTGTCCGCGTCCGCTCGCGCAGAGTCACGCTCGAGGAGAGCACCGAGTAGGGCCCGACCGTGGCGTCCGACCCGATCCGGCAGTAGTTGCCGAGGTACGCCGGGCCCTCGATCCGGTCGATGTCGTCGATCTCGACACCTTCTCCGAGCCAGACGTTGCCGCGGAGCCGGACGCCGGGGATGTTCAGGCGAACACGCCCATCAAGAGCGTCGAAGTTCGCCTGGCGGTACTGGTCGAGGTTGCCGATGTCCTGCCAGTAGCCCTCGACGACATGGCCGTAGACGGGCCGGCCCATCTCCAGGAGCAACGGGAAGAGCTCCTTGGAGAAGTCGTACGGCCGGTCGGTGGGGACATGGTTCAGCACTTCCGGCTCGATCACGTAGACGCCCGTGTTGATCGTGTCGGAGAACACCTGGCTCCACGAAGGCTTCTCGAGGAAGCGCTCGACGCGCCCATCGCTGTCAGTGACGACGATGCCGAACTCGAGCGGGTTCTCGACGGACTTCAGCGCGATCGTCGCCGCGGAGCTCTTCTCCTTGTGGAACTCGACGAGCTTGGCCAGGTCGAAGTCGCAAAGCGCATCTCCCGAGATGACGAGAAACGTGTCGTCGAGGCGCCCGCTCGCAAGTCGCACGGAGCCTGCAGTGCCGAGGGGCGACTCCTCGACCGAGTACTCGATGTTCGCGCCCTGGCCCTCCCCGTCCCCGAAGTAGCTGCGGATCGACTGCGGCATGAAGGCGAGCGTGACGATGATCTCCTCGAACCCGTGGGCCTTCAGGAGCTCCACGATGTGCTCCATGCAGGGCTTTCCGACGATCGGCACCATCGGCTTCGGCTGATTGGAGGTGAGCGGGCGAAGGCGCGTGCCCTCCCCGCCGGCCATGACGACGGCCTTCATGTCCGGCTCCTCAACGCGCCGACGACGTAGGCGGCGCCGGCGAAGAGCGACAGCGCGAGGCCGATCCAGAAGAGCGCGTACGGGAAGTCCGTGCCCTCCTCCGTCGCCAACATGAACGCGATTGACGCATAGAGGATCCAGGTCGCCACCTTCCCGGCAAAGCTGACCGAGAGCTCGTAACCACGTGGCACGATCAGCTTGTACCCACCGATCAGCACGGCGTCACGAGCCAGGATCAGAACGAGCGCCGGCCACGGCAGACGGCCGTGCAGGAAGAGCCCGATCACCGCCGTGTCGATCATCAGCCTGTCGGCCAGCGGGTCTGCGACGGTCCCGAAGCGCGACTCGACGTGCCAGCGACGGGCGAGCCAACCGTCGACCTGGTCGGTCGCCGCGGCGGCGGCGAAGAGGATCGCGGCGGGCCAGCTGTGACCTCCGTCGGCGTTCACCAGCAGGACGATGAACACCGGAATCGCGGCGAAGCGCGCGATCGTCAGCGCGTTCGGGATCTGCGCAAGGCGCAGCGGGACGACTCGTTCCGCCATCCCGAGCAAGGATAGTTGGCACTCGGCGACTTCCCCCGCTGGGACGCTGGGGCCTCCAACCTCCTCCCCACTTCGAGCGTAACGAGCGGCGGCGCACGCGTGGGGCACGAGACCGGGTCGGAAGTGTGACGATGCGTCCCCGTGGATGAGTCGCGCACACTGTCCGTTCCGGGTTTCGTCAACGCTCACTGCCACGCGTTTCAGCGGGCACTCCGCGGGCGCAGGACGGGCGGCGACTTCTGGGCCTGGCGCGAGGCGATGATCGCCGAGGCCGAGCGGCATACGCCGGAGACGGTCCGCCGCGAGTACGCCGAGACCTACCGCGAGCTCCGCGCGGCGGGCTACACGGCCGTGGGCGAGTTCCACTACCTCGGCCTCCCCGAGGCGCACGCGGCTGCTGCGGCCGCCAAGGACGCCGGAGTCGAGATCGTGCTTCTGCTCAGCGCGTACGCGCGGGGAGGGATCGAGCGGTTCCGGCAGGGGTCCACCGCGGAGTACCTCAGCCAGCTCGAGGAGCTCGGTGAGGCGGGCATCCGGGTTGGTTGTGCCCCCCACTCCGTCCGCGCCTGCCCGCCCGACTGGCTCGAGGCGATCGGGGCCTACGCCGAGCGTGCGCGCCTGCCGCTGCACGTCCACGCCGACGAGCAGCCGCGCGAGATCGAGGAGTGCCTCGCGGAGCACGGCGTCCGGCCGATCGAGCTGCTCGCCCGCACCGGCTGCCTGGGCCCGCGGACGACCGTGGTGCACGCGACGCACGCCGACGAGAACGAGCTCGACCTGCTCGCCGAAGCGAGTGCGCGGGTCTGCCTCTGCCCGACGACCGAGGCGAACCTCGGCGACGGGTTCGCGCCGGTCGAGCGCCTGCGAGAGCGGGGAATCGGGATCTGCATCGGCTCCGACTCCAACATTCGAATCGACCCGCTCGAGGAGCTGCGCGAGCTGGAGACCACGGCTCGCCGGCAAACGCTCAGCCGAGAGGTCTACGACGCCGGAACGCTGCTCTGCTTCGGCGCCGACGAGGGCGCGGCTTCACTCGGCCTCGAGGCCTGGCCGGACACCGCCGTCGATCTCGACCATCCCTCGCTGCGCTGGGTCGACCGAGGGGACGTCCTGGACGCCCTCGTCCAGGGTTGCGGCGCCGACGTCTTCGCTGACGCTTCCTGCGAGAAGAAGTGCGATCGAACGTATTCGTAAAGGTTTGGAAAAGACCCGATTTGGACGCATAAAGCAACGCTCCCGGCGTGACGGGCCGGCATCTGACGTCCGGGACTGAAGAAGCGTGCGACCCAGAAGTGGAGGCCGCCGTACGTCTCGGGGGGCGAGGTCAGCGCCCACTCCACCCGACCGGGAAGTCATTCCGGCCGCAGCAGCACTCGAATCGCTCGACGATCGTCGATGCTCCAAAGCTCGCCTCTTCGCTCGTCATCACACAGATGATGCGCAGATGTGAATCTCTCCGCGGCCTCAGCAGGTCGGCGGTCACCGATGATCGTGTCAGAGGGAGTGTCGGCAAGACCGTGAGTGGGATACGCGTTGTCGTCGAAAGGGTGCCCTAGCCGTTCGGTCCCGCTCAACGCCTTCGGGGAACGATAGAACCTGGACGGTGACCCTGTGCCGGTCGCTGATAGTCGAGTCGGCTAGCTAGCTCGAGGGCGGGCGGCGGACGAGGCTGTTAGCCGGTAACCAATCCGGGTGGAAGCGCAGCGGCCGCCCGCTCATTGGGCAAGAACGCTGCGCCCACTGGCGTTCGTGACGACGGCGCCGATCCAGCCGACGCCACTTGTCGTTGAGCGCACGGCTCAAGGCCCCTATTTGGCCCTCGGCCTGAAGCGTTTCTCAATCGGGGCGCCGAGATTTGACTCGGCGACCGTGTACGGACGGGCAGAGCGGCACCAATAGCGTTGCCGCGCCGTGGCGAGCTTGCAGCGCAAGACCGACAAACGCGGCTTAAGCGCCTTCTGCTCGCGCACCATCCCTATCGCGAGCCTCCGCGCCTGGCCGGGCCGTCCAGCGTCGTCGAGCGACGCAGCTCGCGATCGGATTCGTCTGCAGCGACCCAGAAGCCAGCCCCGAAGGCCACGCCTGCCGCCGCGACCACCGTCGCAACCACCAGCACGCTCCGGCCCGTCACCGCGCGCCCGATGTTACCGGGCACGCCACGCGACGGCACGTCACAAATTGATCCCGACCGACCGCGCGGGCGGGCTCGCGAGCGCCTCCTCGAGGCGTTCGACACCCGCTCGGCGGAGGCGTTTAGGCCAGGTTTCGGCCGCGGCGACTGAGCCCACCCCACCACCTGAATGAGAAAAAGCCTCGCATTAGCGGGGCTTTTCTCTGATCGGGGCGCCGAGATTTGAACTCGGGACCTCTAGTCCCCCAGACTAGCGCGCTAACCAGGCTGCGCCACGCCCCGTAACGCTGACCACGATAACAAGCGGGTTTCGACCCCGCCCCACCCCGGCTCTCCCCTCCTCTTCCCGATTCGTTTTGCCACTTATTGCCGATTTGTAGCCCGCGGTAACGACACGTGTTCGGGCTGATGCTCGTCGCGCGAACTCAAGCGGGCACACTGTCTCTCGCGCCGTCACTCGTCCTTCAAGGAGGACTGTGAAGAGGTGGAAAGCCTGCGTTTGGGGGCGTAGAGGCCCGGGAACGCCTCGCTCGTCCTGCACTGTCGAGACCTCGAGGAGATCGCCGTGATCCTGCGCCGTCGTCCTTCCGTCTTTCTCGCCGTTGTTGCTGCTGCCGTTCTTGCAGTCACGGCCGCCGCGGCCTCCGGTCCATCGGCCGGGAAGGGACCGGTGCGCCTGAATGAGCTGCAGGCGATCGGCACGCACAACAGCTACAAGCGCGAGCTCTCCGAGGCCGAGCAGGCTGAATATGACGAGATCATCGCCACCCCCGGCGACTACGACGCGTTCCTCGCCTACAGCCATGCGTCGATCCCGAACCAATTCGGGTTGCAGGACGTTCGCGGCCTCGAGCTGGATCTTTTCGGCGATCCTGCAGGCGGTCTCTACGCGGAGCCGCTCGTGCGCAAGCGCCTCGGCCTCGGGCCTTTGCCTGATCTCGAGTGGCGTCGGCCCGGCATCAAGGTTCTCCACATCGCCGACTTCGACTATGCGACCACGTGCGTCCGGTTCGTGACCTGCCTCGAGCAGGTTGAGAGCTGGTCGGACGCAAACCCGGGTCATGTCCCGATGACGATCCTGCTCGAGCTCAAGCGGAGCGACAGCCGGGCGGTCGCCAACGGCGGCGTTGTGGCGCCGGACTGGGATGCCGCCGCCCTCGACGCCCTCGATGCGGAGATCCGCTCGGTGTTTCGCGAGCGGGACATGATCACCCCGGACGACGTTCGCCGCCGCGGGCTCACGCTCGAGCAGTCGGTGCTCCGGTACGGCTGGCCGAGCCTCCACGAGAGTCGGGGCCAGGTGCTCTTCCTGCTGGACAACGACCCGGGACCGATCCGGACCGCCTACACGGCAGGCCGCCCGAATCTCGAAGGGCGCGTGATCTTCACGAACTCCAGGGCAGGTCAGCCGGACGCCGCCTTCATCAAACGGAACGAGCCGCGTGGCGAGAACACCGCGCAGATCCAGGAGCTGGTGCGCGCGGGCTACCTGGTGCGGACCCGGTCCGACCTTCCGCTCTCCACGGTCACGAGCGGCGACACGGCCATGCTCGAGGCGGCGCTGGCCAGCGGCGCGCACGTCATCTCGACCGACTTCCCCGAAGTCGGGATGAGCGCCCGCTACAACAGCGACTTCGTCGCGCGCATGCCCGACGGCGGGACAGTGCGCTGCAACCCGGTCAACGCCCGCCGAAGCTGCGACGACGACCGCCTCGAATGGCACCGGCGCTGAGCCTCTAGCGCTTGCGGTGCGCCTGGGGCGAGCCGCTCGTGAACGCAGAACGTGGCGCGTGGCCCAAGTCGATAGCCGAGTTGACAACGTTCAGGCCGACGGGTCGCCGAGCGCCCCTAAAGGCCTCCCCGTCGTCTGACGCTCGATGTAGTGCGTGACGGTGCCGTACCGCACGGCCCGGCTCCGCAGCCGAGGTCAGAGCTAGCCCCGCTCACGCGGCGTCCTCTCCCCGGAGAAACTTTGCGGAAACTGCGCATGATTCGGGGAGGTCCACGCAAGCAGAGGGCCTCTGTACGGCTTGAATTCGGGCAGAGGAATCTATACGTGTTGTCCACAGCCTCTCTCTGCGGACTACTTGGAGACGGCTCTGAGACGGACGTTGCCAGCACCGACGATATCCACACCCCTGTGGAAAACTCCGAAGACACCCCGAAACCCCACAAACATGAGAAACCTGGCGTGAAGAAGCCGCCCGGTGAGTTTGTGAGTGACGAGCTCGAAGCGCACACGAAGCGATTCCTCGACGAGGTCAAGGGGCTCGCGAAGCGCCGGCGTGAGGCATCCGAGGACGAGCTCGGCCCTCCGCCGCCGAGCGAGCGTCAGCGTTCCAGGCGCCGGTAGAGCCGGTCGATCAGCTCGGGCATCTGCTCGAGCCTGTGGGTGATCAGCCGGAGGCGGTACTCGCGGAAGTGCTCGGGCTCGACGCCGAGCGCCTTCGAGAGCCTCAGGACGATCTCGTCCGAGGGAACGGGGCGATTGCCGTGCACGAGGTGGTTCAGATATCCGGCCGACAGGTTCGTCTGGTCGGCGAGCGCACGGTAGGTCACGCCCTTCTCCTGCATCAGCCGCTCGAGCGTCGGCCCGAACGGCTCAGTGCTGAATCTCCGGCGGCGGGCCAAGGTCGTATTACTACCTAGTTTCCAACTTCGGCGACGGGGACCCTTCGCTCCTTCCCCGTGTCCCGGTCGCGCACGTCTACGGCGCCGTCCTCGAGCGTCTTCTTCCCGACCGTGATCCGCGTCGGGATCCCGATGAGGTCTGCGTCCGCGAACTTCTCGCCGGGTCGCTGGTTCCGGTCGTCGAGCAGGACGCTCTTACCACTCGCGTCCAGCGCGGCGGCGACCTCCTCGCCCTGGCTCTCGACGCCGCCGAGGACGACTACGTGCACGTCGTACGGGGCGATGCTCGCCGGCCAGGAGATCCCGTGCTCGTCGGCGTGCTGCTCCACCGCCGAGGACATGATCCGCGCCGGCCCGATCCCGTAGCTCCCCATCACGATCGGCCGCTCCTGGCCCGACTCGTCGAGGTACATGGCACCGAACGGCTCGGAGTAGAACGTGCCGAGCTTGAAGATGTGGCCCACCTCGATCGCCGGGGTGAACGACAACCGGCCGCCGCAATTCGGACAGGCGTCGCCGTCCCTCGGCTCGCGGATGTCGGCAAACCGCGGCTCGTAGTCGCGCCCGGCCTCGACGCCGCGAAGGTGGGCGCCGTCCCGGTTCGCGCCGGCCACGAACTGCCCCTCGCGAAGCGTCTCGTCGGCGATCACCTCGACGTCGATGCCGACCGGCCCGAGCGAGCCGCCGCCGGCGCCGAACGCTTTCTGGATCTCCTCGTCCTCGGCCGGACGGAAGTCGCTGGAGAAGAGACTGAGGAGCTTGGACTCGCTGAGCCGGTCGTCGCCGCGGATCAGAGCGAGGACGAGCGTGCCGTCCGCCTTTACGACCGGCATCGCCTTGGACGTGGCCGCCGCGTCGATCCCGAGCAGCTCCGCGAGGCCCTCGATGGTCGTGACGCCAGGCGTGTCGATCTCCTCCGGCGCGTCGAGCCGCTCGGGAAACTCGGGCGGCCGCGGCACCGCGCGCGCGATGTCGATATCGGCCGAGTAGTCGCCGTTCTCGCACTGGACGAGCGTGTTCTGGCCAGAGCCGGCCGGGGCGAGGAAGTCGACGCTCTCGCTGCCGCCCATCATCCCCGACTCCGCCTCGACGGCATGCGCCTCGATCCCGCAGCGCTCGAAGATCCGGTGGTAAGCGACGCGGTTCTTCTCGAAGCTCTCGTCCAGCCCCGCCTCGTCCCGGTCGAACGAGTACGAGTCCTTCATGATGAACTCGCGCATCCGGATCAGCCCGCCGCGCGGCCTGGGCTCGTCGCGCTCCTTCGTCTGGAAGTGGTACCAGAGCTGCGGGAGCTGCCTGTAGGACTGGAGCTCGAGCGCGTGCTGCGTGACCGTCTCCTCGTGGCTGAGCGCCAGGACGAACGGCCGCCCGGTCCGGTCCTCGAGCTTGAAGACCTCGGGGATCCTGTACCTGCCGCTCTTCTGCCACAGCTCCGCAGGCGTCAGCACCGGGCCGAGCAGCTCCTGCGAGCCGATCGCGTCCATCTCCTCCCGGATGATCTGCACGACGCGCTGGTGGACGCGCCAGCCGAGCGGCAGGAACGTCCAGAGGCCGGCGCTGAGCTGGCGCATGAACCCGCCGCGCACCAGCAGCTTGTGGTTGACCGCCTCCGCCTCCGCGGGGTCGTCGCGCAGCGTCGGCAGGTGGAGCTGTGAGGCGCGGGCGATCACGCGGTCAGTCGAGCGGGACGAGGGACGCTTCGGCCATCGCCAGCGCGGCCGGCTTGGCCATCTTTAGCCGCTTCGGGCGCGGCATGCCCGAGTCGATCCACGCATCGATCTCATGGAAGAGCTCGTCGATAAGGATGTCCGACGAGACCTTCTTCAGCACCCGGCCATGGGCGTAGATGAACCCGACGTCGCGCCCGCCGGCGATCCCGAAGTCGGCGTCCCCCGCCTCCCCCGGTCCGTTCACGGCGCAGCCCATGACCGCGACCTCGAACGGCTCCACGTACTCCCGGAGGCGTTCCTCGACGACCACGGCGAGGTTCTCGACGCCGACGTTGTCGCGCCCGCACGACGGGCACGCGATCATCACCGGCCCACGCTCGCGTAGATGGAGCGCCTTGAGGATCTCCCAGGCCGTCTCGACCTCCTTGACCGGGTCGGCCGTCAGCGAGACGCGAATCGTGTCGCCGATTCCGTCGGCGAGCAGCGAGCCAATGCCGACCGCGCTCTTGATCGAGCCGGTGAACGGCGTGCCGGCCTCCGTGACCCCCAGGTGCAGCGGATACGGCACCCGCGCGGCGAGCATGCGGTAGGCCCGGATCATCGTCGGGACGTGCGTCGCTTTCACGGAGATCTTGAATTCGCGGTAGTCGAGCCTCTCGAGCAGCTCGACCTCCTCGATCGCAGCCGCCACGAGCGCGTCTGCCTGGTCCTTCTGGGCCAGTTCGAGCAGATGCTTCGGCAGCGAGCCCGAGTTGGCTCCGATCCGCATCGGGATCCCGGCCCGCTTTGCGGCCACCACGACCTCTGCGACCTTCTCGGGGCCGCCGATGTTCCCCGGGTTGATCCGCACCGCCGCGACGCCGGCGTCGATTGCGCGAAGCGCCAGGCTCGCGTTGAAGTGGATGTCCGCGATCACCGGAAGCGGCGACAGCCGGACGATCTTCTTCAGCGCTTCGGCGTCCTCGATCTTCGGCACCGCGCAGCGGACGACCTCGCACCCGGCGGATGCGAGCGCGGCGATCTGCGCGGTCGTCGCCGCGACGTCCCGGGTCGGCGTCAGGGTCATCGACTGGATGACCACCGGCGCGCCGCCGCCGATCTGGACGTTGCCTACCTTGACGCTGCGCTCGGATCCCACGATCCGAGTCTAGCCACCCGATCTCCCGCCGATGTCGTTCGACAGCCCGACGAAGAACAGCAGCAGGACGACCGCGATCCCCACCACCGAGACCCGCTCGTAGACCTCCCTGCCGACCGAGCGACCGCGGACGCCTTCGATGATCGAGAACGCGATGTGACCGCCGTCCAGGGGCAGCAGCGGGAGGAGGTTGAGGAGTGCCAGGGACAGGCTGATGAGCCCCAGCACCCAGAGGTAGGTCTCCCACCCGCGGTCGAGGGCGTCGGACGAGCCGCGGACGATCCCGATCGGGCTCGAGATCTCCTCACGACCGGAGCCGCGGACCAGCCGGCTGAGCGTGCCGCCGATCTCCTTCGTGATCACCCAGGTGAGCCGGAACGACTCTCCCACCGCCGTCAGGAAGGGAAGATCCTCGAATGCGGGCCGGAAGCCGATGCGGTACGCGCCGTCGGTGTCCTCGAACGGTCGCACCGGGTCGAGGACGACCCGGCGGCCGCCGCGCTCGACGGCAACCCGGATCGGCCTGCCCTCGGACTCGACGATGAGCTCGAACATCTTCGCCGCGTCCACCTGAGTCCCGTTGATGGCGACGATGCGGTCACCGGGCCGCAGGCCGATCTGCGCGGCCGGCGTCTGCTGGCCCGGCCTGATCTCGCGCTCGATCTCGTCGACCGTCGTCGTGGCCCGGCCGGGGCCGAGAACGAGCAGGAGGGCGAACATCAGGATGGCGAAGACCAGGTTGATTCCCGGGCCGGCGCCGATGACTGCGATCTTCTTCCAGGTGCGCTGGCGCCAGTAGGCGTCCAGGCCGAGCTCGTCGATGATCTCCGTGATCCCCCGCTCCATCCCCTTACGAGCGGCCGGCGAGAGATCGGTGTCCGCCGCGGTGCGCTCCAGCGCCGTGAGCGCACCTGCCGCACCGTCGAAGTCACCTTCCGCGAGCAGGCGCTTGAGGCGCTCGGCCGGACCGATCAGCTGCGGCGCCTCCTGGATCGCGCGGCCGAAGTGCGCGTCCACCTCGGACGGCGCCGGGCGGTGCATGCCGGGGATCTTCACGAAGCCGCCGAGCGGGATCGCGCCGATGCCGTACTCGATCCCGCCGCGCCGCGTCTTTGCGATCGCCGGCGGGAAGCCGATGTAGAACTTGCGCGGCCGCATGCCTACGGCGAGAGCGGTGAAGAAATGGCCGGCCTCGTGGAGCAGGACGAGGAAGGCGAGGCCGAGGATGGCGATCAGGCTGTTCACGCCGTCACCAGTGCCTGCTCGGCGAGTCGACGCGCATCGGCATCGGCCGCCTGGAGCTTCTCGAGGTCGGCGGCGGGCGACCCGTCCACGGCATCGAGCGTGCGCTCGGTCACCTCCGCGATGCCGAGGAACGGCAACCGCCCCGCGAGGAAGGCGGCAACCGCGACCTCGTTCGCTGCGTTGAACGCGCACGGGTACGTCCCTCCCCGCTCTCCGGCGGTCCGCGCGAGACCGAGCATCGGGAACGTCTCCTCGTCCACGGGCTCGAACTCGAGCACGAGACCGGACGCGAAGTCGAGCTGTGGGACGTCGACCGCCGAGCGATCCGGGAAGGTGAGCGCGTAGGAGATCGGCACGCGCATGTCCGGGTAGCCGACGTGCGCGAGCGCCGCGCCGTCGCGGAAACGGATCATTGCGTGGACGACGGACGTCGGCTGGATCACGACCTCGATGCGCTCGTACGGCAGGCCGAAGAGGAAGTGCGCTTCGAGGACCTCGAGGCCCTTGTTCGCGAGCGTCGCCGAGTCGATCGTGATCTTCGGGCCCATGTTCCAGGTGGGGTGAGCGAGCGCATCGTCGGGTGTTACGTCCTCCAGCTCCGATCGGTTGCGGCCGCGGAACGGCCCGCCCGAAGCAGTGAGCACGACCGAGTCCATCGTCTCGGGTCGGCGGCCCTGGAGGCACTGGTGGAGCGCCGAGTGCTCGCTGTCCACGGGCAGGAGACGGCCTCCACCCCGCTCCCACGCGCTCAGCGCGAGCTCCCCGGCCGCGACCAGGCTCTCTTTGTTCGCCAGCGCGAGGTCGATCCCGCGCTCCAGCGTCCAGAGCGTGGCTTGCACCCCGGCGAACCCGACGACGGCGTTGAGGACGACATCGGGTTCGGCCTGCTCGAGCAGCTCCACCGGATCGCCGCCGACCTGGGTCAGCGGCGCGACGCCGTCCAGCGGCTGTGAGCCCGACGAGGCGGCGACGAGCTCGAGGTCGGGATGCCGCTCGATCACGTCCCGCGCCTGGCGGCCGATCGAGCCCGAGGCCCCGAGAATCGCGACGCGCTTCATCGACTCATCATGCCGCGCCGAACGCTTTCAGCAAGTAGTACGCCGCGACACCGGTGAACAGGAACGCATCCAGCCGGTCGAGCACGCCGCCGTGGCCGAGCAGGAGGCGGCCGCTGTCCTTCACGCCGGCGTCGCGCTTCAGAGCCGATTCGAAGAGGTCGCCGACCGGGCCCGCGACCGCGATGACGGCTCCGAGGGCCAGCGACTCGGGAACTGTCAGGAACTCCTCCTCGTAGAGCGCGAAGAACGGGACCAGCACCGCCACGATCGTTCCGCCCGCGAAGCCCTCCCATGTCTTCCCCGGTGACGTCTGCGGCGCCATCTTGTGCCTCCCGATCACCCGGCCGGCCGCAAACGCCGCAGTATCGGACGCGAAGACGGTCAGGACGACAGTGAAGATCACGAGGACACCGTGCTCGGGCAGCTCGCGAAGGAGCACGAGATGCGCGAGGCCGAGCCCGATCCAGGCCGAGCCGAGAACGGTCACCGCAACCGACGCGGTCGTCGGCATCGCGCCGGCTGCCGCCTTGAACAGGAAGACGAGCGGCAGCGTCGAGAAGAACCCGGCGAGCGCCCACTCCGGCCCCCACGCCGCCCCGATCAGCGTCGCCAGTGTCCCCGCGTAGCCTGCGAGCAGCACCGGCCGGAACTCCCGCGTCATCAGGTACAGCTCGTGGAGTGCGACCATGGCGGCGACCACGGCCAGGCCGACGATCCACCAGCCGCCCGCCCAGATCAGGAGGAAGACGACCGGCAGGAGCGCGGCTGCCACGAGCAGCCGCGAGACGAGCGCCGTCATCGCCCGCCGAACCGGCGCTGGCGCTCGGAGTACTCGTCCACCGCGGCGCGGAGATCGTCGGGGCCGAACTCGGGCCAGCGGCGCTCGGTGAAGACGAGCTCCGAGTACGCGAGCTGCCAGAGCAGGAAGTTCGAGATCCGGAGCTCGCCCGAGGTGCGGATCAAGAGATCCGGGTCCGGGAGCTCAGGCGCGTACAGGTACTTGCTGAAGACCTGCTCGTCGATCTCGTCGGCACCGAGGCCCGCCTCGACGATCCGCTTCGCCGCCTCGGCGAGCTCCGACCGCCCGCCGTAGTCGAACGCGATCCACAGGTTGAGGCGGTCGCGGTGGGCCGTCTCGTCCTCGAGGTCGGCCATCTGCGTCTGGAGCTCCGGCGAGACGCGGTCGCGGCGCCCGACGAAGCGCGTACGGACGCCTTGCTCGGCCAGGTCGGGCAGCTCACGCTGGATCGTCTCGCCGAAGATCTCCATCAGCGCGTCGACTTCCGAGGGCGGACGCAGCCAGTTCTCCGTGGAGAACGCGTACACGGTCAGCGACTCGATTCCGACGTCGATCGCCGCCTCCACCGTTCGTCGAAGCGCGCGCGTGCCCTCGCGATGCCCGTCGGCGACCATCAGGCCGTGCTCGGTGGCCCAGCGCGAGTTCCCGTCCATGATGATCGCGACGGACCGCGGGATCTCCGCAGGCTCGCGCGGGATCTCAGGCCGGCGCCGCAGGCGCGCGAGAAGGCCCACGCGTCCCTAGAGCTCGTTCCGGAATGAAGCTGACTCGCCAGGCCGCGCTGTGCGGCGCCAGGCGTCGTCCTCGGTTGCGCCCATATCCAGGGGATATGAACGCGCCCTGCGTCCGGGCCTGGCATCCACCCATCGCACCCTGGCAAGGAGCAGCATCCCGGAACGAACTCTCAGACTTCCGTGATCTCGGCTTCCTTGCGCTTCAGCAGCTCGTCGATCCGCTGAACGTGCTCGTCCGTGAGCTTCTGGACGCGGTCCTCCGCCCGGTGCTCCTCGTCGGCGCCGACGCTCTGCTCTTCCTTGAGGTGGTGGATCACGTCACGACGAACGTTCCGCACGGCCACCCGTCCTTCCTCCGCAACCTGACGCGCGACCTTCACGAGCTCCAGGCGGCGCTCCTCGGTCAGCTGCGGGATCGGCAGGCGGATGATCTTCCCGTCGTTCGACGGGTTGAGCCCGAGATCGGACTCCTGGATCGCGCGCTCGATCGACCCGAGCGAGCTTGGATCGAACGGCTGCACGGTGAGGAGGCGCGGCTCGGGGACGTTCAGCGTCGCCAGCTGGTTCAGCGGCGTCTGCTGGCCGTAGTAGTCGACCGTCACGCGGTCGAGCAGCGCCGCCGACGCCCGGCCCGTGCGGATCGTGTTCAGCTCGTTGTGCGTCGCCTCGACGGACTTGTCCATCCTGGTCGTGGCATCCCTGATGAGGTCGTCGATCATGTGGTGGCTCCGGTCGTCGGTGTCGAGATGATCGTGCCGACGCGCTCCCCGAGCGCGACCCGCCGGATGTTGCCCTCGGCGAGCGCGAAGACGTAGATCGGAAGCGCATTGTCCATGCACAGGGACAGCGCCGTCGTGTCCATCACGCGCAGGCCCCGTTCGATCGCCTGGAGATGCGTCAGCTCAGGAAGGAACTCGGCGCCCTGCTCCTCGCGCGGATCGCCGTCGTAGACGCCCTCGACCGCGTGCTTGCCCATCAGGATCGCGTCCGCCCCGATCTCGAGCGCGCGCAGCGCGGCGGCCGTGTCGGTGGTGAAGAACGGGTTGCCGGTGCCGGCCGCGAAGATGACCACACGGCCCTTCTCGAGATGCCGGATCGCTCGCCGGCGGATGTACGGCTCGGCGACCTCCGACACGTGAATCGCGGACAGCACCCGCGTGTGCATCCCCTGCTGCTCGAGGACGTCCTGGAGCGTCAGCGCGTTCAGGACGGTCGCGAGCATGCCGGCGTAGTCCGCGGTCGCCCGGTCCATGCCGTCGGCCGCCGCGGTCATCCCGCGGTAGATGTTCCCTGCGCCGACCACGATCGCGATCTGGACGCCCTGCTCGTGGACCTCTTCGATCTCGCGCGCGATGCGCTCGACCTCGTGGAGGTCGATGCCGTACTCCTGCTCGCCCATCAGCGCCTCGCCGGAGAGCTTCAGCAGCACCCGGCCGAAGATCGGCCGGTTGCCGTTGGACTCAGAGCTCATTCTGCGACGACTCGTGCTTCATCGCGGGAGGAGCTCCACTTAGCCTGCAAGGGCGTAGCGCGCGAAGTCGAGCACCTCGGCGTCCTGCTCCTGGAGCACCTTCTCCACGGTCTTGCCGCTCTCGTGGATCCACTCCTGGTCGAGCAGCACCGTCTGCGCGAAGAAGCGCTTGCGGAGCATGCCCTCGACGATGTTCGGCCGCACCTGCTCCGGCTTCGACTGCACCTCGTCGGAGTTCTCGTAGATCGCCTGCTCGGCGTCGATCTCCTCGGCCGGGACCTCGTCGCGGCTCCGGTATCTCGGCGCGGCGAAGGAGATGTGCATCGCGAGCTCCTTCGCGAGCTCCGCCGAGCCGCGGATCTTCACGAGCACGCCGATCTTGTTCGCCGGTGGGTGGACGTAGGCGGCGATCGTCTCGTCACCCTCGAACCTCGTCGCACCGCGGATCGCGATGTTCTCGCCGATCTTGCCCACGAGCTCTACGCGGTCGTCCTCCAGCTCCTCGACGGCCTCGGGCCCGTCCTGGTCGACGGTTTCCAGCAGCTTCTGGGCGAAGTCGAGGAACGCCTCGTTCTTGGACACCGGCTCGGTCTCGCTGCCGACGGCGACCAGCGTGCCGCGGTCGTCACCGACGCGCGAGAGGACGATGCCTTCGGTCGTCTCGCGGCCGGCGCGCTTGCCGGCCTCGGCCATCCCGCGCTCGCGCAGGAGCCGCTTGGCGGCCTCGACGTCCCCGCCTGTCTCCTGCAGGGCGCGCTTGCAGTCCATCATCCCGGCGCCCGTCTCCTCGCGGAGCTGCTTGACGAGCCCGGCTGGAATCTCGGTCGTGCTCACTGGCCCTCCCCCTCCTGGGCTGGTGCATCCTCTGTGGCCTCTGTGGCCTCTGTGGTCTCTGTCCTTTCCGCGGCCTCGGTCTCTGCGGCACTTTCCGCCTGCGCCATCGGCTCGTGCTCGACGGGCGTCTCGTCGGCGGCGGGCGGCTCCGGCTGTGTGTCCGCGGCTGCGGGCGGCTCCGGCTGTGTGTCCGCGGCGGCGGGCGGCTCCGGCTCCGGCGCTGTTTCCGCGGCGGCTGGCGGCTCCGGCTCCGGCGCTGTCTCCACGGCGGCTGGCGGCTCCGGCTCCGGCGCTGTCTCCACGGCGGCTTCGCGCTGGCCGTTCTGCTCGAACTCCTGCTCGGTCACGCCCTGCTTCCCCGCCTCGATCGCGTCGCCGATCGCCCGCACGATGAGCCCGCACGAGCGGATCGCGTCGTCGTTGCCCGGGATCACGAGGTCGACCTCATCGGGGTCGCAGTTCGTGTCCACGAGGCCGATGATCGGGAGGCCGAGCCGCCGCCCCTCGCGGACGGCGATCTGCTCCTTGCGCAGGTCGAGGACGAACAGCGCATCCGGCTGGCGCTTGAGGTCGGCGACGCCGCCGAGGTTCGCCTCGAGCTTCTCGAGCTCGCCGAGCATCGTGAGGCGCTCCTTGGCCGGCAGCAGCTCGAGCTGGTCCTCCTCGTTGAGGCGCCGAAGCTCGTGGAGCCGCTCGATGCGGCTCGACATCGTGCGCCAGTTCGTGATCAGCCCGCCGAGCCAGCGGTGGTTGACGTACGGCATACCGACCCGCTTGGCCGTCTCCTCGACGGCGTCCTGGGCCTGTTTCTTCGTGCCGACGAACAGGACCGTGCCGCCCTTGGCGGACAGGTCGCGGACGAAGTCGCATGCCTGCTCGAGCAGGTCGGACGTCTTCTGCAGGTCGATGATGTAGATGCCGCCGCGCTCCGTGAAGATGAAACGGCGCATCTTCGGGTTCCACCGGCGCGTCTGGTGGCCGAAATGGACGCCGGCCTCCAGCAACTCTCGCATCGAGACAGCGGGCAAGATGATCCCCCTTGGTTGGTTGACGGTGCTACTGCCGGTGGGAGAGACGTGGAACCGGCGACAACTCGCCGGCACCGACCACGCCCCGAGCTCGCCGGGTCGGGTACAGAACGCGCGGATTCTAGCCGAGGTCGTCCAGATACCGCTGGAGCTCGCCGGGAAGCGGCGACTCGACCTCGAGCCGCTCGCCGGTGAAGGGATGCTCGAACGACAGGCGCGTCGCATGGAGGAACTGGCGGCCAAGAGCCGGATCCGGCGCTCCGTAGACCGGGTCCCCGACCACCGGAAGCCCGATCGCGCCGAGGTGGACTCGGATCTGGTGCGTCCTGCCGGTCTCCAGGTCGACGCGGAGGAGCGCGTGCTGGGCGAGCAGCTCCAGGAGCTCGAAATGCGTGACCGCCTCGCGCGGCCTGTCGGTATTCAGCGACTGGCGCGTCGGATCGCGGCGATCGCGGCCGATCGGCGCCTCGATCCTGCCCTTCCTCGACCGCGGCCGGCCTCGGACGAGCGCCGTGTAGGTCCGCTCGAGCCCATGGGCCTTGACGAGCTCCTTCAGACGCTCGTAGGACTCGTCCGACCGCGCGACCACCAGCAGGCCCGAGGTGTCGCGGTCGAGCCGGTGGACGATCCCGGGCCGCTCCTCGTCGCCGCCCGCCGCGCCATGGGCCAGAACGCCGTGCACGAGGGTGCCGGTCCTGTGACCCGGCGAGGGGTGGACGACGACGCCGGCCGGCTTGTCGACGACGAGCAGGTGCTCGTCCTCGTGCGCGACCCGCAGCTCGATCTCTTCGGGGGCGAGCTTAGTCGCTACGGGCCCCGATCCGGCTCGAACTCGACGTCCTCTCCGCCCTGGAGCCGGCGGCTCTTCGGCGCCTGCTCCCCGTCCACGACGACGCTGCCGCCCTCGAGCAGGCGCTCGGCGACCGCGCGGGAGCCAACTTCGGGCAGCCCGGCAAGGAAGCGGTCGAGCCGGAGCCCGGCCGCCGAGTCAGGAACGGTGACTCGAGCCAGGAGCGTGCCGGCGCGGCTCCCGGTCGGCGAGGAGCAGCGCGGCGATCAGGATGCCGACACCGGCGACGATGAAGCTGTCGGCCAGGTTGAAGGCCGGCCAGTAGCGGAAGTCCAGGAAGTCGGTGACGTGGCCGAGGCGGACACGGTCGATCAGATTCGAGACGCTGCCGCCCAGCAGGAAGCCGAGCGCCACCGGGAGGATTGGATGCCGCCCGCCGGACCGCGCGAAGAACACGAGCATCCACGCCACCGCGATCCCGGTCAGCACGATCACGACCGGCGTGGCGGTGGCGAAGAGGCCGAACGCGATGCCCGAGTTCTGGACGTGGTGGATCGAGAGCGGGCCGACGACGTCGACCTCCTCGCCGAGCGCAAGCTCGTTCGAGACGATCCACTTCGTCAGCTGGTCGGCGGCGATCGCGGACAGCGCGACAGCGGCGAGCGCGGCCCACTGTCCGGCCGTTGCCGCGAGCGACCGCCGGGCTCCGAGCACCGGGACGACGCCGTTCGTCGACGATCCGACCCGGACCTCGGTCGCCCTGGCCTCGCCTAGCCCCGTTCCTCTTTGCGTTTGCAATCGATGCAGAGGGTCGCCCACGGCATCGCCTCGAGCCGCTCTTGGGGGATGGGAGCGCCGCAGTTGACGCATTTTCCGTACGTGCCGTCCTCGATGCGCCGGAGCGCGGCGTCGATCTCGGCGAGGAGTCGTTCGTCGTGCTCCTCGAGCGTGGTTCCGATCTCGCGGTCGACGGTCTCGGTGGCCGTGTCGGCCAGATGCTGGTCTGCGCTCCCCGAGACGAGCTCGCCGGTCTCGTCCTCGAGCGAGACGGAGTTCTCGCGGTGGAGGTTGTTCAGCGCTGCGCTGACCGCCTCCCGCTTCTCGAGCAGCACCTCCCGGAAGTGCTCGACGTCGACCGTGGTCATCGGGAGAGTCTCCGCTCGGCCTCGGACGGCGCGAGCCCGCTCACCTCGACGATCTTGTCGCGAGAGCCGTGGCCGGCGACCAGCCGCACGTCGCCCGGCTGGATCCGGAGCGTTTCGGCAAGCAGCGCGACGGCCGCGTCGTTCGCCCGCCCGCGCTCGGGAGGCGCCGCCACCCGGAGCTTCCAGGCGTCGCCGTACCGCCCGACGATCCCGGGGCTCCTGGAGCCCGGGACGACGCGCAGCCGCAACCGTGTTGCACCCCCTGCCACGTAGGGATTCTAGGCGGCGGCGGCTTCGTCCGGAATCGGCTCCGGAACCTTGTCGTCGCCGTCGGCCTCCTCGACCGAGGCGAGGGCGGTGCGAAGCAGCTCTCGGAGACGCCTGACGTCCTTCAGCAGGCGCTCGCGTTCCGCGGTGGCGGCGAAGGTGATTCGGCGTGCCTCCACGTGCGCCTGCGCGACAACGGCCTCGGCGCTCCGGCGTGCCTGCTCCCGTTGCTCCTCGGCGGCCGCTTCGGCCGAGACGAGCGTCCTGCGGAGCAGCGACTCCAGCTCCCGGTGGCGCTGCAGCTCCTCCTCGAGGTGCTCGACGCGGTCTACCAGCTCCGCACGGTCGCGCCAGACGTCCCCGTAGCTGTCCGCAATCTCTTCCAGGAGCCGTTCGACGTCACCTCGGCGGTACCCGCGGAGGCCGCGCGGGATCGGGATGTGCCGAATCTCGGTCGGCGCGAGGCCCATTAGCCGAGCTCCCCGAGGATGCGGATCACCAGCCCGCTCACGATCCAGAGCACGAAGATCGCGATGATCGGCGAGAGGTCCAGCGGGCCGAGCGGCGGGATGAACCGCCGGAAGATCCGCAGGTAGGGCTCCACGACGTCGTAGAGGAAGCGCTGGATCCGCTGCATCCAGATCGAGTAGGGCATCCGGATCCAGGACATCAGGATGTACGCGAAGATCAGCAGGAAGTAGACGAGCGTGAAGACCTGCACGAAGTTCTGGGCGGAGTCCACCCAGTTCGCGAGCAGGATCGAAGCGGCGTTGACGGCGCCCACGGGGCGATGTTCGTTCTACCGGTTCCGTTCCCTCTGCCCGAGGGCAGCGGGCAGCGGCCGTTCGTGGACGACGACGAGCGTCCGGGTCGGGCGGGTGAGCGCCACGTACAGCTCCCGGAGACCCTGGCCGCCGGGCGCCTCGTCGACGATTGCGGCCGGCTCGACGACGACGACGTGGTCGAACTCCATTCCCTTCGCTTCGCGCGGCGTGAGCATCGGCACGCGCGTCTCGTCGAACAGCGCCGGCGCCTCGCCTCCGCGAAGAGACGGCGGGACGATGAGCGCGAGCAATCCCTCCTCGCCGGCCAGCCGGGCCGCCTCCTCGAAGGCCCGGGTCAGCGCGGGCTCGCCCCGGCGGATGCGCGGCGGCTCGGCGCCGGCCCGATAGGCCACCGGTGGCTCGGTACCGGGCGCGATCTGCTGCAGCAGGGGCAGGGCCAGAGCCATGATCTCGCGCGGGACGCGGTAGGCATGGCGGAGCTCCTCGATTTCGGCGTCGTCGCCTCCGGGGAGGTAGGGCAGCAGCTGGCCCCAGCCGTCGTAGGGAACCGGGCCGGTCGCCTGGGCGATGTCCCCGAGGATCGTGAACGAGCCGGCTCCTCGTCGGGCGATCATCCGCAGCTGCATCGGCGTCAGGTCCTGGGCCTCGTCGACGATCACGTGGCCGTACGGCCGCTGGGGATCGAGGAGCAGTGCGCGGGCCTCGTCGACGAGCGGCAGGTCGGCCTCGCTCCAGCCGCGGCGAGCTCGCGCCAGCAACACCTGCTCGTCTTCGTCGAGGATCCCGTCCGCGGCGGCTGCGAGGTGCTCGCGCGAGCTGAGCACCTGACGGACGACCTGATCGGGCCGGGGCGCCGGCCAGACCCGGTCGAGAAACCCGTTCAGTCGTCCCTCGCGCCTCAGGGCGCCCTCGACCTCGTCCGACGCCATGAACGCACTGCCGCCGAGGCGCTCGCCGTAGCGCTGGTAGAAGCGGCGCAGAACGTTCATCCGGAACCTCTCCCGCGCCGCGTGGGAGACGCCGCGCTCGGCGCGCGCCTCCACGACGAGCTCTGCGATCTCCTCCTCCCTCAGGCGGATCCAGGCGCCGCCGAGGCGCAGCGCCAGCTGCTCTGGCTGCGGCTCGACTCGCGCCTCCACGGCGCGGCGCACGACTTCGGCCATGCGGACGTCAGCCTTCAGCTGCTGCACGTCGAGCGGGTCGGAGCGGGTCACCTCGACGTCGTCGACGAGCTCCGCGACGGCGCGCTGCTCCACGCTCTCCTCGCCGAGCGCCGGCAACACGTGGGAGACGTAGTCCATGAAGGTCGGGTTGGGCCCGACCACGAGGATGCGCCGCAGCTCCTCTCGGTGCGTGTAGAGCAGGAACGACGCTCGGTGCAGCCCGACAGCGGTCTTACCCGTGCCGGGCCCGCCCTGGACGACGAGCGGCGGCGACGGATCGCGCGCGATCAGCCCGTACTGGTCCGCCTGGATCGTCGCGACGATGTCGCGCATCCGCGCCTCTCGGACCCGGTCGAGCTCCTCCAGGAGGAAGTCGTCCACGGAGACCACCGCTTCGGCGATCGAACCGTCCAACGCCTCGTCGCTGACGTCGAGGAGCTTCCGCCCCCGCGTGCGGAAGCGGCGGCGGAGCGTGACACCGTGTGGCTCGACCGGCGTCGCCGTGTAGAACGGCCGGGCGGCCGGCGCCTGCCAGTTGACGACGACTGGCTCCCCACGCTCGTCGTGCACCCAGCGGCGGCCGACGTAGGTCGGCTCGGCGATCGTCTCGCGATCGATCCGTCCGAAGCAGAGACCCTGCTCCGCGTCCTCGAAGGTCTGCAGGCGACGTGCGTTCCACGCATCGAGCGCTTCGCCGGCGACCTCGTCGACCACCGAGTCACCCGCGTGCAGGAGCGCCTCGCGCATGCGGTCGAGGCAGTCGTATGCGTGGTCGAGATACGCCTGCTCGGAGGCGACGTCGGGGTGCGCCACGACGTGTGAGCGTAGTTAGCGGCCCGGCGCGGGTCGAGGCGCGGCGGCAGTCCGCTTTGGGGTCAGACCCCAGGCGCCGCTCCACGCCACCCGCGGGCTCGCGAGTCCTCGGCGCCTCGCTTGGGGTCAGACCCCGTGCTGAGTCTCGACCGAGAGCCGCGCGGCTTCCGGCACAGTCAAGCCGTCAGGCTTGGTTGAAGAAGCCGCCGCGCTCGAGGAGCTGGGCGCGCTGCTCCGCCGACACCTCCACGTTCGCAGGCGTCAGGAGAAACACCTTGTCGGCGATTCGCTGCATGCCGCCGTCGAGCGCGTAGGTGAGACCGCTCGCGAAGTCGATCAGCCGCTTCGACAGCTCCGAGTCCACGCCCTGCAGGTTGAGGATCACCGGTGTGTAGTCCTTGAAGCGGTCGGCGATGGTCTTCGCGTCCTGGAACGTGTGCGGGACGACGAGGTGCACTTTCACCGACGGGTTTGGAGCGGCTTGCACGGGCGCGAGCTCCGGGCGCTGCCGCTGTCGCTGCCGCTGCGAGCCGGTCCGGCCGGGCGTCGGCTCGGGGTCGGTCCAGTCGTCGAACTCCCTGCTGCTGTTGCGCCGGCGCGGAGCCAGCCGGCGGACGTTCGGCCGTTCCGAGTACGTCCGCTCGAGCTCCTCGTTCGTGACGTAGCCGTCCTCGTCCCAGTCGTCGTCGTCCTCCTCGGCGATGCCGAAGTAGACGAGGGTTCGGTTCCAGACGTCGGAAAAGGCCATCGAGCAGGGGATAGTAGCCCCGGAAGCGGCTATTCCTCACGCCAGAGGGCCGAGCCGACGCGGACATACGTCGCTCCCTCCTCGGCGGCGACGCGGTAGTCCTGGGTCGTTCCCATCGAGAGCTCGGCGAGGCCGTGACGCTCTGCGAGGTCGCGGAGGCGGCGGAAGTAGGGGCGGGAAGCCTCCGGGTCCTCGGAGAACGGCGGCATCGTCGAGAGGCCGCGAACCTCGATCGGGCTCCGCTCGAGGAACGCCTCCAGCTCGTCCGGCGCGACGCCGGCCTTCGACTCCTCGCCGGCGAGGTTGACCTGGACGAGCGCCGGGATCGCGACCCGTTTCGCCGCCGAGTCCGAGTCCAGCGAATGGACGAGCTCGCAGAGCTCGCTCACGGTGCGCGCCTTCCGGCTCTGGAGGTGGCCGATGAAGTGCCAGCGGAAGGCGTCGCCGTAGCGCGCGTGCTTCGCCTCGAGGTCCTGGGCCTTGTTCTCGCCGACGACTTCCACGCCGGCCTCGGCGAGGGCGGCCATGTCCTCCACGGAGACGTACTTCGTGGCGGCGACGACAGTCACCCGCGGGCCGACCTCCCCGCGGATCCGCTCGAGTCGTTCCCGAATCCGGTCAGGCGACAGACGCGATCACTCCCTGGCGCCCGGTGATCCCGCGGTCCCGGCGGTGGGAGAAGAAGAGCTCGGGATGGCAGAAGGTGCAGAGGTCGGTTCGCTCGACGTCGGCGACCCCTGCCTCCTCGAGGGCGAGCTCGGCGGCCTGCCAGAGGTCGAGCCTGCGCTCCGACACGACGTCCGGGCCGAATCGCCCTGTGAACGGGTCGATCACCTCAGGCCCGACCTCGTAGCAGCACGGGCCGATCCCGGGCCCGACGGCGGCGGCGAGACGGCCCTCGCCGAGCGCGGCGACGCCGTTCTCGACGATCCCTGCGAGCAGTCCGCGCCAGCCCACGTGGAGGACGGCAAGCGCCGGCGGTTTCCCATTCGCCCGCGCGATCGCCACGGGGAGGCAGTCGGCGGTCAGCAGCAGCATCCCCTGGCCCGGCTCGTCGCTCCACCAGCCGTCGCAGGGCTCGTGGCGCACGCGTTCGAGGATCCCCTCCGGCGAGGCCTTGTTCACCACCGGGCCGTGCCGCTGCCAGGCCATCCGAGCTCGCTCGGGGTCGATCCCGGTCCGGTCGGCGAGCCGGCGACGGTTCTGGAACACGTTCGCGGGGTCGTCCTGGGTCAAGATGCCGAGGTTGAGCGACTCGTACGGGCCCTCGCTGACGCCGCCGGCGCGCGTCGAGAAAGCCACCACGTACGGGCCAGGAGCCTCCCAGTGGATCACCAGTGCCTCTCCAGGCATGCTCCCGCGGCGAAGAGGCGTCATTGCCTGGAGGGGCACTAGGTGAGCAGTTCCCGTGCGGCCGCCAGCTCGGACTCGCGCCCGTCGAGCTGGCCGTTGAGCTTCCGCCGTCGCAGCTCGGCAAGGACCTCCCCCACCTCCGGCGACTCGCCCAGGCCGAGCTCCGCCAGGTCCGAGCCGCTCACCTCCAGCTGGACGTTCCGGAGCCGCCGGAAGTAATCGTCCAGCTCGGGTCGCTCCTCCAGGGCCATGGCGAAGAGCGGCGCATCCGGCGCGTACGGGTCGGCCGCCGCGACGACGTCCGCCGGCTCGGCCGAGCCTCCGCGAAGCCGCTCGAGGATCCTTGGGCCGACGGTCACCGCCGCCGCGATGCGCTCGAGATCCCGGCGCTGCACTTTCAGGCGGCGGAGCCACGCGTAGACCTCGTCCGGCGGCATGCGCCGCGCGAGCACGGCAAACGCCAGCCGCCAGGGCGGAATCGCGGTGCCGTAGCGCTCGTTCAGCGCCCGCAGCCGCTCGAGCAGCGCCACGGCCTGCTCGTCCGCGGCGAGGTGCGGATGGATCGCGGCACCGGCGCCCAGCTCGGCGAGCCGCAGAATCGACGCGCCCGCGTCGCCCTCCTCCAGCAGCGCGATCAGCTCGTCCCGCAGCCGGGCCGACGAGAGGTCGCCGACGAGCCCCATCTCGATTGTGCCGCGGGCCAGGCGCTGGGTGTGGTCGTCCATCCGGAAGCCGTACCGGCTCTCGTACCGGATCGCGCGGAAGATCCGGGTCGGGTCGTCGATGAACGAGAGGTTGTGGAGGATGCGGATCGTCCTCGCTTCCAGGTCGCGCCGCCCGCCGAAGGGGTCGACCAACTGCCCGAAGTCCTCACCCTTCAGCGACACGGCCATCGCGTTGATCGTGAAGTCGCGTCGGAAGAGGTCCTCGCGGATCGTCGCGTGCTCGACGCTGGGAAGCGCCGCCGGCGCGTCGTAGAACTCCGTCCGCGCCGTCACGACGTCGACGCGCTCGTCCTCGCTGTAGAGAACGACCGCCGTCCCGAACTTCCGGTGCGCCCGGACCCGTCCCTCGAGAGCGTCGGCGAGGCTTCGCGCGAGCTCGATCGCATCGCCCTCGACGGCGACGTCCACGTCGAAGTTCGGCTCGCCGAGCAGGATGTCCCGCACCGTCCCGCCCACGAGGTAGACGCCGTCGTACGGCTCGCTGACCGCCGAGATCGCCTCGAAGGTGCCTTCGAGCCCCTCGAGGCCGGCGAGCTCGTCGGCCAGGCTCGTCTCGACCTCCGCCTCGGCGGCCGGCTGCTCGCCGAGCGCGCGCAGGACGTCGCTGCGCGTGACCACGCCGACGAGCCGGTCGCCTTCCAGCACCGCGACCCGGCCGTCCGCCGAGCCGGCGAGCGCCTCCTGCACGTCGCCCAGAGGAGCGTCGGCGGGCACCGACACGACCCGCGAGCTCATGATCCCCTTCACCGGCGCATGCGAGAGGCCGTGGGCGATCGCCTTGTCCAGGTCCTCCCGGCCGACGGCGCCGACGAGCCGGCCGTCCTCGACGACCAGGATCCCGCTCTGCGCGTAGCGCTGGCAGACGACCATCGCGTGGGCGACGTTCTCGTCCGGGCCGACCGCTCGGGCCGGGCGGGACATGACCTGCTCGGCACGGACCGGCTCGCGTGCCGCGGAGGAAAGGCCCTCGCGAAGCGCCTCCTCGGCCTCCGCGAGCGAGCCGCGGAGGATCGCCGACGCCGCCTCGCGGTGGCCGCCGCCGCCGAGGCCGGCCGCGATTGCCGCAGCGTCGATGTCCGGTGTCCGGCTGCGCGTGACGGCGAAGACCCGGTCGTCCATCTCGACGAGCAGGACGAGCGCGCGGCAGTCGGTCAGGTCGACGATCTTGTGTGCGAGGTTCGAGACGCCGTCCACGTGGCGCGGCCAGGCGACCGCCGCGACCAGCACATCGACTCCCGCCACGCGCTCGGGTCGGACTGCGGCCATCAGTGCAGCGAGCAGCTCCCGCTCCTCGTCGGTCAGCGGTGTGTGGAGGAACCGCGCGAGCAGATCCTGCCGCGCGCCGTGCCGTAGGCACCACGCGAGCGCGTCGGCATCCCGCTGGGTCGCAGTCGGGTAGGTCAGGGACCCGGTGTCCTCGTGGATCCCGAGCGCGAAGGCGGTCGCCTCGAGCGGCGTCACTCCGATCTCCCGCTCGGCCAGGACGCCGACGAGCGTCGTCGTCAGCGCGCCATCCTGGGAGACCACGGCGTTCTCGGGCTTCACCCAGTCGGGCAGCTCGCCCGCGTGGTGGTCGAAGATCACCGTCTCGACGTCCGGGTTGCGCGCGACCGCCTCGAGGTCGCCCAGGCGCGAGGCCGACGTGGTCTCCACGACGATCAGCCGGCGGACGGCGTCCGGGTCGAGCCGCGACGCGTCCACGGCGTCGAGCTCGTCCGCATGGAGGCGATAGAACTCGCGGACGTTGCGGTTCAGCGTGCCCTGGATCGCGACGACGGCGTCCGGGTAGAGCCGCCTGGCGGCGAGCAGCGACGCGAACGCGTCGAAATCCGTGTTCGCGTGGGTGGCGATGACCTCCGGCGCCTTCACACCCGAATTGTGGCCGAGCTACGAGCGCTCTCCGAGCTTGTGTTCCAAGTCACGATCCGATGAGCCGAGCGAGAGCCGTCGCGAGGGTTGCGAAAAGCGCGTCGAAAGCGCTCGTCACATGCAACACAAGCGCACGAACGGCTAGGCCAGGGCGATTGCCTCGATCTCGACCTTCGCGCCGGAGGGAAGCGCTGCGACCTCGACCGTCGAGCGGGCAGGCGGTCGGTCGCCGATCCGCCTCGCGTAGACCTCGTTCATCGCGGCGAAGTCGCCGAAGTCGTCGAGGAAGACCGTCGTCTTCACGATGCGGTCGAGGCCCGAGCCGGCCTCTTCGAGGATGGCGGCGAGGTTGTCGAACGCCTGCTCGGTCTGCTCGGTGATCCCGTCACCGACCAGCTCGGTGTGATCGGGCTGGAGACCGACCTGGCCCGCCACGAAGACGAATCCGTTGGCGACGATCGCCTGCGAGTACGGCGCACCCTGGAACGGCGCCGGCGCACGCTCGGTGCGCACGACGGTCTTTTCCGACATCCCTACTCCTTTCGCGGCGCCGCCGCGCTGGCGAGCGCTCCTCCGAGGGCCTTGAAGATCGCCTGCAGGACGTGCTGCGCGTCCTCGCCGTGGAGCAGCCGGACGTGCATCGTCAGCCCCGCCGCCTCGGCGAGCTCGCGCAGGAAGCCGGAGGCGAGGTCGCGGTCGAGCCCCGCGACGTGAGCGTTGGACAGATCGACGTTCGAGACGAGCAGCGGGCGGTCGGAGACCTCGAGGACGACGTTGGCGAGCGCCTCGTCGGCCGGGATGATGGCGTAGCCCCAGCCGTTCGCGTCCTCGGCGCGGAGAAGGTCCGTGAGCGCTTCCCCGAGCGCGCGCCCCGCCGCGCTCGCGACGGCGTCCGGCCCGCCGGCCGCGACCTCGAGCTGGAGGTCGAATCCGGCATGGGACGCGACCAGACCGAGGAGGTGGTCCAGCACAGGGAGGCCGGTCGCGACGCTGGCCCGGCCGCTGCCGCCCAGCTCGATGCGTGCAGGGAGAGCCTCCCGCTCCGATTCCGTCGCCCGCTCCATCGCTCGAACGAGGGTATCGCAGGCCTCGCCGGCGCCCCGAGCCACGCCGCTGCTTCAGGCGGCTCGTCCTGAAGATCCGTCGGCGCTAGCTCTCGGTCCGGTCGATCTTTGCGCCGAGCGCGCGCAGGCGCTCGTCGATCCGCTCGTAGCCTCGGTCGATCTCGCCGACGTTCCCGATCGTCGAGACCCCCTCGGCGCAGAGGCCCGCGATGAGCATCGCCATGCCGGCCCGGATGTCCGGGCTCGCCATGCGCTGCCCGTAGAGCTTCGCGGGGCCGCTCACGACTGCGCGGTGCGGGTCGCACAGGATGATCCGCGCGCCCATGCTCACCAGCTTGTCCACGAAGAACAGGCGGTTCTCGAACATCTTCTCGAAGATGAGGACCGTTCCCCGCGCCTGCGTGGCCACGGCGAGCGCGATCGAGGTGAGGTCGGCCGGGAAGAGCGGCCACGGCCCGTCCTCGATCTTCGGAATCTGGTCGCCCAGGTCGTCCTCGATCACGAGCTCCTGTCCCGGCGGCACACGAACGCTCGAGTCGTGAAGCTCGACTTCGACGCCGAGCCGCCTGAACACCGGAAGGATCGGAGTCAGGTCGTCGATCTCGACATCCTCGATCGTGACGTCGCCGCCGGTGACCGCCGCGAGGCCGATGAAGCTCGCAACCTCGATGTGCTCCGGCCCGATTCGCCACTCCCCGCCGCCGAGCTGCTGGACGCCGCGGACGCGGAGGATGTTCGAGCCGATGCCCTCGATTCTGCGCGCCGAGCGAGCCGAGGAAGCGGCAGAGATCCTGGACGTGCGGCTCGCACGCCGCGTTCCCGATCACCGTCTCCCCGGTCGCGAGCGTCGCGGCCATGACCGCGTTCTCCGTCGCCATGACGCTCGCCTCGTCGAGGAAGATCCGGCGGCCCTGGAGCCCCGAGGTCTGCATGTCGAAGCGGCCGTTGATGTCCACCTCGACGCCCAGCTCGGCGAGGGCGTGGACGTGCGGGTCGAGCCGGCGGCGCCCGATCACGTCGCCGCCCGGCGGCGGGACGCTTGCGCGGCCGAAGCGGGCGAGTAGCGGCCCGGCGAGCAGGAACGAGGCGCGGATCTGGCTGCAGAGGTCGGCGTCGAGCTCGGACTTCTCCGCGTTCCTCGGGTCGATCTGGATCTCGTTCGGGCCGGTCCATTCGACGTCGGCGCCAACGTCCGCGAGCAGCGCGACCATCGTGTCGACGTCCCGGATCCGCGGGACGTTCGAGAGCGTCACGGGCTCGCTCGCCAGCAGGGTGGCCGCGAGAATCGGCAGCGCGCCGTTCTTGTTCCCGGCTGCGGAGACGCGTCCGCCGAGGGGCGTCCCCCCCTCGATGACGAAGCTCTCCATCAGACCGCTCGAGACGATGGTGGCCGACACGAGCGGACTATGGTAATGACCGCTATGGAGGTCACTCGCGACCGCGCCTGGGACACGCTCACTCGTTACACGAAGAGCGAGGCGCTCCTGCGCCACGCGCTTGCTGTCGAGGCCGCCGTTCGTGCGTACGCGCGCAAGCTCGGCGGTGACGAGGAGCTCTGGGGCGCAACCGCACTCCTCCACGACTTCGACTACGAGATCCACCCCACGCTGGACAAGCACCCGCAGGACGGCGCCGCCATCCTGCGCGAAGAGGGCTATCCCGAGGAGCTGATCGAGTCCGTGCTTTCACACGCCGAGCACCTCGAAATGCCGCGTGACACCGACCTGAAGAAGACGCTGTTCGCGTGCGACGAGCTCGCCGGGTTCATCCACGCGTGCGGGCTCGTCCGGCCCGACGGGATCGATAGCCTGACGCCCAGGTCGGTGAAGAAGAAGCTCAAGCAGCCGTCGTTCGCGGCCGGCGTCCACCGGGACGAGGTCTACGCGGGGGCGGAGCTGCTCGGGCTCGAGCTCGACGAGCACATCCAGAACGTGACCGACGCGATGAAGCCGATCTCGCGGGAGCTCGGTTTGCGGACCGCGGCGGACGCGGCATGACCCCACGGTTCGAGGCCATCGGGATCGTCGTCACCGACATGGGCCGGGCGCTCGGCTTCTACCGGCAGCTCGGGCTCGAGTTTCCCGACGGCGCGGAGTCCGAGAGCCACGCGGAGGCGAGGGCGGCGGGCGTTCGCGTCATGCTGGACACAGAGGAGACCATCCGCTCGTTCGAGCCGGAGTGGCAGGCGCCGTCCGGGGGTCACCGGAGCTCGCTCGCCTTCCGCTGCGACTCCCCCGCCGAGGTCGACTCCGCCTACGCGAACCTGCTCCAGCACGGCGGCACCGGGCACAAGGATCCCTGGGACGCCCCGTGGGGCATGCGCTACGCGATGGTCGAGGATCCCGACGGGAACGTCGTGGATCTGTTCGCGGACCTCTAGCCGCGGCGGTTTCAGGTCCAGGGATATCCGGGGTCCGAGGGACAGTCCCTCGCGCGACGCGTCTGGCATCGTTTCCGATATGTCGAGGCGGACGGTGTTCGCCGCCCTTGCGGTCGTCGTCCTGATCGCGGCCGGTGCCGCCTTCCTGGTGCTGCGCGACGGCGGAGACAAGGACTATTCGCTCGGCGTCATGTCCACCGAGGGCCGGCCGTTCGAGATGGCGGTCCCGGAGCAGCTCTTCACCCCGGGGAGCCCGAAGACGACCGGCGAGGCGCTGCTGATCGCAGAGCGGTCGGGAATCCGGCTCGTCCGCATGCCGCGCGAGGACGGCTCCTCGTGCTGGGGTACGTCTGAGCACCGGTCCGGCGAGTGGCAGCTGACCGAACTACGTGTGCGAGACGCAGTTCAACCGCTTTCCGGATCCGACCTCGCCGGTGCTCGTGCTGAGCCGGAGCGGCTTCATCCCCGGCACCGAGCTCCGCACCTTCGAGGCGTTCAACGGCGTTCGCCGCGGACGGCGTCAAGCGCGTTGGTGTGATCGACGCCCAGGACCGGCTGGTGCCGATGGCGGCGGTCCGCGGAAACGCGTTCTACGCGGACCCGCCGAGCGACCGCGTCAAGGCGGTCGTCGCGCTGGACGAGAAGGACGAGGTCATCTGGCGCAGCGCTCCACCGCAGCTGCCAGACGAGTGAGATCGTCCTCGTTCGTCCAGTAGCCGCACGATGCGCGGAGCAGCCCCGTGCCGGGGAGGTCGCGGATCAGGATGCCGTCCTCGCCGATCGCGGTCGCAGCCTCCTTCGTGTCTCCCTCCCAGCGCCAGGAGACGAGATTGGAGTGACCCGGCTCCGTCACGACGTCGCAGCCGATCTCGAGCAGCAGCTCGCGGCACCGCTCGGCCATCTCTCGCGACCGCTCGAAGCGCCAGTCCGGAGGCACCTCGAGCGCCGCGATAAGCGCCTCCAGATACGGCACGGGGATCCATCCCGGATCGAACCGCTGGGCCCCTTCGCGCGGCTCGAAGCGGCCGTCGCGCTCGTAGCCGGCCTGGGAGAAGTAGCTCGGAAGCGCGACTGCGAGCCGCTCCGGCTCCTTGACGTAGAGGCCGCCGGTCGGCGCCGGCCCGCAGAGCCACTTCTGGCCCGACACCGTGTAGAAGTCGTACGGCGACGCATCGACGGGGATCGCGCCGACCGACTGGGCGCCGTCGACCAGCAGCGGGACGTCGACCGCCGCGCGAAGCGCCTCGAGGTCGATCACGTGCCCGTCGAGCCAGAGCACGTGGGAGAGCGCGATCAGCTTCGTCTTCGGGCCGACCTCGCCCAGGATCGCCTCGACCGCCTCCGCGGCCGGCCGGTCCCGCACCGCGGCCACGCGGATCCTGGCGCCCGAGACGTGGATCGCACCCAGGAGTCCGAAGTGCTCGGCGTCCGTCGTCACGATCTCGTCGTCGCGCCCGACCTCCAGGCCGGCCATCACGATCCGGCAGCCCTCGGTTGTCGAGGTCGTCAGCGACATGTTCCCGGGCGGAACGGCGATCAGCGCCGCCAGCTCGGCCCGAAGCTCCTCGCGCGCCTCGAGCATGCGGTTCAGGTACGGCCAGCCCGCCCGTCCCTCCTCGACTTCGTCCTTCTCGGCCGCGATCAGCGCCTCGTAGGTGCGGCGGGCGAGCGGCCCGACCGAGCCGGCGTTCAGGTACGCGTACCGCTCGAGGACGGGAAACGCCGCGCGCGCCTCCTCGAACGTCACGTGACCTCGACCTCCACCGGCGCGTGGTCGGAGAGCGCGAGCTTTCCGAGTCGCCGGCGCTCGGGCGTCCAGCGGTCGTAGGGCCCCGTCGAGGCGCCCCGGGCGACCACGTGGTCGATCCCGGGCCCCGCCTTCGTGTAGCCGTCGAGCTGCTCGATCGTGACCGATCGCGCCGTGTCGACGTTGAAGTCGCCCGCGAGGATTGCCGGCGCGTCACCCGCCAGCCCGGCCGCCCAATCCGCCGCGCGGACGATCTCGGCGTCAGGGATCCGCGGGTTCCGCGCCTTCGTCGCGTGCAGGTTCGCCACGACCATCCCTCCGTCCAGCCGGACGGCCTGGCACTGCCGGCGCTCCTTGCCCCAGGCGAGCAGCGACACGATCGGCAGCCCAAGCCTACGGCCCTCGCGGAGCCGGAACTGCAGCGGGTTCAGGGTCAGGACATGCCGCGAGAGGATCCTGAGACCGGGCGCGACGAGAATCGCGTTCGCCTGACCCTCGAAGCCCGAGCGGAGCAGCCCCGGATTCAGGTCGGTGATCACGCGGCCGAGGCCGACCGTCGACGGGATCGGCCCGATCGTGGGGCGCGCGGCGATCTCGCCGTAGACCTGCATCCCGCTCCACTCGCCGATCGGCCCGAACGCCCACGGAGGCACCTCCTGCAGGCAGACGACATCCGGGCCGTCGTGGGTCACGAGCCGGATCATCTCCTCGACGTAGCGGCGCCGTCCCGGCGGGACGGTGTTTCCGTGGAACAGGTTCCAGGTCCGGACGATCACGGCGGTACTGTAGGGACGCCGTGCGGGGCCGCTTCTCAGAGGTGATCGCTCGACAGCTCGACCTCTTCGAGGAGCAGGACGCCGAGTTCCTCCGCCGCGTCGACGAGGCCGAGCGCGCGTACGACGACGCGGATCGCGAGGACGCCGAGGAGGTCTTCGGGCGCTATCAGGAGCTCGTCGAGCACGGCACCGAGGCGCTCGGCGAGATGCGCGACGCGTATGCGGGCATGCTCGAGGACGACGACGCGGAGGAGTACGCCGCCGAGTTCAACCAGGCCGTGATCGACCGGCTCCCCCGGTTCGGGCTCGAGATCGAGGACGTGTGAGGCTCGCCGCGGTCTTCGTCGGCGTGCTCGCGCTGAGCGGCTGCGGCGGCGGCGACGAGGAGGCAGCTCCCGCGGACTGGTGCCGCGAGACCGGGACGATCATGTACCTGCTCGACCAGCACAGCACCACGCACGATCAGGACCGGCTCGGGAACTGGGAGGAGTCTTCGCCCGAGGACGTCCGGTCCGAGGTCACTCGGATGCGGGAGGTCCTGCGGCGCTACCCGGTCGACCCGAATGCGCCGGACCTCGTCGCCGCCCGGCGTCCCGTCGAAGACTTCGCAGAGAGTCGCTGCGAGGGCGCGTGGCGGCATCCGGCCGCCGTCGGCTAGCGCCCGAAGTGCGAGACCCAGATTGCTACGTCCGACTGGCCCTCGAACAACGGGACCTCGACGAGCGCGACGCCTTGTTCGGCCCAGTCGGCTCGGAAGAGATTCTCGCGATGACCGGTGGAGTTCAGCCACCCATCCAACGCGACTCTCGGCCGCCCGAGCTCCCCGGGGCCCAGGTAGAGGTTCTCGCCCCAGCCGTCAGGCTCGTAGTCCGCTTCGGTCACGACGGCATTCGCCGGCTTTCCGCACGCTTCATGAGCGAAGTCGGCGCAGGCATGGATGTCTCGTCCCTTCAGTGCCGCCGCACGTGAGAGCAGCGGTTGTTCGGGAAGCGCTGAAAGCCCTCGACGCTGCCTGGCCCAGTTGAGCAGGCAGATCATCGTCTGCTGCTGCACCCGAACGGATGTGGAGCGAGTGTCTCCACCCGGACACGCGCTCTCCGGAGCGAGGTAGGCGGCCCAGGGATCGTCCGCCGGGTAGAGGTCCTGCGATTCGACGCCGGCGCCGAGGCCGGCGACGCCGGGAGAGATCATCGCCGTCGGCCCTTGCTCGTCCGATATGCGGAGAACGAAGACGGCTGAAGCAATGACCGCCAGGACCAGGACAACGCCGACGGAATTGGCGACCAGCCGCCGCCGTCGCGAGGTTCCGCGTCGCGCGTACTCCCGATCTGCAAGGCCCATACCGCTCTCAATTGTTGCTAGCGGTGGCCGAAGTGGTGCGCCGGCGGGAGTGAGTCGCCGAGCTGCTCGACCTCGGCGAGGCGCCGGGCGAGCGGCGCGAGGGTCTCGATCTCCCGCACGAGGACGTTCTGGTTCCGCCCCTGCCGCTCGAACCGCCCTCGCGCAAGGACCAGCTTCTCCGCCCGAACGACCGGCCTGAAGCGCTCGTAGACCTGCGGCGGGACGATCAGGTTCATCTGGCCGAACTCGTCCTCGAGCAGCAGGAAGACAACGCCCTTCGCCGTGGACGGGCGCTGGCGCGCCACGACCATTCCGGCCACGGCCACCTGGGCCCCGTTGAGTGTCAGAGACACGTCATGGCTCGAGCGGACAGTGGCCGGAAGGTGCGGGCGCAGGAGCTCCATCGGGTGGACGCCCACCGAGACGCTCGTCGTCCGATAGTCCGCGAGCATCCGCTCCCAGTTGGTCGGCTCAGGGAGCTCCGGCGTCTCCACCGTCGGGTCCAGCGGTAGCGCGAGCTGCCGGACCTCCCCGCCCGACCCCGGCACCGAGGACGACCGCGGCGCCAGCCCTGCCTCCCAGATCAGCGGCCGCGCCCCCTCACCAAAGGACGCACACGCGCCGGACTCGATCAGCGCCTGCAGCCCCTCCCGCCGAAGCGGCGCCCGCTGCGCGAGATCCCGGACGTCGAGGAACGGCCCGCCCCGCTCGCGCTCCGCCACCAACGCCTTCGCGTCGTCCTCGCCCACCGACGTCACGTACTCGATCCCCATCCGGATACGTCCGTCCTCGACCACGCACTTCGCCTCGCTGAGGTTCACGTCCGGCGGGAGCACCTCCACCCCGCGCCGCTGCGCGTCCCGCACCAGCGTCGCCGGCGGGTAGAAGCCCATCGGCTGCGCGTTCAAGAGCGCCGCCAGGAACTCGGCCGGGAAGTGGCACCGCAGGTACTGCGACTGGTACGCCAGCAGCCCGAAGGCGGCCGCGTGCGACTTCGGGAACCCGAACCCCGAAAAGGCGACGAGCTTGTCGTAGATCGAATCCGCCAGCTCCTCGTCCACACCCCGCCCGAGCGCGCCCTCGACGAACCGCCGCCGATACGCCTCGAGCGCGGCCTCACTCCGCTTTCGGCTCATCGCCCGCCGCAAGCCCTCCGCCTCCCCCACGCTGAACCCGGCCAGCGCCATCGCCACCTCCAGCACCTGGTCCTGGAAGACGACGACGCCGAGCGTGTCCCGCAGCGGCTCCTGCAGCAACGGATGGTCGGCCGGCGGCTCGTACGACGGATCCTCCCGCAGCTTCTGCCGACGCTCGATGTACGGATGGACGGCCTTGCCCTGGATCGGCCCCGGCCGCACCAGCGCGACCTGCACCATGATGTCCTCGAGCGTCTCGGGCCTGGTGCGCAGGATCGTCTGCATCTGCGCCCGGCTCTCGATCTGGAACGCGCCGACCGTGTCCGCGTCCCGGATCTGCGCAAAGGTCTCCGGGTCGTCCAGCGGGATCCGCGAGAGGTCGATCGGGTTACTAGGGCGCGTAGCGCGGGCGATCCCGTCGACGCACTCCTCGACCGCCGAGAGCATCCCGAGCCCGAGCAGGTCGATCTTCAGGAAGCCCGCGTCGTCGCAGGAGTCCTTGTCCCACTGGACGAGCTGCCGCCCGGCCATGGCCGCGGGCTGCACAGGGACGAGCTCGACCAGCGGCCGGGTCGAGATCACCATCCCGCCGGGGTGCTGCGAGATGTGCCGCGGCAGCCCGGCGATCTCGTGCGTCAGCTCGGCGAAGGCGCGCCAGCGCGGTGACTGAGCGCGATCCTCGAACCCCGGGACGAATTGCAGCTCCTCCGCGACCCGCTTGGCGTTCCACCCGTCCGAGACCCGCGCGAGCCGCTCGAGCTCGCCGTACGGGAGGCCGAGCGCCTTGCCGATGTCGCGGATCGCGCCGCGCGACCGGTACGTCGAGAAGCTCGCGACCAGCGCGGCGTGCTCCCGCCCGTACTTCTCGGTGACGGCGACGATCAGCTTCTCGCGGATGTCGCGCGGGAAGTCGAGGTCGATGTCCGGGACGCCGGTCAGCTCTCGGTTGATGAAGCGCCCGAGCGAGAGGTCCGCCTCAACAGGGTCCACGTGCGAAAGCCCGGTCAGGTAGCAGACGATCGACCCGACGGACGACCCTCGCCCCCGGCCCGGCGGCAGTGAGTTCCGCGGCGATTCCCGGCCGCGAACCTCGACGGCGACCTCCCGCGCGAGCTCGAGCACCTCGTAGTGCAGGAGGAAGAACCCGGCGAGCTCGATCTCGTCGATCAGCGCCAGCTCCTCGTCGAGCCGGGCCCGGGCACTTAGTAACAGACTGTTACTTGCCTCCGAGTACCGCCCCGAAAAGGCTTGGTTGCAGACTTCTGCCAGGCGGGTGATGGCAGGTTCGGCCCCGTCCGAGAAGTCCGGGTAGCGATAGCCGAGCTCCTGTGTGAGGTCGAACTCGCAGCGCTCGGCCACCAGCGCCGTGCGCTCCACCGCCTCCCGGTCGAGCGGGAAGCGCCCCGCCATCTCGTCCGGTGCCCGCAGCACCGCCTCGTGGTTCCCGCGCCGCTCCGGCTCCGAGCCCTCGAGCGAGGTGCGGTGCCGGATCGCGACGAGCGCGTCCTGCAGCGGCGCCCGCGAGGCCGCATGCGCGTGGACGTCGCCCGTCACGACCGTCACGACCCGCAGCGTCTCGGCAAGCTCCCGAAGCCGCGCGTTCCGCCTGACGTCGCCCCGCTCGAACGGCCGCTGGAGCTCGACGAAGAAGCGCTCGCGCCCGAACGCCTGCGCCAGCCGGGCCGCGGCGTTCGGGTTTCGCACGCCGAGGCCGAACCGCGAGCAGCCCGACAGGCACACCAGGCCGTCGTTCAGCTCCTCCAGCAGCGCCTGGTCGAGCGCAGGATCCAATGCGGGCTCGCCCTCCTTCGGACGTGTCCCGGCATGGGCCGCCGTCAGCAGGCGGCAGAGGTTCGCGTAGCCGCGCGGGCTCTCCACCAGCAACGTGACGTGCGAGCCGTCGCCGAGCGTCACCTCCGCGCCGGTGATCGGCCGGATGCCGAACGACTTCGCAGCGTGTGCGAACTCGAGTGACCCGTAGACGCCGTCGTGGTCGGTGAGCGCGAGCGCCTCGTAGCCGAGCTCGGCCGCGCGAACCGCCAGCTCCTCGGGCAGCGAGGCGCCGTCGAGGAACGAGTAGGAGGAGTGCGCGTGAAGCTCGGTATATGCCACAATCGAACATATGTTCGCTTTCCATGGTCGAGGTGTCAACCGGTGTCTGGCAGTTAGTTTTGGTCCCGTGAGTGCCATCGTTCAGGAACCTGGCGAGGGCGAACGGCTGGGAGCGCACATCGTCGTGAAGCTCGAGCGGCCAGAGCTCTCGGTCAACGAGGTGTCGGTCGGACCGGACTTCGTCGGCACCGGCCCGCACTACCACGAGCACCACGTCGACGCGTTCTACGTCCTGGAAGGCGAGCTCGAGATCCTCTGCGGGACGGAGACACTTCGGGCGAGTGCCGGAGCGTCTGTGGCGGTTCCGCCCGGGATCGTCCACGGCTTCACGAGCTCCGCAGGGCATGAGCGAACGCGGTACCTGAACCTGCACGCGCCGGACTCTGGCTTCATCGAGTACATCCGCCGCCGGACTCAAGGCGAGGACGCGAAGTGGGACAGCGTCGACGTCGACGAGCCGCGCGGGCCGGGCGATGCGGAGATCACCGAGCCGGGCGGCGGGGAGCGGCTCGAGCACCCGGTTCGGACCATCACCGTGCGGGCCGCGCGGCCGGAGGTCTGCTTCCTCGAGTTCGAGGCGCTCGGGGGGTTCGGCCCGATCCCGCCGCACCGGCACGACGCGCAGATCGATTCGTTCTACGTGCTCGAAGGCGAGCTCGGGCTGTGGGCGAACGGCGGCGAGGCACGGTTCGGGCCTGGGCCGTTCGTCGCCGCGCCGCCGGGCGAGGAGCACGGGATCCTGCGCGTCGAGTCACCGGTCCGGTTCCTGAACTTCCACGCGCCGGATGACGGGTTCGCGGCGTTCATCCGCGAGCAGTAGGGTCGGCTCTCGTGAACCCGCGCGCTCGCTTCGAGGAGATCGTCGACGACCTCGGTGCCCGCGATCCCGACGTCGAGCAGAGCCAGATGATGGGCCGGCCGAGCATCAAGGCCGGCGGGAAGCTGATCGCCTGCCTCGAGTCACGCGGGACGATGGCGTTCAAGCTCCCCGACGAGGCGGAGCAGGAGAAAGCGCTGGCACTGGACGGCGCCCGAGTCTACGAGCCGGCCGACAACGGCCGGAAGATGGGCGGCTGGATCGAGGTGCCGCCGGCGCACGAGGACAGGTGGGCAGAGCTCGCCGAGACCGCCCTGCGACTGCGAAAAGCCTAACGGCGGAACGACACCCCGAGCGCGATTCCGCCGAGGATCAGCCCGGCGTGGTGCCCCGGCTCCGACGTCCCGTCGATCAGGAAGCCGAAGGTGATCAGGCCCGTCGCGGCCGTCCACCAGGCGGCGCGCCAAAGGTTCACGAAGCGAAGGACATGGGTCATGGGCCGAGCCTACTCGCCTGTGTACGGGTCGCGTCGAACCGTTTCTAGTCGCCGACGATCTCGCCCATGTAGGGCGGAAGCTCGAGCGCCCGCTCGAACGCGGCGCGGTCGTGCACGGGCTCGCCGTGGGAGATGATCACGTGCTCGAACGGCAGCTCGAGCAGCTCTCTCATCGCCGGAAGGACGCGCTTCTCGTGCCACGGCGTGCCCCAGATCACGAGCTGGCCGTCCCGCTCCGTCAACGCGTCGGCGAAGACGATCGCCCGCTGCTCCGGCAGCCACATCGGGGTCTCGTTGCGGCCGCGCCCGTCGTAGAGCGCGGTCAGGCCGCCGGGGAGCACGCTGCCTTCGCCGATCCAGTCCAGCTCCGTTTCGGGCGCGTCGCCGCCGTAGAAGACGTCGGGCCCGTATGCCTTCGCGCCGTAGCGTTGGACGAAGAGGTCGACGTCGCGGACATGGTCGGGCTTGAGGACGATCAGGACCGTCGGCGGGCTCGCGTCGAGGCGGTCCCAGATCTCCACTGCGTCCTCGGGCGGAGCGAGCGCATCGAGGAGCGCCACCTCGCCGCCCGACTCCACCACCGTCGAGGTCACCGGCGGCTCCCACTTGACCTGCGGCGCCCAGTCCGGATGCTCGATGCGCCAGATCCACAGGCCGGGCGCGACGTCGCGGATCTCGGCGGTCACGATGGCTGCTGGTAGATGCCGAGGACGTTTCCTCCCGGGTCGCGGAATCGCGCGGTGATCTCCGGTGCGTCGCCTCCGATGGGCTGCACGATCTCGCCTCCGTGGGCGACGATTGCGTCGACGGTCGCTTCCGCGTCGTCGACCATGATGTAGATCAGCGGGCCCGGCTCCTCCATCGGCGGCCTGCCGGTCACCCAGGCGCCGCTCACCTCCTCGGTCGTGTCGTCGAAGGCCGTCCGGCCGTCATCGGGCCGCCTGATGCGCCAGCCGAAGACGAGCTCGTAGAACGCGGCCGAGCGCTCGATTTCGGCGGCGGGGATCTCGACGTAACAGATCTTTCCCTCAGCCATCGTGGGAGACACTTGGGCTCCTAGTTGCGCGCGTGGACTCCGGCGAGATCGACCGCGACGGCGAGGAGCAGGAATCCGGCCCAGAAGTTGACGGGATCGAAGGTGAGGGGCTCCTTGTCGCCGACGAGGTTCCAGATGAACCAGATGAAGAACCAGAGCAGGGTCATGGGTGTGATCTAACCACTACGCGCCCCGCTGGCTGAACCAGCGGCCGTGCTCGTCGTCGTGGAAGACGACCACGTTCTGGCCGCTCTCCAGCACGACGTCGAAGTAGCGGCGGTTGATCGGCTGCTCCGTCCACCAGCGGTCGAGCACGCGCCACTCCTCCCGGATCAGCTCGACCGTGAGGCGGTTGACGAGACGCGGCGCCCCGTCTGCTCTCGGCTCGACGAGGGCTGGCCGCGGTTCGTTTAACCGTCCTGCGGTACGAAGAGCGCTCGCGCTTCGGGGATCCGCGACCACGGGGCCACTTCGACCACTGTTGCCACCGACCCGCCGCCGGTCGAGGCCTTGACCTGACGCAGTCCTTCACGGAGGCGGTTTTGAAGCTCGGCGCCCTCGGTCTTGACGAGCTCGAGCTGCCGGCCGGTCTCCTCGGTCAGCTCGACGAGCTCGAGGCGAAGCGCCCGGACCGGCGCCGGCAGCTCGGCGATCTTCGGGCCGAGCGCGATCCGGATCCGGTCGTGGTCGCCGGCGGGATCGCGGAAGGTCAGTGTCCGGCGCCAGGAGGCTCCGCCGACGAGTCGTGCCGAAAGTGCGACTTTTCGGACGAAGCGGTCGGCGCGCTCGGGCCGGTTGACGGCCTTTTCGGCCAGGCTGGCAAGGGCGCGGCGGAGTGTGATCTCGTTCCCGACCGCCTCGGGGAACTCGAGCTCCTCGACCACCTCGGCGGGCGGGCGGCGGCCGCGGATGCGACCGCGCTTCCCTCCTCTCGCCTGGCTCCAGGCGCTGCGGCCGTCCGGTCCCAGTCGTTCGGCAACGGCAGCGCCCGGAAGCCCGGCAAGCTGTCCCACCTTCTTCACGCCCAGCGCCTCCAGCTCCTCGCGGCGTCGCTCGTCCAGCCCGAGCAGGCGGAGTGGAAGCGGGGCGAGGAAGTCCTGCGTGTGCTCGTCGGAGACGACGAGAACCTGGCCTGGGCGCGCGACGTTGGCTGCCGCGAGGGCGGCGAACCGACGGGTGGCCGCGCCAACGCGCGCGTCCCAGTGTGAGCCGACCGCGGCGAGGGCGCGCTTCAGCGCCTGCTCGAGGCCGCCGTAGAGGCGTTCCACCCCGCGCGTGTCGAAATAGGCGGTGCCGAGCTGGGCGGACTCGACGGCGAAACCGTTGTCCTCGAGCCGGCGGACGATCTCCTCCCAGTCGCGCTCCGCGCCGGCCGGGTCGGGCTCGACGAGGACGAGGCGTGGGCAGGTCGCGAGCGCCTCCCCCATGCGCATCCCGGGCCGGACGCCGGCCTGGTGAGCCGCAGCGGTCACCGGCCCGATCAGCGGCTCGACGCCCTCGGGAGGCGCGAGCGCCGCAGGCTCGAGCGCGAGGCTGGGCCGCTTAGCGAAGCGCGGCGCGAAGCTGGAATCCGGGGATGGCGAGGCAGGCGATCATGACCGAACACGTGTTCTATCACGAACGTGTGTTCGGTGTCAAGTTGGCTTCTTAGACTCTTTTCGAGTGCGAGACGCAAACGATTGCAGCACTTGTCTACGCCGCTCTGGCGATCGTCTTTGCCTTCACGTACGAGCTCTGCGACGCAGGACGAGTCGTGGCTGGTCGAGACTTACGCCGCGGGCGCCATCCTGATACAGCCGATCGCCGGAGCTCTCGTTCCCCGCTGGTGGATGCTCATGCTCCCGTTCGTCGCGCTGGTTGTCGTGCTGCCGTTCTCCGAGCCGGACGCCCGAGTTCTTCGGCGATTACCGACGCCGGCATCATGTTCATCGGCGGCTTCTTCGCCATGATCCTCGTTGCATTCGGGATCGCGTGCCGACTCACCGTCGACATGCTGCGCGAGTCCCGCTAGCGACCGATCTCGGCGGCGCCGTCGACCATTCGCGAGAAGCGCGGGACGACGTCGATCGTGTTCTCCTGCGCGCAGAACTTGATGTCCTCCTCGAGGCCCGGCGGGCCGTAGGTTCTCGCCATGATCGCGTCCCACGCCGTCGGGAAGCGACCGGGCCAGGATCGCCGACGCCTTCGCCGCGTCCGTGACCTCGCCGTCCAGCAGCTCGACGATCCGGCCGGCGCAGTACGCGTCGTCCAGCGCGAAGCGGCCCTGGAAGCCCGCGCACACGATCACGCAGTCGTCCTGCACTGCACCCGCCACCGCCGACAGGTTCAGCAGCGAGCCCAGGAACACCTGTCTCGCACGCCGCGGCCGCCGCCAGCACCGCCCGTGTTCCATTCGTGGTCGAGTAGATCAGCGTCCGGCCCCTGGGCTCGAGCACCTCCCGCGGCGAGGCGCCGATGTCGAACCCCTCGACCTGCACCGCGTTCCGCTCGCCGCCCAGCAGCCCCTCCCCCAGCTGCTCCCGCAGAGCCAGCGCGTCCTCGATCTCCCGGCAGCAGTAGACCCGCTCGTAGCCGCTCGCCAGGGCCTGCGCGATCGTCGACGTCGCCCGCATGACGTCCACCACGACGGCCACGGGCGCCTCCAGCACCTCGTCCGGCGTGAACGCGACATGGACTCTCACGGCCGAACTACGCTACAGCCGCCCTTGGCCGCCCCCGAGCCCATGTACTGCTACCGCCATCCCAACCGGGAGACGATGGTCTCCTGCTCGGAGTGCGGCCGGCCGATCTGCGAGGACTGCATGACCTTCGCGCCGGTCGGGATCCGCTGTCCCGACCACTCCGGCGTGGCGCAGGGCACACAGCGGGTCACGCAGGGAGTGCGCCGCGCGAGCTTCGAGGGCACCGGCGCCATCGTCACGAAGACGCTCGTCGCGATCAACGTCGGCGTCTACCTCCTCGGCCTCGCCCTCGGGGGGCAGATCAACGGCACCGGCAACGAGATCTACCGCGAGGGCGTCCTCTTCGGCCCGCTGGTCGCGAACGGCGACTATTGGCGGCTCTTCACCGCGATGTTCCTCCACTACGGGCCGATCCACCTCGGGCTGAACATGCTCGCGCTCTGGTGGTTCGGCGCCGCCGTCGAGCAGGTGCTCGGGCGCGGCCGCTATCTGCTCCTCTACATCGTCTCGGGCCTGGCCGGATCGGCCGGGGCGCTGCTCTTCTCACCCGAGGCCCTGACCGTGGGCGCCTCGGGCGCGATCTTCGGGATCCTCGGCGCGGCATTCGTGCTCGAGCGACAGCGGACGTACGTCCTCGGCGGCGGGGCCCTGTCGATCATCGTCCTCAACCTCGCGTTCACGTTCTTCATCCCGGGGATCTCGATCGGCGGCCACATCGGCGGGCTGATCGGCGGCGCGATCGGCGTCCTGTCGCTGTCGCGGTTCGGCCGCGGACACGCTGTCTACGGCAAGCCCGGCGTGCTCGGCGTCGCGGGCCTCGTCGCGATCGGCGTCGCCAGCGTGCTGGTCTCCTACTGGAGCGTGCAGGAGTACGTCATCTAGCGCGGCGGAGTCGATCGACGCCTCATCGATCGACTCCGCACGCGTGTGTGCCTTGTGCCTCGGTCACTAGCTGTCCAGTGACGGACGGCTGGCGCGGTAGGCGCTGGGGCGCAGCGCCAGCTTGCTCAGCGCGATCCGCATGATCCGGCGTCTCCGCCGGCGGGTCATCGGTTGTCGCGCGTCGCGCGTCAACTGCTCGATCCGCTCACTGCACATCAGGCGGCGAGTTTCCAGGTCGTAGCTCGACACGTCTCCTCCTCCTTTCCACTCTCTCGTCGGTGCTGGGATGCGGCATCCAGCTGATGCCTGTCGTGGGAACCACCAGGGGTTCTCCTTTCTGGTCTGTGCGGCGGGCGGGAGCGCTTCGGCTCCACGGATCGGGCGCCCGAGCGCGGAGTAGGCGTGCGAAGGTGCTCCGGCCCGCCGCGGGAACGGCCTTACCGTCCGCGACTGATCGCCTGGCTTACCAGGCGGTGAAGGCCGCGGAGAGGCGAGGCCCGTAATGGAGCGTGAAGTGCGTCAACGCCTCGGCCTCCTTTCCGTCGGCTGCCGGGCCTCGGATCGGCCCGACGAGGAAGCCGTACATGGTGCGCCTTTCCGCGCCGCATGTCAAGCTCGCGCCCATGTGGGACTGGGAGCGCCTGGCGGCCGGGACCGGGATCGCGTTCGTCCTCTCGTCGGCGGTCGCGTTCCTGATCGTCCCCGACCCGCCGACGGCGGACGAGGGCAGCGAGTTCATCCTCAACTTCGTCGCGGTCAACGATTCCGACCTGCTCTGGCAGGCGTTCTTCTTCGGGCTCGGCGGCATCTTTCTCCTCTGGTTCGGAGGGACCCTGGCCGCTGCCCTCCGCCGGCTGGGACGGAATCCCGACGACCGGCTGCCGGCGGTCATCACCGCCTCGGCGGGCGCCGCGGTCGCCATGTTCCTCGCCGGCGTGATCTGCGTCGGGGCTCTGGCCTCGGCGATCGAGCAGATGGATCAGGGCGTCGCCTACGGGCTCTACCAGCTCGGGAGCTTCGCCTTCGTGATGACGGACTTCCCCGCGGCTGCGTTTGTCTGGGCCGCCTCCGTCGGGATCGCCCGGTCCGAGCTTCTGCCGAAGTCGGTCGGCTACGTCGGCGGGATCGTCGGGCTGCTGCTCGTCGTGAACGCGGGCGGACGGCTGCTCGGCGACAACGTCGATTTCGCCCCGGGCGGCACGGCGAACACGATCGTCTTCGCGTTCTTCCTGTTCTGGGTGTTCGTGACCAGCCTGTTCCTGATGCAGCGCGTCTCGCCCGCCCGCCGGGCGCCCGAGAGCTAGCCGACCGCCCATCCGTCGCCAGCTGAACGCTGGTCCACGCCGCCCAGGCCAGGAAGGCGATCGTCGCG
Organism: uncultured Actinomycetes bacterium; assembly: GCA_963847235.1. Taxonomy (GTDB): domain Bacteria; phylum Actinomycetota; class Thermoleophilia; order Gaiellales; family Gaiellaceae; genus JACDAN01. Next base: position 361,461 of record CAWJYU010000004.1, on the reverse strand, counting down.
ATCTGGCTGAGCGAGCCTTGCGGCGAAAGGAAGCCATCGCCAGCAAACCGGCTCACCGCCGACCGCGACGGCCTCGACGCCCGCCTCGCTCAGCGCCGCCTGCGCCGCCGCCAGCCGCGCAAGTGGGACGCGATACGGCGAGCAGGAGACGTAGTCGAGCCCGAGCGTGTGGCAGAAAGCGACCGACGACGGCTCGCCGCCGTGCTCGCCGCAGATCCCGAGCTTGATGTCCGGCTTCGTCGAGCGTCCGCGCTCGACCGCGATCTGCATCAGGTCCCCCACCCCGCTCTGGTCGAGCGTCTCGAACGGATTCCGCTCGAGCACCCCGTCCTGGAGGTAGTGCGTCAGGAACTTGCCCTCGGCGTCGTCGCGCGAGAACCCGAGCGCGGTCTGCGTCAGGTCGTTCGTCCCGAAGGAGAAGAAGTCGGCGTGCTCGGCGATCTCGTCGGCGCGGATGCAGGCGCGCGGGAGCTCGATCATCGTCCCGACCAGGTACTCGACGTCGCCCTCCTCGTCGGCGGTCTCGATCGTGAGCTCGCGGAGCCGCCGCAGCTCCTCCTCGAAGCCGACGAGCGGGTGCATGATCTCGACGAGCGGCGGGTCGCCGGTGCGGTCGCGAACGGCGATCGCGGCGCGGATGATCGCCCGCACCTGCATCTCGTAGATCTCGGGAAACATCAGGCCGAGCCGGCAGCCGCGGGTGCCGAGCATCGGGTTCGACTCGCGGAGGACGCGGATCCTGGAGCGCATGCGCTCGTCCGTCGCCTCCTCGAGCGGCGGAAGGAACTCGTGCAGCGGCGGGTCGAGGAGCCGGATGGTCACCGGCAGCCCGGCCATGGCCTCGAAGATCCCCTCGAAGTCGCTCTGCTGGTGGGGCAGGAGCCGGTCGAGCGCGGAGCGCCGCTCGTCCTCGCTCGACGCCATGATCATCTCGCGGACGACGGGCAGCCGGTCCTCGGCCATGAACATGTGCTCGGTGCGGCAGAGGCCGATGCCCTCGGCGCCGAACTCGCGCGCCTTGGCCGCGTCCTCGGGCGTGTCCGCGTTCGTCCTGACCCTGAGGCGCCGGAGGTCGTCGGCCCAGCCGAGGACGGTCTCGAAGTCCTCGTTGATGTCAGGCGGGATGAGCGTGACCTCGCCGACGATGACCTCGCCCGTGCCGCCGTCGATCGTGAGCGTCTCGCCCTCCTCGAGGGTCGTGCCGTTCAGCGACATGGTCTTCGCGTCCTTGTCCAGCGAGAGCGCCTCGCAGCCGGCCACGCACGGCTTGCCCATGCCCCGGGCGACCACGGCCGCATGGGACGTCATCCCGCCGTGCGCGGTGAGGATCCCCTGCGCGGCGATCATCCCGTGGATGTCGTCCGGCGTCGTCTCCCAGCGGACGAGGATCACCGCCTCGCCCTCCTTCCCGCGCAACTCCGCGGTGTCGGCGTCGAAGACGACCGCGCCCGAGGCAGCGCCTGGCGAGGCGTTCAGCCCCTTCGCCGCCACGTCGTAGGTCGTGTCCGGGTCGATCCTGGGGTGGAGCAGCTGGTCGAGCTGGCCCGGGTCGATGCGCGCCACTGCCTCCTCCCGCGAGATCAAGCCCTCGTCGACCATGTCCACGGCGGCCTTCAGCGCGGCTGCGGCGGTGCGTTTGGCGCTTCGCGTCTGGAGGAGGTAGAGCTTGCCGTCCTCGACGGTGAACTCGATGTCTTGCATGTCGCGGTAGTGGGACTCGAGCCGGCCGACGGTCTCGACGAACTCGGCGAAGGCGTCGGGCAGCCGGTTCTTCATCGCGCCGAGCGGCTCGGGCGTGCGGATCCCGGCGACGACGTCCTCCCCCTGCGCGTCGGCCAGGAACTCGCCGTAGAGGCCGGACTCGCCGGTGGACGGGTCGCGCGTGAAGGCGACCCCGGTGCCGGACTGCTCGCCCTTGTTGCCGAACACCATCTGGACGACGTTGACCGCGGTGCCCAGGTCGTGCGGGATGTCGTTGTGGCGGCGGTACCGCTGCGCGCGCGGCGTGTTCCATGAATCGAAGACGGCGCGCACCGCAAGGCCGAGCTGCTCCTTGGCGTCCTGCGGGAAGGGCCGGCCGGTCTGCTCCTGGTAGATGCGCTTGAAGGTCTCGATCAGGCCCGGGAGGTCGTCCTCCTGGTGGGCGAGCGCGTCGGAGAAGAAGTGCGCGTCGATGCCGTCGACGGTCTCGCCGTACATCTGGATCAGGCGGCGGTACGAGTCGTGCGCGAAGCGCTCGTTGCCCGTGCGGCGGGCGAGCCCCTCCGTCGCCTGGTCGTTGAGGCCGACGTTGAGGATCGTGTCCATCATCCCCGGCATCGAGATCGCGGCGCCCGAGCGAACGGAGACGAGCAGCGGATCCTCGGGGTCGCCGAAGCGCTTTCCGGCGGTTTTCTCGAGGCGGGCCAGGTGCTCGTCGACCTCCTCCGCCAGGCCCTCGGGGAAGTCGCCCTTGGCCATGTAGGCGCGGCAGGCGTCGGTCGTGATCGTGAAGCCGGCCGGGACCGGGACGCCGAGCTGGGTCATCTCCGCGAGGCCGATCCCCTTGCCGCCGAGCAGCTCGCGGCCGCCGTCGGTGGGCTCGTCGAAGTCGTAGACGTAGCGGGTGTCGGCCATCGGGAAGCGGATTATCGCTCAGCCGCGATACTCCGACCCCATGGCTGACCAGACGATCGTGCCGATCGGCGGCGGCAAGTTCTGCGACGGGCTCGCCGAGTTCCTCGTCGGCCTGACCGGCAAGGAGCGGCCGCGCGTGCTCTACATCGGGACGGCGTCGGCGGAGGATCCCGAGCAGGCGCTCCGCACGTACGACCGCTTCGGGTCGTTGGCCGACGTCACACGGCTCGAATTCTTCCCCTGGCCGCCCGAGGATCTGCGGTCGACGGTGCTCGACCAGGATCTGATCTTCGTGGGCGGCGGCAACACGGCGAACATGCTCGCGATCTGGCGGGTGCACGGCGTGGACTCGCTGCTGGCGGAGGCGCGTGACGCGGGCATCGTGCTGTGCGGGCTCGAGCGCCGGCGGGATCTGCTGGTTCGAGTCGGGCGTCACGGACTCGTTCGGTCCGCAGCTGGAGCAGATGGACTGCCTCGGCTTCCTGTCAGGGAGCTTCTGCCCGCACTGGGACGACGAGGAGCAGCGTCGGCCCCGGTATCACGCGCTCCTGAAGGCCGGACTCGCTACCGGCTACGCGGCGGACGCCGGCGTCGGGCTCCACTTCGTGAACGGCGAGCTGCGGGGGGCAGTCGGCTGCGACGAGGGCACCGGCGCACACCGGCTGGAGGTCGTCGAGGGCGAGGTCGTCGAGACGCCGATTCCGACCCGGACCTTGTGACACCGGCCGAAGACTGGGGAGAGAGCGCTCACCGTCCGACCGGAAAACGCGAGGCTTTGTAGATTCCCTGCACTTGCGGTTCTCGTACGTCAACCCTGCGGGCCATAGACCTGAAGGGAGGAAGGGATGAGCAAGGGCAAGAGCATCAGCCGCCGGAAGTTCATCGGCGTCGCGGCGGGTGCAACCGGGGCGGCCGCAATCGGCCCCTGGACACCCGGCGCACTCGCGCACGGAAAACACCACGGCCGAGGTGGCGACCGCCTGCTGCCGAAGGACCGCATCGCCGTGCAGCTCTTCACTCTGCGGAACAGGATCGGTGCACTGGGATTCGAGCAGGTCTTCAGCGAGCTGGCGGAGATCGGCTACAAGTGGGTCGAGTTCGCCGGCTACGGGGCACCGGACACGAACGTGCCGAACCCGAATCCGCCACCGGCGACGATCCCGGACGTCGAGAGACTCCGAACGTTCCTCAGGCGCTACCGACTGAGGGGCATCGGCAGCCATATCGGCGTCACGCAGTTCCGTGACAACCTCGAGCAGGTGCTGGACGATGCCGAGACGCTCGGCCTCCGCTACATCGGCACTGCGAGCGAGCCCGACCAGCTGTTCCCGGAGGCTGAGCGGCAGACCGTCGACGCCTATCGGCGCGCGGCCGAGGCCTACAACGAGTTCGGCGCCGCCGCAAGGGCCCGCGGGATGCGCTTCTACCACCACAACCATTCCTCGGAGTTCGCCGTCGTGGACGGCACGCGGCTGTACGACGTCCTGATGGAGGAGACGGACCCGAGGCTGGTCTTCTTCCAACTCGACATCTTCTGGGCATACGTCGGAGCAACCGGCGCCCCGGCCGTCAGCACTCCGTCCGGGATGAAGAGCTGGTTTCCGAACTTCGATCCGATCGAGCTCGTGTGGGACCAGCCGGAGCGCTTCCCGCTCTTCCATGCCAAGGACGGGGTGCGGACGGAGGTCGGGACACCGACGGCCTTCGGCTGGCAGTTCGTCGATCCGGGCGACGGCAACGTGCCGCTCTGGGCGCTCTTCAACGGGCTCGAGACCGACGAGCACTACTACATCGTCGAGCGTGACAACCACAACTTCCCGGGGCCCGCTCCGCCCCCGGGCGACGCGCGAAACGCGGCCCAGCTGCTGACGGCTGAACGCGGCTTCGACTACCTCGCCGGGCTGCGGGAGCGGCACGGCGACGACGACTGAGTCGAGCTGGGAGGAGGGTAGTGGCCGCGCTACCCTCCTCCCACGTGATCGAGCTGCGACCGATGACGCCCGCGTTCATCGAGGCCGTGCTCGACGATCGCCGCGAGGACGCGTCGTCGAGCTCTCGATCGAGCTACCCGACGAGTTCCCGCGCCCGGGCGAGCGGCGGTTCCTCGAGCTCCGGCTCCGCCAGATGCGGGAGGACGAGCGGTTCGAGATCTGGTGCCCGAGCGTCGTGGTGCTGGACGGCCGGATGATCGGCCACGCCGGGTACCACGGGCCGCCCGGCGAGAACTCGACCCAGAACCCGGACGCCGTCGAGTTCGGCTACACCATCTACCCGGAATGGCGCGGACGCGGCTACGCGACGCAGGCGGCGGTGATGCTCATGGACCTGGCGGAGGAGCGGGCCGGGATCCGGCACTTCGTCCTCGCGGTTGCGCCGGACAACGATCCGTCAATCGCGATCGTCCGCAAGCTCGGCTTCGTCAAGACGGGCGAGCACATGGACGAAGAGGACGGCCTCGAGCACGTGTTCGAGCTGCAGCGCTAGGCGCGGCGGCGCGCCGGAACTCCGCGATCCACGCCAGCCCCCGCAGCCCGAGCCAGAACGGCGCCAGCAGGAAGTAGAAGAGCAGCCCAGCGATCGCGAGCAGCGTCCACCAGAGCGCCCAGCGCCAGAGCGGCACCGGCTTGGCGCGCGCCGCGGCAGCCGACTCGCTCACGACGCCGGTGCGGCCGACCGCTGCCGTTGCTCGATCACCTGGATCACCCGCGCGGCCGTCTCCTCGATCGAGAGCTCCGAGATCTCGATCACGGGGCAGCCGAGCCGCTTGTGGAGCTTCTCCGCGGCGTCGAGCTCGTCGTAGATCGCCGTCAGGTCGCGATAGCGCCGGTTGTTGCCGCCGAGGCGCCTGGCGCGGTCGGTGCGGATCTCGGCGAGGCGCTCGGCGTCGATCGTCAGCCCGACGACCTTCTTCGGGTCGAGCTTGAACAGCGCCGAAGGCGGCTCGATGCCCTTCACGACCGGGACGTTGGCCGTGCGGTACCCGAGGTAGCCGAGATACATCGAGAGCGGCGTCTTCGACGTCCGGGAGACACCGACGAGGACGATGTCGGCGTCCTCGAGCCCACCGGTGACGCCGTCGTCGTACTTGACCGCGAATTCGATCGCCGCCATGCGCTTGAAGTAGTTCGAGTCCAGCGGCGGCCGTGCTCCCGGGGTCATCTTGGCGGGCTGGCCGGAGACCCGGGCGACCGCGTCGATCGGGTGGCCGAGGATGTCGCAGTAGTGGACGCGGGCGCTCTTGCAGAGGGCGCGCATCGCCTCCCGGAGCTCCTGGTCGACGAGCGTGTAGAGCATCACCGCCGGCCTGCCCTTTGCCCGGTCGACGGCGAGGCGCAGGTCGTCCACCGTCTCGACCCGCGGGTGGACGATGTCCTCGAACTCCTGGTCCGGGAACTGGGCCTCGAGCGCCTGGACGAGCCGCTTGGCGGTCGCGCCGGTGGCGTCCGAGATCACGTGCAACTCGACAGTGGCCATCGGCAGGAGCGTAGCGCCGGTCTGAAACGCACATGGCCCGGTGCCAGGCACCGGGCCATGTCCTTCGGGGAGGGTTCTTGGGTTACTGAGCCGTCTCGGGCCTCGTGCCGAGCTCGACGGTGACGTCGCGCTCCTGCGAGCCGCGGCGAACCTTCAGCTCGAGCTCGTCGCCGGGCTTGCGGGCGTCGATCGCCTCGCGAAGCTCGTCGCCGGTCTCGACCCGCTCGCCTTCGACCTCGATCACGACGTCGCCGGTGCGCAGGCCGCCGCGAGAGGCGGGGCTGTTCGGCCTGACGGTCTCGAGCTTGGCTGCGCCGTCGTCCGCCAGGCTGACGCCCAGGTAGGCGTGCTCGACCTTGCCGTCGGCGATCAGCTCGTCGGCGATGCGCTTGGCGGTATCGCCGGGGACTGCGTAGCCGACACCGTCGCTGCCGCCCGAGTCGGTGCGGATCTGCGACGCGACGCCGACGACCCGGCCCTGCGTGTCCAGCACGGGGCCGCCGGAGTTGCCGTGGTTCAGGGCGGCATCGGTCTGAACCGCGTTCTCGATCGTGAAGCCGTTCGGCGACTGGATCTCACGCCCGACGGCGCTGATCACGCCGGTGGTCAGTGAGCCTTCGAGCCCGAACGGGCTGCCGAGCACAACGACCGGGTTCCCGACCTCGAGCGCGCCGGTCGGTGCGAACTGGACCGTCGTCAGATCAGTGCCGGGACGATCGACGTCCAGCACGGCGACGTCGGTACGACGGATCGGTGCCGACGATCTCGGCGTCGACCTCGGTACCGTCGGAGAACTCGACCTGCACGGACTGCGCGTCGGCGACGACGTGCTGGTTCGTGACGATGTGGCCCTCCTCGTCGATGACGAAGCCGGAGCCGGTCGCCTCGCCCTGCCTGGCCCTCGAACGGCGAGTCTCCACCGCCGCCGCTGCTCGACGCGTGCACCTCGACGACCGCATCCTTGTAGCGCTTGTAGAGCGCTGCGGTGGACGACGACGTCTGGGAAATGGGCAGATTGGCTTCCGCGGGCTGTGCCGCCGGCTCGGAGTCGGTCTCGAGCGCAACCGCTGCGCCCACCGCGCCTCCGACGCCCGCTCCGAGGAGCAGCGCCGCAGTGATCGCTGTCAGTTGCTTGGACATCGAGTCTCGTTCCTTTCAGTGGCTTTGACGGCTTCATGAAACCTGTGCCGCCTAAGAGCCGCCTGAAAACCTCGTTGCCTTCGCGTTAAGGCCCGTTAGCGCGGGATCTGCGCCAGATCACCCAGCGCGCGCAGCGTGTCCCGGACATCGAGGAGGAGCCGCAGCCGGTTCTCGCGGACCTTGCGCGTCCTCCGCCATCACCAGCACGTCCTCGAAGAACCGGTGCAGAACGGGGCCGAGCCGGGCGCCGGCCTCCACGGCGGCCTCGAAGTCGGCCGTCTCGAGCGCGCCGGCGATCTCAGGCTCCGCTCGCGCGAGCGCAGCCGCGACCTCCTGCTCGGCGGGCTCGGTCAGCAGCTCCGGATCGAGCTTCGCCGCCGCCTGCTCCTTCTCGCCCAGGCGGCTCGCGCGGATGTAGGCGGTGTGGATCGGCTCCAGCCGCTCGTCGGGCAGCCCCGCCAGCGCCTGGGCGAGACGCGCGACAGAGCCGAGGTCGGGGACGCTCGCCGCGCGCGCGGCACGCACGAACTCGACCGGAACATCGCTGAGCAGGCCCTCGAACCGCTCCTCCACGAACTCGAGGACGTCCGCGGGTAGCAGGTCCCGCTGAGATCGTCAGGCCGCCCTCGATCGCGAGCCGGTCGAGGCCGATCGCCGCCCGACGGAGGCCGAACGGATCCCGCGATCCCGTCGGCTTGTGGCCGAGCGAGAAAGACACCGTCAGCGCGTCGATCTTGTCGGCCGCCGCGAGCACCCGGCCGGGCTCCGTCTCCGGCAGCGGGCCCCCGGCGGAGTCGGGTAGGTACTGCTCCGCGATAGCCGCGCTCACCCCCTCCGGGTAGCCGGCGAGGCGCGCGTACTCGGCGCCGATGTACCCCTCGAGATCCGGGAACTCGCGCACGAGCTCCGCGGCCTGGTCGGCTTTCGCGAGTCGCGCGGCTTCCAGCGAAGCCTCTCCCCCGCCCAGCCGGTCGACGAGGCCGACGAGACGCCGCGTCTTGTCCGCGAAGGTCCCCGCCTCGGCGAAGTAGACGATCGATCCGAGCCGGCTCGCGAGCTCGTCGATGCCCGCCTTCACGTCGCGCTCGAACGTGAAGCTCGCGTCGTCCAGCCGACCCTCGAGGACGTTCTCGTTCCCTCGCCGGACGACGTCCGGATCTCCCCCGTTGGCGACGAACGCGAAGCGGTTCCGACCGAGCGGGAAGTAGCGCTGGTGCGACTGCATCGCGGTCTCGATCACGGCGGCCGGAAGCGAGAGGAAGCGCTCGTCGAAGCTGCCCTCCAGCACGAGCGGCGCCTCGACGAGGTGGATCACCTCGCGGAGCTTCCGCAACGGGTCGCGCCAATCGCCGAGCGCGTCGAGGCCCTCGCGGATCAGCCGTTCGCGCTCCGCCGGATCGGGCTCGACGTCGATCGCGCGAAGCGTCTCCACGTACGCGTCGGCGCTCGGCACCTCCACCTCCCCGTGCGTGAAGCGGTGGCCCCAAGTCGTCGTCCCGTGGCCCTCGACGGGCTCCGCGTCGAGCCTGGCGCACGTCCACCGCATCGGCCGCGGAAACCGAAGACCGGACTCGTCCCAGCGCATCGTCTTCCCGAACCGGAGGCCGCGGACGATCGCGTCGAGCTGTCCCGGCAGGGCCTGGCCGAGGGACTGTCCCTCGGACACGACCCCGAGGAAGCCGTCCCGTTCCTCCAGGTCGTCCACGGACACGCCGTGGCGCTTCGCGAACCCTTCGGCCGCCTTCTCCCGCAGGGAGACCGGCGGCCCCTTGATCCACTGCTCCCCCGACGGCTCCTCGACGCTCACGAGGATTGCCAGCCGACGCGGCCCCACCAGCACCTGGTCGGGCGCGGCGCCCAGATGACGCTCGCTGAGAACGGGCAGCTGCGCCTCCGCCTCGCGCACCGAGGCGGCGGGAAGCTCCTCGCAGCCGATCTCAAGCAGCAGCTGCTTGGCCAACGTACTCCTGGGCGACCTGCCGCGCGAGATCGCGCACGCGGCCGATGTAGGAGGCACGCTCGGTCACGGAGATCGCGCCGCGCGCGTCCAGCAGGTTGAAGGTGTGAGAAGCCTTGAGCACCTGGTCGTAGGCCGGCAGCGGCAGCTCACGCGCGAGCAGCCGCTCGCACTCGGCCTCGTAGTCGGCGAAGTGCCGCATCAGCAGCTCGACCGACGCCTCCTCGAAGTTGTACGCCGAGAACTGGCGCTCGTTCTCGCGGTAGACGTCGCCCCAGGTCATCCCCGGTGCCCACTCGAGGTCGAACGCCGTCCGCTTGTCCTGGATGAACATGGCCAGCCGCTCGAGGCCGTACGTGATCTCGCCGGAGACGACGTCGACGTCGATCCCGCCGAGCTGCTGGAAGTACGTGAACTGCGTCACCTCCATACCGTCCACCCAGACTTCCCAGCCGAGGCCCCAGGCGCCGAGCGTCGGGCCCTCCCAGTCGTCCTCGACGAGCCGCACGTCGTGCCGCTGCGTGTCGATCCCGATTGCCTCCAGCGAGCCGAAGTACTGGTCGAGGATGTCCTCCGGCGCCGGCTTGAGGATCACCTGCAGCTGGTAGTACTGCTGGAACCGGTACGGGTTCTCGCCGTACCGGCCGTCGCTCGGGCGGACGGCACGGCTCGACGTAGACGGTGCGCCACGGCTCGGAGCCGAGACAGCGAAGGAACGTGGCCGGGTTGAACGTGCCCGCGCCGAGCTCGGTGTGGTACGGCTGCATGACGACGCAGTCGCGTGCGGCCCAGTAGGCCTGGAGCTCGCGGATCATGTCCTGGAAGTTCAGCGCCACGGATCGGGCAATCCTATGGGGCGCGTCACGGGCTGACTTGCACGGGCTCGCGGACTGACTCACGCCCGCGGAGTGGAGTGATCAGCAGCGCCACGACCGCCCCGACCAGCGCCGCGGCGGCGCTGATCCAGAACGCGGTCGTGAACGCCGTTTCCTGCGGAATGCCCAGCGGCCCCGTCTCCGCCGTCAAGATCGCCGCGCCGACCTGTCCGCCGATCACGCCGCCGATGGTCCGCATGACGGTGTTCATCCCGGTCGCCACGCCGGTCTCGGTCGGGCGGACGGCGTTGACGATGATGTTCGCCATCGCCGCGAAGGTCATCGGGATGCCGAGCCCGAAGACGAGCATCGCCGCAACGACCTGCCAGGGCTCGTCGTGCCACTCGGCGAGCATCGTCAGAGCGATCGTCGCGAGCGTCATCCCGATGCTGAGCGGCCACTTCGAGCCCCAGCGGCGTCCCATCACGCCGGCAAGCGGGCCCATCAGAAACCCTGCGAGGGCGGCCGGCACGAGGTACAGGCCCGTCGTCGTCGCACTTGCGCCGAAGCCGTAGCCGGCCACGTCTTCGGAGATCTGGACGAAGTTCGGCACGAGCACGAAGGAACCGAACATCGCGAACCCCGCGATCAGGCCCGTCAGGTTCGCGAAGAAGACGGGCCGGCGCGCGAGCATGCGCATGTCCACCATCGGGTCGGGCACCTTTGTCTCGGCGTAGCCCCAGGCGACGAGCGCGACAGCCGCAACGGTGAAGAGGACGACCACGCGGGTGGATCCCCACCCCCAGCTCTCTCCCTCGGTCAGCCCGACCAGGAGCGAGACGAGCCCGACCGACAGGAGCGTCGCGCCGATGAAGTCCACCCGGGACGGCGACTTGATCGGCGACTCGGGGACGTAGAGGTGGACGAGCACCGCCGCGATCCCCACTGCGACGGCGCCGACGACGAACAGCCAATGCCACGAGAGGTTGTCCATGATCACGCCGGAGAGCACCAGCCCCAGGCCGCCGCCGACCGCGAACACGGCCGAGACGGCGCCGACGGCGACACCCACCTTCTCGGCAGGGAACTCGTCCTTGATGATCGCGAAGCTGAGAGGGAAGACTGCGGCACCCGCACCCTGGAGGATCCGGCAGCCGATGAGCACGGCGATGTTCGGCGCGAAGATCGCCGCCACGCTGCCGGTGAAGAAGATCAGGAGGCTGATGAGGAGCAGCCGCTCCTTTCCGTACTGGTCTCCCAGCCGCCCGAGCAGGGGCGTCGCCACGGAGGCGGAGAGCAGGAATCCCGTGAGCAGCCACGTCGCCCAGGCCGTCGTCGTGTCGAACTCGCGCTGAAGCTCGGGAAGCGCCGGGACGACCATTGTCTGCTGGAGGGCGATCGAGATCCCGGCGAAGATCAGGATCGCCAGGGTGAAGTTGTAGTTCTGCCGCTCGGCGCCCGGCTGCGTCACGGAGCGCGCCTGGGCCGCTCCATCACCCGCTCGGATGGCGGCCCGAAGCCGAACCTCGCATAGAGCTGGTGGGCGTCCGCCGTATGGAGGAGCCAGCGTGAGTCGGCGTAGGGCCCGTTCTCGATCATCTCGCGGACGAGTTCTACCCCCAGGCCCCTCCCTCGGTACTCCGGAAGGACGTACACGTCGGCGAGGTAGACGAAGTGCGAGTCGCCGATCGCGCGGGCGAAGCCGACCTGCCGCTCGCCGTCGTAGAGGCCGACGACGCGGATCGCCTCGCGGACGAACTCCTCCATCACCTCGCGCGGCCGGCCCGGCGCCCAGTACGAGTGGTTGGAGATGAAGTCGTGGACGGCGTCGACGTCCACCCGGCCGGCGTCGTCGTCGAGCTCGAGGCCGCCGGGGAGCTCGCGCCTCACGCCGAGAGCGTGCGGAGGCGGAATCCTCCGTGGTACTCGTACGACGAGGCGATGACGGCGAGCGCATCTCGCGCGGCACGCGCGTTGAGCTGCACGGCTCCGGCGTCGGCGAGCGGCGCGCGCAGGAGTCCCTCGATTCCGCGCAGACCGGCCGCCGAAAGCGGGATCGCATCCCCGCGGCAGTTCTCGCAGACGGCCCCGCCGGCCCGGGGCGAGTAGCCGACGAGCCCCGCCTCGCCGCCGCACTCGGCGCAGCTCGTGAGGTGCGGCAGGTAGCCGGCGAGCCAGAGGAGCTTCAGCTGGAAGGCGAGGAGGAGCGGATCGAGGGCCGGGCGGGAGTCACGCGTCTGCGCCTCGTCAAGGAGGTCGAGGAACCGAGCCAGCGCCACGAACGCACGGCCGTTCGCTTCCTGCTCCGGAAAGAGCCGCAGCATCGCCTCGAGCCCGACGAACCCGACCGACAGGCGGTAGTGGCCCTCTCGCGCGGCGCTGTGCGGGCGAATCAGCTGGACGCCCGTGATCGTCTGCAGCTCTCCTCTGCCCTCGTGGAGGACGAGCTCGACGTGGCTCAGCGGCTCCAGCCGGCCGCCGAACCGAGACTTCGTCCGACGGATCCCCTTCGCGACCGCTCCGACCCGTCCGCGGTCGAGCGTGTAGAGGTGGAGCACCCTGTCGGCCTCCCCGAAACGCATCGAGCGCAGGACGATCGCCTCCGTCTTGTAGCTCCGGCCGGCCATGGCCCAAGTGTAGAAGCGCCGTCAGCCGGGAAAACCGCCCGCGATGGCGCGAGTCGAGATGTACACGACGCGATGGTGCGGCTACTGCGTCCGCGCGAAGGCGCTCCTCGAGGGGCGCAAGATCCCGTACGAGGAGATCGCGCTCGACGACGACCCTGCGTTCCGCCAGACCGTCCACGACCGGACGGGCGGCTGGACGGTCCCGCAGATCCTGGTCGACGGCCGGCCGATCGGCGGCTACGTCGAATTGTGGAGGCTCGACCAGGCCGGCGCGCTGGACGACCTCGCAGAAGCGGCCTGACCGTCAGCGAATCGTCAGCGGCGTGCCGACCGGAAGGATCCGCGCGAGCCTGACCATGTCGGCGTTCCGCAGCCGGATGCACCCGTGGGACACCCAACCGGGCACGAGCTCTGGCTCGTTCGTCCCGTGGATGCCGATGAAGCCACCGCCGGGCCAGTCGGTGAGGACGGTCGAGCGCCCGCTCGTCCCGAACGCGACCGGGCCGTAGAACGGGTCGTCAAACCCGAAGAGCATGTTCCGCACGTAGAACTGACCGGTGGGCGTAGGCCATTGCGGCCGGCCGACGCCCACCCTCGTCGAGAACACCGGCTTCCCTTCCCGGTAGAGGGTCAGCGCCAGCCGCTGCCGGTCGATGAGGAGATGCGTCCTCACGATCCGCCAGTTGCCGAGCGTGCGCCTGGGCACCCAGCCGGTCGAGTTGTTCGGAAGGACCGGCAGGCGCACGCGCACCCAGACGCCGCTCGCCGTTCGCCGGCCTTCGAGGGCGAGCACGAGGTTGGTCGTGTTCTCGGGGGTCAGGAGCTTCAGCCGGGCGACCGGCGGGGCCGTCCTGCTGGGGGCGCTCCGGGCGACGACGCGGCGGATCACGAACGCCCAGCGGTAGGTCGCCGTCGCGCCGCTCGAGAGCGCGAACCTGGTCGCCTTGCGCGCGAGGACCTGGACGTCGAGGCGGCGTGTGGCCGGCGGGACGGCGGCATCGTTCGCCTGCGCAGTGAACGTCAGCGAATAGGTCCGCCCCGCGTCCGAGGGGGTGGGCGTCCAGACGATGCCGGCGGCGGCCGGGTTCCCCGTGGTCGTCCTGAACGTTGCCCCGGGCGGCACTCCGTCGGCGCCGATCGTGATCCTGGCGTCCGGAGCGCCCTGTGCATGGGCGACGAGGTTGAACCGGAGCGGGTCGCCGGGGGCGGCCCGGAGCTTCGTGCCCTCGGCGGGCGTCGGAGGGCCCCAGCTGGCAGGCGCGAGGCTCACCACTGCGGCCCCCGAACCGGCGAAAAACAGCAAGCCGACGGCCATCCCGCAGAACAACGCCGGTATGTGGCGCGAGAGCGAGTGCATCGCCTGCGCCGCAGTTGTTCTGCTGAGGAGGCTAGCGGACGGTCAAAGGCGTGCCAACGGGCATCAGCCGGGCCAGGCGCAGGATGTGCCCGTTCTTCATCCGGATGCACCCGTGTGAGACGCGGCCCGGGAGGATGCTCGGCTGGTTCGTCCCGTGCAGGCCGATGAACCCGCCGCCGGGCCAGTCGGTCAGGACGGCAGAGCGGGCGCTCGTGCCGAACGCGATCGGGCCGTAGACGGGATTGCCGAAGCCGTAGAGCTGGTTGCGGATGTAGAACTCGCCGCGCGGAGTCGGCCACCGAGGCTGACCGATGCCGACCGGGGCCCGGAAGACGACTTTGCCGCGCCGGTAGAGCGTCGCTGTGAGCCGCCGGCGGTCGACGACGAGCTTCGTCCGGAGCTCCTTCCAGTCGCTCAGCATCTTCCGCGGCACCCAGCCGGTGCGGCCGGCGGGCAGCGTCGCGAGACGGACCCGGATCCAGACGCCGCGCTTGGTCCGCCGGCCGTCCAGGGTGAGGACGAGGTTCGTCGTCCCTTCCGGCGTCCACCGGCCGAGGCTCGCGACGACGGCGGCCGTCTTCCGCGGCGCGCTTCGCGCGACGCCCTTTCGGAGCACGAAGGCGTACCGGTAGAGGTGCTGCTGCTCGCTGCTCAGGACGAACCGCTCGGGCTTGGGCCGCGGCTTCGGCCTGGCCGCAGCGCGCACGGCGAGGATCACGCGGCGCGTCGTCACCGGCATCCCGCCTCCGCTCGGCTGCGCGGTGAAGGTGACGGGGAAGCTGCGCCCGGCGAGCGAGCGCGAAGGCGTCCACACGAGCGAGGCGGACGCCGGATTTCCGTCGACCGGACTCAGTGCAGCGCCGGGCGGCAGGGCTGCCGCGCGAATCGAGACGGGAACTGCCGGCCCGCCGGGGGCGGTCGCGCCGAGGCCCACCCTCAGCTGCCGGCCGGCGACGGTCTGCAGCCGAGCCCCCTCGGCCGGGGTGGGCGCAACCCAGCTCGCGCCGCCTGGGAGGGCAGCCGGACCGCTGCTCGACCAGGGAGCGGCATGTGCGATCGCGGGCAGGGTGAGACAGAGCGCCGCCGCGCCGACGAGAGAGGCGCGGAGGCTCGACTCCATGGACCGCAGAAGGCTGGACGACATGTCGGGCGGGGGCCTCGAGCCCGCGCTGGTCAGCGGATCGTAACCGGCGTGCCGACTCGCATCAGCCGGTCGAGCCGCCGAATTGCGGGGTTCGGGAGGCGAACGCAGCCGTGCGAGACGCGGCCCGGGAGGATGCTCGGCTGGTTCGTCCCGTGGATGCCGATGAACCCGCCGCCGGGCCAGTCGGTCAGCACCGCCGACCGCCCGTTGGTGCCGAAGGCGAGCGAGCCGTAGATCGGATCGGTGAAGCCCGTCAGCCGCTCGCGGACGTAGAAGCGCCCGCCGGGCGTCGGCCAGTGCGGCTCTCCCACGCCGACGTGCGTCCGAAAAACAGGACGGCCGCGCCGGTAGAGGATCGCCTGGAACCGAGACCGGTCGATGACGAGATGCGTGTCGAGCTTGACGAACGGTCCGACGGCGTCACGCGGGATCCACCCCATCCTGCCGTTCGGGAGGATCGGCAGCGGGACGCGCACCCAGTAGCGGCCCTGGCGGTCGATCCGGCCGGCCGACAGGAAGAGGACGTGCGGCACGAACTCCGGTGTCCGGGGCCTGAGCCGGTCAACGACGCGTGCGCTTTCGTTCGGCGCCGCGCGCGCCGCGACCGCGTACTTCAGAACGGCGCTGTTCGAACTGCCGCCGAGCGTCCTGCTGGAAAGGCGGAACGAGCGCGACGCCGTTTTCCCGACGTGGACGCGCACCACGATCCGCGGTGCCGCCGAGGCGCCGTCGGAAGCGGTGAAGACGAACCGCCACTCCCCGCGCTGGCTCGCCCGTGGCCGCCAGCGGAAGTCCACTCGCGCGGGAGCGGCGGCGAGCGGGACGAAGCGCGCGCCGGCCGGCAGCTGGTTGACGCGGATCCTGATGTTGGAGCCGAACGAGCCGACCGCCTCGAGGCCGATGCGCAGCTCGCGTCCGACGCCGGCGGCGTACGCCGTCCCGGTGTCGGGCGTCGTCCCCTGCCAGACCACGAGGGAGCCCTGGCCGCCGGCGGTTCCGGGCGCCAGCACGGCGAGCACGGCAACGACGAGCGCAGGCAGTAGCGCCCTCCGTGCTCTGGCTGTCGATGTCGTGTTCATCTGACCCCCGTCCGTTCTAGCACGAAGAGGGCGACCATCCGGCCGCCCTCTCCGTCATCCGGTGCTTGCGGGACTAGCCCGTGAAGGGCGGCCGCGTCCTGGCCCGAACCCGGCCCTTGGCGCCCTTGCCCTGCTTCTTCGCCTTCTTGACCTTCTTGGCCTTCGGCTTCCCGTACTGGTTGATCGCCGGGCTGCGCTTCAGGACCTTGATGACGTCCTTCGGCGTCACGACCCGCTTGACGCTCACAGCCGCGTCCTTCGCGGACGAGGACGCATAGCTCACGCCGCCGACCGAGGCCAGTGCGAGCAGCATGAGCGCGGTCAGCGCACCGACGAAGGCGACGCGAAGCGACCCTGCGCGCGCGCGGCGACCGGAATTTCTGACCCGTGCCTCGAGACGATGGACGAACTCGGGTGCGGGCTCGGGCCGGTTGGCCCGCAGCTCGGCTTCGAGGTCGAGTCCCTCGTGCCGCTTCCGCCAGTAACGCATTTCGATAAACCCCCTGGAATCAGTGTCAGTGGTCTTGCACCACCTACTACTGGGAAGCGCGCCGTTTCCTTACAGCGTCTTGCTCGTCGGCTCCGAGAGTCCCGCGAAGCCGGCCGAGCGCGCGGTGGAGCGCGACCTCGATCGCGTTCGTCTTGACACCCTGGAGCTCGGCGATCTGGCGTGCGGTGAGATCCGCGCCGTAGCGGAGCGCGATCAGCTCGCGGTCCCGCTCGTCGAGCCCGGCGACTGCCCGTGAGACGGTGAGCCGGCGGATCGTCTCCTCCTCCAGGTCGGTCGTGTCAGCGGAGTCCACGTCCTCGGTGGCGTACTCCGTCTTCGACCAGCTGCCGTCGACGCAGCGCTTCGCGATCCCGAGTAACCAGGCGACGGGCTCGCCCTTCTTCGGGTCGTAGCTCTCGCGGTAGCGGAGGGCCCGCTCGAAGGTCTCGCTCGTGACGTCCTCGGCATCGGGGCCGGCGCCCACTCGATACGCCGCGTAGGCGTAGACGCGCTTGATCAGCGGCGCCGGGTCGGCGAGCGGGTCCCGCCGGAGCACTAGGGCTCCTCGGCCTGCCGGAGCTCGTCGACCTCGGCGGCGAGCGGGTTCAGGCGCTCGGCTTCACGGAGCGCCGCTTCCCGTGCAGGCCCCGAGCTCGCTTCGGCGAGGCGGAGCCAGAGCAGCCAGTCGGTGGGCTCCTTGTCGATCGCCTCCCGGAAGCTCGCTCGCGCCCCGTCGAGGTCGCCCTGGCTGAGCTGCGCCTCGCCCAGCCGCTGCCACGGCTCGGACGACCACGGAGCCCAGTCCTCCGCCTTGCGGGCCTCGTCGGACGCCTTCTCCAGGTCGGGCGGAGTGGCGACCGCCGCGTCGTCGCTCGCGGCCAGGGCACTCGAACCGACGAGGCCGACGAAGGCCGCTCCGGCCATGAGCGCTGCGACCGCGCCGGCCGCAACCCTGAGCCGGAATCCCGGGACGAGCGCCGAGCCGGGCGGCGCTCGGAGGGCGATCAGCGCCGCGCCCGCTGCGAGTGCTGCGACCGTGACCGCCGGGAGCTCCCAGTCCCAGTCGACGGCTGCGTGCACCAGGAAGGCGACGTACGCGCCGAACGCGCCGGCGGCAAGCGGATGCCTCCGGGCGCCGAACGCCGCCGCGATCGGCGCACCCAGCGCGAGGAGCAGCGCGGCGAGGCCGATCGGGCCCAGCTCGGCCAGCGTCTCCAGGTAGAGGTTGTGCGCGTCGCGCACCCGGTGATCCAGCGGGCGGTGCTCGTTCCAGTACTGCTCGAAGGTGCCCGATCCGTCGCCGAGCAGCGGGTTGTCTCGCCACTGGTTCCAGGCGACCTCCCAAAGCTCGAGCCGGTAGCCGCCCGAGAACGTGAACAGCCGCTCGCCGAGGTTTGTGGACGAGCCACCGGGCGGCTCGTGGACTGCGTCGTACGCCCTCTCTGCCAGCTCCACGGGTCCGCCGAACCGGACGACGTACCGCGACGAGGGCGCCCAGAGTCGCCACCGCGACGACCACCGCGAACGCCAAGCGGACGTTCGGCGGCGGAACGTACCGCCGCTCCGCGACCGAGAGACCGACGGCGGCAGCTGCTGCGACCAGTGCGAGGAGCGCAATGACGATCGCGAGCTCCGCGCCCTGGTCGGTCGCGACGCTGAGCGGCGAGTCACTGCGCGTCAGTCCTTCGTAGCTCGAACCGATCGCCGTGGCCAGCATGGCCGGCGTCCCCACGACGAGCAACGTCACGATCAGCTGCAGCCTGCGCGGGTCGAGCGCGACGGCGGCGGCCAGGCCCACGACGAGCGCAATCCACGCGCCCCGGCTGAAGGTGAAGTAGAGCGCGGGGAGCAGCACGACGACCGAAGCTGCCGCGACCGCGCGGACGGTGACGTTCCGCTCCCGCGCCGTGGCGCCGAGCGCGAGGAGCACGCCCAGCGCCACGAAGATGCCGAGGCCGTTCCAGAATCCGAGCGGCTCCGACAACCTGTACCCCGACACAGGGTCGTACGTGCCGAGCCTGTCCGGGAAGAGCCGCGTCGCGAGCCCGTAGGCCGAGACGAGGACGAGCGCCGCGAGCACCCCGCGGAGGAGCGCTGGAGCTGTTTCGCGACGAACGACGAGGACCATGGCGGCGGCCACACCCGCGTACGCGAGCATCCGGAAGCCCTCGAGAACGGTCTGGGTCGTGTTGTCGGTCCAGAGGAGCGAGAGCCAGGTCCAGCCGGCGAGCGCGGTCAGGCCGGCGAGGAAGACGCCGGCGAGGCGCCCCCCGTGCAGCGCCGCGCGGCCCAGGAGCAGCCAGGCGATGACGAGCCAGAGCGCGAGGAGCGCCGTCCAGCCCCAGGCAGGAGGAAAGTAGCCTCCGTCCGCCGCGCCGAGCGCGCCCACACCGACTGCGGCGCCGACCCCCACCGCGACGTGCGAGAGATCCGGTGCGAAGGCGCGCGGGCGCACCGCTGAGGCGGCTGCATCGGCACCGAGGCTCTCCGGCTGGGCTCCGCGCACCTCGCTCAGAGGGTACAGCGGAGGTCTGTCAGCGACGCGCGGCTACGTGCCGTAGGTGTCGGCGTACCAGCGGAAGGTGCCCGCGAGGCCGTCGTTCAGCTCGATCTCGGGCCGCCAGCCGAAGGCTCGCTCGGCGGCCACCGAGTCGATCGCGCTCCTGGTCAGCTCCCCAGCACGAAGCGGCTCCAGCAGTGGCTCGACCGCCGTTCCGGCGGCCCGTTGGAGCCCGTCGAGGACGTCGAGCACCGACACCTCGCGCCCCCAGCCCAGGTTGAACGTTCCCTGCGCAGCCGTGTCCGCGAGGGTCACGAACGCCCGCGCGATGTCGGCGACGTGGACGTAGTCGCGCGTCGGCGTTCCGTGGCCGTACGCCACGACCGGCTGATCGAGCAGCAGCCGCTCGCTGAAGATCGCGACGACACCGGCCTCCCCATGCGGGCTCTGTCGCGGCCCGTAGACATTCCCGAGCCGGAGGACGGAATGGTCGATCCCGTGGAACCGAGCCAGGGCGCCGACGAACGCCTCGGCGGCCTGCTTCGAGGCGCCGTACGGAGAGAGCGGCTGGGCCACGTAGGACTCGTCCGTCGGGATCGGCGCGCCTTCTCCGTACAGCGCGCCACCCGTCGAGGCGAGGACCGTTCTCGCCCGATGCTCGGTCGCGGCGTTGAGGATGTTGAACGTGCCGAGGACGTTCGAGTCGAAGTCGCGCCTGGGCTCCTTCACGGACACCGTCACGCTCGCCTGCGCGGCGAGATGACAGACGTACTCGGGGCGGAAGTCGGCGAAGGCGGCCCGAACGCGGTCTGCGTCGGCGATGTCGAGCTCCGCGAGGCTCGCCTGTTGCGGGACGTAGTCACGGGACCCGGACGAGAAGTCGTCGATGACGAGCACCTCGTCGCCGCGCTCGACGAACGCGTCGGCCACATGTGAGCCGATGAAGCCGGCTCCGCCGGTCACGACGACCCTCACGTCAGCGTCCGTTCCCGTTCGGCACGAGCGGCTGGCAGTTCGGGCAGTACCAGGTCCCGCGGCCGGCAGCGCGCGTCTTGCCGATCTGTGCGCCGCACCGGTAGCAGGGCTCCCCCTCGCGGCCGTAGACGCGCAGCGCGGCCTGCATCCGACCTTCCTCGCCGTCCGGGGTCCGGTAGTCCCGCAGCGTCGTCCCCTGGCGTGCGATCCCGGCCTCGAGGGCTTCACGGACCGCTCTGTGGAGCCGCTTCAGCTCCTGCTCGTCGAGATCGCCCGCGGGGCGCAGTGGATGAATCTGGGCCCGCCAGAGCGCTTCGTCCGCGTAGATGTTTCCCATACCCGCCGCGGCACGCTGGTCGAGGAGCGCGGCCTTCACGGGGGCGCGGCGACGGTCGAAGCGTGCTGCGAGGCTCGCAGGCGTGAAGGCGCGGCTCAGCGGCTCCTCCCCGAGGCGCTCGGCGAGGTAGGCCGTCTCCTCGCCGGGCTCGAGCAACAGCCAGGTGCCGAACCTGCGGACGTCCCGATAGCTGACGTCCGATCCGTCGTCTAGTGTGACAACGACACGGAGGTGCGGATCGTGCTCGGGCGCTCCGTCGCTCTCGTGTCGCATCGTTCCCGTCATTCGGAGGTGGATCAGGAGCACACGACCGGATTCGAATCGAACAACCAGATACTTGCCGCGCCGCCCCACGGCGGCGACGGTCTCTCCCTCGAGCTCTGCCGCGACCTCTCGTGGCTCCGTGGGTCGGGTCACCCGGGGGTCGCGGATCTCGACGCGATCGAACCGCCGGCCGACGAGGACGGGCTCGAGGCGAGTGCGAACCGTCTCGACCTCGGGCAGCTCGGGCACGGGGCTAGCGTAGCCGGGGCCTCGCCCGGCAAGTCTAGGAGAGCGTCTCGAGGATGACGCTGCCGGGTTCCGGAGCCTCGTCTGCAAGGACGTAGGCGGCCTCGACTTCGGCGACCGCGGCCGCGGCGGACACGTCGTCCTGGGCGTAGCACCTCGGCCAGAACATCGCCCCGCTCGACGGTGTCGCCGCGCTTGGCCCGGCAGACGATCCCGACGGCGTGGTCGATCGGCGCATCCTTGACCGCGCGGCCCGCGCCGAGGTGGACCGACGCCATGCCGACGGCGAGGGCGCCGAGCCGAGCGACTGCGCCGCTCCGCGACGCCGTGAGCTCGCGGACGACGGGCGCCCGCGGCAGCGCGCCGTCGTCGGGGTCGCCTCCCTGTGCCCGGACCCAGCGCTCGTACGCCTCGAGTGCGGAGCCGTCGCGCAGGACCGCATCCACGCGGGATCGCGCCGCGGCCGGCTCGGCACCCTCGCAGAGCGTCACCAAGTGCGCTGCGGACGCGACCGAAAGCTCCGTCAGGTCCGCAGGCCCGTCACCACGCAGCGTCTCGACGGCCTCGCGGATCTCCAGCGCGTTGCCGACAGCCCGGCCGAGCGGCTGATCCATGTCGGTGAGCTCGCAGACGACGTTGCGGTCGGCCCTCCGCCCCAGCTCGAGCATCGCCTCGGCCAGCTTGCGCGCGTCGTCGAGCGACTTCATGAAGGCGCCGTCGCCGACCTTGACGTCCAGGACGATGGCGTTCGCGCCCGCTGCGATCTTCTTGGACATGATGCTGGCCGCGATCAGGGAGACGTCCTCGACCGTGGCCGTCACGTCGCGAAGGCCGTAGAGCTTCTTGTCCGCGGGAACGAGCTCGGCGGTCTGACCGATGATCGCGAGACCCACGTCGCGCACCTGGTCGACGAACTCGTCGCGCGTCAGCTCGATGCGGAAGCCGGGAATCGACTCGAGCTTGTCCAGCGTCCCGCCCGTGTGGCCCAGGCCTCGCCCGCTCATCTTCCCGAACGGCACGCCGCAGGCGGCCACGAGCGGGCCGACGACGAGCGAAGCCTTGTCCCCCACGCCGCCCGTCGAATGCTTGTCGGCGACCGGTCGGCCGATCTCGGCCTGGAGGTCGATCGTCTCGCCGCTCCGCACCATCGCGTCGGTGAGCGCATACGTCTCGCGCCCGTTGAGGCCGCGGAAGTAGACCGCCATGCAGAACGCCGCGAGCTGGTAGTCGGGGATCTCGTCCCGGGCGTAGCCGAGGACGAGCTCGGCGAGCTCCTCGTCGTCGAGCTCCCCGCCGTCCCGCTTCCGCTGGATCAGCTCGACCGGCCGGATCACTCGCGTTCCGCGATGAAGATCGACGGGAGGCGCCGCGCGCGAATCGGCCCGTCCACCGCTGGAACGCGCGCGCCCTCGAGTAGCACGAGGGATCCGACGTACGACTGCGCTGTCTCGGCGTCGGGGAAGACGATCCAGCCGTGCGCGTCGCGACGCTCGACACGCCCGAAGTAGCGCTGGAGTAGCTGATCGGCGTCCTCCGCCAGGAAGCTCGACTCCAGGCGCCGCCTCCCAACGAGCTCGTAGAGCTCCTTCAGATGATCGATGCCGTTCGTGACCGCGACGAGGCGGCCCCCAGACCTGAGCACCCGCGCGACCTCCGCGAATGCTCGATCCAGATCCTGGACGTGGTAGAGCATCCAGGCCGCGACGACGCAGTCGAAGCTCTCGTCGTCGAAGTCGAGCCGCTCGACGGTCCCGAGCCTCGCGTCCACCCCGCGTCCGCGCGCGAGCTCGACCATGCGCTCCGACTGGTCGACGGCTACCACCTCCGCCCCTAGCTCGAGACGCAGCCGCTCGGCGAGCTCCCCCTCGCCCGGGCCGACCTCGAGAATCCGGTCCGGGCGCGCTTCCGCAATCGCATCGAAGAGGACTTCTCGCGCGTCAGGCCCCTCAGCTCCCGCGTACGCCGACTTCCGCGCAGCGAGCCGGGTCTCGTCCTGGTACTCGGTGTGGACCACTGACGGGTCATGCATCGTCAAGGCTCGACGATCGGCGCGCCCGGCAAGCCGCGCACGCCGGACTTCCCGCCGAGCCACCGGTTCACCGTGGCCCCCACGTCCCCGAACTCCCCGTCGTGCCGCGCGCCCCGCGCATTCCGTCCCTCGACGTAGGTCAGCAGCAGCGCATGCTCCCGCGAGTGGTCCGTCGAGGGAGTCGTCGGGTCGCAGCCGTGATCCGAGGTCAGGACGAGCAGGTCCCCCTCCCGCAGCGCGTCGAGCAGGTCCGGAAGGCGCCGGTCGAAGTCCTGGAGACAGCGGTGAAAGTTGACCGGATCGTTTCGGTGCCCCCAGAGCATGTCCGTCTCGACGAGGTTCACGAAGATCAGCCCGTCATCGAGCTCTCGGAGCAGCTGCTCCGTGATCGTGATCCCCTCCACGTTCGAGCGTGTCGGATGCGACTCGTCGATGTCGAACCCGGCGAAGATGTCGCGGATCTTGCCGACGCCGTGCACCTTGTGACCGGCGTCCCGCACGAGCGTCAGGTAGTTGGGCTGGCGGGGCTTCAGCGACCAGTCGTGGCGGTCGGGCGTCCGCGTGTAGTTGCCGGGCTCCCCCTCGAACGGCCGCGCGATCACCCGGCCGACGGCGTGCTTGCCGGTGAGGATGTCCCGCGCGGTCTCGGAAGCCGCGTACAGCTCCTGCAACGGGATCGTGTCCGTGTGGGCTGCGATCTGAAAGACGCTGTCACCGGACGTGTAGACGATCCACTTCCCAGTCTTCTGATGCTCCTCGCCGAGCTCGTCGATGATCTCGGTGCCCGACGCGGGCTTGTTGCCGATCACTCCTCGCCCGGTCCGGTGCGAGAAGGCGTCGATGACGTCGAACGGGAAGCCGTGCGGGTACGTCGGAAAGGGCTGCGCGGTGACGATGCCCATGAGCTCCCAGTGGCCCGCCGTCGTGTCCTTCCCCTTCGAGCGCTCGAGCAGCCGGCCGGCGATCGCGGGCGCACCCGGCTGCGGCGGGCAGCCCTCGAGCTCCTTGACGTTGCCCAGCCCCAACGCCTCGAGACTCGGCAGATCGAGCCCGCCGACTGCCTTGGCGACGTTTCCGAGCGTGTCGGAGCCCTCGTCCCCGTAGTCGGCCGCATCCGGCAACTCTCCCGCCCCGACGGCGTCGAGGACGATGACGCACGCCCGTGGCATGGGGCTATTCTAAGTTCGGCATGGAGACCGTTCTCGGGCTCATCGGCATGGTCATCTTCATCGTCGGCACGATCTCGCTCGCCGCGGGCGTCACGTACTCGATCATCCGGATCTCGCCGACGAAGCGCCGCGAGAAGAGCGCGGCGAAGCCCGCCGCCTAGACAGGCGAGAGCGGGAGAACCTCCTCGAGCGGCGTGAACGGGAGGTCGTGCGCCTCGGCGACCGCCTCGTAGGTGATCCGCCCCTCGATCGCGTTGACGCCTCGCGCGAGCGCCGGATCACCGGCGAGCGCGTCGCGGAGTCCTAGGTCGGCGATCTCCTCCACGTACGGAAGCGTCGCATTCGTCAGCGCCTTCGTGGACGTGATCGGGACGGCGCCCGGCATGTTCGCCACGCAGTAGTGGGTGACTCCGTCGACCACGTAGACCGGCTCCGAGTGCGTCGTCGGCTTGGACGTCTCGGCGCAGCCCCCCTGGTCGATCGCCACGTCCGCGAGCACGGAGCCCTCCTTCATCCCGGAGACCATCTCCCGGGTGATCAGCTTCGGCGCGAGCGCGCCGGGAATGAGCACGGCGCCGATGACCAGGTCAGACTCGGCCACGGACTCCTCGATCTGCAGCGCGTTCGACATCAGCAGCGTCACGCGCGAGCCGAGCACCTCCTCGAGGTGGCGCATGCGGTCGATCGAGCGCTCCAGGATCGTCACCTCGGCGCCCAGCCCGAGCGCGATGACGGCGGCGTTGTAGCCGACCATCCCGCCGCCGATCACGACTGCCTTCCCGGTCGCCACTCCAGGGACGCCGCCGAGCAGGAGCCCTCGCCCTCCGCGCGGCTTCTCCAGGAACGTCGCTCCAGCCTGTGACGCCAGCCGCCCGGCGATCTCGCTCATCGGCGCCAGGAGCGGCAGCGCGCGGTCGTCGGTCTCGACCGTCTCGTATGCGACGCAGGCCGCGCCGCTCTCCATCAGCGCCCTCGTGAGCTCCTCGCTCGCCGCGAGGTGGAGGTACGTGAACAGGATCTGGCCCTCACGCAGGCGGCCGTACTCCTCGGGGAGAGGCTCCTTCACCTTCAGGACGAGCTCGGACTCGGCCCAGACCTCGTCGACCGAGCCGATCCGCGCCCCGACGGCCGTGTAGGCCGAGTCGGGGAACGCACTTCCCTCCCCCGCTCCCTGCTCCACCACGACGTCGTGCCCGTGGCGCGTCAGCTCGAGCGCGCCGGCCGGGGTCAGGGCGACGCGGTACTCGTCCTGCTTGATCTCCTTGGCGACGCCGACGTTCATCGTCCGGATTATTCCGTTTACGCCACCGCGAGCCGCTCGACGACGCGCCGCTCCTCCGGGCCGAACCAGGGCGGCGTCCCGGCCGTCGCGTTCTCGACTGCGTGCTGCGGGTCGCGCGTCGCCGGAATCACGACGTCGACGCGACTGTCCGAGAGCGCCCACTTGAGAAGCGCCTGCGCCCAGGTCTCGACCCCGAAGCCGCGTAGCGGCTCGAGCTCGCGCGGATCGGGCGGGCGCCGCAGCAGCTGCCCCTTGCCGAGCGGACGCATGACGATCACGGCCATCCCGAGGTCCTCGGCCAGCGGGAGCAGTTCACGCTCCGACTCGCGCTCCTGGGGGTTGTACGGGAGCTGGACGGTCTCGAAGCGGCGTGTTCGCATCGCCTCCGCGAGCTCGCCGAACGCCGACGGCGAATAGTGCGTGACGCCGATCCGGCCGATCCTCCCGGCCTTTCGCTCCTCCTCGAGCCAGGGAAGGTGCTCGCGCCAGGAGACGAGGTTGTGCACCTGCTCGGCGTCCACGCGGTCGAACCACCGAAGCTGATCCGCGTACTGGGCCCGGCCCTGCTCCACGGTCGGCTCCCAGATCTTCGTCGCGACGATCGCGGAGTCCCGGCGACCTTCGAGCGCGGCAGCGAGCGAGCGCTCCGCCTGCCCGTACATCGGCGACGAGTCGACGAAGCGCGTGCCGGAGGCGAGCGCCGAGTCGAGGACCGCCCGTGCCAGTCTCTCGTCGCCGCCGAATGTGTCCCAGGTGCCGAGCCCGACGACTGGGCCCAGCCTGCGCTCCTCCATCAACCCGCGGCCTTGTCGCGCGCGACCTCGCCGGCCGCGAAGGCGCACATGAAGAAGCACGGATCGTCCTCCAGCCTCCGACCCATGTGCGACATCGGGAGCCGCGCGCAGTCCTCGTGCCATCCCTCCACGTCGACCTCCTCGCGCGGCTCCAGCCAGTCCGGCGCGTCGAGTCCCTGCGGCCACGCGATCGAGACGTCGCCGAGGCAGAGGTCGAGGATCGCGCGGACATGGTGCGAGACGCCGAGGTGGCGTTCCCGCCTGTCCGCCTCCGACATCCGCACGGCGAGGATCGGCCGGCCGCCGAGCGCCGTCGCGGTGTTGGCTGCGACAGCAGCGGCGATCCCGCCGTGACCGAGGAGCGTCCCGGTTCCGACGATCCCGGGGCCGATCGAGCAGATGACGACGTCGAATCCCTGCGCGGCGCACCAGGCGAGCGCCGAGGCCGGAGTGACGGCCTGGACATCGCCGTCCGTGCACGGAGAGGCGGCGACCGCCACTTCCAGCAGCCCGGCCCGCTTCAACGTCCGGACGGTGTCCGAGAGCGAAACGGGAAGGGCGCCGCCGCCGAGCTGGACGTACGCGATGCGCCGGCCTCGTCCCAGGCCCGCCCGGACCGGCGCGAGCTGGCTGTGGAGTGAGCAGCAGACGACGGGCATGCCGTTCAGGGTCTCCGCCAGCGCTCCGTCCTCCTCGACATGCCTCGCCGCTGCCTGGACCGGCGTGTACGGAAGCGTCATCACGTGGGCGCCGTCCTCCCCGCCGGCGTCGAGCCCGCGGGTGAGGTTGGCGTAGAGGACGTCGAAGCCGCCCGAGCCGAGCTCGAGCTTCCTCGCCTGGACGTTGACGATGACCTCGTCGCCGATCTCGACGGGCCCGGTCAGGCGCGGGTACGCGATCGCCGGCTCTCCGTCGACCTCGAGCCGGGTCAGGTCGTCGTGCTCCTCCGAGATGCCGGTGACCGTGCCGCGACGCAGGCTAAGTGGCATGGCCTTCGCGAGCGACGTCGACGAGCGCGAGCGTGACGTCGACCATGCGCTCGAGGTCGGCGACCGCGATGTGCTCATCCGGGGTGTGGATCTCCATCATCCCGTTCGCGAGGTTCACGCATGCCTTGCCGCGCTCGTTGAAGACGTTCGCGTCGGCGCCCCCTCCCGTGAGCCCGAGCTGCGGCTCGATTCCCGTGCGCCGGAGCGCAGAGCATGCGAGCGCGACCGGCAGATCGCCCCGGTTGAAGCGGTACCCGCGGTAGCTCTCCTGAACTGTGGTCTCGGCCTCGCACTGCTCGAGCGCCGCGGCGAAGGTGATCGTCTCGAGGATCTCCCGCACCAGGTCCGAGAGCTTCTCCTCGTCGTGCGACCGGACGTCGATCGAGAACGAGCAGCGTTCGGGGACGATGTTCTTTGCCGTCCCGCCTCGGATCAGCCCCACGTTCGCCGTCGTCTCGTCGTCGAGGCGGCCGAGCCTGAGGTCGGCGATCGCGCGGGCGGCGGCGGCGATCGCGGAGCGGCCTTCCTCGGGAGCCATCCCCGCATGCGCGGCCCTCCCGCGGATCAAGACCTCGATCTGCCGCGCGAAGGGAGCGCCCAGGATGACGCCGCCGATCGGCGCGCCCTGGTCGTAGACGAAGCCCGTGTCGGCCGCCAGTCGGGACGTGTCGAACGCCTTGGCGCCCTGGAGACCCACCTCCTCCTTCGGCGTGAAGAGCAGTTCGATGCCCGCATGCGGCCGGTTCTCGGACAGGATTCTCCGGGCGCCCTCCAGCATCGCGGCGACGGCCGCCTTGTTGTCGGCGCCGAGGATCGTGCCACCTGCATTTCGCACGACCCCGTCGTCGACGACCGGCTCGAGCTCCGCAGTCGGCGGGACCGTATCGAGGTGCGCACAGAGGAAGATCGGGACGCCGCCGTTCCCCGTGGTCGCCGGCAGCCGCGCGAAGAGGTTGCCCGCGTTGGAGCCGATCCGAGGTCCGGCGTCGTCCTCGTCGACCTCCAGCGCGAGCCCCTCGAGATACGCGCGGACTCGGTCGGCGACGGCCCGCTCCTCGCCCGGTGGGCTCGGGATCGCAGCCAGCTCGGTGAAGAGGTCGAGGACATCCGACATGCGCCCGAGTGTAAAGGCGTCTCAGCGCCCGCCCCGCGAACGGCCATGGCCATTTCGGCCATCTTGTCGAGGGCGGCTCGATGCAGGAAGGTACAGGCCGAGGTGATTCGACTCCGTGCCGAGTCTGCACCGGCTCTGCTCATGCGTCCGGATGAGGGTGAGCCTCAAACTACGTTGACGTTTCTGGCAACCACACGAGGGAGACGCCATGAAACGCCTACTGCTCGTCGCCGTGCTCGCCGTCGCGGCCTCGCTCTTCGCGGTCGCGCCGGCGCTCGGAGCGTCGGCTCAGGACAGGGACGGCATGTGCGATTGCTGGGACCCGCCGCCACCTCCGCCCCCGCCGCCGCCACCTCCTCCTCCTCCGCCGCCGCCACCACCTCCACCGCCACCTCCACCTCCGCCGCCGCCCCCGCCGCCGCCTCCTCCGCCGGATCTCTCAGCGGAGCTCTGGACCGGCGGATTCGCGGAGGACTCGTCCACGCTCTTCTACTTCGGCGGCCTCCGCTGCAAGACCCAGAACTTCACGCAGCAGTTCACCCAGGCGGGCCTGTACAACGTCCTCACGTACAAGGGGATGTTTCGCGTCTGCTACCGGCACGGCAACGGCATCTCATCCGTCTCGGACGTCCACGGAGATGTGACGTGGACACGCACGCCGTGGTCGTGGCAAGGCAATGACAGCGGCTACCCGTACCACGTCCGGTATGCGAAGCGCGTCGACTTCTTCTACAAGGGCACGGCGGCGATCTGCCTGTTCCACTACGGCTGCGGCCCGAGCAGGCACCCCTGGGTCACGCTCACCTTCTACGACAACAACACGATGACAAGGAGGGTCGGTGTCAGCTGAGACCGGACGCGGAGGCAGGTTCTGGAAGGTCTTCGTCCTGAGCGTCGTCGGGGCGCTGGTCGTGATCGTCGTGCTGGTGCTGGTGCTCAGCTCGACGTTGGAGGCGAGCTAGACGCTGACTCTGCGGGCGGAGCGCGTCGTGTCGCGGCGACGCGCTAGGCCGGTACGCGGGTCTGCTCGGCGGCGACGCCGCGGCGGGCCCGCGAACGGCCGAGTGCGGCGCCGATGAACTCGCGGAAGAGGGGCGCGGGCCGGGTCGGCCGCGACTTGAACTCCGGATGAAACTGGCTGGCGACGAACCACGGATGGTCCGGTAGCTCGATGATCTCGACCAGGCGCCCTTCCTGGTACGTGCCCGACACGACGAGCCCCGCCGCCTCGAGCGCCGGACGGAAGTGGTTGTTGACTTCGTACCGATGGCGGTGCCGCTCGTTGACGACCTGCTCGCCGTAGACCTCGCGGGTGCGCGTTCCCTCTGCCAGCTCCACAGCCTGCGCGCCGAGCCGCATCGTCCCGCCCAGATCCTCCACTTCTTTCTGCTCGGGAAGGAGGTCGATGACCGGATAGGGAGTCTCCGGATCCATCTCGGTCGAGTTGGCCCCCTCGAGCCCGACGACGTGCCGTGCGAACTCGGAGATCGCCACGTGCATCCCGAGGCAGATGCCGAGGTACGGGATCTGCCGCTCGCGTGCGACGCGGCAGGCCATGATCTTTCCCTCCCAGCCTCGGGAACCGAAGCCGCCGGGCACGAGCACGCCGTCGATCTCCTCGAGCTGCGCCTCGAGCTCCTCGAGCGACGCGCCCTCGGCGTCGACCCAGCGGACGCGGACAGTCGCACCGTGATCGATGCCCGCGTGCTTGAGCGCCTCATGGACGGAGAGATAGGCGTCGTGCAGCTGCACGTACTTGCCGACCAGAGCGATCTCGATCGTCTCGTCCAGGCCCTTGATGCGGCCGGCGAGGTCGAGCCATTCGCCGAGGTCGGCGTCGACGTCCGGCAGGCCGAGCTGCTCGACGACCAGCCTGTCGAGACCCTCTTCCTGCAGCGCCGACGGAACGAGATAGACGTCGGGGACATCCCGGTTGACGACGACAGCGCCCGGATCGATGTCCGCGAAGAGCGCGATCTTGTCCCGCACGTCCCGGCTCAGCGGCTGCTTCGAGCGGCAGACGACGACGTCGGGGTGGATACCGATGCGGCGGAGCTCGTTGACGGAATGCTGCGTCGGCTTCGTCTTCAGCTCACCGGCCGAGTCCACGAACGGCACATAGGTGACGTGGACGTACATGACGTTCTCCGGCCCGGCCTCGCGCCGGAACTGGCGGATCGCCTCGAGGAACGGCAACGACTCGATGTCGCCGACGGTCCCGCCGACCTCGCTGATGACCACGTCCGTGTCGGAGGCCTCCGCGACGCGCCGGATCCGGTCCTTGATCTCGTTTGTGATGTGCGGGATCACCTGCACGGTGGAGCCGAGGTACTCGCCCTTCCGCTCCTTGCGAAGCACCGAGTACCAGATCGATCCCGAGGTGTGGTTCGCGTTCCGCGACAGGTTCTCGTCGATGAACCGCTCGTAGTGCCCGATGTCGAGGTCGGTCTCGGCGCCGTCCTCCGTGACGAAGACCTCGCCGTGCTGGAACGGGCTCATCGTGCCGGGGTCGACGTTCAGGTACGGGTCGAACTTCTGCACCTGCACCTTCAGGCCGCGCGCTTTCAGCAGCCGGCCGAGCGAGGCGGCTGTGATGCCCTTGCCGAGTGACGAGACGACGCCGCCCGTGATGAAGACGTACTTGGGCGGCCGCTCTCTCACGGCAGGCGCCCGAGTCCGTCGATCTGCATCAGGCCCGGTGTGCGCTCGATCAGCTCGCCGATGGAGCGTCGTTCACCGAGGAGGGTGAGCCCGGCAAGCGCCCCGATCGCCAGCCAGCGGCTCCGTTCCGTGAGTCGACTCACGGACCTCAACCCTAGCATCGCGCCCAGCGCGTTCGATCCGGCGTCTCCGAGCATCGTCGTCTCGCGAAGATCGTAGGGAAGCAGCAGGACGGCCATGCCCATCGGAGCCCGCGCGAGGAGGGCGCCCGCGAGGTACGCCTTGAGCGCCCGGCCCGGCCGCGTGTCGAGCTGGTTGAGGGAGTTCGCGGCGAGGCCGACGAGGAGGGCGCCGGAGAGCTTGCGCGTCGCGACCAGGCCGACGAGCGGGATCCCGACCAGCTTCAGGATGCCGGTCGTCGTACCCGCGCGCAGGTGGGCGCGAAAGCCCCGCTCCGGTCCGCTCCAGAGGTCGTCGGCGAGACCGATGGCGGCCACCAGGGCAACGGCTGGGTCTCGACGCGCGCCGAGGGCGGCACCGACGAGCGGCAGGCGAAGGCCGCGGTGGTTGGTGCCCTGCGGCCCGGCCGCCAGCACGGCGTCCAGGAGCTGGCGCCCGCGGTGTAGGAAGCCCCGAGCGTCGCGGCCGGTCGCGCGATGCCGCAGCGGAAGCTCGATCTCCGCGATCGGGATCCCGGCGCGAGCCGCGTCGATGGACGCGCCGACCTCGCAGCCGAACCCTGCCGCGAGCGGGAAGCAGGTCGCCCGGGCCTCCTCGGAGAACACGCGCTGGCCGGAGAGGGGCTCGGCCGGAACGAAGCCGGAGCGCGCCCGGATCAGCCCCCTGGCTGCGCGTTTCGCGATCCCGAAGCCGCCGCCCTGCCGCTCGGCGAAGACGGCGATCGCCAGCCCGGCTTCGGCGCCCGCGAGCGGACGCAGATCGCCGTCGAGATCGGCGTCGCAGACCAGGATCGCTCCCGGCGGAGCCTCTCGTTCGGCGAGCGTCAGCGCCTGGCCCTTCCCGCGCGCCGGCAGGCGTAGCACTCTTGCTCCCGCGCGCTCGGCCTCGTCTGCGGTTCCATCGGTGGAGCCGTCGTCGGCCACGACCACCTCGGCGTCCGGAAACTGCTCTCGCAACCGGCCCACCGTCGAGCCGATTCGCTCCGCCTCGTTTCGGGCCGCCACGAGGACGGCGACAAGGTCAGCCACCAGGGAGCGGAGCGAGCGGCAGTGGCTCGATCGGCACCGGCAGCGTCCCGTCCTCCGCGGTCGTCTTGAGCCCGTAGTGGCCCTCGGGACCGCCGGCGAGCAGGAGGGCGAGCGCGAGCCTCCCGACCTGCGTGTCCACCGAGTCGACGCTGGAGATGCCGTTCGCCTTGTAGACGGCGATGCGGGAGGGCCGCTGCTCCGTGCCCTCGATCCCGACGACCGGCGCGCCGCTGCCCGCGAGCCCGGCGTAGAAGCCGTCGATGAACATCCTCGTCGGCGCGTCGGTCGCGACTCCGGTGTGCGCGACGACGACGGCATCCGACTCCGTCGAAGGATCTCCCCGGTGGAACGGGACGACGACGGGGATCAGCGCATCCCAGAAAGGCGTCTCGCCGCCCTCCACGAGCTCCTCACCCAGGCGTCGCCCCACCTCTTCCATCGTCAGGCCGGAGAACTGCGGCTCGAGCGCTTCCGTGACCTGCTCGGGGTCGATCGGGAGCTCGAACGCCTCGCGCTCGACGACCGCCGGCCCCGAGGCGTCCTGGAGCGTCTGCTCGACGGCGTCGAGAGCGTTGTCGTCAGGCTGGCCGGTGAAGACGAGCGCCACGCGCCGGCCACGGAGCCGCCCGTTCATGACCACCGGATACGTGCTGGACACGTAGTCCTCCCCTGCCTCGCGCTGCCTGCGCAGCAGGTCCGCCTGCGCAACGAGGTCGTCATTCCGTTGCTGGAGCTCGCTAATCCGGTCCTGAAGCACACGCCGCTCGCTTCCCTCGACGTCGGTGCGCGCAGCCAGGCCGGCGCCGACGAGGATCCCGATGATCAGCGCCAGGAAGACAGCCGCCAACGAGGCGACGTGGTAGCGGAGGTCGAACAAGGCGCTCTAGGTTAGGAGGGATTGGCGGAACGGCGCTCGTTGGAGCGGCACAGCACGCCGTTTCGCCGAGCCCTCCTAAAAGCCCAGCAAATCGCGCAGTCGCATTCCGAGGTCCTCGAGGGCCAACCGGAGCTGCGGCGAGACCGCCACCGCCACGACGAGCGCACCGAGGCCGGCGGCGGCGACGAGCACGAGCGGCCAGATGCCGACCTGGCGGCTCACGAGCCGCGAGACGCCCTTGGCGTCGACCAGGATCTCCCCCACGCGCAGCCGGGTCAGGAACGTCGACGACATGCCGGACCGGTTGCGTTCCAGGAACTCGATCAGGTTGAAATGCGCGCCGACGGCGACGATCAGCTCGGCGCCCTTCTCGAAGGCGAGCAGCAGGGCAAGGTCCTCGCTCGTCGCGGGTGCGGGGACGACGTGGTGGTCGAGCCCAAGCGCCTTCACGCGCTCGGCGCCCGGTGCCGTCCCGCTCTCGTACCCGTGGATGATGAGCTCGGCGCCCGACGTGAGGGCCCGGTCGGAGACGGAGTCCATGTCGCCGACGATCACGTGCGGCTTGTAGCCGGCCTCGAGCAGCGCGTCGGCGCCACCGTCGACGGCCACGAGCACCGGCCGGAAATCGCGCACGTACGGCCTGACGATGCGCAGGTCGCGCTTGTGGCCGGGCCCGCGGACGACGACGAGCGCGTGCCGGTCGCGGAACCGCGTCTCGATCGCAGGGAAGCCGATCCCCTCGGAGAGCAGACGTCCTTCCTCGCGCAGATAGCGCATCGTGTTCTCCGCGAAGCTCTCGAGCGCCCCGGTCACCCTGCTGCGCTGCTCGCGAAGCGCGTCCGAGAGGTCGTCCGCCCGGAGCTCCCGGCCGGCCACGAGCCGAGTTCCGTTGCGAAAGAGGCTCCCGCCCCGAACGGTGATCAGCTCGCCCTCGTCGACCTTCTCGAAGAGGTCGGCGCCGGGCGCGTCGATCAGTCGGACTCCGCCGCGGACGAGGAGCAGCGGCCCGGGGTTCGGGTACCTCCCTGTCTGCGAGTCCGAGACGTTGACCACGACGCGCACGCCGGACTCGATGAGCTCTTCGGCCGAGACGCGGTCGAGATCGGCATGGTCGATGATCGCGATGTCGTCGCCAGAGAGCCGCCGGACGAGGTGCTTCGTCCGGCGGTCGAGTCGTGCGTGTCCCTTGTACTCGACGAAGCTCATCGTACGGTCGAGAGAAACTCTCGGCCGCCGAGCATACGTTGGAGCTCGTCGCGCCGCTCCGATTCCACCAGCTGTTCGATGTGTGTGTGCGTTGGGTCGCCGGGCACCTTCTCGACGCTGAAGTGCCGGTCGGCGACGCTCGCGATCTGCGGGAGGTGGGTGATCGTGACCACCTGCGAGCGCTCGCCGAGCCTGCGAAGGGTCTGAGCGACCGCGTGGGCGGTCTCGCCTCCGATCCCGGCGTCGATCTCGTCGAAGACCAGCGTCATCTTCCCTCCTGCCGCCGCGGCGAGGGCGAGGGCGATGCGGCTCAGCTCGCCGCCGGAGGCAGTCTCGGCGACCGGCGCGAACGGGAGACCCGGGTTCGGGCGGATGAGGAACGTGACCGCGTCCGTCCCGGTCGAGCCGAGCTCGCGCTCCTGGAGCTCGACGTGGAACTCGCCCTCTCCGAGCCCGATGCCGCGCAGCTCGGACGCGACCGCGTCCGCGAAGCGTCCGGCGGCCGCTGCGCGCGCCTCGTGCAGCTCCGCCGCGATCGTCTCGACCCGCCCCTGAGCTTCCGCGAGCGCCGCGGCCGCCTCGGCGGCAGGGTCGACGCCCGCGTCGCGCGCGTCGAGCTCGGCCCGGGCGGCGGAGGCCCGCGCGAGGAGCTCGTCGTAGGACTCGCACCGGAACCGGCGCTTGGCGTTCGAGATCCGCTCGAGCTCCGCCTCGACGTGCTCCAGGCGGTCGGGCTCCGCCTCGAGCGAGTCCAGGAACGCGCGGAGGTCGGCGCCGACGTCGGCGAGTCGCACCTGCAGGTCGCGCAGCTCGGTCGCCGCTGCCGCGAGCTCCGGCGCGAGCCGCTCGAGCGGCGCGATCGAGCGCTCCGCCCTCGCCGCGAGCAGCGCAGCTCCGTCTCCGTCCTCCGGCGACAGCGCCTCGGCGGCCGCTGCCGAGCCCTCGGCGAGCTCCGTGAGATGGCGTAGGCGCTCGCGCTCGGCGAGCAGAGACGCCTCGGTGCCGGCTTCGAGCCCGTTCGTGTCCTCCACCAGCGCCTCGAGCTCGGCAAGCCGGGCCTCCGCGACGGCCGAGTCGGCCGCGATCTCTTCGTGGCGTCGCCGGGCGGCGGAGAGCTCGCGCCAGGCGCGGCGCAGATCGGCGCGCCGCCGAAGCTGCTCGTCGCCGACGTACGAGTCGAGCACCTCGAGCTGGAACGCAGGACGCGCGAGCCGCCGCTGCTCGAACTGGCCCGACATCCCGACGAGGAGCTCGGTCGCGGCCGCGAGATCCTCGCGTGCGGCGGCTCTCCCCCACGCGTACGCGCGGGTCCGTCCGTCCGGGAAGATCCGGCGGGCGAGCACGAGCCCGGCCTCGTCCTCGGGCCGCAGCCCGGCGAGCGCCTCGAGCCCGTCCTCGTCGAAGAAACCCTCCGGGAGATCGAACTCCGCCTCGACGTACGCCTCCTTGCCGGCGGGGCCAATCGCCTTCGCGTCGCCTTTCGAGCCGAGCAGGAGCCCGACGGCCTGCGCAAGGATCGTCTTACCGGCGCCGGTCTCGCCGGTGATCGCGTTCAGTCCCTCGGAGAGCTCGAGCTCGGCCTCCCGAATCAGGACCAGGTTCTCGATGCGCAGACGGCGCAGCACACGCATGATCGTAAAGACGGCCCCCGACGCCTCTTCGACGCAAACGAGAAATGCGACGAAGGTGAAACCGCTCAGGCTCGTTTCGACGTCTCGGCGCGCCGCCAGAGCGCCTCGAGCGAGCTCGCAAGGCGCTCAGGCTCGATCCGGTGCGGCGGGTCGAAGTGGTGGCGTTCCTCGAACACCTCGAGTTGGAAGTCCGGGAACACACCGATCAGACGCTTCGCGATCTCCCCGTACTGGTCCGGGTTGCTGAGAGCGCCGAGTGCGAAGTAGACAGGGCGACCGAAACGGCCCAGGGCCTCGGGGTCGATCTCGTCCCGCTTGAACGCGCGATTAATGGCGCGAATCCCCGCCGGACGCTTGGCCATCCAGGGCAGCGTGACCGCCGGATGGCGGGGCCGGGAGCGGGACACCCGGCTTGAGTCCGAGCCGCACGAAGGCAGGCATGAATTCCTCGGCCGGGAGTCCTTCGAGCCGGTCGAACTCGAGCCGAAGCGCCGTCTCCGCTGCGCTCAGATCCCAGTTTCCCGCCCAGGCGGGCTCGAGCAGACCCAGGCTCGAGAGTCGCTCCGGTCTGGCCGCGGCCAGCGCGAGCGAGGCCGCTCCCCCGCCCGAGTAGCCGACGAGATGAAACCGGTCCCACCCGCGTGCGTCCGCCTCGCGCAGCACGGCCGCCACCTCGACCTCGAGGCTGTAGTCCTCCGGCGGCTCCGGTGTTTCGTAGACCTCGAGATCCTTGGCGACCGCTTCGACATTCGCACCGAGCGCACCGATGAGACTGCCGAACGCAAGCTCGGCCGGCAGCACGATCCCCGGAAGCAGGATGACCCGAAAGGGCGCCACTAGCTAGGAGGCAAACGTGTCGCGGTAGCGCCGGAAGAAGGTCATCTCCGGCAGCGTCGCGAGGAGGCTGACGGCGTCGGCGAGCCGGATCCGGACCGGCTCCTCAGCGCCGATTGCAGCGACCTGGTGGCCGTCGGCGATCAGGGCAACCTCGACGTCGGCCGTCCGGCTCGAGACGTCGAGCTCGCGGTTCCGCGGGACGACGAGCGGACGGACGTGCAGCGAGTGCGGCGCGACGAACGTCACCGCCATCGCGTCGAGCCCCCAGACGAGCACCGGCCCGCCGCCCGACAGGTTGTAGGCGGTCGAGCCCGACGGCGTCGAGGCGATGAGCGCGTCGCAGGGGACGGTGCCCATGTCCTCGCCGGCGATCGACCAGCGGAGCTCGACCATCCGGCCCAGCACGCCGCTGTGGACGACGACGTCGTTGACCGCCGGGTGCCGCTCGCCGGCGACCTCGACCTCGAGCGTCGGCAGCTCGACAACTTCGAACTTGCCGTCGAACACCCGTGCCAGGCCGGCTTCCAGGTCCTCCTTGCCCATCGACGCCAGGAACCCGACCCGTCCGTAGTTGACTCCGACGACGGGCACACCCGCGCCGAGGAAGCGCTTGAGCGCCCGCAGCATCGTCCCGTCTCCGCCGAGCACGACTGCGAGGTCCGGGGAGTCCTCGACGATCTCGATGCCCCGCTCACGCGCGAGACGCTCGACCACTTCCATCGCCTCCGTCACGTCGACCCGCCCGTGCGAGACGACGGCGACCCGGCTAACCGACGGCATCGGCGATCCAGTCGTCGAGCCGCGGCGGTAGCTGTGCACCCGGCCGGTGCTCCAGGTGGAGGAAGAACTCGCGGTTGCCCTTCGGGCCGGGGAGGCCGGAATCCGTCACGCCCACGGTCTGCGCCTCCCAGAGGAGCGCCTCCGCGGCAATTTCGCGAACGACTCGCCGGTGGACGCCTGGGTCGCGGACGACCCCGTTCTTGACGTCCGCCCGCCCGGCCTCGAACTGCGGTTTCACGAGCACTAGCGCCTCCCAACCGGGCCGCGCGAGCCGTAGGACCGGCTTCAGCACCTGCGCGGCGCTGATGAAGGAGACATCGCAAGTGACGAGCTCGGGCTCGAACGGGAGCTCGTCCAGGTGCCTCGCGTTCACGCCTTCCATGACGGTCACACGCGGATCCTCCCGCAGGCGCTCGTGGAGCTGCGCGCGACCGACGTCCAGCGCGATCACGCGATTGGCGCCGTACTGGAGCAGGACGTCGGTGAACCCGCCCGTCGACGACCCGACGTCGACCGCGTCGCGGCCGGACGGATCCACGCCGAGCACCTCCAGCGCGTGCGCGAGCTTCTCTCCCCCGCGCGACACGAACCGCGGCGGCTGGAGCACCTCCAGCGCGGCGGTCTCGTCCACCTGCTGGCCGGCCTTGTCGAAACCCGGCACACGGCCGGCCATCACGAGCGCCTGCGCCTGAGTCCGCGATTCGGCGAGACCCCGCTCCACGAGCAGAACGTCGAGCCGCTTCCGCATCGGTCCGTAGGCTAGAGGGATGGCGAGCCGTCCTGCCGCTCTCCTCGCGATCGCCGCCGCTCTGGCGCTCGCTGCGCCCGCCCAGGCGCAGGCGCCGGTCACGCTTCGGATCATCTTTCCCGAGGGGTTCAGCGTCCGGCAGATGACCGATCGCGTGTCCGAGGTCCGGAAGATCGCGATTCGCAAGCGCGGCGTGGCGCCGCGGCTGACCGGGGTCGCGTACAAGGCGGCTGCGGCGCAGGCCCGCGCGCCGCGTACGTTCCGGCCCTTTCTGAAGCGGCAGTCAGTCGAGGGGTTCCTGTTCCCTTCGCTCTACGAGTTCACGCAGTACACGAGGGCCGGCGAGCTCGTCCGCGACCAGATGGCTGCCTTCGAGTCTCGTTGGAGGACGATCGACCTCCGCCGGGCCGGGGCTCGCAACCTCAACGCCTACGACGTGCTGATCATCGCCTCGATGATCGAGCGCGAGGCCGCCGTCGCCTCGGAGCGCCGCCTGGTCTCGGCCGTCATCTACAACCGCCTGAAGGCGGACATGCCGCTCGCGATCGACGCCACCCTTCGCTACGGGCTCGGCATCCCGGGGACCCGGCCGCTCACGAGGGCGCACCTCCGCAGCCGCAGCCGCTACAACACCCGCCGCTGGAAGGGCCTGCCGCCGACGCCGGTCGCGAACCCAGGCGTGCCGTCGATGCGGGCCGCTGCCCGGCCGGCCGGGCGCAACTACCTCTTCTACCTCCGCCGTCCCGGCACGGTGCGGCACTTCTTCACGGCGAGCGAGGAAGAGTTCTGCGCGAAGGCTCGCGAGTGGGGCTACACCGAGGATTGCTGAGGCCGGGCGGCGAGCTCGTCGACGAGACCGGCGAGCACCGAGGTGTCGGCGTCGATCTCTTCCAGCCTTGATCTTGCGCGGGCCTCCCCCGCACCGGCGAGCTCCATGGTGGCCGGACGGCCGCGCTCGTTCACGAGCCCGTCGTCGTCGAGGAGATCGTCCACGACCTGGTAGAGGAAGCCGAACTCGGCGGCGAACCCCCGCCACGGCCCTTGCCGTTCGGCCGGCACCTCGGCGACCCAGAGGCCGCAGCCGACCGAGGCCTCGAAGAGCCGCGCCGTCTTGAGCCGGTTCAGCTCGAGGCGGTCTTCCCGGCCGCCGTTGATGTCGAGGTACTGCCCGGCGATCATTCCCGAGGTGGCGAGTGCGAGCTCGCGCGCGATGTGCGGCGCCTCGTAGCGAACGGCAAGGGAGAACGCCTCGTTGAGGAGCGCGTCGCCGGCGAGGATCGCCTGCCCCTCGCCGAAGCGAACGTGCACCGTCGGCCGGCCGCGGCGCTCCTCGTCGTCGTCCAGCGCCGGGAGGTCGTCGTGGACGAGCGAGAACGAGTGGATCAGCTCCAGCGCGGCGGCTGCGGCGAGCGCCTCGTCGGCATCGCCGCCGGCGGCCTCGGTCGTTGCCAGGCAGAGCACCGGCCGGATGCGCTTGCCGCCGCCCTCGAGCGCGTAGCGGACGACCTCGTCCAGCCGGCCGAGCTCCGCTGAGAGCTCCAGCCCGGCGAGGAAGCGCTCGATGCTCTCTCGGTGATCGTCAGGGCTGCGCATCGACGTCTCGTTTCGCCTTCGCGATCTCGGCCTCGACGTCCTTGGCGATCTCGGAGAGCTCGCTCAGGATCTCGATCGCCTGGTCGGGGTCGGTCGCCGCCTCGAGCCTGCTGCGCGCCTCGTCGAGCCGCTCGAGCAGCTCTTCGGCGCGGGTGAGATTCTCCTCCGGGTTCGGCTGCTCGGGCTCGCTCATGCGACCTCCTCTCGGACGATGCGCCCCAGGATCCCGTTCACGAGCTTTCCCGCCTCGTCCGAGGCGTAGCGCTTCGCGAACCGGACGCCCTCGTCGATCGCGACCTCGGGAGGAATCTCGCCACGCTCGAGCTCGTGGATCGCCAGCCGGAGGACGTTGCGCTCGACGGCGCCGAGCCTGTCCGCCGGCCATCCTTCCGTCGCCTCGTCGATCCGGGCGTCGAGGTGCTCGGCGTTCTCGGCTACTGCTTTCGCGGTCTCCCAGGCGAAGTCGTCGACCTCGCCCTCGTAGGTCGAGCCGAGGTCCTTCCCCGTCACGTCCCACTGGAACAGCATGAAGAGCGCGGCGCGGCGCGACGCCCGACGGCTCTGGCTCACGGCGCCTCCGATCCATGTAACAGAGTGTTACTAGCTCGGCGCGCGGCCCGCGATCCCGCTCCAGTGGTCGATCTCACGGCGCCTCCGATCCAAGTAACAGACTGTTACTTGGCTCGACCGGCGGATGCTCCTCGAGGTAGCTCGTGGAGTACTCGCCGCGGGCGAAGCCCTCGCTGCGAATCACTTCGGCGGCCGCGCCGATCGTCGTCGGCAGCCCGGTGACTTCGAACTCGTCCAGCGCCCGGAGGCAGCGAGAGAGCGCCAGCTCGCGGCCCGGTGCCCACGCGATCACCTTCGCGAGCAGGGAGTCGTAGTGCGGTGGGACGACGGCGCCGTCCTCGACGAACGTGTCCACGCGCACGCCGGGTCCGAGCGGCGGCCGGAAGCGCTCCAGCCGGCCGGGCATGGGCATGAAGTCGCGCGCCGGATCCTCTGCGTTCACCCGCACCTCGATCGCATGGCCGCGGCGGTCCGCGCGGCCGGTCTCGGAAAGGGCCCCGCCGGCGGCAACCCGAAGCTGCTCGTGGACGAGGTCGATGCCGGTGACCAGCTCGCTGACCGGGTGCTCGACCTGAAGCCGGGCGTTGAGCTCGATGAAGTAGAACGAGCCGTCCGGTCCGACGAGGAACTCGAACGTTCCGGCGTTCGTGTAGCCGATCGCGCGCGCCGCTCGCTCAGCCGTCGCCTCCATCTGCTCGCGCGACTCCGGGTCGAGAGCGCAGGAGGGCGATTCTTCGATCAGCTTCTGGTGGCGGCGCTGGATCGAGCACTCGCGCTCCCCGAGCGTGAGGATCCCGCCCCTCGAGTCGCCGACCACCTGGATCTCGACGTGCCTGGCGGGGACGATCGCCTTCTCCAGGTAGAGACTCCCGTCCCCGAACGCCGCCTCCGCCTCGGCCGCCGCCATCGCGTACGCGGAGTCGATCTCGTCGGGCACCGACACGAAGCGCATCCCCTTGCCGCCGCCCCCGGCCGCCGCCTTCACCAGCACCGGATAGCCGAGCCCGTCGGCGGCTCTCCCGACCTCGCTTGCGGAGACCGGTCCGGTGCCTGGCACCAGCGGGACGCCTGCGGCGTCCATCTCGTCGCGGGCGGAGGCCTTGTTGCCCATCCGGGCCATGACCTCCGAGGTCGGGCCGACGAAGACGAGATCGTTGTCGGCACAGGCCTCCGCGAAGGCCGGGTTCTCGGCGAGAAAGCCCCAGCCGGGGTGAACGGCCTCGCACCCGGTGGTCGTTGCGGCGGCGACGACCGACGGGATGCGGAGGTAGCTCTCGGACGCGGAGGCCGGACCGATGCACACTGCGCGGTCGGCCATGCGCACGTGGACGGACCCCTCGTCCGCCCGGGAGTAGACGGCGACGGCTTCGATCCCGAGCTCGTGCAGCGCGCGGATCACACGCACAGCGACCTCTCCGCGATTTGCGACGAGGACGCGGCTAAACGGCCCGCTCATGGTGAGGCCTCGTCTTCGGGGCGCGCTGGGTGGATGTCCAAGCCCGGACGGAGGTCGCGTTCGTATCGATGAGATACGGGCGCGACATCCGGCAGCCGCTTGGGCGCCGCACAGCGTGTTCCGAGGGCACAGGCTTCGCCGTGAGTGGGCCGTTCAAACAGCATCGAGCGGCCGCCCCAGTGCCGGCTCGATCTCGAACAGCACCTGGCCGAACTCCACGGGCTGGCCGTTCTCGACATGGATCCGGCGGACGGTGCCGTCGAGGTCGGCCTTGATCTCGTTCATCAGCTTCATCGCCTCGAGGATGCAGAGCGTCTGGCCGGCGGCGACCACGGT
Organism: uncultured Actinomycetes bacterium; assembly: GCA_963847235.1. Lineage (GTDB taxonomy): Bacteria > Actinomycetota > Thermoleophilia > Gaiellales > Gaiellaceae > JACDAN01. Next base: position 319,160 of record CAWJYU010000004.1, on the reverse strand, counting down.
CCCCTCCTCGACGAACGGCGACGCCCCGGGCGAGGGCGCCCGGTAGAAGGTTCCGACCATCGGGGCCTCCACGCGGACCACGCCGTCCGTCGCCGACTCGATCGTCGGAGGGGCGACGTCCTGCTCGGTCGGAGCGGACGGTGCCGGTGCGGGAGCCGCAGCCACGGATTCCTGGTCTTCTCGGCGTCGGACGGAGACCCGCATGCCGTCCTCCTCGATCGCAATCTCCGCGACACCGCTTTCCTGGACGATGCGGACGACCTCGCGAATCCGCTCGGCGCGCCCGAGGTCGACGCTCCCGCCGATGAGGCGCTCCTCGCCGCTGGCCCGACCGCGGATCGTCGAGAGCAGGGGCTCGGCCTCCTCGCCGAAGAGCGCGAGCAGCAGCAGCTCCTCCTCGCTCGTCGCCAGGCCCGCGGCGTCCTCGCGGATGTCGTCGAGGTCGGCAGCCGGTTCGAGCTCCTGCCCTTCGTCGTCCGAGCTCAGCTCGATGGCGCGGCTCGCGTTCGGGTCGAGGTCGCCGGGCGGCGTCCCGAAGTCGCCCTGGAAGAGCCCGCGCAACTCGTCCACGACGAGCCCGTAGCGGCTCGCCGAGAGGACGTGGATCAACGCCTGCGAGCCGAGGATCTGCCCGATCGGCGCGGCCAGCGGAGGCCAGCCGGCCTCTCCGCGGATGCGCTCGAGCTCGTCGAGCACCTCGTCGAGCCTGTCGCCCATCGACTGGGTGCGCAAGTGCGCGTCGAGCGCGGCGACGAGGCCGGCCGGAAGGTGGTGCTGGGCGGCCCGCACAGCGATGCGGGGGGCCAGCGGCGTCACGGGCTCGTCGCCGATGTGCTGGTCGATCAGGTCGGATGCCTGCCAGAGGTGCTCGCTGTCGACCCCCGACGCGAGGTCGAGCCCCTCCAGGACCTCGGCGAGCCCTTCGCCGGCGACGCGGTGGAGGACGAGCGCCACGGCGTAGACCGCGCAGGCGATGCGGTCTGCCCCGGCCCGAGCGGCCTCGAGCGCCGCAGCCAGCGCGTTCCCGGCCGAGCCCTGGCAGTAGATCCCGATCGGGAGCCCGCTCGCCTCGCCGATCGCTGTCGTGAGCTCGCCGGCGCGATGCGGCTCCAGCGACCCGGAGGGATCGTGGAGCAGGATCCTGGCGGCGCCGAGCTCGGGCAGCTTCTTGGCCTGCTCGACGAGCGCGTCGGTTTCCCCGGTCGGCCCGGGGCTGTAGATCAGGCCGGCGTCGAACTCCCCGCCGGCGCCCGTGATCGCCTCACCGGCCTCGCGGAGGTTCATCACGTCGTTCAGCGGGTCGTGGAGCCGGAAGACCTCGATGCCGTTTTCCGCCGCCGTCTTGACGAACCGACGCACGAAGTCGCCGCCGACCGGCCGGGAGCCGACGAGGAAGCGTCCGCGGAGCGCCATTCCGAGCGGCGTCTTCGTCCGGGCCTTGATCGCCCGGATCCGCTCCCATGGGCTCTCAACGCCGCGGCGGACGGCGCTGTCGAACACGCCCCCGCCGGACACCTCGAGGGACGCGAATCCGGCACCGTCCAGGATCTCGGCGAGATCGAGGAGCGCCGACGTCGGCAGCCGGCCGGCAAGCGGTTCCTGGCTGACGAGCCGGACGGTGGTGTCTACGAGGGCGGGCATCCGCCGGACACTAACGCGAGGCTCGCTCCGCGGCAGGCAGCTGGGCGAACGCGTACAGCACGAGGTAGAGCACGGAGAGGAGCGCGGTCAACGCGACTGTCATCCCCAGGGTCCGCGGGTGGGACAGCGGATCCGAGAGCCGGGCCCACACGTCGGCGAGGAGCGGCTGCGGGCTGGTCACGACCTCCCAGCTGTTCCAGCGGAGTGAGCGGCCGAGGTAGATCCCGAAGCCGCTCGCCAGCAGGCTTCCGCCCACGAGCGCCCACCCGAGTGCCGCGCCGCGCGCCCGCCGGACCACGACCTGCATCAGGTAGATGGACAGGAAGCCGAGAAACGCTCCTGTCCACGCGAAGGCGCTGAAGAGGACCAGGTCGAACCAGAGTGGCGCGTCGTTGCGCGAGCCGAGGTGGATCAGGTCGGTGAGGAGGTAGGGCGCGTTCGGCAGGAACAGGAGCCAGACGGCGGCAACCGGAATGAGCCGCGAGAGCCGGACTCCCCTGCGCTGCATGTCGTAGACAGCGACGGCAGCAACGAGAGGGATCCAGGCGAGGAAGAGATTCCACCCGAGGAACCGGTACGCGCCCGGCTCGGAGTAGAGCCAGCGCGCGACGAGCAGCGAGCCGCAGAACGCGGAGGCGAGCGCCAGGGCGGCAAGTGCGAGCGTGCGCCGGTCACTCATCGAACGCATGCGGAGAGTGTAGAAGTGGCCGAGTAGCGTCCAGCTACGCGCGGCTGATGTAGCGCCGCTCGCGCGTGTCGACCTTGATCCGGTCGCCCTGGTTGACGAACAGCGGCACCTGGACGATCGCACCCGTCTCGAGCTTCGCCGGCTTCGTCACGTTCGAGACGGTGTCGCCGCGAATGCCCGGCTCGGTCTCGGCCACGGTCAGCTCGACCGAGGCGGGCAGCTGGACGCCTGACGGACGGCCGTCGACGGTCATCAGCTGGACGGTGCTGGACGGCTGGAGGAAGTCGAGCGCTTCGGCGACCGACTCCCGGGCCAGGCTGATCTGCTCGAACGTCTGCTCGTCCATGAAGACGACCTCTTCGCCGGAGTCGTAGAGGTATTGCGCGTTCTTCGTCTCGGTGATCACGCGCTGGAACTTCTCCCCGGCACGGAAGGTCTTGTCGACGACGGCGCCGTTGTCGAGGTTCTTCAGCTTCGTGCGGACGAAGGCGCCGCCCTTGCCCGGCTTGACGTGCTGGAACTCGACGATGCGCCAGGCCGAGCCGTCGAGCTCGATGTGCATGCCGTTCTTGAACTGGTTCGTGTTGACGACGTCGGCCACGGCACGAGGAGGCTAGCGAACGTCGTCCTCGTCCTCCTCCGCCAGAAAGAAGGACGCAAACGCGCCGGCGATCCCCGTGACAAGGAAGAGCGCGTTCAGCTCCAGGAAGATGTCCGTGACCTGCCCACCGGTCGTCACCGGGTTCTTCATCTGCGACGAGACCGTGAGGAGCTGGACCGTCGTGAAGAAGAACGCGTCCCACAGACCATGGATCTCGCTCTCGCCCACGTCTGTCTCGAGCGACCACATGATCAGCGTTCCGACGACGTCGACGATGCCGACGAGGATGACGGCGACCACGATCCTGCGGCGGAGCTTGCGGTGGCGCGGCTTTGGCTTTCGCTTGACGAACTCCCGGAGGTGGCGAAGCTCCTGCACCGTCCGAGCATCGCGGCCCGATCGGACGCTACTCGACCGTCAGCAGCTCCTTGGTGAAGTTGCTCAGCACCTCGCAGCCGTCGTCCGTGACGACGACCGGGTCCTCGATCCGGACGCCGCCGACACCGCTCAGGTAGATCCCGGGCTCGACGGTGACGACGTTGCCGGCCTCGAGCGTGTCGGTCGACTCCGGCCGGAGCGCCGGCGCCTCGTGAACCTGAAGCCCCAGACCGTGGCCGAGCCCGTGGCCGAAGTTCTCGCCGTACCCGGCGTCGGCGATGACGGCGCGGGCGGCGGCGTCGGCGTCGCGCCCGGTCGTTCCGGCGCGGACCGCGTCGAGGCCCGCCTGCTGCGCCTCCTTCGTCACCTCGTAGAGCTCGCGGAGCGAGTCGGAGATCGCGCCCACCGCAAAGGTGCGGGTGCAGTCGGAGTTGTAATGAGCGAGCTTCGCGCCGGCGTCGACGAGCACGAGGTCGCCCTCCTGCACGACCCGGTCGCCGGGAACTGCGTGCGGGCTCGCGGCCGTCGGCCCCGCCGCGATGTCGATCGCGAACGCAGGCTCGTCGGCGCCCTCCTCGTGGAAGAGCTCCGTCATCCGCCAGACGAGCTGCTTCTCCGTGCGGCCGCTGAACTGCTCCTCGGCCAGCCGCTGGTACACGCGATCGGTGATCAGGGATGCCTCACGGATCGCCTCCAGCTCCTCCGGCTCCTTGACCGCTCTGAGCGACTCGACGAGGCCCCGGCGAGGGACGAGGTTCACGCCACTGTCTCGCAGGAGCTCGTGGTTCGCGTAGGTCACGGCGTCGGCCTCGAACGCGATCGTGTCGGGGACCCGCCCGGCGAGGTCGCCGTAAATGAACCGCTCGGTCTGTTCGACCTCCACCTCCTTCAGCTCGCGCGCACGTTCGGCGTACCGGAAGTCGGTAAAGAGCCGAACGCAATCCGGTTCGACGAGGACAGCGGCGTTCGAGCTCTCGAAGCCGGTCAGGTAGAGGACGTTCGTCGGGGCGGTGACGAGCAGCGGCTCCTCGAGCAGCGCCCGCAGGCGGTCTATTCGCGAGTCAGGAATTCCAGTGCCTCCTTGTAACCGTCGGGGCCCTTGCCGATCACCCGGTGCGCGGCGATGTCGGCGATGACCGTGTGCCGCCGCCAGTCCTCCCTGCTCTCGATGTCCGAGAGGTGCACCTCGACGACCGGGCAGCGGGCGAGCTCGAGGGCGTCGCGGATCGCGTAGCTGTAGTGCGACCAGGCGCCCGAGTTGACGACGAGCCCTCCGGCGGAGTCGCCGAGCTCCTGGCACCACTCGACGTACTCGCCCTCGTGGTTCGTCTGGCGGCAGAGGACGTCGCAGCCGAGCTCCGTGCCCCAGGCGCGGATTTTCGCCTCGAGCTCGGGCAGGGAGAGCCCGCCGTAGACGGCCGCGTCGCGTCGCTCGAGCACGTTGAAGTTCGGGCCGTGGAGCACGCCGACGAGCATGGCGGGAATGTAGTTGGCCGAAAGCGACACCTTGCCGGGTTCACTCGCCGCGGCGACCATAGCCGGATGTTTCGACGCAGGTCGGAAACGACCGCCACGCTCGACGACGTTGTCGAGGTCCTCGAAGGAATCGGTCTGGAGCTGATGGGAATCAGCGCGCGGCTCGACGACCTGATCGGCATACTTGGAGGAGAGGACGATGGGGAAGCTGACGCCTGAGGATCGCGAACGCATGCGTCGGCATGCGGAGCTGAGCCGCGAGGCTCGACGCAACATGCAGGAGATCATCGACCGCGTGGAAGCTCGCCGGCAAGCCCGCCGCGAGGCATGGCTCAACCGGCCGCGCGGCCTCCGTCGTCTCCTCTTCTGGACGCGCTAGGCGATCAGCTCATCGAGCGCTGAGCGCACCTCGGCCTCCGGGCGCTCGACCCCCCACACCGGTTTCCCGGGCGCGTCGAGGAGGACGAGCCGAACCCGGCCCTCGCGGACCTTCTTGTCGCGCTGCAGCGCCTCCCACGCCCGCTCGCGGTCGACAGCCACCGGCCGCGGGTCGAGCACGTTCTCGACCACGTCCGTCGGGAGCCCTGAGAGGCGGAGCGCCGCGAGGAGCCCGAGCGCGACCGCGTCGCCGTGGCGCACCGTGTACAGCGACGCCGCCTCGAGCGCATGGGCGAAGGTGTGGCCGAGGTTGAGGATCGCGCGGCGGCCGCCCTCGTAGGGATCCGCGAGGCAGACACCCGACTTGTAGGCGGCACAGGCGCGGATCATCTCCTCCTCGGGGAGGTCCCAGACGTCGACGCCGGCCAGCAGCCCCGTCTTCACCACCTCGGCCATGCCGGCCCGGCGCTCCTCCTCGGGAAGCGTCGAGATCAGCCGTGGGTCGATCACCACCTGCTCGGGGTAGTGGAACGCACCGGCGAGGTTCTTGCCCGCGCGGAGATCCACTCCGGTCTTGCCGCCGATCCCGGCGTCCACCTGGCCGACGAGCGTGGTCGGCGCAGAGATCCACGGGACGCCGCGCATGAAGGTGGCCGCGACGAAGCCGGCGAGATCGGTCGTCGTCCCGCCGCCGTAGCCGACGATCGTCCCGTCGCGGGAGATGCCCAGCTCGGTCCAGAGGCGCTGCGCTTCGTCGAGCGACTTCTCGCCCACGGTGTGCACCTCGGGCAGCTCGAGCGGGTGGAGCGCGAGCGCCGTCGGGTCCGCGAGCAGCACGTCGCCCTCCGGCCGCGCTCCCGGCTCGATCCGGACGCCGAGCGCGGCGAGCACGACGCCGTCGAGATCGCCGGCCCGCGCGTCGGCCGCCTCCTCATAGAGGCCCCGACGGCGCTCGTAGAGCTGCCGGAACTGCTCGGGATCCTTGGCGAGCGGCCGCACCGACTCGGCGACGCGATCCCACGCCGCGTCGACGTCGACCTCCACCAACACGGTCAGCGCGTGCTCCCGGAGCGCTTCGCGGATTGCCGGCGTCTCGATCGCACCTCCGCCGAGCGCAATCACGGCGGGCCGCTCGCGTTTGAGCGTCCTCACGGCCTCGCCCGCTTCGAGCACCCTGAAGCCCGCCTCGCCCTCCTGGCGGAAGAGATCAGGGATCGAGCGACGCACCGACTTCTCGACCTCCTGGTCGAGGTCGAAGAACTGCCTGCCGATCAGGTCGGCCACGCGGGAGCCGAGCGTCGTCTTGCCGGCGCCCATGAAGCCGATGAGGGCGATGTGGCGGTCTAGGGCGTGCGCCATGGGATGCGTTCGAGGTACGCCCGGTGCGCGGCGAGGAAGTCGTCGAGCGAGTCCCCGCCGAACTTCTCGCGCGCGGCGCGGGCGAGCTCGAAGGCGACCGACGCCTCGGCGACGACTGCGAGCGCCTCGACGGCCGCGACGTCGCTTCGCTCGACGAGCGCATCGGCCGCTTCGCCGGTTTCGAGATCCACCGAGCGCAGCGGCCGCATCAGCGTCGGCAGCGGCTTCATCGCGGCGCGCGCGACGATCTCCTCGCCGTTCGAGACGCCGCCTTCGATCCCGCCGGCGCGGTTCGTCTCGCGCTGGAGCCCGGGGAGGATCTCGTCGTGCGCCTCGGAGCCGCGCAGCATCGCGAGGCCGAAGCCGTCTCCGATCTCGACCCCTTTCACCGCCTGGATGCCCATCAGCGCCGCGGCGAGGCGGGCGTCCAGGCGATCCTCCTTGGCGGCGTAGGAGCCGAGGCCGGGCGGGACTCCCCGTGCACGCACCTCGACGACGCCGCCGACGGTGTCCCGGTCGGCGCGGGCCGCATCGACGTCGCCCATCTCGACCACCGAGCCGGCGACTTCGACCACGATCGCCCGCAGGAGCGCCTTGCAGACCGCGCCGGCGGCGACCGTCATCGCGGTCTGGCGCGCGCTCGCACGCTCCAGCGTGTTCCGAACGTCGTCGTGGCCGAACTTCAGCGTCCCCGCCAAATCCGCATGGCCAGGACGCGGCAGGCTCACCGGCTTCGTGCCCTTTCCCTCCGGCTCGCCCTCGGGCTGCCACGGGCTCATGCCCCAGCGCCAGTTCTCGTGGTCCCGGTTTTGCACGACGAGCGCGACGGGCGTCCCGAGGGTCCGGCCGTGGCGCAGGCCTGCGAGGACCTCGACCCGGTCCTGCTCGATTCGCTGGCGCGGGCTGCGCCCGTAGCCCTGCTGGCGGCGGGCGAGGTCGGCGTCGATCGCCTCGCGGTCGAGCTCGAGCCCGGCCGGAAGGCCCGTCAGGATCCCGACGAGCGCCGGCCCGTGAGATTCACCCGCTGTCGCGAGGCGAAGCACCCGTCAAGCCTACGGCGCGCCGCATCACCTCGACCGGCGCGGGCTCGCCCGTCCAGAGCTCGAACGACGCCGCTCCCTGCGCCACGAGCACCTCGAGCCCGTCGAGTACACGGGCGCCGGCGGCCCTCGCCGCCGTCGGCCGTCGCCGAACGCGGGTATGGCAGGTCGACGAGGGTCTGCCCCCGAGCGACCGCACGACGACCTCGTCCCTCGCCGAGGTCGCGTTGACGACGAGGTCTGCGTCCGGCCGTCTCCGGCGGCCAATCGCCCCGGCGGGAGAAGACCCGCGCATGGGGCAGGGCGGCGCGGAACGCCGCGGCCGCGCCTCCGTCGCCGACGATCACCGCCCGCTCATGCTCGAGCCCCTCGAGGATGGCGGCGTCGGTGCTGGTTGCGCGAAGCGGATCGAAGAGCAGCGTGTTGACGGACTCCTCGCGCGCCCCGGCGAGCCGAGCCACGTCCCGCTTGTACGGCGCCGTCACGTTCGCGCCGGCGTATCCGAGCCCGGCCAGGCGTGCGAGAACAGCCTCGAGCTCCGGCGACTCGACTTCCCACGCCACGTATTCCCAGTCGAGCCCCAGCGCGGCGAAGGCGGCATTGTGCATCCGGGGCGACAGCGAGTGCGCCACGGGCTTTCCGATCAGCGCGACGTTAGTAGCCGTTGGCGTTCAGGTAGTTGATGAACTCGCGCTCCGACGCGGTGAAGAAGTGGTGCACCCGGTCAGGCTTGCGGGCGAAGAAGAGGTGGTTCACCTTCGCCGGATGAGCGGCCGCCTGCATCGAGGCGAGGCCGGGGTTCGCGATCGGAGTCGGCGGCAACCCCGGATGGATCCGGGTGTTGTACGGCGTCGGGTTGGCGAGGTGTGACTCGCGCAGCGACTCGGTTCCCGGCACGTTGAGCCCGTACCGGATCGTCGCATCGATCCCGAGCGTCATCCCGGCCTTCAGGCGGTTGTAGATGACGGCCGCGACGAGCGCGCGTTCCTCGGGCGCGATCACCTCCTTCTCGACCATCGAGGCGATGATCAGGACGTCGTACGACGTGAGGTTCTTCGCGCGAGCAGCGCGGAGATTGAGTCGTGACCAGTTCCGCCGGAACGCCGTCAGCTGCTTGTTCACGAGCTGCCGCGTCGTCGTCTTCGCCGTGAACTCGTATGTCGCCGGGAACAGGAAGCCCTCCAGGTTCGGCGGCCTGCCCTCGGTCAGGAACTGGGGTGGCACCCTGGACGAGCCTGCCGTCAGCGCTCGGTACCGAGACGGCGAGAGCCTGGGCTCGACGTTCCGCTTGGCCTTCGCGATCTTGTTGACCTCGCCGATTCGAGTCGCCATCTGCTCGCGTGTGAACCCCTCCGGGAAGATGATCCGCAGCGTCTTCGGCGGCGGGGCCACCGGCTGCGGCGGAGGAGCGGCCTCCTCGCCGCCGACTCCGAGGATCGCCCAGGCGGAGCCGACCAGGATCGCCAGCACGCCGAAGACGAAGGCGAGCGCCAGCAGCCGGCGGAGGAGGATCCGGCCGCGCGAAGCCTTCGCTCGGTCGCGCCGCGGCGGACGCGGCGGAGTGATCACGCTTGTCGGTTCTTCCACCATTCCAGGTAGCTCGTGAGCAGGTGCGCGGCCGCCCGGGCGTCATCGTCGCCTCCCGGCCCGGCCAGCGACGTCGTGAAGCGCTCGTCGAACGTCTCGACCGGTACGTCCAGTTCCCGCATCAGGGTTTCGACGAAACGTTCGGTCTCCTCCGCCTGGGCGCCGCGCTCACCCCGCAAGGTCAGCGGCAATCCGACGACCACACGCTCGGGCTCCTCCGCGCGGACGAGCTCCACGAGGCGCTGGATCCCGTCCTCTGTGGCAGCACGCTCGACGGTGCCGAGGGGCCGTGCGAGGGTTCCGGTGGGGTCGGAGACCGCGACGCCGGTCCGGGCCGACCCGAAGTCGAGCGCGAGCACCTTCACGCAGTGGCCGCGATCTCGCTCTTCGCGACCTCGTACGCCTCTGCGAGCCCTTCCGGGTCCCTGCCGCCGGCCTCGGCGAGCGTCGGCCGGCCGCCGCCTCCCCCGCCGATCTTCTCCGCCGCCTTACGCGCAACCTGCACGGCGTCGAGGCCCTTCTCGACGAGGGACGGGTCGAGGTTGACGACGAGATAGGCGCGCCCGTCGTCGACCGATCCGAGCAGCACAGCGTCGGCCTTCTTGGACTGGCGGAGCTGGTCGGACAGATCCTTGAGCGCCGAGCCCTTCACGGCCTTGACCTCGGCGACCACGATCCCGTCGGACTCGTCCCTGATCACGACCTCCGAGTCGGCCTTGGCCTTCGGGCCCTTCGCGAGCTCCTTCCGGGTGCGCTCGAGCTCGGTCCGCAGCTCGTCGAGCTCCTCCGACCGCGCCCTGAGCGCCGCCCAGGCCTCGCCGGCGGTGATCGCCTCGATCCTCCGGACGCCCGAGCCCACCGAGCCCTCCGAGAGGATCACGAACGGCCCGATCTCCGCCGTCGAGCGGACGTGCGTCCCGCCGCACAGCTCGCGCGAGTAGCCGTCGACCTCCACCACGCGCACCTCGTCGCCGTACTTCTCGCCGAAGAGCATCATCGCGCCCAGGTTCCGCGCCTCCTCGATCGGCGTCACGAACGTGCGGACCGGAAGGTTCTGAAAGACCTTCTCGTTGACGGCGCGCTCGATCTCCTCGCGCTCCTCAGGTGTGAGCGCCTTCTCGTGCCTGAAGTCGAAGCGCAGCTTGTCAGGCCGCACCGCTGACCCCGCCTGGACGACGTGGTCCCCGAGCGTGTCGCGGAGAGCCTTGTGGAGCAGATGCGTCGCAGTGTGGTTCGCCATCGTCGGGAACCTGACGCTCCACGGAACCGACGCCTTGACCCGGTCGCCGACGGCAAAGTTCTCGCCGCGGAAGGTGAGGACCTGGTCGTCCCCGACCCGCGTCGCCCGGGCCAGCTCGGCCCGGTCGCCCGTCTCCTCGTTCTCGATCCAGCCCTGGTCGGAGACCTGGCCGCCGCCCTCCGGATAGAACGGCGAGCGCTCGAGCTTGGCCTGGAAGGTGCCGTCGCCCAGCTCCTCGAGCGCCAGGATCGCGGTCAGGACGTCGGTTGTCTCGAAGCCGACGAACTCGGTCGGCGGCCCGCTCACGCGGATCTCGCCCTCGAACGCGGCCGCCGACCGCGACCGCTCGCGCTGCTCGGCCATCAGCCGCGTGAACTCCTCCTCGTCCACCGCGAGCCCGCGTTCCAGCGCCAGCTCGCGGGTGAGCTCGAGCGGGAAGCCGTAGGTGTCATGGAGCCGGAACGCGTCCTCGCCGGAGATGGCCCCTCGGGCCGCGACCTCCTCGAAGAGGCCCATCCCGCGCTCGAGCGTCTGCGAGAAGCGCTCCTCCTCGGCGCGGATCGTCTCGGCGATGCGCTCGCGGTTCTCCTCGAGCTCGGGGTACCAGGAGGACATCTGGTCGGCGACGAGGCCCGAGATCCGCCAGAAGTCGGTCAGCCCGATGCCACGCGCCTGCTGGACGGCTCGCCGGATCACCCGCCGGAGGACGTACCCTCGCCCCTCGTTCGACGGGAGCACGCCGTCGGCGACCAGGAACGTCATCCCTCGGCCGTGGTCGGCCATGATCCTGTGCGCCTTCGTCGCCTTCTCGGAGCTCCTCCAGGCGACGCCGCTCTCGGCCTCGATCCAGTCCATCAGCGCCTGGAAGCCGTCCGTCTCGTAGACCGAGATCACGTCCTGCTGGATCGCTGCCGTCCGCTCGAGCCCGAGGCCGGTGTCGATCACGGGCTTCGGAAGCGGCGTCAGCGTGCCGTCGGCGCCGAGGTCGAACTCCATGAAGACGAGGTTCCAGAACTCCAGGTACCTCTCGCACGGACATCCGGGGCCGCAGTCCGGCCGGCCGCACGAGAGCTCCGGCCCGCGGTCGTAGTACATCTCGGAGCAGGGCCCGCACGGGCCCGTCTCCCCCGCTTGCCAGAAGTTCTCCGTGCGCGGGAGGCCGACGATCCGCTCGCGCGGCTGGCCGACCGACTCCCACGCCTTGATCGCAACCTCGTCCTCGCCGAGCCCAAGGCCCGGATCGCCGGCGAACACGCTCACCCAGAGCCGGTCGAAGTCGATCCGGAGGTGGTCGCGCATGAGCTCCCACGCGTGCTCGACGGCGCCTTCCTTGAAGTACTGCCCGACCGAGAAGTTGCCCATCATCTCGAAGAAGGAGAGGTGGTAGCCGTCGAGGCCGACCTCGTCGATGTCGGTAGTGCGGAAGACCTTCTGGTAGGTCGTGAGCAACGTCGCCGGCGGCTCCTTCTGGCCGAGGAAGTACGGCTTCAGCGGCTGCATCCCGGCGCTGATCAGGAGCGTGGAGGTGTCCTCGGGAGGCGGGATGAGCGGCGCCGACGGCAGCCGCAAGTGGCCCTTCTCCTCGAAGTAGCGCAGGAAGCCTTCGCGGATCTCGGCGGTCGTCCGCATGGGGTCGATTCTAGGTGTCAGGTCGCTGCGCCCCTCCGCGCTTTCGGCGCACTTCCGGCACAGACACGCGCGTCGGGGCTGGATACGATCGAATCGGGGAGGAGGTTGGAGGCCCCCAGGGCGGATCAGCGGGGCGCCAGGCTAGGCGACTGAGGGCTCCTCGGCGATCTCCTCGCGGATCTTCTCGAGCGATCGCCTGATGAGCCGCGAGACGTGCATCTGCGAGATCCCGATCTCGGCAGCGATCTGCGACTGCGTGAGGCCGCTGAAGAACCGCAGGTGCAAGATCTTTCGCTCGCGTTCGTCGAGCACCTGGAACCCGGGAGCGAGCACGGCGCGATCCTCGGCGACCTCGTACTCGTGCTCGATCGTCCCGAGGGACTCGAGCGGGTCGAGCTCGCCGTCCTCGTCGTTGCCGCCTCCGCCGGAGAGCGACACCGAGCTGTATGCGCGGCCGCTTTCGAGTGCCTCGAGCACCTGCTCCTCCTCGACTCCGGCGGCCTTCGCGAGCTCCGGGATCGTCGGCGAGCGCCCGAGCTGCACAGTCAGCTGCTCGATCAGCTTCGAGACCTTGACGTTCAGCTCCTGGAGCCCGCGCGGCACCCGCACCGACCAGCCCTTGTCGCGGAAGTGCCGCTTGATCTCGCCGATGATGTTCGGCGTCGCGTAGGTCGTCAGCTCGACGCCGCGCTCGAGGTCGAAGCGGTCGATCGCCTTGATCAGCCCGATGGCGCCGATCTGGACGAGGTCGTCGAGCTGCTCGCCGCGGTACGCGTAGCGCCGCGCAAGCGACCGGACGAGCGACATGTACCGCTCGATCAGCTCCTCACGGGCGGCGAGGTCGCCGTCCTCGTGGTAGCGCCGAAGGAGGAACTTGTCGTCGGCGGCCATCGCTAGCTGGACCTATGGGTCGCGGTCTGCTTCTGGAGCTCGATCCAGGTGCCGCCCTCGCGCTCCTCGAGCCTGTAGCCGTCGACCACCGCGTCGAGAAGCCGCCGGATCGAGAGAGCGTCGTCGGGCTCGCGCTCGAAATCCGACTTCAGCTCCCGGCCGAACGGTCCGAGCTCGGCCGCGAGGCTTCCGTCGAGGACGCGAAGGGTCAGCGTGATCTCCTCCGCGGCGTCGCGTCGCTCGAGCAGGCCGTCAAGGGCGAGCTCCAAGTCCTCGAGGTGCTCGACGGTAATGTCGAGGCGCGCGGCGACACCGCCCAGCACCAGGTGGGCGACGCCGTAGTACGGCCGCTTGCGCGGCATGGTGAGCCTGATCTCGTCGGTGCTCATGGGTTGTGCGGAACCCCTTCTCCTCGCCACGCACGCGGCACCCTAGCCGTCACCCCGGTCATGTGCGGGACGATACGACCCGGCCGGCGCCGACGACGACATCGCGGTCGTAGAGCACGGCGGCCTGGCCGGCTGCGACGCCGTATGCGGGCTCGTCGAGCACCGCCTCGAAGCCTCGCGCCCTCCCCTGCACACGACCCGAGACGGCCGGCGATCGGTAGCGGAGCTTGACGTCCACGCGCTCCGCGTCGGCGAAGAGGCGGCCGTCCGCCCGAACCCGCCTGCAGGCCAGCGACTCACGCGGGCCTACGACGACGGCGTTCCGGTGCGGCACGGTGCGGAGGGCGTACACCGGCGACCCGGCTGCGACACCGAGCCCTTTCCGCTGGCCCGGCGTGAACCGCCAGAAGCCGCCGTGACTGCCGAGGACCGTTCCCGCCTCGTCCTCCACGACCCCCTCTTCGGCCGTGAAGCCGTGGCGGGCAAGAAACGAGCGGTAGTCGTCGCCGCCGAGGAAGCACGCCTCCTGGCTCTCCGGCCGGCGGGCAGCGGCCAGGCCGGCGCGCTCGGCCTCCGCCCGCGTCTCCTCCTTGGACTGCTCGCCGAGCGGGAACGAGATGCGGTCGAGGACGCGGGGATCGAGCCGGGCGAGCATGTAGGACTGATCCTTGTCGGCGTCCGCGCCACGGGCGAGAAGAAGACGACCCCGGTAATCGACGATGCGTGCGTAGTGGCCGGTTGCCAGGCGGGGGGCGCCCGCACGGCGCGCGAACTGCAGGAGCCGTCCGAAGCGGAAGAACCCGTTGCAGCGGATGCACGGGTTCGGCGTCTCGCCCCGCCGGTAGCCGCGCACGAACGGCTCGACGATTGCGTGCAGGAACTCCTCTCGCGCGTCGATCGTGACGTGTGGGATCCCTAGTTGGTGGCAGGTGGCCCGAGCGGCGATCACAGCCGCCGGCGAGCAGCACGCGCGCTCGACGTCGCTCCCCTCCGGGTCGATCCAGAGCCGCAGCGTCACTCCGACCGCCTTCGGTCCGGCGCGGAGCAGCGCCACCGCGCTGTCGACGCCGCCGCTCATCGCGACCGCGACCCGCTTCGGGTCGCGTCGTGCCCGGAAGATCGGCCCGATCGCGGAGGCGAGCGCGTCCACGGTGAGCTCGTCGCCGCCGACCGCGGCCGCCTCGAGCAGGGTCAGCCCCTCGAGCGGCCGGTCGAGCCCCTCGGCGTCCGCCGAGACGATCCGGTCGCGGTCGACCGAGAGCCGGACGAGGCGCCACTCGCCGTCCCTGGACGAATCTCCGACGACCTCGATCATCGAGCCACCGTAGCTGAGGAAAGAGATGGGCCCGCTTCCCGCAGGCCCATCCGAGAAAAGTGCCCCACCCTGCCGGTGATGCCCCGCGCAGTGCGAACCTGGACTAGCCAGGTGGGTGCCGAGCCGAACCGGCTTCTGAGGGCCGGCGCGGACCCGAGCTCCCTTTCACGTGTCGTTGGTTCACGTTTGTACGCGAGGCCACGTACAGGGTCGAGCACCTCTCACTGTAGAGCACCCTGGCCGGTTCAGGCAGGGCTTGCGAAGCGCCAGCGGATCGTCGCCCGGTTGGCGACGTCGAGCTCCTCCGCGAGGGCGTCGGTCAATCCGAACTGGACGCCTCCCGGAGTCGCGTCGCGCGCGACGACCTGGGTCAGAACCTCCTTGCCCCCGTGACCGAGGTAGATCTTGGCGCCGCACGGAAGCACCGGGTGCGCGAAGCCCATCGTCGAGCGCTCGACGATGTGACCGCACGACGTCGGCCGACCGTAGAAGCGCGCGCGTTCCCGTCCCGCCATCGCCTCGTACCAGCCGCCGCCGGGCGGTGCGACGGCCTCCGGGAGATTCTCCGCACTGCTCGATTCGCCGATGCGGTCGGCCAGGCTGAACGCGATCACGCCGCCGAGGAGCGCCACGGCCGCGAGCAGCACTGCCCGCTGGGCGAGCGCCGGGCTCACGTTGCCGCCGCCGCGAGTGCGTGGAACGCCGCTCCGATCTCGAAGCGGATGGGAGCCGAGTGTACGAGGCGCAGTGCCTAGCCTCCCTCGGCTTCACGCCGCGACTCGAGCACGGCCGCGACCGGCTCGGGGTCGGTCTGCTCGTCGGGCTCCGCGGCCGGCTCCTCCACCACCGGTCCGCTTCCGGACTGACCCGGGAAAGCGCGGCCCCTCTGCCCAGACGGCGAGCTCGAACAGGCAGACGAGCAGCCACGCGACCGTCATGACGACGACAATCGCCGTCGCACTGAGCTCGGCGAATCCGGCCCCGACCGCGATCGCGATCAGGAAGCCGGCTTCGAGCGCGAACCGTGGCCCAAGTCGACCCTGCACTGTCGAGACAGGCTACTGCGGCGTGAGGCGGTCTTCGTCTTCGTCCTGCTGAGCCGGCTCGGGAGGAGATTCCGGCTCCGGTGCGGCGGAGGCGCGCTGGGTGTCGCGCTCCGGTTCCTCGACCAGCCGGAGGCCGAGCTCCGTGAGCTGCTCCTCGGAGACGGGTGCCGGTGCGCCGCTCATGGGATCGAAGCCGGCCTGGTTCTTCGGGAAGGCGACGGTGTCGCGAATTACCGGCTCGTCGAGGAGCGCCATCGTCAGCCGGTCGATGCCCGAGGCGATGCCGCCGTGCGGCGGCGCGCCCATCGCGAGCGCGTCCAGAAGGAAGCCGAACTTCGACCGCTGTTCTTCGGGCGAGATGCCGAGGAAGTCGAACATGCGTGACTGGAGCTCGGGCTCGTGGATCCTGATCGACCCGCCGGCCAGCTCGATCCCGTTGCCGACGAGGTCGTACGCGACCGCGCTCGCCGCGCCGGGATCGGACTCGAGGAGCGGGAGGCTGTCGTCGGTCGGCCGAGTGAACGGGTGGTGCTGCGCCGTCCACCGCCCTTCGTCCTCGTTCCACTCGAGGAGCGGCATCGGCGTGATCCAGAGGAACTTCCAGGCGTCGCGGTCGATGAGGTCGAGCTCGCGGCCGAGGTGGAGGCGCAGGAGGCCGAGCACCTTGCTCGCCAGCTTCGGCGTGTCGGCGACGAAGAGCGCCGTGGTCCCGGGCTCGCGGAACGCGTCGAGCTCCTGTTCGGACAGGAACTTTGCGATCGGGGAGGCGACCTCGCCGTCCTGCCGGAAGACGATGTACGCGAGGCCCTTGGCGCCCCACGGCTTCGCCATGTCCTCGAGCTTCTGGATCTCGGCGCGCGAGAGCTCCTTCGGGACGCTCAGGTAGCGGACGGCCTCGGCGCTCGCGAAGACGCCGAACTCCGAACCGCGCGTGAGCTCGGTGGCGTCCTGGATCTCGAGGTCGAAGCGGAGGTCGGGCTTGTCGGAGCCGTACCGAAGCTCCGCCTCCTGCCACGACATGCGCGGGAAGGGCGGCTCGAGCTGGACCCCGATCGTCTCGCGCCAGATCCTCGGGACGATCCGCTCCATCAGCTCGAAGATGTACTCCTGATTCGGGAAGGCCATCTCGACGTCCAGCTGCGTGAGCTCCTGGAGGCGGTCGGCACGGAGATCCTCATCCCGGAAGCAGCGCGCGATCTGGTAGTAGCGCTCGAAGCCGGAGATCACGAGCAGCTGTTTGTAGATCTGCGGCGACTGCGGCAGGGCGAAGAATCTGCCGCGCTGGAGCCGCGTCGGCACGAGGAAGTCCCGGGCTCCCTCGGGCGTCGGCTTGGCCATGATCGGCGTCTCGATGTCGACGAAGCCCTCGCGCTCCATCTCCTGCCGGATGATCGTGACCAGCTGCGCGCGGGTTCGGATGTTGCGCTGGAGCCGGTCACGCCTGAGGTCGAGCCAGCGATACCGGTAGCGCAGCGTCTCGTCGACGTTCTCCTCGTCGAGCTGGAACGGCAGCGGAGTCGAGCGGGAGACAATCTCGAGCTCGTCCACCTGCACCTCGACCTCACCTGTCGGAAGGTTCGGGTTGACCGCCTCCGGGGCGCGCGCGACGACCTCGCCGCTCGCGCGGAGCACGAACTCGTTGCGGATCTCGTGTGCTTGCTGCGCGGCCTCCGGGCTGCGCTCGGGGTTGATCACGAGCTGCGCGATCCCGGTCTGGTCACGAAGATCGACGAAGATCAGCCCGCCGTGGTCGCGGCGGCGCGCGGTCCACCCGGCGACCGTGACCGTCCTGCCGACGTCCTCCTTGCGGAGCTGCCCCGTGCCGAGATCGCGCCAGCTCACGCGTCGAGCTCCCCCGCGATCGCGTCGGCGTCCGGCGTCTCGCCTGGCCCGACGACGACCACGTTCCGCGCGTTCAGCCGGCTCGCCTGCGTGTGCTGGCCCTTGACCGAGCGGCCCGCGTAGTCCATGTCGGCCGCGATGCCACGGCGGCGCAGCTCGGCGAGAGCCTTCGCGATCGAAGTGCGGTCCGCGCCCTCGTCGGCGACGAAGAAGACGTCAACGGCCTCGGGATCCACCTGCGGCTCTCCGAGAGAGAGCAGCAGCCGCTCGATTCCGGCGCCGAACCCGATGCCCGGCGTCGGCGGCCCGCCGATTGCCTCGATCAGGCCGTCGTAGCGACCCGCCGCCGCAGATCGAGCTCTGCGCGCCGATCGCCTCGTCCTTGAACTCGAAGGTCGTTCGCGTGTAGTAGTCGAGCCCCCGGACGAGCGTCGGCTCGAGCTCGTAGCGGACGCCGGCCGTATCCAGGAATCCGCGCACCTGCTCGAAGTGCGCGTGGCACTCGTCGCAGAGGTTCTCGCCGATCTTCGGGGCACTCGTCAGCAGCTCCTGCACGCGCTCGCTCTTGACGTCGAAGACGCGGAGCGGCGAGGTGCGGCGCTTGGCGCGCGCGTCCTCGTCGAGCTCGGCGTCGTGCTCGCCCAGCCAGGCCTCCAGCTTCTCGAGGTAGGCGGGCCGGCAGTTCACGTCGCCGATCGAGTTCAGCAAGAGCACGTAGTTGGAGACTCCGAGCCGGTGGAGCAGCTGGTCGTAGAACTGGATCAGCTCCGCGTCGACGGCCGGATCGTCCGAGCCGATCGCCTCCACGGAGAGCTGCCAGTGCTCCCGGTACCGCCCCTTCTGCGGCCGGTCGTAGCGCCACATCGGGCCGATCGTGTAGAGCTTCACCGGCTGCGGCTCGCGGTGCATCCCGTGCTGGAAATAGGCGCGGCAGATCGGCGCAGTGGCCTCTGGGCGCAGGGTGAGCGAGCGGTCGCTGCGGTCCAGGAACGTGTACATCTCCTTCTGGACGACGTCGGAGCCCTCGCCCGAGGTGCGAACGAAGAGCTCCGTGTCCTCGAACCCCGGGGTGACGATCCGCCGGTAGCCGTAGAGCGCGCAGAGGCGCTCCGCCTCGCCTGCGACTAGCTGCCAGAGCGGCTGATCGGACGGGAGGATGTCATGTGTCCCCCTCGGCGCCTCGAACTTCAAGAGGCGCGAAGCTCCGCGAGGAAGGGGTTGCGGGCACGCTCGGCGCCGAGGGTCGTAGGCGGGCCGTGGCCCGGGTAGACGACCGTCTCGGCAGGGAAGCGGTCCAGGAGGGCTCGGATCGAGTCGACGAGCGTGTCCCAGTCGGCGAACGGCAGGTCGGTGCGGCCAACGCTTCCCGCGAAGAGGACGTCGCCGGAGAAGAGCATCCCGTCCGTCGCGAACGCAATGTGACCCGGTGAGTGGCCGGGCACATCGACGACGTCGAAGGTGAGGCCGGCGGCCTCGACCGTGTCGCCACCTTCGAGCCGGACGTCGGCGCGATAGGGCGGAATCCGCTGGTCGGGATAGAAGGCGGCGGGATCCTCGAGGACGGGCGCCTCGCGCTCCGCCATGTACACCGGCGCACCGGTGGCAGCGGCGAGCGGCGCGATCCCGCCGAGGTGGTCCCAGTGGCAATGGGTGACCAGGATTGCTGCGACCTTGAAATCGGGCGCGGCGACCTCGTAGCCGGGATCGATCACGACCGACTCTTGCGCGTCCGGGCCGGCGCGGACCACGTAACAGTTCGTCTGCGTGGGTCCGAGCGCATATGTGTCGACCGACGGAGCCATCGAGCGAGTGTAACGACGGGCCTTTCGCGGCTCGGACCGGGGTAGGATCGCCGCGGTGCAGAGCTGGAACCTGATGGAGCTCGAGACGCCCGAAGGCAGCCGGAGCCCGATCGTCCTGCACTCGCACGACGACGCGAGGGCTGTGCTGATCGGGCTGAATCCCGGCCAGGCGCTCGGAGACCATCAAGTGCATGAGAACGCCTGGCTGGTCGTGCTCGACGGCCGGGTCGAGGTCGGCTCGGGCGAGAATACTGTGGAGGCAGGCGCCGGAACCATCTTCCGCTTCGAGGCCCATGAGCGCCATCGGGTGGCGAGCAGCGAGGGAGCCAGGATCCTGCTGCTTCTCGCGCCCTGGCCGGGCGCGGGGCACTACCGCGGCAGCGCCTAGCCCGCGGCGCGTTTCTTGTACAGCCGGTACATCAGCGCGTCCATCGCGTAGCTGAAAGGCAGGAAGAACGCGAGCAGGAACGCCGTGTTGACGATCCGCTGCGTCATCGTGAGATCGCCGCTGAGGAGTGTGACCGTCAGGAACATGAGCGGAGCGAAGAGCAGCCCGCGCTTTCCGACTCGGCGCCAGGAGGGCGGCTGTACTTCGCGTCCTCCGGACGACTTGGCCTTCGCGCGCTGCGGCTGCCGTTTCCCGTTGCGCGAGGTCGGCTCGTCCTCAGGCGTCTCGACCTCCTCGCCGGTCTCGTCGACGTAGACGTACTCCCATTCGTGGCGGCGATCCTTCGCGCGACGCCTCCGCTGTTTCCTACTGGGCATCGGAACTAGCGTAGCGCCGCCAGGCCACGCGGCCTCCCTGGATCACGGTCGCGACCAGGTCGCCCCCGAGGTGGTACGCGACGTGACGCCAGTCCGGTGCGTCGACCAGGACGATGTCGGCGTCGTAGCCCGGCGCGAGACGGCCCTTCCGGTCGGCACGGCCGAGGACGTGGGCGGCGTTGACCGTCACGGCCGACAGTGCTTCGGCGGGCGACAGGCCGAGCTGCGTCGACGCGAGCGAGCACACGATCGGGAGGCTCTCGCAGAACGCGCTTCCCGGGTTGAAGTCGGTCGCGAGCGCCACCGAAGCGCCCGCCTCGACCAGCGCGCGCCCGGGCGGCATCGGCCGGCCGAGGAAAAGCGCGCTCGCCGGCAGGAGCACGGCGGTGACCCCGCTCTTCGCGAGTTCTGCGATGCCTCGTTCGCCCGTCGCCTCCAGGTGGTCCACCGAGCGGGCTTCCAGCTCGATCGCGAGCTGAACGCCTCCCGCCTCCGTGAACTGGTCCGTGTGAAGCCGAAGCGCGAGCCCATGACCTCGCGCGGCTTCGAGATAGCGGCGCGCCTGGGCAGCGTCGAACGCTCCGCGCTCGAGGAAGACGTCCGCCGCCTCCGCAAGCCGCGCGGCCTCCGGGAGGGCCTCGGCGATCACGAAGTCGAGATACGCCTCTGCGTCGTCGAACTCAGGCGGCACGGCGTGGGCTCCGAGGTACGTCGGGATTCCACCTTCCGCCGCGATCGCCCGCAGCGAAGCGAGCTCGGTGTCGCGGTCGAGCCCGTAGCCGGACTTCGCCTCGAACGTCGCCGTGCCCCATCGCAGCATCCAGCCGCGGTGTCGCCGAACGGCCTCACGAAGCTCCTCCTCGCCGGCCGCTCGTGTGGCGCGAACGGTCGAGAGAATTCCGCCGCCGGCGGCATGCAGCTCCTCGTAGCTCGCACCGGCAGCCCGTAGCGAGAACTCCTCGACCCGATCGCCGGCGAAGCACGCATGCGTGTGGCAGTCGACGAGCCCAGGGATCGCAGCCATGCCTCGCCCGTCGATCTCCTCGACGTCGCCCTCGATCCGGTCGAGGTCCCGCATGCGCCCGACTTGCTCGATGCGACCCTCGGCGCAGAGGACGAACGCGTCCTCGAGCACCTCGACGTCGCCGAGCGCAGCCCCGCGGAGCGGTGCGGCCATCCCGACCGGGGTCGCAAGCTGGCGGAGGTCGCGGACGAGGAGCCGGCTGGGTCCGGCGGTCGTGTCGGTCACTCCGTCCGCGGTGGCATCGGCAACTCGAGGCCATGCTGCACGGCTGCCTCGAGCGCCTCGGGGTAGCCGGCATCTGCATGCCGGAGAACCCCGGTGCCCGGATCGGCGGTCAGGACCCGGTCCAACCGTTCCGCCGCATCGTCGGTGCCGTCGGCGACCACGACCATGCCGGCGTGGATCGAGTTCCCGATGCCGACTCCGCCGCCGTGGTGCACGCTGACCCAAGTCGCTCCCGCCGCGGTGTTCAGCAGGGCGTTGAGGATCGGCCAGTCCGCGATCGCGTCGGAGCCGTCCCGCATCGCCTCCGTCTCGCGAAACGGCGATGCCACCGAGCCCGAGTCGAGGTGGTCCCGCCCGATCACGACCGGCGCCGAGACATCGCCCTGCCGGACCAGGTCGTTGATCGCAAGGCCGGCCTTCGCGCGGTCGCCGAGCCCGAGCCAGCAAATGCGCGCGGGGAGCCCCTGGAACGCCACCCGCTCGGGCGCCAGCTCCAGCCAGCGCTGCAGGAGCACGTCCTCGGGAAACAGCTCCCGCAGTGCCGCGTCGATCACCTCGATGTCGCGGGGCTCGCCCGAGAGCGCAGCCCACCGGAAGGGGCCGATGCCACGGGAGAACAGCGGCCGGATATACGCCGGGACGAAACCCGGATATGTGAACGCTTCCTCTACGCCTGCCTCAAGGGCCTCACCTCTGAGATTGTTGCCGTAATCGAAAACGTAGCTGCCGGCGCGGACGAACTCCAGGAGCCCGCGCACATGTGTTGCGATCGAGTCACGAGCTCGGCGCAGATATGCCTCAGGGTCGGCCGCCCGAAGCTCCGCTGCGGCTGCCACATCGAGCCCCTGCGGGATGTAGCCGGTCAGCGGATCGTGCGCGGCGGTCTGGTCAGTCACGAGATCGAACAGCTCCCCGCGCCGCGCCAGTTCGGGGACGACGTCCGCCGCGTTTCCTCGCAAGCCGACCGAGAGCGCCCGCCCCTCTGCCGCCGCCGCCCGAACCCGAGAGAGCGCCTCGTCGACCGAATCGACCGCTTCGTCCAAGTATCTGGTCTCCAGGCGGCGCCGGATCCGTTCAGGGTCGACCTCGATGCAGAGCACCGCCGCGCCCGCCATCGTCCCGGCCAGGGGCTGCGCTCCGCCCATTCCGCCCAGCCCCGCGGTCAGGATCGTCCGGCCCGAGAGATCGGGCGAGCCGAAATGCGTCTCGCCCGCCGCGGCAAAGGTCTGGTAGGTGCCCTGGAGGATCCCCTGGGTGCCGATGTAGATCCAGCTCCCGGCGGTCATCTGGCCGAACATCGTCAGGCCGAGCGCCTCCAGGCGGCGGAACTCGTCCCAGGTCGCCCAGCGCGGCACGAGCAGCGAGTTCGCGATCAGCACCCTGGGGGCGCCCGAATGTGTCCGGAAAACGCCCACAGGCTTCCCGCTCTGGACGAGCAGCGTCTCGTCGTCCGCCAACCGCAGCAGGCAGCGCACGAGAGCCCGTAGCGCGTCCGGGTTGCGCGCCGCCTTCCCGGAGCCCCCGTAGACCACGAGCTCCTCCGGCCGCTCGGCGACCTCGGCATCAAGGTTGTTCAGCAGCATCCGAAGCGGCGCCTCGGTCGACCACGACCGAGCGTTCAGCGCAGAGCCGCGAGGCGAACGGATCCGCCCCGGCTCACCGACGAGCGACTCGACCGTCGCCTCGATCGACTCGACCGCGGTCATCGCTTGGCGCGCTCCCGGCGCGCCTCCCGCTTCTGGTCCGCGTACATCCGCCACCAGGTCCAGCCCGTCGCGAGCACGAATGCCGCGCCCGCACCGATCGCCGCTCGGGTCGCGTCCTGCCCCGTCAGCAGCAGGAACCCGAACCCGACGACGGCGAGCCCGCCGTAGAAGAGCAACGCGGCGCGAAACGGCCGCTCTGTCCCCTTCGGCTTCGCCGGCCGGCCGTTCTGGCCCTCGATCACCGGAGCGCTCCGACCTCGGCCTCGACGGCCGCCTCGAGCGACCCGTCCCGGATCGCGGAGGCCATGGCCTCGATATCCCCGCTCAGCGGTCTGTCCTCTACGACACGAGGCGACAAAGACCGAACGAAACGACGTGCTGCCTCGCTCCCGCGCCCGGGTGAGAGCGGCGCAAGGAACTCCACGGCCTGCGCACCGGCCAGCAGTTCGATCGCCACGGCGCGCTCGGCATTTCCGAGCACCTGCCACGCCTTCAGGCCGGACGCGTTTCCCATCGAGACATGATCCTCCTGGCCGGCGCTCGTCGGGATCGAGTCGACACTGGCCGGGTGGGCGAGGGACTTGTTCTCACTTACGAGCGACGCTGCCACGTACTGCGGGATCATGAACCCCGAGTTGAGCCCGCCGTCGGCGGCAAGGAACGCCGGGAGCCCGTCGGAGAGATTCGGGTTCACCAGGCGCTCGGTCCTCCGCTCGGAGATGCTCGCCAACTCGCAGACGGCCATCGTCATCGCGTCGAGGGCAAACGCGACCGGCTGGCCGTGGAAGTTTCCGGCCGACACGATCTCGCCCTCGTCGAGAAGGACGAGCGGATTGTCGGTGCCGGCGTTCAGCTCCACCGTCACCGTCTCCTCGACGTAGCGGAGCAGGTCGCGGCTCGCCCCGTGCACCTGCGGCGCGCATCGCAGTGAGTACGCGTCCTGCACCCGGTCGCACCAGCGGTGGGACTTCATGATCGCCGAGCCGTCGAGGAGCTGGAGGACGTTCTCGGCCGCCGCGGCCTGGCCTCGCAAGGGTCGCACCGCCTGGACGGCTGGCGAGAACGCCTTTCGCGATCCCTCGAGCGCCTCGACCGAAAGCCCGCAGGCGATGTCGGCCGCCACGGCGAGGCGCCGGGCGCGAACGACTCCTAGCGCCCCGAAAGCCGCCATGAACTGCGTCCCGTTGATGAGCGAGAGCCCTTCCTTGGCCTGCAGCTGCAGCGGCTCGAGCCCGGCGCGCACGAGCGCCTCGCTCCCCGGCAGGAGCTCTCCGTCGAACCGGGCCTCCCCCTCGCCGATCAGCGGCAGCGCCAGATGCGCCAGAGGCGCAAGGTCGCCGCTCGCACCCACGGAACCCCGGCTCGGCACGCGCGGCAGCACACCCCGCCGCAGGCACTCGAGGAGGAGCTCTGCGACCTCGACGCGAGTCCCCGAGACACCAGTCGCGAACGCGTTCGCCCGCAACAGCAGCGCCGCCCGCACGATCTCGTCCGGATAGGGGTCGCCCACTCCGCAGGCGTGGCTCCGCAGAACGCGCACCTGCAGCTCCTCCACGAGCTCGGCTGGAATCGTCTGCGTGACCAGACGCCCGAAGCCGGTGTTGACGCCGTACGTGCGCTCCGGAGACGCAGCCGCGCGCTCGACGACGTCGCGGGCCACGCGCATTCGCTCACGCGCCGAGTCCGAGAGCTCTGCCGGCGCTCCCTCGACCGCGACGGCCCAGACATGGTCGGCCTCGAGGTCGTCGCCGGTCAGGACCTGGGTCTCGACCACGCCGCCACTCTATTCCTCCAACAGCCGGGTCTCGATCAGCCTCGAGCCGTCGAAGCCGTCGATCCGCAGCGCCGTGCCGGCCGCCGCCGCAGCAGCGCCGGCCGGCATGAGTCCGACGAGCTCGGCGCCCTCGACGCCGACCCCGAGCCCGGCCGCCTCGGACTCGATTCGGGCGAGGATCTCGTGGAGCGCGGACGCCTCCCAGTCCTCGACGTTCATGCTCACCTGCACCCGACCGGAGCCGGGGAGCTCGAGGCCCAGAGCGCGCACACCAGGGAAGCCGCCGTCGCGCTCCCGGATCGCCGAGGCAATCGTGCGCGCATCGTCGAGCGTGGCGCCGCGCAGGTCGACGTTGAACGCGATCAGCGGACGCCGGGCGCCGACGATGACCCCGCCGGCGGTCGGATCGAGGGCCGACGGCCCGAAGTCGGGCGTCAGACCCTGCGCAAGCCTCGCGGCCAGCTCCTCCGTGCCGCCCTGCCGGAAGAACGCCGGCCCACGGCCCGAAGCCAGCTCGCCGTAGAGGAACACGGGCAGCCCGAGCTCGCCGAGCCGGCTGCCGAGGTCCAACGCAACCTCTTTCGCACGCTCCATGTCGGTCGGCCGCAGCGGCACGACGGGGGCGACGTCGGCAGCGCCGATCCTCGGGTGGGCGCCCACGTGTCGCGTCAGGTCGATGCGGTCGCGTGCGACCTCGACGGCACGGACGAGTGCATCGACGAGCGGGCCGTCCTCCCCGACCACCGTGAACACCGACCGGTGGTGGTCGGGGTCGGTGTGGACGTCCAGCAGCCGTGCTCCCGTGGACAGCGCCGCGCCGATCGCCTCGATCGTGGCCGCGTCGCGCCCCTCCGAGAAGTTCGGCACCGACTCAAGCGGCAGCACGGCCCCTACTCTAGGAGGCTGCCGGCGAAACTCCCCCGCGAAAGGGAGCAGGATTGGAGCGTACGGCTACCTGGTGAAGCGTCCGCGGCCGAAGAAACCGAGGACGGCGAGCACCAGGATGATGATGAGGATCCAGAGCCAGATCGACATGGAGGCCTTTCGTCGGGTGACTGATGTCCTCTGTGTTCTCTTTGCCATCGACACATCCTTTGAACGTGGCGAGGAACCGTGAAGGCCTACTACGAAGCACGGGCGCGCGAGTACGACGAGTGGTGGCTCGGCCAGGGTCTCTACGCCGAGCACCGGCCCGGAGGCTGGGACGAGGAGCGGAAGCTGCTGGAGGGCTGGGTCGCCGGGCTCCCACCCGCGAAGACGCTCGATGTCGCGTGCGGGACCGGCTTCATCACCCGACACCTGCGCGGAGACGTGGTCGGGCTCGACCAGAGTGAGTCGATGCTCGAGGTCGCCCGCGAGCAGGCGCCGAACGCCGGGTTCGTGAAGGGCGATGCGCTCGACCTCCCGTTTGAGGACGGCTCGTTCGAGCGCCTCTTCACGAGCTACTTCTACTGCCACCTCGAGGAGCCGGACGCGCGGCGCTTCCTCGCCGAGGCGCGGCGAGTCGCCTCGGAGCTGGTCGTCGTCGGCACCGTCCACGAGGAGGGGCCGCGCGAATACTGGGCCGACCGACTCCTGAACGACGGCTCGCGGTGGCAGGTGTTCAAGCGCGTGTTCGTCCCGGAGGAGCTTGCCGAGGAGCTCGGCGGCCGCGTCCTCCACCGGAGCCGGCTCTTCGTGATGGTCGCTGCGCCCTGACCCGGCGCCGCTCGTCGTACCGCTCGATCTTGTCGCTCCAGCGCGACAACCGCGTCTGCCGCGCCTGTGCCGAGGAGGGCTTCCCGCTCTTCTCGCTGCCGGTCGTCCAGCCGTACACGGGGCAGCGGGCCTACATCCACGGACAGGCGCCCGGAGTCGTCGAGGGCGAGCAGCGCCTCCCGTGGCGCGGCCGGGCCGGGCAGACGCTCCGCCGCTGGCTCGAGCTGGACGAAGGGGAGTTCTACGCGACCTTCTACTGCGCCTCGGTCACGCGGTGTTACCCGGGGAAGTCACCTTCCGGCAGCGGCGACCGTACCCCGACACCGCGCGAGCAGGAGCTCTGTTCCTTCTGGCGCGAGTGGGAGCTGCGGCTGATCCGCCCCGAGCTGATCCTGGCGGTCGGCGGCCTGTCGGCCCGCCGCCTACTCGGGATCACGAACCTCGGCGAGTCGATCGGCCGGCGCCACCAGCTGGACGGGGCAACGGCGATCCCGCTGCCCCACCCGTCGGGAACGAGCCGCTGGCTGAACGACCCGGCAAACCGGGAGCGCCTGGCCGAGGCGCTCGAGGTCGTCAAGCAGGAGCTTTCGCGCCTTCGAACTGCGCCTCCTCGGTCGAGCCCCTGAGCGCCAGCGTCGACGACTCGCCGCCGGAAATCGTCTGCGCCACGGCGTCGAAGTACCCGGCGCCCACCTCGCGCTGGTGCCGCGTGGCCGTGTAGCCCTCCGCCTCCAGCTCGAACTCCCGCTCCTGCAGCCGCACGTACGCGGGCATCCCCTCGTCCACGTAGCCGCGCGCCAGCTCGAACATCGACGCGTTCAGCGCGTGGAAGCCGGCCAGGGTGATGAACTGGAACTTGTAGCCCAGCTCGCCGAGCGCCGACTGGAAGCCGGCGATCTCCTCGTCACCGAGGTGCTTGCGCCAGTTGAACGACGGCGAGCAGTTGTACGCCAGCAGCTTGCCGGGGAACTGCTCGTGAATCGCGGCGGCGAACTCCCGGGCCTCGCCCAGTTCCGGCTTCGAGGTCTCGAACCAGACGATGTCCGCATAGGGCGCGTACGCGAGCGAGCGCTTGATGCACGGCTCGACCCCGCCCCGAACCTTGAAGAACCCTTCCGGCGTCCGCTCGCCGGTCAGGAACTCGCGGTCGGCCGGGTCGACGTCGCTCGTGAGCAGCGTCGCGGCATCGGCGTCCGTGCGTGAGATCAGCACGGTCGGGACGCCCATCACGTCCGCGGCAAGCCGCGCCGCTTTCAGCGTCCCCACGAACTGCGACGTCGGCACGAGCACCTTGCCGCCGAGGTGGCCGCACTTCTTCTCCGACGCGAGCTGGTCCTCGAAGTGCACACCCGCCGCGCCCGCCTCGATCATCCCCTTCATCAGCTCGAAGGAGTTGAGGTTGCCGCCGAAACCGGCCTCGGCGTCTGCCACGATCGGGACGAACCAGTCGCGCGTGACCTCGCCCTCGGCCCTCTCGATCTGGTCGGCGCGCTGGAGCGCCCGGTTCAGGCGGCGCACCAGCGCCGGCACCGAGTTCGCCGGATAGAGGGACTGGTCGGGATAGGTGTCGCCGGCGAGGTTCGCGTCGCCCGCGACCTGCCAGCCGGAGACGTAGATGCCCTTCGCGCCCGCCTTGACCATCTGGACGGCCTGCGCGCCGGACAGCGCCCCGAGCGTCGGGAGGTAGTCGTCCGTGTGGAGCAGCTCCCAGAGCCGCTCGGCGCCGCGCCGCGCCAGCGTGTGCTCGATCTGCACCGAGCCGCGCAGCCGCTCGACGTCCTCCGCCGTCCAATCGCGCCGGATCCCGTCCCACCGCGTCTCCTTGCCGTTGCCGTTGCCGCTCATCGCCGCTCCCCTCAGTCGATGTACTCGTACGCCGGCAGCGTCAGGAACTCGACGAAGTCGTCGCCCAGCGCCACCCGTTCGAAGATCTCTCTTGCTTCTGCGAACCGTCCGCCCTCGGGTGTCTCTCCGGCGATCACCGCGCGGACCTGCTCCGGTGTGAACCTGCCGGCGTGCACCCACTGCCAGACCTGCGACCGGGAGATTTCCGCAGTCGCCGCGTCCTCCATCAGATTGTCGATCGCAGCCGCGCCAACTCCGCGGAGCCACGATTCGATGTAGCGAATCCCCACGCTGACGTTCTGGCGCAGCCCCTCCTCGGTGACGGCGCCGCCCGCGACCCGCAGGTCGAGCAGCTCCGACGCGGAGACAGTGACCTCGTCGCGCTGCCGGTCCAGCTGGTTCGGCCGCTCGCCGAGCACGGAGTCGAAGACCTCGGTCGCGACCGGCACGAGGTCGGGGTGCGCGACCCACGTGCCGTCGAAGCCGTCAGCGGCCTCCCGCACCTTGTCCTCGCGGACCTTCGCGAGGGCGAGCTCGTTCACCTCGGGATCGCGCCTGCTCGGGATGAACGCGGCCATCCCGCCCATCGCATGCGCCCCGCGCCGGTGGCAGGTCTTGACCAGCAGCTCCGTGTAGGCGCGCATGAACGGAGTCGTCATCGTCAGCTGGCCGCGGTCGGGCAGCACGACGTCGAGCGACCGCAGCCGCTTGATCAGGCTGAACAGGTAGTCCCAGCGCCCCGCGTTGAGCCCGACGATGTGCTCGCGCAGCTCGTACAGGATCTCGTCCATCTCGAACGCCGCCAACACGTTCTCGATCAGGACGGTGGCCTTGATCGAGCCGGGCTCGAGCCGGAGCGCCTCTTCCGCGAAGTCGAAGACCTGGTTCCAAAGGCGCGCTTCGAGACGGCTCTCGAGCTTCGGAATGTAGAACCAGGGCCGCTCGGGGTTGTGGAAGACATAAAGGCCGAAGTCGAAGAGCGAGCCGGAGACCGCCTCGCCGTCGACGTGAACGTGCCGCTCGAGCAGATGCCAGCCCCGCGGGCGCACGACCAGGACGGCCGGGTCCTCCACGAGCTCGTAGTACTTCTCGCCGGTGTCGTAGTCGATCGTCCCCTCGGCTGCGTCCCGCAGGTTGATCTGGCCCTCGAGGTTGTTCGACCAGGTCGGCGAGTTTGCGTCCTCGAAGTCGGCCATGAAGACCCGGGCGCCGGAGTTGAGCGCGTTGATGACCATCTTCCGGTCGACGGGGCCTGTGATCTCGACCCGGCGGTCGCGCAGGTCGTCCGGCGCCGGCGCGACGGTCCAGTCCGACTCGCGGATCTCGCGCGTCTCGGCGAGGAAGTCCGGGCGCTCGCCGGCGTCGAGGCGCTCCTGGCGCTCCTGGCGCGCGGCGAGCAGGCGCCGCCGCTCGGGATCGAAGCGCCGGTGCAGCTCGGCCACGAACGCCAGCGCACCCGGCGTCAGGATCTCGAGCTCGTGGCCCCTGATGGGGCCGAGGATCTC
Organism: uncultured Actinomycetes bacterium; assembly: GCA_963847235.1. Lineage (GTDB taxonomy): Bacteria > Actinomycetota > Thermoleophilia > Gaiellales > Gaiellaceae > JACDAN01. The sequence goes on along the minus strand of CAWJYU010000004.1, from coordinate 289,316 downwards.
CGCCCGGTTACTCGTTTCCGTGATCCCGCTCACAGGGCTCCGGGCACGTGCAGGGCGCGTGCTCCGACCTCAGGAAGAGCACCGTCTTGGGCGCCCCTTCCGTCGGCTTCCGCCGCTTGAGCCGCTTGAAAAGAGTCATGCCGCCTCCTTTGAATCCGTGAAGACGCCCTACCCTAGGCGACCTCCGTTATAAACTCAAAGAGGTTGTTTCGATTCGAGCTATAGAAAACGTCTATATATGAGACTAGAACAGCTGCAGGCATTCATCGAGGTCGCCCAGCGGCGCAGCGTCAGCCGCGCGGCGGAGGCGCTCTTTGTCACGCAGCCGACGCTGACGGCGCGGCTGAAGGGGCTCGAGCAGGAGCTCGGCTCCCGGCTGTTCATCCGCACCGGCCGCGGAATGCGGCTCTCGGACGCCGGTCGCGCGTTCCTGCCGTACGCGGAGCGCTCGCTAGGCGCCGCGGCCGCCGGGCGCAGGCTCCTCAGCGAGCTCGCGAGAGGTGAGAGCGGCCAGCTCGCGCTCGGCGCGGCGCCGGCCGTCAGCACCTACGTCCTGCCGAGGATCCTGACCCGCTTCCGGAGAACGCACCCGAAAGTGCAGCTCGCGGTCCGGACAGGGCACTCCGAGGAGATCCTCGAGCTCGTGCTCCAGGAGCAGGTGCAGATCGGGCTCGGGCGCGCCCTGCGCCACCCGCAGGTCGAGGCGACGCCGCTCTACGAGGACGAGCTCGTGCTCGTCGTCGATCCGGAGCACACGTTCGCCGGCGAGGAGGCGATCGGCACGGAGCGCATGACCGACGTGCAGCTGATCCTCTTCGACCGCACGTCGAGCTACCACCGGCTGACGAACGAGTTCTTCCGCGGGGCGGGCGCGATTCCCCGCGGCGTGATGGAGCTCGACAACATCGACGCCGCGAAGAAGATGGTCGAGCAGGGGCTCGGCGTCGCGCTCCTCCCCCACACCGCCGTCGCGGGCGAGCTCGAGGCCGGGACGCTAAGGGCGGTCAGGCTCGCCGAAGCGCCCGAGCTGAAGCGCGAGATCGTCGTCTTCCGCCGCCGGGACGCCGGCCCTGCGACCGGGGCGCTGGACTCGTTCCTGAACTGCCTCTCGGACCTGCGGCCAGGCCTGCAGTCCGCGGCTCAGCGGGCGACCGCATAACGCGTTTCCGGCACAGGCAAACCCGTGGCTAGATTCTGACGGTGAACGAGCGACCTTCCTATCGGCAGACCTTCTTTCGCCTGCTGGGCTTTCTCAAGCCGTATAAGTGGTCACTGGTCGTCTCGATCCTCCTGTCGATCGGCTCCCAGGCGGCTGCCGTCGTGATTGCGTTCCTCACCGGCGACGGGCTCCAGGAGGCCGCAACCGGCGGGAGCCGCGAGGCGATCTGGTGGATCGCTCTTGGGATCCTCGTTGCCGGGCTCGTGCGCGCACTGCTGATGATGGGCCGGCGCCTGATCTCCGGCCGCCAGGCGCTGGCAGTCGAGTTCGACATGCGGAACGGCCTCTACGCGAAGCTCCAGCGGCTCTCGTTCGGGTTCTACGACCGCCACCAGACGGGCCAGCTGATGTCGCGCGCGACGGTCGACCTGCAGGCGGTCCGCTTCTTCCTCGGCTACGGGCTGATCTTCTTCTTCCAGCACATCACGACGGTCGTCGGCGTCACCGCGGTGATGTACGTGGCGAACTGGCGCCTGGCGCTGGCGGCCACCGCGATCACGCCCCTGATCGTGGTCGTCGCCTACCGGTACTCGATCGTCTCTCACCCGATCCTGCGCGACGTCCAGCAGAAGATGGCCGACGTCGCCACGGTCGCGGAGGAGGGGATCGTCGGCGTCCACGTCGTGAAGTCGTTCGCGCAGGAGGGGTCAGAGGGCAGGAAGTTCGCCGGCCGGTCGGAGGCAGTGTTCGAGCAGAGCGTCAAGGTGAACCGACAGCGGGCGCTGTACGTGCCGCTCCTGTCCTTCCTGCCGCTCATTGCACAGGCGATCGTCCTGCTCGTCGGGGGGCGGATGGTCGTGAGCGGCGACCTCACGCTGGGCTCGTTCATCTTCTTCAACGTCCTCGTCGTCATGCTCGTGCAGCCGCTGCGGATGCTCGGCATGTGGATCGGGCAGTCACAGCGCGCGACTGCCTCCGGCGAGCGGATCTTCGAGGTCATGGACGAGCCGGAGGAGGTGACCGACCTCCCGGATGCAGTCGAGCTTCCGCCTGGGGACGGGCGCGTTCGCTTTGAGCATGTCTCCTTCGGCTACGACCTCGAGCGCCCGGTGCTCCGCGACGTCGATCTCGAGCTCGAGCCCGGGCGCACCGTCGCGCTGATCGGCCACACGGGCTCCGGCAAGACGACGCTCGCGACCCTGGTTCCCCGGTTCTACGACGCCGCGGCGGGCAGGGTGACCGTCGACGGTCTCGACGTACGGGAGGCCAAGCTCGTCTCCCTGCGGCGGCAGATCGGGATCGTCGCGCAGGATCCGTTCCTCTTCTCGGACACCGTGCGCGAGAACATCGCGTTCGGCCGGCCGGACGCATCCCAGGAGGCGATCGAGGAGGCCGCGCGGCTCGCGCAGGCCCACGACTTCGTCGTCGCGCTGCCGGAGGGATACGACACGGTGATCGGCGAGCGCGGGATCACGCTTTCCGGCGGCCAGCGACAGCGGATCGCGATTGCGCGGGCGCTGTTGCTCGACCCGCGGATCCTGATCCTGGACGATGCGACGGCGTCGGTGGACGCGACGACCGAGGCGAAGATCCGGCTCGGCCTCCGTCAGGCGATGAAGAACCGGACGACGATCATCATCGCCCACCGTCTCTCGACGCTCGCCCTCGCCGACGAGCTCGTCGTCCTCGACCACGGCCGCATCGTTGCGCGCGGGACGCACGAGGACCTCATCCAGCGGAGCCCCGTCTACCGCGAGATCTACGAGCACGGCCTGCTCGAGCGCGAGTTCGCCGAAAGGGTCGAGCAGCGGGCGGAGGCCACGGCGTGAGCGCTCTCGGCGGGCTCTGCGCGGGCACTGTCTCGGTGCGAAGCCGGCACCCACGCGCGCGTTTTTCGGCGCTAGGCTCGCGCCATCGGGTCGGGGCGGTGGGGTCTTCCCAAGCACGTGGGGCAAACTCGACGCGCGGGGGCCGGCGATGAAGGTCTGGCAGCCCGGCTCCCACCTGTCAGTGCAGCGCGACGCGCAGGTCGAGGACTGGTCGTGGCAACGAACCGCGCGCCGGGTGTCCACGCTCGCCCGCCTGACCGCGCCGTACAAGCTCCAGACGACGCTCGCCGTCGCATCGCTGCTGGCCGCCACGCTGACAGCGCTCGCACCGCCGTACCTGGCCAAGCTCGCGCTCGACGACGGGATCCAAGACGGCGATCTCCACGCGCTCACCGTCATCGTCGCCCTGTTCCTGGTCGCGGCGCTGGCGAACATGTTCACGAGCGCAGCGCAGACCTACTTCACCGGCTGGACCGGCGAACGGATCCTCGCCGACCTCCGGAACAAGCTCTTCCGCCACCTCCAGGGGCTCTCCCTCGGCTACTACGAGCGCAACCGGGCCGGCGTGATCATCAGCCGGCTGACGAATGACGTGGACGCGCTCGACCAGCTGGTCACGGACGGCGTCACGACACTCGTCCAGAACACGCTGATCCTCATCGGCTCCGCCGCGATTCTCTTCTACCTCGACTGGCGGCTCGCGCTCGCGACGCTGAGCGTCATGCCGGCGATGGCGATCGCCACGGCGATCTTCCGGATGAGGTCGTCCCGGGCGTACCGGGCCGTGCGGGAGCGGCTCGGGCTCGTCACGGCCACGCTCGCGGAGGACATCGCCGGCATGCGGGTCGTCCAGACCTTCACACGGGAACCGTCCCGGCGCCGCAACTTCGAGGAGGTCAACGCCCACTACCGCGAGGCGAACCAGCAGACGGTTCTGAACAACGGCCTCTACTTCCCGTTCGTCGACTTCCTCTCGGCGGTCGCGACTGCGGTCGTCCTCGGCTACGGGGGCTACCTACTGGCCGGCGGTGACCTGACGGCGGGGACGCTGTTCGCGTTCATCCTCTACGTCTCGAACTTCTTCGACCCCATCCAGCAGCTCTCACAGCTCTACAACACCTTTCTGGCCGCGATCGCCGCGCTGGACAAGATCATGGACGTGATGGACGAGGAGCAAGAGGTCGTCGACCTTCCCGACGCGGACGAGCTGCCGCCGATCGACGGCCGCGTCCAGCTCGAGGGCGTCCGGTTCGCGTACCGCACCGGGCCGGAGGTGCTTCACGGAATCGATCTCGACGTCCCCGCCGGGACCACCGTTGCGTTTGTCGGGCACACAGGTGCCGGGAAGTCGACGATCGCCAAGCTGCTCGCACGCTTCTACGACCCGGTCGAGGGCCGAATTACCGTCGACGGACACGATCTGCGCCACGTCACCCAGGAGTCGCTCAGACGACAGCTCGGAATCGTGCCCCAGGAGGGCTTCCTCTTCGCCGGAAGCGTTCGCGACAACATCGCGTTCGGCCGTGCGGATGCCACCATCGAGGACATCCGTGCGGCGGCCACCGCCGTCGGCGCCCACGAGTTCATCATGCGGCTCGAGAACGGCTACGACACCGACGTCCAGGAGCGTGGCACTCGTCTCTCGCTCGGCCAGCGGCAGCTCGTCGCGTTCGCGCGCGCCCTCCTCGCCGACCCCCAGCTCCTGATCCTCGACGAGGCGACGTCCTCCGTCGACATCGGAACGGAGCGAAGGATCGAGTCGGCCCTGAGGACACTCCTCGCCGGCAGAACGGCGTTCGTGATCGCCCACAGGCTCTCCACGATCCGGGGCGCCGACTTGATCGTCGTCCTCGAGCACGGCCGGATCGTCGAGCAGGGCACGCATGACGAGCTCATGGCCCGGAAGGGCCTGTACACAGCGCTCTACGGCGACTGGGCCGAAGACGTGGCATAGGAAGCCGCTCGCTACAATCCGAGGCCCCTTGCGGGGTCGTCTAATGGTAGGACGCTCGGCTCTGGACCGAGTAGTCTAGGTTCGAATCCTAGCCCCGCAGCCTTCAGAAAAGGGCCGCAAATCGCGGCCTTTTTGTCTTCAACGCACTGCGGTCGAGCAGTGCCACGTCGACGACACCCGACGACCGGCGGGGGCCTTCACCGGGGGCGTCGTCCGACCCGCTCTCTAGCCTCCACGCGCGTATGGAAGACGTCCTCCGCCGGGCCTTTGCCGAGTTCGTAGGGACCTTCGCGCTGATCTTCGTCGGCGCCGGCGCCGTCCTCATCGTGGCGCCCAGCACCGGCGCAGGGAACATCGACGTCGCGTTCGCTCACGGCCTCGTGATCGCCGTGATGGTGTCCGCGGTCGGGCACATCTCGGGAGGTCACTTCAACCCGGCGGTGACGCTTGGCTTCCTGGTCACCGGACGGCTGTCCCCGGTGGTCGCCGGCGCATACTGGATCGTGCAGTTCGGCGGCGCCGTCCTCGCCGCAGCGCTCCTGAAGTGGATCTTCCCGAGCGACCTCCAGGGAAATCTGGGCTCTCCTGCGGTCGGGCCCGGCTTCGAGCCCGAGGCGGCCCTGATCATCGAGGCGATCCTCACCTTCTTCCTCGTCTGGGTCGTCTTTGCCACCGCGGCCGATCCCCGGGGAACCTTCAAGTCGATCGCCGGGCTCGCGATCGGCCTCACGATCACGCTCGACATCCTGATGGCCGGTCCGATCACCGGCGCTGCGATGAACCCCGCGCGCGCCTTCGGCCCCGAGCTCCTCTCCGGCGACTGGGACGATTTCTGGATCTGGTACATCGGCCCCTTCGCCGGCGGCGTCCTCGGAGCGCTCGCGTACGAGTGGCTCTACCTCCGCCCGGTGAAGCCCCCGGTCGTCGGCCCGCCCGAGACCGGCGTTGTCGAGCCGCGGCCCGGCGACACCGCCCTCTCCTAGAGCCACCGAGTCCGAGCTCTTACTGCTCGCGCATTCCGTCGACGAGCAGCTGCACGACGTTGTCCTCGGCCTTGGCGATGTCCTCGTCGGTGTCGGGCAGCTGGCCGAGGACCCAGCCGGTCAGGATCTCGTCCAGCGCGCCGTAGAAGACGACGGCGGAGAGGCGGGGGTCGAGTTGCGGCCGGAACTCGCCGGTCTCCTGCCCCTTCGCGATGATCCGCTGGAGCGCCTGCATCGCCTGCGTGATCTCCTCGATCTCCTGCTGGACGTGCGGGCTGCGGGTCACCTCGCGGACGAGGACGCGAACGAGGTCGGGGTCGCGCCGCCAGGTGCGGAGCAGGAGTGCGGTGACCTGCCGAACCTGCTCGCGGGCCGGCACGCCGGAGCCCTCGACCTCGTGAACCCTGGCCAGCATCAGCGTCCAGGTGTCGCGGAAGATGGTCTCGAGGAGCTCCTCCTTCGACTTGAAGTAGTGGTAGACGAGCCCGTACGCGACACCGGCCTCCTCGGCGATGTCGCCGACGCGGGAGGTGTGAAATCCGCTCCTTGCGAAGACCTTGACCGCCGCATCGAGGATCTGCCTGCGGCGGTCGGCCTGCCGATCAGGGCGCGCCGCCATGACCGGCAACTCTAGAACCTTGCCGGGAGAGACGCGGAGACTCGGTCCGACCTACCGGTCGAGCTCGCGACGTTCGTCCGGCGAAAGGCCCTCCTGCGGCGCTCCGCCGGGCCCGGACATCGTCGTTCCGCCCTCCTCGACCAGCTCGCGAGGGTCGGCATGGCGGTACTCGTCGGACTGGATCCCACCGCGCGGATCGTCCGGCCGGTTGGGCTCGTCATTGTCTGAGCCAAGGAGTCGTTTCAGCCAGCGCACGACGCGGGTTGTACCCGGACGCCGCTACAATCACGCCTCCCGGCGCATTCGTCTAGTGGCCTAGGACGCCGCCCTCTCACGGCGGTAGCACGGGTTCGAATCCCGTATGCGCCTCTACAGGTTGCGGCCTTAATCCGGAGCCCCAGGAGAGGCCACGAACGGCCTCCATCGCCTTCGATTTGTTCAGCGCCCGCAGGTACACCTGCGTGGTGTCGATGCGGGAGTGATTCGCCTGGAGCTGAAGCGCCGACGGGACGGCTACCGTGCCCGCGTCGCGCATGCCACTCGTTCCGCCGGTCAGGGCCGATGATCCACCCATCGCCAGGCGAGCCGTCGCCGGGCTTCTCTCGATGATCGTCCCGGGCGCCGGGCAGGCGTTCGCAGGCGCGTGGCGGCGCGGCCTCGTCCTGTTCGCGCTCTTCGCGTTCGGGGCAGTGCCGGTCCTCGTCGTTGCCGCTGTGCCGGTCCGGGCGGCGGCTTGGCTCCTAGAGGGCCGGCTGCTCGCAGCAGCGCTTGCGGTCAACATCTTCCTGTTCGCGCTGCGGCTCTTCGCGGCGCTCGACGCTTGGCGCATGGGCCTGCTCGCCAAGACCGTGCCGGCACTCGCGGCTGCCGGCGCGATCGCTGTGCTGACCGCGACGCCGCACGTCGCGGCCGGCTATGTGACCGTGCGGAGCGAGGTCACGCTGCAGCGCTTGTTCGCGGACGAAGAGCCGTCGGACGTCCTGCCAGCGCGCGGTGTGTTCCTGCGGAGGGGCGACCGCACCGCGCCCGATTTTGGCCCCCTCGAGCTGCCCCGATCAGCGCCGCTTCCGGCCGGGCGGCTCTCCGCGACGCGCGACGTTCTCGTTCAGACGGACACGCCGCTCGAGCGGCCGTGGGTAACGATCCTGCTGCTCGGAAGCGACGAGGGCCCCGGCCAGGCGGGCGACCGCACCGACACGATGATCCTCGCCGGGCTGGAGCGCGACACCGGCCGCGCGGTCGCGTTCGGTATTCCGCGCAACCTCGTCAACCTTCGGCTCGTCGGGCGCGCGGGAGAAGAGCTGCGCCGCTTCCCCGACCTCCTCAACGCGCTCTACCGCTTCGCGAACGAGGAACGTCCCGACCTTTTTCCCGGCGGTCGAGATCCCGGCGCGACTGCGCTCAAGCAAACGATTTCGCACCTGCTCGGCCTGCGCGTGGACTACCACGCGATGGTCAACCTGGACGGGTTCCGCGACCTCGTGGACACGCTCGGCGGAGTGAAGATCCGGGTGCGCGAGCGCATCGTCGACGAAGTAACGCGACCAGCGTGGGGCGAGACACAGCCACGCATCAACGTGTACCCAGGCCGGACCTACCATTTCGACGGGCGCACCGCGCTCGCGTACGTGCGCTCGCGCAAGGACTCGGACGACTACAGGCGGATGCACCGCCAGCGCTGCTTCCTGACTGCCGTGGCGAACCAGCTCGACGTGGTCAGCGTGCTGCGCAACTTCGGCGCCCTGGCGTCGATCGTGGAATCGAGCGTGCGGACCGATATCCCGCGCGACCAGCTTCCCGACCTCATCCGCCTCATCGGCCGGCTCGACCCGAAGCGGACTCTCACGGTCACGTTCGGCCGCCGCTACATCGCGCGCCGGCGCGCGCACGACCGCTTCCCGATCGCAAACGTCGGCGCGATGCGCACGACGGCGCGCGAGGCGATCCTGCAACTACGCCCGGACACCGGGCGCGACGTCGAGACCGCCCGCCGCGCCTGCTGAGGGCGGCTCTCAGTCCGGGCCGATGTTCTGGTTGAGCCGGAACCCCGAGGGTTCGCCAATCGACAAAGGCGAAAGCGGAGCTAGGGAATCCGGCAGACGATCTTGCCCGCGTGCTTCCGGTCCGGCGAGAGCTCCGCGCTGGTGATGACGCAGGTCCCGTACTTGGTCTCGATCAGGTCGCCCTCGCCGGGAAGCCCTGGCAACTCGACCTGCTCGACGTCTTCCCAGTTCAGGCCCTCAATGGTTACGGTGAACCTCTCCACTCGCGACATCATGGCAGCCGGAAAACGCTAATCGGCGGCCAACTCCTCGAGGACAGCGGCGCCCTGACCTTCACCGCGCGCTCCTATTGCCGCGCCGCCTCGACAGGTGTAGCTTCGCCCCGTGGCCGACGAGACACACGAGTTCCCAGCGGATCGGGTGCACTTCACCTGGGACGCGGGCAACGAGCCGGTCCTGACAGTCGCGAGCGGCGACACCGTGGTCGATGCACACCCGAGATGTCAGCGACAACCAGATCACGCCCGAGTCGACGGCCGACGCGATTGCCGAGCTCGACTGGGATCGCGTCTACCCGCTCGCGGGCCCGATCGCGGTCGAGGACGCCGAGCCGGGCCACACGCTCGCCGTCGAGATAGTCGATTTACAGACGCAGGGCTGGGGGTGGACGGCGATCCTGCCGGGCTTCGGACTGCTGGCAGACGACTTCCCGGACGCCTACCTCAAGATCTTCGATCTCACGACCGGCGACGCCACGTATCTGCGCGACGACATCGCGATCCCGGTCGCACCGTTCCTGGGGACCATGGGTGTCTGCCCGGCGGGCGCGAGCGAGCAGGCGGTGATGCCGCCAGGAGCGTTCGGCGGCAACCTGGACACGCGACAGCTCGTCCGCGGGACGACGCTGTTCCTGCCGGTACAGGTCGAGGGCGCCCTCTTCAGCTGCGGCGATGCTCACGCCGCTCAGGGAGACGGCGAGGTCTGCGTGACCGGGATCGAGTCCCCGATGTACGCCGCGCTGCGGTTCACGCTGCACGAGGATCGCTCGATCCCGGCGCCGCAGTACCGGACGGCACCCGGCCCGTTGACACCGCAGGTGGACGGCGGCGGTTTCTACGGCACGACGGGCGTCGGCCCGGACCTCTACGTCGCCGCGCAGGAGGCGGTCCGCGCGATGATCGACCACCTCACGGAGAGCTACGACCTCAGCCGCGAGGACGCCTACGTGCTCTCGAGCCTCGCCGTCGACCTGAAGATCTCGGAGATCGTCGACGCGGGCCAGTACGTCGTGAGCGCCGTGCTACCGCTCGCGATCTTTCGCGGCTAGATCGCTCGCAGAAGGGCTGCCGTCAGCGCCCCGAGCGCGATCGCGACGAGCATCGGAATCCTCAGGAGAAAGGCACCGCCCGCGACGGCCACTCCCGCCGCCTGCGCATCGACCCGCAGGCTGCTGCCCTCGCTGAACGTCCCGACGACGACGAGGGCCGTGAGGAGCGCGGGCCCGAGAAGCGCGATGACGGCGACGACGGGTGCGCGGCAGCTCGCGACCGCCGAGGAGCACCGGCCCGGCCGCCTTGATCGCGAAGTTCGCGACCGCCACGACCAGAATCGACGTCCAGACGGCGGTCACGCCGGGCGCCTCCGTAGGCCGAGCAGCGCCCCGGCACAGGCCGCGATGATCGGGATGCCCGGCGGCGCCACGGGAATGAGCGCGAGGGCGATCCCGGCTGCGATCAGGGCGGCGGCGACGTACTCCGGTCCCCGTCGCAGCTCGTCGAGGAGCAGGTAGAGGAAGAACGCCGGGAAGACGACGTCGAGGCCGAGCGCCTCCGGGTCGGTGAGGACGTTGCCGGCGAACACGCCGACCACGGTCCCTGACACCCACGCGACGTACTGAGGCAGCGTTGCGCCCATGAGGAGCTCGCGGTCGAACCGCCCTTCTCCCTGATTCGCGAGCGCCCACGACGCATCCACGGTCGTCTGCGCCTCCAGGGCCCGTCGCAGCGGCCCGCCGCGGAAGATCGAGGCGACGGCCACGCCCATGACGGCGAAGCGCGCGTTGACAAGGATCGCGGCGACGATCGCGGCCAGCGCCGTCCCGCCTGCCTCCAGCACCTCCGCGAGCGCGAACTGCGCCGACCCGGAGAACACGATCACCGAGGCGACGATGGGCGCGACGACGCCCCAACCGAGGTCCCGCGCCAGCACGCCGAAGGACACGGCGATTACGAAGACCGCGGGCGCGATCGACGTACCGGCGCGAAGCCCGGCCCGAAAGCTGTCGCGCTCCGCGCGCCGATCCGGCCTACTCGCAACGTCAGCGCATCTCCTGACTGTTCCGGCGCGCTGCTGGCGCGCTCGAGCCCTCGCGGAGTCAGACACTGGGCGCGGCCATCTCCCGAGCGAGGATCCGTCGACGCTCGTCGCAACCGCGAACTGTCGTCGTCGACGGCTCGAGCGACCGACGCCCGGATCGAGTCACGTCGAGGACACGAGAGCATCGATTCGACTACGGAGTAGCGCTTCCCGACAGGAGGTGGCGCACTGGGCGCCGCCTCCTGTCAGCGACGGCTCGCAGCTGATGCCGAGAGCCTCAGTGGCGAGATCGCACCAGACGTCGGCTCGAACGCCGGATGCGGGCCATCGCACGAGTAGATGACGCTCGGTGCCGACGAAGCTTGCCGCGCGGCATCGACGAGGAGACGGCGTACGACGATGATTCCTGCGTCGCTGGGTCAGCATCCCGGCCGTTGGCGAGCTTGAGCTCGGCCCTGAGGCACGTGCTCGACGCATAGACGATGCGTGTGCGCGCGCTGACTCGAGTCCGTTCGCGATCGTGCTCGTCGACGCCGCCGGCAGCTGAATCGATCGATCGACCACGCACCGTTCTTCGGGTTCGTCAGCGTGAGCGGTAGGCGAAGGCTCGTCTTCGAGCTCCTGCTCAGGGTCGCCGCCCGATCTCTTCAAGCTCGCCCTTGACAGTCGAACCGGCCGCGCGAAGTCTGATCGCCGACGCCCGCTCCGTCACGAATCGCCGAACGGACACGTCGCCGGGCGGCAGCCTCCTGGAGTGCCGCGCGCACCGCCTCGGAATCGGTCAGTCCACCGTCGCGGACAATCTCGAGAGCTGCCGCAGAGGCATCGTCGAGCCGGACGTGGAGCGAGCGCGCCACCTTCGAAGCGTTAGCACGAATCGTGCTACAGAACGCCTAGCCGAGCGTCAGCTCGCGCCGGACGACCCCGGCGCGCTGGTGGCGCGCCTCGACCTGCACCGTCGACCCCGCCGGCGCCTCCACGACCCACTCCGCCTTCGCGCGGTCGCTCGTCGCATCGTCCGACGCCCACCAGAGCAGCGACCGCCGATGGACGCGCCCTTCGAGCTGGCCCAGCTCCACCTTCTTCTCGCCGCCGTGGAGCCGCCCGCCGTCGGGCAGCGTGATCTCCGCCTCGAGCGGCCGCACCGCCTTCCGCTCGACGGCCTTCTCCGAGACCGACGTCGGAAGCCAGCCGGTGTTGTGCAGCACCAGCCGGACGAGCCACGACCCCTCCCCCAGCTCCTCGGCCTCGAGCGACAGGATCTCCAGCCGCGGAGAGACGAGCAGGTGCCAGATCGCGAGGTCGGCGTGCGGGGCGATCTCGCGCTCGAGGAACTGCGGCGGGACGTTCGCCCACGCGTACATGAGGTCCCAGCCGCCCAGCTCGACCTCGCCGAGCTGGTCGTGCTCGTACGGATACCAGTCGACGTACCCCTTCCCGTCCAGCTGCTCGTCGCTCCAGCGGATCAGCTTCAGGTCGTCCTCCGTCGGGTGGTCGCGCATCCAGTCGATGTACTGGTAGTCCTCGATGCCCGCCTCCCGCTGCGGGCTCCAGAACTCCGTCGTCCAGGAGTAGATCCCGAGGTGGTCGTACAACCAGTCGTTCGCGCCGCCCTTGACCGTCTGCTTCGGGTCGTACTTGAAGTCGTGGAAGATCGAGATCGCGGGATACCCGGTCAGCTCGGTCGCCTTCTCGCCCAGCAGCTTGTACGTGCGCAGGTCGTTCGTCGGGTAGTGCTCGTCGGGATAGCTCGAGTACGGCCGCAGGTGGACGCCGCTGAACGTGTGGTACGCGAAGTGGGCGGTGATGTTCGGCCGGTCGACGATCGCCTGCACCATCGCCCGGATCTCGGGCTCGGACGTCGGGTACGGGCCCGCGCCATGCTGCTCGGCCTCGACTGCCCATTCCATCGGGAAGTTGCGGTTCAGGTCGAGCCCCTCGAGGGGCGGCGCGATCTTGATGGTCACGCCGTCGTAGTTCCGGATCCGGCCCTCCCACAGCAACCGGAAGTACTCGCCGCCCTCCTCGTCGGGGTCCCGCCGGACCATCAGGCGAGGCTCCTCGTCATGCGCCTTCCACGAGCCGTTCGGATCGCGGATCCGCATCATCAGGATGCGCCCGTCGCCGTCGAGATCCTCCTCGTAGAGCCCGTCGAGCTCCTCCGCGAGGGGCCAGGGCCGCGTGCTGGAGCGGATGAACCGGGGCCGGTCGGCCAATGCCAGCTCGGCGCCGTCGGGGTTCAGCCGCGGGACGACGTAGAAGACGCGTGTGTCGAGGGCGCGCGTGACCCGCTCGTCGCTTCCGTACCCCGAGAGCAGGCGGTGCATCACGTAGAGCGCCGCCGTGGCGCCGGTCACCTCGGCCGCGTGGATGTTGGCCTCGATCAGGAGCGCAGGCTTTTCGAGCGCCGGACCGGTCTCGGTGTTCGTGATCGTGGCGAGCCAGATGTCCCGGCCCTCGTGGCTCTTGCCGATCGACTCGACGGCGAAGAGCTCGGGCCGCTCGTCGGCCCAGCCCTGGAGGAGCTCCGTGAGCTCGTCGTACCCGTAGAACCGGTCGAAGGCCGGCTCAGCGGCGTCAGGCGCCAAGTTCGTGGAGGAGTGGCTTTGTGTCGTGCGGGTCGAAGCCGAGGCGGCCCGCGACCTCCTCGCTGGAGGGACGCGTGCCTTCGGCGAAGAGCGACCGCAGGTGATCCCCGGTGGCCTTGTTCCGCCACCAGTCCTCGCCGACCTCGTTCGTCAGCCACTGCCGCAGCTGCGCGGACCGGATCCAGGCCCGGAGGTAGTCCGCGGAGTAGAAGCCCGCGTCCATGTCCGCGAGGTACGCGTCCGGCCGGTACGAGACCCCGCTGGCGGCCGTCAGCAGCTCGTGGTACCGCGCGGGGCCGGCGGCTCCGTCGCCAAACGCACCCCAGAACTCGAGCTCGAACTGCAGCTTCGCCGTGTAGCGCCGGTAGAGCAGGGCTTCCAGGAACACGGTTGCCTCGGCGTTGTCCTTGGCCTCCTCCTCCGAGAGCCCGAAGTGCTCGACGTGCCAGCCCGGCTCGCGGGAGATCGCCTCGAAGATGTACGAGTAGATCTCCGTCAGCGCGTGGTCGCGCGAGAGGTTGCGGAAGGTGTACGGCAGGTTCGGGTCGCAGTTGCCGTAGTGGAGCGCGTGGCCGGCCTCGTGGAGGAACGCCTGGTAGTCGTGCAGCCCGCCCTGGGCGCGGGTGATCAGGTGGACGACCTTCGGCGGGTCGGCAGCGATCACGCATGCCCGCGGCGACTTCTGCGGCCGGTCGTCCAGATCCATGCGGATGTTCGGCTCCTCGTCCATGTTGAAGCCGAGGTGCCGGAGCGTCTGGAGGCAGACGTCGGTCGCGCGCTCCTTCGTATACGTCGCCTCGAGCGGCGAGAGGCGCCGGAGCCAGGCGACGTGGTACGAGGACGGAACCTCGGGTCGGCCGTCGCCGAGCAGCTTGTCGAACCACTTCCCCGTGAGGCGTCCGTAGACCTCGTCGGCGGCGCGGCTCGCGTTCGTCAGGACCTCGGACAGCTCGCGGAGCGAGATGCCCTTCTCCTCCTCGTTCCGGGCGACCGCGTCAGGCTCGCCGGAGAGCTCGGCGTCGAGCTCCTCGCGCGCCTGGAGCATCTCCATCCGCTGGTCGTTGAACCCGGCGGACGCGTCGCCGTGGAGCTCACCCAGCTCCTCGCGCTCGTCGAAGGAGTGCAAGACGGCGAGCTGCGCCTGGGCTGACCGGAGGGGCAGCTCCTCCCCGCGGTACGTGACGCGGGCGGCGAGGATCGCGTTCTCGAGCTCGTCCTCGCGAGCGCTCAGCTCGACCTCGACGAGGCCGGACTCGCAGGTCTTTCGAAGCCTGTAGAGGCGCTCGAGGTCGTCGGAACCGGCGGCCGACTCGGCCTCGTGCAGCGCCTCGAGCTGCTCACGTGTGAAGAGCTCCCGGTAGCGCGCGACGATCTCGGCGCGCTCGGAGACCTCCTTCTCGCCGACACGAACGGCGCGCCCTTCCTCGGCGCGCTCGTAGAGGTATCTCTGGAGCTCGGCCTCGAACTCCGCGGGCGTCCTGACAGCGGTCACGCTCATATCGGATGGGGAATCTACCGAAGCGGGGAGCTCGACCGACCGACCAGCTCACGCACGGTGTCGCTCAGCTCGTCGATGGAGAACGGCTTGCCGATCACGGTCGCGCCATCCGGCAGGTGGACGCCGGGGCTCCCCGTCAGCAGGGCGACCGCCGGCCCCTGCCGCTCGATCGCCGGCAGGAGCTCGAGGCCGTCGTCGTTCCCGAGGTGGACGTCGAGCAGGATCGCGTCGAGGTGTTCCGTCTCGAGCGCGGCGCGAGCGGTGGCCACGCTCTCCGCCTCGACGACCCGGTATCCCTCGAGCTCGAGGTTGACCCGGCAGAGGAGCCTGAGCGAAGGATCGTCGTCGACAACCAGCACCGTCGCCGGGCCCCCTCCCATCCCGCCGAGTGTATAGGCGCCCCTCGCCGTATCTCTTGCGGGCGCTCGAGCGTTTCCCTTTTAGAAGTGGGAAATCGAGCCTGCTCATCTCCGTCGCCCGCACGCGAGCGGCAGTGGCAGGAGCTCCCCCGGCCCACGGCGAGCTTTCGACGCCGGTCCTGGCTGGAGTTCCAGCGCGCGCTGGACCCGTTGGCGCCGCCTAGGCCGCTTCCCCGCGGGCCGTCGCGAGGCGCCTGAGCGTCTCGTCCCGGCCGAGCAGCTCCAGGCTCTCGAAAAGGCCCGGTGAGACCTTCGACCCCGTGACGGCGATCCGGATCGGCTGAAAGGCCTCGCGCGGCTTCAGCTCGAGGCGCTCGGCGAGCGACCTGAGCTCCCGCTCGATCGGCTCCGCCTGGAACGGCTCGACGCCGGCGAGAGCCTGCTCTGCCTGCTCGAGCACGGGGCCGGCGCCGTCGAGCGGGACGGCCGGCTTGACGTCCTCGAAGAAGAACCTCGTGTAGTCGGGGAACTGGACGAGCTTCTCGATCTTCTCCTGCACGAGCGGCGCCGCCCGGCGCACCAGCTCCTCGTCCCAGTCGAGGCCGGCCTCGCGCAGGTACTGGACGACCCGGTCCGCGTACTCGTCGGGAGTGAGGTTGCGTAGGTGCACGCCGTTCAGCCAGGTCAGCTTCTGGTAGTCGAAGACGGCCGGGCTCGGGGTCACTCGGTCGAGCCGGAACCGTTCGAGCAGCTCGTCTCGGGTGAAGACCTCCGTCTTGTCGTCGTAGGCCCAGCCGAGCCTGGCGAGGAAGTTGACCAGCGCCTCGGGGATGTAGCCCTCCCGGTGGAAGTCCTCGACCGACTGGGCCCCGTGGCGCTTGGACAGCTTCTTGCCGTCGGTGCCGAGCACGTCGGGCGCGTGGGCGTACACGGGCGGCTCCGCGCTGAGCGCGCGAAGGATCTGGAGCTGCTTCGGGGTGTTCGAGATGTGGTCCTGGCCGCGGATCACGTGGGTGATCTCGTCGAGCATGTCGTCGACGGGGTTGGCGAAGTTGTACGTCGGTCGCCCGTCGGCCCTGATGATCACGACGTCCTCGATGCTCTCGTTCGGCACCTCGACCGGCCCGCGAATCACGTCCACCCAGCCCGTCGTCCCCTCGTCGGGCATCCGGAACCGGATCGCCCCCTCGTCCTCGTACGCCTTGCCCTCGTCGACAAGCTGACGGGCGAGCCGCTGCGCGTCCTCCATTCGGTCGAGCTGAAAGCGGACCGGGCCGTCCCAGTCGATCCCGAGCCAGCCGAGCGAGCGCTGGATCTGCTCGGTCGCCTCGGCGAGCTCCCGGCTCGTGTCCGTGTTCTCGATGCGCAGGAGGACCTCGCCCCCCTTCTGGCGTGCGAAGAGCCAGTTGAAGAGGAACGTGCGGACGCTGCCGATGTGCAGCAGCCCGGTCGGGCTCGGGGCCATGCGGACGCGGACAGTTGGACTCACGTCTCTATCGTAGGGCCGTGCTCTTCGGCGGCCACGTCGGCGGTGGGGTCAAGGCGGCGCCGGAACGGGCGCAGGCGATCGGTGCGAACGCGCTGCAGCTGTTCGTCCAGAGCCCGCGCGCCTGGCGTTTCCCCAACCACGATCCCGAGGTGCTCGCGTCGTTTCCGGAGCGCGCGAAGGCTGCCGGGATGCAGGCGTGGATCGTCCATGCGATCTACCTCATCAACCTTGGGAGCCCGGACGACGAGCTCTACGAGAAGTCGGTCTCGACGCTTCGCTCGACGATGGACGCGGCTTGCGCCATCGAGGCCGACGGCGTCGTCTTCCACGTCGGGTCGCACCTCGGCTCCGGGTTCGAGGCAGGCCTCGATCGGGCAGCGCCGGCGATCGAACAGGTGCTCGAGCGGTGCTCGGACACGACCTGGCTGCTGATCGAGAACTCGGCCGGGACCGGTGGAACGATGGGCCGCTCGATCGAGGAGATCGCCAAGCTGGTCGACCGGCTCGGGGCACACCCCCGCCTCGGCGTCTGCCTCGATTCCTGCCACCTGTGGGCGTCCGGTGTCGACGTGACCGACGCGGCCGCGTTCGATGCGCTCCTCGACGAGTTCGACGGGCTGATCGGGCTCGATCGGCTACGGGCGCTCCACGTCAACGACTCGGTCACCCCGCTCGGCTCGAACCGCGACCGCCACGCGAACCTCAAGGAGGGCCTCATCGGCGACGGTCTCGCGACGTTCCTCGGAAACCGGCGGCTCCAGGACCTTCCGGCGGTCGTGGAGACCGAGGGCCAGCAGGGCAAGGGCGCCGATGAGCACGAGATCAGGAAGCTGCGCGAGCTCCACGCTGCCGGATCTCGCCGGCGACGTGGTCGGCGTAAGGCCGGACGCGCGGCCTGAGGTCGTCCCAGCGCTCGTCCTCCTCGCCGAGGTAGATCGCCCGCGCACGTGCAAGCACGTCCCGGTGCTCCGGCGGGAGGCGCCCGAGCGCCCAGTCGGCCGCGGCGTCCTTCGGCTCGATCTCGCCTGTCTCCATCGTCCGCCAGATGCGCGCGAGCGTCAGGACCGAGTTCCGCGTGTCGTCCTCGAGGCCGGGCATCACCTCGTCGGCGTCGGCGAGCATCGCGCGGACGAGGTCGTCGGCCGGCACGGGGTCGAGGACGTCTGACGCCGGCGGGCCGAGCAGCGGACG
Source organism: uncultured Actinomycetes bacterium (assembly GCA_963847235.1). GTDB lineage: Bacteria > Actinomycetota > Thermoleophilia > Gaiellales > Gaiellaceae > JACDAN01. The sequence goes on along the minus strand of CAWJYU010000004.1, from coordinate 271,328 downwards.
GCTCGCCTGGAGCACCATCGTGAGCAGGAGCGCCACGTCCGGATTCGTCGTCGCCTGGAGGACTTCCAGCTCACCCCTCTCGAGCTCCGCGCGCAGCCACTCGCCGTACTGGAGGTCGTAGCGCGGCGGGTAGCGCCAGGGCTTGACGTCCGGCTCCGCGACGATCGTCACCTCCACCGGCAGCGGGCGGCCGGAGACCGCGAGCAGCCCCTCGGCGAGCCGACGCTTCTCGTCCGGCGTCGTCGGCCGCTCGACGAGGACGAGGACGTCCAGGTCGCTCCGCGGCCGCAGCCCACCGGTAAGCGCGGAGCCGTACAGGTACGCCCCGACCACGGCGTCCGCGAGGACGTCGCGGATCAGGCCGGCGACCTGCTCGAGCTGTTCCTCGTGCGGAGCCGTTGACCTAGGCGCTCGGGCGGACCTGCGCGAAGACGCGGAAGCTCGGCTCGCCGACCGGCAGCTCGTGGAACTCCGGATTGACGCACCCGAGCTCGTCGGTCCGCCCGGCGTACGTGCTCTCCACTTCCGCGCGACACATCGGCAACGGCTTGCGACTGGCCCGAACAGCACCGAAGCCCGGGGCTCGGGCTTCGGCTTGCTCCAGGAGCTGGAGGTCGATCTCGACGGAGAAGATCCGCTGCATGCAGCCGACGTACGTGCGGCCGACTTCCTCGAAGGCGTAGAGGAAGGGACACGACCGGGCGAGGCAGGCCGCCGGGTAGACGACCTTGTCGCAGTGCACTCCGCACCGGCGGCACTCGACCTCGTCCTGCGGGCGGAGCGGGAGGCTCCGTGGACGGGTCGTCGGCCGGGACGCCATAGGTGGATTCTGTGTGACGGGTCCGGGGCTGCGCAAGACTTGACAGCGAAACCCGATCGCGCTAGCAGCCTCCCAGGGCAAGTAACACTCTGTTACTAGCTCACCCTCGTCCCGCGACCCCGCTCGGCGTCAGCGCCCGGCGGCCCGAGCCGAGCAAGTAACACTCTGTTACTTGGCCAGAAGGCGGTCGACCACGTTCAGGACGTCCATCTGGGTGAAGGCCTGGAAGTCCGGCTCGGCGTCGACCGGCACGTCGTCGGCACGGAACCACAGCGCCTGCACCGTCGTCATCCCGACCCGCGATGCACCCAGAACGTCGGCGTCCAGCCGGTCGCCGACGAAGAGCGCGTCGCCCGGTTCGACTGCGAGCGCCTCGAGCGCCCGCTCGAAGATCGCCGCGTGCGGCTTGCGCTTGCCCACCTCGGACGAGAGCACGACGGCGTCCACGCGCTCCACGAGTCCCTGTTGCTCGAGGACAGGGCGCAGCAGCCACTCGGGGCTTGCGGTGTTGGAGACCAGCGCGAGCCGCAGTCCTCGGGCCCGAATCGCCTCGAGCAGCGCATGCGTCGAGGCTGCAAGCGAGTAGTAGGAGGCCCAGACGTCATGCGAGGCCTGCAGGAAGAGCCGCAGGTCGTCGTCCTCGAGATCGACGCCCTGAGCCGCGAACGACCGGCGCATGACGTCGGCGATGTCGATCTCGTCCTCGCCGCTCGGAAACAGCTCCGCCTCGTTGTCCGTGAGGTAACGGGTGAAGGCCTCGGCGGTCGGGAGTCCGTCTCTCGCGAGCGTCGTGAGCCCAGCCGTGTGGCCCTCGAGCGCGATCTCGTCGCTCCACTCGTCCTGCATGAGCGTCCCGCCCCAGTCGAAGAGGACTGCTTGCAACACCGGTCGGTAGGGTAGGCGCCCGATGGCGCGCCGGATCCTCTGGGCCTCGCTGGCCCTCGCGCCAGTCTCGATCGCACTCCACTACCTCGCGGACATCGGCCACACCGCCGAGTTCCTGCTCGCCTCCGCCGCGCTCGTCCCGCTCGCCTGGCTGATCGGCGAGGCGACAGAGCACGCCGCACACCACACGGGCCCCGGGATCGGCGGCTTCCTCAACGCGACGTTCGGGAACGCTCCGGAGCTGATCATCGCTCTGCTCGCCGTTCACGAGGGCTTGACGGAGGTGGTGCGCGGCTCGCTGACCGGAAGCGTCGTCGGCAACCTGCTGCTCGTCCTCGGGTTCTCGCTGCTGTTCGGAGGCCGGGGGGAGATCGACCGTCCGTCCAGCTTCCTCTCGATCGGGCTCGTCGGGTTCGCCGTGCTGCTCCTGTTGATCCCGGCGGTGCCGAGCTGGGAGGGCGACCCCGAGCGGGACCTGATCGTCAACCTTTCGATCCCGGTCTCGATCGCACTGCTGCTGGTCTACGTCGGCGCGACCTGGTTCTCCCTCCGGCGGCACCGTCTGATGCACACCTCCGACGAGCCGACGGAGATGGCCGGCTGGAGCTTCGGGAGGGCGCTGGCCGTCCTCGGGGTCGCCACCGTGGTCACGGCGCTGATCGCGGAGATCGTCGTCGGCTCGATCGACAGGTTCGCCGAGGACGTCGGGCTGTCGGACTTCTTCGTCGCGGCGGTGATCGTGGCGATCGTCGGGAACGCGGCCGAGCACGGAGGAGCCGTCGTCGTCGCGGCCCGCGGCCAGATCAAGCTGGCGGCTGAGATCGCGCTCGCCTCGAGCGCGCAGGTCGCCGTGTTCCTGATTCCGGCGGTCACATTGCTCGCACTGTTCATCGATCCGCTCGCGCTCGGGTTCCGGCCCGTCGAGATCGGCGCGCTCGCGGTCGGCACGTTGGTGACGGCGGCGCTCCTGGCGCAGGGCCAGTCGAGTCGCGCGCGAGGGATTGCGCTGATCGCCGTCTACGTGGCCGTCGCCGTGGCGTTCTTCCTCGCCGGGGACCGTTAGCCGCCGAAGGTGGACGGCTCGCGCGTGACCGGGTAGGTCGCGAAGTAGAGCTTCACGGGGACGCCGTCCTCGTCCCGGACGATCCGCAGGAGCTCGCCGCGCTCGTAGCCGCGAGCGACCCGGTAGACGTCTTCGCCCTCCTGTTCGTACACGGATCGGCCGAGGTCCAGCCGGGCCTCCGGGAAAACCGACTCGAGCTTGCCGCCGCGGTAGGAGAAGACGATCGGATGGCCCTCGGAGAACCACTGGCCGAGGACGCCTTCCACCTCCGGCGGCGGTGCCTCGCCCGGCCGCCACTCCTCCTTCACCGGCCGGTAGGCGGCGGCGACAGCCTTGGAGAGCTCGATGCCGAGCACGGAGATCGGCACGCCGGCGCCGTCGTTCGTGAGCACCGCGGCGCCCGTGCGCTTCGGCGGAAACGCGGAGACGTGGGCCAGGAACCCCGCGTGCGCGCCGTCGTGCCCGACGAAGACGTCGTCGCCGCTCCGATACAGCGCGAACCCGAGCCCGTAGCCGAGCCGCCACTTCGTCAGGTCGACCATCGACTGGAACGTCGACATCTCCTCAACCGTCTCCCTGGAAAGGACGGCCGGATCGGGGTCGGCGATGAACGCCGCCCAGCGGCAGAGGTCCTCGGCGGTGCTCCAGAGCTCGGCTGCGGGAGCGACCGCGCGGCCCTCGATCACCGGCTCGCGGCGAGGCACGTCCGTGTACGGGTGGACGAGGTACCCGGCCGCCGACGGGCTCGGCCGCCGTCCATGTCGTCCGGGTCATCCCGACCGGGGCCAGCACGTTTTCAGTCAGGTACACCTCCGCGGCCTCACCGCTGACCCGGGCGACGACCTCGCCCAGGAGCGAGTACGCGAGGTTCGAGTAGTGCCAGTACGCGCCGGGCGCGAGCGGTCTCTCGGCCTCGGCGAGCCGCGGCAGGAGCTCTTCGCGGGTCGGCATCTCCAGCGTCTCCCAGACATTCCCCGGCACCTCGCGCTGGAGGCCCGAGAGGTGCGAGAGCAGTCCGCGGATCGTCAGTCCGTGCTCGGCGCCGTCCAGATGCTGGTCGAGCCTGTCATCGAGCGACAGCCTTCCCTCGTCGCGGAGTCGCATGATCCCGACTGCCGTCACCGTCTTGGTGATCGAGGCGATGCGGTACTGGTGGTCCGGCGTCGCCTCCTCCCCGCGCTCGACGTCCGCCAGCCCGACCGCCTCGCTCCAGACGATCTCGCCCTCACGGACCGCCGCGGCGCTGACGCTGGGCAGCCGGTTCTCGGCTTGAGCCTCCCGGACGATCCCCGAGAGCTCGGCCGCGAGTCCCTCAGGCGCGGGCAAGGACGCCCAATGCCTTGGGGATGATCTCGATCGCCTGCTCGATGTCCTCGTCCGTGACGTCGAGGTGCGTCACCGCGCGGAGGCGGGTCGGAAGGATCGTCCCCGAGATTCCGACGCCCGCCTGGTGAACCCGCTCGAGCGCCTCCGGCTGTGAGAGGCCAAGCGGTTCGAGGTCGATCTGGACGAAGTTCGTCTCGACCTCTTCGGGGTCGACCGGCAGCCCGGCAGCGGCGAGACCCTCGCCGAGCCGGCTGGCGCGGGCGTGATCGTCGGCGAGCCGGTCGATGTTGTGCTCGAGCGCGTACACGCCCGCCGCGGCCACGATGCCGGCCTGGCGCATCGCGCCGCCGAACATGTGCTTGAAGCGGCGAGCCCGGAGCATCAGCTCTGACGAGCCGGCGACGAGGGCGCCGAGCGGGCAGCCGAGGCCTTTCGACAGGCAGATCGTCACGGTGTCGGCGCGCTCGGACATCCGCGAGGCCGGAACGCCGAGAGCGACGGCGGCGTTGAACAGCCGCGCGCCGTCGAGGTGGAGCCGGAGGCCGAGCTCGCGGCAGCAGTCGATCGACCGCGTCGAGCTCCTCCAGCGGCCAGACACGGCCGCCGGAGCTGTTGTGCGTGTTCTCGATCGAGACGACTCGCGTCCTCGGCGTGTGGAAGTCGTTGTACAGGCGCGCGGCCGAGCGGATCTGGTCGGCGCCGATTCGGCCGTTCTCACCGACCAGCGGGCGCGTCTGAAGGCCGGTGAAGACAGCAGGGCCCCCGAGCTCCGAGATCAAGATGTGCGAATGCTCCTCGGCGAACAGCTCGTCACCCGACTCGCCGTGGAGCCGAAGCGCGATCTCGTTCGCCATCGTCGCCGTCGGGAGGTAGACGGCCTCTTCCTGTCCGAGAAGCTCAGCCGCCCGCTGCTCGAGCCGGCTGACCGTCGGGTCTTCCCGCTTCTGCTCGTCCCCGACCTCGGCCGACGCGATCGCCTCTCGCATCGCCGGGGTCGGCCTCGTCTGGGTATCCGACCGGAGATCGATCACGGCGGGATTCTGCCTGCCGCCAGGCGAGGAGGTACAGGGCAGCGCCGCTCACTCCGACGGCGGCAATGAGGATCCACATGGCGGCATCGCCGAAGGCGGCCCGCGTCTGGAGACCGATGGCCGGCGCGAGCGAGAGACCGAGCCAGCTCGCCGCGTTCGCCGTGCCGAGGTAGACCCCGCGCAGGCCCGGCGGCGCCAGGTTCGCGATCAGGGCCTCCGACGCCGGCGCCCAGAGCATCTCGCCGAGCACGACGACGAGCAGCACGACGACCACGACCGGCAGGACCGCGCTGGCCTCCAGCAGGAGGTACGGCGAGGCCATCAGCAACACGCCCGCCGCGAGCTTGGTTCCGCGCGGGATGTGCGTCGTCCAGCGCGTGATCCGCATCTGGAGCAGGACGATCACGATCGGGTTCAACGCGAAGAGGAGCCCCCACGTCGCCGGTGAGAGGTCGTGCGTCTGCGTCAGCGAGATCGGGAGCAGGAGCTCGAAGGCGGCATACGCGCACCAGCCGCCGATCGCCGCGAAGAAGACGGTGAGCAGGGCGGCGTCGCGGGCGAGCGGGCGAAGCGAGGGCGCAGCCCCTCCGGTGTCCGCGCGACGCGCGCCCTCGTGGAGCCGGAGCGCCGCGAAGAGTGACAAGGCGTAGGCGCCGACGATGCCGGCGAAAAGCGGCTCCCACCGCCAGGTGACGAGCGCGGCGCCGAGCAGCGGACCGAACGTCGCGCCGGCGTTCAGGACGACACGGAAGGCGCCGTACGCCTCCTCGCGTCCCTCCTCGTCGATCAGGTCGGCGAGGAGCGCGCGCTGCGACGTCCCGCGCACGGGCTGGATGAACCCCATGACGACGAGGACGCCGTACGCCGCCAGGATCGGCAGGTCCGGGACGAGCAGCACGGCCGGTGTGGCCGTCTGGACGATCGACGCCGCCACGATCACGGGCTGCCTGCCGATTCGATCGGAGAGCCGGCCGCCGACAAGCGAGCCGGCGACCGCCGCAAGCCCCGAGCACGTGTAGGCGAGGCCGACCTGAGTCGCCGGGGCGTCGCGCTCGGTCAGCGCCCAGATCGCGAAGAACGCGAAGAACGCGAACTGGCCGAGCGCCCCGAAGCCGACCGATGCGAGCACCGGACGGAGAACGGGGTCGACCTCGCCTCCGAAGAGCCGCTTGAAGCTGGGCACGGACGCACTGTGGCGATCGAGTCGCATGCGCGCCAATGCCGATTATGTCGTAGACCTATACACTTTCGGTAATGCTCGACCCACGCCGCCTCGCGCTGCTCCGGGAGGTCGTCCGCCACGGCTCGTTCTCGAAGGCAGCGCAGGCGCTCTTCCTCACCCAGCCCGCCGTGTCGCGCCAGGTCGCGAAGCTCGAGCGCGAGGTCGGCGTCCGACTGCTCGAGCGCTCGGCCGGCGGGCTCCGCCTCACGGACGCCGGGCGCGTGGCGCTCGACCGGGCGGAGGCGATCGCCGGCCACCTCGCCGCCGCCGAGGCGGAGCTCGAGGCGATCGCAACGGTGAGCGCGGGCCGGCTTCGCCTGTGTGCCTTTCCGACGGTCGCTTCCACGCTTGCCCTCGATGCGATGCGGGTCTTCGGGCGCCGCCACCCGGGCGTCGAGCTCTCGTTCGTCGAAGCCGGCACGAGGGCCAGCGTCCAGCGGCTCCGCGCCGGAGACGTGGATCTCGCGATCGCCTTTCGCGAGCGCGGTCGGCCGGCTCCGCGGGACTGGGAAGGCCTTCACGCCGACCATCTGCTCGTCGATCCGCTCTACGTCGCGCTGGCGAAGGATCACCCGCTGGCGGCGAAGGACGCCGTCCGGCTCCGCGACCTCCGGGACGAGGCCTGGATCCAGGCGGTGCAAGCGGGCCCGACGGGCATCACGTACCGCGCCTGTCTCGCTGCCGGTTTCGAGCCGCGAATCGCCCACCTCAGCGACCATGCGCCGATCACGCAGGGGCTCGTTGCGGCTGGCCTCGGGGTGACGCTGGTGTCGAGCCTCTCGGTGCCGCACGCGCGGAAGGACATCGCGATCCGCCCCCTGAAGCCGACCGGCCCCGAGCGCGACGTCTTCGCGGTCTCCCTCCCGGGCGCGCTTCAGCCGCCGGCGATCACGGCGATGGTGGAGATCCTTCGCGAGCTCGCGCCGCGCTACGAGTCGGTGCGGAAGTCGGCCGCGGTGCGCCCGTCGTCGGTCGCGGCGTCCTGATCGGCGCCGTTCGCGACGAGCAGCTCGTAGAGCTCGTCGTTTCCGGTCTGCGCCGCGGCGTGGAGCGGAACGAAGCCGCCCTCCTGCCGCGCATTCGGATCGGCGCCGTGTTCGAGGAGCAGGCGCGCCACCGCGGTGTGACCGCCGGCGGCGGCGCTGTGCAGCGGCTGCACGCGGAGGGGGTTTCTTGCGACCGCGCCCACATCCGCTCCGCGCCGGAGGAGCGCTTCTGCGACTGCCTCGTGTCCGAAGAACGCCGCCAGGTGGAGCGCCGTGAACCCGTCCGGGGACCAGCGACCGACGGAGTCGGGCTCGGCGGAGACCAGCTCCCGCAGCCGATCGAGGTCGCCTAGCGCCGCCGCCTCGAAGAGCGTCAGCTCGGGTCGACCGGCCAGCGTCGCGTCGACGGCCTCGCGATCGCCTCGGTAGAGGGCTTCGAGCAGCTCCGACTCCGGGCTCGGCAGGACGCTCATCTGCCCATTCTCACCGGACGGGGATGCGCCATCGCCCGATCCTCAGGTCAAAGGAGAAGCGGCATGAGCGAAGCAGCGGCTTCTCTGTGGCAACTCGTGGCGAACTGCCGGACGACCCACTTCTCTAGCCCTCGCTCGCGAACGCCCTCCAGACCCGGTTCAGGTTCGTTTGCGCGTACGGAACCTCGACCGGGAAGAAGATCAGCGCAACGAAGAACAGCAGGAGCCCGAGGCCCGGGCTCGCCTTCGGCCCGACATCGGCGAGTTCCTGAGCTGTGCGAATCCGCTTGAACGTCCGATACATCGAAACGAACGGCGGAATGATCAGCAACCAACCGAGACTCACCGCAAGCAGCGAGAGCCAGGGATTCACATCGATCGGATTACTGCCCGATTCCCCGCTCGCCCGGCCGAAATCACGAAGCTCGCGGTTGATGAAGTAGTACCAAAAGAGGTAGTAGATCCCCAGGGTGATGATGACGAGGAAGAAGGCTCCCCAGGGGTGGCGGATCTTGGCATAGGCACCACGAGCATTGACTTCGGTCGCCATCGGTCGGGCGACAATAACGACTCGGCGGAACGGAGCGATGCGGCGCCGCGTGCAGCGGCTCAGACCCCCTTGGGCGCTTCGATCTCGCTTGCCGTCACCGGCTCGCCGGAGAGGTCCGGGTGCTCCTCGAACCGGTAGCGGACGATCGCGCGCTTCGCGGCCTTGACCTCGTCCAGCCGTCCCACGGGCCGGTCGTGCGGCGCGCGCTTCAGCGTCTCCGGCTCCTCGGCTGCCTCACGTGCGATCGCCTGCATCGCGTCGGCGAAGGCGTCGAGCGTCTCCTTCGTCTCGGTCTCCGTCGGCTCGACCATCAGCGCCTCCGGGACGATCAGCGGGAAGTAGATCGTCGGCGGGTGGAACCCGTAGTCCATCAGCCGCTTGGCCACGTCCAGCGCGGTGATCCCGTGCTCCTTCTTGAGGTTCCGCGCTGACAGCACGAACTCGTGCATGCAGAGCCGGTCGAACGGGAGGCCGTATGCGTCCTTCAGCCGGGCCAGCAGGTAGTTCGCGTTGAGGACTGCGTCTTCCGACATCGTCCGCAGCTCCTTGCCCCAGGCGAGGATGAACGCGTACGAGCGGACGAAGACGCCGAAGGGGCCCGTGAAGGCGCGCACCTTCCCGATCGACTTCGGGCGGTCGTAGTCGAGGCGGAAGCGGTTGCCGTCCCGCACCACGGCCGGAACGGGCAGGAACGGCTCCAGGCGCTCCCGCACCGCGATCGGGCCGCCGCCGGGACCGCCGCCGCCGTGCGGCTGGGAGAACGTCTTGTGCAGGTTGATGTGGACGATGTCGAAGCCCATGTCGCCGGGACGCGAGATCCCGCACACGGCATTCAGATTGGCGCCGTCGTAGTACAGAAGCGCGCCGACTTCGTGAAAGATCTTCGCGACCTCCTCGATGTGCTCGTCGAAGAGGCCGAGCGTCGACGGGTTCGTGAGCATCAAGCCGGCCGTCGAATCGTCAACCTTGCTGCGGAGGTCGTCGAGATCGATGTTGCCGCGCGAGTCCGTGGCGACCTTCTGGAGCTCGTAGCCGGCCATCGTCACGCTGGCCGGGTTCGTGCCGTGCGCCGTGTCGGCCACGACGATCGTCCGGCGCTGCTCCGCCTCGCCGCGATCCGCGAAGTAGGCGCGCATCAGCATCAAGCCGGTCAGCTCGCCCTGCGACCCTGCGGCCGGCTGCAGCGAGACTGCGTCGAGCCCGGTGACCTCCGCGAGGATCTCCTGGAGGTCGTGCATCAGCTCGAGCGCGCCCTGCGCGCCTTCCTCGTCCTGGTGCGGGTGGAGGTCGCGGAAACCAGGCAGCGCGGCGACCCGCTCGTTGACGCGCGGGTTGTACTTCATCGTGCAGGAGCCGAGCGGATAGAAGCCGGTGTCGATCCCGAAGTTGCGGGTCGTCAGCTCCGTGAAGTGGCGGACGAGCTCGATCTCGGGGAGCTCCGGCAGCCGCGCCGGACGCTCACGGCGAAGCTCGTCGGGCACGGCCGGCGGCGACAGCTCGGCCGGACGCGGGATCCGCCCGGCGCGACGGCCCGGCCCCGACTTCTCGAAGACGAGCTTCATTGCGCCAGCGCCTCCGCCAGGCGCTCGATGTCGTCGGGCGTGCGCCGCTCGGTGACGGCGACGAGGATCGCGTCGTCCATCCCCGGGTAGTCGCGACCGACGGGATAGCCCGGGTTGACGCCATGCGTGCGCGCTTCGCGGATCGCCTCCTGTGCCTGCCGTCCGACGCGCACGCCAAACTCCTTGAACGTTGCCTGCTCCGGAAACAGCAGTGGCAGATCGAGCCGTGCCTTGGCGTGCTCGGCGAGCGCCATACAGGTCTCGCCCACCTCCCTGAGCCCCTCTGGTCCCAGCCAGCACAGATAGATGAGACCGCCCAGCGCCAGCAGGGTCTGGTTGGTGGTGATGTTCGACGTCGCCTTCTCACGCCGAATGTGCTGCTCGCGCGTCTGGAGGGTGAGGACGTAGCCTCGGCGTCCCTCGACGTCGGTCGTCTCGCCGACGATCCGGCCGGGCATGCGTCGCGTGAACTCCTCGCGCGCGGCGATGAACCCGTAGTGCGGCCCGCCGTAGGAGAGGGCGTTGCCCGCCGACTGGCCCTCGCCGATCGCGATCGCGCACCCGTAGCTGCCCGGCGCCTCGAGCACGCCGAGCGACATCGGATCGACGTGCGCTACGGCCAGCGCCTCGGCGTCGTTCGCCGCCGCCGCCAGCTCCGGGGCCGGCTCCAGGCAGCCGAAGAAGTTCGGCTGCTGGAACATCGCGCAGGCGGCGCCCTCCGCGGCTGCCCGGAACTCCTCGGGGTCGGTGACGCCGTCACGGTGCGGGACGTCCACGACCTCCATCCCGAACCCGGGCGCGTACGTGCGGACGACCTGGCGCACCTGCGGGTTGAGGGTCTCGGCCAGAACGATCTTCGACCGGCCAGTCGCGTGCTTTGCGACGTAGCAGGCGTCCGCGGCGACCGTCGTGCCGTCGTAACCGGACGCATTGGACACGTCCATGCCGGTCAGCTCGCAGATCACGGTCTGGTACTCGAAGATCGCCTGGAGGACTCCTTGGCTCATCTCCGGCTGGTACGGCGTGTACGCGGTCAGGAACTCGCCGCGCTGGAGGATGTAGTCGACGACGGCCGGGACGTAGTGGTCGTAGACGCCGGCCCCGACGAACGAGAGCTCCTCGCCGGCATGGACGTTCCGCGCCGCGAGCTCCTCCAGGCGCTCGACGATCTCCTGCTCGGTGAGCGGGTCGCCGAGCTCGAGCGGCCGTTCGAACCGGACGCCGGAGGGGATGTCGCGGAACAGCTCCTCGATGCTGGAGACGCCGATCGTCTCGAGCATCGCCTCGCGATCGGCGGCGGTCAGCGTCTCGTAGGTCACAGCTCGGCCAGGACGGCCTTGTAGGCGTCGGCGTCCAGGAGGCTGTCCGCCTCGGACGCGTCGGAGAGCCGGATCCTGATCAGCCAGCCCTCGCCGTAGGGATCCTCGTTGACGGTCTCGGGGGCGTCGGCCACTGCCTGGTTGACGTCCAGCACCTCACCGGAGAGCGGCGACACGACGTCCGAGACCGCCTTGACGGATTCCACCTCGCCGTAGTTCCCGTCCTTCGCGACCGAGGAGCCGACCTCGGGGGGCTCGAAGTGCACGAGCTCACCGAGCGCATCCTGCGCATACCAGGTGATCCCCAGCACGGCCTCGTCTCCGTCGATGCGCGCCCAGTCGTGCTGGGGGTGGTACCTCAGCTCGCCGGGGTAGCTCTCAGCAGCCGCCATCAATCCTCCTCGCGCTTGTAGATCGGTTTCTTGACGACGCGGGCGCGCCGCTGCCTCCCCCGCACGTCGATCGTGAGCTCGGTACCGGGCTCGGCCTGCTCGGCGCGGACATAGCCCATGCCGATGCCGCGGTCGAGCATCGGAGAGTGCGTTCCGGAGGTGACCTCGCCGCCACCCTCGATCGCCATGCCCTGCCGCGGGATCCCCGCATCCTCCATCACGAAGGCCCCCAGCTTCCGCGACGGGCCTTCGGCCTTGATCCGGCGGAGCTCGTCGGCGCCGGTGAAGTCCTTGTCGAGCGCGCAGACCCAGCCGAGGCCGGCCGAGATCGCGTCGGTGTCCGGCCCGATGTCGTTCCCGTGCAGCGGGTAGCAGACCTCCAGCCGCAGTGTGTCCCGCGCCCCGAGCCCTGCCGGCGTCACCCCTCGGGCCAGCACGGCGTCCCAGAGTGCCGCTCCTTCCTCGCCGGGAACCATGAGCTCGACACCGGCCTCGCCCGTGTAGCCGGTGCGGTTGACCATCACCTCGATGCCGTCGAGCTCGTCCATCGCGAACGTGAACGCCGGCGCCTCGTCGAGGCCGAGTCGCTCCAGCGAGCGCGGCCCCTGGACGGCGAGGAGCGCGTAGTCGTCCGAGATGTCGCGCACGTCCGAGCCCGGGATCTCGCGCTCCTTGAGCCAGCGGAAGTCGGCGTCCCGGTTCGAGGCGTTGACGATCAACAGGTAGCGACCGGCCTCGAGGCGGTAGGCGATGAGGTCGTCGACGATGCCGCCGCGCTCGTTGGTGAGGAGCGTGTACTGCGCATGGCCCGGCTCGACTCGATCGAGGTCGTTGGAGAGGACGCTCTGGAGGAGCTCGTGCGCCTTCGGCCCCTCGACCTCGAGCTCACCCATGTGCGAGACGTCGAAGACCCCGGCATCGGTGCGCACCGCGCGGTGCTCGGGAATGACGCCCTCGTACTGCACGGGCATCTCCCAGCCCGCGAAGGGGACGAGACGCGCTCCGAGGGCGACATGGCGCTCGTGGAGCGGAGTTCGGCGCAGCGTCTGCACGACGCGCCGGATGCTACCGCCGTGGGTTCGGGGGACCCGCCGCTATTCGCGGAGGAAGGACGGCACTTCGAGGACGTCCTCGCCGACGTCGAAGCGCTCGCGCTCCTCGGGTGTCCGCGTCGCCGGCTCGTCCTCGCTCACCGTCGTGCGCCGGCGGCGACGCTGCGCCTGCGGGCCGAAGCCCGTCGCGATCACCGTGACCCTGACCTCGTCCTTCAGCGCGTCGTCGATGACCGCGCCGAAGATCACGTTCGCGTTCTGGTCCGCCGCGCCCGTGACCACCTCCGCCGCCTCGTTCACCTCGAACAGCCCCATGTCGGGTGGGCCGCTGATGTTCAGCAGGATGCCGGTCGCGCCTTCGATGGACGACTCGAGGAGCGGCGAGGACACCGCGGTGTGAGCCGCTTCGGCCGCGCGGTTCTCCCCCGACGCGGTGCCGATGCCCATCAGCGCCGACCCGGCGTCGGACATGATCGCGCGCACGTCGGCGAAGTCGAGGTTGACGATCCCCGGGACCGTGATCAGGTCGGTGATCCCCTGGACGCCCTGCCGGAGGATGTCGTCTGCCATCCGGAAAGCGTCGACGATGGAAGTGCGCTTCTCGACCACCTGGAGCAGGCGGTCGTTCTCGATCACGATCAGCGTGTCGACGTTGTCGCGGAGCTCCTCGATGCCCATCATCGCCTGGTCGGCGCGCTTGCGGCCCTCGAAGCCGAACGGCCTGGTCACCACGCCGACTGTGAGCGCGCCGAGCTCTCGCGCGATCTCGGCCACGATCGGAGCGCCGCCCGTGCCGGTGCCGCCGCCCTCGCCGGCCGTGACGAAGACCATGTCCGCGCCCTTGATCGCATCCTTCAGCTCGTCACGGCTCTCCATCGCCGCGTTCCGCCCGACCTCCGGATTCGCGCCGGCGCCCAGGCCACGCGTCGACTCGGCGCCGATGTGGACCTTCATGTCCGCATCGACCACGAGGAGCGCCTGGGCGTCCGTGTTCGCCGCGATGAAGTCGACTCCGCTCAAACCGGCGTCGACCATGCGGCTGACGGCATTCGATCCTCCGCCGCCGACGCCGACGACCTTGATCATTGCCAGGTAGTTGCCTGTCTGATCGCGTACGCTCAACGTCCCTCCACCTCAAGCTCGACTGTAGCTCGCGGCTTCGCAAGCCCTGCAACGCTCCAGCCTAAGGACGATCTACTGGCTTGTCAACGCGTCTGTTGTCGGAAGAACTCTCAGGCTCCACCTGAGACTCGAGGCTTTCTCCCACGACCGGTCGCTCGGGAACGCTGATGTCGAGGTACGCGGCGATGTCGCCCTCGCGCCGCATCGTCGCCAGCACCCGGCGCGACACTTCGAGCTTCAGCGGGAGGTCTGCGGCCTTGCCCAGCCGAATCTCGAAGCGGTCGCGGAGCACCGCGGTCGCTGTTCCGTCTTCGCTCATCTTCACGTACCAGACACGCTGCGACAGGCCCGGGGCCGCTGCTCGCATCGCGGCGACCGTCCGGATCGCGCGTGCCGGCTCCGGGGCTCGGAGGATTGCGCCGACGTGCGGATCGACGTTCCGCTCGAGCCAGACGACCGGGAGGGGGCGCCTGAGCCGTCGTTCGAGTGGCCTGAGCACCCGCCCCTCCGCCGAGACGAGCCAGTTCTCGTCGCCTCGCCGCACCACCGCCACCGGGCGCTCGACGCTCACCCGGACGCGGAGGCCGTTCGGGAAGGCGCGGTCGTAGCCGAGCAGGTGGACGTGCGGGAGCTTGTCCAGCCGGTGCTGGATCGCCTCCTGGTCGACGCGCAGCAGGCTTGTCCCGTGAAGATCCCCCAGCGCACGGGCGACCAGGCGCGACTGCCCGTTCGGGATCGACTCGACCTCCACCTCGTGGACGGCGAAGACGCTCGTCTCGCGCGCACCGACGAAGAGCACGAAGGCGGCGGCGAGCATTCCGAAGCCGAGCGCGAGCGAGCGGCCGGACGGGACCAGCCGAAGGGCAGGGGACACCGAGACAGCCGTACGTGCCACGGCGCCAACTTCGCCGCCGCGCAGGCTGCTCCTACACCAGCTCGCCGGCTTCGAGCTCGTTCCAGGATGTGGCTCGTCGCCAGGGTGCGATGGGTGGATGCCAGGCCTGGACGCAGGCCGCGTTCATATCATAGTGATATGGACGCGGCCGAGGACAACGCCTGGCGCCGCCCAGCGCGGCCTGGCGGCTCAGCCTCCATGCTGGAACGAGCTCGCTGGCAGCTCGATCGCGCCGAGGAACTGCACCTCGTGCTCGAGCTCCACGCCGAACTTCTCGAGCGCCCGGCGGCGGGCCTCCGCCATCAGCTCGATCGCGTCGTGCGTCGTGGCGCCGTCCGCGTTCTCGATGAAGTTCGCGTGCCGCGGTGAGATCTTCGCGCCGCCGATCCGGTGGCCGCGGAGCCCGCAGGCCTCGAGCATCCGCCCTGCGGACAGCTCGTGATCTGGGTTCTTGAACACGCTGCCGAAGGTCCGCTTGTTCGTGGGCTGTGCAGCCTTTCTCGCCGCCTGCATCTCGGCGACCGTCGCCTTGATCTCCTCGACCGGCCGAGGCCGAAGTCGAAACTCGGCGGCGACGACGACCTCGCCGGGGCGCAGCGCCGAGCGGCGGTACTCGAGCCCCAACTCCTCCGGCGTGCGCCAGGAGGAGCCCGACGCATCGGCGACGAGCGCGCGATCGAGCACGCCCGCCATGTCGCCTCCGTACGCTCCCGCGTTCATCCAGACGCCGCCTCCGGCAGTCCCGGGGATCGCGCAGGCGAACTCGAACTCACCGAGGGACGCTGCCCGCGCCCGGTGAAGGCAGACGGCCAGCGGCGCGCCTCCACCCGCCCGCAGAACCTCGCCGTCGGCCTCCGCCGCCGCCAGCTCGCCGGAGAGCTTGAGGACGAGCGCCTCGACACCGTCGTCGGCCACGAGCAGGTTCGACCCCAGCCCCACCACCGACACCGCCGCCTCGCGCTCGGCGGCCCAGGTGAGCGCTTCCCGGAGCTCGTCCTCCGTCTCCGGCTTCGCGAACCACCGAGCCGGACCGCCGGTCCCGAGCGTCGTGAACCGGGACATCGGCACCCGGTCGTCGATCGTCACGCGAGCTCCCGGAAGACGAGGTCCGCGCCCCGGTCGACGTCGCCGGCCCCGATCGTGAGGACGACGTCCCCGGGCCGAGCCCGGCGCGCGAGGAAGCGTGCGCCGTCTTCGACCGACGGCGTCCAGCCGATCAGCATCCCCGGCCGGAGCATGGCGAGCGCGTCGACGACGAGCTTCCCCGTGACGCCCTCGAGGGGCTCCTCCCGCGCGGCGTAGATCTCCGTGACCGCGACGACGTCCGCCTCGGCGAGCGCCGCGGCGGTCTCGCGTGCGAGATGCCTGGTGCGGGAGTAGAGGTGCGGCTGGAAGAGCGCGAGGATCCTCCCGATGCCCTGCTCGCGAAGCGCAGCGAGCGTGACGCGGATCTCGGCCGGATGGTGCGCGTAGTCGTCGACGATCCGCACGTCTCCCGCGACACCGACCTCCTCCAGCCGCCGCCCGGCGCCCCGAAACTCGCGCAGCACCGGCCACGCCTCGCGTCCGTGCACGCCGGCGAGCTCGAGCGCGGCGAGGGCGGCGGCGGCGTTCAGCCGGTTGTGGCGACCGGGGATGTTGAGCTCGCCGTCGTACGGCTCGAGCGAGTCGCCGCGAACCGTCTGCGGGACGTTCTCGAGCCAGCGCTCGAACAGCGCGGCCACCTCCGACCTGGAAGCGAACTCCGTGTGATGGTCGAGGTCGACGTTCGTGACGACGGCGATCGCGGGACGGAGAAGCTCGATCGTCCGGTCCGACTCGTCGCCCTCCACCACGAGCCAGCCCGAGCCGGCGCGGGCATTCGCGCCGAGCTGCGGCACCTCGGCGCCGATCAGGAACCCCGGATCCCGGCCGAGACGGTCGAGGACGAACGCGATCATCGCCGCGGTCGTCGTCTTCCCGTGCGCGCCGGCAACGACGATCGAGGCCTGGAGCGAGACCAGCTCAGCCAGGAACTCGGCGCGCGATCGCCCCTCGACGCTGCCCGCGAACGCCGTCGAGACGATCGCCTCGGCGCCGTCGGGCACTTCGGGCTCGGGCGAGATCGTCACGCCGATCTCCGACGGCAGATGTTGGAGGTACGGCGTGTCGTAGCGGTCCCACCCGGACACGTCGGCGCCCCAGGCGTGCGCCAGGAGCGCGTAGCCGGAGAGGCCGGCGCCACCGATCCCGACGAAGTGGAGCCGTCTACCGGCGAGCGGCTGCAAGCGCGAGCACCTCCTCGGCGATCCGGTCGGCGGCGTCCTCCTTCGCGAGAACGCGCATCGCCTCGCTCATCTCGCTGAGCCTCTCGTCGTCGTCCAGAAGCGACTCGACGATCGCCGGCGCTTCGTTGCAGCCGTGTCTCCGGGACGACCACGGCACCGCCGCCCCGTTCGAAGTACCTCGCGTTCTTCGCCTGGTGGTCGGCCGTCGCGTGCGGGTACGGGACCAGCACCGCGGGTAGGCCGGCTGCCGCCAGCTCCCAGACGGTCCCACCCGAACGCGAGAGGGCGAGGTCGACCGCCGAGAGCGCCGCGCCGAAGTCGTCGCTGGTCGGAAGGAGGTGGTAGTCGCCACGCCGCACCCGAGGGCGAAGCGCGTCGTGATCGCGCTCGCCCGACACGTGGAGCACAACCGGCCCTTCCGCTCCCCAGGTCTCGACCGCCAGCTCGTTGAGGCTCTTTGCGCCGGCGCGCGCGCCGAAGACGCCGAGAACCTTGCCGTCCGGCGGAAGGCCGAGCCGTGCCCGCGCCTCCGCCCGTGGCACCGGCCGCGAACGCGCGGGGATCGGCCGCCCGACGACCAGGTACTTGGGCGGCCCGTGCCCGTCGAGCTCATAGGAGAGGAAGACTCGCTCGGCGAACGGCGCGGCGAGCCGGTTGGCGAGACCGAGATGCGCGTCCGCCTCCGTCAGCGCCGTCGGGAGCCGCATCGACGCAGCGGCGACAACCATCGGCCCGGCGACGAAGCTGCCCGCGCCGAGGACGACGTCGGGCCGCCGCCGCTTCAGGATCCGGCGGCTTTCGCGAACGGCGCCGCCCGCGCGAACGACCGAGCGCACGAGCTCGAGGCTCGGGCGGCGCGGCAGCGGCGAGATCCGGAACGAGTCGAGCTCGAACCCGGCCTCGGGAACGAGGCGCGACTCAACGCGATCCGGCGACCCGGCGAACGTCACGGCGGCTCCGCGGTCGCGAAGCGCCTCGCCGACTGCGATCGCCGGAAGCACGTGTCCGGCTGTTCCTCCTGCTGCGATCAGGCACCTGGGCGCTCGTTGCTCGGCCATGGTCGCCCGCGATGTTAAGGAGGATGCCGACGCCGGCGAGCCCCACGACGAGGCTCGAGCCGCCGTAGGAGACGAACGGCAGCGTGATCCCCGTCAGCGGCGCGACGCCCATCACGGCCGCGACGTTGATCAGCGCCTGGCCGCAGACAAGCGTGGTGATCCCGGCCGCGAGCCGTTTCCCGAACGGGTCCTTGCAGCCGAGCGCGAGCCGGAAGCCCGCGTAGCCGAACGCCGCATAGGCACCGATCAGCGCCGTCGTCCCGACGAGGCCGAGCTCCTCGCCCACGATCGCGAGGATCATGTCCGTGTGTGCTTCCGGCAGGTAGAAGTTCTTCGAGATCCCCTCGCCGAGCCCGACGCCGAAGATCCCGCCCGACCCCAGCCCGATCATCGCCTGAACCGTCTGGTAGCCGGCGCCCTGCGGGTCGTCCCACGGGTTGAGGAAGCTCAGCAGGCGCGCGCGCCGGTACGGCTCGAACCAGGCGGCGGTGAGCACGACGCCGACGGCGAGCCCTCCCGCGGTCGCCAGCAGCCGGGCCGGCGCGCCCGAGACGACGAGGACGCCGCCGACCATGACGACGACCGTGATCGCCGTCCCGAGGTCGGGCTCGGCGAGGAAGAGCGCGCAGAACACGCCGACCACCAGTCCGATCGGCTTGAAGAGCTCGCCGAGCGTCCGCGGAGCCGGGTGGCGCGACAGGTAGGCGGCCAGCCAGACGACCAGCGCCAGCTTCGCGAGCTCGGACGGCTGGAACACCGCCGGGCCGAGCTGGAGCCAGCGCTTGGCGCCGTTGACCGTCGTCCCGATCGCGAGCACGGCGAGGAGCAGCCCGAGGCTGGCGACGATCATCGTCGGTGCGAGCGGCCGCAGCGAGCGATAGCTCGTCCGGCGCAGAAGCACCAGGAGGACGAGGCCGACGAGCGCGTAGAGCCCCTGCTTCCGGAGGTAGTACGAGGCGTCGCCGTCACCGAGCGTCGCCTGCCCGGAGGTGGCGCTGAAGACCATCACCAGGCCGAACGCAACGAGCGCGAGCGTGATCAGCAGCAGGAGCTGCCCCTCGAACTGACCTTTCTTCACCGAAGCGCCTCGACGAGGCGGCGGAACTCGTCGCCCCGCTCCTCGAAATCCCTGAACTGGTCGTAGCTGGCGCAGGCCGGCGACAGGAGGACGACCTCGCCGGGCCTCGCGGCCGCGGCTGCTGCGCTGCACGGCCGTCGCGAGGTCGCCGCAGAGCGTCGTGCTCGTCGATCGCCTCCGCCAGCTCGTCCGGCCGCGGCGCCGATCAGGTACGCCCGTGCGCCGCGAGCGCGCAGATCCCCTGCGAGCTCCGCGTAGCTCTCGTTCTTGCCGAGCCCGCCGAGGATGACGTGCAGCGGCTCGTCGAAGGACGCGATCCCGCGGCGCGCCGCCGCCGCGTTCGTCGCCTTGGAGTCGTTGACGAAACGCACGCCGGCGATCTCCGCGACCTCCTCGAGGCGGTGCGGCACCCCGGGGAACTCGCGCAGGGCCTTCGCGATCTCCTCCTCGCCGGCACCGGCCTCGCGAGCGGCTGCCACCGCCGCCGCGGCATTCTCGCGATTGTGGGCTCCGGGAATCCGCGGCTCGGCTGGCAGCGGGTCGTCGGGGGAGAACTCGACCCTCCTCCCCCGTCCCGGGATCTCGCCGAACCCGCGGGGGACGACGGCGACGTCGTCCGCGCCCTGGTTCTCGAAGATCCGGAGCTTCGCGTCCCGGTACGCCTCCCAGGTGCCGTGCCGGTCGAGGTGGTCGGGCTCCAGGTTCAGCAGCACCGCGATCCGCGGCGTGAACTGGTCGATGTCCTCCAGCTGGAAGCTCGACAGCTCACAGACGATCCAGCGGCCGCCGTCGTCGAGCTCGGTCAGCGCGCGCCCGATGTTCCCCGCCACAGGCGCCCCGAGCATCTCGCCGAGCAGCGCCGTCGTGGTCGTCTTCCCGTTCGTCCCGGTCACGCCGAGGATGGGAGTCGAGAGCAGGCGGCCGCCGAGCTCGATCTCGCTCCAGACCGGGATGCCGCGCCCTCGCGCGGCGGTGACGAGGGGTGCCTCGGACGGCACCCCGGGGCTCTTGATCAAGACGTCGACTCCCTCCAACAGCGTGGTCTCCTCAGTTCCGAGATGGACTTCGACGCCGGCCTCGGCGAGCCTGCCGGGATCGGCCTCAGCAGAGCGGTCGACGGCGACGACGCGTTCGCCTCGACTCGCAAGCGCCAGCGCAGCCGCCCGGCCCGACCGCGCCAGGCCGAGTACGAGCGCCGTCATCCGACCAGGTCTGGGCGGAAGGCCGGGAAGTAGCGGTAGTAGAGCGCGAACGCCGCGCCGCACAGGATCGCCGCGACGATCCAGAACCGCACCATGATCTTCGTCTCCGACCAGGCCTTCATCTCGAAGTGGTGGTGGATCGGCGCCATCAGGAAGATCCGGCGGCCCCAGTACTTGAACGAGAAGACCTGCAGGATCACCGAGAGCGCCTCGATCACGAAGATGCCGCCGATCAGGAGCAGGAGCAGCTCGCTGCGGCTCATGACCGCGAGCGCGCCGATCGCGCCGCCGATCGCCATGGAGCCGGTGTCGCCCATCTGCACCTCGGCGGGGAAGGCGTTGTACCAGAGGAACCCGATCGCTCCTCCGATCAGCGCGGCGCCGAGGATCGCCATGTCCAGGGAGGCCAGGTCCTGCTCGGCCTGGAACTGACCCGAGCGCGTGTAGGCGACGACGTTCATGGCCGTGAGCGTGAGCAGGGAGATGATCCCGATTCCGGCAGCGAGGCCGTCGATCCCGTCCGTGAGGTTCGCCCCGTTCGCCGCGCCGGCCACGATCAGGAAGAGCAGGAGGTAGAAGCCGAGCGAGAGCCCGAAGCGCCAGTCGAGGACCGGCACGTAGAGCTCGCTCGGCGCGTTCACCTCTTCCACCGCGAAGGCGAGCCCGACCGTGATCGCCGCGAGGAGGACGAGCTTCCACCGGCCTGCGAGCCCGAGCGACCGGCGGTGCCGGAGCTTCATGTAGTCGTCCGCGAAGCCGACCGCTGCACAGCCGAGCATCACGCCGAAGACCGCCAGCCCCTCGATCGTGTAGTGGCTGAGCGTCAGGAACGCGACGGTCGCCGAGAAGACCAGCAGCAGGCCGCCCATCGTCGGCGTCCCCTGCTTGACCCGATGCCCCTCGGGCCCCTCCTCGCGGATGTGCTGGCCCATCTCGTTCCGGCGCAGGAACTCGATGAACTTCGGTCCGGCGACGATCGAGATGACCATCGCGAGCAGGCCCGCGGCGAGGACTCGTTCCATCAGGTCTGAAGTTTCTGTGCGACGGCCTCGAGGCCTACCGAGCGCGATCCCTTGACGAGCACGACGTCGCCCGGCTGGAGCAGCTCCGCGAGGCGCTCGGCGGCCGTGTCCGCGTCCGGGACCCACTCACCCGTGCCGTACCCGCGCGCGAGCTCGCCCACGGCGATCACGTGGTCGACCGGATCGAGCAGCTCGCCGATCTCGCGGTGGTAGCGGGAGCCCTCGGTGCCGAGCTCGGCCATGCCGCCGAGCACCGCGATCCGCCTGCCGCCGTTCCGCTTCGCGAGCTCCTCGAGCGCGGCCCGCATGGACGCCGGGTTGGCGTTCCAGCAGTCGTTGATCAGGACACCGCCGCCCGCCAGCGCGATCTCCTCGCCGCGGAGACGGGAGAGCTCGATCGCCTTCGCGCCCTCGGCGACTCGGTCGAGCGGAAGGCCGAGGGCCGCGTAGACGGCAAGCGCGACGAGTGCGTTCTCCGCCTGGTGGCGCGCGGTGAACGGCAGCTCGAGCTCGACGGTCTCGCCGAGCACGTCCGCCGCGATCTGGCCGTTCGTCCACGAGCGCAGCCGCACGTCTTCGCCGACGCGGATCACGTTCAGGTCGTCTCGCAGGTGAGGCTCGAGCTCGGAGACCCCGGCCGGGACGACTGCGGTCGCTCCGGACGGCAGCGCCTGGAGCAGCTCGGCCTTGGCGCGCGCGACGCCGGCCACATCGCCCACGAACTCGAGGTGGACGGGACCGACGGCGGTGATGGCGCCGAGCGTCGGCCGCGCGATCTCGCAGAGATCGCGGATCTGGCCGAAGCCGCGCATCGCGAGCTCCGCGATCAGCAGCTCGGTTCCCGGCTCCAGCCGCGCGAGGGTCAGCGGGACGCCGAGCTCGGCGTTGTAGCTGGCTTCGGCGGCGACCGTCTCCCGGTGCGGTGCGACAAGCGCGGCGAGGATGTCCTTCGTGGACGTCTTGCCGGTCGATCCGGTGATGCCGACGACCTCGGCGCTCGACCGGTCGCGGACAGCCCGTCCGATCGCGGCCATGGCGGCGTGGTCGTCGTCGGGAACCAGCGTGGCGGCGGCGCCGGCCTCACGCGCCTCATCGAGGTGGTCGATCCCACCGCGAATGCCGACGAAGAGATCGCCCGGCCCGATCCGGCGGGAGTCGATCTGGACGCCCGTGACCTCGTCCGCCGTAGCCTCCAGCCGGCCCAGGCCCTGGAGCTCAGAGACCGAAAGCGGGATCACGCCGGCGCCCTCAACTGCCTGAGCGCCTCACGGGCGACCTCGCGATCATCGAAGGGGATCTTGCGGTCGGCGAACTCCTGGCCCTGCTCGTGGCCCTTCCCGGCGACGACCACGACGTCCCGGTCGCGAGCCTGCTCGATCGCCTTCGCGATGGCGGCGCGCCGGTCGGGCTCGACCTCCACGTCGCCGACGACGCCTCCGAGGATCTCGTCGATGATCGCCTGAGGATCCTCGCTGCGTGGGTTGTCGGACGTGACGATCGCGACGTCGGCCAGTTCGCTCGCGATCCGCCCCATCTCCGGACGCTTGCCGCGATCGCGGTCGCCGCCGCAGCCGAAGACGCAGATCAGCCGCTCGCCGGCGAGCTCCCGCGCCGTGCTGAGGACGTTCGCCAGGGAATCCGGCGTGTGCGCGTAGTCGACGATCACCGAGAACGGCTGTCCCTCGTCCACGGACTCGAACCGCCCGGGGACGCTCGGCGCGCCCGCCAGCCCTTCATCCACGGATCCCTCCGGGACGCCGAGCAGGCGCGCCACGGCGACGGCTGCGAGCGTGTTCTCCCGGTTGAAGCGACCCTGGAGCCGGCTCGTCCTCGGCGCCTCGTGGACGTCGGCGTCGCCGGTCAGCCCGAAGGTGAGGAGCGGCGCGCGGTCGAGAGCGCGGAGCTCCTGAGCCAGGCGCCTTCCCCACTCGTCGCCCACGTTGATCGCCGCCGCCGGCGCAGGCTCGTGCTCGGTGAAGAGCCGTCGCTTCGCCTCGTAGTACTCGTCCATCGAGCCGTGGAAGTCGAGGTGGTCCTGCGTCAGGTTCGTGAACGCGAGCGCCTTGAACCTGACCCGGTCGAGGCGGCCGAGGACGGAGCCGTGCGAGGTCGCCTCCATGACGGCGCTGCGGTCGCCGGCGTCGAGCATCTCGCGAAAGGTGCGCTGGAGGTCGACCGACTCGGGCGTCGTCCGCACCGCTGGCCGTGACTCGCCGCCGACTCGCGACTCGATCGTCCCGATCAGCCCGGGCCGCATGCCGGCGGCGTCGAAGATCGAGTGGAGCAGGTACGCAGTCGTCGTCTTCCCGTTCGTGCCGGTCACGCCGGCGAGGAGCAGCTCCTCGGTCGGCCGCTCGAAGAACTCGTCGGCGGCGATCGGCATCGCCGCGCGCGCCGACTCCACGAGCAGCTGCGGCACGTCGAGGTCGAGCGGCCGCTCCACCACCAGCGCCACGGCGCCGCGCTCGACCGCCTCGCCGGCGAGGTCGTGCCGGTCGATGGTCTCCCCGGGCGCGCAGAAGAAGAGCGCGCCGGGCCGGACCTCACGCGTGTCGTACGCGAGATCGGTGATGTCTGTCGGAGCGCCCCCGCGGACCTCCAGAGGTCCGAGCGCGGTGATCAGCCGCTCGAGATCCACGATCGGCTGGAGGCTAGCGGAGTGGCCGGAGCCAGCCGAGGGAACCTCCCGGTTCCGCCAGACCCCTCCACGGTCCGCTTCGCGGACAGACGCTACGCGTCTGGCGGGATCTCGAGGTACTGCAGCGCGAAGCTGGCGATCTGCTGGAACGCCGGGGCGGCGACAACGCCGCCCCAGATCGTGCTCGGCTCGTCCACGGTAACCAGGATCACGAGCCGTGGGTCGCTCGCCGGCACCGCGCCGACGAACGAGGCGACGTAGCGGGAGGTCGAGTAGCCGCCGCGCGGATCCGGCTTGGCGGCCGTCCCGGTCTTCCCGGCGACCTGATAGCCCTCGACCGCGGCCTCGGTTCCGGTTCCCTCGAGGACGACGTCCCGCATCATCGACATCAGCTGCTCGGAGACGGCGCGCGAGACCACCCGGCGCTGCCGGACCCGCTCCGACAGGACGAGGTGCGGTTGCTTCCAGACGCCGCCGTTTGCCACCGCGGCGTACGCGGACGCCATCTGCACCGGCGTCACGGCGATACCGTGGCCGATCGGCAGCGTGCCGATCGTGGAGCCCGACCACTCGCTCGGAAGGATCCCCCGCGTCTCGCCGGGGAAGTCGATGCCGGTCTTCTTGCCGAACCCGAACCGGCCGAGCCACCTGGTCAGGCGTTCGCGGCCGAGCATCTGGGCGAGCGTGATCGTTCCGATGTTGGAGGATTGGGCGAGGATCGCCGCGACGGTCATCCGCTCGGTGCCCGTGCGGTGCGCTTCGTGGATCACCCGGTCCGCCACCTGAAGCCTCGGGGGAAGCGTGAACGAGGTCGTCGGGGTGACGAGCCCTTCCGAGAGCGCGCCGGCGACGGTCACCACCTTCAGCGTGGAGCCCGGCTCGTACGTATCCGTGACGGCGCGGTTGCGCTGCACCTCGCGGGAGGTCTGCGGGAAGCCGTTCGCGTCGAAGCCAGGCTCGACGGCCAGCGCGAGCACTTCGCCGCTGTGCGGGTCGAGCACCACGGCCGTGGCCGAGAGCGCGCCCCAGCGGCGGACCGTCGACCGCAGCACGGACTCGGCGTTCGCCTGGAGGGTGGCGTCGAGGGTCAGACGGACGTCGCGGCCCTCGACGGCCGGCGTCGCCTGGACGACGTCGAGCGCACGGCCGAAGGGATCGCGGACGAAGGTCTCGCGGCCGGGGCGGCCGGACAGCGTCTTGTCCAGCGCCAGCTCCAGCCCGGACAGTCCCTTGTTGTCGACTCCCGCATAGCCGAGGACATGGGCGCCGACCGATCCCTGGGGGTAGACGCGCCGCTCCTCGGAGTAGAAGCCGAGCCCCTCGATGCCCTTTCGCTCCAGCGCGTCGACGCGCTTCGCGTCGGCCTTGCGCGCCACGTAGACGAAGCCGCGCGACCGGTCGGCCAGCGGGCCGTAGAGCTCGTCGGGGTCGAGGCGAAGCGCGTTGCCTGCCGCGATCGCCGCGGTCCGCGGGTCCGCGATGTGCTTCGGGTTCGCGTAGACGGTCATGGCTCGCCGGCCGATCGCGAGCTGCACGCCGTTCCGGTCGGTCATCGCGCCACGCGGCGCGGGAACCGTCACGGTCGCGTGGTGCTGGCCCTGCCCGAGCCGGTCGAGCCCGCGCGCATGCACCGCCTGGAGCCAGACAGCGCGTCCGAACAGGCCCGCGAAGGCGAGCGTGAAGAGGACGAGCAGGAGCCTGATCCGGCGGTTCGAGAGCCGCCGGTTCACCGGCCCGAGAGATCCAGATACGTCGTCGTGGCGGGATCTGCCGGCAGGTAGCCGAGCCGGTTCCGTGCAAGGCTGCTCGTGCGCGCGGAGGCCGAACGTGTGGCGAGCTCGGACGCGAGCTCGGCGGACTCGGCGCGAAGCTTGTCGCGGTCACGCGCGAGCTGGTCGAACTGGAGGTTGAGCCGCAGCACGGCGACGTTCAGCGCCACCACCCCGGCGAGCAGCACGCCGACGAGCACGATCCAGAACGCGCCTCCGGCCGTGCGGCGCTGGGCCTTGGCGCGGCGCCTCGGCCGGGCCCCTGTGCGGGCACGTGCGACAGCGACCGCCATCAGGTCTTGACCGCCGCCCTGAGCCGTGCGGACGCGGCGCGCGGGTTGCTGGCGATCTCCTGCGCGCTCGGCCGGACCGCCTTCCTGGTCAGGACCCGGAGCGACGGTTCCTTGCCGCAGACGCAGACCGGAAAGTCAGGCGGGCAGGTGCAGCCGTGCGCCTCGGCCCGGAAGAACCGCTTGACGATTCGGTCCTCGAGCGAGTGGAAGCTGATGACGGCGATCCGGCCGCCCGGTTCGAGCATCTCGAGCGCGGCGGGCAGCGCGGCTTCGAGCGCCCCCAGCTCGTCGTTGACCGCAATCCGAAGCGCCTGGAAGACGCGTCGCGCGGGATGGCCGTCGCCGAACCGTGCCGGCGTCGGGATCGCGGACTTGATCGCCTCCACGAGCTCACCGGTCGTCTCGAACGGCTGGCTTTTCCGGTCGCGCACGATCCGCTTCGCGATCTGGCGGGCGTACCGCTCCTCGCCGTACGAGCGGAAGATCTCGGTCAGCTCCCGCTCGCTCGCCTCGTTCACGAGCTCGCGGGCAGAGACGTCCGCGGTCGGATCCATGCGCATGTCGAGCGGTGCGTCGGCCGCGTAGGAGAACCCGCGGTCCGGCCGGTCGAGCTGCATGCTCGAGACGCCGAGGTCGAAGAGAATCGCGTCGGCGCCGCGGCCGTTGTCCGCGAACCGCTCGAGCACGTCGGCGAAGTCTCCGGCCAGGAACCGCGTCTTCACGCCGGCGCGGCGCCGGAACGACTCGAAGTACGGCTTGACGTTGGGATCCCTGTCGATCGCGAGGAACTTGCCTTCGCCCCTCAGGTCCTCGGCGAGCAAGGCTGCATGCCCGCCCGCCCCGAAGGTGGCGTCGACGACAGTGTTTCCCGGTTGCACGTCGAGCAGGCGCCGAACCTCCTCGGCGAGGACGGGGACGTGATCAGTCGCGTTTGGCTGCAAGACGCTCGGCAACATGCTCCGCACTCCCTTCGACCTCGTTGAGCTCCCGACGCCAGGTCTCCCGATCCCAGATCTCCAGGTGATCGTGGATCCCGGCGACGACGACTTCCCGCTCGAGGCCGGCGTAGCGGAGCAGGGGTCCCGGAATCATGATTCTGCCCTGCTTGTCCAGCTCCGCCTCGGCCGCGCCGGAGAAGAAGTGGCGCTGCAGCTTGCGGCTCTCGCTGCTGAGCGGATCGAGACCTGCGACCCGTGACTGGAAGCGCTCCTGCCAGTCGCCCCGCGGATACGCATAGAGGCAACCGTCCATCCCGCGCGTGACGACGACGCCGTCGGACATGGTGTCCCGGAACCGGGCCGGAAGGGTGAGCCGGTTCTTGTCGTCGATGGTGTGTTCGTACTCTCCGAGCAGCATGTTCGTGCCATCAGCAGTCTCCCACTCTCCACCACTTTAGACCACTATTCCCCACTTCGTCAATGCCTCCGAGAAAATGGCGCCGTCTTCTCCGGCTAAGGTCGACACGTGGCTGTGGTGCTGGTGACGGGAATGTCCGGTACGGGCAAGTCAGCAGCTCTGGTCGAGCTCGCTCGCAGGGGACATCGGGTCGTCGATACGGACTACGGCGGCTACGCCGTGGAGGTGCCGTCCTCCGACGTCGGCGGGTCGGAGCAGCAGTGGCGCGAGGACCGCATCCACGCGCTGCTAGACCAGCACGAGCAAGGCATGCTGTTCGTCTCCGGATGCGTCTCCAATCAGGAGGTTCTATCCGCGTTTCGATGCGGTCGTGCTGTTGAGCGCGCCCGCGGAGGTGATCCTCGAGCGAGTGGCCACGCGCGAGACGAACAACTTCGGCAAGTCCGAGGCCGAGCGGGATCGGATCCTGGACGACTTGGCGACCTTCGAGCCGCTTCTGCGCGCGGGCGCGACGGTGGAGATCGACACGCGTGCACCACTCGACAAGGTGGCGGACGCGCTCGAAGGGATCGCGGACGCCGTCGCCATCCGGTAGACGCCCGCCGCAGCGAACCTCAGGACAGGTCCGCGACTCGCCCGAGCCGAAGGTCGTCGTCGGATGCGGCGGCGAGACGCTTCGGCACCACCATCCGCCACGCGTCGAAGACCAGCTCGAGCAGCTCCTGCTCGTCGATCGCATCCAGGCGGACGTGCACCCAGTTGTAACGAAGGTCGCCCGGATCGGGCTGCATGAACTTCTCGGGCCAGGTCTGGACGAGCGCGTCCCGCTCCTCCTTGGGGAAGGCAAAGCCCATCACCTTCTCGTCGCGGGAGAAGGCCAGATAGACGATCCGGCCGACGCGAAACTTGACCCGGCCCCGGACCAGGGCTTCGTAGGACCTGGGCAGGTCGGCTGTCAGCGCCCGCACGTCGTCGATCGTCACCACGACTCACACAGGTCTCTGCCAGACAGAGACGTGCTTCCTGCTCTCGCTGGTGAACGGCTCGCGCTTCCAGCCGCTCCAGCGCTCGCGCAGCCTCATCCCGGCGAGACGGGCCATGAGGTCGAGCTCCGCGGGCCAGACGTAGCGAAACGGGGTCGACGCTGCCTCCCATGCGCCGTCCACCAGTGAGTAGTGATGGGAGATCAGCCCCTGCGCGGCAATGTCGTACTCGTCGAATCCGAGATGGTCGGGGCTGACGTCGAACGGACGGACCGTCTCGCCGGGCGGGAGCCGCTGGAGCTGCGGGACGCCCACTTCGATCACGAAGCAGCCACCCGGCTCGAGGTGCGCCGCGACGTTCTGGAAGCAGGCGACCTGCTCGTCCTGCGAGGTCAGGTTGTTGATCGTGTTGAAGACGAGGTAGGCGACGGTGAACGTCCCCTCGACGGCGGTCGTCGCGAAATCACCGATCGCTACGCGGATCGCATCGCCGCCAGGCTTGGCGCGCAGCCGCGCCACCATCGCGTCGGAGAGGTCGATGCCCTGGACGGGGACGCCGCGCTGGGAGAGCGGCAGCGCGATGCGGCCCGTGCCGATGCCCAGCTCGAGCGCCGCGCCGTCTCCGGCCAGATCGGCGAGGAATTCGACGGCCGGGTCGACGACCGCAGGGTCGAACATGTCGGCGGACGACTCGTCGTACCGCTCGGCCACTCGCTCGCCGAAGTGGTCCTCGGGCATCGGCTGCACTCTGTCAGACGGACGAATCGCCGCCGTGAGCGCCGTGTCTCGTCATCGCGCGCGAGGCCGACGCTGCGGCGAGCTCGACCGCCTCCTGCGGAGCGAGGCCTCGCGCCAGGGCGAACGTGAGGCCCGCGGCGAAGGAGTCCCCGGCGCCGTAGGTGTCCGCAAGCGGTCCAGGGAGCGGCGCCGGCGCCCAGCGACCCTCCCTCCCGTCCGCGACGTACCGACCACCGTCGGAGCCCTCGGTCGAGACGACGAGCCTCGGCGCCGGATCGATGTCGCCCGGCTCGTACCGCTCGGCGGGATCACGCGCGCTGTGGACGAGCGCGTCGAGCTGAACGCCGGCCGAGCGAAGAGTCGGAAGCTCTCGCGCGGTCGCAACCAGGACGCGGGCTCGACGAGCCTGGCCTAGCGCCGCCTCGTCGCCGGCCGTGAAGTAGACGCCGTCCGTCTCGTCCAGCTCCGCCCACGCGAGCGGGTCGTCCCCGAACGGGTGCAGCTTCTCGCCGAGCACGGTGATCGTGCGCTCGCCTCGGGAGTCCAGGTACGTGAACGCCCGCCGCTGGGGCGCGGCCCGAACCGCGACCTCGAGCCGAAGCCCGACCGCGCGCAGCGCCGCCTCCGCGCGCCGACCCAGCTCGTCCTCCCCCACCGCCGTGAAGAACGTCGTCTCCGCGCCGAGCCGGAGCAGCTCCGCCGCGGCGACCGCCCCGCCGCCCGCCGGCTCGGCCCAGTGGTCGTTCGTCGTCACGATCTCGCCGGGCTCCGGCACCCGCTCGACCGGGACGAAGTCCACCCACTCGACGTGGCCGACGACCGCGCATCTCACACCCTCCGCGACCTCCACGTTGAAGAGGATGATGGAAGCGATGACCGTGCCGCCGTTCGAGCGCTTCTACGCGGAGAACCGCGACGCCGTCTTCGGGCACCTCGTGAGGTTGCTCGGGCGGCAGCGGGCCGAGGACGCCTTCCAGGAGACCTTTCTCCGGGCGCTCCGCGGCTACGACTCGCTGAAGCACGGCCGCTACCTGCGCGCCTGGGTGTTCACGATCGCAACTCGGGTCGCCGCCGACGAGGGCCGGAAACGCCGCCCCGAGCCGGCTGCCGAGCTCGACGGCGAGACGACCGACGATCGGCCCACGTACGCGCAGATCGAGCACCTCGCGGACGAGCTCCCTGAGAAGGAGCGCGCCGCCGTCGTGCTCCGCTACGGCTACGACCTGCCCTACTCGGACATCGGCACCGCACTCGGGTCCAGCGAGGAGGCGGCCCGCCAGGCCGCGTCCTCCGGCGTGCGGCGCCTGCGAAGGAGGCTCACATGACTTCCGTTCCCAAGACACTCGACCGTCGCTTCCGGGAGGCCGCCGTGGAGGCGGGCCTCGTCGACGTCTCGTTCGACGTCGCCGACACACAGATCGGCCCGCTCCTCCTCGCCGTGACCGAGCGGGGCCTCTGCCGGATCTCGTTCGATCCCGAGCCGGAGCGGGAGACCGAGACGCTCGCCCGAACCTTCGGTGTGCGAGTCCTGCGCGCACCGCGCGAGCTCGACCCGGTGCGGCGCGAGCTCGACGAGTACTTCGAGGGGAACCGGCGGGACTTCGACCTGCCGCTCGACCTGCGCGGTCGGGAAGGCTTCTCGCGCGACATCCTCGAGCGCCTCGCGAAGGTGCCCTACGGCGAGGTCACGACCTACAAGACGCTGGCGGTTGCGGCCGGCAACCCGCGTGCGGCCCGCGCGGTCGGGACGATCATGAACCGCAACCCGATCCCGATCGTGCTCCCGTGCCACCGCGTCGTCGGCTCCAACGGCAGCCTCGTCGGCTACGGCGGCGGGCTCGAGCGGAAGCGGCTGCTCCTCGACCTCGAGGCGGGAACACCGAGGCTTGACATCCGCTGATCGTAAGTCTACGCTTACGGTAAGTGGAAGCTTACGCAGTAGCGATGAACGCCCTCGGCGACCCGACTCGGAGAACCATCTTCGAGCGGCTTGCCCGGAGGCCGATGGCTGTCGGAGAGCTGGCGGGTGAGCTCCCCGTCAGCCGTCCGGCAGTCTCCCAGCACCTGCGGGTGCTGAAGGACGCAGGCCTCGTCCGCGAGCGGGCGGAAGGAACACGGCGCGTCTACCGCGTCGACCTGGACGGCGTCGCGGCCGTCCGAAGCTACTTCGACCGCTTCTGGGATCAGGCGCTCGCCGACTTCAAGGCCGAGGCCGAACGGAGGGAAAGGAGCAAGGGATGAGCACGACGGAGGCACTTGCGGCCATCAACAAGACGATCATCGTCGAGGCGTCGCAGGAGACCGCGTTCGAGACCTTCACGCGGCAGGCGACGAGCTGGTGGCCGAAAAGCCACACGGTCTTCGAGGACAAGGTTGCGGAGATCGTCTTCGACGAGCGCGTCGGCGGCCGCGCTGTACGAGCGGAGCACGGAGGGCGAGGAGTCCGACTGGGCGGACGTCCTCGCCTGGGAGCCGCACGACCGGTTCCTCCTGCGCTGGCGCGTGAACCCGGAGCGCGGCCCGACGGAGCTCGAGATCCGCTTCACGCCCGAGGGCGACAAGACCCGGGTCGACCTCGAGCACCGCGGCTGGGACGACCCCGAGGGGCGCGCGAACTACGGCCCCGGCTGGGACTTCGTGCTCGGCCACTACGCCGAGATCGTCTTCGACAGCGCGTCGCCGACCGCCTTACGAGCGGAGCACGAGGGCGAGGAATCCGACTGGGCGGACGTCCTCGCCTGGGAGCCGCACGACCGGTTCCTCCTGCGCTGGCGCGTGAACCCGGAGCGCGGCCCCACCGAGCTCGAGATCCGCTTCACGCCCGAGGGCGACAAGACCCGGGTCGACCTCGAGCACCGCGGCTGGGACGACCCCGAGGGGCGCGCGAACTACGGCCCCGGCTGGGACTTCGTGCTCGGCCGCTACACCGAGTCGTTCAGCAGCGAGTAGCCGACTCCGCTCCAGGGCCGGAGGCGATCGCGTCGCGCGTACCGCTTGACAGACGAAGGGGGCGGCTCGGCCGCCCCCTCGTCGTCCGCCCGGTCGTGACCGGCGAGAGTCGTCCTACGGAACGCGGGAAGCGCAGTCCAGGCCCCGCGAAGCCGAACGTCGCGAAGACGTCGTAGAAGCCCGTCGGCACGACGATCTCGGACGTCCTCGCCCGGTCGGCGGTACCCGGGACGCCGCAGTCCGCCGTACCGCCGATGTTGAACGGCAGGTCCGGACGCCGGTCCGACGGGTTCGTCCGCACGGAGCGGCTCGCGGTCGATCAGCTGCAGCGGGCCGTCGCCGAACTCGCAGTAGAGCGCCGGCGCAGCGCCAGTTACCTGACGCCTCCGCGGTACAGCAGGATCGCGCGGGTGGAACAGTGCCTGGTCGGTGCTGCTGTCCGAGATGCACCGACGCGCGGATCGTCACCGTGCACGTGACGTGCGCCGCGGTGCACGTGAAGCGGAACGTCCCGCCCGTCGTGTCGGCCGACCGGCGAGCCGATCTCGGTCGAGAATATGCCCCCAGATCGACCGGCTCGGCGCAGCCGTTGTCGCCACGCTGCGATCACACGGCCGCAGACGCCGTACTCCTCCGCGGCAACCTGGCCCGCGTGGCCCTGATCGGCCTGCTTGGCCTGGCGGGCCGGCGGCCCGGCTGGCCGGCTGGGCCGGCTGGCCCGGCTGGACCGGCTGGGCCGGCGGCCGGCAGGACCTCGTGCGCCTGCTGGTCCCCGCGGGCCACGCGGGCCTCTCAGGCCACGCGGA
The DNA here is from genome assembly GCA_963847235.1 of uncultured Actinomycetes bacterium. GTDB lineage: Bacteria > Actinomycetota > Thermoleophilia > Gaiellales > Gaiellaceae > JACDAN01. Next base: position 238,471 of record CAWJYU010000004.1, on the reverse strand, counting down.
AGCGCCACCGTTCGCTCCCCGCGCGCGCACTTGCCTGAGCTACGAGCCTTGACGTCGTAGCGCGTGTCCGCGTTGCCTTGAAGCTCGACACAGAGGACCGTCGCCTGAGAAGCCTGCGAGCCGGCGAAAGCGGTTGGGACGAGCAAAGCCAGGAGCAGCCCGCCCACAACGAGCGCCTTGTTCATAGAAACTCCCTTCTTGGTGATCCCTGTCGATAGTAGGTCCACGCCGCAAGGGGAGACACGTCGACTTTACAGCCGAAACCACAATTGTCCAGGGCGACTGCGGTACGCCCGCGCGTTCAAGGCAAGCTGACCGTCACGAACAAACCGGCTCAGGTTCAGTGCAGGACTGGGAGGCGGCTCCGTCCGGCTAGCCGTCCACCAGCGAGTAGCCGACTCCCCAGACGTTTCGGACGAAGTCACCGCCTGCGGCTGAGAGCTTGCGCCGCAGGCGGGACGCGTGGGAGTCCAGCGTCCGCGTCCGGCCGAGCGATCGGAAGCCCCAGACCTCGCGCAGCAGCTCTTCCTTCGTGAACACGCGGGTCGGGTCGCCGGCCAGCTTGACGAGCAGGTCGTACTCCTTCGCGGCGAGGACGACTGGTACCCGGGCGACGAGTACCCGCCTGGCGGCGCGATCGATCTGGAGCTCCCCCACCTCGATGTAGTCCCGCTCGGGGGGAGCGACACGGCGAAGCACCGCCCGGATGCGAGCGAGCAGCTCCTCGTAGTGGAACGGCCGCGCGACGTAGTCGTCGCAACCGCCCGCGAACGCGCGGACGCGGTCGACGGCGTCCGAGTCCGGCCGGCCGAGCACGATGACCGGCACGTCGGTCACGCGCCGGCAGAGCTCCAGCGCGAGCGCGTCGGAGGCGAGGACGAGGTCGGGCCGGGAGAGCTCCGCGAGCACGAGCGCCTCGCCGTCGCCCGCCTCCAGGACCTCGAACCCGTCCTGCCGCAGATGGCGCTCGAGGAAGCCCCGCGTCGCTGATTCCGGTTCGGCGAGAAGCAGCGCGCTGGTCATGCGGCCGAAGCTAGCAACGGCCTTTCGCGCGGGAAAGATGTCCTTTCGCGCGGATCTGCGACGAAGAATCCAGAGCTGGCAAGGCCCGGAGGGACTACGGAAGCTCAGAGCCTCCCCGAGCGGAGAACGCCCCAGAGAAGCCAGACCCCGAGGATCCCGGAGAGCACGAAGCCGATCACCGAGAGGGCATTGATGCCGAGGATCTCGGGCCCGCCGGTCGCGAAGATCCCGAGCAGGCTCGACGCGAGCAGGCCTGCGGACACGACCAGTGCGATCACGAGCCGGTTCATCGTGACGACGATGCGGTCCATGAACTCGTCGAGGTTCTTGTGGACGAAGCCCACTTCGATCTGTCCGTCACGGAACTGCTCGAGCGTGTCGTGCAGCTGGTACGGAACCTCCACGGCCATTCGCGCGAGGTTCCAGCTCTCGCGCCGGGCGCGCGACGCAATGCGTGCCGGCGTGTAGCGGGTGAGCATCAGGTTCCGGGCATACGGCCGCGCCACCTCGAACACGTTGAAGTCCGGTGAGAGCTCGACGGTGACCGAGCCCAGCGTGGCGATCGCGCGGTCGAGCAGGACGAACCTCGTCGGCAGGCGGAGGTTCATCCGGTAGATCGTCCCGAAGACCTCTCGCACCACCTGCAGCGGGTCGATCTCCTCGAGCGTCGCGCCGTAGTAGCGGTAGAAGAGCTCGCGCAGCTCCGCGACGAACTCCTCCTCGCGCTCCTTCGGATAGCGCACGCCGAGGTCGGCGAGCCGTTTCGGCAGCGCCTCGACGTTCTCGTTCGCGACGTCGATGAAGAGCCGCGTGGCCTTCGAGACGTCCTCGTCGGTCAGACGCCCGGCGAGGCCGAAGTCGACGAGGCCGATCCTGTCGGGGGCAAGGACGAGGATGTTCGCCGGGTGCGGATCTCCGTGGAAGAAGCCGTGGCGGAAGATCATGGTCATCCACGTATCCGTGAGGACCTCGGCGAGCCGGCGCCGCTCCTCGAGCCCGTAGTCGAGCGTCTCGATGTCGGCCAGCTGTGTCCCCTCGATGTGCTCGAGCGTGAGCACGCGCGGCCGCGTGTACGTCCAGTAGACCCGCGGCACCTTGACGTGCGGGTGCCCCGCGAAGTTCTTGCGGAAGGTCTCGGCGTTGCGCGCCTCGAGGCGGTAGTCGAGCTCCTGCCGGATTGCGCGCGCGAACTCGTCGACGAGGCCCTTGGCGTCGATGAAGTCCAGCGCCCGCACGCGCTCCTTCGCGAGGCGGGCGGCCTGGTACATCAGGTTGAGGTCGGCCTCGATCTGCCGCGGCGCGCCGGGTCGCTGCACCTTGACGGCGACGGTGCGCCCGTTCGGGAGAACGGCGCGATGGACCTGGCCGATCGAAGCGGCGGCCATCGGCACCGGATCGAACTCGCGGAACAGCCGCTCGACCGGCTGGCCGAGGCTCTCCTCGATTACCTGCGCGGCCTCCTCGTACGGAAACGGCGACACGTCGTCCTGGAGGCCCCGGAGCTCGGCGATGATGTCCGGCGGCAGGACGTCCGGCCGCATCGAGAGCAGCTGGCCGAACTTGACGAACGTCGGGCCGAGCTCGTCGAGCATCTCCCGCAGGTGGCGGCCGCGCTCCGACGGCGCCTCGCTGAGAACCTCGCCGTCCTCGCCGATGAGGTCGGTGAGCTTGTTGCGGCGGAAGAAGTAGCCGAAGCCGTGACGGACGGCGACCTGGGCGATCTCGGAGATGCGTCCCAGGCTTCGCGGAGGCGCCTGAGCCATGGGCTCAGTGTTGCACGGGCGGGCGGAACCCCTTTCGGGCGGATCCTCGAGAAGCCGGAGGCGGTGCTCCAACTGGGCGATTCGCAGCTCGAGCTCCTCAACCTCGTCCTTCGTGACCAGGCCGAGCTCGCGGAACAGGCGGTCCAGCGTCGAGCCGGCCATCTCGCCGATGCGAGTCGCGTCCCCGCGCCAGCGGGCAGTGACGTCGTCGATGAGCGCGCGCGCCTCGTCCCGCCGCACCATGCCGCGGTCGGCGAGCTCGTCTGCGAGCACGTCCGCCCGCTCGGCCGTCAGCGTGACAGCGCCGACCGCGGCGAGAGCGATGCGCTCGAGCAGGTCGCGGGTCGCGCCGTTGCTACCCGGCTCGGCCATGCGGGCGCGCCTTGCGGCGCTGGCGTCGGCGCTCACGCTTCGACGCGTCGGAGCTGGCCGGCGGCACGGCGGGCGCCGGAACGGGAGCGGCGACCTCTCCGTCCCCTCCGTCGACCGCTGCGACCGGGACCGGCTCAGGCTCAGGCTCCTCGACGTCGAGGTCGACGGGCCGTTCGTCCGGCTCGTCGAGACCCTTGCGGCCCTTGTATTCGGGCGACTTCTCGAGGAGCACGGCGAGGAACGGGGCAGCAATGAAGATCGTCGAGAAGGCACTGATCGAGATGCCGATGAGAATCGCGAACGAGAAGTCCTGGAGCACCTCGCCGCCAAAGAGGTAGAGCGCCCCGACCGGGAGCAAGGTGATGATCGTCGTCGCCAGCGACCGGCGAACGGTCTCCCAGAGCGATGTGTTGATGATCGTCTTGATCGAGGACCGCCGCATGATCGGCAGGTTCTCGCGCACGCGGTCGAAGATGATGATCGTGTCGTAGATCGAGTATCCGATGATGGTCAGGAATGCGGCCACGGTCGCCGCGCTCACCTCCTTGCCCGCAAAGGAGTAGATGCCCAGCGCGATCAGGCCGTCGTTGACGATCGTCCGCAGGATCGGCACCGCAAACCGCCACTGGAAGCGCAGCGAGATGTAGATCGTGATCAGGACGAACGAGATCAGGATCGCGTAGATCGCTCCGCGGAGGATCTGGTCGGAGAAGCTCGCCGAGACGTTCCGCACGCCCTGCTGGGTCGCGTTGAACTCCTCGGTGACGGCGCCGGTGATCTCGAGGACCCCGCCGGGCTCGAGCGGCTCGGTCCGGATCGTGAACTCGTTGAAGCCGCCGTCCGGCGCCTCGTCCCCGCGCCCTTGCACGATCGCATCGGGCTCGCCGATCTCCTGCATCTTCGCGGTCACTTCCTCCGGGGCCACCGCCTGCTGGGACGCGAACTCCATCTCCGTGCCGCCGCGGAAGTCGATCCCGAGGTTCAGCCCCTTGAAGATCAGCGAGCCGATCGACGCCGCGATCAGGACGCCGGCGATCGTGAACCAGATCCGCCGCTTGCCGACCGCGTCGAACATCTGCCAGCCCGCCATCTTCTGTGCGCTCGCGCCCATGAATCTCGGGTTGTCGAACCAGCGGAACCCGGCCAGGAGGCCGAGGAACGCGCGGGTCGCGAAGACGGCGGTGAAGATCGAGATGACGGTGCCGAGCAGGAGCATGAAGGCGAATCCGCGCACCCCGCCCGTTGCGACCGCGAACAGAACCAAAGCCGTGATCGCCGTCACCACGTTCGCGTCGACGATGGTCGCGAAGCCCTTCTTGTAGCCCGACGCGATCGCGGCGCGCACCGACTTTCGGGCAGCCGCCTCCTCCTTGATGCGTTCGAAGATGACGATGTTCGCGTCGGCCGCGACCCCGATCGCGAGGATCAATCCCGCGAAGCCGGGCAGCGTCATCGTGACCTCGAAGAGCACGATCACCGCGTAGAGGAAGGCCGCGTTCAGCGCGAGGCCCATGACCGCGATGACGCCGAGGAAGCGGTAGACGAGGAGCAGGAAGAGGAAGACGACCGCGAGGCCGATCAGCGACGCCTTGACCGCCTGGTCGAGCGACTCCTTCCCGAGCGTCGCCGAGACCCGCGTGAAGTCGACCTGCTCGAACTCGTACGGCAGCGCACCGCTGCGGAGGACGAGGGCGAGATCCTGGGCCTCGCCGGTGTCACCGATGCCGGTGATCTCCGCCGAGCCGCCGGCGATGCCGTCGGGGTTGCTGTCCCAGTCGATCGTCGGTGCCGACTTGATCTCGCGGTCGAGGACGATCGCGAAGCCCTGGAGAGCCCGGTCCTTGCCGACCTGGCCTGAGAGCAGCTGGCCGCGCTGGGCGATGTCCCGCGTGACGTCGTGGAACTTCTCGCCGCCGTCGTCCGTGAACTCCATCAGGACGATCGGCCCCTGAGTCTGGCTGAAGTCCTGGCGGGTGCCGTCGAGCTTCAGGTCGGCGCCCGTCATCTCGGGGACCGGGTCTTCCTTGTTCAGCGGGTCGTGCCGGAAGAGGTAGAAGTAGTCCTGCTGCGGCGGCGCCTGGTTGACGCCCGGGCAGTAGCGCTCGCCGATGCCGCAGGTGAGGATGATCGTCTTCTCCGGGATCCCCCAGATCTGGAGGTTCTTCGGGACCGCCTTGCCGGTGCGCGTCCTGTAGGCCTGCCGGATCCGCTCCTGCGTTTCCTCCGGGCCGGAGATCACCTTCTTCGCCTTCGGGTCGACGAGGTAGTACTCGGGAATCTCGCCGCGCTTCGTCCGCGGCTGGAGCTCTTTCAGCAGCTGGAACTTGTTGGCACTGGGGACCGGGAAGCCGTTCTCGTCGCGCGTCGGGTCGAGCGTGTTCTCGTTGACGTCGTAGAGCCCGAGCTGCGCGGTCTTGCCGATCAGCTCGCTCGCCTTTTCCGGGTCGTCGACGCCGGGGAGCTGGATCGAGATCTGATCCCGGCCCTGCTGGCGGATCTCCGGCTCGGAGACGCCGAGCGCGTCGACACGGTTCCGGATGACCTCGATCGCGAGGTCCATGTTCTCGTCGGTGATCTCTTCGCCCTTCGGCGGGACCGCTCTCAGGACGAGCTCGACGCCGCCCTGGAGGTCGAGGCCGAGCTTGATCTCACGGTGGAGCGGCGACTGCGGGATCGCGAGCAGCCCGACGCCGATGAGCGCCACGACGACGAAGGCGAGCAGGGTGAGATTTCCGCGTCTGGTAGCCACCGCGACCCCTTTAGGTTAGCTGCGTTCTTCCGAAGTCAGCGGCGGCTCCTCGGGCTTCGGAACCACGTTCGCGACGGCCTCTTTGGCGAGCCGAACCTCGGTGCCGGGCGCGATCTCGACCACGAGGTGGTCGTCGGCGATCGTGCGGACCGTCGCGAAGACGCCGCCGGCCGTGATCACCTCGTCGCCGGCCGAGAGCTCGGCCAGCATCGAGCGGTGCTTGGACTGCCGTTGCCGCTGCGGCCGGATGAGGAGGAACCAGAACACCGCTGCCAGCGCGGCGAGAAAGATCAACGGCTCCATGCGTTCTGCGTCCTGTTCTCCAGTGTGTTCAGGCGTTCGAGTGACTCGGCCTTGAAGGATGCCAGCAGGCCGTTCGCGATCGCGTCCCTCGCACCTGCTGTGACGTCCAGGACGAACCGAAGATTGTGAAGCGTGAGTAAGCGAATTCCGAGGAGCTCCTGCTGGTTGACGAGGTGGCGAATGTAGGCCCGGGAGAAGCGGGCGCAGGCCGGGCAGGGGCAGTCCTCGTCGAGTGGGCTGGAGTCGCGGGCGAAGCGCGCGTTTCGCATGTTCAGCCGCCCCTCCCAGGTCAGCGCGGAGCCGGTTCTCGCGGTGCGGGTCGGGAGCACGCAGTCGAACATGTCGATCCCCCGCTCGATCACTTCGAGGATCCCTGCTGCGTCGCCGATGCCCATGAAGTAGCGCGGCTTCACCTCGGGGAGGAGCGGCGCGGCCCAGGCTGTGGCGTCGAGGGTGAGGTCGCGCGGCTCGCCGACGGAGAGGCCGCCGAGCGCGTAGCCGTCGAAGTCGAGCGCGGTGATCTCCTCGATCGAGCGGCGGCGGAGCTCCGGGTGGGAGGCGCCCTGGGTGATCCCGAAGACGAGCTGCCCCGGCGCCCGGTCGGCCTTGCGCTGTCGCTGGGCCCAGAGCGTCGTCCGGCGGACCGCGTCCTCCAGCTCCTCTCGCGGGACGCCCGCCGGCGGGCACACGTCCAGGCACATGGCGATGTCGGAGCCGAGGTTCGCCTGGATCCGCGCCACGGACTCCGGCGTGAAGGTGGCGGGCGAGCCGTCGTAGACCGACCGGAAAGTGACGCCCTCGTCGCCGGCCGCGAGGATCGTGTCCCGGAGGGAGAAGACCTGGTACCCGCCGGAGTCCGTGAGGATCGCGCCGTCCCAGCCCATGAACTCGTGCAGGCCGCCGAGCTCCGCGATCAGCTCGTCACCGGGCCGGAAGTGCAGGTGGTACGTATTGCCGAGCAGGATCGAGGCGCCAACCTCGCGCACCTCGTCTGGATGGAGCGTCTTGACCGTCGCCTTGGTCCCGACGGGCATGAACGCAGGCGTCGGCACCTCGCCGTGCGCGGTTTGCAGGACACCGGCGCGGGCAGCGCCGTCGGTGGACGTGACACGGAAGCTCACCGGATCAGCATCGCGTCGCCGAAGGAGTAGAAGCGATAGCGCTCGGCGATCGCGAGCTCGTAGAGGCGCCGGGTCTCCTCGATGCCCGCAAAGGCCATGACCAGCGCGAGGAGCGTCGAGCGCGGTAGGTGGAAGTTCGTCAACAGGGAGTCGACCCGCTTGAACTCGAACCCGGGCGTGATGAACAGGCCGGTTCGGCCTTGTAACACTGTGTTACTTGGCCCCGGACTGCCCGGCGCCTTGGCTCCTGGGGCGGGAGCGGGCGGCACTTCGTCGGCTTGTAACAGAGTGTTACTTGCCAGCGTCTCGAGGACCCGCGTCGTCGTCGTGCCCACCGCGAGCACGCGCTCGGCTGCTCGGATCCGCTCCCAGGCCGCCGCCTCGACCGCGTACCGCTCGGTGTGGATCTCGTGCTGCTCGAGCGTCTCCGACTCGACCGGGCGGAAGGTGTCGAGGCCGACATGGAGGGTGACCCGCTCGACGTCGAGTCGGCTGAGCAGCTCCGGCGTGAAGTGGAGGCCGGCTGTCGGCGCCGCGGCCGACCCTTCCTCCCGTGCGTAGACGGTCTGGTACCGGTCCGGATCGGCGAGCGTCTCGGTGATGTACGGCGGGAGCGGCGTCTCACCGGCCGGCTCGCCCTCGAGCCGCAGCCGCCAGCGCCCGCCGCCGAGGGGCTCGAGCAGCTCGACCGGGCCGAGCCGCTGCCCGGCCCTCAGCCTGCGCGAGGGACGCGCCAGCCCTTCCCAGAGGCCGTTCGCCCCCACGCGCTCGAGGAGCAGCACCTCCGCCTCTCCCCCGCCCGGACGCTGCAGCCGCAGCCTCGCCGGCAGCACCCGCGTCTCGTTGACGACAACGAGCTCGTCCTGTGCAAGCTCCTCCGGCAGCTCGGAGAAGCGCCGGTGCCGCACGTCGCCCGTCTTCCGGTCGTAGACGAGGAGCCGCGACTCGTCCCGCCGCTCCGCCGGTCGCTGGGCGATCAGCTCCGGCGGGAGCTCGTACTCCAGCGCCGAGGTGTCCATCCGGGGGCAAAGCTACAGTCGCCCCGTGGACTACGCGGCCGTCGAACGGGCACGCGAGCGGCTGGAAGCCGCCGCTCAATCACGTACGCAGCCGGGCGACGTGGATGCGGCGCTCGAGCGCGCGAGGACGCAGGTGGAGGAGCTCGGAGAGCTCGCCGCGCGGATCGAGACCGCGCTTCCGGTCGCCGTCGGCCAGGCGGTCCAGGACGGCATGCGGGCCGAGGCGCTGCCCGTCGCCCGCCAGCTCGCCGAGGTGCGCGGGCTCGCCGGCCAGACGATCCGGCGCCTCGAGCGGATCGAGAACGACACCCTCGCCGAGCGGCACGCACGGGTGGACGACCTCGCCCTCCTCGTCGATCTGATCTCGTCCGGCTGGAAGAGCGTCGACGAGCGCCTCGGCCGGATCGAGACCGCCGTCCAGCAGGCGAACGGCGCGATCGTCTACCGCATCGAAGATGCGCAAGAGCGCCGCGAAGCGAGCTAGACCAGCGCCAGGATCGCCGCCGAAGTGACCGCCCACGCGGCGATCGTCGCCAGGATCGGCACGTCCGTCAGCAGCACGTTCTCGGGCTCCTCCCCGAGGTCCTCACGGTGCATCAGCTGGATGTACCGGAAGAGCCCGTAGACGACGAACGGGATCGTCGCCATCATCGCGCTGCCCTCGCGCGCCTCGAAGGTGTACAGCGAGTAGGCGACGATCGTGCAGGCGGCGACGATGGTCACGAGCTGGTCGACGAGCTCCAGCGAGTAGCCGGAGAGCACGGGACGTCCCGCCTCGACACCCGTCGTCGCCAGCTCGCCGCGGCGCTTCGCCAGCGCCAGGAAGAGCGCGAGCAGCGCGGTGCACACGATCAGCCAGGGCGAGATCCGCACGTCCACTGCCTCCGCGCCTGCGGCCGCCCGAATGACGAACAGCCCCGAGATCGCCATCACGTCGATCAGCGGGAGGTTCTTCAGGCCCAGGCTGTACGCAAACTGGAGCCCGACGAAGCCGGCCATGTACGCCAACGAGCCCCAGCCGAGCGGCGCCACGACCGCGAACGCGAGCGTCGCGAGGATTCCCGCGACGTTCAGCGCGCGCTCGGGGCGAAGCCTCCCACTCGCGATCGGGCGATGGCGCTTGAGCGGGTGGAGCCGGTCCTGTTCTGCGTCCCGGACGTCGTTGTAGATGTACGCCGCGCTCGATGCCAGGCAGTAGGCGACGAAGGCCGCGGTCGCCTGCACCCACCGCTCGGGGTCGTCCAGCTCCGCGGCGAAGACGATGCCGGCGTAGAGCAGGAGGTTCTTCGTCCACTGCCGCGGCCGCATCGCCGCGAGCAAGCCGCCCTGGGCGGCGCGCTCAGTCGCCGCCATCCCCCGGCGACAGCGGGAGCACGAGCTCGAATCGCGCCCCTTCCCCCGGAGACGACTTCAGGCGGATCCGGCCGCCGTGGGCCACCGCGAGCTCCCGCGCGATCGCCAGGCCGAGGCCGGTGCCAGAGCCGTCCCGCGTCCAGAACGGCCGGAAGATCCGCTCCTGCTCCTCCGGCTTGATCCCGGGCCCGGTGTCTTCGACTGCGACCGACACCGTGCCGTTCTCCGCACCGAGCTGCAGGTCGACCCGGCCCCCGTCGGGCGTCCACCGGAAGGCGTTCGAGAGCAGGTTCGAGATGATCTGGAGCACCCGGTCGCCGTCGGCCACGATCACCGGCCTGGCGGAGATGTCCTGGCGGTAGTCGATGTCGCGCCGCCGCGCCTCCTCGGCGAACGTGTTGTACGCGCGCTCGAGCAGGTGGCCCATGTCGACCTCCTCGCGCCGCAGCGTGAACCGGCGCGTGTCGAGCTTGGCGAGGTCGAGCACGTCGCCGACCAGTCGCTCCAGGCGAATCGCCTCGTGGGCGATCACGTCGAGAGACTCCTGCCGCGTCTCCTCGTCCGGTGCCACGCCCTCGCGGAGTGCCTCGACATGGCCGCGGATCGCCGTCAGCGGCGTGCGCAGCTCGTGCGAGACCGTCATCAGGAAGTTGCGCTCGAGCTCCTCCGCCTCCTGGAGTCTCGCGGCCATCTCCCGGAAGCGCTCGGCCAGCTGGCCGATCTCGCCGCTCGCGTTGATCTCGGGAACCTCGTACAGGCCGCCCGCGATGTTGTCGGCCGCCCGCGACAGTGCCTGGACGGGCTCCGTGATGCGGCGGGACAGGTACCAGGCCAGTGCTCCGGCGACGACGATTCCGAAGATTCCCGCAAGCGTGAGCCGCTCGATCAGGGTTGTCCAGCGCTCACGGAGCTCCGCCTTCGGCTTCGCGGCGATCAGCGCGCCGTAGACCTTGCCGTCGATCCGGACCGGATGCGCGACGGCGAGATACTCGCGTCTCGCACCAGGCGGCGTGAACTCGAAGACGTGAGCGCGGCCGTCCTTCCAGTCGACCTCGCCGGGAGGCACTTCCGTGAGGCCGGTCGTCCCGCGGAACTGAATGCGAAGGCCGGTGTAGAACAGCTTGCTGCCGCTCGCCTGCTCCAGCCGCTCCGGCTCGACGAAGTACGGACGATCCTGGTCGGCGGCTCGGATCGCCTGCTGGGCGTAGAGGCTCGAGAGCCCGCGAGCCTCTCGGCGAAGCTCCGCGACGAGGCGATCTTCGGTGTAGTCCTGGAAGAGCCCGAGGGCGATCAGCGTCGAGATCAGGCCGGCCAGCACAGCGCCAGCCAGGAAGAACGCCGGGAGGCGGAAGCGCAGCGACCGGAACATGGCCATGACCTATTCGGTCAGGCGGTGACCGTGTCCTTGGAGGCGTCCTTCGCGGGCGCCGCCTTGTACCCGACGCCCCAGACGGTGACGATCGGGGATGCGTCTCCGAGCTTGCGCCGGAGCTGCCGGATGTGGACGTCGACAGTCCGCGTGTCTCCGGCGAACGTGTAGCCCCAGACCCGCTCCAGCAGCTGGTCGCGCGTCAGCACGAGTCCGTTGTGGTCGAGCAGCTCCCAGAGGAGGTCGAACTCCTTGGGCGCAAGCTGGACGTCGTTTCCGTCGACCTGCACCTCACGCCGGCCCGAGTCGACGAGAAGCTGCCCGTGCCGGATCTGTGTCGTCTGCGCCTGCTTCCGCTCCGGTGTCGAGCGGCGGAGGATCGACTTGACGCGTGCCACGAGCTCGCGAGGGTTGAACGGCTTCGTCAGGTAGTCGTCGGCGCCGACCTCGAGCCCGACGATCTTGTCGACGTCCTCGTCACGCGCGGTCAGCATCAGGATCGGCACGTCGGAGGTATGTCGCAGCCGCCGGCAGACCTCGATGCCGTCGATGTCCGGCAGCATCAGGTCGAGGACGACGAGCGCGGGCGATTGGGAGTCGGCCAGCGTGAGCGCGTCACGCCCGTTCGGGGCGACCTTGACGTCGTACCCGGCGTTGCGCAGATACATCGCCACGAACGAGGCGATCGACGCCTCGTCTTCCACCACCAGGACCGTTTGCGCGTCGGACGATGCCATCGCGCTCATCAGGATAGACCTCGCGGCTCAGCCGCCGGTCGGCAGCGCCTCGAGCTGGACCGGGCTGCGCCCGTCCGGGATCGACCGGTACGCGCTGCCGTTGAGGGAGAACGAGCCGTCGAAGTAGACCCCCGCGGCGGGATCTCCCCACCCGTCGAGCCAGCCGTCGCCGCGCCCGACCGCCGAGAAATTGATCTTCGAGGCGTTGATCTTGACGACGAACTTGCGGTCGTCCGCGATCCGGAACCTGATGTTCCTGCCCCGGTAGACGGTCGTGCGCTGGTTCAAGAACGTCGTCGTGTTGGCGCCCCGAACGACGATCGTGCTCGTCCCGACAGGCGCTTCGGTGACCGTGAGCTTCCCGCGGGCGAACCGGCCGATGACGCCGCCCTTCATCCGGAGCTCGATCGTCGCGCGGCCGTCACGGACCGACAGCGTTCCGTCCTCGACCGGGCCCGGGCGCTGCGCCGAAGCCAACGCGGTGAGCGCGAGCGAGAGCACGGCCGTGGCCGCGAGCAGGATCAGGCGCGCAGGACGCATGGGCACAAGTATCGCCATCCGGAGTGTGACCCGGCTTAGCGATCTGTAAGGAAACCGTTATCGCGGCCCGCATCTAGGCCCGCATTTAGGCTCGTTTCGTGGACGAGCTCAACGTCTTCGGCGCGATGGTGCTCGTCGTCTCGGGCGGGCTCCTGCTCGCGCTGCTCCTGATCAAGCTCGGCGAGCGCATCCCGATTCCCGAGCCGGTGATCTTCCTGCTGCTCGCCGCAGTGGCCTCCGACATCTTTCCGTCGCTTGCGGAGCGCGTCACGATCCTCGAGGTCGAGCGGATCGGCGTCGTCGCGCTGATCGTGATCCTCTTCAACGGCGGCACGCTCGTCGGCTGGCGCCGTTTCCGGGTTGCCGCGGTGCCGATCTTCTCGCTGGGGATCCTCGGGACCTTCGCGACGGCCGGGATCATCGCGGTCGCCGCGCACTACCTCTTCGACTTCTCGTGGACGATCGCCGGGATCCTCGGCGCAGCGCTGGCGCCCACCGATCCCGCCGTGATGTTCTCGGTGCTCGGGAACAAGGAGATCCGCGGTCGCGCCGGGACGATCCTCGAGGGCGAGTCCGGCGTGAACGACCCGGTCGGGATCGCGCTGATGATCGGGATGATCGAGCTCGCGACGCAGGACGGCGCGACGTTCTGGGTGGTCGTCGAGGAGTTCACCCTCGAGATGGCGGTGGGACTGGTCGTCGGCCTGCTCGGCACCGCCGCGCTGCTGCCGCTCCTGCGGATTCCGCTACCGAACCCGGGCCTCTACCCGCTCCGCTCGCTCGCCGCCGCGGGAGTCATCTACGGCCTCGCTGCGACGGCGCACGGCTCGGGCTTCCTCGCCGTCTTCGTCGCCGGCGTGCTCCTGGGCGACGCGGACGTCCCGCTCCGCGACGAGATCGAGCGGTTCCACACGTCGCTCGCCAGCCTCGCCGAGGTCGTGGTGTTCGCGGCGCTCGGCCTGACGATGGACCTCACGAACCTCCTCACGAGCACCCACCTGCTCGAGGGCCTCGCGCTGGCGGTGATCCTGGCGCTGATCGCCCGTCCGCTCGCCGTCTATCCGCTGCTCGTCCCCGTGAGGATGCGGCAGAACGAGCGGCTCTTCGTCGTCTGGAGCGGGTTACGCGGCGCGGTCCCGATCCTGCTGGCCGCGTTCGCGCTGGTCGCAGCAGTCGACGACGCGGAGCGCGTCTACGACATCGTCTTCGTCGTCGTCGCCTTCTCGGTCCTCGTCCAGGGCTCGACCATTCCATGGGTCGCGCGCCGGCTGGGAATCCCGATGCGAACCGTCGTCAGTACCTGAAGAACCCTTCGCCGCTCTTGCGGCCGAGCTTGCCCTCCCGCTGCATCTGGAGGAGCCGCTCCGGCGGCGCCATCCGGTCCTCGCCGAGCGCAGCGTGCAGCGCGTCGGACGCATGGTTGTGGATGTCGATGCCGACGAGATCCACGAGCTCGCACGGTCCCATGGGCCAGCCGGCGCCGTTCGTCATCGCCCTGTCGAGATCCTCGGGCGTCACGCCCGCCTCGTCCAGCACACGGACGCAGTCGTTGAGGAGCGGGATGAGGATCCGGTTGACGATGAACCCCGGAGTGTCGTTACAGCGAACCGGCTGCTTCCCGGCACCCTCGGCCCAGGCGTAGGCGGCGTCGACCGCCTCGTCGGAGCTGCGCTCGGCCCGCACGACCTCGACAAGCGGCAGGAGCGGCGCGGGGTTGAAGAAGTGCATCCCGATCACGCGCTCGGGCCGCTCTGTCGCCTCCGCGATCTGCGAGACGGAGAGCGCCGAGGTGTTCGTGGCGAGGATCGCCTCCGGCCGGGTGATCCGGTCGAGCTCGGCGAACAGCTCGCGCTTCGGCTCGAGCTCCTCGACGATCGCCTCGATCACGAGGTCCGCGTCAGCGAGGTCCCCGACCTCGGTCGTCGTCGCGAGCCGCCCCATGGCCGCGTCCTTGTCGGCCGGCTCCATGCGGCCCTTCTCCACCGCCCTCGTCAGGAAGTGGTCGATTTTCGAGCGGGCCTGCTCGCCGAGCTCGGCGGTGACCTCGCGGCCGACGACCTCGTTGCCGGCCTGCAGCGCGACCTGGGCGATCCCGGCGCCCATGGTCCCGAGACCGACGACTCCGACCCGACGAATCTCCATCGGCGGGGGACTCTAGGGGCTTCAGCATGATGACGCTTCGCGGCACAAGGCTCATCGTGCTGGAGCCCCTCAGGGAAGAGGACCGATCCGCCGCGCGTCTAGGGACGAATGAGGCGCAGAAAGTTGATCTTGGGACTGGCGCTGGCGGGTCTCGTCATCCTCGCCCTCGCGGGTGCGGCGGCGCAGCTCGTCCGCGGCGAGCGTCCGGTCCTACTGCCGGCGTAGCGTCGAGCCCCCCTGCGGCCGGGGGCTCAGCCGCCGGCTTCCGCGCCGTTGGAGCTAGTAACACTCTGTTACTAGCCCGGGAATGCGCTCACCAGGCGGCCTCCGGAGTCTTGTAACACTGTGTTACTTGGCATCGACGGCCCGCGCTGACGCCTCGATCAGCGCCCTCGCCCGCTCGAATTGCTCCTCGGTCAGTCGGATGTGGGAGTGGCGCCAGAGGCTCTGCGGAAAGATGCCGGCCTCCTCGACCGCCGGCGCATCGTGGAGGTCCGTGATTGCGACAAGCGGGCGGATCGGGAAGCGCCACGACCATCGCGTCCGGCTCGGGTCGTTCTCGGGCGGTCCGGCAATCTCAACGACGGCGAACAGCGCCTGCCAGACGGCCGCATAGAGCACCGCGGGGTCTCCCTTCTCGACCGTTGGCCGCTTGGACGACGAGTGCGCCCGTAGTTGATCCGGCCCGATGGCGGGATCGAGCGGCCGCTCGCCACGGCCGCGGACGAGCAGCCAACGGGTCAGACGCGCTCGACGACCGCGGCGATCGCCTGGCCGAAGCCGATGCACATGCTCGCCACGCCGTAGCGCTCGTTGCGGCGCTCGAGCTCGCCGAGCAGCGTCGCGGTCACCCGTGCGCCGGTTGCGCCGAGCGGATGGCCGAGCGAGATGCCGCCGCCGTTCGGGTTCACGTCGCCGCGCCGGTCCTCGAGGCCGGCGTCGCGGAGGAACTGGAGCACGACGGAGGCGAAGGCCTCGTTGACCTCGACCACCGAGACGTCGTCCCACGTGATGCCCGCCTTCGCGAGCGCCTTCGCGCAGGCCTCGGGATTGCCGTGGAGCATCCGGTGCGGGTCGACGCCGGACAGGCCGAACGAGACGAACCGCGCGCGTGGCTCCAGGCCGAGCCGCTCGACAGCGGCCTCGGACGCGATCAGCACGCCGGCCGCCCCGTCGCAGATCTGGCTCGAGTTGCCGGCCGTGACCTTCCCGTCCGGGATGAACGCCGGAGCGAGGTCGGCGAGCTTCTCCGCCGAGGTGTCCCGCCGCGGCGTCTCGTCCACGCCGACGAGCACGCCGACGTGGGGGTTCGAGACCTCGACCGGGATGATCTCTCGCTCGAACCGCCCCTCGTCGATGGCCGCGATCGCCCGCCGGTGCGACTCCAGCGAGTAGTCGTCCAGCTCCTCGCGGGAGATGCCCCACTCGTCTGCGATCACTTCTGCGGAGATCCCCTGCGGGACGATCTGCCAGCGCTCGAGGAGCTTGTCCGAAAGGTCGCCGCCGTTCGACCCCATCGGGACGCGGGACATCATCTCGACGCCTGCCGAGACCACGACGTCCAGCTGGCCGGCCCAGATCGCCGCAGCGGCGTTGAAGTTCGTCTGCATCGACGAGCCGCACTGGCGGTCGACCGTCGTCCCGCAGACGGTCTCCGGCCAGCCGGCGACCATCGGCACCATCCGGCCGATGTTCCAGCCCTGCTCGCCGACCTGCGTGACGCAGCCGAGCTGGACGTCCTCGACCTCGTCCCGGGTCGACCGAGTTGCGCTCGACGAGACCGTTCAGCACCTGCGCGGCGAGCTCGTCGCCGCGGATCGACGACAGCGCGCCGTTCCGTCTACCGATCGGGCTGCGAACCGCGTCGACGATGAATGCCTGCGACGTCACTGCCAACAGCGTAGAGACGCCACTCGCCCGGAACGCCCTTGAGCTCGTGCTCGCCGCGATCCTCGAACTCGAGCCCGGAGCCGGCGACGAGATCCTGACCGTGCTCGAGACGAAGACCTCCCCGGCTCCGGCCACGTCGGCGACCCGGGCTCCGGTGTGCACGGCGATGCCCGCGACCTTGTCCCGATCAGCTCGCACTCGCCGGTGTGGACGCCCGCCCGTCATCTCGAGGCCGAGCGCGTGAACGGCTGTCTCGGATCGCGCGGCGCGCAGCGAATCGCGCGCGCGGGCCCGTCGAACGTGGCGAGGAAGCCGTCGCCGGCCGTCTCGACCTCCTCGCCCGCGGAAATGTTCGAGCTCGCGGCGCACGACGCTCGTGATGCTCGCTCGAGAAGCTCCCGCCAACGACGATCGCCGAGCTCGGCCGCTCGCTCCGTGGAGCCGACGATGTCCGTGAACAGCACCGTCGCGAGCACCCGCTCCGCCTCCTGAACCGGGCGGCTACCGGTGAGGAACTCCTCCACCTCGTCGACGAGCTCGTCGACGTCGCCCGCCCAGATCAGGTGCTCGTCGCCCGGCAGCTCCACGTACTTCGCGCCCGGGATCTGCGACGCGATCCAGCGACCTTCCTCGACGTTCACGTCGAGGTCGCCGATCCGGTGGAGGACGAGCGTCGGAACGCGGATCGTCGGCAGGACGTCGCGCACGTCGATCTGCGAGTTCATGCGCAGGAGCGCGACCGCCGCGCCGGGGCTCGCACTTCGTCGCATGTAGCGCGACCGCCCGTCGCTTGAAGGACTCGTCCGCGCTCGGCGCGAGGCTGGAGATGTCCATCTCGCCGCCCCAGGATCGCTCGATCTGCTCGATCTCCGCAGCGCGAGCCTCCGGCGTCGGCGCCCACGGATAGTCCGAGCTCCAGAGCCGCTTGGCATAGATCGCCGTCGTGACGAGCGCCCGCGTCCGGTCCGGGTGACGTCGCGGCGAAGAGGACGCTCATGAGCCCGCCCTCGGACGAGCCGAAGAGCGCGGCACGCTCGCACGCCGGCCGCGTCCATGACCGCGCGCACGTCGTCCATGCGCTCCTCGAGCGTCGGCAGCCGGTCGAGCGGCACGGGATCGGAGAGTCCGGTGCCGCGCTTGTCGAACAGGATGAGGCGGGAGAAGGCGGCGAGCCGTTCGCAGCAGGCGTGCCTGCGCAGGGTTCCTCCCACATCAGCTCGATGTTCGAGATCCAGCCCGGGACGTAGAGCAGGTCGAACGGGCCCGTCGCCGACGACCTGGTAGGCGATGTTCAGGCCACCGCTTTTGGCGTAGCGCGTCTCAGGTGAGCTCACTGCTGCACGGCGAAGAGCCGCCACTCGCCGGGAACGCCCTTGAGCTCGTGCGTCCCGCGGTCGGCGAACTCGAGCCCCGAGCCGGCGACGAGATCCTTGACGGTGCTCGAGGTCAACACCTCGCCGGGCCCTGCCTTTGCCGCCACCCGGGCACCGGTGTGGACGGCGATGCCTCGGATCTCCGATCCGTCGAGCTCGAGCTCACCGGTGTGAAGGCCGGCCCGGACCTCCAGGCCGAGCAGGCGGACCTGGTCGCGGATCGACGCCGCGCACGCAATCGCGCGAGCCGGGCCGTCGAACGTCGCCAGAAAGCTGTCGCCGGCGGTGCTCAGCTCGCGGCCGCGGAAACGGCCGAGCTCGGTGCGGATGACCGCGTTGTGCTGGTCAAGCAGCTCCTTCCAGCGGCGGTCGCCCAGCTCTGCCGCCCGCTCGGTCGAACCGACGATGTCCGTGAAGAGGACCGTCGCCAGGACGCGATCGAACGCCGGATGTGGCCGCACGCCGGTCAGGAACTCCTCGATCTCGTCGAGAACGCTTTCGTGGTCGCCCAGCCAGGGCATGTGGTCGTTGCCCGGCAGCTCGACGACCTTCGCTCCCGGTATCCGCTCGCCCAGATAACGGCTCGCGTCGGCGAGCTCCTCGTCCGCGCGGTGTAGCACCAGCGTCGGGACTCGAATCGCTGGCAGCACGTTACGGATGTCGTTCATTCGGGTCATCCGGGTCAGCGACGCAGCAGCCGCCGGGCTCGCGGCGCGAGAGGCGGCGCGCGCGTAGGCTCGAATCTGCTCCTCGTCGTCGGCGATGGAAGGCGCGAGCCGCTGAAGGAGCGGGCGCATCGCGTCGACGCCCCAGTCCTCGAGAATCGATCGCTCCAGCTCCTCGAGCGCCTCCTCGATCGCGCCGACCGGATAGTCCGGCGCCCACCGCGTCCTCGCCGAGCCACCCACCATCACTAGTGCCCTCGTCCGTTGGGGATACGTGGCTGCGAAGAGCGCGCACATCGTCGCGCCCTCGGAGTGGCCGAGCACCGCGGCTCGTTCCGAGCCAACCGCATCCATCACCGCTCGCATGTCGTCCATCCGAGTCTCGAGAGTCGGGAGGTCGTCGGTCGAGACCCGATCCGAGAGCCCGATGCCCCGTTTGTCGAACATGATCAGGCGGGAAAACGACGCCAACCGGAGATAGAAGCGCTTGATCTCCTCCAGCTCCCAACCCGGGTCGAAGCTCTGGACCCAGCCGTGGACGAGGACGAGATCGAGCGGGCCGTCGCCGACGACCTGGTACGCGATGTTGACGTCACCGCTCTTGGCGTAGCGCGTCTCGGGAGGCATAGGCTTCATGTTATGGCGGTCACCGCGACCGAGAGAAAGCTGCTGATCGCCGGCGAGTGGGTCGAGACCGGCGAGTGGCAGGAGGTGCGCTCGCCCTACTCGAGCGAGGTCGTCGGCCGGGTCGCGAAGGCGGGCGCCGACGAAACGCGGCGCGCGGTCGATGCGGCGGCCGCCGCGATGGAGGAGCCGCTGCCGGCCCACAAGCGGGCCGAGATCCTCGTCCGCGTCGCAGGCGCGCTCGGACGGCGCCACGACGAGGTGGCGCGGCTGATCTCGGACGAGGCGGGCAAGCCGATGAAGGCTGCGCGGATCGAAGCTCAGCGGGCCATGTCGACCTACACGTTCTCCGCGGTCGAGGCCCGGAAGCTCGCCGGCGACATGGTCCCGATGGACGCGT
This sequence comes from uncultured Actinomycetes bacterium, assembly GCA_963847235.1. Taxonomy (GTDB): domain Bacteria; phylum Actinomycetota; class Thermoleophilia; order Gaiellales; family Gaiellaceae; genus JACDAN01. Next base: position 219,028 of record CAWJYU010000004.1, on the reverse strand, counting down.
CCCAGGCGGGCGAGGGGAAGCTCGCGTTCACCCTCAGGCGCCCGCTCGGCGTCGTCGGTGCGATCAGCCCCTTCAACTTCCCGCTCAACCTCGTCGCTCACAAGATCGCGCCCTCGCTCGCCGCGGGGTGCGCCGTCGTGCTGAAGCCTGCGAGCCAGACGCCGATGTCCGCGCTGCTCCTGGCCGAGCTGGAAGACGAGGCCGGCCTTCCGCCCGGATGGCTGAACGTCCTCGTCGGCCCGTCGTCGGAGATCGGCGACGTCCTGGTCGAGGACGAGCGCGTCAAGGTCATCACCTTCACGGGCTCGAGCGGCGTCGGCTGGAAGCTCGCCGAGCGCTCGCCCAGGAAGCGCGTCAACCTCGAGCTCGGCAACTCGACGCCGCTGATCGTCGAGGCCGACGCCGATCTGGACGCCGCCGTCGCGGCGACAGCGCAGCACGGCTTCTCCTTCGCCGGTCAGAGCTGCATCTCGATCCAACGGGTCTACGTGCAGGACGGCGTCTACGACGAGTTCGTCTCCGCGCTGGTGCCGAAGGTCGAGGCGCTGAAGCTCGGCGACCCCGCGGATGAGGACACCGACGTAGGCCCCGTGATCGACGACGACGCCCGCGACCGGATCCTGGAGTGGATCGACGAGGCGCGATCCGGCGGCGCCGAGATCCTCACCGGCGGCGAGGTCGACGGCGACCTCGTCCGGCCGACCGTGATCGTGAACGCCCGGCCCGAGCTCAAGGTGTCCTGCGAAGAGGTCTTCGGCCCGGTCGTCACCGTCAACCGCTACGACACCATCGACGAGGCGATCGAGCTCGCCAACGGCACGAACTACGGTCTGCAGGGCGGGATCTTCACCGGGAGCCTGCAGACCGCGATGAAGGCGGCGCAGGAGCTCGAGTTCGGCGGCGTCACGGTCAACGAGGCACCGACGTTCCGGGCCGACCAGATGCCGTACGGCGGCGTCAAGGAGTCCGGGAACACGAAGGAGGGCCCCGCGTACGCCGTCCGCGAGCTGACGGACGAGCGGCTCGTGGTCATCGACCTCTAGTTCGCGGCCGCAGGGCTTGGCTCTCATCCGCGTTCGCTAGATTCGATAGGTGGCAAGGTTTTGGCCGTTCAGGCGTTCCCGCTCGGCGGACGCGGCGCCCCGACGCGCGGCCTCACCCGGCATGCTCAAGCGCGAGCGTCGCGCGCTGATCAGCGAGCGCGAGCAGCTCGTCCGCGACCTCGGCGGGATCGTCTACGAGATGTTCCGTCTCGACCGGTTCCGCGTCGAGCTCGTCACGGACCGCTGCCGGACGCTTGTCTCCATCGACGACCGCATCGGCGAGATCGACTCGCTGCTCGCAGCGGCCACGAGCCGCGGTCCACGCTGCGAGTGCGGCGCACCGATCCCGTGGGGCGCGCACTTCTGCCAGAACTGCGGACGCCCCGCAGGCCCGAGGCCTGTTGTCGCCTGCGCTCGGTGCGGCTCGCCGCTCCCCGCCGGCATCCGGTTCTGCGGCAGCTGCGGAACCGCGGTTGACGCGGCGCCCGAGCTTCCCGAGGACACAGAACCGGACGGCGAGCCCGTCGACGCCGACGCAGTCGCCGCCGCCGGCCGGAAGCCGTGAGCGACACGACGTGCCCGCGCTGCGGCGCGACCGTCGAGCCGCTCCAGGAGTACTGCGTCGAGTGCGGGCTCCGGCTGCGGGGCGCTGGAGTCGTGCCAACGCTCGCGAGCGGCTGGCAGCGGCGTCTGCGCTGGTATCCCGGAGACTGGATCTGGCCCTCGCTCCTGGCGCTCGTCGTCGCAGTGATCGCCGCCGCCGGCGCGATCTGGTGGACGCGCGACGCGAGCAGCGCTGCGAGCACGACGGTCGTCGGCGACACCGCGCCGCTCCCGACGGTGCCGACGACGGAGAGCGTCGCGACGACCGGGCCGGCCGCAACGGTCCCGACGCAAACCAGCCAAACGACCACGACGCGACGGCCACGCCCGACACGGCGAGCCCTGATCGAGTGGCCGCAGGACCGCAACGGCTGGACGCTCGTCCTCGTGTCGCTCCCGACCTCCGCAGGGCGGCCGCAGGCCGTCGGCAGAGCCCGCGAGGCAATCCGCGCCGGTCTGGACGAGGTCGGCGTCATCGACTCGTCGGAGTTCGCCAGCCTCCATCCCGGCTACTACGTCGTCTTCAGCGGCGTCTACCCGACGATCGGCGCGGCGCAGGATGCGGTCTCGGATGCAGCCGAAGCCGGCTACGAGAACGCGTATGCGCGACGAGTGACGTCCTAACGCCGAGGAACGACGTCAGCCGGGTGAAGGAAGCGGCGAGCTAGGCGGCGGCGTCTGCCAGGTGCTGGTGGCTCGGGCAGTACTCCCGCTCGGGCAGCGGGGTGCGCTGGCACGGCTTGCCCTTGCGGGTCGTCGCCCTGCAGCGAGGGACGCCGCCGTCGAAGGCGCCGGCCTCGATCTGCTCCGTGATGAAGGCGACCGCGGCAGTCACCCCCTCCTCGACCGCCCAGGCGACCTGCGCCTGCGCCCGGATCGGGAAGTAGCGGCGAATGTCCTGGAAAAGCGCCCGTTCCGGCTTGGCGAAGTAGAGCGGGTCGCGCGCCAGGCGCTCCATCGTGTCCTCGCACGCGGCGAGCACCGCGCGGCGGTACTCGAGCTGCGTGTCACGAGAGACATGCGGGTCGATGAGATCTTTGATCGAGCGATAAATCGCCCGTGAGTACTGATACATACGGTTCTGGATTGCGAGCTTCTGGGCGTCCATCTCTAAGTATCAGCTCCTCGATTAAGCACCCGCAAATGTCTGTTAAGCGCGCTTTAACAGCTTCTTCACCGCATCTCCGGCGGGAGCATAACCAAGTTCGGGACGCTGTTACAAAGTCGGTTTGTAACTTGCCTTGGGGGGCAACGCGGCGGGGCTGACTCGGGGGCCGCGGTCGGATCGGCAAGAATAGGCCGCCGTGTCGCACGACACCGACAAGCTGATCCGACAGCTCTCCCTCGTCGCCTTTCTGATGGCGGAGAGACGTGCGCTCACCGCGCGCGACGTCAAGGGAAACGTCGAGGGCTACTCGGAGATGTCGGACGAGGCGTTCGCCCGCCGGTTCTACTCCGACCGCGCCGAGCTGCTCGCCCTGGGCGTGCCGCTCGACTCGCAGCGGGACGAGTTCACGGGCGAGGAGCTCTACACGCTCCGCTCCGAGCGCTACTTCCTCGGGGAGCTCGAGCTCACCGACGACGAGCTGGCGGCGCTCCAGACCGCGTTCTTCCTGCTGGAGGGACGCTTCGCGTACGCCGAGCCGCTCCGGCTCGCGCTCCAGAACCTCGCTCTCGGACGGCCCGCCTTCGAGCGGCCACCCAGCGGCGCCGCCGACCGGGTGGAGATTCGCGAGGTGGACTACTCGCCCGAGACGCCCGGCCGGCTCGCAAAGCTCGAGGGCGCGATCTCGAAGCAGCGCACGGTCAAGTTCAACTACCACGCCATCTCGAGGAACAAAGAGCAGGAGCGGACGATCGACCCGTACGCTCTCCTGATCGACGCCGGCCGCTGGTACGTGATCGGCCGGGACCACGACCGCGACGCGAACCGAACGTTTCGCATCTCCCGGATCCGCGGCGAGATCCGGCTGGCGACCCGGCGCGAGCGCGACTTCCGGCTCCCCGAGGACTTCGACGTCGAGGCGCACCGTGGACGCGCACACTGGCAGATCGGCGATCTGGTCGGCGAGGCGCGGGTCGAGGTCGGCGGAGACACGGCCTGGTGGGTGGAGCGCGTCTACGGCCGGGCCGGGCGGATCGAGGACGGCGTCTTCGTCACGCAGTACGCGAGCCTCGAGCCGCTCGTCCGTTGGATCCTGCGCCAGGACGGCCGTGCCGTCCCGGTCTCGCCGCCGGCGCTCCGCCGGGAGGTGAAGGCCGCGCTCGAGCTCGCCCGCGAGCGGCACGAGGCGGACCCGCCGTCGCTCGCGAAGGAGGCCGTGCAGAAGGCTCTGGAGCCGCTCGAGCGACCCGGCTCCCCGGTGGCGCCGGAGCGCTTCGGCCTCCTCCAGGCGCTGCTCGCCTACCTCCTCGACCGCTGCGGGGACAGCACGAGCACGGACATCCCGGCCGCGGAGCTGAGCGAGCGCTTCCGCATCCCGCCCGAGGCGCTCGAGGAGCATCTGTCGCTGCTGAACCTCGTGAACTTCGGAGGCGGCTGCTACGCGGTCTACGCCGAGCTGCGCGGCGACCACGTCCACGTCGACAAGGAGCTCTTCGGCGACACGTTCCGCGCGCCGCCGAGGCTGACGCCGCTCGAGGCCCGCGCGATCCGCCTGGCGCTGGAGTTCGTCGGGCCGATGATCGCCGCCGATTCGCATACGCCGCTGGACCGCGTCCGCAAGAAGCTCGAGGAGACCTTCGGTGCGTTCGAGCTGGCACAGACGCCGGAGCCTGACGTGTCTCGCTCCGAGGTCGATCTCGTCACGACCTTCAGCGATGCGATCAACCAGCGGAAGCTTGTCGACATCGAGCACCTCAAGGAGGGCGACAGGGACTCGACGACACGAACGGTCGAGCCCTACCGCCTCGAGCGCCGGCTGCCGTACTGGTACGTCCACACGTGGGACCGCGACAAGGACGGAGAGCGCAGCTTCCGGCTCGACCGCATCCGCAGCGCGAAGAAGCTTCGTGAGCGCTTCGAGCCGCGCGAGGGCTTCGACCCGCACGAATTCGAAGGGACGAGACCCGTGCGGATCTGGTACTCGCCGGAGGTCGCGCGCTGGGAGGTCGAGCGCGGCGCGATTCCGCTCGCCGACGGCTCGGCCGTGCGGGAGACGACGGCGGGCGAGGAGTGGCTCGTCGGCGAGATCCTCTCCTTCCGCGGTGAGGCGGTCGTGCTCGAGCCTGATCTGAGGAAGCGCGTCGCGGGCCGTGCGAAGCAGCTCGCCCGCGAGCTCGGCGTCTCGCGGGTCGCAGCGGCAACGCGCGGCTAGGCTAGTAACAGACTGTTACTAGCGCCCCGGGCCGCTTGTCGAGCGCCTTCCAGGGCCTTGTAACAGAGTGTTACTTGGCCTAGACGGCGAAGCCCTTGCGCCAGCGGCGCACGATGCGCCACTGCAGCCACACGATCAGCGCCGTCAGCACGAACATCACCAGCGTGGCGGCGGACGCGTAGCCGTAGCGCAGGAACTCGAACGCGTTCCGGTAGACGAACAGCGGCACGTACGTCGTCGAGAACTCCGGTGGGCCGCCCTCGGTCACGACGAGCGCCGGGACGAACGTCCACTGGAGGCTGTAGATCGTGTCGCGCGCGAACAGCAGGAGGAGGATCGGCGCCATCAGCGGAAGGGTCACGCGCCTGAAGAGCCCCCACGCTGTCGCGTCCTCCAGTGCGGCCAGGTCGTAGAGCTCCGTCGGCAGGCCCTGCCGGGTGACGAGGAGGATCACGAAGCCCTCACCGATCGTGAACAGGCTCATGATGATGATCGCTGCACGGGCGTCGTTCGGATGGGTCAGCCACTGCGGCGGCTGGACGCCCCACGCCGTCGTGGTCGGGCTGTCGCCCTGCCAGCGGAGGAGCAGGTTGATCGGCCCGTAGAGCGGGTTGAAGAGCCAGAGCCAGACGAGCCCGTACGCGATGTCCGGGATCACGGTCGGAAGCGCGGCGGACGAGCGGTAGGTGCCGACGCCGGTGAACCGGCGGTGCAGCAGAAGCGCCAGGCCGAGCGCGCCGACGAGGCGGAGCGGCACGGCGATCGCAGCGAAGACGAGCGAGTTCTTCAGAGCGATCCCGAAGATCTCGTCGTCCAACAGCTCGCGGAAGTTGTCGAGCCCGTTGAAGTTGGGTGAGCGGATCAAGTCGTACTCCGTGAAGGCCAGGCCGAAGGTGACGAGCGCCGGCAGCGCGACCAGCGCGACGAGGCCGAAGACGTACGGCGCGAGCATGAGGAAGACCTGACGCCGCTCGGTCAGGGCCACTCCCGCCGCTCGCCGGTCGACTCGTCGAAGAGGTGCGTGGCCTCGCGATCGAAGCCTGCCCCCACTCCTGCGCCCTCCGCCGGCCGCGAGTGCGCCGGAACCCGCGCGACCAGCCCGCGGTCGAGATGGACGTACGCATCGCTTCCCGCCACCTCGACGAGGTCGACTCGGGTCGGCACACCGTCCGTCCCGAGCCTGACGTGCTCCGGCCGGACTCCGAGCACCGTCCCCTCGGGGATCTCGTAGAACCGGCTTGCCGCCTCGTGGCCGAGGAAGTTCATCGCCGGGCTGCCGAGGAAGCCCGCGACGAAGCGGTCGCGCGGCCGCCCGTAGACCTCGTCGGGCGTCCCCACCTGCCGGACGCGGCCGGCGTCGAGCACCGCGATCCTGTCCCCGAGGGTCAGCGCCTCGACCTGGTCGTGCGTGACGTGCACCATCGTCGATCCGATCTCCCGGTGGAGCCGCCGGAGCTCGGTGCGCATCTGCACCCGCGTGCCCGCGTCGAGGTTGGAGAGGGGCTCGTCGAGGAGGAATGCGTCGGGCCGTCGCACGAGCGCCCGGGCGAGCGCGACACGTTGGCGCTCGCCGCCGGAGAGCTCGTACGGGCGGCGCTCGAGGAAGTCCACGACCCCGACGAGCTCGGACGCCTCCGCGACGCGTTCGCGCACGACCTGCTTCGGCTCCTCGCGCACCACCAGGCCGAAGGCGATGTTCTCGCGGACCGTCAGGTGCGGGAAGAGCGCGTAGCTCTGGAAGACCATCGACACGTTGCGCGCGGCCGGTCTCACCTGCGTCACGTCGCGGTCGCCGATCCTGATCGTTCCCTCGTCGACGGCCTCCAGTCCCGCAACGCACCGGAGGAGCGTGCTCTTCCCGCAGCCCGAGGGGCCGACGACGACGAGGAGCTCGCCGTCCGTTGCCTCGAGGTCGACGCCGTCCAGCGCCGTCGTCTCGCCGAAGCGCTTGCGAACCCCGTCGAGCGCGATCCGGCTCATCGTCCGAGCCACCCCGCCCCGCGGTCCTCGTGGAGGAAGTAGCGCTGGGCGATCGCAAAGGCCAAGACGACCGGCGCGGTCGCGACGACGGCGCCGGCGAGCAGCATCGGATAGTTCGTCCGGTCGAGCGTCTCCAGGGACCGAAGGCCGAGCGGCAGCGTGTAGAGGTCGGGGTCGAAGAGGTAGACCAGCGGCTCGAGGAAGTTCCCCCACGACGCGATGAAGGCCAGCAGGGCGACCGCGATCGTCACCGGTCGCACGAGCGGCATCCCGAGGCGGCGCCACATTCCGAACGGCGACATCCCCTCGAGGCGGGCCGCCTCGAACAGCTCCTTCGGAAGCCGCCGGAAGCTCCAGTAGAAGAGCAGGACGTAGAACGGCGAGAGCCCGAGCAGCGCGGGTGCGATCAGCGGGACCCAGGTGTCGGTCAGGCCGAGCCAGCGGAACATCGTGAAGCGCGGGACGAGCAGTGCGGTGACCGGGATCATCAGCGCGGCGAACGAGAGGCCGACCAGCACGGCCCGCGCACGCCCGGCCACGAGCAGCAGCGCGAACCCGGCCAGGGAGGCCACCAGCACCGCGAGCGGCACAGTCAGCGCGGCGACGATGAGCGAGTTGACCGTGTAGAGCGCCAGGTCGACGAGGTCGAAGGCCTCGTGGTAGCTCGCCGTCGAGATCGGACGCGGGATCAGCTCGGGCGCGCGTGGAGGCGGCAGACCGGGCTCGCGGAGCGAGCCGCTGACCATGAACCAGAGAGGGAGCAGGAAGGCAACGGCCACCGCGAACGCGGCCGGCTGCCGCCAGCCTCCCCACTTGCGCTCGCCGGCCCTCACGTGCCGCCGAGTGTAGAGCTAGCGCTCGGCGCTCTCGCCGCGCTCGAACAGGGGTCGAGTCTTCAGATCGATTTCCTTGACCACCTTGTCCACGGGCTGACCGAGGTACATGCCGTTCTCCAGGAGCCCGTTCGTCACGTCCTCGATCTCGGGCCACGTGGAGACGGTCGGCACGTGCTGGATCGTCTCGATCGCATCGAGGAACGCCTGCGAGTTCTTCGGCTTCTGGGTCGGATCGAGGAAGGCGTCCGACTCTGCGACGGAGCGGAGCGATGGGACCGTGCGTCCGGTTTTCGCTACGACGGCCGCGCCCTCGGGGCCGAGCGCGTACTCGACGAAGCGCCAGGCCGCGTCCTTGGAGTCCGACGCCTCGGTCATGCAGTACGCGTCCGAGTGGAGGATGTTCGCCGGCTCGCGGAAATACGGAAGCGAGACGACGTCCCAGTCGAACTCCGCCGCCTCACGGAGGCTGGGCACTGCCCGGCGCGAGTCCAGGAGCATTGCGAGGCGGCCGTTCACGAAGCGACTCTCGTCATCCTCGGCCTCGACGTCCTGGTCGGTCGGGACAACGCCGTGGAGCGTCCGGAGCTGGAAGAACTGGTCGACGGCTTGCTTCGAGTCGACGGCGTCGAGCGTGAATCGCGTCGGGTTGTCGGTGTCGTCGACGATCTCGCCCCCGTTCGACCAGACGAACGGCGCGATCCGGATGATCTCCGGCTCGACCCCGAGCCCGTAGATCTCGGCCGGGGCAGTGTTCGCCTGCGGCAGGTCGGGATCGGCGCCGCGCACGGGCTGACCGTTCTTGTCCCGCGTCATCTGCTGCGCCCGGAAGACGAACTCGTTCCACCTCATACCGTCCGTCGGAAGCGGTACGCCGAAGCGCTTGAACAGGTCGCGGTTGTAGTAGACGATCAGGCTCGAGACGTTCTGCGGCAGGCAGGTCAGCTCGCCCTTCCACCGGAAGGCGTCGAGCGACTCGGGGTAGAAGTCGTCCTCCTCGAAGACATCGGAGTCCTCCACGTACGACTCCAGGGGCTCGAGCGCGTCACGGGCGGCGAACTGGCCGTAGAAGCGGTAGTTCATGAGGAAGAGGTCTGGCGGCGAGCCGCCGGCAAGCGACGTCGAGAGGCGCGCGATCAGGTCCTCGCGGTCGCTCGCCTCGATCAGCTGCACGTTGATGTCCGGCACCTCTTCGTTGAATGACTTGATCAGCGTCCGGTACGCGTTGATCTCCGCCGGGTCGCCGAAGATCAAGAAACTGATCGAGCCTGAGTCCGCCCCCGAGGCGTCGTCGCCACCGCACGCCGTGGCCACGGGAAGTGCGGCCAAAGCGAGCACGGCGACGGCGACTCGGAGAAGAGGCATGGGCGGCATTGATACGTGGGTGCAAGGGCACCTGTCAAGGGCGAGTTTTTGGCTTGATCAAGCCGTTTCTGGCACCAATGCTCTGATATCAGAGCTCGTTCGGACTGCTATCACGCAAGGACGGGAGCGCCTAGACCGGCAGTGTGAGCGTGAAGGTGGCGCCCCCGCCGGGGACCGAGCGCACCTCGAGCGCACCGCCGTGTGCCTCGGCGATCGAGCGTGCGATGAAGAGCCCGAGGCCGGTCCCGGGCTTCGCGTGCTCTGCCACGTTGGCCCGCCCGAACTTCTCGAAGATCAGGCGCTGGTGCTCCGGCGAGATCCCGGGGCCTCGGTCGCGAACCTCGATCACGACGCGACCGTCTGTGTTCTCCGCCTCCACCCTGACCGTGTCGCCCGGCGGCGAGTACTTGACGGCGTTGTCGATCAGGTTCACGAGTACCTGGCGGAGCCGGTCGCGATCGCCGCGCACGACCGGGAGCGGCTCGCGGACGACAGCCTCGACCGCGACTTCGTCCTGTCCGTGCTCCGCCGCTGCGGCGGAGTCGCGAACCAGCCGAGCGAGATCGACGTCGACGAACGAGTAGGTGAAGGTGCCGGCCTCGATCCTCGACGTGTCGAGGACGTCTCCGATGAGGTCTGCGAGCCGGGAAGTCTCGTGGGCGATCAGGGCCAGGAACGACTCGCGCTGCTCGGCCGTGAGCTCGCGCCAGCGCTGTTCGAGCGTCCGTGCCGAGCCGATGACCGACGCCATCGGGCTCCGCAGCTCGTGCGAGACGAGCGACACGAAGTCGGCGCGAAGCGCGGAGAGCCTGCGGAGCTCCTCGACTGTCGTCCGCTCGGCCTCGTAGGCGCGGATGTTCTGGATCGCGCTGCCGACCAGGCGGCCCAGAAGCCCGAGGAGCTCGATCTCGCCGGCGCGGAACGCCTCGGGCTCGTGGCGGACGACTGAGATCGCGCCGATCGTCGCCGCTCCGGACAGGATCGGCGCGACGACACGGGAGTGGAGCCCGAGGGCGAGGAAGTCCTCCTCCTCGTCGTACGCCGGTTCCGACATGTCCTTCCGGTAGATCGTCTGCCCACCCTTGACGACGTCCTCCACGATCGAGCCTTCGATCGAGACGACGGTTCCGGGTGGGAAAACCCGCTCGGCCCCCTCCCCGGCCGTCGCGAGCACGCGCAGCCGCCCGTCCTCGAGCAGGACGATCGCCGTGCGCTCGAATGGGATCAGTCCCCGCAGCTCCCGGATGAAGGCGGCGAACGCCTGCTCGAGGTCGAGCGACGATCCGAGCGCGCGGGCAGCCCGGTTCGTCGCGTCGAGGATGTCCGAGCGGCGACCCAGCTCGTCCCGCAGTGCCTCTGCCTCGGCCACACGGTCGCGGGCTCCTCTCCGCTCGTCGCGCAGCCGGTTGACGAGCGAGCCGACGATCAGCCCCAGGATCAGCTGCACGCCGACCGGCAGAACGATTCGGTCGATGTCGAAATCCTGCGGGGGGAAGTGATCCTCCCGCCACCATTCGGCGATCGTGAGCATCACGGCCGAGACGGCGGACATCGCCAGGGCACCGACGATTCCGTAGCGCAGCGCAGCCTCGATCAGCGGGACGAAGACCAGCTGCCGGATCGGGGTTCCCGGCTCGAACGTGTAGACGAGCACGTATCCGTAGACCACGACTGAGTCGAGCAGCAGAGCGCCGAAGCCGATCCGTCGCCGGGCCGCTCTGGACGGCACGCGATAGGCGAGCCAGAGCAGGACGACGGAGCCGACCGCGAGAAGCGCGGTGAGCGCCCACGCCCAGCGCTCGTACCCGGGCGGGTAGTCGTCCTTGAGCACCCCGACCTCCAGGACGGCGAACGGCACGGCAAGGAGCCGCACCCACGCCATCCCGACCTCCGTCCGAGAGCGTCGTCTCGCGTCCTGGTTCACGCGGCTACGAATTGTGCCGTTCGTCCAGGCGGGCGAGAGCCCACTCGGCATGCTCGCGGAGCAGGTCGTCCTCCGACCGGGCGTAGCGCTCAGCGTGGTCGCGGTGCTCTGGGCCAGCCGTGTTCCCCAGCGCGACGAGCGCGTTACGGCGCAGGTAGCGCGGATCGTTGCGCGGGACGAAAAGACGCTCGTAGCGGGCACGGAGCTCGGCGTCCTCGGCCTCGAGCCAGTCCACGAGCGAGACGTGGGTCTCTACGCCGGGCGGCGCCGCGCCGGCCCGACGCTTCTCGACGCCACGGTTCCACGGGCAGACGTCCTGGCAGATGTCGCAGCCGTAGACACGGTCCTCGAGCGCGACGCGGACCGGTTCGGGGATCGAGTGTCGCGATTGCGTCCAATAGGAGAGGCAAGCATTCGTGTCGAGGACGCCCGGCTCGTCGAGTGCATTGGTCGGGCAGGCCTCGATGCAGAGGCGGCAGGAGCCGCAGTCGAGGCCGAGAGGTGGTGTGGGCTCGAGCTCGACGGTCGTCACGAGCGTCCCGAGAACGACCCACGATCCATGTTTCCGCGTGATCAGCATCGTGTTCTTCCCGTAGAAGCCGACGCCGGAGCGGGCCGCAGCCTCACGGTCGACGTGCTGGTTCGCGTCGACCAGGACGCGGTAGTCGCCGCCGAGGCGGCGTCCGAGCTCGTCGAGGCGCTCGCGAAGCTCTTCGTAGGCGTCGCTCCACGTGTAGCGCGGGAGGCGGCCGTCACCCGGCTGGGGCTCGGGGCCGTCGGCGTAGTAGCAGAGCGCCGCCGAGACGACCGTCCGGGCATCGGGGAGAAGCGTCTCCGGGTGACAGGACACTTCCGGCTGCGCCATCGTGAACTTCAGGTCGGCGAAGAGCCCGCGCTCCCCACGTTCGGCGATGTGGCGCTCGGTCTCGGTGTAGGGCTGGGCGGGGGCCGCACCAATCGCGTCGATGCCGAGCTCCTCGGCCAACCGTTCGAGTTCAGCGGCCGTCATACGCCAGATTCTGCCTAGAGTCGCGGGGAATGAAGGCAATCCGGATCCACGAGGACGGCGGGCCCGAGGTTCTGCGGTACGAGGATGCGCCCGACCCGGAGCCTGGCCCCGGCGAGGTGCTGATCCAGCTGCGGGCTGCATCCCTGAACCGGCTCGACCTCTGGGTCCGCGCCGGTCTTCCCTCCGTTCCGAAGCCGCGGATCCTGGGCGCAGACGGCGCGGGTCTCGATCCTGAGGGCCGCCGCGTCGTCATCAACCCGGGGATCGAGCACGGCGACCGGATCAGCGTCGTCGGCGAGCACATGGACGGGACGCATGCTGAGCTCGTCGCGGTGCCGGAGTCGAACGTCTACCCGATTCCCGACGAGCTCTCGTTCGAGGCAGCCGCCGCGTTCCCGCTCGTCTTCGAGACCGTCTACCGGATGCTGGTCACACGCGCCGCGCTCGTCGAGGGCGAGTGGGTGCTCGTCTGGGGAGCCGGAAGCGGGATCGGATCGTCTGCGGTCGTGATCGCGAGAGCGCTCGGCGCGCACGTGGTCGCAACATCGTCGAGCGACGCGAAGGTCGAGCTCGTCCGAGGCCTGGGCGCCGATGTCGTCGTCAACCACACGACGGGCGATGTTGTGGCAGCCGTGAAGGAGGCCACCGGCGGTCCCGGAGTGCACGTCGTGGTCGAGCACGTTGGGGAGGCGACCTGGGAGAGATCGCTCCAGGCAGTTCGGGCGCACGGCCGGATTGCAGTCTGCGGTGCGACAACCGGGCCGAACCCGAAGGCAGCCCTCCACCGTGTGTGGTGGAAACAGCTGACGATCCTCGGCTCGACGATGGGCACCAAGGAGGACTTCGAGGGCGCCTTCGAGCTCGTCAAGAGCGGCAAGGCCAAGCCGGTCGTGGATTCCGTCTATCCGCTTTCCGAGGCGCGCGCCGCGCACGAGCGCCTGGAGACCGGCGAGCACTTCGGCAAGGTGGTCCTGTCTATTCCGGCGTGACGTAGGCGGCGGTCAGGCCGCCGTCGACCAGGAACGTCGCGCCGTTCACATACGTCGATTCGTCACTGGCCAGGAAGAGCGCGGCGTTCACGATCTCGCGCGGCTTCGCGAGCCGGCCCATCGGCAGGTGGATGCGCCGTCGCTCGAACGCGTCCGGATCGTCGCCGAAGATCCGCAGCAGCAGCGGCGTCTCGACCGGGCCCGGGCACAGCGCATTGACGCGGATCCCCTGGCGCGCGAACTGGACGCCGAGCTCGCGCGACATCGCGAGGACCGCGCCCTTCGAGGCCGTGTAGGAGATCTGCGACGTCGCCGCACCAACCAGCGCCACGAAGGAGGCGACGTTGATCACCGAGCCTCCACCCCGCTCCAGCAGGTATGGGATCCCGTACTTGCAGCAGAGGTACACGCCCTTCGTGTTCACGTCCTGGACGCGCTGCCACGCCTCCTCGGTCGTGTCGAGGATCGAGTCGTCGTCCGGCGGGGAGATCCCGGCGTTGTTGTAGAGCACGTCGATCCCGCCGTAGCGCTCCGCGGTGGCGGCGTACATCGCCTGGACGCTGCCCGAATCGGCCACGTCGACCTGGAACGCGAAGGCCTCCCTCGCCTCCGACGCGGTCTCCTCGGCCGCGCGCCAGATCGACGTCGGCGACGCAAACGCTCGCGCCTTCCTCCGAGAAGAGGAGCGCCGCGTCCCGGCCCATCCCGCCGCCGGCGCCCGTGATCACGACGACCTTGCCGTCGAGCCGGCCCACGGGCACTACGCGTCCTCGGTCGCGATGTACACGTTCTTGACCTCGGAGTAGCCCTCCAGCGCATGCATCCCGAGCTCCCGCCCGAACCCGGACTGCTTGAACCCGCCGAACGGCGTCGAGACCCGAACGGACGTATTCGAGTTGACGGAGAGGACGCCCGTGTCCACCGCTCGGGCGACCCGCATCGCCCGACCGACGTCACGAGTCCAGATCGACCCCGACAGCCCGTACGGCGTGTCGTTCGCGATCCGGACGGCTTCGGCCTCGTCCTCGAAGGGGATCACGGCGGCGACCGGGCCGAACACCTCCTCACGGGCGACGCGGTCGTCGTTCGATGACTCCACGAGCGTGCAGGGGAACCAGAAGCCGGGACCGTCGGGTGTGTCGCCACGAAAGACAACATTACCGTTGGCGTAGGACGACACCTTCTCGCGGTGCGCGGCGGAGATGAGCGGCCCCATCTCGGTCGCGTCGTCCTCGGGATCGCCGACTCGAACGCCGGCCGTCCGCTCGACGAGCAGCTCCAGGAAGCGGTCATAGGCGCCGCGCTCGACGAGGATCCGCGAGCGCGCGCAGCAGTCCTGGCCCGCGTTGCCGAAAACCGCGTACGGGGCGCCGGCTGCCGCGGCCTCCAGATCTGCGTCCGCGAACACGAGGTTCGCCGACTTGCCGCCGAGCTCGAGCGTTACTCGCTTGATCGTCCCGGCCGCCCCCTCCATGACGCCGCGGCCGACCTCGGTCGAGCCCGTGAACCCGATCTTCGCGACGTCGGGGTGCTCGACCAGCCGCTGCCCGACAACAGACCCACGACCCGTGACGACGTTCAGGACGCCTTCGGGCAGACCCGCTTCGAGCGCGATCTCCCCAAGCCGGACCGCCGTCAGCGGTGTGAGCTCGGCCGGCTTCAGGACGACGGTGTTCCCGCAGGCGAGCGCGGGCCCGAGCTTCCAGCTCGAGATCGCGATCGGGAAGTTCCAGGGGACGATCAGCCCGACGACGCCCAGCGGCTCGCGGAAGGTCAGGTCGACGCCGCCCGCGACCGGGATCGTCTCGCCGTAGTGCTTGTCGACCGCTCCGGCGTAGAAGTGGAAGACGTCGGCGACCATCTGCACCTCGCCGCGCGAATCGCCGATCGGCTTGCCGACGTTCCGCGTCTCGAGCAGCGCCAGCTCCTCGCCGTGCTCCTCGACCGCCGACGCGAGTCGGCGCAACAGCCGAACACGGTCACCCGGCGCCAACGCACGCCAGGCCGGAAACGCCCGCTCCGCCGCCTCGACCGCGCGATCAGCGTCTTCGGCCGTCGCCTCCGGGACCTCGGCGATCGTCTCCTCGGTCGCCGGATTGACGACAACGGTCATGACCGCTCCAGCCGGTAGCGGCGCGCCTCGTCGACGAGGCCCTTGAAGAGTGCGAAGTCCTCCCCCTCCTCGGGATGCCAGAGGACGCCGAGCGCGAACCGCTTGTCCGCGTCCTCGAGCCCTTCGACGACGCCGTCGTCGGCCCACGCCACCTCACGAAGCCCCGAGCCGATGCGGCCGTAAGCCTGGTGGTGGTGTGACTTGACGGGCGTTCGGTCGCCGAGCAGCGCACCGAGTCGGCTGTCGGCGGCGACGTCCACGTCGTGATCCGAGTATGAACCCGGGTCGTGCCGGTGCTGCTCGTGGCCGACGACCTCCGGCAGGTGTTGGACGAGGTCGCCGCCGCAAGCGACGTTGAGGAGCTGAGAGCCTCGACAGATGGCCAGAACCGGCATGTCCCGCTCGAGCGCCGCCTCGAGGAGACGCAGCTCGGCGGCGTCGCGCTCCTTGTGCGGGACGTCGGTCGCCTCATGAGCATCGGCCCCGTACAGCTCGGGATCGAGGTCGCCGCCGCCCGAGAAGATCACGCCGTCGAGGGCGTCCAGGGTCTCCTCGAGACCGTCCTCGGACGGTGGCACGACGAACGGCCGCCCGCCCGCATGTTCGACCGCACGAACGTAGGCCAAAGGCACCAGGGCGGCACTCTCGGTCCAGACGCCCCAGCGGACTTCCTCCGCATACGACGTGATCCCGATCAGCGGCCTCATCCGCGCTCGAACATCCGCTCCCGTTCGTAGCAGGTGACGACCTCGTCGAAGAGCCGCTGCTCCGTTCGCGCGTAGTTGAGGTAGTGGTCGACGACCTCGTCGCCGAGCGCCGGGCGTGCCACCGACCCGGACTCCAGCGCCGCGATTGCCTCGCGCAGCGAGTGAGGGAAGCGCTCCGCGTCGGACTCGTAGGCGTTCCCCTCGAGCGGCGGGGGCAGCTCGAGCTCGTTCTCGATCCCGTGCAGCCCGGCAGCGATCAGCGCCGCGAAGGCGAGATAGGGGTTGACGTCGCCGCCCGGAATCCGGGTCTCGGTCCGCAGCGCCGGGCCGTGGCCGACGATCCTGAAGCCGCACGTGCGGTTGTCGTGGCCCCAGGCGAGCGTCGTCGGCGCCCAGCTGCCCGCGGCGAACCGCTTGTAGGAGTTGATCGTCGGCGCAACGAAGATCGCCAGCTCTTTCAGTGCCGCGATCTGGCCCGCGAGGTACTGCTTGAACACGTCCGACTCGCCCGCGAACGCGTTCTCCCCGTCGCGCCAGAGGCTCGAGTGGATGTGGCACGAGCTGCCGATCCACGTGTGGTCGGGCTTGGCCATGAAGGTGATCGAGCAGCCGTTCAGGTGCGCGATCTCCTTGGCGCCGTTCTTGTAGACCACGTGGTTGTCGGCCATCGTGACCGCGTCGTCGTAGCGGAAGTTGATCTCGTGCTGGCCGGGCCATGCCTCGCCCTTCGAGGTCTCGACGCGGATCCCGGCGCCGTGCATCCCGTTGCGGATCTGCCGGATCAGCGGCTCGTCGTAGGTCGAGGCGAGGATGTGGTAGTCGAGGATGTACGGCACGGACGGGGTCAGGTCCCGGTAGTGCTTCGCGTGCGCCTCCTCGTAGCTCTCCTTGAGCAGGAAGAACTCGAGCTCGGAGCCGAACATCGGCGTGTAGCCGAGCGCCTCGGCGCGCGCGACCTGCGCCTTCAGGACCTGCCTCGGCGAAGGCTTGACGTCGCCGCCGTCGTGGGCGAGGACGTCGGCGAGCACGAGCGCGGTCCCTTCGAGCCAGGGGATGCGACGGAGAGTCCCGAAGTCCGGCGCGAGCCGGAAGTCGCCGTAGCCCTGATCCCAGCTCGCGAGCGCGTAGCCGGGCACCGGGTCCATCTCCATCTCGAGCGCGAGCAGGTAGTTGCAACCCTCCACGCCGTGGTCGACCGAGTCCTCGAGGAAGAACTCCGCGTGGACGCGCTTGCCCATTAGGCGGCCCTGCATGTCGGTGAAGGCGACGACAATCGTGTCGATCGCACCGCTCTCGACCTCCGACCGCAGTTCTTCGAGAGTGATCATGAGCGCGAGAGTAGTCCGGCGATCAGGTCTCGATCAAACCGGTGGGCGATCTCGTCGGCCGCGGAGAGCCGTTCCGCCGGGAGCGTGGTCGTCACAGCGGCGCAGTAGAGACCGGCCGCCTTCGCCGCCTCGACCCCGGCCTCGGAGTCCTCCACGGCGGCACCTTCCGCCGCCGTGACTCCGAGCCGCTCGAGCGCGATGAGGTACCCCTCGGGGTCCGGTTTGCTCCGCCGGATGTCGTCCGACGCGACGATTGTCGTGATGGATTCCATGAGGCCGGCCTTCGCAAGAACGGGCTCGATCTCCGCCCGCGCCGAGCCGGAGACGACCGCGACTGCCGCATGGCCGGCGGCATACTCGACGGCGTCCCGGGCCTCGCAGCGTCACCGCGGAGCCGTCCGCGAGCTCCCCGTAGCGCTCGATCTTCCGCTCGACGAGCGCAGGATCGTCGCGGCCAAGCCACTCCTGGACGATCTCGCGATCGGCCAACCCGGCGAGCCGCTCGTAGTACTCGTCCTCGCTCAAGGGCTTCTCGTCCGCGAAGAGCTCCATGAAGATCCGGCAGAGCAGCGGCTCGTCGTCGGAGATCGTCCCGTTGAAGTCGAGCAGGAGCGCGCGCACCGCAGCAGCTTAGGATCGCGCGATGCGGGCGGAGCAGATAGCGGCGCGCGTCTGGCCGGATCGGGAGCTCGAGATCGAGCCGCTCGGCGGCGGGATCACCAACCACAACTTCGTCGTCCGCGTCGATGGGAAGGCGTACGTCCTGCGGATCGCGGGCGCCGACACCGAGCTGCTCGGCATCGACCGCGCCGCGGAACACGCGGCTGCGCGGACGGCGGCATCGCTCGGCGTCGGGCCCGAGGTTGTCGACTTCGTCGAGGAGTCTCTCGTCACGTGCTTCGTCGAGGGCGGCATCGTCCCGGTCGAGGAGATCCGAGAGCCGACAGGCCTGCGCGAGGTCGCGGCGCTGCTCCGACGCATCCACGACGGTCCCGGCTTCCCCGCTCGGTTCGACGCCTTCCGCGTCGTCGAGGCCTACCGCGACACCGCGGTCGCGCACGGCGTCCGCATCCCGCCGCAGTTCTCCGAAGCAAAGGCCCGCGCCGACGAGATCGAGCGCACGCTCGGGCCGCGGCCGGAGCAGCCGTGCCACAACGACCTGCTGAACGCGAACTTCATCCGCTCGAGCGACGGGATCCGGATCGTGGACTGGGAGTACGCCGGCATGGGCGACCGTTTCTTCGACCTCGCGAACTTCTCCGTCAACCACGAGCTGTCGGAGCCCGAGAGCGACCTGCTGCTGGAGGCCTACTTCGGCGAGCTGCGGCCCCCAGACCGCGAGCATCTCCGCCTGATGCGCTTCATGTCCGACTTCCGCGAGGCGATGTGGGGCGTCGTCCAGCAGGGCATCTCGAGGCTCGACTTCGACTACGAGGACTACGCGAACCGCCACTTCGAGCGAGCGCTCGCGTGAGGGACCGTGCACGGGTCGTCGTCATCGGCGGCGGCGTCGGCGGCTGCGCCGTCCTCTACTGGCTGACGAAGCTCGGCTGGGACGACGTCGTGCTCGTCGAGCGTGCCGACCTGACGAGCGGCTCGACATTCCATTCCGCCGGCCTCGTCGGGCAGCTTCGCGGCTCGTTGAGCCTCACGAAGATGATGATGAGCTCGGTCGACCTGTACCGGACGCTCGGCGACGAGGTCGGCCTCGAGACCGGTTGGCACGAGGTCGGCTCGCTCCGGCTCGCGTCCTCGGAGGAGCGCATGGAGGAGCTCGCTCGACAGGCCGGCTGGGCGAAGACCTTCGGGCTCCCACTCGAGCTGATCTCTGCCGGCGAAGCCCAACGCCTCTTCCCGCCCATGTCCACCGACGGGGTGCGTGGCGCCGCGTACCTCCCCACCGACGGCTACATCGACCCGAGCCAGCTGACCTTTGCGCTCGCCGAAGGCGCCAGGCGCGGCGGCGCCGAGGTCGAGACGAACACCCGCGTGACCGGGATCGAGGTCGAGCGGGGCCGCGTGCAAGCGGTCGAGACCGACAGGGGCCGCATCGAGACAGAGATCGTCGTCAACGCCGGCGGGATGTTCGCCGCCGAGATCGGGGCGCTCGCCGGAGTCGTCGTCCCCGTGATCCCGATGGCGCACGAGTACCTCGTCACGCGCCCGGCCGACCTGCCGCTCGAGCTGCCGACGATGCGCGACCCGTCGCTGCTCGTCTACTTCCGCGGCGAGTCCGGCGGCCTCGTGATGGGCGGCTACGAGCGCAATCCGGCGCCGTGGGGCCTCGACGGCATCCCGCCGGACTTCAACGGGCGGCTCCTCGAGGAGGACTGGGACCGGTTCCAGGAGCTGATGGAGAACGCGATCGTCCGGGTGCCCATGCTGGAGGACGCCGAGGTGCTGCGGCTGATCAACGGCCCGGAGGCCTTCACTCCGGACGGCGAGTTCATCCTCGGCCCGACCGACGTGCGCGGCTTCTGGGTCGCGGCCGGCTTCTGCGCCCACGGGCTGGCCGGGGCCGGCGGCATGGGCAAGCTCGTCGCCGAGTGGATCGTCGAGGGAATCCCCAGCCTCGACGTCTGGGAGATGGACTCCCGGCGCTTCGGCCGCCACTACCGGAGCCGGGACTACACCCTCGCCCGCACGCTCGAGGTCTACTCGACGTACTACGACGTCAAGTACCCCGGCCATGAGCGGCAGGCAGGGAGGCCGCTCCGCCTCTCCCCCGCCTACCCGCGGCTCGCCGAGCTCGGCGCGGCGTTCGGCGAGAAGTCCGGCTGGGAGCGCGCGAACTGGTTCGAGCCCAACGCCGCCGCCGGCGACGAGTCGCTCCGGCCGCGCGGCTGGGCGGGACGCCTGTGGTCGCCCGCGATCGGGGCGGAGCACCGCGCGACGCGCGAAGCGGCGGCGATCTTCGACGAGACGTCCTTCGCCAAGATCGAGGTGGCCGGCGAGGGCGCCGCGGACTTCCTCGAGCGTCTCTGCGACAACAAGGTGGCGCGCGACGTCGGAGCGATCACGTACACGTCGATGCTGAACGAGCGCGGCGGGATCGAGTGCGACTTCACCGTCACGCGGCTCGCCGAGGACCGCTTCCGGATCGTCACCGGCACGGCGTTCGGCCGGCACGACCTCGCCTGGATCCAGTCGCACGCCCCGGACGACGGCTCCGTCCGCGTCGAGGACGTCACCTCCCAGCTCGCGTGCCTGGGGATCTGGGGGCCGCGGTCTCGCGAGATCCTCGAGCCGCTCGCCGGGCCGCTCGACTTCCCGTACATGCGGTCGCGGGAGATCGCCGTCGGCCCGGTGCCGTGCCTCGCCCTGCGCGTGACCTACGTCGGCGAGCTCGGCTGGGAGCTCTACTGCCCGAGCGAGTTCGGTCTCCGCCTCTGGGACGCGATCTGGGAGTCGGGTCGCGAGCACGGCCTGGTCGCAGGCGGCTACAAGGCGATCGACTCCTGCCGGCTCGAGAAGGGCTACCGCGTCTGGGGCGCCGACATCACCCCGGAGGACACCCCCTGGGAGGCAGGGCTCGGGTTCGCGGTCAAGCTCGACAAGGGCGAGTTCCTCGGCCGCGAGGCGCTTCTGGAGAAGCAGGAGCCCGAGCGGCGCCTGGTGTGCGTCATGCTCGACGACCCACGCGCGGTCGCGCTCGGCTCCGAGCCGGTGCGCATCGACGGCGACACCGTCGGCCGGGTGACGAGCGGCGGCTACGGCTACACGGTCGAGCGCTCGATCGCGTACGCCTACGTCCCGGCCGAGCGAGCCGAGGTCGGAACGCCGGTCGAGATCGAGATCTTCGGCGACTGGATCGCCGGCGAGATCGCCCACGAGCCGCTCTTCGACCCCGACGGAGACCGCGTTCGCGCATAGGGCGAATTGACACGAGCCCCGAAAAGGTGGGTCAATTGCCGCGCTCGGCATCGACAACGGAGGGCTGCATTGAGTACGGATCCTGCGGCTGCGACCGCGTAGCGGCACAGCGGACGACGAAAGCCTGCTCCACCGGCTCGGCTACGCCCAGGTGCTGTTCCGGGGCATGGGCGGGTTCGAGAACTTCGCCATCTCCTTCACGATCATCTCGATCCTCGCCGGGTGCCTGACCTCGTACTACATCGCGTTCGGGCAGGGCGGGCCGGTCGCGGTCACCTGGGGCTGGCTGCTCGTCGGCCTGATGAGCACGATCGTCGCGCTCGCGATGGCGGAGATCGCCTCGGCGTACCCGACCGCCGGCGGCCTCTACTACTGGGCGTCCAAGCTCGGGAGCCCGGCGTGGGGCTGGTTCACCGGCTGGTTCAACCTGATCGGCCAGATCGCCGTCACGGCGGCGATCGGCTACGGCCTCGCCACGTTCGGGACCGCGCTCCTGAACTTCTGGTTCGACTACCCGAACGAGAAGGAGTACATCTACCTCCTGTACGTGATCTTCCTCGCGGCGGCGGCGCTCATCAACCTGATGAACGTCAGCATCACGGCGCTGCTGAACAAGATCTCGGCGTACTGGCACATGGTCGGTGTCGCGGTGATCGTCGGGATCCTGCTGATCGTCCCCGACAACCACCAGTCGCTCGGCTACGCGTTCGGCGAGACGGTGAACGCGACCGGGTTCGGGACGGGCAACGAGAACTTCGGCAGCTTCGTCTTCATCTACGTGTTCCTGACCGGCCTGCTGATGGCCCAGTACACGATCACCGGCTTCGACGCCTCGGCGCACCTGGCCGAGGAGACGCGGAACGCCTCGCGCGCCGCGGCCGTCGGGATGTACATGTCGGTCGTCGTCTCGGTGATCTTCGGGTTCATCCTGCTGCTCGCCGTCACGTTGGCGATCCCGAGCACTGCTGGGGCGATCGAGAACATCGCCTTCATCGTCCCCTGGAGCTGGGCCGAGTCGATGGGCCAGGGCTGGGCGGAGTTCCTGCTCTTCATCTGCGTGGTCGCGCAGTTCTTCTGCGTGACCGCATCGATCACGTCGGCCTCGCGGATGCTGTTCGCGTTCTCGCGCGACGGAGCCGTCCCCGGGCCATCGACTGTTGGCGCCAGGTCGGCAAGAACCGCGTACCACAGATGGCCGTCCTTGCGATCGTCGTCCTGTCGGCGCTGATCATGGTCCCGGCGTACTGGAACTACCTCGTCGGCTACCTCGTCGGCACAGGGATCGCGGTGATCGGCCTCTACATCGCGTTCATCCTCCCGGTCATCCTCCGCTTCCGGCTCGGCGATCGCTTCGAGCCGGGCGCGTGGAGCCTGGGCAAGCACTACAAGTGGATCGACCTGGTCGCGATCATCTGGGTCGCGTTCATCACGCTGATCTTCCTGCTGCCGCCGTACAAGTCGAGCGTCCCGTGGGCGGACGAGTTCACCTGGGAGGCGCTGAACTACGCCCCGATCCTCGTCGGCGGCGCGCTGTTGCTCTTCGGCGGCTGGTACGTGCTCTCGGCCAAGAAGTGGTTCAAGGGGCCGGTACGGCAGGGCACCGAGGAGGAGCTGGAGCGGATCGAGCGGGAGTACGAGAGCGGCGGTCCGGCAACGACTGCCTCGCCGGCAAAGTAGGCACTTTCCGAACTCGCGAAAGGGCGGGGCTCCGGCCCCGCCCTACTCCACCAGGTGCTCGAACGCGTCGCGCTTGTCGACGATGACGTAGCGGTCGGCCTGCTCGACTACATGCTCGATCTGACCGTTTTCGTGACCGGGCACGACCGCGAAGCGATCCCGCTGACTCCGGACCTGCTCGTACTCCTGGAGGGTCATCAGCATCCGGCCCTCACACCGGTAGCCCTCCCCGCACTCGCACTGAAACTCGAACTGCTGCTCAGGCTCGGCCCAACCCGTCGCGCGCTCGTCGATCGCGGCGAGCTCTTCGTTCACCGTGCGCATCAGCGCTTCGTTGCGTGCCTGCCGGTCGAGCCGCTCCTCCACGACCTCGAATCCTACGCTGGTTGCGGGGCTTTCAGCTAGCCGAAACCAAGGATGAACTTGGCGTCGTCGGACATCTTTTCCGGCGACCACGGGGGATCCCAGGTCAGCTCGGTCTCGACCTCCTCGACACCGGGCACCTCGGCGGTGACCTGGTTGATCTGCTCGTCGATCATCGGCCCGACTGGGCAGCCCATCGACGTGAGCGTGTAGATCACCTTCACCTTCGGGCCCTCGACCTCGACGTCGTACATCAGCCCGAGATCGACGATGTCCATCCCGAGCTCGGGATCCTCGACCTGGCGCAGCGCCTCGACGACGTCTTCTCTCACAGCCACAGGCCGCAGCGTAGCGCCCCGGTGTCGGACCCCGCGCGCTGTCAAGGGCACTTTGCGCCGAAAGTGTGACAACCGCCGGCCGTGTCCCGAGGGGCCGAGCCTAGAACCCTGGCAGGCGCACTTCTTCCCGGCGCTCGCGTTGGAAGAAATGGATGCCCTCGGTGAAGCGCACCCAGTTGCAGCGCGTGCACATGACGAGCGTGTGCGTCCATGCGCTGTCCGCGCGGAAGCGAACGCCGCGGAGGAGGTCGCTGTTGGAGACGCCGGTGGCGCAGACGATCGCCTCGTTCGGGGCGAGGTCGTCCGTCGTGAAGATGCGCTCGACGTCCTCGATCCCCTGCTCCCGCGCCTCCTCGATCTCCCGGCGGGAGACCGGCCAGAGCTGCGCCTGCAGCTCGCCGCCGAGGCAGCGCAGCGCGGCGGCCGCGAGCACCGCCTGCCGGGTGCCGCCGATGCCGATCGCGAGGTGGTCGTTCGTGCCTCGGATTGCGGCGGAGACCGAGGCGGTGACGTCCCCGTCCTGGATCAGCTTGATCCGCGCCCCGGCCGCGCGGATCTCCTCGATCAGATCGTGGTGACGGGGCCGCTCGAGGATGATCGTCGTGATGTCGCCCACCCGCCGGCCGAAGGCCTCGGCGATCGCCTCGACGTTCTCGCCGACCGGCCGTAGGAGGTCGATGTGCCCGCGCGCGACCGGGCCCACGGCCATCTTCCGCATGTACATGTCCGGAAGTGTCTGCAGCGATCCGGGCTCGCCGACCGCGATCATCGACATTGCGCCGCTGCCGCCCCGGGCGACCATGCCGCTGCCCTCGAGCGGATCCACGGCGAGCTCGACCTCCTCCCCTCCCGATCCGAGCTTGACGCCGGTCTGGAGCCGCTCGCCCTCGCCTGCGGCGCCGATCACGACGGTGCCGTCGATCGGAAGCCGCTCGAGCGCTTCGAGCATCCCCGACGTGGCGGCCTCCAGGGCCGCCGTCTCGTCCGCTCGTCCGAGCCAGCGCGCGCTCGCCAGCGCCGCTCGCTCCGTTCCCCGGGCGAAGCTCTCGCAGAGGCAGTTGCGCGTGGTTCCCTCGCCCTCGGCGCCGAGATCCGTGCCCTTGGCGGCGACGTCGGTCACGACGAGACCTGTACCCGATCGGACGCCGCCAGAACGAGCTCCAGCACGGCGCCGATCGCCTTCTGCCGCTCGGTGTTCTCGACCACCGGCACACCTTCCACCCTGGCGCGCTCGACGATGTAGTCCTGGAGGTACCGGATGTCGCCCAGGCGCTCGAGGTACTTGTCCAGCGGGCGGAGGCCCTCGGACGCGATGTCGCGGATCCAGAAGTGCCCCGCGTGTGCCTCCTCGTTCCCGATCGTGATCACACAGTCGACGACGAGCGCGTTCTCGACCTCACGCGGAAGCATGCCCGGGACGAGGTGGACGCCCTCGATCACCATCGACCAGCCTTCCTCGAGCGAGCGGTCGATTGCCGCCTGGACGCCGACGAGGACGTGGCGTGTCTGCTCCAGGAACCCGTGGAGGAGGGGGTCGACCTCTTCCTCCTGCGCCGTGGGCAGCGCCCGGCCGGCGTCGAAGCTCGAATAGTGGATCGCCGGCAGGAACTCCGGCGTGAAGAGGGCGCGCATCGTCTGGCGCACGAAGTCGGTCGACGTGACGCGCGTGATCCCGAGACGGTACGCCACCTCCGAGGCGACCGTGGACTTGCCCGTGCCCGTCGCCCCGCCCATCAGGATGATCAGCGGCATGTCGAGCTCGTCCAGCTCGTGGTAGCGCCGGAGCCGGCCGATCGTCAGGCCGCCGTCGGGCTCGCCGAGCACCTCGACAGCGAGCTCCTCGATCCGGTCGAAGTCGGCCGTCCGCTTGCCGCTCGCAGCCAGGTCCTGCTCGATGCGCCGGGCGACCTCGTACGCCCCGGCGACACCGAGCCCGGTACGCATCAGGGCCCGCGCCATCAGGCCCTTCGAGTACGGATGCTCGTCGGTACCGAGGTGGAGCGGGTCGATGCGGCGGCGCTCGGGCATCAGTGCTCCTCCCAGTGATGCTGCCCCGCTTCTCGGTCGCGAGCACCAAGCCAGAGTGCGCACTCCGACGAGGCAAGGCTGCGCGGCCTTGGTGAGGAGGAGGGTGCCCTCTGGCGCCGCGTGATCGCGGGCGAGAAGCAGGCGTGTATCGCTGGGGGGAGCACTAGATCACCGGCTCCGGCTGGGCGGTCTCCGCGAGTGCGCGCAGCTCCTCGTCGAGGTTCGCCTGGCCCTCGAGCGGCACGACGTCGTTGTCGGCGAACACGACCGGAATGCCGCGCTCGGCCGCTGCCCGGGCGACGACATCGATCGCCGCGGCCTTGATCTCGACCAGAAAGATGTCGGCATCCGCGCGCTCGACGTCCTCGCGCAGCTGCTCGCGCCGCGAGAGATTCGCACGACACGGTGACGTCGGCGGCACCGTGCTCGTCGCGTAGGTGCCGCTGCAACAGCTCGGCCGCGGACGGGTCGGCGGTCGTGAAGAACGCGACGCGCTTTCCTTCGATCCGCTCGATCGGGCGAGGGCGGAGAACGGTCGCCACCACGGGGATGTCCTTGACCTCCCGAACCGCCTCGGCGAGCTGCTCGTGCGCGGTTCCCTCCTCCGCCATGGTCAGGACGACGAGGTCGGAGAGGAGGATGCGGTAGGCGTTGAGGTAGCCGACGACGAGCTCCGGC
Source organism: uncultured Actinomycetes bacterium (assembly GCA_963847235.1). Lineage (GTDB taxonomy): Bacteria > Actinomycetota > Thermoleophilia > Gaiellales > Gaiellaceae > JACDAN01. Next base: position 192,860 of record CAWJYU010000004.1, on the reverse strand, counting down.
GGCTGGTGGGCGCCGGCCACCAGCACCCGCCTCCGTGCCGCGACCGGCGGGATCGCGGCGCCGCTGCCGTCGAAGATCACGAATTCGGGCTCCCGTCCGATCGCCTTCTGCATTCCCTCGGCGACGTTGCTCGTCCACGGGACACCGGCCAGCCCGCCGCCGGCCCGCCGGCAGCCGATCGTCGGGACGCCGCTGAGCGCGGCCGTCTCCAGATAGTCGGACGCCGCGTGCGCGCCGGCGCGCGAGAGCTCGAGGAGATCGTCGAGCGTCGGGCGGAGGTCGGCGACCTGTGGCTCCGCGGGCCCTCCGCGCCCCATCGACACGACGACGAGGTCGCGGTCGGCGGCGAGCAGCCGCGCCGCATACCCGGTGACGGCCGTCTTGCCGAGGCGCTTGCCCGTCCCGATCACGGCGAGCGACGGAAGATCGAACGGCTCGTACGTGGGGACGCGAAGCGAGAAATCGGCGCCCTCGTAGGCGATCCCGAGCGCGAGGAACCGGCTCGCCAGCCGGAACCGCTCGCGTGGACCGAGGACCGGCTCGTCGGAGACATCCACGGCGACCTCCGGCTCGAACCGCGCGACCGCCTCCTCGAAGTCGGCCGCAAGCGGTACGCCGTACTCATCGCCGCCGACGAGCTTCTCGGCCCCCCCGACGAGGAGCGCGCCGACGATCTCGTGCGGAATCTCGGCCAGGGCGTCGCGCACGACCGGCGCGTAGTGCTCTCCATCAATCAGCGCCAACGCCCTCACCTGGTTGTCACCTCGCCCTCGATCCGGGCCGTGTACTTCTCGAACGCCCGCGTGTCGAGCGAGAACTGGATGATCCGCTCCTGCCCGTGGAACGGGTACTTGCGCCAGACGTCCACGTGCTTTCCGTGCAACTCGATGACGTTGTAACAGGGCCTCGTATTGCCCCTGAGCCGGATCGACGACACCGTCCCGGTGTTGACGACGAACATGTCCTCGAGCCGCCACGCGTACGGGACGTGCTTGTGCCCGGACAGGACGAGGTCGACCTGCGCGCCCTGGAGGCACTCGATCACGTCGCCGGCGTCGTAGACGATGTTCCGCTCGCGGCCCGTGCCCGGCACCGGGAGCAGGTGGTGGTGCATGACGAAGATCCGGAATTCGGCCGGATGTGCGAACTGCTCCTCGATCCACGAGTAGCGGCCACGTCCGATCTGGCCGTGGTCGAGGTCGGGCTCGCTCGAGTCCACAGCGACGACGGTGATCTCCTCCATGCGCAGGACGGAGTGGCGGTCGCCGAAGAACTCCTCGAAGTGCAGATATCCGACGTTCCGCGAGTCGTGATTGCCCGGGATCACGACCATGCGGTCGCAGTTCAGGCGATCCAGATACTCCCGCGCCATCAGATACTCCTGCTTGAACCCGAACGTCGTCAGGTCGCCCGAGCAGATGATGAGATCCGGCTCGAGCTCGTTGATCTCGGCGACCGCGCGCTCCATCAGGCTCGGCACGAAGTCGGGCCCACCGCAGTGGATGTCCGAGATGTGGGCGATCGTCCTCGACCCGTCGCGGCCCGGCATGCTCGAAGTGTAGGAAGCCAGGCTAGGCGCGGTGTCCGAGGCTGTCGCTACCCTCCGGGTCGGGTGGCCGAAAAAGTCTCTGATTTCCAGGCATATCGTGGGGACGGGGAGCCATGCTTCGCCCACCAGGTCGAGCTCGAGTGCGCGAAGCTGCTCGACTACTACGGCATCCCCTGGATGTACGAGCCGCACACGTTCGTGCTCGAGCGATCGGCCGACGGTCGTGTGATCGAGGCGTTCGCGCCCGACTTCTACCTTCCCGAGCAGAACCTCTACGTCGAGCTGACCGTGATGAAGCAGTCGCTCGTGACACGGAAGAACCGCAAGCTGCGCAAGCTTCGTGAGCGCTACCCCGACGTGAACGTCAAGCTCTTCTATCGTCGGGACATCGAGCGATTGGCCCAGCGATACCGACTGGATCTGGCCTCGTAGCACCCGAGCTGGACGCGCGAATCGGGGAGGTCTACCTCTCCGCCGAGGACCTGAAGGCTCGGGTCGACGAGCTCGGAGGCGCCGTCGCGGCCGACTACGGCGGGCGGGAGCCGATCCTCGTCGCCTCGCTGAAGACGGCGATCGTCTTCTTGTCGGATCTCTCGCGCGCGCTTCCGATCGTCCACAACCTCGACTTCTTCGCCCTGGCGGGCTACGAGGGGAACGGAGGCGGCGGCGGACGCGTCCGGCTCCTGAAGGACCTCGGATTGAGCATCAAGGGCCGGGACGTCCTCCTCGTCGAGGACGTGGTGGACACGGGGATGACGCTCAACTTCCTGGTCAAGACGCTGGCGCTGCGGGAACCGAGCTCCCTGGCAGCGGTCGCTCTCCTGGATCGCCCGTACCGGCGTCTCGTCGAGGATCTCCCCGTCCGGTATGTGGGTTTCACGGTGCCGGACGAGTTCTTCGTCGGCTACGGCTTCGATCTCGACGGCAAGTGGCGCAACCTGCCTGACCTGCGCCTGCTCAAGCCTTCCTGAAGAACGACCGGCCGCCCCGGAGGGCGGCCGGCGCCGTCGGGAGACGACAGTGCCGCAAGCCAAGAGCGCGCGAGGCTTGCAGCGCGGAAACTATAAGCGCCCCTGCTTCAAAAATGGGGCTCGTCTTTCGGCCTCCCCCGCCTACAGGTAACCGAGAGGGTCGACCGCCGCCCCGTTCGCCCGGACCTCGAAGTGCAGGTGCGGCCCGAAGCAGTGACCGGTGCAGCCGACGTAGCCGATGGTCTGTCCCTGGGACACCGCCCCGCCGCCGACGACGAAGCTCGACTGGTGGGCGTACGCGGTGGCGACGCCGTTGCCGTGGTCGATGATGATCAGGTTCCCGTAGCCGCCCATCCAGCCGGCGTAGATCACGTTGCCCGATGCCGCCGCCTGGATCGGCGTCCCGTAGCCGGCGGCGATGTCGATCCCCTCGTGCATCCGTCCCCAGCGCCAGCCGAAGCCGCTGACCACCGGCCCGCCGACCGGCCAGACCATCCCGCTCGCAGAGACCGTGCCGTCGCCGGTGCTGGAGTAGCTCGGGCCGGATTGCGCCGCGTTGATCCGGGCGGCGAGCTGGGCGCTGACCTTCAGCAGCTCCTCCGCCTTGCCCTCGTACTGCTCGGCGGCCTCGTGCGCCTCGTCCCTCGCCTCCCGCTTCGCGCTCCGCGCCTGCGCGAGCCCCCTGCGTGAGATCAGCAGCTGGTCGTAGGCGGCGCGCTGCTGCTGCGTCCGGATCTCGACGATGCGCGTGGCCGTGGCGACCCGCTCCTTCGTCCTTCCGGTGCGCTCCTTGAGGTCGCGCATGTGGTCGCGCGCGCCGGTGACGTGCCGGACGACTCGCCGGTCCTGCGCCGCGATCGAGTCGAGATAGTCGATCTGGTCGAGGGCGTCGCTGAAGCTGTCCGCCTCGAGGACGATGTCGAGCGTCGTGGGGTCCTCGCCCTCGTAGATCGCGACGAGCCGGTCGGCCAGGCGCATCTGGGCGACGCTGTACTGCCCTCGCAGGTACGCGAGCCGCTCGCTCTGGAGCCGGTAGAGCGCCTTGACGGCCTCCAGCTTCCGCTGGTGCAGCGCGAGGTCCTCCTCCAGCGCGGCGAGGCGGACGGAGACATCGCCGACCTCGGCCTCGAGCGCCTGGATCCGCTCCGAGACCGAGGCGATCTCGGCGCGGAGCGACTCTTCACGCGCGCGGGCGGCGTCCGCCTTCGACTGGAGCGCCTGCGCCTGGCTGTCGAGCCGTTGCTTGCGGTCGTAGAGGCTGCCCGACGCGGGAGCCGCGACGAGCAGGACGACGACGAGGCTGCAGACGAGTAGTCGAGCCATACGAACCGTGTTCTCGAACCGGGGAGACCTCCCTCCCGGGCCCGGAATTCGGGGGATCCTACCCGTCCGATCGGCTGGATGGGAGCTTAGGCGCCGAAAACTGCTGCTCTGAGGCCTCTTTCGGAGTCTCCGATGGCAACAATGCCGCCGCCTGGCGTCTGAGCGGATACACCTGGTTCCGGTAGTCCTCGTCGGTGATCTTGCCCGTGCGGTGGTCGAACTCCAGCTCCTTGAGCTCTGCGAGGACGCGATCTCGCTCCTCCGCCGCCGCAAGCGCCTCATCTGCCGGCGTCGCCTGCTCAGGCGGCGCCTTGGCCCGCAGGAAGGGGACCGCGACGAAGACGACGGCGGCGGCTGCCAGCAGCGCGCCGAGCAGGAGCTCGGGGCTCACGCGCCGGCGAGTGCTTCGCGGCCGCCGTACCGGACGGCCAGCCGGCGCTGCTCCCGGGCGTCGGGCCAGAGGGCGATCAACGCGCCGCCGAGGAACACGAACCCTGCGAACCAGATCAGGTTGACCAGCGGCTTGACGAGGACTCTGAGGAAGAGCGTGTTGCCGTCGATCTGGTCGGCGATGAGGAACAGATCCTCCCCGTTCAGCGGATCGGACCGAATCGCGGCCTCGTTGGAGACCTGCTGCTCGGCGAAGTAGCGGTTCTTGCCCGGCCGCAGCGTTCCCAGCTGCTCACCGTCCCGCGACACGTCCACGACGGCCCTGATCTCCTGCGCGTTCGCTCCGCGGGACTCCTCGACGCCGCGGTAACGGAGGTCGTAGCCGCCGACCGACACCGACTGGCCCGGGCGGAGCTGCGCGTCGGAGATCGTGTCGTAGGCGCTGGACCCGACGACACCGATGGCGAGCAGCACGATCGACGCGTGGACGACGTAGCCGCCGTACCGGCGCCGGTTTCGGGCGACGAGCGAAGAGAAGGCGCCCGGCCAGGAGGAGCTTCCGAGCGCGTGCCGCGCACGGGTCCCGCGCACGAACTCGAGCACGACGGACGCGAGCACGAAGGCGCAGAACGTGTACCCGACGAGGCCCGGGACCGACGAGCCCGCGCCGAGCGCCAGGAGGATCACGCCGCAGCCGAGCGCGAAGGCCGCCGGCCACGCGAACGTCCTCCCGAGGCCGCGCAGCGAAGCCCGGCGCCAGGCGATCAGCGGCCCGATGCCCATCAGCAGGAGCAGCGGCAGCCCGAAGGCCTTGAGGAAGAAGTTGTAGTACGGCGGCCCGACCGTCACGGCCTCGCCGCGGAGAGCCTCGGTCAGCACCGGGTAGAGGACGCCCCAGAGGATCGTCAGGCAGAAGGCGACCAGCAGCAGGTTGTTGTAGAGAAAGCTCGCCTCGCGCGACACCGGCGACTCGAGCCGCGTCTTCGACCGGAGCAGCGGAAGCCGGGACAGGAGGAGCAGGATCGACCCCGCCAGCACGACGCCGATGAAGCCGAGGAACCACGGCCCGATCGAGCTCTCCGTGAAGGAGTGGATCGAGCTGATGATCCCGGAGCGCGTCAGGAAGGTCCCGAACAGCGCCAGTGCGAACGCCCCGATCACGAGGACGACGTTCCAGATCTTCAGCATCCCGCGCTTCTCCTGGATCATCACGGAGTGCAGGAACGCCGTCGCTGCGAGCCACGGCATCAGCGCCGCGTTCTCGACTGGATCCCACGCGAAGTACCCGCCCCACCCAACCTCGACGTAGGCCCAGTGGGCGCCGAGAAGCTGCCCGAAGCCGAGGAACGTCCAGGCGACGAGCGTCCACCGGCGGGTCACGACGATCCAGAGCTCGTCGCTGCGCCGCGCCACGAGCGCGCCCATCGCGAAGGCGAACGGGATCGTCAACCCGACGAACCCGAGGTAGAGCATCGGCGGGTGGGCCAGCATGTACGGGTTCTGGAGGCTCGGGTTGAGGCCGCCGCCGTCCGCCGGTGCCGCCTGGGTCGCGAACGGGCTCGACACCGCGACGAGCATGAACGCGAAGAACGTGATCACCCCGCCGAGGATCGGCACCGACCAGGGGAGCAGGCTCGGTGCCGACCTCCTGGCGAGGAGCACCGCGACCGCCGAGAAGCCGGTGAGGATCAGGAGCCAGAGCAGGAGCGAGCCTTCCTGCCCGCCCCAGAAGGCCGAGATCGTGTAGGCGAGCGGCAGCTCCCGGCTCGTGTGGTCGGCGACGTAGGCGAACGAGAAGTCGTTCTGGACGAGGGCCGTGAACAGCACCGCCGAGCCGACGAGAGCGGCGCCGAAGGAGGCGACGACGGCGTTCTGAGCGGACTCCGCGAGCCGCTGCCGCCGCTGCCGCGCAGCGATCGCGCCCGCGACGACGGCGTAGACGGCCAGCCCGAGGCAGACGATGAGCGCTGCGCGCCCGAGCTCAGGCACTTAGGTCTCTTTGGAGGTGTACTTGGACGGGCACTTCGTGACGAGCGTGCCCGGAGCGCCGACGAAGGTGCCGCCGCGCAGCCGTCCCTTCAGCGAGATGTCGCGCCCGACCTTGAACATGTCGGGCACCGAGCCCGAGTATGTGACCGGAAGACGGACCGACGAGCTCCCCTCGATGTCCTTGACCCGAAACCGGATCGTGCGCCCGCTCCGCTCGACCGGCGCGACGACCTTTCCGACGATCGTGATCTCGCCAGTGCGGCCGTTCAGCTGGCTCGGCCGCAGCTGCGGCGTGCCGCCGGCGATCGAGGTGTAGAGCAGGAAGATCGCCAGCATCGCCGCCACGGACAGGGCGATGACGAGGCGGGCTGGGCTCGAGCGCCGGGCCACGCCGAAAAGTCTAGAGGTCTGATGCGAGATTTGGCCGCAGTCGGTGGCGCTCCAGACCAAGCCGGGCAGTGCGGTCGTTCGCGGCGCGTAGCAGCGCTACGTGTCGCGGGCGAACGTGCTGATCCGGCGCCGTGTCTGGTGCGTCACCGGCCCGGCGAAATCTCGCGTCAGGCCTCTCTCTAGACGCGCTGCGGTCAGCCTTCGCGGGTGGGAGCCGGGCGCCGCCGATCCGGGATCCGGTACCCGTGCTCCTCGCACAGGCTCCCCGGAGAGTCCTCGGTCAACGCGTCGCAGTAGCCCTTCCCGTAGGCGGCCCGCATGAAGGCGGCGACGATCTCGAGATTCCACTCGCCGACGTCTGCTGCCTCACGCCACAGGTCGGTCAGGCGGAGGTCGATGTCGAGCTCGAGCAGATCGATTCTGGACGGGCGCTTGGCCATGAACTCAGGGTAGGAACGGCGTCGGACGCCATCCCTGGTGGGCTACGGTCCCCGCATGGGCGAGCTGCGATTCGGACCGGCGCGGATCCCCTCCCGCGAGTCGCCGGAAGCGGCTATCGCGATCCTCCAAGAGCGCGGCTACACGGCCTGCGAGATCGATTTCGAGGGCAAGTTCTGGATGGACTACCCGTGGGCCGAGCGATTGGGAGAGCTGGCGCGCGACGCCGGGATCGTGCTCTCCGTCCATGCGCCGATCGCGGGCTTCGTCGGGCACGCGGAGCGCGGCAAGAAGCTGAACATGGCGATCGGGATGCTCGACCACTCGGCGGGGATAGCGGTCGCCTGCGGGGCCGAACTCGTGGTCTTCCACCCCGGGTTCCTGCTCGAACGCGAGCGCGAGAAGGCGCTGGACGACGTCGTCGAGCAGGCGGGCGAGCTGCGCGAGCGGCTGGAGAAGAAAGGCCGCGGCGTGCCGTTCGGAGTCGAAGTGATGGGGCGCGTGAACGAGCTCGGGACGATCGACGACATCCTCGCGATCGCGGAGCGGCTCGATTGGGTTCGCCCGGTGCTCGACTTCGCCCACATGCACGCGACATCCGACGGCGCATTTACGGAGGTGGAGGCATTCGCGTCGGTCCTCGAGCGCACCGATGCGGTCATGGAGCCGGGCGCGCCGTTCCACGTCCACTTCTCCGACATCGCCTACGCCAACCGGAACGAGACGAAGCACCTCTCCTACGGCGAGGGAACGTTGCGGGCCGAGCCGCTCGGCGAGGCCCTCGCGCGCTTCGAGCGACCGGCGACCGTGATCAGCGAGTCGCCCGACGAGGAGTCACATCAGGCGGTCTACGCGGCGCTTTCGGCCACTTCGCCCGCTCGAAGCTCTTCGAGGCGGCGCTCGAAGGCTGCGATCTCGTCGAGCCGCTCGCGCTCCTCCAGGAACTGAATCATCGCCTCCAGCGGATCCGAGAGGAAGCGGCTGTACTCGCTTCGCTCGAGGATCTCGATGGACTCGCGCAGGAGCGCTTCGGCCTCCTCGTCCCTGCCCTGTTTGGCGCGGACGAGTGCGAGGGAGGCCTTCGTAGAGGCCTGTGAGCTGACGTCCTGGGGGCCGACGGTCTCCACGGCCTTCAGCGCGTAGAGCTCGGCCTCGTCGAGCTTGCCCTGGTCGAGCAGGACCTCGGCGAGGAAGCGCTGCACCTCGCAGAGCGTTCCGCGGTCTTCGAGCGGCTTCAGGATCCGGATTCCCTCGCGCGCCAGCTTCTCCGCCTCCTCCAGGTCGCCTGCCCGGCGGACGATCGACGCGATTCGGAGCATCGTCCGGGCCAGGTGGGTCGCCGCGCCGACCTCCGCGAAGAGCTCGCGCGCCCGTTCATATTCCTCGAGCGCCTCGTCGTCGCGGCGGCGCCATCCGTAGAGCTCGCCCGACTGCATGTATGCGTGCGCTCTCGCCGTCAGCGACCCGCTCTCTTCGGCGAGGGTCTTTGCGCGTTCGATCAGCGGCTCCGCCCGATCGTCCTCCTGCCGCGACGTGTAGATGCCGGCGAGCGAGAGCAGCGCCTCGCTCTCGAGGTCCGCGCGCTCGAGCCGTCGAGCGATCTCGAGCTGCTCCTGTGCGTAGCCCTCACCCTCGCTGAGCCGGCCACGCCACCAGGCGACGGTGTTGAGCACCTCGAGCGCCAAGACCTTGCTCTCGTCGCGCTCGGCGACCTCGAGGGCCTTCCGCGCCAGCTCTTCGCCACGGCTCACGTCTCCCTCGCGGAAGATGCTGACCTCCGCGAGGGCGGCGAGCGCCCGGGCTTCGAGATCCCTGTCTCCCGCCTGGCGCGCGAGCCTGAGGACCTCCTGCATCTCCGGGGAGACGACGGGGAACTCACTCATCCGCCAGGCTGCTCGTGCCGCCTGGAACCGCCGCTCGACTGTCGGCTCGAGCTCGACGGCCCGGATGAGGAGTTTGCGCGCCGTCGCGTTCGCCTCGCGTGCGAGCGCCCGACGGCCGGCCTCTTCCAGCGCCGCGGCGGCCTCGGTCGCGAGCTTCTCGGGCGGGGAGCCGTCGAGCTCCGCGAGCAGCGCCGTCGCGTGGTCGAGGTGATACGCGCGCACCTCCAACAGCTCTTCGCCCGCACGCTTCCGCAGCCACTCGGCGAAGCGCTGGTGGAACCCGGCGCGGGCGGCCTTCGAGAGCCCGCCGTACGCGACCTCGCGGATCAGCACGTGCTTGAACTTGAACGCGGCCTCGCCGGAGATCGACGAGCGCTGCTCGGGAAGCACGAACTCCCGCAGATGCAGGTCCTCCAGGAGCGGGTCGATGTCGGTGCCCTCGAGCACCAGCTCGGCGAGCGCGCCCTTCCAGAAGATCCTCCCCATGACCGCCGCGCCCTGGAGCAGCTCCTTCTCGCCCGGCGGCAGGTGGTCGATGCGAGCGGCGATGAGCGCCTGAAGGGTGTCGGGGATCCGCTCGATGCCGCCGCCGTTCGCCTCGGAGAGCATCCGGACGGTCTCCTCCACGAAGAGCGGGTTGCCCTCGCTCTTGTCGAGCACCGCCTGACGGGCGCCGAACGCGATGTCGCCGTCGAGCAGCGCCTCCACCAGCGCCTCGCTGTCGGCCCGGCCGAGCGGCTCCAGCTCGATCGCAGTCGCGCGAACGCGGCCGCCGCCCCAACCGGGCCGCAGGTCGAGCAGCTCCGGTCGCGCCAGACAGAGCAGCAGGATCGGGACGTCTTTGACCCAGGTGGCCATGTGCTCGATCAACTCGAGCAGCGCGTCCTCGGCCCAGTGGATGTCCTCGAAGATGAGAACAAGTGGCTGCGGCTCGGCGAGCTTCTCGGCCCACTCGCGCGCCGCCCAGGCGATCTCCTGCTGGTTCCGCTCGCCCTTGACCGCCTCCAGGACGCCGGAGGCGAGGGCGAGCAGGTCAGCGACGGCCTCGTCGGGGCAGCAGTCGCGCAGCTTCTCGAGCGCGTCGTCGAGCGGGTCGTCGTCGGCGATTCCGGCAGCCGTCTTGACCATGTCCGAGAGCGCCGAGTAGGTCACGCCTTCGCCGTAGGGAAGCGCGCGGCCGGAGAGGACCGTGGCGGACTCGAGACCGCCGACGAACTCGTGCGCGAGCCGGCTCTTTCCGACACCCGCATCGCCGTAGATCGTGAAGAGGTGCGCGCGCTTGTCGCGAACGGCGCGCAGATACGTGTTCTCGAGCAGCTCGAGCTCGGCGTCGCGGCCTACGAGCGGCGCACGGCGCACGCCGGCTCGGCCGCTGACACCGGCAAGGCAGATGATCCGCCACGCCCAGACTGGCTCCGCTCGACCTCGAATCTCGACCGGCCCCTCGTCCTCGACCTCGAATCTGCCGAGCGTGAGCCGGTGTGCGCCGGGGCCGATCATGATGCTGTTGACGGGCGCCGCCTGCTGGAGCCGAGCGGCGATGTTGACGGCCTCCCCGGTCGCAAACGTTGACTCGGACGCGTCGTCGACGACGACCTCCCCGGACTCGATCCCGATCCGGACGTCGAGCCCGAGCTCCTTGACGGAGTCGAGAATGCCGAGTGCGGCCCGGATTGCACGCTCGGCGTCGTCCTCGTGCGCCTGCGGGATCCCGAATGCGGCCATGACCGCGTCCCCCGCGAACTTCTCGACGATCCCGCCGTGCGTGACGACGCAGTGGGAGACCTTGTCGAAGTACTGCTGGACGCGCCGGCGCGCTACCTCCGGATCGCTTCCGGAGACCAGCGCTGTCGAGCCGACGAGATCGACGAACAGGACTGTCGCAAGCTTGCGCTCCACCCTTCAAGTGTATGAACGAATGAGGACGCGGGAAAACTCCCGCTCTGTGGCGTTTTTTGACGAGCTCGTTGTCCTACTCGAGGAGCAGGTCGGCGTGCAGCTCGCCTGCTAGTAGTCGTCCTCTGGGCGAGCGAGAGCACGCCGTGTCAGCACGAGAAAGCTCGTGTCGCTGATCAGAAGCAGGACGAGCACGAGCCCGCCGATCAACAGTGTCGAGTCCGAGGACGACTCCGGCTTGACGAGCGGGGCGAACTCGGCCAGCTGAACGCTGCGGACGCTCTCGACGCTCACATCCGCTCCCTGCTCCGAGTGGGGGTCGAGTGGGTATTCCTGCCAGAGCTCGGTCGGTTGCTGCGCCTGAGCTCGCGCAGCCGCCGGCCCCGTTCCGACCAGGAAGACGAGCAGGGCGACGCTGGCGCCGGTCACGAGCGCCCATCTTCGCCGCAGTGTCGATCGACCTTTCACGAGCTCCGTCCCCCAGGGCTCGACGACCTGACGGTCAGCCTTCGGACTGCGCTACCTGTCCTAAACGATCTCGTTGTCGCTGTCAAATGCCCCTCATCCTCCACGGGCCGTCATGTTTTCGTCCAGGGAGAGACCACCTTGTAAGGAGGCTCACTGCGGGTTACCCTGTGGCCGCGGCGTCCTCTGATGTCCAATCGTCTGCGGGTAGACCTGATCGACTCTCCGGCTGTGGCAACGGCTGAGAGCGAGCAGGCGCTCACTCACTCGAGACGCCAGGTGCTCGGGCGGGCTGCTGCCGCCGGTGGTGCCGTACTCGTCGGCGGCGTCCTGATCGCAGGGCTGCCCCGAGGGGCCGAGTCAGCTCCCTCGCCGGCCCAGGACGCGGAGATCCTCAACTTCGCGCTCCTGCTCGAATACCTGGAGTCGGCCTTCTTCTCAGAGGCCGCCGTTAGCGGGAAGCTGACCGGGGAGCTGCTCGAGTACGCCTCGGTTGTGCGCGGGCACGAGCGTGCTCACGTCGCCTTCCTCCGCGACGCACTCGGAAGCAAGGCGCGCGAGGAGCCACGTTTCGACTTCGGCGAGGCGACGCGCGACCCGGAAGAGTTCAGGGACACAGCGGTCGCGATCGAGGATCTGGCGGTCGCAGCCTATAACGGGCAGGCCGCCAATCTGACTAAGGGCGCACTCGAGGCCGCAGCGAAGATCGTCTCGGTCGAGGCTCGTCACGCCGGCTGGATCCGTGCGATCGCCGGTATGAACCCTGCTCCCGACGCAACCGAGTCCGCGAAGACGGCAGCAGAGGTGACCGCCGCCGTCAACAACACGGGCTTCATCAGGAGCTGAGCATGGCGACGGGTGACCTCACGCTTGGAGAGCTCGACCGCGACGGCGCAATCCTCGAGACGTTCGAAGCGGCAGGCTCGCGTGCTGCCTTCCTCGGCAAGGCCGTGGTCGGTGGCGCGGCGCTCCTCGGAGCGCTTGCAGCGCCGCTCCGGGCAGAAAGTGCCACGACCCCCTCGGACGCCGCGATCCTCAACTTCGCGCTCACGCTCGAGTACCTGCAGGCGGCCTTCTACACGGAGACCCAGCGTGCCGGCGCAATCGGAGCCGAGCTTGCCCGTGTGCCGCGCCAGCTGGGCTCGGTCGAGCGAGCCCACGTGATCGCGTTGACAGAAGGTGCTCGGCCGTGCCGCCGTCAAACGCCCGTCCTTCAACTTCCGAGGCGCGACCGAGGACCAGGAACAGTTCCTGAAGACCGCGGTCGCCTTCGAAGACCTCGGCGCCGCCGCGTACAAGGGGCAGGCGACACGAGTGGATTCGCCGGCCCTGCTCGCGGCGGCCGTGGCGATCCACTCCGTGGAAGCCCGGCATGCGGCCTGGATGCGCTACCTGTCCGGGTTCAGTCCCGCAGCCAGAGCGTTCGACGAGCCCAAGCGCGAGGGCGAAGTGCGCCAGATCGTCGCCTCGACCCGGTTCATCGCCGCGCGGGCGCCGAAGACGCAACGACGACGTCGCGCTCCGGGATACACGGGCTGAGAGCAAGCAGGGTGCGGGCCGGTATCGGCGCCGTGCTCGGGCTCATGTTCGCGATGGGGCTGAGTCTGTCTGTGGTCGCTGCCTGCGGGGGATCAAACGAGAGCGAGGCCGCAGCGACGATCGAGGCACCGGGGCTACCGGCCTCCCCGAAGCTGGGGCTGACGGTACCGAAGCCCACGCCGCTCGAGGCCGGAGGCGCGACCTGGGCGCCCGTGCGGCGTACGGTCTTCGCCCGCGACCGGCCGAGCCGGACGGCGGGCATCGTCACCCTGCTGGAGGCACGAACTCCGGAGGGAACGACGAACCTCGTGCTCGTCCTCGGCCGCGATCGCGATCGCCAGGGCCGGATCTGGGTGCATGCCCGCCTGCCGGTGCTTCCGAACGAGAAGACGGGCTGGGTTCCACGCTCGGCTCTCGGTGGCTACAACGTCGTCCACACGCACCTCGTCATCGACCTGGAGCGGCTGACCGCGACACTGCTCCGGGATCGCCGGTCGATCTTTCGGGCCCGGATCGGGATCGGGGAAGCCGCCTGGCCGACACCCAGGGGCGAGTTCTACATCCGAAACCGATTAACCGACTACGAGAGTCCTTTCTACGGGCCGCTTGCCTTCGGAACGAGCGCACGCTCGGCTGTCTTGACCGACTGGCCAGACGGCGGCTTCGTCGGGATCCACGGGACGAACCAGCCCGAGCTCCTTCCCGGACGTGTCTCTCACGGCTGTATCAGGATGCGCAACGACGACATTCTCGCGCTCGGGAGGGCGATGCCGATCGGAACGCCGGTCACGATCCGCTAGCTCGTGGTCGAACTACGGCCGCCAGGCGGCGCGATGCCGAGCCGCTTTCTCCACCGTTATCGAGCGCGCGGTTCCGGGGATAGAGTCCGGCCGTGCTCGATCCGAAGGTGTTCAAGGCGTACGACGTCCGGGGGATTCACCCGACCGAGCTGGACGAGGACGGCGCGTACGCGATCGGCCGCGCGTACGTCGAGCAGTTCGAGCCCCGGCGGATCGCGGTCGGGCGCGACATGCGGATCTCGTCGCCGTCGATGGCTGCCGCGCTGATCCGCGGGGCGACGGAGGCCGGCGCAGACGTCCTCGACCTCGGCCTCGTCGGCACGGAGATGGTCTACTTCGCCGTCGGCGAGCTGGGGCTGGACGGCGGCGTCGCCGTCACGGCGTCCCACAATCCCAAGGAGTACACGGGGATGAAGATCGTCCGGCAGGGGGCGCTGCCCGTCGGCGGCGACTCGGGCCTGCTGGAGATCCGCGACCGGGCCATGTCTCTGGGAGACGCGCCCGAGGGACAGTCCCCCGGACAGGTCCAGGAGTACGACGTCTGGCCGGCCTATATCGAGCGCGTCCTGTCCTTCGTGGACATGTCCGTGATCAAGCCGCTCCGCGTCGTCATCGACGCGGCGAACGGGATGGCGGGTGTGATGCTCCCGCCGGTGCTCGAGCGCCTCCCCATCGAGGCGATCCGCTGCTACTTCGAACCGGACGGGACCTTTCCGAACCACGAGCCGAACCCGCTGCTCCCCGAGAACCGCGAGTTCATCGTCGAGCGGACGACGACCGAGGGAGCCGACTTCGGCGTGGCCTTCGACGGCGACGCCGACCGCTGTTTCTTCGTCGACGACGAGGGCGAGTTCGTCCCCGGTGACTTCGTGACCGCGCTGCTCGCCGAGTCCGTGCTGGAGAAGAGCCCCGGCGGCAAGATCATCTACGACCTGCGCGCGAGCTGGGCAGTGCCCGAGACCGTCGAGGCTGCGGGCGGCACGCCGCTCGTCAACCGCGTCGGCCATGCATACATCAAGCACCGCATGCGCGAGGAGGAGGCCGTCTTCGGCGGCGAGGTCTCGGGCCACTACTACTTCCGCGAGTTCACGCAGGCGGACTCCGGCGTCATCCCCTTCCTGCTCATGCTCGAGCTCGTCTCGCGCCGCGGCAAGAAGCTGTCGGAGATCCTCCGCCGCTTCCGTGACCGCTACTTCATCACGGGCGAGCTGAACACGCCGGTGCCGGACGTCGAGCTGAAGCTCCAGGAGCTGCAGGAGCGGTTCGAGTCTCAGGGCGAGGTCTCGCACCTCGACGGGATCTCGGTCGACTCCGACGACTGGCACTTCAACGTCCGCCCGTCGAATACCGAGCCGCTCCTGCGTCTGAACCTCGAGGCTCGCTCGAAAGAGCTGATGGAGCAGAAGCGGGACGAGGTGCTCGACGTCATCCGTGCTTGAAGCCGGGCGACTGACCGACCGGAAGCCGCCGTTCAAGTTCTCGGCGCTCACGCGCGTCGGGTTCTCCGACACCGACGCCCAAGGGATCGTCTACTACGGCCGTTACTTGCCCTATTTCGACACGGCCCGCGTCGAGTACCACCGGCACCTCGGCCAGCTGTACACGAGCCCCGACGAGGAACGCCAGTTCGTCATGCGCGCGACCAACGTCGAGTACCTGGCGCCGGCGCAGTTCGACGACCTGATCGAGGTCTTCATCCGGATCGCCCGGATCGGCCGGACGAGCATCACCTACGAGTGCGCCGCGTACCGGGTCGAGGACGACGTGCTGATGGTGACTGCGAACCAGACCCTCGTGCTCGTCGACCTGGACGAGCGCAAGCCCTGTCCGATCCCCGACTGGTATCGCGACCGGATCCAGGAGTTCGAGGGCGCCGCCCTCGAGCTCTAGGCGGCGCCCCTCTCACCCGAGAGAACTGGAAGCCGCGCGCCCATCCGACCGGCGGACGGGCGCGGCAGCTGCCACTCCCCTGCACTCGTTGTAGTCCGGAGGCGCGCGGCGTCTATCCCTCGTTCGAGGTACCCTCGTTCGAGGGATCATCCCCCAGAAGGGTGCCATTAGCGGGGCTTTCTCGCTTCCGGAAGTCCCCGTTTCGAGCGAGCGAATCACTCGAACGAGGGATCAGCTGGGCGTGACTCGATACGCGTCGAAGACCGAATCGACGTTGCGGAGCGAGCTGAGCAGGCCGCGAAGCGACTTCACGTCACCGACCTCGGCCGTGTACCAGTTCTTCGCGAGCTGGTCCTCCACGGTGCCTCCGTAGGAGACGATGTTCGAGCCGTGCTCGGCGAACGTCCTCGCGACGTCCTCGAGGAGCCGAGGGCGATCCCAGGCGTCAACTGCGATCTGGACACGGAAGCTCTTGGTCGAGCCGCCATCCCAGTTCACCGGCGTGAAACGCTCGGGATTACGGCGCAGCGCGCGTACGTTGGGGCAGTCCTCCCGGTGGATCGTGATGCCCTTGCCGAGCGAGATGTAGCCGACGATCTCGTCGCTCGGCACCGGCGTGCAGCACTTCGCGAGGCGGACGAGGACGTCCTGGATGCCTTCGACATTGATCCCAAGCTGGTTGCTCCCGACCGCCTCTGCAGACCGGGTCGGCTTGAGGGGGACGGATGCTTCCTCGGCGACCTCGCTCGTCTTCAGGCGCTGGAGCACCTTGTTGACGATCTGATTGACGGGAAGCTTCCCGGAGCCCAGGGCCAGGTAGAAGTCCTCGGCCTTCTTGAAGCCGGCCTCGCGGATGACCTGAGCGAGGACGGCCGACCCGGCGATCTTCCGGTACGGCAGCTTCTGCGCTTTCAGCGCCTGCTCAAGGGACTCGCGGCCCTTCTGCTCGGTGTCCTCGCGCGTCTCGCGGGAGAACCACTGGCGAATCTTGTTGCGCGCCCGGGAAGACTTCGCGAGCGTCAGCCAGTCCCGGGACGGACCGCGCCCGCTCTTCGTCGTCAGGACCTCGACGAAGTCGCCGCTCTGCAGCGAGTAGTGGAGCGGGACGATGCGGCCGTTCACGCGCGCGCCGACCGTCTTGTGGCCGACGTCGGTATGCACCGCGTAGGCGAAGTCGATCGGCGTCGAGCCGGCCGGGAGCATCTTGACCTCGCCCTTCGGCGTATAGACGTAGACCTCGTCGACGAACAGGTCGCCGAGCATCGACTTCTTGTACTCGCGCGGGTCGGACTCGTCGTTCCAGTCGCGCAGCTGCTTCACCCAGGCGAGCCAGCGCTCGTCGGGCTTGCGGCCCTTTCCCCCGCGCTTGTAGAGCCAGTGAGCCGCGACCCCGAGCTCGGCCGTCTCGTGCATCTCCTTCGTGCGGACCTGGATCTCGAGCGGCCGTCCCTGCGGCCCGATCACGGTGGTGTGCAGCGCGCGGTAGCCGTTCAGCTTCGGCATCGCGATGTGGTCCTTGAAGCGGCCCGGCATGGGCTTCCAGAGCGAGTGGATCAGGCCCAGCGCGCCGTAGCAGTCGCGTGTGCCCTCGTCACCCGAGCGCTCGACGATGACGCGCATCGCGGTGAGGTCGTAGATCTCGTTGAACTCCTTGCCCTTCTTGGCCATCTTGTCGTAGATGGAGTAGAAGTGCTTGGCGCGACCGGAGATCTCCGCCGGGATGTCCACCTTGTCGAGCTCGCGCTGGAGGACGTACGCCGCCTCGCTGACGTGCTCCTCTCGGTCGGCGCGCCGCTCGTTGACCATCGCCTTGATCTCGGTGTACTTGCGCGGGTGGAGCGCCTCGAACGCAAGGTCCTCGAGCTCCCACTTCATCTGGTGGATCCCGAGCCGGTGCGCGAGCGGCGCGTACACCTCGAGCGCCTCGCGCGCCTTCTGCACCTGCTTCTGCTTGCCGAGGTACTCGATCGTGCGGAGGTTGTGGAGCCTGTCGGCGAGCTTGATGAAGATGACCCTGAGGTCCTCGGCCATCGCCAGGACCATCTTCCGGTAGTTCTCGGCCTGGGCCTGCTCGCGGCTCTGGAAGCAGACGCGCGTCAGCTTCGTGACGCCGTCGACGAGCTGCGCGATCTCGTCGCCGAACTCGGCCTTGACGTCGTCGAGCGAATTCTCGGTGTCCTCGACGACGTCGTGGAGCAGCGCCGCCGCGATCGTCTCGTCGTCGAGCTGGAGCTCTGCGCAGATGCGCGCGACCGAGTACGGGTGGTGGATGAAGTCCTCGCCCGACCGCCGCTGCTGGCCCTCGTGGGCAGCCGCCGCGAAGCGGAATGCGCGGGCGATCAGGTCTCGATCGAGGTCCGGGTTGTACTCGGCGACCTCGGCGATGAGCTCGTTGATGAGGTCTTGATGTCGTTCCGGAGCCTCGAGAAGCGTCATACGCAAATGGTACTCCGCGGGTAGGAGCTGACCTCCGGGCCGCGAAAACACCCGGTCCATGCGTATTTCCCGCCGTCAGAAACGGACAATCCTGGCCCTGGCCCGGTTGCTCGCGAGCCTCGATTCCCAGACCCGCCGCGAGCGGTTCTGGGAGCCGCGCAAAGCTTAGGAGGGTTCTAGGCCGCCTCGGGCACCGCCACGGGCTCCTCGGCCGCGAGGGCGCGGAAGGCGTCCGACTCGAGGAGCTGCCGTCGCGGCGCGCCGGCCTCCAGGCCGAGCTCGTCGAAGATCGTCTGCGCGGACGCGTCCCTGGCGCCCGCGTCCTTCCGGAACTCCCGGGCCAGCCACTCGCGCAGGCTCTCGTGGCGCTCGGGCGTCTCGAGGATCTGCCGTACGACCAGCTGCGGTGCGACCGTGCCGTTCCAGCGGTTCTCCTCGAGGCGGAAGAGAACGTCGTGGCGCACCTCGCGCCGAGCGCGGTCGGCGTGGCGCCCGAGCCCGAACGCGATCGCCGAGCCGGCCGGCCGGTTCCGGTGGCGGACGCGGAAGCGTAGATGCTTTCCGTCCGCGGTCGGCTCGACGTCCGAGAGATCGCAGGACGGGAGCAGCAGGGTCACGCCGGGGTTCCCGAGGCCGAAGGGCGCGAGGTGCGCGAGCTCGGTCGAGAGTGCGAGCGTCAGCTCCTCGCCCGAGACGACCGCGTCCACCGCGATGCTCGGCTGCAGGTCCTCCTCCAGGAGCTCGGCGTCGACGGCCTCGCCGAAGGCCTCCGCGAACGCGCCGAGGCTGGCGGGGTCGATCGAGAGCCCGGCGGCGGCACGGTGCCCGCCGAACCGCAACAGATGCTCGGAGCAGGCGCCCAGTGCGGCGTGGAGGTCGAAGGAGGGGATCGACCTGCCGGACCCCTTCCAGTCGCCGTCGGTGCCCGCGATCAGGACGACAGGCCGGTTGAACCGCTCGACGAGGCGCGAGGCGACGATCCCGATGACGCCCTCGTGCCAGTCTTCGTGCGCGACGACGTAGCCCCGGCGCCTGCGGCGCCCCTCCGGCCACGCCTCGACCTGGGCGACCGCATCGCGGAGGATCCGGTCCTCGACTGCCTGGCGCTCACGGTTCAGCTCCTCGAGCCGGCCGGCGAGCTCGGCGGCCTCCTTCTTGTCCTCCGTGAGGAGGAGCCGGAGTGCCGTCTCGGGATGGGACAGCCGCCCGGCGGCGTTGATCCGCGGCGCGAGGCGGAACCCGACTGCGCCGGCGTCGACCGCGGCCGGATCGACACCGGCCGAGCGCATGAGCGCCTGCAGTCCAGGCTTCTGGGTCCGCGCCAGCGCCTTCAGGCCGGCACGGGCGAGATACCGGTTCTCGTCCACGAGCGGGACGACGTCCGAGATCGTCGCGATGGCGACGAGATCAAGGTGCCGCTTAAGCGCCTCCGCGCCGGCACCGAGCAGCGCCTGCCCGAGCTTGTAGACGACCCCTGTGCCGCAGAGCTCGGGGAACGGGTAGTCGGACGGCCTGGTGGCGACGACCGGGCATTCCGGCAGCTCGTCGCCTGGCCGGTGGTGGTCGGTGACGACGACGTCGAGCCCGAGCGCCTTCGCGCGAGAGACTTCGGCCGCGGCGGTGATCCCGCAGTCGACGGTGACGACAAGGCTGCACCCGTCCTCGGCGAGCCGGTCGAGCGTCTCGCCCGAGACCCCGTAGCCCTCCTCGAACCGGCTCGGCAGGTGCCAGGAGACGTCGGCACCGAGCTCCTGCAGGACGAGGACTGCGAGCGCCGTCGCGCAGATGCCGTCGGCGTCGTAGTCGCCGTGGACGCAGATGCGCTCTCTTGACGCAATTGCGGCACGGATTCGTTCGCAGGCCGCGTCCATGTCGCCGAGCAGGCGCGGGTCATGACCCGGGTCGGCGCCGGCCAGGAACGCCCGCGCCGTGGCGGCGTCGCCGTGCCCGCGCCGGAGGAGCACTCGAGCGGTGGTCTCGCTGATCCCGAGTTCCTGAGCCAGCTGTGCCGACTCCCGGTGCGGGCACGAGGTGATCGTCCAGGTTGCCTCGTGCATCGCGGATGTCCAAGGTAGGGACAAGGTCGGACAGCAACCCGCCCGCGTATCCTCAGGTCTGTGAGCGATGCGAACTACGAGTCCGGCGACGATTACGTCGTCCAGTTCCTCGGGTACCGGTTCGCGTTCAACGCCGAGGACTTCGAGGAGCGCGTGATCGGCGCCGCCGTCAAGCTCCGGCTCGTCGAGAGCAACGACCTGGACGAGGACGAGGCCGCGGACCTCGTCGAGCTGACGGCCGACCAGCGGATCGAGGAGGCGCGCAGCGAGCTCGGCCGCTACCTCGTCCGACACTGGGAGGCGCTGGCGGCCGTGGGCGGCGAGTCGCTCGTCTACTGGCTCCGCAAGCTCGTCTTCCGCGGCGCGTGGCTCGACCAGCGCGTGAAGCTCGGGCTGCTCGACGTGGACTGGGACGAGGAGGTTGCGGAGTTCGGCTACCGCGACCCCCGCGGCGACCGGGCGCTGCTCGAGCTCGCCCCCGTGCCGAGCTGGCAAGAGCTCCAGTTCCGCCGCTAGCGGACGCGGCTACCTCGAAGGGACGGCGTTGCGGTCGAGCAGGACGAGCTCGATGTCCGAGCGACCACCGCAGCCGGCCCACCGCACATGCGCCTGGCCTCCGGCAAACGACCCGAGCGTGAAGAAGACCTGCGCCTCCGAGCCCTCGCTGTCCGATCCCGGCCGGGCGGTAGCCGGCGGCGATGACCGCCTCCTGGATCAGCACCGCGACCTCGTCGAGCGGCTTGGTGGTGAACGCCTGCACCGTGACGTGGCGCTCGTCCTTCCGGACGTCCGTGACCGTCCCGATCTGGTCGAAGGACAACCCGGCCGGCATGAGCGCGGTTTCGAGCTGGCGGAGCGGCGCTCGGCGCCGGACACGGGTCGCTTCGGATCGAAGACCCTGAGCTCAGGACGAACGCCAGGACAACGCACCGGGATCGCCAGCAGCAGGAGCTGACGGCGACGGAAACGGCGTTCGACCATCGACGGGATTCTCGCGACGTTTCTGCAGTCAGAGCGCGAGCGGCTCGTATGACGATCCTATATTCGGTTAGGGTTGACGCGCCGGCGACGGAGCGTGGTCCGGGTGATATCACCTGGAAGGCGCACCCGGCGTGGTGGGAGAGTGGCGCATGCGCGCCTAAAACCGGGGAGGTACACGTGCCGATGCACACCAGAAGTTTGGCTCCGACTGCGGTCGTGGCGGCCCTGATGACGCTCCTGGTCATCGTCGCCGCAATCGTGACGAGAGGTGACGGGTCGGAGCCCGTCCCAGCGGTCGTGCCGGCCGTCGCGCCCGAGCCCGACGGCGCCGAGGATTGGATGTACCTCCAGCGGGCGAACGCCGACGGGACCATCCCGGACGCAGCCGTCAACGAGGCGATCGCACAGTCCAAGGCGATGGGCAAGGCGAGCAAGGGCTCGCCGGCCACCGATCAGGTCTGGACCGAGCTCGGCCCGAGCAACATCGGCGGCCGGATCCGCGACGTCGCCGCCGACCCGACGACCAAGGACGTCGTCTATGTCGCCACCGGCTCGGGAGGCCTGTGGAAGTCGACGGACGGCGGTCAGACGCTCGCCACTGCGTGGGACAGCCAGCTGCCCCAGTCGATGGGTGCGGTCGCAGTCGACAGCAAGGGCGTCGTCTGGGCCGGCACGGGTGAGGTCGACCACGGCGGCGGCTCGGCCTACTACGGCAAGGGCATCTACAAGTCCACCGACGGCGGCGCCACGTGGTCCAACATGGGCCTCGAGGACGGCGACACGATCGGCCAGATCGTGATCGACCCGCGCAACGACAACCGGGTCTTCGTCGCAGTCATGGGCGCCCTGCACGACCTGGATGACCCGGACCGCGGCCTGTTCATGACCGAGAACGGCGGCGCCAGCTGGACTCGCGTCCTCACGCCTCAGAGCACCAACACCGGGGCTGTCGACGTGTCCATCAACAAGACGAACCCCGACATCATGCTCGCGACGACGTGGGACAAGACTCGTGACGAGAAGTCGCGCATCTACGGCCCGCACTCCTACGTCTACCGCTCGATCGACGGCGGCCGCACGTGGACCGAACGTCCACAACGCCCCGCTCCCGCAGAGCCCGACCGACCCGACGCTGCAGAACCCGGACACCCTCGTCGGCCGGATGGGCGTCGACTTCAGCGACAGCGACCCGACCCGGGCGTACCTGATCTCCAGCACGGCCCGCGGCAACTTCAACGGCTTCTTCATGAGCAACGATGCGGGCGCCACGTGGAGCATGGTTCGCAGCCCGCAGACCACCCCGCTGCAGACCGAGCAGCGGCGGTTTCGCCTGGTGGTTCGGGCGCGTCTACGTCGACCCGGTGAACCCGATGCACATCTTCGTCGCCGGTGTCCGCCTCTGCCGAGAGCCTCGACGGCGGCGTCACCTGGACGACGGTCGACCAACGTGTCCACGCCGACCAGCACGGCCTCGAGTTCGATCCGTTCACCGCCGGGCCGGGTCTACCTCGGCAACGACGGCGGCTTCTACGTGTCGACGCGAACGGCGCGGCGCCGGAGGGCTGTGGTTCAAGACCCCGCGCCTGCCGATGACGCAGTTCTACGCGATGGACGTCTCCGTCCAGGACGGCTCGCGCGTCAACGCCGGCTCGCAGGACAACAACTCGCTGAAGTCCTGGCAGAACGACAACACCGTGAACGGCGACTGGATCCCCTACGTCGGCGGGGACGGGATGATGAACCGGATCGACCCGACGAACGACCGCAAGTTCTACGGCTGCTCCCAGAACGGCGGCTGCCGCAGGTTCTTCCCCGGCACCGAACAACGGCGTCGGCATGACGATCCCGGGCCTGCGCAAGAACTGGGTCGCGCCGCTCGAGTTCGCAGCCGACCCGAGGTTCCTGTTCGGTGCCAGCGAGACCGTCTATCGGATCGACACCGAGCCGGCTGATGCGACCGCCGCGCGCCTGGGTCCAGATCAGTCCGGACCTCACCGACGGCCCCGAGCTCCCGCGTGCGCCGGGCTTCGGCACGATCACGGCGCTCGGCACGACCGAGGCGGACCCGAACCTCGCTCTACGCCGGCACCGACAGCGGCCGGATGTGGGTGAGCCGGAACGCGATGGCCCGGCCGCCGAGGTCACGTGGACGGAGCTCGAGAGCCCGCTCTTCCCGGGCCGCTGGGTCACGCGGATCACCGTCGACCCGGACAACGCGAAGATCGCCTGGGCGACCTTCTCGGGCTGGCGGAACGGTGAGGCGTATCCGCACATCCTCATGACGAGCGACGGCGGAAACACGTGGGTCGACATCGTGGGCAAGAAGCTCCCGCAGGCGCCGATCAACGACGTCATCCGCCACCCGTCGAAGCCGAAGTGGCTCTTCATCGCCACGGACGTCGGCGTCTTCCGCACGACGAACCTCGGCAAGACGTGGCTCAAGGTCGGGGCGAACCTTCCGCTCGTGCCGATCAACGACATCGACCTGCCCGCCGGCAGCGACACGCTCTACGCGGCGACCTACGGTCGCAGCGTCTGGACGACGTCGCTAGCCGACGCGGACTGAATCGCAGCGCCGGGCGGCGGGCCTAGAACAGGCTCGCCGCCCGGGCCGCCTCGTCGGCGACTCCGAGGTGCTCGCGGCCGCCGGCCGTGACGATGCGGCCGCGCGGCGTCCGCTGGATGAAGCCGAGCTGGAGCAGGTAGGGCTCGTAGACGTCCTCGACCGTGTCCTGCTCCTCGCCCAGGGCGACCGCGAGCGTCGAGAGGCCGACAGGGCCGCCGTCGAAGCGTTCGACGATGGCGCGCAGGAGCTCCCGGTCGGTGTGCTCGAGCCCGCAGCCGTCCACCTGCAGGAGACCCAGTGCCTCCGCGGCGACCTCGGGGGTGATGACACCCTGATGGCGCACTTCCGCGACATCTCGCACCCGGCGAAGGATGCGGTTCGCGACGCGCGGCGTACCGCGGGAGCGGCGGGCGATCTCGTCTGCAGCGTCGTCGCCGATCTCCACGCCGAGAATCCCGGCTGAGCGTCGCACGATCAGCGTGAGCTCCTCGGGCTCGTAGTAGTCCAGCCTGAACGTCATCCCGAAGCGGTCGCGGAGCGGCGTCGTCAGCAGCCCGGTGCGAGTCGTGGCGCCGACGAGGGTGAAGGGCGGCACGTCGAGCGTCAGCGTGCGGGCCGCCGGCCCCTGCCCGACGATGATGTCCAGGCGGAAGTCCTCGAGCGCCGGGTAGAGCACCTCCTCCACCGCCGGGCTCAGCCGGTGGATCTCGTCCACGAACAGGACGTCACGGTTCTCGAGTGCGGTCAGGATCGCCGCAAGGTCGCCTTTCCGCTCGAGTGCGGGGCCTGCGACGGTCCGGATCCCGACGCCGAGCTCCTCGCGGATGATGAATGAGAGGCAGGTCTTGCCCAGCCCGGGTGGCCCGACCAGCAGCACGTGGTCCAGCGGCTCGCCGCGGGTCCGGGCCGCCTGGAGCGCGATCGAGAGCTGCTCCTTGACGCGCGACTGGCCGACGAAGTCGTCGAGCGAGCGCGGGCGCAGCGAGCGCTCGAGCTCGTCCTCGTCGGGACGGACCGTCGGCGCCAGGAACTGCGGCGCCGTACTCATGCGGCCCTCAGTGCTTGTCGGACGCGTTCCTCGGGCTCGGCCTCCGGGTCGGTGGACGCGAGCGCCCGCTCCGCCTCCACGAGCGAGTAGCCGAGCTCCACGAGCGCGTCGCGTGCCACGAGCTCCAGCTCGCGCGGAGCATCGACGGCCTCGAGTGCGCCGATCTTCTCCTTCAACTCGAGGACGACCCGCTCGGCAGTCTTCTTGCCGATCCCCGGAATGGCGACGAACCGCGTCGTGTCCTCCAGCGCAATCGCGCGGCGGAGATCCGCCGGCGTCGAGCCCGACAGGATCGCGAGCGCGACCTTCGGCCCCACGCCGGAGACGGAGAGGAAGTACTCGAACAGCTCGCGCTCGGCGGGCTCGGCGAACCCGTAGAGCTGGAGCGCGTCCTCGCGGACGTGCAGGTAGGTGTCGAGCGTGATCTCGCCCTTCCCCTGCGCCTTGCGGAGCGCGCGCAGCGTCGTCTGGACGCGGTAACCGACGCCGTTCACGTCGACGACGACGCCGTCGAGCGTCCGCGCGACGACCGTGCCCCGCAGGCTGCTGATCATCCCGTCGCCCGCACGAGCTCCGGCGCCATGGCGTGGCAGATCGCGACGGCGAGCGCGTCGGCCGCGTGGTGCGGCGCCGGCGGAGCGTCGAGCCGCAGGATCGCCTGCACCATCCGCTGAACCTGGGCCTTCTCTGCACGGCCGTAGCCGGTGACGGCGAGCTTCACGTGGGCCGGCGAGTACTCAGCGCAACCGACGCCGGCGAGCGCGGCCGCGACGACCACGGCGCCGCGCGCCTGCCCGACAGAGAGCGCGGTGCGGGCGTCGACGCCGACAAACGACTCCTCGATTGCGACGGCGGTCGGCCGGTAGCGACGGATGAGCTCTTCCACGCCGTCGTGGATCTTCAGCACCCGCTCTTCCGGCCGCTGGGACGCGGTGGTTTTCCAGCACCCGAAGTCCCCCGCCCGTAGACGGCCGCCCTTTTCGATGACTACGCCGAATCCGCAAGATGCCGTGCCTGGATCGATGCCGAGAACCGTCACGGATCGAGGTTAGGCACCGGATCGGACGTTCCTTCCCGGGCAAATCCGCTGGAGCGGCGCCTCCGTAGTCCCAGGTGTGAAGGGGCTCCTGCTCGGGGCTGCGGCACTGCTGCTCGTGCTGCCCGGAGCCGCGCGAGGAGTCGGCGAGCCGCGGCTGATCGGAACGGTCCGGGGCGACCTCACGATCATGCTGACGGACGCGAACGGCACCCCGGTGACGTCTGTCGCGCCCGGCACCTACGACTTCGAGATCCATGACGAGACGGTTAGCCACAACTTCCACCTGACCGGTCCCGGCGTGGACCGCAGGACGGAAGTCATCGACCAAGAGATCACGACCTGGGAAGACCTCGTGTTGCAGCCGGGGTCTACCTATCAGTACGTGTGCGACCCGCACGCCGACTTCATGAAGGGGAGTTTCACGACATCTGCGGCGTCGCCCCCGCCACCACCGCCGCCGGGACCGCCTCCACCTCCGGGACCGCCGCCGCCACCACCACCACCGCCTCCACCGCCCCCGCCCACCCACCCGCACTCCCACCAGAGCGTGTCCGGCGTTCGCGTGCGGATCGCGCGATCAGACGGGCGCCGTTGGCTCGTCGCCCGTGCGAGGGTCACGATTGCCGCACCGGCGCGCCTCCAGCTCCTCCGCCGGAACCGCACCATCGCGAGCGTGAGAAAGCGCTTCCGTGCAGGACGGAACGAGCTTCGCCTCCGCCTCCCGCGCTTGCTTCCTCGCGGCACGTACGTCGCCCGCCTGACGATCGGCGGCGTGGCTCGCCCTTACACGACCCGAATATCGATCGGCTAGCCTCTTCCGCCGTGCGGTGGGCCGCGTTCGCATCCGTCGCGGCCGGAGTCGTTGTGGCGCTCTCGGTCGCCCAGCTGGCGACAGGCCAGAGCATCGACCGTGTCCGCGTCGCGCCGAATCCGCCCGTTGCGAGCGTCCCGACGGGGCTGTTCCTCGTCGTCGGCTCGCCCAACGCCTACTCGCGGGCGTCTCTCTCCGGAGGACGCGGCAGCTGGGTGGGGCCGGGATACGCCCCGCTCGGCTCGCCGAGCCCCTGGGGCAACGCCTCCATCGACTGGGAGGTCGGCTACGACACCCGCCGGCTGGACACCGAGCGGATCGCGCTCGCGAACCTGACCCGCGACTGGCAGGAGGACCAGCGCGCCGGCGCCTCGATCCCGCACGTCGTCGGCGGCCGCGTCGTCGGAGACATCCCCGGCTTCTTCGTCCTCCAGGTCGTTCGGCAGTCCGCGCCGAGCGAGCTCGTGGTCGCCTTCCCGCTCAGCCGCGACGTCCACGCCTACGTCCGCTTCCTCCTCACCAAGCCGGAGTCGAACGACTTCTACGTCAACGGCTCGATCCTGGCGTCGAGCTGGAACCGCGGCCAGGCGCTCGTCGCGATGTCCCGCGTCCGGCTCGAAGGGAACCTGCCGCCCTCGCTGGTCTCGATCCGCTCCCGACGCGGAGGCCGCCTGGTCTCCGGGTTCGCGCTGGACTTCGCCCGCCACCCCGTCGCCGGGATCCCCGTGGCGCTGGAACGCCGCAGCGGCAGCCGGTGGACGCGCGTCGCCACCGTACGCTCTACGCGGATCGGGGGGTACACCTTCAGAGTTGCGCCCGGGAGCTACCGGGCTCGCGCGCAGCTCGGCTCGCGCTTCTCGGCGACCAGCAGCGTCGTCCGGATCCGCGCGGGCGGCTAGGAGGGTTTGGCGGAACAGCGCTCGTTGCCAGGGTGCGATGCTCGTTCCCAGGCAAGGACGCAGGGAGCGTTCGTATCCTTGCGATACGGACGTGACTGAGGACGCAGTCCTGGGGGCGAGCAGCGCGGCCTGGCGACACAGCCGGTGTTTCGCCAAACCCTCCCTAGGTCGCGACGACTTCGAGCATCCGCTCCGGGATGTCGAAGTTGGCGTAGACGTCCTGGACGTCGTCGTTGTCCTCCAGGGCGTCCATCAGCCGCAGGACCTTCTTCGCGGCGGATTCGTCGTCAACCTCGACCGTTGTCTTCGGCACCATCGTGAGGTCGGCCGACTCCACCGTCATTCCCGCCGCCTCGATCGCCTCACGAACGCTTGTGAGCGTCTCCGGTGCTGCGACCACTCGCCAGCTGTCGCCCTCGCGCTCGACGTCGTCGGCGCCTCCCTCGGCAGCCGCGAGTATGAGCTCGTCCTCGTCGGCGCTCCCGTCGACCAGCACCACAGCGCGCCGCTCGAACAGCCAGGCGACCGATCCGGACTCGCCGAGGCTGCCCTCGCTCTTCGTGAAGATGTGCCGTACATCGGCCGCGGTGCGGTTGCGGTTGTCGGTCACCGCCTCGACGTAGACGGCGATCCCGGACGGCCCGTAGCCCTCGTACGTGACCGTTTCGTACGAGGCGCCGTCGCCGGCGGGACCGGCGCCCCGCGCGATCGCGCGCTCGATGTTGTCCTTGGGCATCGAGGCTTCCCTCGCCTTCTCGATCGCGTTCTGGAGCGCGAGATTGCCGGCGGGATCGGGCCCTCCCTCCCGAGCCGCGACGATGATCGCCCGCGCCAGCTTCGAGAAGAGCTGGCCCCGCTTCGCGTCGGTGGCGCCCTTCTTCCGTTTGATCGACGCCCACTTAGAGTGACCGGACACCGGCGGACACCTCCTCCCGGACCATCTCGAGGAACAGCTCGTGCACTCGCGGGTCGTCGGTCAGCTCCGGGTGGAACGAGGCGACGAGGAACCGCCCCTCCCGGAGCAGGACCGGCTCGCCGTCGAGCTCCGCCAGCACCTCGACTCCCGGCCCCGTGGCTGCCACGCGCGGTGCGCGGATGAACACCCCGCGCACCGGCTCCTCCTCACCCGCGACGTCGAGATCGGCCTCGAAGCTCGAGACCTGCCGACCGTAGGCGTTGCGCTTGACCGAGAGGTCCATCAGGCCCAGGTGGTCGCGGTCGAGGAGGATCATCCCCGCGCAGGTGCCGAACACCGGCCGCTCGAAGCTCCGGAGCGCCTCCTCCAGCCCGTAGATCCTCGCGAGGCGCATGATCGCGGTCGACTCGCCGCCCGGGATCACCAGGCCGTCGAGGCCCTCGAGCTCGTCCGGCTTCCGAACCTCGACGGGCTCCGCGCCCAGCTCGCCGCAGCACGGCCGCGTGCTCCCGGAAGTCGCCCTGGATTGCCAGCACCCCGATGCGCATCGGGGAAATCGTACTCACCGCTCCGTCAGCGTCCGGGCGAGCCACTCCTGCCGGTAGGTGTCCGCGTCCGGGCCCATGTTGTGCCCGTAGTCGGGGTACCACTTGACCTCGGCGCCGTCGGCGTCCTCGGCCAGGCGCTCGTACTCCTCGAGCGGCCAGTCGTCGTCCCGCCGCGGATTCTGGATCAGGACGTCCCCGTCGAACGAGCCCAGCAGGCGGATCGGGTCGAAGTCCCGGATGAGCTCGTGAAAGCTCTCGAAGGTCTCCTGCGGGACGAGCTCCTTTGCCCAGTACCTGCTCGGCTCGGCAGGGACCGTCGCGAGGACGAGTGCGTCGACGCGGTCGTCCACGGCCGCGAGACCGCCGGCCGGGAGGGCCCCGTACTCCTGGCCCACGACGGCGACCCGGTCGTCGATGTCGTCTCTCGTCTCGAGGTAATCGAGCGCGCGGCGGAGATCGACGAGGTCGTGGCGGACGTACGACCGAAATGCGTCACCCGCGTACACAGGATCCAGCAGGTCGGCCTGGGCGAGGTCCTGCCGGGACATGGCGCCGTTGACGAG
Source organism: uncultured Actinomycetes bacterium (assembly GCA_963847235.1). GTDB lineage: Bacteria > Actinomycetota > Thermoleophilia > Gaiellales > Gaiellaceae > JACDAN01. The sequence goes on along the minus strand of CAWJYU010000004.1, from coordinate 163,473 downwards.
CAGCACGGCGACTCCGCGCTCCGCCAGGTCGAACGCCTCGCGGTAGTAGAGCGCGCGGGTGTAGCGGTGCGGATGGGTGTACACGGCGACCGGGTAGCGCTTCCCCTTCTCGGCGTTCGGCGGGAGGACGATCGTCGCCTCGACGTCACCCCCACGCGGGCTCTGGAAGGTGATGTCGGTCGAGCCAGTGTTCTCCGCCTCGACCTTCGTTCGCAGCGGCTTCTTCGCGTCGTAGGCGCCCAGCTCGGCGACCTGCGACGCCGACTCGCTGCCTCCGCAGCCGGCGAGGAAAAGCGCAATGCATGCGAGGGCCGCAGTCCGAGCGAGCACGAAGCAGACTCTAGTCCGCCGGTAGACGATCCTCGTTCGTGCTACCAGCCGCGCGTCTCGAGCAGCTCTTCGGGCGCGAGCGACGCGGTGGACAGCCCGCTCATCGCGTCGCCGAGGCCGCCCGAAACACGAGCGATGATCTCCGCGTCGTTGAAGTGCGTCGTCGCCTCGACGATCGCCTTCGCGCGTGGCAGCGGGTCGCCGGACTTGAAGATCCCGGAGCCGACGAAGACGCCGTCCGCGCCGAGCTGCATGCAGGCGGCCGCGTCCGCAGGGGTCGCGATCCCGCCGGCCGTGAACATCACCACGGGCAGCCGACCGTGCTGCGCCACCCAATTGACGAGCTCGTACGGCGCCTGGAGGTTCTTCGCTTCCGTGTAGAGCTCCTCCGGCGACAGCGCGGTCAAGCGGCGAATGGCGCCGACGACGGCGCGCATGTGCGTGAACGCGTTCGAGACGTCGCCGGTTCCGGCCTCGCCCTTCGTCCGGATCATCGCGGCTCCCTCGGAGATCCTGCGCAGCGCCTCGCCGAGGTTCGTGCAGCCGCAGACGAACGGGACGGTGAACTTCCACTTGTCGATGTGGTGCGCGTTGTCGGCGGGCGTCAAGACCTCGCTCTCGTCGATGTAGTCGACCTCGAGCGCCTCGAGGACCTGCGCCTCGACGAAGTGCCCGATGCGCGCCTTCGCCATGACCGGGATCGTCACGGCTTCCTGGATCTCGGTGATCTTGTCCGGGTCGGCCATGCGCGCGACGCCGCCCTGCGCGCGGATGTCGGCCGGGACGCGCTCCAGCGCCATCACGGCGACCGCTCCGGCGTCCTCGGCGATGACCGCCTGCTCGGCAGTCGTGACGTCCATGATCACGCCGCCCTTGAGCATCTCGGCGAGTCCACCCTTGACGCGCATGGTTCCGAGCTCGGCCATCAACTCAGATGCTAGCCGTCTGCACGAAACGTGAAGTGGTCGGTCCTGCGGCCCCGGAGGTCGACCGACCAGCCGTCGAGCCGGTTCGGCCGCACGACCAGATAGACGAAGCCGTTCTCGGCCCGGCCGCGCAGGCGGCGCGGGTAGCCCGCGGGACAGGACTGGAGCTCGTACCGCTTCGCCCCTCCGCCTCCGTGCACGACGTAGCGCACGCCTCGCCTCGGCGCGAACCGCTGGTAGTTGTGGTCGTGTCCCGAGAGAACGAGCCGGACGCCGTGGCGCTCGAAGAGCGGCACCCACCGGCGGACGACGGCTCGGTGCGAGCCATACGCGCCGCACGTGAAGGCCGGGTGGTGGAAGACCGCGAGCTTCCAGCGGGCAGTCGAGCGAGCGAGCGACCGGGCGAGCCAGGTGGTCTGCCCGCCGTCGATCCGGTTCGAGTCCAGGAAGAAGAGCTCGACGTTCCGGCGCCGGAGCCGGTAGTACCGGCCGGCCATCCCGAGCGTGCGGTACTGGTAGCGCCCCTGATCCACGCGCACGTCGTGATTGCCGAGCACGCCGGCGACCCTCATGCCCGAGCCGCGCGCCCAGCCGAAGCTCGACTCCCAGTTGCTGCGGAAGCCCGTGGGGCTCTCGGTGTAGTCGTTGTCGCCGAGCGTGACCAGGAGGTCGGCGCCGTTCCGCGCGCGGAACCGCCGGACCACCTCCCCGAGTCTCCGCTGGGTTTCACCGCCGACCCCGAAGTCGCCGATCGCGACGATCGCGTCGACGTCGGCCGGCGGGCCCTGTGCCTGCCCTGCCGCCGGCAGCAGCGCCGAGCGCGCAGAGCGCGCACACGATCCCCCGAACGGACGTCTTCGCCCGGTCGCTCAGGCGCTCGGCGGTGAGAGGCTGAGCATGACGCCCTGCGTCGGCAGCTGCTCGAACGACGAGGTGAAGAGCCGGGTCTCCGTCAGCCGGTTGATCGTGTCGGCCTCGCCGGGGCTCAGGTCGCCGTCGGCGAACGGCGGCTTCTCCGGAAGGGCCCTGGTGAAGTTGCTGCCGAGGAGGCCCTCCATGTGCCTACGCTGGAAGTACACGGCGAATGTCTGCGGCGGCTGGCCCTCGCCGCGCGGCACGGGCGGCAGCAGGGAGACGACCGTCTGGATCTCGGGCAGGAGCTTGAAGGTGTAGTACGACAGCTCGACCGCCTCGCGGCGCAGCAGCATCAGTCGCTGCGGCGTGGGCTGGCCCGGCAGCGCGCAGTTCTGGTCGCCCGCGAGGCCGCAGAAGCTGAACAGCGCGGTCTCGCCCGGCTGGACGACCGAGACGTCGCCCTGCGTGAGCTGCCTGTTGCGGCCGTGTCGGAGCGCGATGTACTGGAGGGGGAGGCCGGAGACCTCACCGGTCTGCGCGGTGACGGCGACGAGCTGCTCGCCGTTCGCGCCGCGGTACTGGCGAGCGATCTCGGTCGCGATCTCGCGCGCCCGCTGGAAGCCGCCCTCCTCGGTCGTCAGGCCGCCGGCCGCGGTCGTGGAGCTCGAGCCGTCCCGGGACATGAAGCCCAGCGTCAGCAGCGCCGCGAGGACCATCACGACGATCACCGCATAGCCGACCATGAAGCGCCCGCCGTGAACCGCCTTCTGTCGTTCGAAACGCGGCAGCGCCTCTTCCGCCGGCGAGGCCTGCTCTCGTGAGGGCTCGGGAACTACAGCTTCGGCCATGACTCGTCCTCGAGAGGATCGGCAGCGGGTATTTCGAGGTTGACCGATTCGAGCAGGTTGAGGATCTCGTCGCCGTGCAGCTCGCGGCGCTCGACGAGGGTGTCGGCCACCCTGGCGACCCCGTCGCGGTTGTGCTCGATCAGCTGGTGCGCGGCCACATAGGCCTGTCCGAGGAGCTGGGAGGCCATCGCGCGCTTCGTCGGATCGCCGAGAACGCCGGCCAGCGGGTCACCGTGGCCCGTTTCCGGACCGGTTCATGATCTGGTCGCCGATCTTCTGGTACTTCTTGGCGATCTCCTCACGGACGTCGTCCTCGGTCTTGTCCTTCGGAGGCTTGAAGCCGTCGGCGAACTCGATCCGCTCGGGAGCCATCGCGCAGGCGCCGACCATCCAGGCCGAGCGCGCGGTGGCGCTCTGGACGTCGCCGCCGACGCCGGTCGAGTTCTCGCCGTAGAAGACCCGTTCCGCAGCCATCGCGCCGAGTGTCCAGATCAGGCGCGCGAGCTCCTCGCTGCGCCACGAGCTGAACCGCTCCTCCTTCTCGAGGGCCTGATGGTGGCCCAGCGCCTCGCCGCGGCGGCGGATCGAGAGACGGGTGGACTCGGCGCCCTTCATGTACGCATGGCCGGCGACGGCGTGTCCCGCTTCGTGGACGGCGATCGCCCGCGTCTCCTCCGGGATGTACTCGATGTTGATCGCCATGCCCGACTCGATCGTCGTCATTGCCTCGACGATCTCCTCCCAGCCGAAGCGCGGCTTGCCCTCGTGGTGGGCGTAGGTCAAGGCCATCGAGCAGACCTGCTCGATCATCGCCGGCGAGTACCCGTTCGTGATCCGTGCGATCTCGTCGCGGCGCCTCTCCGAGTCGAGCTCGGGGTCGTGCGAGACCTTGTTGAGGTAGAGGTCGAAGATGTCGAGCCGGTCCTTCTTCGTCGGCGTGCGCAGCCACACGTAGCGGCCCATGCGGCCCGGCCGGGTGAGGGCCGGGTCGAGCGCTTCGAGCGGCACGTTCGTGGCGCCGATGAAGTAGATCTGCTCGGTGCGCGGGCGCGGCGGCGGCATCCGGAGAGACCGGCCGCGGACGCGGCGCGGGACGATGTACGTCGCGTCGAGGAACGTGTTGATCCTGTTGGTGAAGAACCTCTTCGTGAACGGCGGGTTGTCGATCCCGTCCATGACGACGAGCAGCTGGTTCAGGGCCAGCTGGCCCTGACCGCCCATCATCGCCCCGGGAAACGCCTGGTTGACGATGGCGCTGACCCGGCCGAATGCGCTCGGGCGTCGCTCAGGCATGCGATTGGCGAAGAGCTTCTCGCGCCAGGCGCGGGTCTCGAGCACGAGGTCGCCGGTGGAGGTGAGCGAGCCGTTCCGGCCGTGGAACGCGAAGTCCTCGAAGGTCGACGGCATCGGCGTCGCGAAGCCGCCCATCCCGCCGTCGCCGAGCGCCGACCGCCGCCGGCCGACGGCGTCGATCTCGTCGATGAAGACGATGCACTGTCCGCCCCACTTCCGGGCGAGCTTCTTCGCCTTCCACGCGAGGTAGCGGACGATGATCACGTCCATGCCCATGAAGGTCTGGGCGAAGCCGGAGCCGGGCATGGATACGAATGGACAGTTGAAACCTGTAGCGATAGCTTTTGAAAGCATGGTTTTCCCTGTTCCGGGAGCACCCAGGAACAGCAGCCCGCGCTCGCGCTTTCCGCCGGCCGCCTCGAACGCCTCGCCGGACTGCCAGATGGAGACGACCCGGCGCACCTCTTCCTTCGCCTCGGCCTGGCCCCGAACGTCGTCCAGCTTGACGCCCCACTCCGCGTCGCCGGGCTCGAAGCCCTGCATCTGGGTGATCCCCATCAGCATCATCGGGCCGAGCAAGATGACGAAGTTCATGATGAAGAAGAGCGGGAAGATGATCGCGTAGAGCAGCATCGACGGGTTCGTGAGAATTGGCTGCAGCGCCTCCCACGGGTCGGTGATCGTCGAGATCCAGCTCGTGTCGCCGCCGGGGATCAGCAGCCGGATGATCCAGAAGAACGTGATGATCCCGACGATCCAGACGACCAGCCGATACCGCTTGCCCCAGTACCAGGCCCGGCGCCGATTGACCACGTCGTCCTCGCGCGCCGCGGGCTCGTCGCTTCCGAAGAGGCTGGGCCACGGGATGAAGCGACGGACGATGATGTCCATCAGGCCGCGGAACGCGATCACCGCGATGAACGTCCAGAAGAGCGAGTACCACCGGCTGATGCCGACCTCCTCGCGGAAGAAGAAGTAGACGACCGGGCTGGTGAGGACGGCGACGGCGGTGGCGGTCCGGATCAAGCGCCGCCACTGGAGCGTGAGTTCCTTCGTTGCCTCTTCGGACGGCAGCCCGACGAGGCCCTCGCTCGATGCCATCGTCAGAATTTAGACGTGCGAATGTTCACGTTTGATGGACAGTACGTTAAGTAGCGGCCGCCAGATCTTCGATTCAGAGCAGATCGAGCGGGCCCGCCGCTACCACCGCCCGGCCTACTTCGCCCGCGTTCTCGGGATCGCGCTCGGCCTGCTCGTGCTCGCGTTGCTCAGCTTCGGCGGGCTCGGCGACTGGCTCTTCGGGCTCGTCGACGGCCTGCCGTGGTGGGGCGAGGCGATCGCGTTCTCGGCGCTCGTCGCGCTCGTCGGCTCGCTCGTCGCGACCCCGATCGCGTTCTGGCGCGGCTACCTCCACGAGCGGCGCTGGGGGTTCTCGACGCAGACGCTCGGCGGCTGGGTGTCGGACCGGGTCAAGGGCGTGGCGATCGGCATCGCGCTGACGGTGATCCCGATGGTCGGCCTCGTTGCGGCCGTGCATCTCTTTCCCTCGTGGTGGCCGGTGGTCGCGGCCCTGGGCGGCGCGGCAATCGTCTTCGTCGTCTCGTTTCTCGCGCCCGTCTTGCTGGAGCCGGTGTTCAACAAGTTCGTGCCGCTCGAGGACCGGAGCCTTGCGGGGGAGCTCCGCTCGCTGGGCGACCGGGCGGGGGTGCCGGTGCGCGACGTGCTCGTCGCGGACGCGAGCCGGCGGACGACGAAGCACAACGCGTACGTCTCCGGGATCGGGAAGACGCGCCGGGTGGTCGTCTGGGACACGCTGCTCGACCGCGGCGAACCGGGTGAGCTGCGGCTGGTCGTCGCCCACGAGCTCGGCCATCGGCGCTTCAGGCATGTTGCGATCGGAACTGCGATCGGCATGGCCGGAACCGCCCTCTTCGTCCTCGGGCTGTGGGTGCTGTTCCAGTGGGATGCCCTGCTGGACGCGATCGGCGCGAACGGGCCGGGCGACCCGCGCGTCATCCCGTTCGTCCTCTTCGCCGGCACGTTGGCCGAGCTCGCGGTCCGGCCGTTTGCGCTGGCCCTCTCGCGACGGTGGGAGCGTGACGCCGACCGCTTCTCGCTCGAGCTGACAGGCGAAGCGGAGGTGTACGAGGCCACGCATCGCAACCTTGCGCTCTCGAACCTCGGCGACCTCGACCCGCCCAAGGCTGCGTACCTCTTCTTCTTCAGCCACCCGTCTGCGCCCGAGCGGCTCGAGGCCGGGCGGGCCTGGGCGGCGGCGCAGACCTAGTTGTCGATCCGGCCGCAGCTGCGCTCGGTCACCGTCCGCGTCACCGGGTCGACCGTGATGAGGCAGATGCTGCTGTCGCCTCCGGACAGGGAGATCCGGCAGCGCCACTCCTGCGTGGCGTCTCCCTTCTCGCACTCGATCGACTTCGGCGGTGAGCCGTCGTGGTTGACCACCCCACCGCCCGCCGCCTCGGCGAGGAACGCCTTCTCGACGTCCTCGGACGACAGCTCCTCCGACCCGGCCGAGGTCGGCGGGGGCGGAGCGGCGGAGTCGTCGGAGCCGCAACCCGAGGCGAGGATCGCGACGAGCACCGCGAACGCAATCGCAACCTTCATCGAGTCAAGTACGAATCCCTGCGCGAGCTTCGAGCAGCGCCGTCACACCTCCTTGTCCTCCATGCTCCAGCCTTGGCCTCGGCGGCGCGGACTTCCTGCTCCGGGTTGCCGCTCCGAATGGCTTCGTCTTCAGCTCGCGGAGAGCGTGCCCGTGCGTCGTCTTGGAGACAGTGTGGCCATGAACGGCGATGACGACCAAAGGCACGGCGACCAGGGCGATGATGATCCACGGAATCACGCCGGCCAGCGTCAACGTGCTTTCGACGCCGGGGGCACGTCCCCGGGCGGCGAGCCGAACGGCTTGGACGCACCACACGACCTGGGCCGCAGCGCCGCTTGGTCAAGGGCTGACCGGCTCGCCTGGACGGCGCTACCGACGGGTCGGTTCCCTCGCTAACGCCGATGACCGACGCCGCCACTCGCTCCGCGCCGGCAGTACTGACAACCGAGAACGATTCGTCTGGGGAACAACCCACCCGACAACCGCGCGTGCGCCGAACGTGAGCGTCTTGCGAGAAACCACCGAGACACGTTGTCGAACTAGCATTTCGCCGAGCTCCCGCGCGTGGTGACGCCCCGACGACACTCCCAAGCTCGGACGCCGTCCACGACTGACCGGCCTGCGGGACCAGACGACCCGGTGAGCGTACGCGTTGACCGACGCGCCCACGCGCCGCGAGAGCCAGCCAAGGAGCGCACCGAGCACAAGCCCGGCCTCAGGTGCAAAGGGAACATCGGTGGTCAGACTGACGACGATGCCGAGCGCCAAGCCCAGCACGGCTCCAAGCCCGATGGCGACTCTGACGCTCATTGGAGCGAGTCTAGGTCGCTGCCCTGAAGGCACGGGTTCTGGGAACAGGCGGCCGTCGGGTTGCGAGGTCAGGGGAGCCGAATCACGCCGATACGGACGGCGGAGAGCTCGAAGGCGTTCACAGGCGTGACTGCGACGAGCCCTGCGGGACCGAACGCGGCATGCGTGGTTACTCCCTCGAGTGACTTCCTGAGCCGGCCGACGCGGCGGGACCGCGCGCCTCGGGCGTCACCGCGCACGACGCGAACTCCGTACGGAGCGTCCTCCGGGATGTACGCGACGGCGAGCTTGCCCGAGCGGTACGCAGCGGCCAGCAGCCGGGGCGCCCGCGTCACGCCGAACACGTTTCTGCCCCTCGCGATCGTCGTGGGTGAGCGTTCCCCCGGCGCCCACGAGAGGATTCCCACCACCCCTCCGAGAGACTCGATCACGAGCCGGCAGGTCGCCGCGCAGGCCATGTGGAACCGCTCGACCGCCGCGCCCTGGAGCGCGGATCGGTGTCGCCGTGCGCGGCACCAAGCTCGCAGGGTCGAGCTCGACGATCTTGACGCCGCTCGCGTCGTGCCAGGCGAGCCACAGTCGCCCGCGCCCGTCGAGCCCGAGGTAGACGGGTCTCGCTGGCGTCGACTGGCGATTGACGAATCGCGTGAGGTTCTGCCCGGATCCGTCGGCCGCGCAACAGACCCACAGAACGGAGCCCGTTCTGGACCCGCCGGGGAGGGCCCAGACCGTTCGCCCGCCTACGCGGAGAGAGGCCGCCGCAGAGAGGTCCTGGTTGGGGGCGATCTGCTTCGGATCCAGAGGAACGGTCGGCGGCCCGAGTCGACCGTTGGGAAGCAGCTGCTTCGCCACGAGCGAGTCCGCGTTCGTCTGCGAAACGGAGTACACGAGCTCGGAGCCGGCGATCAGCCGCACATACGAAGTGGCGTTCAGGCGAGTCGTCTCGAATCCGAGCAGACCCCGGCCCGCGACCCTGGCGCTCGTCACGGACATCTTGTCCACGCCCGCGCCGGTTAGCGCCATCCAGACGCGGTCCGAGGCCCAACCGACGGCGGCGATGCCTTGTCCGAAGTCCGCGCGGACGCCGGGAATCGTCTTCCATGCCCCGGGTGCGGGCGCGGCCGGAGCGGCCCCTGCGAGCGTCGTCGCCGAGACCGAGACAACGACAGTGACGAGCGCGGCGAACGTGGCTCGCGCCAACCGGGGTGGTCTCAGCTTCGGACGGGAGGGGAGCCGCTTGGCGTGCGCCGACACGTTGTGACAATCCTAACGATGTCAACCACGCCGGTCTGCTCGGAAAACGAATGACCGCCGTCCGGCTCCCGACCCAATGTCGACTCGACAACCCGGCGACAAGTCCGGGTCGACCCAGGAGTCCGGCGGGGAATCGCCAATACGAAGTTCTGCGGTTTAAGTGGGGGGCTGCCTTCCCCCTGAGACCGCAGGCGGCCCCCCTCACATCTCCCATTTGGCCACGGGTGAATTGGGCCCGCCTGGACTCGAACCAGGGACCAACCGATTATGAGTCGGCTGCTCTAACCAGCTGAGCTACGGGCCCTCGCCGGACAGCGTAACCGGCTATGCGAGCACCTTCTCGTAGGTCGCATACCGACGCGTGACCTTCATGCCCGCGCGCTCGTAGAGCCTTGTCGCGCCCGTCTCGTTCTCCGAGTCGACCTCGAGCCCCACGCGCGTGTGTCCATTCCGCCAGAGCGCGGCGAAGCCCGACTGGAGCAGCAGGAGCCCCAGACCGGCCCGCCGTGAAGCCGGCCTGACCGCGAGATCGAGCACCCAGCCGGACCGGTCCTCGCCGAAGCAGAGTGCGGCGCCCGCGATCTCGCCGTTCTCCTCCGCGATCCGCCAGAGCGCAGGGTGGTAGTCGCCTCGCCCCTGACGCCACGTCAACCAGTCCTCGAGCGGGCTCGGCGTGAAGTCCCAGTGCACCGAAAAGGCTTCCTGTTGCATCGCATGGAGGGCCCCGTCGTCCTCGCCGGGCCGGTACTCCCGGATGGTGACTCCCGCCGGCGGCTCGGCCAGACGAGGCTCGCCGGTCAGATCGATCTCCATCCGCCAGAAGTACCGCACGAGCTCGTGCCCGCGCTGCTCCGCCAGCCTCCGGCCGCCCTCGTTGACGACGTGCACGTGGAGCCGCTCGAGGCCGTTCCCGCGAGCCCATTGCTCTGCCTCGTCGAGGAGGTGCGAGCCGATCCCCAGGCCGCGTGCCTCGGGATGCACGCAGGACTCGTCGGCGAGGTTCGCGACCTCTCCCTCACGCCGGGCCGACGCGTATCCGACGATCTCGCCGTCGCGGAGCGCGATCCACGCGTCGGTCGCGAGCCGGGGCTCGTCCATCGCCCACCACTCGCGAAGCTCGTCGCCTGTGAACTCCATCGGGTCGTCCTCACCGAAGTCGGCGCGGTCCCTCGCGAGAATCAGCGCGGCGACGCCTCCGGCGTCATCCAGGGTCGGTGGGCGTACGACGACGTTCTCCACCATCACGAGCCAGCGTACTCCCGTCCGACCCGTGGATAGGATGGCCGCCGATGAAGGCGTTCCAGGGGGAGCAACGGCTCCGGACAGAGGGTCGGCTGTCTGTTCGGGACATCACGGACGAGGTCATGGAGGCGGTGCGCGAGAGCGGCGTCCGCGACGGGATCGTCTGCGTCTACTCGCCCCACACGACCTGCTGCGTGCGGGTCAACGAGTTCGAGAACGGGTTCCTGGAGGACTTCGCGTCCATGCTCCGCCGGCTCGTCCCGAGCGAGCACTACTACGCGCACGACGACTGGGACCGGCGCAAGGAGAACATCTGCGAGGAGGACATGGAGCGCGGCAACGGCCACGCCCACTGCATGTCCATGCTCCTCGGCAGCGCCGGCGAGGCCATCCCGATCCGGGACGGCGAGCTCTGCCTCGGCACCTGGCAGCGCGTGCTCTTCCTCGAGCTCGACCGCGAGCGCGACCGCCGTTGGCTGGTCCAGGTCGTCGGGAACTAGGAGGGCTTGACGCAATACCGGCTGTGTCGCCAGGCCGCGCTGCTCGCCCCCAGGACTGCGTCCTCAGTCGCGCCCGTATCTCATTCGATACGAACGCTCCCTGCGTCCTTGCCTGGGAACGAGCATCACACCCTGGCAACGAGCGCTATTCCGCCAAACCCTCCTAGCCCCGCGACTCGACGGCTTCCGGCTCTCGCACCAGCCCGCTCTCGTCGAACTCGAAGACCCAGAAGTCCCGGCCGATCACCGGGACGCCCACGTTGAAGACGGGGATGTCGTCGATCCTGCCTGCGAAGGTGCCGCCGTGGCCGTGGCCGTGAAGGACGAGGTCCGGCTTGTGCTCGGCGATCGGCTCCGCCAGTCGCTCGCTGCCGAGGTACGTCCAGATCGCCTCCGGCTCGCCCTCGATCGTCTCTCTCGTGGGCGAGTAATGCAGCAGGACGATTCGGACGGCGCACTCGCCGACCCTGCGTAGTCCACGGTCGAGCGCGGACACCTCGGCGCTCGTCTCGGCGTAGACGCGCCGGAGCAGCGGCTCGCCGAAGTCGGGCAGCAGCGAGCCCGTGAAGCCGCCGATGAACCCCTTCGTGCCCACGATCCCGATCTCCATCCCGGCCACGGACACGACTTCGGCGGCCCGCTCGAGGACGTGGATGCCGCCCCCTCGCAGCGCTGACACCAGTTCCTCGTGCCGGTTCGCGTGCCAGTCGTGGTTCCCCAGCACCGCGTAGATCGGGACGCCGATCCCCCGCGTCACGTCGGCGAGCACCTCGGCCTGCTCCGGCTCGCCGTACGTCGTGAGGTCGCCGGCGAGCAGGATCAGGTCGCCCTCGCGCTCTGCGTCCATGAACGCCGTCTCGAGGCGCGCCCGCTCCTCTTCCGAGCAGTGGATGTCGCCCGCCGCTGCGACGCGAACCGTCATGCTCCCGTGATTCCCCCTCCGGCTGGTCGGGTAACGAGTGCATCGTGTCTGAAGAACAACCGTTCAGCGACATCAAGGAGAGCGTGAAGCGCGTCGCCGGGGCCCTACGAGAAGCCGAGGTGCCTTTCCTCCTGGGCGGCGGCCTCGCCGCCTGGGCGTACGGAGGCCCGGGAACCGGGCACGACCTGGACGTGATGGTGCGACCCGCACACGCCGACCGGGCACTCCAGGCGCTCGCCGACGCGGGGATGCGCACCGAGAAACCTCCCGAGGGCTGGCTCTACAAGGCCTGGGACGGCGACGTGCTGGTGGACGTCATCTTCCGCGCGGTCGGCAACGACGTGGACGACGGGCTGTTCGAGCGCGCACAGGACCTCGAGGTGAACGCAGTCCCGATGAAGGTCATGTCGCTCGAGGACATCATGGCGACCAAGCTCCTCGCGCTCGACGAGCACGACCTCGACTACGAACGGTCGCTGGAGTTCGCCCGCTCGCTCCGCGAGCGCATCGACTGGCTCGACGTTCGCCGGCGGACGCGGGACTCGCCCTACGCCAAGGCGTTCTTCACCATGGTCGAGGAGCTCGGCGTCGTGCCTCGGCGCCACATCTAGGCTCGTCCTCGGAGATGTGCGCGAGCACCTCGGCGTTGCTGCTCTCGGTGAGCGGCAGGTCGACGAAGAACCGCGAGCCCTCGCCTTCCTGCGACTCGACCCAGAGTCGGCCCTCCATCCGCCGCACGAGCTCCCTCGAGATGTAGAGGCCGAGCCCGGTCCCTCCGACGCCTCGGGTCTGGTTCGGGTCGACGCGGTAGAACTTCTCGAAGATCCGCTGCTGCTCGCCGGCCGGGATCCCGAGTCCCTCGTCCTCGACGCCGAAGCGGACGTAGCGGCCGTTCCGCGCGATCGTCACCCGGATGGGCCCACCGTCCGGTGAGTACTTGACGGCGTTTTCCACCAGGTTGCTGAGGACCTGGCGCACCTTGTCCGGATCGATCGCGATCGTCGTGAGCTTCGGGTCGACGACGAGCTCGAGGGTGAGCTCCGGCGGCAGGGAGACGCTCGCGGCCTCGACGACTGACTCGGCTACCGATTTCGGATCGCACGCCTCGATCGCGAAGTCGAGGCGCCCGCTCTCCAGCCGGCTCGCCCACAGGACGTCGTCGATGATCCGCCCGAGCCGGCTCGCCTCGTCGTAGACCACGCCGAGCAGGCGCTCCCGCTGTTCCTCGTCGAGGCGATCCGACCGCTGCTGCAGCGTCATCGCCGCGCCGTAGACCGCGGCCAGCGGCGTTCGCAGCTCGTGGGAGATGGTCGCAACGAACTCGCTCTGCAAATCGCGGAGCCGGCGCTCTTCCGTCATGTCCCGGAATGCGTAGACCGTCCCCTGCGGGAAGCTGACGCCGGAGATCAGAATCCAGCGCTCGCGGTCGCCGACGTCGAGGGGAAGCGTCTCCGGACGCACGTCGGCGGGATTGGCGGTCCCGGCCACCGGGACGAGGTCGTCGATCGCCGCCCAGCCGGGAATCCTCAGGCCGACGGGCTGGCCGACGATCTCCGCGGCCGGGATCCCGGTGATCGCCTCCGCGGCCGGGTTCCAGAGCCGCACGAGCCCGAGGCTGTCGACCAGAAACACCCCCTCGCCGACGTGGTCGAGCACAAGCGAGGCCTGCGCCCGCTCCTCTGTCTCGGCGTGCAGCCGGGCGTCCTCGATCGCGGCGGCCGCCCTTCTCGCGACCTCCTGTGCGAAGGCGAGGTCGCTGTGGCCGAAGTGGCGATCCGACGTGGACGAGATGAACGTCATCGCGCCGAGTACGCCGCGCCTGGCGACGAGGGGGATCGTCATGAACGACCGCAGGCCCAGCTCCTCGATCAGCCGGCGATGCTCCTCGTTCTGCGCCAGCTCGGCAATCACCTCGTCCGTCAGCTCGGAAACAAGCTGCGACTCGCCGGAGCGGACGACGGAGCCGGGCCCGTACGGCGCCTGGTCGTCGGGCGGGAGCCGCTGGTCCAGGGAGCGGATCAGCTCCAGCGTCTCGGGGTCTGCGTGAGCGGTCGCGACGCGTCGAAGGCCCCCCTCCTCCGCGACCATGTCGATCAGCACCTCGTCCGCCAGCTCAGGAACCGCCAGCTGTGCGAGGCGCTTCAGCGTCGACTCGTAGTCCAGCGACGACCCGAGGAGCTCGCTCGCCCGCGCGAGGAACGACACCTGTGCGTAGGCGGTCTCGGCCTCGCGGCGCGCCTCGCGCTCGGCCTCGTAGAGGCGTGACTGCGTGATCGCCATCGCAACGCGGTCTGCGACCAACTGGAGGAGCAGCCCGTCGTCGGGGCTGAAGTGGGCCGTCGTGTAGGCGCCGGCGTGGACGACGCCGATCAGCTTGCCGAGGTGCAGGAGCGGCACGCCGATCAGCGAGCGGATCCCGACCGCGCGGAGCACCGGATTGACGATCTCCGCCTGCTCGATGTCGTCGATCACGACGGTCGCGCGCTCGGCGGCCACACGGCCCGCGAAGCCCTGGCCGATCGGGATGGCGACCGGCACCTGGAGCTCCGCATCGAACCCCTTGATCGCCCGCGGAACGAGCGCGTCACGGTCCTCGTCCACTAGCAGCATCACCGCGGTGTCGGCGTCCAGCAGGTCGCGGATGCGCTCGAGCAGCTCGTCCAGCAGCTGCTCGAGCTCCAGGTGGGAGAGCGCCGTCTCGGTGATCGCCTCGAGCCGAAGGAGCCGGTTCTCCGCCAGCCCGCGCGCGGGCTGCACCGAGTTCTCGTTTCGATGCAGGCGCTTCACTGGCCCCGAGGCGCCCCGATCAGCGGAAGATGTTGAGCAGCGCGGCGAAGACGTTCGTGGTCGGAGGGACGGCTCCCGGCTGACGCTGGACCTCGAGCAGCTGGCACGAGTTCAGCGGATCGGCGATCGGCGCCGGCGCCGGATACTGGTCGGGCCTGCCGGTGTGGGCGTTCAAGCCGTCGATGGTCTCCCAGGTTCCCTGGAACGCGTCGGCTGTCGCAGCCGTCGAGCAGGCGGAGAACACGAGCGCGCTCGCGGCCACGCCCTGGACGTTGCGCATGTCCGTCCGGAGCTTCTTGACCTGTCCCTGCAGGACCTTGACCTGTCGCTGCATGGTCTTGATCTGGCTTGCGAGCTTCCGCTCCGTCGGCGTCGCCGGCGTGGCCGGCGCGGCGAGGACGCCGGCAGCGGCCAGCGCGACGAGCGTTGTGGCGAGACGCGTTCTCACGAGGAGACCTCCTGGTGGCAAGAAAAGAGCAGACCCCGCCTCAGTGTACGCGGCGTGGCCCGGATTTCTAGAGCGCCCAGAGCGAGGATTAGTAGCCTTCGACGCGCATGGAGCCCGGCGCCGCCCCCGACCCCAGGCGTTGGCGAGCGCTGGCGCTCGTCTGCGTTGCCTTCTTCATGGTGATCCTGGACGTTGCGATCGTGAACGTCGCGCTGCCGTCGATCCAGGAAGACCTCGGGATCTCCCGCGACACGCTCCAGTGGATCGTGACCGCCTACTCGCTCGCCTTCGGCGGCTTCCTGCTTCTCGGCGGGCGCGCCGCGGACCTCCTCGGCCGGCGCAGGGTGTTCATGGTCGGGATGGTCCTCTTCACCGGCGGCTCTCTCGCCTGCGGGTTCGCCGACAGCGGGACGCAGCTGATCGTCTTCCGGGCGCTCCAGGGCCTCGGCGGCGCGATCGTCTCGCCGGCGACGCTGGCGATCATCAGCGATTCGTTCCGCCATGACCAGGCCGAGCGCAACAAGGCCTTCGGGATCTGGGGTGCGGTCGCGGGCAGCGGCGCCGCCGCCGGCGTCCTGCTGGGCGGGATACTCGTCGAGTACCTCGGCTGGGAATGGATCTTCTTCGTGAACGTCCCGGTCGGCGTCGCGATCTTCGCGCTGGCTCCCACCCTGATCTCGGAGGGCCGAGTCGAGGGCGCAGACCGGCGGGTGGACGTCCTCGGTGCGCTTCTGGTCACCTCAGGGCTGGTGATCTTCGTCTACGCGATGTCCGAGGCGCCCGACGCCGGTTGGGGCAGCGCCCAGACGCTCGGGCTCACCGCGCTGTCGGTCGCGCTCGTGGCCGCCTTCTTCTGGTGGGAGGCCCGCACGCCGTCGCCGATCGTGCCGCTCGGGCTCTTCCGGATCCGGCCGGTCTTCGTCGCAAACACGATCGGCGTGCTCCTCGGGGCGACGCTCTTCGGCGGCTTCTTCCTGCTGACGCTCTACATGCAGACCGTCCTCGGCTACTCCGCGCTCGAGGCCGGGCTCGCCTTCCTCGCCACCGCCGGGATGACGATCCCCGGAGCCGCGATCGCCCAGGCCGTCGTCACGCGCGCAGGCGTGAAGCCGGTGATGATGACGGGCACGGCGTTCCTCGCCTTCGCGTACCTCTGGTACACGCAGCTGCCGGTCGACGGGACGTTCTGGGTGAACCTCTTCGTCCCGTTCGTGATCAGCGGCTTCGGCCTGGCGTTCATCTTCATCCCCATGTCGCTGGCCGCGCTCTCGCGAGTCGAGGATCGGATTGCCGGGGTTGCCTCCGGCCTGCTGAACACCTCGCAGCAGCTCGGAGGCGCGGTTGGCGTCGCGCTGATCTCGACGATCTCGAACGAGCGGGCGGACACGCTCGCAGCCGAGGGCGACGACCCGCTCACCGCCCTCACCGGCGGCTACAACGCGGGCTTCGCGGTTGCCTCGGTCTTCGCGCTGCTCGCCGTCGGCGTCGCGTGGGGTGTCCTCAGGCGGGACGACGTGCCCGCCGCGGCGCTGCAGCAGCACGCGCCCGGCCCTGACGTTCAGTCGCGCTGGATCGGGCCGAACGTCTCGATGCCCGGATCCGAGAACGGGCCCTCGACGCCGTCGTTCTCCGCTGCTCGGGTGGCCAGGTCCTCCTCGACCATCACCGCGTACAGATCCTGGTCCGGATCGATGCTGACGACGCCGAAGTCCGTGTCGATCTGGTCGGCGTCGACTCCGAGCTTCTCCTGGACCGCCGGCAGTGACACCTCGTCCGGGTCGAGCCTGACGGTCATCAAGACCTTGGACACTCGTCTCACTGTAGCCCGTCAGCGCTTCTTCGCCCGCCGCGCCGAGCTGGCCGACCTGCGCTGCCGTGCCGAGGTCGGGCGTGGAAGCATCGCCACGATCGCTGCCGGGTCGAGCTCGCCCCAGCCGTAGTCCGGATCCCAGCCGGGCGGCCCCATGTCCCGCGCCGTCTTCGCGATCACCGACCGCAGCTGGGCCGGTGAGACCGCCGACGGCCGATAGACGCTGCGGATCGCCGCGACCACACCGGCCGCGATCGGGCAGGAGGTCGAGGTGCCGCTGTCCGGCGCAGTCGTCCCGTAGACCTGCGAGCCGCGGAAGTGCGAGTACGTCACGAAGTCGGGCTTGCGGCGGACGAGGCGCCCGGGCCCCTGCGACGAGTACCCCAGCCGCCGCCCGCGGACGTCGATGCCGCCCACGCAGAGGACGTCGGGATGGGAGTTCGCGCCGCAGATCGGCCGGGAGGTGAAGCCACAGCGGCCGTCCGGGCAGTCGCGGCCGCAGTTGCCCGCCGCGAAGAGGATGTCCGCGCCCGTTCGCTCGAGGCTCGCGACGACGATGTTGAACGGGTGCGCCGGGTTGTCCGAGTAGTTCCCGGGATGGCCCAGCGGGAAGTCCCAGGACGGCCTGTACATGCCCCAGCTGTTCGAGATGACGAGCGGTCTCGGGCGTGCCGTGGCGCGTTGAAGCTGCAGCAGCTGTGAGTACGACGCGATCGCGTTGCTGAGATAGCCCGACATGACGGTCGGCCCGGGCGTCGCAGCGCCGAGGACTGCGTGGTCGAGGAACCTCGCCTCCGGGGCGACCAGCCCGACGTCGTACGCGCACATCGTGCCGTGCTCGACCTCGTGGCGGCCGGGCTGCGTGGTCATCCCGGACGGCGTGTAGCTGCGGCCGACGCTGAGCCGCGCCTTCTGGCCCTTCGCCTGCAGGTACGCGACATTGATTCCGCCGTCCACGATCGCAACGTCCACGCCGCTGCCGTCCAGCCTGCGCCGGCGAAGCGCGTCGACCCCGAGCTTCCTCCGCACGTCGTTCTGCGTCCCGACGGCCGGGTCGCCGCAGTAGACCGGAAAGCTCTCGATCACCGGATCCGACCAGACACCGAGGACCTCTGCGCTCGCGAAGGCGTCCGCGTACGACTTGCTCTGAGCCGCAGCGTCGTCGGGGAGCTCGGCACGCAGGAGGTACGTCGACTGCTCGGGCTCCATCGAGAACTCGACGGGCGCCGTGAGCGAGAAGGTGACCTGGTTCGTCTCCTCCGAGATCGGCGTCGGGAGCTGGACGGGCGAGAACGCCGCATCGACGGTCGCATCGGGCACTTCCGCCTCGAGAAGCGAGGCGACGGCGGAGAAATCCTCCTCTCCCCTCGCGGCAGCGTGGACGGGCTCGTGGTGACGAACCTGCAGGAGAACGCGCATCTCAGGCCTCCGGTCTGGTCGGGTGGAGCCTTCGGCCGCCGATCGTACTGGGCTTCTCAGCCCGTGAGACGGCGGCGCGCCTCGTCCACGAGCTTCGGCGGCGCGACCTCCACGTAGGCGTCCTCGAGGATCCCGGCCAGCTCGTCCCAGTGGATCCCGCGATCGAGACGGACTCCGAGCCAGCCGCGGTGTCCGACGTACGGCGGGCGGAAGAACCGCTCCGGATCCGCCTCGACGAGCATCTGCTGGACGCCGTCCTCGGCCGCGCACCACACCGCGAACCGCCCGTCGCCGTGGTGGTCGTTCAGGACCATCGCGAAGGAGCGCTTGTCCCGGACGAAGAACGTCGGGTGGCCGTGGCTCAGGCGTTCGCTGGTCTCGGGCAGCGCGAAACAGATGCTGCGGATGCGATCGAGGACCTCGTCGTACTCAGCCACGTCCGAACGCTCCGTACGCGGCGCGCCCGACGCGACCCGCGAGCACGTCCGACGCGGAGCCTGCGCCTCGGGCGTTCCAGGTCAGGACGGTGGCGACGAAGCTGCCGCCCGACCAGTAGACGAGCCCTGTGTCGTGGAGCGCCGTGCTGATCCAACCGGCCTTCTGGAGCACCACGGTGGATCCGCGCGGCAGGAACCTGTCGATCCGGCTCACCTGCGAGTGAGCGAGCAGGTAGAGCAGGAAGCGGGCCTGGGTCGGACGGAAGCTGAGCCTCGCCAGCCCGCCCTGCCCGACGGCCGCGAGATTCAGCGAGCGCATCAGCGTCGTCAGATCCGCCGCGGTCGTCCGCTTGCCGACGAAGCTCGGCTGCTCGCCCGTCCGGATCGGGATCCGTCCCTGTGTGACGATGTAGCCGCCGTACATGTCGGTGTCGTGCATGCCGAGCGCGCGGAAGAGCGCGTTCACGTAGGTGGCCCCGCCGCTCGTCGAGCCGCCGAGCCACGTGAGCAGGTCGTTCGCCGCCCGGTCGTCGGACGGGATGATCGCCTTGCGAAGCAGCCCGTCGATACGGCTGCCGCGCCGCGGCTTCCCGCCCAGCCTCCGGAGGACCTCGATCGCGATCGCGACCTTGATCGTCGATGCGGCAGGGAACCGCGCGCCGGCATTCCAGGCGGCTCCCGCGCCGGTGCGCAGGTTCTGGACGTAGATGCCGCAGATCCCGGGGAACGCGCGTGCGAGCGAGCGGATCGTGCGGGCCAAGCGGAGGTCCTCGACGCTTCTCCTGGGCGGCCCGCGCGGCTCCGCGGCCGCCGGCAGCGAGAAGACGGGATCGACCGTGGTCGAGGCGCCGCGGCCGCGCTCGTCCAACGCGGTGACCGTGAGCCGGACGTCGCGCGCCGGAAGCGGGACGGCAAAGTCGAACCGCGTCCTCCCGACGTCCTTACTGGCCGCGACGCGTCCGTCGACGCTGACGACCACCTTCGTCGTCCCGGCGCCCACACGGCCGATGACCCGCCCGAACGAGATCTCGTAGGCAGCGGGCGAAACGACGATCGGTGCGGGCGGTGGAGTCGCGAGCAGCGCCACGGCCGAGATTGTTGCCGTTAGCGTTGGCGCGTGGCCCGACCGCACCTCGGCGTGATCCTTCCGAACTACGGCGAGGGACTCGATGCCGAGCGCCTTGCGAGCGCAGCCGTGGCGGCCGAGCAGGCCGGGTTCGACTCCGGCTGGGTGACCGACCACGTCGTCGTGCCGCCCGAGCACGCGCCGATCTACGGAACGATCGCCGAGGCGCTCGTCTCGCTCGGCTTCCTGGCCGGCCGCACCGAGCGGCTCCAGCTCGGCGTGTCGGCGCTCGTCGTCCCCCAGCGGAATCCGCTCGTCGCCCTGAAGCAGCTCACGACCCTCGACTTCCTCTCGGGCGGACGGATTGTCACAGCGGTGGCGGCCGGCTGGATGGAGGGCGAGTTCGCGCTGCTCGACGCCGAGTTCGCGAGTCGCGGCCGCCGGCTCGACGAGTGGGTGCGAACGGCTCAGCACGCGTTCGAGCAGATGCCCGGCCCGGTCGACCTCCCGTCCGGCCAAGGCTGGCTCGCGCCCGCGCTCGTCCGGCCCAGCGGCCCGGAGCTCTGGATCGCCGGCGTCTCGCGTGCAACGATCCGGCGCGCCGCGCTGACCGGCGTGTGGCACCCCGTCGCCCTGCAACCGGACCAGTTGCGCGCAATGGCCGCCGAGTTCCGGGACCGGCGCCCTGACGGCCGGGTGATCCTCCGTATCGGCGTCTACCTCGAGGACGAGCCGGACGACGGCGAGGACGAACGAGGGCGGCACGCCGTGACCGGGCCGCCGGAGTGGGTCGCCGAGCGCCTCGCCGAATACGTCGACGCCGGCTGCGACGGCTTCGTCGTGAACCTCGATTACGAGGCGCCGGATCTCGAGGATCGCGTGCGGCGCTTCGCCGAGGAGGTCGTCCCGCTGTTGCCCGCTACTCCCGGCTCGACTCGGCCCAGAGGTTGATGCCGCCGTCCGTCGCGAACTGGTCGATCTCCGTTAGCTCGTCCTCGGTGAAGTCGAGTCGGTCGAGCGCGGCCAGGCTGTCCTCCAGCTGCGCGACGCTGCTCGCGCCGATCAGGGCGGACGTCACGCGCGGGTCGCGCAGCGTCCAGGCGATTGCCATCTCGGCAAGCGACTGGCCCCGCCGCGCCGCGATCTCGTTCAGCGCGCGCACCTTGTCCATGGTCTCCTCGGTGAGCTGCTCCGGCGAGAGCGCGCTGCCTCGCGTCGCCGCCCTCGACCCCTCCGGGATCCCGTCGAGGTATCTGTTCGTCAGCAGCCCCTGCGCGAGCGGGGAGAAGACGATGCAGCCGATGCCGACCTCCTCGAGCGTGGCGAGCAGGTCATCCTCGATCCAGCGGTTCAGCAGCGAATACGAGGGCTGGTGGATGACGAACGGCGTCCCGAGCGCACGCAGGATCGCTGCCGCCTCCTCGGTCTTCACCGCCGAGTACGAGGAGATCCCGACGTACAGCGCCTTGCCCTGACGGACGGCCGTGTCCAGCGCGCCCATCGTCTCCTCGAGCGGCGTGTCCGGGTCGTACCGGTGCGAGTAGAAGATGTCGACGTAGTCGAGGCCCATGCGGCCCAGGCTCTGGTCCAGGCTTGCGAGCAGGTACTTGCGCGATCCCCACTCGCCGTACGGGCCCGGCCACATGTCGTAGCCGGCCTTCGAGGAGATGATCAGCTCGTCGCGGTACGGCGCCAGCTCGTCGCGCAGGATGCGGCCGAAGTTCTCCTCTGCCGAGCCGTACGGCGGCCCGTAGTTGTTCGCGAGGTCGAAGTGCGTGATCCCGAGGTCGAAGGCGCGCCGGATGATCGCGCGACCGATCTCGAGCGGCCGGTCGTCGTTCCCGAAGTTGTGCCAGAGCCCGAGGGAGATGGCGGGAAGGAGTAAGCCGCTGCGGCCGCTCCGCCGGTACTCCATCCGGTCGTAGCGATCCTCCGCGGGCAGGTAGGTCACGCGTCAGTCCTACCGGGTGAGCGGCACGATGAAACTCCTGTATGCCGCCCGGCTTCGCGGCTTCGTCCCGATGTCGTAGGCGCCGCCGGCCGGGCCGTTGAAGAAGCTGATGAAGCGGACACGGGAGTGGCGGCGGACGAAGGTCGCGAAGGCGCGGATGTAGCTGGGGTCGTCCACGGAGAGGCCCCACTCCGGGAACATGAACGGCTCGCGCGGGAAGGCCCGGTAGAGCTCCTCGGTCTTGAAGAACGCGTAGCCGCCGCCGGTGTTGTAGTAGTTGTTGCCGTAGGCGTCGACGTACCGGGAGCCCGGGTAGTAGGCCCGGTAGTGGTTGCCCGGCACGTTGGGGACGCCGACGGCGAGCGGGTTCCAGACGACGGTCATCGCCGGCGCGCGAGCTGCCGGCAGGTCGGTCTGGACGCCGGGCATGCGCAGCGCCCGGAGCCGCGCGGTCATCGCCTGCGCGGAGCCGCCGTGCATCAGGATCGAGATCCGCTGGAACGCCTTCCGGTACCAGCCCGCCGAGTAGGCGTCGCCGCGTCGCGCACCGCTCGGTGTGAACGCGCAGTACGGGTTCTTCGAGTTGTTCATCTCGCCGAGCGGACGGATGATCACCGGCTTGCCGGAGGCCTCGATCGCCTGCGCGAGGCCGATCAGGTGCGCATCGCCCTTCCCGAGGGCGATCGCACTGGGCGTCATGACCCTCCCACGTCCTTCGGGGTGCAGCGCGATGTGAGGCCGCTCGCCCAAGCGGCTCAGGAAGAACTCGTACTTCGAGCCCCACGTCCGGCCCTGGTCCCAACCGAGGAAGACCAGCCCTGACTCGGTCTTCTGCCCGGTCAGGCGGTCGAAGCGGGCGGTGTGACCGTAGGCGCCGGCCGACACTGCGGCCCCTGCCTGGGGCGCCAGGAGTGCGAGGGCGCCAAGGACGCAGGTGAGGAAGCGGACGGGTCGCACGGACGAACCGTATACCGCGAAACGAACAAGATTGGTGACCCTGGCGGCTGGGCTCGAACCCGCTCGGCCCGACCCCGCGCTTCCCGCTGCCACGAAGGTCGTGGCGCTACCGTGACGGCGTGGATCTCACGCTGCTCGAGCGCACGCTCACCGACGCCGGCGAGCCGTCTTTCCGCGCCCGGCAGGTGTGGGAGTGGACCGCGCGCGGCGCCGCCGGCTACGACGAGATGACGAACCTCTCGCTCACGCTGCGCGCGCGGCTCGCGGAGAGCGTCCCGTTCTCGTCGCTCTCGGTCGAGGACGAGGCGACGGCGGCCGATGGAACCGTCAAGGCGCTCTTCCGCACCGCCGACGGCCATCCGGTCGAGGCCGTCCTCATGCGCTACCGCGACGGGCGACGGTCCGTCTGCGTCTCCGCGCAGTCCGGCTGCCCGCTCACGTGCACCTTCTGCGCGACGGGCCAGATGCGCTTCGGCCGGAACCTGAAGATGTCGGAGATCCTCGACCAGGTGCTCCACTTCCGGCGCATCGAGCCGGTGAACCACCTCGTGTTCATGGGCATGGGCGAGCCGTTCCTGAACTACGACGAGGTGCTCGCCGCCGCCCGCCGCCTGCCCGAGGTCGGGATCACGCACAGACGGACGACGATCTCGACCGTCGGCTGGATGCCCGGTCTCACGCGTTACGTCGACGAGGTCGAGGAGCCGATCCGGCTCGCGCTCTCCATTCATGCCGCCGATCCGCGGCTCCGGTCGGAGCTGATGCCGGTCAACGACCGCTACCCGCTTCCCTCGGTCCTCGCCGAGTGCCGGCGCTACTTCGAGCTGCGGCACCGCAAAGTCTTCGTCGAGTACGTGCTGCTCGCCGGTGTGAACGACTCGCCGGACCGGGCTGCGGAGCTCGCGCAGCTGCTCGACCCGAAGGTCTTCAAGGTCAACCTGATCCCCTACAACCCGACGGGGATGTACGACGGTTCCTCCCGGGAGGCGATCGCGGCGTTCAAGCGGGTGCTCGACAAGGCGCGGATCCCGTCGACGGTGCGGCTCACTCGCGGCCGCGACATCGCCGCCGCCTGCGGCCAGCTCGCCGCGACTCGCTAGTCGCGGCGCTTTCGAGGAACGTCTTCAGGCCGAGGAACGGCAGGATGAGCGCCGCACCGTCACGAGACGCGCACCTCGTAGACCGTCGTCGTCCCGCTGACCTCGTTCGAGACCACGAGCAGCGGCCGGAAGGTCGGGCTCTGCCAGGACGGGATGAACGTCAGGCCCTCCGGCCCGAGGTCGCCGGCCGCCGGATTCGGCGCTCCCGCGATCGACACCGGCTGATTGAAGTCCCGCGGGTTGACGTAGGTCTCGAACGCCGGCTCCTCGGGATCGGTGACGTCGTACGCCACGACGCCGCTCAGGCGCTCGAGGCCGACGAACGCGTAGGTCCGCCCGTGAAGCTCGCCGACGACGACGCCCTCCGGCTCGGGGCCCTTGTTGTCGCTGCGGGTGTCGAACGAGCTGCCCTCCTCGTGGTTGGAGTTGAACGGCGTGGTGAGCGGCGGCGCCGGGGAGGCGGCAGCCGCGCGCGGGCAGGTTGCCGCGGGAGCCGCCGGGACCGGCGGCTGCAGGATGAGCGGGGGCACGGGAGCCGGCCCGCCGGGGAACGGCGAGGCGATCCGTTCGAGCTGGTCGCCGGAGTCGAAGACCTGCTCTCCGTCGCTCGACCAGATCGAGACCGACCGGGCTCCGTAGACGAAGAGCCGGTCGTAGACCCCACCGGTCATCCCGAGCGTCCGGTTCACGGTCAGGCGCCCGAGGTTCTGGTTCTGCTTGACGATCGGGTCGAAGCGAGGCCCGAGCGTGATCGCCGCCGCCGAGACGCGCGCCTCGTCAGCGGCCCGCGAGTCGCCTTCGTTGGCGGTGACCAGATACGTCCGGCCGTGGTGGTGGAAGGACGCGATCGCGTCGGGCTGGTACATCCCGTAGAGGCCCGGCCAGGTGCAGAGGTTGATGGCGTTGTCGCGGTCGCTCGCGTCGAGGGCGTTGCCTGCCGCTCCGTGATCCTTGAAGCCGAGCCCGCGCAGCGCGGTGACGTTTCCGGCGCCGACATTGATCTCCGCAATGGCGTTCGCATCCTGGAGCGTCACCCAGGCACGCTTGGAGTCCTCGGAGACAGTGATGTACTCGGGCTCGAGGTCGACCGAGGGAGCCTTGCCGGCTGCGATGACGATGCTCGGGTCGAGGGTCGCGCCGTCGAACGACGTGAAGTCCGCCGTGTCCACCGAGACCCGCCTCGGCCACTTGTGGAAGTCGATGATCGACACCGAGCCCATCGGGTCGACCGCGCCGGGCTCTCCCTCGTTCGCGACGAGGAGAAACCGGCCGTTCGGCGAGAAGGTCAGCATGTCCGGCAGCGCGCCGACCTCGATGATCCCGAGGCGCGTTCCGCCCGGCGTGAAGAAGACGACCTTCCCGGGGTCGGTGCGCACCGGCGCCTCGACCGCGACGGCGAGGATCCCGAACTGCGTGTCCACGCTGTTCGGCGTCCCGAGGTCGGAGACGTCGAACTCGGTCAGCTTGGTCGGGGCGGCCGGGTTCCGGATGTCGAGCACGTCCACCCGCTTCTGCACGGCGTTGACGACGTAGACACGGCGCGTGAGCCAGTCATAGGCGGGGATCTCGGCGGCGCCGACATCGCCGTTGAAGAACACGCCGGTGGCGTACGTCCCGATCGGCGTCAGGGTCAGGGCCTTCGGCTGCTTCGTGCCCGACGCCGAGCCGGCGAGCCAGGCTGCAAGAGCCAGTGCAGCAAGAGCAGTAACCGCAAGACGCGCTCTCAAGACGATCCTCCCTCTCCGTCGTTCCCCGGGCGATCGTATGACGCGCCATTTCGCGACTGGTTCGCCAAGTGGTGTACGTCCGGTGAAGAGGCGGTTGCGACCAGGTGACACGGGCCGCGGAAGGGCGATATGTTCGGTTCCGGAATGGCCACCGCAGACGAGCTCGCCGGCATCGACCTCTTCTCGTCCCTGGACGAATCGGACCTCCAGACGCTCGCCCCGTGGTTCAGCGAGGAGAGCAAGGGCGAGGGAGTGAAGCTGTGCGGCGAGGGCGCGACGGGCTACTCGTTCTTCGTGCTCACAGAGGGCAGCGCCGTCGTGACCGCGGACGGTAAGACGCTCGCGGATCTCGGCCCCGGCGACTACTTCGGCGAGATCGCGATGCTGGACGGCGGTCGGCGCAGCGCAACGGTGACGACGACTGCGCCCGCGAAGCTCCTCGTCCTGTTCGGGACCGAGTTCCGCCAGCTCCAGCAGACGCAGCCGGCCATCGCCGGCCGCATCGAGCAGACGATGCGCGAGCGCCTCGCGGCGGACGGCTCAGCGCAGTAGGACCCTTAGTCCGGCCGCTTGCGGAGCTTCCGCGCGGCCACTCCCGCGCCGCCGGCGACGATCAGCGCCGACGCGCAGGCCGCGAGAACGATGAGCGGGATCGGGATCGAGCGGGCGTCGTTCGTGTCCACGCTGAGCGCCTGCTCGATCGGCCCCTCGGCGCTCCCGCTGCTCTGCGGCCGACGGACGACCGTGTCGCGCAGCGCCTGGCGGATCTGATCCTCGATGTCGCTGTAGGCGCGGATGTCCTCGGGCGCGCGGTCGAGTGCCTGCTGAAGGCACGCGACCGAGAACGGGCGGTCGATGCTGGCGTTGTCGGCCCAGTCGTCCAGAACCAGCTCCCAGCAGGGCTTCGCAGCGGACGCCGGACTGGAGTCGAGCGAGAGGGTTGCGCCAACCGCGATCAGGAGCGCGGCCGTGAGAACCGCCAGCGGGCCCGCAGATGAGCCCAACCTCCTACGCACCGTCGCTCCTGTTCCTGTCAGTCCAAACGTAGCACCGAAGCCGTCGGGGTGGAATCCCGCGATACCCGTCTGTCATTCATCGCGCAGCTCCATCAGGTCCGGGTCACGCGGATTGAGGGAGACGGCGCGGGCAAGCGCGTCGCGCCTCGCTTCACCCTCGCTCGCCAAGGCAAGGTCGGTCCAGAGCTCCCAGTCGCCGTCGTCGCGGCTCAGCCCCTCGCGGAAGCTGGCGCGGGCAGCCGCGAGCTCGCCGCGCTCGAGCTGACTCTCGCCGATGACACGCCAGGGCTCCGCGGACCACGGTTGAAGGCGGGCCGCCCGGCGGGCGGAGCGCTCCGAGCCGTCCTCACCGAGCGCGAGCTCGCGATTCCCGACATAGGCGGTCACGGTGAGCGCGAGCAGCGCGACCGCGGCTCCGGCACCCACGAGGCTCGGGCCACGTGCGACTCGAGTCCACCGCTTCCGCACTGCGAGTAGTAGTGCGACCGCGCAGGCGAGGGCCGGCACCGTGACAGCCGGCAGCTCCCAGTCCCAGTCCTGTGCCGTATGTGCAAGAAACGCCACGTATGCGCCGAGTGCCGGGGGTGTAAGCGGGTCGGCGCGGGCCGAAACGGCGGCCGCGAGCGGTAGACCGAGCGCCACCAGCAGGAGCGCAAGTCCGAGCGGCCCGAGCTCGGCGAGCGTCTCGAGGTAAAGGCTGTGGGCATCGCGCGCGGGCTGCGGCTCCCGACGGTGTTGGAACCACCGGCGGCGGAAGCTGCCCGATCCCGAGCCGAGAAGCGGCTCAGCCTCGACCGTTCGTATCGCCACGCGCCAGTAGTCGGCTCGGCTACTGCCCGAGAGCGTCCGCAGGCGCGCGGCGCCGTCCACCGGTGTGGCAGTCGGCGACGCGAACGAACGAGCGAAGGCGACTCCGGCGACTGTCACCGCGACGATGATGACCGCACAGACCGCGACGACGAAGCGGCGGTCGAGTGAAGCGATTCGGGTCGCAAAGAGCGCGAGTAGGCCGATCGCGAGCGCAAGCCACGCGCCACGCGAGTACGTGAGGTACTGCGTCGCGATGAAGACCGGCAGAAGCAGAAGGCAGGCCGCGCGAACGGCAGGACGCCGGGCTACGAGAGCGAGACCGACCGCAAGCAGCGCCCCCATTGCTGCGAGCACGGCCATGCCGTTGGCGTACCCGACAGGCTCTGCCAGCCGGTCCTCGGAGCCCGGGTCGTCCGTGACCGCCCCGACGGGGTCGTCCCCGACCGCGGCGTCCGCAAGACCGGCCAGGCAGAGCACAGCGATGCCGACGAGAACTCCGACGAGGATGCCGAGTCTCGAACCGGGGCGGGCCAGCAACACGAGTGCCGAGGCCGTCGCCAGGTAGAGCAGCAGCCGCTCTGCGTCGAGAATCGAGGCGGTCGGGTCGAGCGACCAGATCGTCGAGACGAGCGTCGAGAGGAGCAGGCCGGCGAACGCCGCGAGGAATCCGAGCTCGAGCGACGACGGTCGGCGGGCCTCTCCGAGAACGAGCGCACCGGCGACGATCGCGAGCGGCGCGGCGCTCCAGACCCAGGTCGACGGGGCGAACCCGCCCTGGTCGAAGCCGAGAACGAGGACGAGCCCACCGACAAGGAGTCCGGGGAGCTGCTCCACACGCGAGCCGGCTGCCGACAGCCCAACGTCGATCCGCACAGGATTCCACCTTCTGGCGAAGCGGGAGGCCTCGCTTACGAGGCCTCCCGCCGAACCAATCTCCCCCGTCTCCGGCTAGCCGCGCTTGCCCTTGTGGGAGTCCTTCCCCTCGTGCCTGTCCCTGTCCTTGCCCTTGTGCCGCCTGCTGCACGAGCCGAGCCTGTCGCCGTGGCGCAGGTGCTTCTTCAGGGCACGAGTGCCGATCACCTTCATCGTCTTCTTGTCCCGCCGCGACTTGTGGCAGACGACGAACTTGGCCCGGGAACACGGACCGAGCTTGTCGCCATGGCGGAGGTGGGCGGGGACGGCCCTCCTCGAGACGCGGATCGTCACGAAGGGATGCTTCTTCGACCCCGTCCGGTGACAGATCGTCACCTTCTTGTCGTACTGGTACTGGTGAGAGGCCGAATGCTTCCCCGTGGGGGAGACTGCACCCCCGACCGAGGCCGCAACGGCGAACATGATCGCCCCCGCGCTGGTGACAAGCACAGCACGAACTCCCCGACCCCCCGTGATTCCTCTCATACGCGTCGAACCTCCTCGGCGGCCCGCGTGCGCGAGCCTGGTTGGACATCTCACGTTCAGAGGCGACGCGAGTCTAGCCCGGCTATCGAACCGTGCCAACCCTGTTTGCAAACCCAAACAATGGTGCTCATGTGAGGCCCGTCCGTTCCTGAACTGTCCTTTGGGAGAGCCCTAACCGTCGCTTCGCGAAGGCCTAACGAGGCGCGAGCAAGAGTGGAGCGAGGGGCCGCGCTTGGGGTTCAGAGGCGCGCGGCCCCTCGAAACGGCGCATTGGATCCCGATGGCAATTCCCGAACGCTTGAGATCCGCCGTGCGGATAGGAGAATGACTGCAGCATGCGCATCCGAATCGGACCGATCACGATTCGTGCGGGTTCGCCGGGTCGCGACATCCAGGGCGTGGACACGTCGACGGCTGCGCTCGTCGGCGCGCCGGCACGCGGGGCGCCGAAGCAGGCTGTCCTCGTCACGAGCCTGGTGGAGTACGAGCGCGAGTTCGGCAGCGCCGACGACGACCTGCGCCGGGCCGTCAAGCTCTTCTTCGACAACGACGGCCGGCGGGCGTACGTGCTCCGACCGCAGAGCGACGTCGCCGACGAGCTCCAGAAGCTGGACGACGTGCCGTTCGCGTTGCTCGCGCTCCCGGAGTCCGGCTCGCTCGATCCCGGTGACGCGGCAACTCTTGCCTCTGCGGCGATCGACCTGTGCGAGCGTCGTCGCGCGTTCGCCGTCCTCGACGCACCGGCCTCACTCGCCCCCGAGGACGTCGGGGCATGGGCAAGCTCGCTCGGCTCCACCCGGCACGCCGCGATCTACATGCCCCGCCTGAAGGTCCCACCGGCTGACGCAGCCGCTTCGGGAGCCGTCGTCGGCGTGTGCGCGCGGACTGACATCGAGCGTGGCGTCTGGCGGGCGCCGGCAGGCAGCGGGGCCAGCTTGCGAGGCGCAGTAGGCGTCACGGTCGGGCTCGCCGACTCCACGATCGCCG
This sequence comes from uncultured Actinomycetes bacterium, assembly GCA_963847235.1. GTDB lineage: Bacteria > Actinomycetota > Thermoleophilia > Gaiellales > Gaiellaceae > JACDAN01. The sequence goes on along the minus strand of CAWJYU010000004.1, from coordinate 133,957 downwards.
CGCTCGCCCAGGAGGGTGTCAACGTGATCCGTCCCCTCGACGGCCGGCTCGTGGTCTGGGGCGCGCGGACGCTTGCGACGACGACAGAGCCCGAGTGGAAGTACGTCAACGTCTGTCGGTTCGCGCTCTACCTCGAGCGCAGCATCGTCGAAGGAACCCGGTGGGCAGTGTTCGAGTCCAACGGCGAGAACCTCTGGCGGGAGGTCCGGCGCAGCGTGGAGACCTTCATGCTCACCCTCTTCCGGCAGGGAGCGCTGGCGGCCACGACGGCCGAGGACGCCTACTTCGTCCGCTGCGACCGAACGACGATGACCCAGGACGACATCGACAACGGCCGCCTGGTCATCGTGGTCGGTTTCGCGCCGCACCGCCCGGCCGAGTTCCTCGTCATCCGCATCAACTAGGGCGGTCGGCGACGTCCACGGCGCGCCCGGCTTCGGCAAGAACGCCGGCGCGTCAGCGCTTCAGCGATCGTGGCGCCGGCCGGTGCCAGAGCCGCGACAGCAGGTACGTCGGGACGAGCCAGACCAGCAGAAAGCCGACGAGCGCCGTACCGGAGGCGCCGTTGAGAAGCAGCGTCAGCCCGAAGACGAGGAGCAGCAGGAAGCTGAACACGAGATAGGCGCCGGTGAAGACGACGAGCATCGCGCCCCGCGCGACGGACTGCACGAGCGAACGTCCACGAGCCGCGAGCTCGCCGGAATCCCCGAAGACGGGCAAGTCCGAGAGCGCGCGCCGAATCTCGGCGCGCGACCGAGCCGCCAGAACACGTCCTGCGCGGTCCGAGAACTCCTCGAGCGTCAGACGGCCTCCGACGTAATGCTCCTGCAGCGCGGCCGTCGCACGTTCGCGGTCACTATCGCCGGCCAGCATGGCGCCATCGTAGCTCGCGACCGCGGTCTACTTCTTGCAGGTGGCCGCGATGTCGAGCCGGTAGACGGGCTGCGCGTACCCTGCGGAAACGATGGACGCGCTGGCCGGGATGAAGTGCGTCGCCTGCCGCAGGGACGCGCCAACCGTCACCGACGAGGAGATCGACGAGCTTCGGCCTCATATATCCGACTGGGATCTCGTCGAGGTCGACGGGATCAAGCGACTCTCCCGAGCATTCGCGTTCGACGACTTCGCCCGGGCGCTCGAGTTCACCCAGCGCGTCGGCCAGGTCGCGGAGGACGAGGGCCACCATCCCGCGCTCCTCACCGAGTGGGGCCGGACGACCGTCACCTGGTGGACGCACAAGATCAGGGGCCTCCACCGCAACGACTTCATCATGGCGGCGAAGACCGACCGGCTCTATGACCGTGAACGTGGCTGACATGGGACGCCTGATCATGGCCCTCCTGAGCGCCACGCTCGTGCTCGGCGCGGGCTGCGGCGGGAGCGACGACGAGCCGGCGAGCGCGGGCGCGTCCGGCGACCTCGTGACGATTTCGAACGTCGACCAGATCGCGCGCGCGTTCAACCAGGACGTCGGGCATCCTCGTCTCGTCCTCCTGCTGTCGCCCACCTGACACACCTGCCGCGCTGGCGCCAGTTGGGCGCAGGAGCACATCCTGAAGCGTCACCCCGACGCGGATCATTCGTGTCTACGTCGGCTGGATCCCGATCCTCCCCGGCGACGCGAATCCGAAGGTCGCAGGCCTGCTGGTGGACACACGTGCGAAGCACTTCTGGGACGGCGACCGCGAGCTCGGACGCGAGGTCGCGCGCATCCTCGCCGGCGGCGACCGCTCGCCGGCGTGGGACATCTTCCTCGTGTACGGGCCGGACGCGACCTGGGGCGACCGACCCGACGCCGCGGGGTCTCCGGTCATCTCGGAAAGCGGCGATCTGCAGCGTGCGCTCGACCCGTACCTCGAGATGAGTTAGCCGAAGGTGGGCGGCGGGATTGTCGCTCCGCTCGCTATCACTACCCGGCGATGAGCCAGTGACGCAGCCGCTGCCCTCGCCTCGGCTGAGGCGCAGGTTGCGGCCGCGCGCGACGATCCCGCGGCGCGTCTTGCCTTGATCGTCCGGACCTACCACGGGCCGACCGGCCGCGCCCCGCGACACCTGCCGTTCCGACGGGCGGCGCTGTCGTTCATGCGCTGGCAGGCGCACCGCGGCGTGCTCGACCCGCTCGACGCCTCGCCGCCCGGCAGCGTGTGGTGGCGGGCGGTCAACGACCGACTGCTGCGGGACGGATGCGAAGCCGTCGCACTCGTCGGGGGCCTGGCTGGACAGCCGTCGTCTCAGCCCGTGCGGCTGTGGCTGGAGTTCATCGCGAGACCGACGGGGCGGAACTGGTACCGAGCGCACAACGCGAGCATCGTGGTTGCCTACCTGGAGCACCGCGACCTCGCCGAAGCAGAGAGCGCGCCGGAGCGCTTCTTCATGAACGTCGCGCTGGTCCGCGTGCTCTACGCGCACTCGCTCGTCGGGGCGCCGCGCCTTGCGCTGGGACGGTTCGCTCCGCTTGGCCGCCTGCTCGGCGACCCACGGCTCGGGATGGCCGGTGTCTTCCTCTCACTGCGCCGCGTGCTCCCGAACCGCTATCCGCTCGCGCTCGACGTGGAGCGCTATATCGCCGACGAGCAGCGTCTCGGCCGGCTCCTCGACTACGCGGTGATCGTGCCGCGGTTGCAACGCATGTACGAGTGGTCCTCCGCCGAGCTCGGCGAGCCACGTCTACTCGACCTGGTTCGCGACGGCAACCCGATCTACGCCTGGCCCTTCGAAGAGCGACACGTGTGGCGCCCGCCGCGGATGCCACCGGTCGGGCGGGCTCTCGAACGCGCCACCAGGGCCCGGTGAATGTTCGCACGCCCTAGTGCTCGCTGAGTGCGACTACGACCTCCGCGGCATCTTGTCGCGCCTGGCGTCAGCCAAGCTCGCGTTCAAGCCTGTCTCGGTGGAAGCCGCTGGAACTACGGCATGCCGGCCGACCGCGTCCGCGCCTGCAACCCAGCGCAGCGGCGGCTGATCCTGGTCGACGACGGTGACCAGAGCTTTCGCGAGCTTCGCGGGGTCGCCGCCCTGCTTGCCGCTCATTGCCTCCCAGGCGGGGCAGTCTGCGCTGTTCGGTCGGCGTAGTCGTCGATCGACAGATCGGCGTAGGCCGTCGACTCCTTTTCGAGCAGATCAGTCCGGAAGAAGCCCGGCTCCACGATCGTGGTGTGGATGCCCTAACGGCTCGACCTCGAACCGCAGCGACTCCATACCGCCGCCTCCGCCGACGCCAGCCTCGTCGATGTCGAGTTCGACGACGAGCAGGTCGTCAGCCTCGGCCGAGGGCGTCGGCCACGGCTTCGGCTCGCCGACGATCGCGACGACGCGTGGCCGGCGGCGAGCGCGGCCTGCGCGTGTCAACGCCCATGCCGCGGCCTGCGCCGGTGATGACCACACTTCTTGTCAGCCATGTAGTTCAGTCCTTTCTTCTGCGTGCCGACGCGGCGCCGCCTCCCCAGATCACGCGGGGAGGCGCGGTACTCGGAAAGAGGCCCTGTCCGTCGCCATGCGTCTGCCGCATCGGCGACCGACGTGAACAAGACGATCCGATCGAAGTCGTCATGCCTCCGCGCCAGCGGAGGCGGACTTCGATCGGGAATGGAGGCGGGGGGAATCGAACCCCCGTCCGAGGCCGCTCCTGACAGAGCGTCTACAAGCTTAGGCTGCCCTTGAATTTCGCCCGCCGGCCGGTGGACAGCCGACCAACCGCCGGGCTAGTCATCCTTTGGATGTCGCGCCGCGGGCGATGACATTCCCTTGGCGCCGAGCCCGTTGGTTGACGCCGCTGACCGAGCCACGGGCCGAGCTCGGGGCGACGCGCGTCGCTACGGGTTAGGCAGCGACAGCGAGTGCGTGATTGTCATCCGCACTTGCGTTGGTTCCCGGTTGTTTTACGAGGCCGACCGGGGACCTCGGCTTGCAGCTCTGCCGGAGAACCGACCACGTCGAAACCTGGTCGCCCCCGTATGTCGAGCCACATTGTAGCCGCGGCTCTGCGCGGCAAGAATCTCGTGCAGGATGCGCGCCCTTCGCACCATCACCGTCGTCGGCTGCCACGCGGGAGGTGAGGTCGGCAACGTCGTCGTCGGCGGCGTGCTCCCGCCGCCCGGCGATTCTGTGTTCGAGCAGATGCAGCACCTGCGGACGCACGGCGACGGGCTTCGGCGCCTGCTGTTGCGCGAGCCGCGCGGCAGCGTCGCTTGTCACGCGAACCTGGTGGTTCCCGCGACGAGGGAGGACTGCGACGCGGGGTTCATCATCATGGAGCCGACCGAGTACCCGCCGATGTCCGGCTCGAACACGATCTGCACGGCGACGGTGCTGCTCGAGACCGGCATCCTGCCGATGTCCGAGCCGGAGACCGTCCTCCGGCTCGAGGCTCCGGGCGGCGTCGTCGAGGTGCGAGCGGCTTGCCGGGACGGCCGCTGCGAGAGCGTGGAGCTCACGAACGTTCCCTGCTTTGCCGACCGCCTCGATGCGCCGCTCGAGGTCGACGGCCTCGGCACTATCACCGTCGACGTCGCCTACGGAGGGATGTGGTACGCGATCGCAGACGCGGCCGCACTCGGCTTCGCCATCGAACCGCACGAGGCGCGTGACCTCTCGCTTGCCGGCGAGAGGATCCGAGCCGCCGCCCGGGAGCAGCTCACCTGCGAGCACCCGGAAAACCCGTCCATCGCCGGAGTCAGCATCGTCCAGATCGCGGAGCCGTGGCAGGGCGTCGGCGCCGTGAGCCGAAACGCGGTCGTCGTCGCCCCGGGGCGGCTTGACCGCTCGGCGACCGGCACCGGGCTCTCCGCGCGCATGGCGACCCTCCACGCCCGCGGACAGATGAAGGTCGGAGACTCGATGACGCACGCCTCCGCCATCGGCTCGGAGTTCGTGGGCCGGATCGTCTCGGAGACGTCGGTCGGCGGTCGCCCCGCGATCGTCCCCACGATCCGCGGCAGCGCCTGGATCACCGGCATCTCTCAGCTGATGGTCGATCCGACGGATCCGTTCCCGGAGGGCTACCTGCTCTCGGACACGTGGGGAGTCAGCGGGCAGGACACCCAGTAGCCCGCCGTCAAGCCTGACCGAAGGAAAGCGTGGGGCGCGGCCGAAGCCGCGCCCCACGCGGGCTCAGCGGCGGAAGATCTCGTAGACCGCGCCGTGCGTGAGGGAGACCACGAAGAGGTTCCCGTTCGGCCCGGTCTCGATGTCCGTTCCGACGCCGAAGTTCGTGCCGAAGAGCAGGCTCTCGCTCTCCGTGATGTCGTGCTTGGCGGTGTTGTCGGCGACCCGGTCCTCGAGTCGCGGATCGTTCACGTCGATCGACCGCCGGTTCCCGGACAGGTCGAAGCGGAACAGGTACCCGCCGATGGTCAGCGGCGTCGCCGCCCCCGCGAACAGGTCGTCGCGGTACTCCCGTCCGAGCGCCCGGCTCGCAAGGAAGCCGATCCCGGCCGGCGGGGTCGCGAACTTCCAGCTGAACTCCGGGTCGCTGTAGTGCGATCCCCGCAGCCAGTTCAGGCGGAAGAACGCCTGGAACGGGTTGTCCGCGATGTTGCTCGGCGGCCAGCGGATCTGTTGGAGCTGCGCTCCGGGAAGGCCGCCCGACGGCGGCAGCGTCTGCTCGATCTCCTTGAACTGCCGGATCCGACTGAGCGGGCCCATGACCTGGATCCAGCCGCCGTTCATCCCGCGCTCGACGCGGTTGATCTCGTCGAACGCGTCGTCGGCGTTCTGCTGGTCCCAGAGGTCTCCGGACCTCGGATCGAACGCGATCCCGAACTGTTCCGGAGTCCGTACGCGAAGACGCGCTGGATGTTGGCGCCCGCCTCGCCGCCGATGTCGGCGCCCGCCTTGATGAACGGATTGTCCTTCGGCGTCGAGCCGTCGTCGTTCAGGCGGAGGATGACGCCGCTCAGATGGGCGTTGTCCGGCTCGGGCCCGCCGAACTGGTCGTCGTCCGTCGGCGGGGTCGGGCCCCTGCGCAGGTTCTGCATCTGTCCGCGGCGACCAAGGTCGCCCACGGCGATGTAGAGCTTGCGGTCCGGGCCGAACGCGATCGGCCCGCCGTCGTGGTTGCCCCGCGCCGGCTGGGCGGAGTCGCCCTGCCCCGGCGGGTCCGGCGCCCCGTCGTGCTGGAACGCGAGCAGCTTCGTCAGGTTCTGGTCGTAGACCAGCGACGAACCCGTCCACTCGAACCGGTCAACCCGGTTTCCGAGCAGCGGCACCTGGAGCGTGTCGCCCGAGTCGGGCTGGCCGGTCATCGCTGCAGGTGTGTCCAAGCACGCCGGCTCCTCGGGCCGGAACGGATCGCCGTCCTGCGCCGCCATGCTCCGGCAGGTCCAGAAGAGATAGACGCCCGGGTCGCGTCGGGAAGCGCGGATGGAGCGCGATTCCGAGCAGCCCTCGTTCGGACGCGTTGTTGACGGAGAGATCGAGGACCGTCGCCTGAACTGCGCCGTTGACGACGCGCTTGACGGCCCCGGTGTTCTTCTCGAGCACGAGGAAGTCGTTCGGCCCGAGGAACGCCATGGTGCTGGGTGTCACGAGCCCGCTGACCACCGTTCTGACGCCGAGATTGGGATCGAGGACCGCAGGCCCGGTCGCTTGCGCGCCGACCGGCGCCGTGGTCGCTCCTGCGATCAGCGCCGTCACGGCTGCTGCTGCAGCCAGCAGCGACGCGCGCATCAGTCGTGAAGGTCGTTGCATGCAGTTTCCCCCTCTTTGCCGCAATATCGACCTGGCGGCTTCGAGCCGCCCTCGGGGTCCTACGGGGGGTCGGCGAAGATGGTTTTCAACCAGGAAAGACGGTTAGCGGGAGCGCTCTTTCAGCGCCCGCTCCATCTGGCGATCCGCGTCGCGGCGCGAGATGTCTCGGCGCTTGTCGCGCACGTCCTTACCCTTCGCGAGCGCGATCTCGACCTTCGCGCGCCCGTCCTTGAAATAGAGACGGGTCGGGACGAGGGTGAACCCGCGCTCCTGCACCTTCCCGATGAGCGACTCGATCTCGCGCCGGTGCAGGAGCAGCTTCCGGTCGCGGTCGGGCTCGTGGTTCCGGTCCCCTGCCTGGTCATACGGGGCGATGTGCGAGCCCACGAGCCAGAGCTCGCCGTCCCGGATGTCGGCGAACGACCGCTGGAGGTGAGCTTGCCCCTGCCGGAGTGACTTGACCTCGGATCCCGTCAGGACCAGGCCCGCCTCGTGGCGCTCGAGCAAGTGGTACTCGTGTCGCGCCTTGCGGTTCTCCGCAATCAGTTTCTCGCCGTGAGCCATCCGATCAATTGTGGCTGCTGGCGGGGCGGATCTCGATCTTTCCCTCCGCCCGATTGATCTCGGTGACGGCAACCTGGATCGGATCGCCGAGCCTGAACGTGCGCTTCGTGCGGCGTCCGACGAGGGCAGTGCCGAGCTCGTTCACCTCGTAGTAGTCGCCGCCCAGGCGCCGGACCGGGACGTAGCCCTCGAAGACCTCGCCGAAGCGGACGAAGAGGCCGGAGCCGATGACGCCGTTGATCTCGCCCTCGAACGTCGCGTCCCAGCCGCGGTCGAAGAGCACCGACTCGAGCAGCCAGGCGAGGCAGATGTCGTCCGCGCGGTACTCGATGTCCGCGAACCGGCGCTCCTGGACTGACGCGTGCTCCGCGGCCTCGCCCATGTCTTCGGGCAGGGGATCGTCGGCGACGCCGAGCTCCCGTAGGAGCGCACGATGGACGACGAGGTCGGGATAGCGGCGGATCGGCGACGTGAAGTGGGCATAGGCGGAGCTCGCGAGGCCCGAGTGGCCGAGGTTCCGGCCGTCGTACCGCGCTTGCTTCAGCGCCCGCAACACCAGGGCCGGGAACGCCTCGGAGCCGCGGCCCGACCGCTCGACGTAGTCGGAGACGCGCTCGCTCGTCTCCGCGGCGAGCTTGGCTGCCGACGCGGGGGTCAAACGCTCCCGCTCGGGCGCCGGCGGCGTCGGCACCTCGAGCGCGGTGAGCTTCGCAAGCAGATGGAGGACCGCCTGCGGGTCCGGCCGCTCGTGGACGCGGTAGAGCGCCTCTCGCCGGCGTCCGGCCAGTAGTCCGCCGACGGCCTCGTTGGCGAGGATCATCAGCTCCTCCACCAACATGTGCGCGTGCGGCTCGGACTCGAGCCAGGCGCGCTCGACGCCGCCGTCCTCGTCGAAGGCGAATGCAACCTCCCGGCTCGTCACGCGGAGCGCGCCGCGGGCGAAACGGCGGCGGCGCAGTTCGAGCGCGACCGTCTCGGCCAGCCGGAGGCCTTCCTCGAGCTCGGGCTCGGCGGCCTCCTCTCCGCCCAGGATCCGCTCAGCCTGGCCGTAGGTCAGCCGGGCGTGACTGCGAATGACCGACCGGTAGAACGCCGGCTCGCCGAGCTGCAGGCTCGCGTCGAACGGAACCTCGACGGTGACGCAGAGCCGATCCTCTCGGGGGCGGAGGCTGCACAGGTCGTTCGAGAGCTCGGGCGGCAGCATCGGCGCGACGCGGCCGGGGATGTAGAGGGAGAAGGCACGTTCCGCGGCACCGCGGTCGAGCGGCGAGCCGGCAGGGACGAAGTGCGACACGTCCGCGATGTGGACCCAGACGCGGTAGCCGTCACCTTCGCGCCGCACCGCGATCGCGTCGTCGAAGTCCTGCGCCGTGTCGGGATCGATCGTGAAGCAGACTTCCTCGCGGAGGTCGACACGGCCGTCCAGGCTCGGGGCCGGCGGGTCGTGCGGCTCGAACTGCGTCCTCGCCCCCTCTTGCTCGAGCAGCGCCTCGAGGACGTTCGGGAGCCGGTCGGCCGGGCCGAGCGCTTTCTGGAGCCGCGCTCGCCCCCGCCCCGTGGTCACGACTGCGAGCTCGCCGGGCGCGACATCCCCGAGCCCGCGCTTGTCCAGCGTTAGCGGCACGCCGGGGATGAAGTACGGCTCGCCGACGAGAAAGCGACCGCGCCGAGCGACCTCGACGACGAGGCGGTCGGTCAGACGCGGAGGAACCGGCGCAGCGTGAGCCCGGAGCCGGCCGCTCCGAGCAAGAGGCCGAGGCCGAGAAGAATCATCGCGTTCAGCCAGAAGCCGAGCGCCTGGACGTCCGGGTCGCTCGTCAGCCGCGGGAGCAGCGACGGCAGGGCGGCCTCCTTGCTCACGAAGAGCAGGATCACCGCGAGCAGCGACCCCACGAGGCCGCAGATCAGGCCCTCGAGCATGAACGGGCCGCGCACGAACCAGTTCGTGGCGCCGACGAGCTTCATCACCTCGATCTCACGACGACGCGCGAAGATCGAGAGGCGGATCGTGTTCGCGATCAGGATCGCCGCGGCGGAGAGGAGCACGAGCACCGCGATGCCGAAGATCGCGTTGATGATGTTCGCGACCCGCAGGATCCGCTTCGCCTTCTCCTTTCCGTACGTCACGTTGTGGACGCCGTCCGGGTATGGGCTCGCCTTCGTCCCCTGGCCGACGGAGGCCGCGATCTCCTCCACGTGTTCCGCCTTCGTGGGGTACACCGTCCAGGCGGGGCCCAGTGGGTTGTACGGGAGATCGTTGCTGAAGATGTCCGGGCGCGTGCGGCGCATCTCGCGCAGGCCTTCCTCTGCCGAGATGAACACGATCCGCTCCTTGTCGACGCGCGGGTCCTGCTCGAGCACCACGCGGACGGCGTTCACCTGCTGCGGCGTGGCGTCGCGATCGTGGAAGACCTTGACCACGAGGCCCGCCTTGACGTCGTCGCTCCACGAGCGCGCATAGGTCGCGAAGGCGATCACGAGGCCGAGCAGGAACATCCCGATCAGCACGGTCATGGTCGCCGCGACCGTCGTCGAGAGGTTCGCCCCGATCGAACGAACCGCCTCGCTGAGCATCATCTTGAGCCTCATTCGGACGCGTAGCCTCCGCGGCGCTCGTCACGCGCGATGCGTCCGTCCTCGAGCGCGATCACGCGGCGGCGCATCTTGTCGACCATCTCCCGGTCGTGCGTCGCCATCAGGATCGTCGTGCCCGAGCGGTTGATCCGGTAGAGAAGCTGCATGATCCCGACGGACGTGTCCGGATCGAGGTTGCCGGTCGGCTCGTCGCAAACCAGCAGCGGCGGGTGGTTCACGAACGCGCGCGCGACGGAGACGCGCTGCTGCTCGCCGCCCGAGAGCTCGTCGGGATAGGAGTTCCCCTTGTGCGTCAGGCCGACCAGGCCGAGCACCTCCGGCACCTTCCGCCGGATCGCGCTGCGGCTCTCGCCCTGCACCTTCAGCGCGTAGGCGACGTTCTCGGAGGTCGTCCGGTCGGAGAGGAGCTTGAAGTCCTGGAAGACACAGCCGATGTTGCGGCGGAGCTGCGGCACCTTCCTGTGCGGGAGCCGTCCAAGGTCCCGACCGCCGATGACGATCCGTCCGGTCGTCGGCTCGAGCTCCTTGAGCAGGAGGCGGATCATCGTCGACTTTCCGGAGCCCGACGGGCCGACGAGGAAGACGAACTCGCCCTTCTCGATCACGAAGGACGCCGACTCGAGGGCCACGACGTGCGGGTCGTACGTCTTCGAGACGCTCTCGAAGACGATCATCGCCCCCGCGCCCGGCGCGGCTGCGGTTGGCTCTTGCTCGCCTGGCTCCGCCAGGGCGGTTGGCGTGTCTGTCACGAAGGTTTCTTCCTCTAGGGCTGTCATCGCAGTGCGCGCGCTCACGGCGCCGTCGCTTGGCCTGGAACGACGCACCACTCTAGCGAAAGCCCCTGCTAGACGACCTTTCCGGCCGCCTTTTCCAGGAGGTATGCCTGGATGAACGGGTCGAGGTCGCCGTCGAGAACGCCGTCCGTGTTGCCCGTCTCGTGCTCGGTTCGGTGGTCCTTGACCATCTGGTAGGGATGGAGGACGTAGCTGCGGATCTGGCTGCCGAACCCGGTGTTCTGCGCCTCCCCGCGCTCGCGCGCGAGCTCGGCCTCCCGCTCCTCCTCGGCGAGCTCGGCGAGGCGGGAGCGCAGCAGCCGCAGAGCAGTCTGCTTGTTCGAGGATTGCGAGCGCTCGTTCTGGCACTGGACGACGATGCCTGTCGGAATGTGGGTGATCCGGACCGCCGAGTCGGTCTTGTTCACGTGCTGGCCGCCGGCTCCGCTCGCACGGTACGTGTCGATGCGGAGGTCGTCGTCGGCGATCTCGACCTCGGCGTCGTCAGTCACGAGCGGGGCGACGATCACCTGCGCGAACGAGGTCTGGCGCCGGTGCGCCGAGTCGAAGGGCGACAGGCGGACGAGGCGGTGGACTCCGCGCTCGGCCTTGAGCGTTCCGTAGGCGTTCTCGCCGGAGACCGTGATCGCCGCCGATTTGAGCCCGGCTTCCTCTCCGGGGCTTGCCTCGATCGTCTCGGCTCGGAAGCCGCGGCGCTCGGCCCAGCGCAGATACATGCGGACGAGCATCTCGGTCCAGTCCTGGGCGTCGGTGCCGCCCTCGCCGGCGTGGATCGTGACGAGCGCGTCGCCTGGGTCGTACTCGCCGGAGAAGAGCGCGTCCTCCCGGAGCTGGTCGAGCTCCTCCTCGATCGGCCGCAGGTGCTCCTCCAGCTCGCCGGCGAGGTCGCCGTCGAGCGTGAGTAGCTCCTGGGCGTCCTCGAACTCGCTGACGAGCCGCTCGTAGCGCTCGAGGCGTCTTGTCAGGCGAGCGTGCTCGGCCGAGATGTCCGCCGCGCGGCGCTGGTCGTCCCAGAAGCCGGGCTCGCCCATCCTCTGTTCGAGCTCTGCCGTGCGCGACCGGAGTTGAGCGGGGTCAAAGGTACTCACGGACCCAGGCGAGCTGGGTCCCGATCCCCTGAAGGCGCTCCTCGACGGTCTGTGTCGTCTCTGCCATCGCGGCGTGATGGTAGCGCCAGCGGGCGACTCGGCTCGCCGGCGCGGTTTCGGACCAGCACCGAGCTCACCGCCACGCCAGACCCGGCAACCGAGCCGCGCAGCGCGGAAGCGCTGCCCGGCTACCGGAAGGTCGCTGAACGTCGCGAGACGTTCAGCGAAGCGAGCGCGGCGCCAGCCGTGCGAGGGCTAGGCGCCGTGGCACTTCTTGTACTTCTTGCCCGAGCCGCAGGGACACGGGTCGTTGCGTCCGACCTTCTCGAACTCGGAACTGACGCGCTGCTTGGTCGCCACCGAGCCTCCCCCGCCGCCGACCGTGCCGGCCGCAACTGCTCCGGCCGTCGCGGCGCCGACGGTCGCCGTCGCGCCTGCCGCGGCAATCGCCTCGGAGCCGGCGAGCGACTGGTGCTCGTAGGCATAGCCGTCGCCGTCGTCCTCGAAGCCATGCATCTCCTCCTGGAGCGCGTCGGCGTCGCCCGGCGTCACCTCGGCGTGGAACAGGAGCGAGACGACCTCGCTGCGGATCAGCTGGCCGAGCTCCTCGAACATGAGATGGCCCTCGTGCCGGTACTCGACGAGCGGATCCTTCTGCGCCATCGCGCGGAGGTGCACGCCCTCGCGGAGGTAGTCCATGTTCTCGAGGTGCTCGCGCCAGCGCTGGTCGACCACCTGGAGGACCACGTACCGCTCGACGTGCCGCGCGACGTCGTCACCCCACGCCTTCGCGCGGTCTGCGTACTCCTCCTGCGCCGTCTCGGCGAAGTCGTCGACGAGGGCCTCGCGCGTCAGCTCGGGGATGTCCTCGCGAATCTCTTCCTCGGTGATGTCGGTGCGGAGCATGTCGTTCAGCGCCTTGACGAGCTCGGCGATGTCCCACTCCTCCACGTACTCCTCGGCCGTGTACTCGGCGACCAGGCGCTCGATGACCTCGTCGATCCAGCCCTTGATGTCCTCGGAGAGGTCGTCGCCCTCGAGCACCCGGCGGCGCTGCTCGTAGATGACCTGGCGCTGGACATTGAGAACGTCGTCGTACTTGAGGACGTTCTTCCGCATCACGAAGTTCTGCTCCTCGACCTTCTTCTGGGCGCTCTCGATCTGCTTCGAGAGGATCGAGGCCTCCATGGGCTCGTCGTCCGGGAGCTTGAAGCGCTCCATGATGTTGTAGATCCGGTCGCCGGCGAACAGGCGAACGACCTGGTCCTGGCCCGAGAGGTAGTAGCGGGACTCGCCCGGGTCACCCTGACGGCCCGAGCGGCCGCGCAGCTGGTTGTCGATGCGGCGCGCCTCGTGGCGCTCGGTCCCGAGGACGTAGAGGCCGCCGAGCTCGCGGACGCCCTCGGCGAGCTTGATGTCGACGCCGCGGCCCGCCATGTTCGTCGCGATCGTGACGGCGCCGATCTCGCCGGCGTCGATGATGATCTCGGCCTCGCGCTCGTGCTGCTTCGCGTTCAGGACGTTGTGCGGGACGCCGCGGCGCTGCAGTCGCTGAGCGAGATGCTCGGAGGTCTCGACGTCGATCGTGCCGACGAGCACCGGCTGCCCGGCCTCGTTGCGCTCGACGATGTCCTCGATCACCGCGTCGAACTTCGCGTCCTTCGTCTTGAAGATCAGATCGTTGTTGTCCTCGCGCATGACCGCGACGTTCGTGGGGATCTCGACGACGTTGAGGCCGTAGATCTCGACGAACTCCTTCTCCTCGGTCTTCGCGGTGCCGGTCATCCCGGCGAGCTTCTCGTAGAGGCGGAAGTAGTTCTGGAGCGTGATCGTCGCGAGGGTGACGTTCTCCTCCTGGATCCGCACGCCCTCCTTCGCCTCGATCGCCTGATGCAGGCCCTCCGACCAGCGGCGCCCTTCCATGATCCGGCCCGTGAACTCGTCGACGATCTTGACCTCGCCGTCCTGGATGACGTAGTCCTGATCCTTGTGGTAGAGCGCCTGCGCCTTCAGCGCCTGGTTCAGATGGTTGACGAGCTGGACGTTGCGGGGGTCGTACAGGTTGTCGATCTTGAGGGCGCGCTCGACCTGGTCGAGCGCCGACTGGCTCGGCGAGACCGTCTTGTGCTTCTCGTCGAAGGTGTAGTCGACTCCCGACTGCTCGGTCTCGTCGATTCCCTTCGGCGTCAGTCCCTCGCTCTGCTGCCCCTCCAGCGTCTTCACGACCCGCGCAAAGTCGTAGTACGTGCTCGCAGCAACCTCCGGCTCGCCGGAGATGATCAGCGGCGTCCGCGCCTCGTCGATCAGGATCGAGTCCACCTCGTCGACGATCGCGTAGGCGAACCCGCGCTGGACGGTCCCCTCGAGCGCGACGGCCATGTTGTCGCGGAGGTAGTCGAAGCCGAACTCCGAGTTCGTTCCGTAGGTGACGTCCGCCTCGTACGATCGCTTGCGCTCGGCGAACGGCATCATGTTCTGGATGAAACCGACCTTCATCCCGAGGGCGTCCCAGACGGGCTTCGTCCACTCGGGGTCGCGCTTGGCGAGGTAGTCGTTGACGGTGACGAGGTGGACGTTCCTACCCGTCAGCGAGTTCAGGTACAGGGGCATCGTCGCGACGAACGTCTTGCCCTCACCGGTCTTCATCTCGCCGATGTCGCCCTCGTGGAGCGCGATTCCGCCCATCAGCTGGACGTCGAAGAGCCGGACGCCCATCGTCCGCTTGAACGCCTCGCGGACGGCTGCGTAGGCCTCGAAGAGGATGTCCTCGGGCGTCTCGCCGTTCTCGAGCCGCTGGCGGAACTCGGCTGTCTTCGTGGGCAGGTCGGCCTTTTCGAACTCCTCTTCGAGCGTGCCGATGTAGGCGGCTTGCTTGCCTAGCCGCTTGAGCCGCCGGCCTTCGCCGATGCGGAGGAATTTCTCGAAGTTGCCGAGGTCCGTGGCCACAGACCTAGGGTATCGGAGGCAGGTCGCCCCGACCCTGACCGGGGATCAGGCGTTCACAAAGGGTTTACCTCGACCGCCCAGAGATTGCCGTCGAGGCGCTCGGCGATGAGGACGAAATCGGGATGGACGGCGGCACCGATCTTCTCGAGAGCCGGGACGCTCTCCCAGCCCGGTCTCTCGTCGACGGTCAGCGTGCGCTCGCCGTCTTGCACGGCGAGGCTGACCGTGTCGCCGGAGATCTCCTCGGCGAGCTCAACGACCTGGATCGCGTTGGCCGCGACCGCCCAGAGGTCGCCCTCGCTGCGGACCGCCCTCGCCCGGTAGGGCGGCGCGATCGACTGCTCGACCGCCTCGGCCAGCGGAGAAAGCGCGTCTTCGGGCAACTCGTCGTCCACAAGGAGGATGGAGTCCGGGAGCGCCGTGAACTCGAGCGTGTCGCCGGGCAGGCCGGGCGCCTCGGCGGTGCCGACCGCATCCCACTGGCGCGGCTTGCCACCGTGCAGGACGTCCAGCGTGCCCGTGAAGGACGGCGGGTAGACGGGCGCGTGCTTCGACCGCCACTCGAGCAGGCCGGTGCCTTCGGCGAGCTGCTCGTGCAGCGGCTTCTCCCGCCGGCGCAGAAACGGCACTCCCTTGCTCTCAGATCTGCGGCTCGATCAAGCCGTAGGCGCCGTCGCGCCGCCGGTAGACGACGTTCATGTCGCCGGTCTCGGCGTTCTGGAAGACGAAGAAGTCGTGGCCGACGAGCTCGAGCTGCAGCACGGCCTCCTCCGGCCCCATCGGCTTGACCGCGAACTGCTTGGACTTCACGATCCTCGGTTCCTCGTCCATCGGGATCGCATCCTCCGGGATCCCGGCCTCGGGCAGCTGGCGATCGCGCCTCGACCGCCGCTTTTCGCGGTAGCGCTTCACCTGCCGTTCCAGCTTGTCCACCAGCTGATCGATCGAGGCCTTGTGATCCGCGGACGCTTCCCGCGCCCTGAGGATCGGCCCCTTCGTCCAGATCGTCGCCTCCGCAACGTGGTTCTGCGCGATCGAGGGGTTCCGCTCGACTGCGAGCTCGAGCTCCACGCGCGTCGGGTCCGCCAGCTGGCGCCCGAGCTTCGAGAGCTTCTCCTCCGCGTACTCACGAATCGAGTCGGTGACCTCGACGTTCTTGCCCTTCACCTGGAGTCGCACGAAGCCCTCCCGAGATCGCCGTTGCCGGTCGAGCCGTCGATTGTATTGACCGGACGGCACGCGCGAAGGTGACGACGTCGACCCGGGCCGCTCCCGCCTTGCGGAGTGCCGATGCCGCGGCCGTCGCGGTAGCTCCCGTCGTGTACACGTCGTCGACGAGCACGAGCCTCTTCGGGACTCGTTCCCGGGCCACGAACGCGCCCGCGACGTTTCGTCGCCGCTCGGCGAGCGCGAGCCCGCGCTGGCGCCGCGGAACGCGCGTGCGGCCAAGCGTGGCGATCACAGGCAGCGCCCAGCGTCGCCCGAGCTCACGGGCGAGGCGCTCCGCGGGATGGTGGCCGCGCTTGATGCTCCGGTCGCCGTCGGGTGGGATGAACGCGACGGCGTCGGCGGCGGGGCACGCGAGGGAGTCGGCGACAACGTCCGCCGCCAGCTCGGCCAGCCGCCGGAGCCCGCGCTCCTTCCACGCGGCGACCACCGCGGGCACAGGTGACTCGTATGCCACCGCAGCTCGGGCGGAGGCGAACGCGAGCCGCCGGCCCGAGCACTCGCGGCAGCGCCGCACGGGCCACGCCGTCGGCGCTCCGCAGCGAGCGCAGTGCGTGCCGAGCAGGAGCGGGAGCGCAGCCCGGCAGTCCGCGCAGAGATCCTCACCCAGACGGGCACAGGAAACGCAACGGCGAGGCAGGAGAAGGTCGACAAGCACATCACCTCGACGCTAGCCCTGAAATCCGCGCGCGTGGCGCACGGATCCGTGCCAAGAGTGCTACTTCTCGAGCGAGTACTCGGCGCGCCCGGGAAGGCCCGGCGCGCTCGCGCATCAGGTTGTCCGCGTCGAGGAGCTGCTGCGGGTCTCCGACGTCCATCCAGTCGCCGGCGAATCGGTACGCGTAGACCGGCTCGCGCGTGTGGAGCCAGACGAGGAAGTTGCCCGGCGCGTCGGGCGAGTTTCCGGCCGCGAGATAGCCGGGGATCAACGCAGCGAACGACGCCGGATAGAGGTACGCCGCCGTTGCGGCGAGATCGCTGCGCGGCTCGGACGGCTTCTCCTCGAGCGAGACGACGCGGTCGTCCTCGTCCGTCTCGACGACGCCGTACTGCTTGATCAGCTCCGGGTCGGTAACGCGGTGGACGGCCGTGGCCGCGCCATCGCCCTTGCCGCGCCAGAACGAAACGAGCTCGTCGAGGCTGTAGCCGATCAGGTTGTCGCCGGCGACCACGAGCAGGTCCTGGCCTTCGAGCCCGCCGCGCTCGATCGCGAATGCCATGTCGCCGACGGCCCCGAGCCGATCGTCATTGGACGTCGTCCCGTCGTCGTGCACGACCACAGGCACGGCACGCTCACCCGTCCCTGCCCATGCTTGGAAGTCGTCCGCGAAGCGCGAGTTCGTGACGACGTGGACCTCGTCCACCTCGCCGACCTCGGCGATCTTGTCGTAGAGGTAGTCCAGCATCGGCCGCCCCGCCAGCGGCAGGAGCGGCTTCGCGACGTGGTCGGTGAGCGGCCGGAGCCGGGTGGCGTACCCGGCCGCCAGCACCAACGCTTTCAGACTAGGTCCCCTCGTTCCAGGACGCGAGGTAGTTCGCCTGCTCCTCGGTCAGCCGGTCGATCCGGATCCCCATCGTGTCGAGCTTGAGCCGGGCGATCTCGCGGTCGATCTCGTCCGGCACCGGGTAGACCTTGCGCTCGAGCTCGGCCGCGTGATCCACCGCGTACTCGGCGGAGAGGGCCTGGTTCGCGAACGACATGTCCATAACGATCGCCGGATGGCCCTCGGCGGCGGCCAGGTTGATCAGGCGACCGTCGCCCAGGAGGTAGAGCCGACGCCCGTCCTCGAGCGTGAACTCCTCGACGAACGCGCGCGCCTCGCGGGACTCGACCGCCATCTGCCGGAGCGCGGAGATCTCGATCTCGACGTTGAAGTGACCGGTGTTGGCGAGGATCGCACCGTCCTTCATCCGCTCCATGTGCTCGCGGGCGATGACGGACTTGTCGCCGGTCGCCGTGCAGAAGATGTCCCCCACCTGGGCGGCCTCCGCCATCGGCATCAGCTCGAACCCGTCCATCGCGGCCTCGATCGCGCGGAGCGGATCGACCTCGGTGACGATCACGTGCGCGCCCATTCCCTTCGCCCGCATCGCGACGCCCTTGCCGACCCAGCCGTAGCCCGAAACGACGAAGCGCTTGCCGGCCAGGAGGACGTTCGTCGCGCGGATGATCCCGTCGATCGTCGACTGGCCCGTGCCGTACCGGTTGTCGAAGAGGTGCTTCGTCTGCGCCTCGTTGACGGCGATGATCGGGAACCCGAGCGCGCCGTCGGCCTCGAGAGCCTTCAGCCGGATGACGCCGGTGGTCGTCTCCTCCGTCCCGGCGATGATGTCGCCGAGCTGCTCCCGGCGGTGCGCGTGCAGGACGCCGATGACGTCGGCGCCGTCGTCCATGGTCAGCTGCGGCTTGTGGTCGACGGCCGCCTCGATGTGCTGGTAGTACGTGTCGTTGTCCTCGCCCTTGATTGCGAAGACGGAGACGTCGAACTCGTCCACCAGCGCCGCGGCGACGTCGTCCTGCGTGGAAAGCGGGTTCGACGCGCAGAGCACGACGTCGGCGCCGCCGGCCTTGAGGGTGCGGGCGAGGTTGGCGGTCTCGGTCGTGACGTGGAGGCAGGCCGCGACCCGGTACCCGGAGAGCGGCTGCTCGGCCTCGAAGCGCTCGCGGATCGCGGCGAGCACCGGCATCTGCCGGTCCGCCCAGGCGATCCGTCGTACGCCTTCGCTTGCAAGTGACAGGTCCTTGACGTCGTAGCGCTTCGTGGTGGCCATCAGCTCTCTCTCTGTCTCGTTGACTGCGGGAGTCTAGTTAGGCGGCAAGGAGCCGCTCGTGCTTTCGCTGTTCCCAGTCGACCCAGTCGGCCGACCCGACCTCGGAGCCTGCGAGCCACGTGTCGACGGCGCCGCGGAGGTCCGGCTCGCGGCGAAGCCGCGCGGCGAAGGCGATGTCCGTGAGCTCGGCCCCGAACCGGCTTCGCAGCTGCCCGAGCGAGCGCAGCTGATTCAACTCGCGCAGGCCGTAGAGCCGGTACCCGCCGGCCGATCGCCGTGGGACGACGAGGCGGGCGCCTTCGAGGTAGCGCAACATGCGCGCCGACCATCCGGTCGCCCTCGCTGCCGCGCCGACTGTCAGCCCATCCATGGGCGGAACCTTAACACAAGCGTGTCAAGGTGTCTACGGCGCGGAGGTTCCCTCCCGCCCATATGTGTCCTCGAGCCGCACGACGTCGTCGATCTGGGGCGTCGAGACCTCGAGGATCGTCGTGTCCTCGAGCGCGCGTACGCGGTGCACGGTGCCCGGTGTGATCCGGAAGGCCGCGCCCGGCGTCACCACCTCTCGCGCCGGCGACTTCTCCCCCGCTCCCGCCATCTCGATCTCTGCTCGCCCCTCGAGCACGTACCACGACTCGTCCTTCTCCCGGTGGAACTGCATCGAGAGCGCCTGTCCAGAGCGGACGACGAGCAGCTTGCCGCAGTAGTGATCGGTGAGCGCCCAGATCAGCTCGTACCCCCACGGCTTGTCCACGCGCTTGGGCTCGATTGCCCAGCGGTCGAGCATGGTCAGGTTCGGTGACAAGCGGTCCCTCGGCACACGCCGATCATCTCACTCGATTCCCGGGAACCGCTCGGGGTGCGACTCGACGAACTCCTGCGCGACCCGGAGGTCCTTGGGCGTGTTCACGGTCAGCCAGAGGCCCTCGTGGCGCCACGCTCCGAGTCGGCCCTCGCGCCGCGAGCTCGGGGAAGGTCGTCGTCTCGTGGTCGCCGCGCTCAGGCAGCCGGGCAACGGCCTCGTCGTCGAGCACGTAGAGGCCCGTGTTCACCCAGAACGGCAAGACCGGGGCCTCGCGGAATCCCACAACGATGTCGTCCGGTCCGAGGTCGACGACGCCCAGATGGCTGCGCAGAGGCGCAACCGTGATCGTCGCCGCCGGGCCCGTCTCGAGATGCCGCGCGAGCAGGTCGCGCAGCTCGATGTCGAAGAGCTCGTCGCCGTTCAGCGCGTAGGCCGGGCCGGTTTCGCGCCGCTGCTGGGCGGCCAGCCGCAGTCCCCCGCCCCGTCCGAGCGGCTCGGGCTCGCCCACGAGCACGAGCTCGACGTCGAGGTCCGCGAGCTCCTGCTCGAACGCCGCTTCCTGGCCGGCGGCGCAGCTGATCAGGACACGGTCGACGCCGGCCTTGGCGAGCAGAGCGATCTGGTAGGCGGCGAGCGGTCGGCCTGCGATCGAGACGAGCGCCTTGGGACGGCCCTCGGCTGCGTCGCCCAGCCGCTCGGCCTTCCCGCCGGCGAGGATGATCGCTTCCACCCGTGTCAGGCGAGCTCGTGCTCGCGCTCGCTCGTCTCGGGCAGCCCCGAGAGCGGCGACGTGGGCCGGCCGATGCCCTCGTAGGCGAAGCCGGCCCGGCGTACCGCGTCCGGATCGAGGATGTTCCGCCCGTCGACGATCAGCGGGTTCCGCATCGCATCGCGGATCTCCTCCCGGGGCAGCTCGCGCAGCTCGTCCCACTCGGTGACGATGACGGCAGCGTCCGCGTCCGTCACGGCGTCGACGACCGAGTCGCGGATCTCGACGCCGTTCATCAAGGATCCCGGCTTCGCGACGGGATCCCAGCCGCGCACTTCCGCGCCCTCGGCCAGCAGACGAGAGGCGAGGACGATGCTCGGAGCCTCGCGCATGTCGTCGGTGTGCGGCTTGAACGAGAGCCCCAGCAGAGCGACGCGTTTGCCGCGCAGCTTGCCCAGGTGCTTCTGGAGCTTGGCGACGACGCGGCGCTTCTGGAGCTCGTTCACCTCGATGACCGCGGAGAGCAGCTGGAAGTGGTAGCCCGAGTTCGACGCGAGCTGCTTGAGCGCGGACGCATCCTTCGGAAAGCACGAGCCGCCATATCCGATCCCTGCCCGCAGGAAGTGCGGGCCGAGGCGGTGGTCGAGCCCGATTCCCCGGGCGACCTCCTGCACGTCGGCGCCGACGAGCTCGCAGACGTTCGCGATCTCGTTGATGAAGCTGATCCGCGTCATCAGGAACGCGTTGGCCGCGAGCTTGATCATCTCCGCGGAGGCGACATCGGACCGGACGACGGGCGCGTCGAGGCTCGCGTGGAGCTCCTCCACCCGGTCGCCGTCCGCCCGGTCGAAGGCGCCGATCACGATCCGGTCCGGCGACATGAAGTCGCGCACAGCGGTCCCTTCGGAGAGAAACTCGGGATTCGAGACGTAGCCGACGTAGTCGAGCCCCCGCGCGTCGAGCGCGGCACGCACCTTGTCACCCGTTCCGACGGGCACCGTGCTCTTCATGACGAGGACCGGCCGTCCGGTGAGCTCGGGCAGGTCGTCCAGGACGCTCCACACGTAGGAGAGGTCGGCGTCGCCGGCGTACGTCGACGGCGTTCCGACGCACACGTAGAGGAACTCGGCGTCCCGCGCGGCCTCTTCGGCATCGAGCGTGAACGTCAGACGCTCGGCGTTCCGCTCCACGAGATCGACGAGATCGGGCTCGTGGAAGGGCAGCCCTCCCGCGCGCAGCGCATCGATCCGCTCGTCGGAGACGTCCCTGACGACAACTTCGTGGCCAAGCTCGGCGAAGCACGCAGCCGTGACGACGCCGACCCAGCCGGCCCCGAAGATTCCGATCCTGCTCACTTCTTTCCCCCGAGCGGCCTCAGCCCGCGGGCGATCGAGAGCATCGTCTCGTTGGAGAGCGTGTCGCGGAGGGTGTTCACCACCCAGTAGTTCGCCTCGCCGGTGCGGAGCACGACCATGTGGAGACGCGAACCGTCGTAGTAGAGGTCGAAGTCGCGGTTGCCGATCCGGCGGCTCACGTTCTTGCTCTCCAGCACCGGCGCGTCCTCCCAACTCGTCTGCTGGATGGCCCAGTACTCCTGGGCTCCGGTGCGGAACGTCATGCGGACGGCCCGCTCGCCCTTCTTCATCGCGTAGACGCGCACCGGGTTCTCGAAGTGCAGCGCTGAGCTCCGCTCGATCTGGCTCGGGACCATGAGCGGGAACTCCACGCGACGGCGGACGGCCCGAAGCTGCGAGAGCGAGGCGCCGGGGTTGCGGACAGTGTTCGGCGGCTGGCGCTTCGGCGTCCTGTCGGCCGGCGCCGGCGCGAGGTTGTTGTGGAAGGTCTTCCCGACCACGACGACGAGCATCGCGGTGTTCGCGAAGCCGGCAATCTCGGGCGTCATCGGCCCCTTGACCACCGCGGAGCCGAACAGGTTGCGGACCGAGCGGGCCGCACCGCGGGAGCTGCGCTGCCGCGGGTCGAAGTAGACCTCGGTCTTGAACCGGTTCGGCGGCGGCGCGTTCGCGAGCACGCCCTCGGGCGGCGGCAGCGTCCGGTAGCCGCGCCGGCCCAGCAGGTAGCTCGCATTCGCAGCCGAGCCCGTGACTCCGTTCCCGTTCAGGACGACCATGGACGTTCGGCCGGGCGGCGGCGCTTTGACACCCGGGAGGCGCGGCCGCTGGCCGAGCGCGGCGGCCGTCGCCTTCTCGCCCGCGACGACGTCCGGAGTCTGGAACTCCTCGACCGCCGACTGGATGTTCGACGGGTCGGTGCGCAGCGGGTCACCTTCGGTTCCGGACCCGTACAGCCCGCCGATCTTCGACTGGAAGATCCGGCCCGACGGCAGCTGGAGCGCGAAGAACGCCCAGGCTCGGAACTCGTCCGGATCGAGCGCCTTCTCGGCGCCCTTCGCGATCCTGATGTTGTCGCGCGCGATCTTCGTCAGCTTGGGAATCGTCCCCGGCGAGGTGATGCTGAACGCGCTCGAGACGCGTTCGCTCAGCGAGCGCATGAAGAGGCGCTGGCGCTCGATGCGGTACAGGTCGGAGTCCGTGTGCCGGTAGCGCACGAACGAGAGCGCGCCGCGGCCCGAGACCTGCTGGTAGCCGGGTTGGAGGTCGATCGGCGGGAACGTCGGCCCGCCGTCGGAGTTGTCGTTGAAGTAGCGGCGGTCGACGTCGATCCAGACGCCGCCCATCTTGTCCACGGTCTGGATGAAGCCGCGGTAATCGATCGTCACGAGGTAGTGGACCGGGAGGCCGGTCAGCTGCTTGACGGTCTCCACGGTTCCCTGGAGCCCGCACAGCGCATATGCCGAGTTGATCGGCCCCGGAAACGGTGAGCGGCCGGGACAGTGGATGTTGACGATGAGGTCGCGCGGGAACGAGATCGTGGACATCGTCCCGACGTTCGGATCCGCGCGCAGCAGCATCACCGTGTCGGCGCGGCCGCCCCGCTCCTCCTCTTTCGCCCACTTCCGGAAGTCCTGGCCGACGACCATTGCGATCGCGGGCCGGCCCGGAAGCCTGATGTTCAGCTTCTGCGCCGCCTTGCGGATCTGCGGGTCCTTCCGTGAGGCGCGGTCGATGTCGACGACCGTCTGCTCGCCGTCGAGCCAGTAGCCGCCGGCAACCCCGAAAGCCAGCGAGGTCACGGCCGCGAGGAGGAAGAACAGGATGCGCCCGATCAAGCCTGGGATCCCGCCGCGGCGGCGCGGCTGGCGGTAGTGGCTGACCGCCGTCAGGCCGGGCGGCAGCGCGGCGTAGCCGTTTCCGTTTCCGCCGGTCGCACGACCGACTCCTCGCTTGAGTGTCGTCCTCATAAGAATGCGACAGACGCCCTCACGGGCGCCTCCCGAGGAGGATAGCTCAGACTGCCGCCGGGGCTGTCTCTGCCTCCGGGTCGTACGCGAGGTTGGGTCTGAGCCACCGTTCCGCCTCCTCGACGGGAATTCCCTTTCTGGCGGCGTAGTCCTCGACCTGGTCGCGGCCGATCCGCCCGATCGAGAAGTAGCGGGCCTTCGGATGCGCGAGATAGATGCCGCTGACGGCGGAGGCCGGCAACATCGCGCAGGTCTCGGTCAGCTCGACGCCGACCTCGGCGACCGGGAGCAGGTCGAAGAGCGTCCGCTTCTCGGTGTGGTCGGGGCAGGCGGGGTAGCCGTACGCCGGCCTGATCCCGCGGAAACGCTCGGCGATCAGGTCCTCGTTGGAGAGCTCGGAGCCCGTCTCGTACCAGTCCCGCCTCGCCTGCTGGTGGAGGTATTCGGCGAAGGCCTCGGCGAACCGGTCGGCGAGCGCCTTGACCATGATCGCGTGGTAGTCGTCGTGCTCGGCCTCGTAGGCGGCGGCGAGCTCGTCCGCGCCATGGATCGCGACCGCGAAGCCCCCGAGGTGGTCGTTCTCCGGCGCGACGTAGTCGGCGAGCGACCGGTTCGGGCGGGCATCCCCGTACGCGGACTGCTGGCGCAGCATCGCGAGCTTGGTCCCGTCGTCGAGGAGGATGTCGTCGCCGTCGGAGCTCGCAGGCCAGAAGCCGTAGGCGCCCTTCGCGCTGAAGGAGGTCGCCCTCGACGATCCGGGCGAGCAGGGCCTGCGCGTCGTCGTAGAGCTCGCGGGCGGCGGGCTGCTCCAGGATCGCCGGGAACTTGCCCTTCAGCTCCCAGGCGTAGAAGAAGAACTGCCAGTCGATGTACGGGGCGAGGGTGGCGAGGTCGGGCTCGACGATACGCGTGCCGGTGAACTCGGGAACCGCGAGCTCCGTGAAATCCACCTCCTCCGCGTTGGCCTTGGCCTCCTCGATGGGAAGCAGCGGCTTCCGCTCCTTCTCCGCGTGCTGGTCGCGGAGCCGGTCCTGAAGCTCGGCGTTGTCCCGCTCGAGCACGGCACGCCGCGTCGAGTCGAGGAGGTCGGAGACGACGCCGACGACGCGGGAAGCATCGAGGACGTGGATGGTCGGCTGGTTGTAGGCGGGCGCGATCCGCACCGCGGTGTGCTGCTTCGAAGTCGTCGCGCCGCCGATCAGCAGCGGGAGGTTCAGCTCGCGCCGCTCCATCTCCCGGGCGACGTTGACCATCTCGTCGAGCGAGGGCGTGATCAGCCCGGACAGCCCGACGACGGCGCAGCCCTGCTCGACGGCGGTGTCGAGGACCTTGTCGGCCGGGACCATGACGCCGAGGTCGATCACCTCGTAGTTGTTGCAGCCGAGGACGACCCCGACGATGTTCTTGCCGATGTCGTGGACGTCGCCCTTGACGGTGGCGAGGACGACCTTTGCGGCAGGCGGGCGGCCGCCGTCCTCCTCCGCCTCGGCCTCCATGAACGGCTCGAGATAGGCGACCGCGCGCTTCATCGCGCGCGCGCTCTTCACGACCTGCGGCAGGAACATCTTCCCGGAGCCGAACAGGTCGCCGACGACCTGCATCCCGCCCATGAGCGGGCCCTCGATCACGTCGAGCGGCCGTGGGAGCTTCTGTCTCGCCTCCTCGGTGTCCTCCACGATGTGGTCGACGATCCCGTGGACGAGCGCGTGCTCGAGGCGCTTCTCGACGGGCGCGTCCCGCCAGGCGGTGTCGAGCTCGCGCTTCGTCCCCTCGCCGCCGACGGTCCCCGCGAAGGTCACCAGGCGCTCGGTCGAGTCGGGCCGGCGGTTGAAGATCACGTCCTCCACGTGCTCGAGCAGGTCGGGCGGGATGTCCTCGTAGACGGCGAGCTGGCCCGCGTTGACGATGCCCATGTCGAGCCCGGCCTGGATCGCGTGGTAGAGGAACGCGGCGTGCATCGCCTCGCGGACGACGTCGTTGCCGCGGAACGAGAACGAGAGATTGGAGATGCCGCCGCTCGTGCGCACACCGGGGCAGCGCTCCTTGATCAGCGGGAGCGCATCGATGAAGTTCTTCGCGAACTCGTCGTGCTCCTCGATCCCGGTCGCGACGGCGAGAACGTTCGGGTCGAAGATCAAGTCCTCGGGCGGGAAGCCGATTTCGTCAACGAGCAGCCGGTAGGCGCGCTCGCAGATCGCGACCTTGCGCTCGACCGTGTCGGCCTGGCCCTTCTCGTCGAACGCCATGACGACGACGCCCGCGCCGTAGCGGCGAATGGTGCGCGCCTGCTCGAGGAACGACTCCTCCCCCTCCTTGAGGCTGATCGAGTTGACGACGCCCTTGCCCTGGATGCATTTCATTCCCGCCTCGAGCACCGACCAGCGGGAGCTGTCGACCATGATCGGGATCCGGGCGACCTCGGGCTCGGTGGCGATCACGTTCAGGAAGGTGGTCATCGCCCGCACGGAGTCGAGCAGGTCGGCGTCCATGTTCACGTCGAGCAGGTTCGCTCCGCCCCGGACTTGCTCCAGCGCGACGTCCACGGCGCCCTGGTAGTCGTCCGCCTCGATCAGCCGGCGGAACCGGGCCGAGCCGGTCACGTTCGTCCGCTCGCCGATCATCACGAAGCCCGTGTCGGGGCCGATCTCGAACGGCTCGAGGCCGCTGAACCGTGGGCGCCGCTCGGTGGTGGGCAGCTCGCGCGGCTTCATGCGTTCACCACCTCGACGATCGCCTTCACGTGCTCCGGCGTCGTGCCGCAGCAGCCGCCGACCACGTTGACCAGGCCGTCCCTCGCGAACTCGCCCAGGATCCGGCTCGTGTCTCCCGGCTGCTCGTCGTGCTCGCCCATCGCGTTCGGGAGACCCGCATTCGGATGGCACGCGACGTACGTCGTCGCCACCCGCGAGAGGTCCTCCACGAACGGACGCATCTCGGTAGCGCCGAGTGAGCAGTTGACGCCGACGATGAACGGATCGGCGTGCTCGATCGACGTCCAGAACGCCTCGACGGTCTGACCCGAGAGGTTCCGGCCGCTCTTGTCGATCGCCGTGAACGAGATCCAGAGCGGCAGGTCGGGCGCGACGTCCTTCGCTGCGACGACTGCGGCCTTCGAATTCAGGGTGTCGAAGATCGTCTCGATCATGAGGATGTCGACGCCGCCCTCCGCGAGCGCGCGGATCTGGTCGGCGTACGCCTCCTGTACCTGGTCGAACGTGGCGCTGCGAAACGCCGGGTCGTCGACCTTGGGCGAGAGCGAGAGCGAGACGTTCAGCGGCCCGATCGAGCCGGCCACCCAGGCCGGCCGGTCGAGCGCGTCCGCCGCCTCCCGCGCGAGCCGCGCGCCCTCGACGTTCATCTCGTATGCGTGCTGCTCGAGCCCGTAATCGGCCTGACCGATCGTCGTCGCCGTGAAGGTGTTCGTCGTGACGACGTCGGCGCCCGCGTCGAGGTACGACTGGTGGATGTCGCGGACGACGTCCGGCTGTGTCAGGTTCAGGAGGTCGGGGTCGCCGGCGAGATCGCGCGGGTGGTCGGCGAACCGCTCGCCCCGGTACGCCTCCTCGCCCTTGACGGTCTTCTGGATCAGGACGCCGTACGAGCCGTCGAGCACGACGATTCGCTCGTCCAGGAGATCCTTGAGTTGTTCGATCGTTGCCTTCATGAAAACGCTCCCGTCCTAAAGAGTGCGGGAGCGAAGGCTCCGCGGGCTCTTTAGGCGTTTGGTAACCCGGTCGCCAAGCTGCCGTTCAAAGCTCTCCGGGTAGTTGTAACTGTAGCCACCCCTGCAACGGGCCGCCCGCGACCTCCAGGAATCCCGGCTCGACCTCGGCTCCGTGCTCGACCAGCAACTTCGCGACGGCGACGTAGTCGCGGTCGGGAATATCGAACGACCCGGAGGCGAGCACGGCCCACGCAAGCGGAGTCTCGAAGTCCGCGGGTGAGGGCGCAGATGGGTCCGCACCCAGATCGAGGAGCTCGCGGACGACTCCCGGATTCCCCATCCAGGCCGCGTGGTGGAGGAGCGTCCCCTTGGGCGACCCGCCGACGACGCCGACGAAGTCGACTCCCACGACGTCGACCACGAGATCGAGCTGCCCGCGAAGGGCAGTGAGGATCAAGACCTCCTGCGCGTCGTAGTCGGGATCATCGGACAGCGGCTGCGCCGGCCGCTCCCCGAGCGCGACGGCGGCAACGGCGGCGTCGTCCGGGGGCCGCGCGGTCGATGCGCCCAGCTCCTCGAGCGTCCGCGCGACATCGTCGCGCCCGCGCAGGACGGCATGTGCGTACGGCGTGCGCAGCCGGGCGTCGCCGCGCCACGTTTCCCCGCCGGGCCGATCGAGATCTGCACCGAACTCGTGTAGGAGGCGCACGAACTCAGGGCCGCGGCCTCGGCGAATCGCATGAGCCACGTGAGCGTGCTCGTTCGGGTCGGCGCCGGCTTCGAGCAGCATGCGAACCGGCTCGATCCGGTCGTAGTCGAGCGCGTGAGCCAGCGCATTCGTGCCGGTCGTCTCGGCGCCGTGCTCGATCAAGAGGCGCAAGCACTCAGGGCTCTCCGCGGCCACGGAGTGGTAGACCGACTCACCGTCGTCCGGATTGGCGCCCGCTTCGAGCAGGATGCGAGTGAGCTCGGGGTCGAACACGACACCGGCCGCCCCGTAGAGCGCCGACATCTCGCCGTACTCGTTCATGAAGGTCGCGTTCGGGTCGGCGCCGCGCGCCAGCAGCTCTCGCGCGAGCTCGGCGTTCGCGTAGACCGAATGGCAGACGTACAGAATGGGGGCCCAGCTCCGCGGACCGCCGGGCCTGTTCGGGTCGCCGCCCCATTCGCGCCCGAGCACGAGCCGAGCCCACGGATCGCGCTCGATCTCAGGGCGCGCGGCCAGGAAGGCGTCTGCACGGTCGCGCCTGCCGTCGGTTGCGGTGCGCACGAACGCATCGGCGCTCGCCTCGACCGCCGTCACGAGGGCCGGCCAGCTCGGGTACCCGTGCTCTCGGGCGAGGGTGAGCTGTGCGTTAGCAAGGATCACGTCGCGCCCGCCAAGCCGGTCGAGCGCCGACCGGTCACCGGCCCGCGCCGCCTTTACGAGCTCCTTCGCCTGTTTGCGGAGCTGTTCGAGATTCATGCGACCTCCCTCCTTCGGCCCGTGTCCGCGGTGTCGGGCGGAGAAGAGATCGAATGTCCGTGCAACTTCGGGAGGTGGGCTCTGCCCTGCCCGCGGACCGGGTGCGCCCTCGCGCGCAGCTACATCCTACGATGATTTTCTCTCTCTTCTACCGTCTCTAAGGCATGGCAACCATTCTCAACATCACGATGTCGCTCGACGGCTTCGTCGCCGGGCCGAACCAGACGCTTGAAGACCCGCTCGGCGAGCACGGCGAGGACCTGCACGAGTGGATCATCGGGCTCGAGGGCTGGCGCGAGCAGCACGGCCGAGAGGGCGGCGAGAGGAACGCTGACGACGAGCTCGTTCGCGCGATGCGCGACCGCACCGGCGC
This sequence comes from uncultured Actinomycetes bacterium, assembly GCA_963847235.1. Classification (GTDB taxonomy): domain Bacteria; phylum Actinomycetota; class Thermoleophilia; order Gaiellales; family Gaiellaceae; genus JACDAN01. The sequence goes on along the minus strand of CAWJYU010000004.1, from coordinate 104,946 downwards.
GTTTGTCATGGGCCGGCGGATGTTCAGCGGCGGCGAGGGCTCGTGGGAGGACGACCCGAACGCGAACAGCTGGTGGGGCGACGATCCGCCCTTCGACGGGCCGGTGTTCGTCGTGACGCACCACGAACGCGAGCCGCTCGTCCGCGGAACGACGACATACACCTTCGTCGACGGGGTCGAGGAGGCTGTACGTCAGGCACGGGAGGCCGCCGGCGAGAAGGACGTCCAGGTCTCGGGCGGGGCGAACGTCGCCCAGCAGGCGCTCGACGCCGGCCTGCTCGACGAGCTGCACATCCACGTGGCGCCGATGCTGCTGGGATCCGGCGTCAGGCTGTTCGAACAGCCGGAACGCCGGCCGATCGAGCTCGTGCGCTCCGTGGAGTCACCGCAGGTGACACACCTCGTGTATCGGGTGACCGGCTAGCCCGAGGGCGCAACCGGGCGGATCCGTCCGCCGCCGCCGCCCGAGTAGACCTCGAGCTGGTTCTCGGCGTGGCGGATCCGCTGCTCGACCTGCCACCGGTCGGCCTGCGACTCGCCGCGCTCGATGCGCTCGAGCTCCGCCTGCGCCTCCTCGAGCTGCTCGCGGGCACGGTCGGAATCGATCTCGCGAGCGTCGACGGCGTCGTCGACGAGCGCAAGGGCCCGGTCCTGCTCGACCTTGAAGAACCCCGGGCCGGTCGCGAACTCGCGGATCTCCTCGTCGCGGCGGATGTGCACGCGCGTGCCGCCCGCTTTCAGCGTCGCCACGAGCGGCGCGTGCCGCGCGAGGATCCCGATCTCGCCGTCCTGGCCGGGGACGATGAGCATCTCGACCTCGCCCTCGAACGCCGCCCCGTCGGGCGTGACGAGCGAGAGGTCGAATGTGTGCCTGCCTTCGGTGGCCACTAGGCCGGGACGGGCTCAGCGGCCTCGGCCTCGGCCTCGGGAGCCTCTTCCTCCTCGGCCTCCGCCTGGGGCTCCTCGGCCTCCTCGCCGCTCATCTCGCGCGCCTTCTGCACGGCCTCGTCGATCGTCCCGACCATGTAGAACGCCTGCTCGGGAAGGTCGTCGTGCTTGCCGTCCAGGATCTGGCGGAAGCCCTCGATCGTGTCCTCGAGCTTGACGTACTTGCCGGGCGTGCCCGTGAACTGCTCGGCGACGAAGTTGGGCTGCGAGAGGAACCGCTGGATGCGGCGGGCGCGCTGGACGATGAGCTTGTCCTCGTCCGAGAGCTCGTCCATTCCGAGGATGGCGATGATGTCTTGGAGGTCGCGGTACCGCTGGAGCACCTCCTGGACGCGCGTCGCCGTCTCGTAGTGCTCGTCCGAGACGATCCCCGGCTGGAGCGCGCGGGAGAACGAGTCGAGCGGGTCGACCGCCGGGTAGATCCCCTGCTCCACGATCGCGCGAGAGAGCACGGTCGTCGCGTCGAGGTGGGCGAAGGTGTTCGCCGGGGCCGGATCGGTGAGGTCGTCGGCGGGCACGTAGATCGCCTGCACCGAGGTGACCGAGCCGGTGCGCGTCGAGGTGATCCGCTCCTGGAGCTGGCCCATCTCGGTCGCAAGCGTCGGCTGGTAGCCGACGGCACTCGGCATGCGGCCGAGCAGCGCGGAGACCTCGGAGCCCGCCTGGACGAACCGGAAGATGTTGTCGATGAAGAGCAGCGTGTTCTGGCCCTGGTCGCGGAAGTATTCGGCCATCGTCAGGCCGGAGAGACCGACGCGGAGGCGGGCCCCAGGGGGCTCGTTCATCTGCCCGTAGACGAGCGCGACCTTGTTGAGCACTCCGGACTCCTCCATCTCGAGCCAGAGGTCGTTGCCCTCGCGGGTGCGCTCGCCGACGCCGGCGAAGACGGAGACGCCGCCGTGTTCCTGTGCGACGTTGTGGATCAGCTCCTGGATCAGGACGGTCTTGCCCACGCCGGCGCCTCCGAAGAGGCCGACCTTGCCGCCCTGCACGTACGGGGCGATCAGGTCGATGACCTTGATCCCCGTCTCGAAGATCTCGACAGTCGGTGAGAGCTCGCGGAAGCTCGGCGGGTCACGGTGGATCGGCCAGCGCTCGGCGTCGGCCGGCAGCTCGTCGCCCTTGTCGATCGGGTCTCCGATCACGTTCCAGAGGCGGCCGAGCGTCACGTCCCCGACCGGGACGGAGATCGGCTCGCCCGTGTTCTCGACGTCCAGGCCGCGTGCGAGCCCGTCGGTCGAGTCCATCGCGACGGCGCGGACCCGGTCGTCCCCGAGGTGCTGCTGCACCTCGGCAATCAGCTCGCGCCCCTCGACCGTGATCCTGAGTGCGGAGTAGATCGCCGGCAGCTCGTTCGGGAAGACGGCGTCGATGACGACACCCTTGATCTCGACGATCTTGCCGACGTTCTGCTTTCCGTTTTGCGCGTTGTCAGACACGAGCCTCCCGAAATCTCAGTAGTCGAAGGCGGCGCCACCTGGGCAGGCGCCTGCCGCCCGGAAGTCTATCGGAGCGTTCCTGCTCCGAAACCAGCAAACGGTGCCGCTCTGACGCGTCCGCCAACCTGGCGGCATGGTCGAGCGCTCAGACGTAGGACGTGATCGGCGAGGCATACATCACTCAAACCGTAGCGGTCGGGCTCAGGGTCACCTAGCGTCCTCGTGGCGTATGACGGAGCCGGGCTCCGCCCGGCGGGAGTCATGCGCCGGCGAGCGCCGCTAGGTGATAGGGAGGTTCAGGCCGCCGGGGGAAATCTGGCGGGCCGGCCGCCGGAGCATCTCGCGGCGGATGTCGCTGAACTCGCGGCTCTCGAGCGTGTTCGAGACGCCGGGCGCGCCGAAGCTGAGCGTCGGGTTGTTCGTCTCGACGGTCCTGAGGGCACCGGCGACGCCGAGCGTCGTCAGCATGAGCGCGGCAGCGGCGGCGATCTCGACCGGGCGCCGGGTGCCGAGCCTGCGGCGGGCCGGCAGCGAGACCGGCTGCTCGAGACGGGCGAGCGGCGTCGCGCGCATGTGATCCGTCAGCGAGTCGAGCTCGTGCGCGAACGACCGGCACGGCTCGCAGCGCGCGAGGTGCGCGACGAGGAGCGCCTGCTCGAACTCGGAGAGCTCGCCGTCCAGGCGCAGCGAGGCGCACTCGCGGGCGCGCTCACACTGTTTCGTCATCGGTTTCACGAGGCGCACGTCCATTGTGACGGAGCATCCAAAACATAGTTAGGCGGGCGGCTGCCCGCCAACCGTGTTCTAAACCAGGTCGTAACGATTGTCGGCCGCGACGCCGCAGAGAATGAGCACGAATCCGAGCACGACGAAGAGCGCGGAGAGGTTGATGTTCTCGTCGCGCTCCGACGGCGACGCCCAGCGCACGAACCGGGAGCCCCAGAACAGCGGCGCCTCCTTGTCGCGGCGGAAGCGGACCGGACCGCGGTTTCCCACGAAGAAGCCCGCGACGAGCATGAACGATCCCGTCAGGTAGAAGCCGACCGAGATCGAGCGGGCGGCGTCGGCGCCGGCCGCGACTCCGAAGATGAGCGCGCCGACCAGCGTCACCGCCGAGGCCAGCAGGAAGAGCCCGGTGAGGCGGCCGAGCGCCGCTAGCCACATCTCAGGAAGCGGAGGCGGTGGGCTCCGCCGACGGCTCGACGGAAGCCGAAGCGGGCCGTGAGCTCGGCCGACGCATCTCTTCCTCGCTCAGCGGCCAGCTCTCGAGCGGGTAGTGACAGGCGGCGACATGGCCCTCCCCGAACGTGTACAGCGGCGGCGGCTCGACGTCGCAGTGGCCCTCCTGGAACCGCGGGCAGCGCGGATGGAAGTTGCACGCGGACGGCGGGTTGAGCGGGCTCGGGACGTCGCCCTGGAGCACGATCGGCTTGCGCGCGCGGCCGAGCTGCGGGTTCGGGATCGGCACGGCCGAGAGGAGCGCCCCGGTGTACGGATGCTTGGGCTCGGTGTAGAGCTGGTCGCGCTTAGCCGTCTCCGCGACCTTGCCGAGATACATGACGAGGACGCGGTCGGAGATGTGCTTGACGACGTTCAGGTCGTGCGCGATGAAGATGTACGTGAGGCCGAACTGGTCCTGGAGGTCCTTGAGCAGGTTCAGGATCTGCGCCTGCACGGAGACGTCGAGCGCGGAGACCGGCTCGTCGCACACGATCAGCTTCGGGTTGACGGCAAGCGCCCGAGCGACGCCGATCCGCTGGCGCTGGCCGCCCGAGAACTCGTGCGGGAAGCGGTTGTAGTGCTCCGGGTTGAGGCCGACGACCTCGAGGAGCTCCTGCACGCGCCGCTTGATCTCGGCGTCGGTGCCCATCTTGTGGACCTCGAGAGCCTCGGCGATGATGAAGCCGACCCGCTTCCGCGCGTTCAGCGACGCAAACGGGTCCTGGAAGATCATCATCAGCTCGCGGCGGATCGGCCGCATGTCGGCACGAGACAGGTTCGTGATGTCGCGCCCGTCGAAGACGATCTTGCCGCCGGTCGGGTCGAGCAGCCGCATGACGCAGCGCGCCATCGTGGACTTCCCGCAGCCCGACTCGCCGACCACGCCGAGGGTCTCCCCCGCCTTCACGCTGAACGTGACGCCGTCGACGGCCTTGACCGAGGCGACCTCTTTCTGGAAGACGATGCCCCGGGTGACCGGGAAGTGCTTCTTCAGATCCTCGACGACGAGCAGGTCGTCGCTGCTCGCCGTCATCGGACGATCGTTGCTCGAGACCTCGGTCACCTAAGAGACTCCCGCGAGCGTCGCCTCGAGGAGCTTGGCCGCCTCCCGGTCCTTCGTCTGCTCGTCGAGGTGGCAGGCCTGGAGGTGCGACGGATCGTTGCTGATCGGGAGCAGCTCCGGCTCCTTCTCCTTGCAGACGCTCATGACGTATGGGCAGCGCGGGTGGAACCGGCAGCCGCGAGGAGGGTTCAGCAGCGACGGCGGCTGGCCCGGGATCTGCGTCAGGCGCTCCAGGTCCGCGTCGAGCCGCGGCAGCGACCCGAGCAGCCCCCACGTGTACGGCATGTGCGGCCGGTTGAAGAGGTTCTCGACCGGCGCGTTCTCGACCACCCGCGCGGCGTACATGACGACGACGTCGTCGGCGGTCTCCGCGACGACGCCGAGGTCGTGCGTCACGAGGATGATCGCGCTGCCGAACTCGCGCTGGAGCCGGTTCATCAGCTCGAGGATCTGCGCCTGCGTCGTCACGTCGAGCGCGGTGGTCGGCTCGTCGGCGATCAGGAGATCCGGGTCGTTGATCAGCGCCATCGCGATCATCACGCGCTGGCGCATGCCGCCCGAGAACTGGTGCGGGTAGTCGCCGATCCGCCGTTCGGCGCGCGGGATCCCGACCGCCTTGAGCAACTCGAGGGCCCTCGACTTCGCATTCTTGGTGGTGACGTCACGGTGGAGCTGGATCGCCTCGACGAGCTGCCGGCCGATCGTGTGCACCGGGTTCAGCGACGTCATCGGGTCCTGGAAGATCATCGCGATGTCGTTGCCGCGGATGTCGCGGAGCTTGCTCGGCTTCATCGAGATGAGGTCTTGACCCTTGAAGAGCGCCTGGCCGCTCGTGATCGTGTTCCGGCGGTTGTTCAGCCCCATCATGGTCAGGCACGTGACGCTCTTGCCCGAGCCCGACTCGCCGACGATCCCGAGCGTCTTGCCCTTCTCGACCTGGAAGGTCACACCGTCGACGGCCTTGACGATGCCGTCGTCGGTGCGGAAGTACGTCTTCAGGTCATTGACCTCGAGCAGGGCCATTAGCGCGTTCCCTCGGTCATGGGCTACGAGAGCCTAATGCGCGGATCGATGACTGCGTACAGAAGGTCGACGAACAGGTTGAAGACGATGACACAAACGGTTGCGAAGACGACGATCCCCATGACCGCGGGAAGATCGAAGCCCTCGAGCGCCTGGAGCGCGCTCCGGCCGAGCCCGGGCAAGCCGAAGACGGCCTCGGTGAAAATGGCTCCTCCCAGCGCCACGCCGATGTCCATGCCGAGCATGGTCACCACAGGCAGCATCGCGTTCCGCAGGACGTGCGCGCGCATGACGAGCCATTCAGGCGCGCCTTTCGCGCGGGCTGTGCGCACGTAGTCCTCATTCATGGCTTCCAGGACGTTCGCGCGGATCATTCGGACGTAGAGCGCTGCGAAGAGGATCGCGAACGTGATCCACGGAAGGATGAGCGAGTGCGCCCACTCGATCGGCCCACCGCAGTCGGTTGACGGGTTGATCATGTCGCAGTAGCCACCGAGCGGCGTCAGCCCCGCCTTGTACCCGATGAAGTAGATGAGGATCAGGCCGATCCAGACAGGGTGGGCCGAGATCCCGATCAGGACGAACACCATCGCGGAGCGGTCTAACAGCGACCGCGGTCGCAGCGCCGAGAGGATTCCGATCGGCACCGCGATCAGCATCCACAGGATCGCGCCTCCGAAGACGAGAGAGGCCGTGACCGGGGCGGCGTCCTTGATGATCTCGGTGACCGGCTGGCGCGTCGCGTACGAGCGGCCGAGCGAGGGGGCCTTGAGATGGAGGCCGCCGTCGAAGCTGACCGGCATCATCCCGCCGAGGAAGCGCCCGTACTGCTGGTACACGGGATCGTCGAGCCCCATCTGCTTCCGGATGCGCGCGACCTGGTCCGGCGGGGCCTGCGGCCCAGCCATCAGTCGCGCCGGCTCGGCGGGGACGAGGAAGAAGATGATGTACGAGACGATGGTGACGGCGAGGAACAGCACGCCTGCCCACAAGAGTCGCCTGATCAGATACCTGTACATCCTTCGCGCCGCTCCCTAGGTCTTGGAGGGGTCACAAGCTTACCGCTGGTGCTTTGCGTGTGCCGCCATGGATGAAGAAAGGGCGCCGGCCGAAGCCGGCGCCCTTTTCGTTAGACGCGATCTACCTGTTGAGGCAGAGAGCGCCGTAGTCCCACGTGAACACCGGGTGGTAGTGGTAGCACCCGACGCGCGAGGAGACGTAGTGACGATCGTTCGGGCTCGAGTACGTCGCGAGCGGCGCACCGTTCCGAACGAGGTCGTGATCGAGGTTCGAGAACGCGCGATAGCGCGGCACGCCAACCAGCGTCTTCGCACGGCTGATCTTGCGGTTGAAGGCAGCCGAGTTGAAGTACGAGAAGTTGACGTTGTTGGCAGGCCGGATCGTCGTTCCGTCGACGAGGAAGATGAAGTCGTACGGATCGAAGTAGTCCATGTGCCAACCCTCGAGGGTCAGGTCGAACGGCTCACCACGCCGTCCCGTGAGCTCGAACTGCGTAGCCCGCGGGAACAGCTTGATGTCCATGTTCAAGCCGATGTTCCGCAGGTTCGCCTGGACGATCTGACACGTCGCCGGAGCCGGAGCCCGGTTCGAGCAGTAGAACACGCCGTCCCCGCCCCGCTGCTGGCCGGACGAGAGTGACCTCGCCTGTCTGCAGGTTGGGCCGCCGCGGGTAGATGGCGACGTTCCGGAAGCCGCGCATGCTCGGCGGCATGTACTGGTCGTTCGTGACGCCTGCGTAGGCACCACGCTGCGTGAGCATCGACTGACGGTCGATGGCGAAGTTCACGGCCTTCTTGAGCCGGACGTTGCCGGCCGTGGAATGCCGACCACCGCTCGGGGCCCCGAAGAGCCGCCGCTCGTGGTTCATCGCCAGGTACAGGATCGTCGGCGCAGGGTTCGCGAAGTAGCGACCCGGCGACTGCTTCTTGACGCCGTACCTTCGACCGAGATCCGCGTGCGCTGCCGGCGGGATGTCACCCGTGTCGGTGGAGCCGCGGTCGATGTTCAGCTTGATCGTCTCGAGCGGGAGCCCGATGTCGATCACGAAGCCGTTCACGTTGTGCGGAGCGGGACCCTTGTAGAAGCGGTTCCGAGCCAGCACGATTTGCCGGTTCTTCGTCCACTCCTTGATGAAGTACGGGCCCGACCCGACGACCGGGGCCGAGATGCCGTCCGCGTTGACCGGCATGTTCGCCGGGATACCGCAGAAGAACGGCATCGCGAGGCGAGACAGCAGGTCAGGTGCCCGCTTCGACATCCGAATCCGAAGCGTGTACGCATTCGGAGTCGTGACGCCCGAGGCCCGCGTTGCACGACCGTCGATGACGGCAGTAGCACCGGCGATGTCCTCGATGAACGGCTGAGCCGGAGAAGCCATCCGCTTCTGCAGCGCACGGTTGATCGCCCACGCGAAGTTGCGCGCGTTGAGCGGCTGCCCGTTGCTGAGGCGGTAAGACCTCTTCAGCGTGAAGGTGTAGATCAGACCGTTACTCGAAATGCGCGGGAACCCCTGAGCAACCTCGGGCACGAGCCGGGACCCACGAGGGGCCGGAGCGTGCGGGTAGTTCAGGAGCATCGAGCACGTCGAGTACGCGATCGTCCACGACGGCACGTAGTACCAGAGCGACGGATCGACATAGTCGATGTCGACGCTGAGGCTGTGCTTGAACGTGCCGCCGACTCTTGCGTCTCCGGTCTGCTTGCCCTGAGGAGCAGCGCTGCTCGTGGGGCCCGCGACAGCGGACGCCGCCAGCAGCCCGGCACCAACCAGGAGCATTGCGACCGAAAGCATGAGTCGTCTGTGCATGAGACTCCTTTCCGCGTTTCGAACCGACACAAGCGATCGCGTCGGCCCGGGACACATGCGTGTCCCGTCTCATCAGACGAGGGCGATCAGAGTTAGTTAGCGGGTGATTAAGAGATCTTCTTGCGCCGCATCAGTGCGCCGATCCACGGGGATCGAACGCGTCCCGCAGCCCGTCGCCGAGCAGGTTGAACGCGAGAGTCGTGATCAGGACGGCAGCGCCCGGCCACACCATCAGCCACGGCTGCTGGAGGTAGAAGTCCGGAGCCGTCGAGAGCAGCGATCCCCAGCTTGCCGTCGGCAGCTCGATGCCCACGCCGAGGAACGAGAGACCGGCCTCGAAGAGCACGAACTGGGCGACGATCAGGGTCGAGTAGACGATGATCGGCGCGACCAGGTGAGGCAGGAGGTGCGACCGGATGATTCGCCAGTCGCTCGAGCCGACCATCTGCGCGGCCTCGATGAACTCCTTCTCGCGGAGCGACAGCACCTGCGCGCGGATGATCCGGGCCGGGTAGAACCAGCCGAAGACGCCGCCGACGAGGATCAGCATCAGCACGCCGGGGGATAAGATCCCGCCAAGCGTGATGTCCTGCAGGCGGTCGCCGACGGTGGCGGCGAGCGCGATCACGAACAGGAGGAGCGGGAACGCCATCACGATCTCGGTCAGGCGCGAGATGAGGGCGTCGATCGAGCCTCTGAAGTAGCCGGCGGTCGCCCCCAGGAGCACGCCGATGAACATCGAGAGGAACGTCGCTCCGATCGCCACCTCCAGCGAGACCCGCGCGCCGTACATCAGGCGCATCAGCTCGTCGCGTCCGAGGGTGTCCGCGGTCCCGAGCGGGAAGTAGACCGCTTCCTCCTGACCCGTCTCCGCGTTGAAGTTCGTCGCGTGGGTGTTCGGCCCGACCGGGACGAGGTTCATGTCCACGCCCACTCCCGGCGTCGGGAAGATGTCGTTCGGCCCGTGCCCGAGCCACTTTTCGACGACCGGGGCGCCGGGGAAGGCGGCCAGGATCAGCAGGATGATGACGAAGCCGCTCGCGATCGCGACCTTGTCCTTCTTGAAGCGGATCCAGACCTGCTCCCAGTAGCCGCGCGCGCGAACTGCCTGGATCTCGCCGAGCTGGCCCCCGCTCTCGAGCGCGACCTCCGCGGCGAGGCCGGCACCCGCCGAGAGAACTTCGCGTCCTGATTCTTTTTGCGCCATTGGGAGGTCAGAGCATAAACGCGCGGAGCGCCTGCCCTCGATTAGACGTTCTGATCGTCGCCCGGGTTAGGACGCCGTCAGGGCGTCCGCTCCGGCCACGACTTCCAGGATCTCCTGCGTGATCTCGGCCTGGCGGGCCCGGTTCATCGCCAGCGTCAGGCTGTCGATCAGCTCCGCCGCGTTCTTCGAGGCGTTTCGCATCGCCGTCATCCGGGCTCCCTGCTCGGACGCGGCCGACTCGAGCAGCGCCCGGTAGAGCTCTGTCTCCACGTAGACCGGAAGTAGCCGCTCGAGGATCAGCTCGGGCTCCGGCTCGTAGATGAAGTCGCCGACGAGCGCCGGGGCATCGTCGCCCGATTCGAGGACATGCTCCGGGATCGGGAGGATCTCCTGCTCCACGACGCGCTGGACGAGCGGCGACTCGAAGTGGTTGTAGACCACGATCACCTGGTCGACCTCTTCCTGGCCGTAGAGCTCGGTGATGTGGTGGGCGATCATCTGGGCGTCCGAGTACGCGGGCCGGTCGCTGAAGCCGATCCAGGCCTGATCCAGCTCGTAGCGCCGGAATCGCAGGGTCGAACCGCCCTTGCGGCCGGACACGAGCCACTTCACGTCGACGCCCTCGCTGCGCAGCCGGCGCTCGACCGCGAACACGTGGCGCAGGATCTGCGCGTTGAAGGCGCCGGCCAGCCCGCGGTCCCCGGTCAGGCCCAGGATCGCCGCCGTCCGGATCTCCCGCCGCTGGAGCAGCGGCAGGCCCCGGACCGACGTGCTGGCCCGGGCGGTGCCGACCATCAGCTCCAGCATCCGGTCGGCGTACGGCCGCATCGCCTCGATCCGGGCCTGGGCCCGTCGCAGGCGCGCGCCTGCGACGAGCTCCATCGCCTTCGTGATCTTGCGCGTGTTCCGGACCGAGCGGATCCGGCGCTTGATGTCCTGGACCTGGGCCATGGCTTAGACGGTGGCGGTCTCCTGGACGGAGAAGCTCCCCTGGAACTTCTCGACCTCCGCCTTCAGGCTCTCCTCGAGGTCGCCGGGGAGGTCGCCGGTGTCGCGGATCTGCTCGTAGGCCTTCCCCTCCGTGCGGAGGTACTCGCGAAGCTCTTCCTGGAACCGCGGGACCTGGTCGGAAGGCACCTCGTCGAGGTAGCCGTTGACGGCGACCCAGATCGCGACGACCTGCTCCTCCATCGGCCACGGCTTGTACTGCGGCTGGTTCAGCGTCGCGACCATGCGCTCGCCACGCGCAAGCGTGCGCTGCGTCTGCGGGTCGAGCTCCGACCCGAACTGCGCGAACGCCTCCAGCTCGCGGTACTGGGCGAGGTCGAGGCGCAGGCGGCCGGCGACCTTCTTCATCGCCTTCGTCTGCGCATTCCCGCCGACCCGGGAGACCGAGACGCCCACGTTGATCGCCGGCCGGACGCCGGAGAAGAAGAGGTCGGTCTCCAGGAAGATCTGTCCGTCGGTGATGGAGATGACGTTCGTCGGAATGTACGCCGAGATGTCGCCTGCCTGGGTCTCGATCACCGGCAACGCGGTGAGCGACCCGCCGCCGAGCTCGTCCGAGAGCTTCACGGCCCGTTCGAGCAGCCTCGAGTGGAGGTAGAAGACGTCTCCCGGGTAGGCCTCGCGCCCGGGCGGCCGGCGGAGGAGCAGCGACATCTGCCGGTACGCGTCCGCGTGCTTGGACAGGTCGTCGTACATGCACACCGCGTGGCGGCCGTCGAAGAGGAAGTGCTCGCCCATGGCGGCGCCGGCGAACGGTGCCATCCACTTGATCGGCGCTGCTTCGGCCGCGGAGGCGCTGACGATGATCGTGTAGTCCATCGCGCCTTCGTCCCGCAACCGCTCGTAGACCTGCGCGACCGTCGACGCCTTCTGTCCGATGGCGACGTAGATGCAAATCATGTCCTGGCCGCGCTGGTTGAGGATCGTGTCGACCAGGATCGCGGTCTTGCCCGTGGAGCGGTCGCCGATGATCAGCTCGCGCTGGCCTCGGCCGATCGGGACCATGGAGTCGATCGCCTTCAGGCCGGTCTGAAGCGGCTCGCTCACCGGCTGTCGGTCGACGACGCCCGGCGCCTTGAACTCGAGCGGCCTGCGCTCCGTCGTCTCGATCGGTCCTCCGCCGTCGAGCGGATTTCCGAGCGGATCGACGATGCGCCCGATCAGCGCATCTCCAACGGGGACACTTGCGACCTGCCCGGTCCGGCGGACGGGCTGGCCCTCCTTGACAAGCTCCCAGTCGCCGAAGAGCGCCGCACCGACGTTGTCCTCCTCGAGGTTGAGGGCGATCCCGCTGACGCCGTGCTCGAGCTCGAGCAGCTCGAGGGCGACGGCATTCTCGAGGCCGTGGATGCGGGCGATGCCGTCCCCGACCTGGAGCACTCCGCCCACCTCGGCGAGGTCGGTCTCCACGTCGTACTGCTCGATCCGCTCCTTGAGGATCGACGTGATCTCTTCTGGTCTGAGGCGCAAAGCGCTAGCTCCTTCCGGTTCCGGTCAGCTGACGGCGGAGGTTGTCCAGTCGGGACCGGACGCTCGCGTCGACGCGATGCGATCCGGCCCGCAGCACGAACCCTCCGATGAGATTTGGGTCGACCCGGCGAGTCGCGCGAAGCTTGCGGTCGGAGACGCCCTCGATCCGCTCGAGGATTTGGCGCGCCGCGTCGTCGGAGAGCTCGACGGCGGTTGTGAGCTCGACGTCGAGGATCCCCTCCTCGCGCGCGACGAGCGCCTCGAACTCCTGCGCGATCACGGGAAGCTCGTGCGTCCGTCCCTTCTCGGCGGTGAGGAGCAGGAAGTTGCGGACGAGCTCGTCGGCGTCTCCGAGAATCGAGCGCAGCGCTTCGACCCGCTCGCCCGTCTCGATCTCGGGGTTGTCGAGCAGCGCGCGCAGCTCGGGCACCTGCTCGACGGCCGCGAGGAACTCCTCGAGCTCCTGCCGGACCACCTCGAGGCTGCCCTTCTCCTTGGCGGCCTCGAAGAGCGCGTTCGCGTAGATGCGCTGCGCGACGGCCACATGCCCGGCGTCGCTGCCCACTTCGTCCGAGCACCAGCCAGGTCCTCGACGAGGCAGGCTTCAGCCTTGGTGATGAGGAGTGGGCTCTGGCGCGGTCGCGGCGAGTGCGTCGCCTGAGGGCATGTCGAGCCTCGAGGCCGATCGAGTCGCCGATCGCGTCGTCGTCGCGTCAGGACCTTGCCGGTCACCTTGCTCGTCGCGATCACGGTCAGGTCGGCGACCTCGGCGCGGATCTGCTCCAGGGCTCGGCGCGTCTCGGCCTCGATCTGCTTCGTGGTGTCCTCGAGCCGGCGCTGCCGCTCGGCCTCGAGCTCCTCTTTCATCCGCTCGCGCTGCGCCTCGGCCACGCGCCTCGCCTCGGCGAGGATCTGCTCCGCGTCTCCGCGCGCCTGCTTGATCATCGCGCGGTGCTCCTCGAGCAGGCTTCGCGCCTCGGCGCGGGCCTTGTCCGCCTCCTCGAGCGCCTGCCGGATCCGGTCCCGGCGGGCGTCGATCGCCTTCTGGACGGGCCCGAAGATGTACCTCCGCAGCACGAAGAACGTGATGCCGAAGCACACGCAGCGTCCAGATCATGAGGCCGGGCACGACCTCGATCAGGGGGTTGGCGGCGAGGACGGAGCGCATCTAGACGAGGACGAAGGCGAGCAGGCCGCCGATCAGGCCGTAGAAGACGACTGCCTCGGTGAGGGCGAAGCCGAGCCACTGGATGCCGGTGAGCTCACCGCGGAGCTCCGGCTGGCGGGCGACGGCCTGGATCATCGAGCCGAAGATGTTCCCGATGCCGATGCCGGCGCCGAGCGAGCCGAGGCCGATGCCGAGTGCGAGCGCGACCGCCTTGCCGGCGTCGACGCCGTCCTCGGCGGCCGCGAAGACGATTGCAGCGAGGTTCATTCCTTCCTCCTTAGTGCTCGGGCTCGATGGCCGAGCCGATGTAGATGGCTGACAGGGCGGCGAAGATGTACGCCTGGATCGAGACGACGATGAGGATCTCGAAGAGGTAGAAGAGCCGTCGCGAGCGGGACGACGAGCGAGCGCGAGGACCACCGTCTCGAGCACGAACATCAGGCCGATGAACGTGAGGATCAGCATGTGGCCGGCGAGCATGTTCGCGTAGAGCCGGACGGAAAGCGAGATCAGGCGCATGAACTGCCCGAGGATTTCGAGCGGGACGATCAGCGGGTACATCGCCTTCGGCACGTCGGGGATCCAGCTCCTGAAGTACTTGGCGGCGCCGTTCGCACGGATCCCCTCCACATGGGTGAAGACGAACGTCATCAGGGCGAGCGTGAGCGTCACCGACAGCGTCGAGGTCGCCGCGTAGATGCCGAACGTCGGGAGCTCGACGCCGAACAGCTCGAACGTCTCGTCGGAGAGCGGCAGCGGGACGAAGCCGATCATGTTCACGACCCAGATGAAGAGGGCCAGCGAGGCGACGTACGGGAACCAGCGCGCGATCGCCTTGGTGGGCAGGCCCTGCTCGGCGATCTGGGTCTGCGTGATCTCGTAGACCCACTCGCCGACCGTCTGGCGGCGATCCGGGTCGGTGCCCAGGCGCCAGCGCATCAGCAGCCAGCCGAGCAGGATCGTCAGCACCGAGCCGAGGATCAGGTACGCCACCGCCTTGTTGATCGAGAGGTCGAGCGGGCCGAGGTGGATCGGGATCCAGTCGTGGAGGAGCCATTCCTCCGATGGGTCGAACTTCTCCTCTTCCTCGCCATCGACGGTGGAGGCGAGCGCCGAGGTTGGCAGGGTCAGTGCGAGGCCGGCCACCAAGGCGAGTACGCGCTTCATCGATGGGCAGGGCTCCCGAAGTACGTGAGCAGCGAGAGGCCGAGCTCGAGCGTGTACGCGAGCGCGTAGACCGCACCCGCGGCGAGGCCGACCTCCTGGTTGGACGCCGCGACGATGATCACGACCACCATCACGGCCACCGGCCTGAACATCATCCCGACTCCCCTCACGCCTGAGGCGGCGAGATTATCGGCGCCGAGCTGCAGACGTGAGAGCAGGACGCCGAGCAGCCTGCGCGCTGAGCCAGAGAATCGCGCCGAGGGCCCAGCCGCGAAGCGGCCAGCCGGCGGCGACGAAGACCGGGAGCGCGAGCGCGACCACGGCGGCGCCTCCGGCCACCGGAACGAGCCGGCTCGGAATCGGCCGGGGCGTCGCCCAGACATCCTTCACGAGAACACTCCGCGGTAGCGGCGGTAGACGGCGAAGATCCCGGCAGGGATGCCGAGGATCGCCCCGACGAGGGCTCCGATCGGCCAGGCGCCCGCCAGCCAGCCCACGAGTGCGCCGACCCCGATGCCGGCCACGGTGGTGCCGAGAAGGACGGCGCCTGCCCCGGCCGGGTCTAGCGACGCGCGAGGGGCGGGCTCCATTCCGTGCCGAGCATACCAAAGCTTGTAACAGCGAAAACCCGCATGGTTCTGCGGATTCACCCCTCGCTTGTGGCGCAGTCTGCCGACCCACTACCACGGTATTCGAGCCGGGGTCAGACCCCGCCTCACGAGTGCGCCGAAAGTGCGCCAACACAGCGCACGGGCTCCGGAGGAATGGCCGCTTCTTAGGCCACAGCCGCCGGGCGGGATCGATTTCGTGGACAAATCGGCCCGGACCCGTGAGGGGGTCTGACCCCAGCCGCGGCGGTCTGCTACGCGCTGCGGCGCGCGTCCTCCCGCGCCTGCTCCTCCCGGCGGCGGATGCGGGGGTTCGCCAGCTTGATGATCTCGAGGAGGTACGCGATGTAAATCGAGGCGGCCACGGCCAGGACGGCGACGCCGCCGGCGATCAGCGCGTTCGAGAGGTCCCAGTCGCCGCGCGGGCGCGGCGGCAGGAAGCGCGTGGCGAGCGCGGCCGCGGCGAGGATCCCGCACCACGCGTACATGTAGATCACGGCGCGCTTCTGCGAGAAGCCGATGTTCATGAACCGGTGATGGAGGTGCGCGCGGTCGGCCTCGTAGAGCGGCTGGCGGTACTTGAGTCGCTTCGCGACGACGAACGAGGTGTCCACGATCGGGATCGCGAGCACGAGGAGCGGCAGGACGAGCGTCGCCAACGCGGCCGTCTTGACGAGCCCCTCGATCGCCAGCGTCGCGAGCAGGAACCCGAGCAGGAGCGCCCCAGAGTCGCCCATGAAGATCCGCGCCGGGTAGAAGTTGTGGTGCAGGAATCCGAAGCAGGCGCCGGCCACGATCGCCGCCAGCAGCGCCGCTTCCGAGGCGCCGAGCGAGAGGCCGATGATCGCGAACGTCGAGCCGGCGATCGCGCAGATGCCGGCCGCCAGGCCGTCCATCCCGTCGAGGAAGTTGACCATGTTCATGATCGCGACGACCCAGACGATCGTCGCCGCGCCGGCCGCCCACTCCGGCAGCTCCTGGCTCCCGAAGCCCGGGAACGTGAAGCGGTCGACCGTGACGCCGAACCCGACGGCGACGGCGCCGGCCGCGACCTGGCCGCCGAGCTTGCCCCACCAAGGCAGCCCGCGGAAGTCGTCGATCGCGCCGACCGTCGTCGCGATCGCCGCGCCGAGCAGGATCCCGCGGTACGGGCCGTCGAGCTCGAGGAATGCGAGCGCCGGCACGAAGATCCCGAGCAGCAGCGCAATCCCGCCGAGCCGCGGCACGGGATGCGTGTGGACACGCCGCGTCTCCCCGGGCTCGTCCACCACGCCGATGAAGCGCGCGAACCGCCCGACGCCCGGCGTCAGGAGCAGGACGACGACGAGGGCGAGCAGGAACCCCCAGACGACCTCCGGGTTGTCACGAAGAGTGTCCAACGCCTCCTACTTCGTGCCGTACAACCGGTCTCCGGCGTCGCCGAGACCCGGGACGATGTAGCCCTTCTCGTTGAGGCCGCGGTCGACCGACGCGGTGACGATGCGAACGTCGGGATGCTCCGCGTGCACGCGCTCGATCCCCTCGGGCGCCGAGACGAGGCAGACGAGCGTCACGGTCCTGGCGCCCGCCTCCTTGACCTTGGTGATCGCTGCGACGCTCGAGTTCCCCGTCGCGAGCATCGGGTCGAGCACGATCGCGTCGCGGTCCTCGAGGTCGTTCGGCAGCTTGACGTAGTACTCGACCGGCTCGAGCGTCTCCTCGTCGCGGTAGAGGCCGATGAAACCGACCCGCGCGCCCGAGACGAGCGAGAGCACCCCGTCGAGCATCCCCATGCCGGCGCGCAGCACCGGGCAGACGGCGACCTTCTTCCCGGAGATGCGCTGCACCGTCGTGCGCTCGAGCGGCGTGTCGATCTCGACGTCCTCGGTCGGGAAGTCCTTCGTCGCCTCGTAGGTGAGGAGGAGCGTGACCTCGTTCGCGATCTTGCGGAAGTGGACGGTCGGCGTGTCCTTCTCGCGCAGGTACGACAGCTTGTGCTGCACCAGCGGGTGCTTGACCTCGATGACGCGATCGGTGGCGACCGCGCTCACGCGACGTACGTTGTGAACCCGCGGAACCCCGGATAGAGCGGATGCTTGTCGCAGAGCGCGGCGCTGCGCGCGGCGAGCGCTTCGAGGTCCGCGCCGTCGTCCAGCGCCTCGACGATCACCCGGCCGACCTCGGTGAAGTCCTCCTCGACGAATCCGCGCATGGTGGCCGCAGGCGTTCCGATCCTGACGCCCGACGCCACCGTCGGCGGCTGCTCGTCGAACGGGACCGTGTTCCGGTTCACGGTCAGCTTCACCTCGTCGAGCCGCTCCTCCGCGGCCTTGCCCGTCCACTCGGTGTTGCGCAGGTCGAGCTGGAGGAGGTGCGTGTCGGTCCCGCCGGTGAGAACGTCGAGGCCGCCCTCCATCAGCGTTTCGGAGAGCGTGTCGGCGTTCGCGCGCACCTGGCGCTGGTAGTCCCTGAACGCCTCGGTTGCCGCGATGCGGAAGCAGGTCGCCTTCGCCGCGATCGTGTGCTGGAGCGGCCCGCCCTGCATCCCGGGAAAGACCGCGCGGTCGACGGCCTGCGCGTGCTCCTCGCGGCAGAGCACGAACCCCGCGCGAGGCCCGGCCAGCGTCTTGTGCGTCGTCGAGGTGACGAAGTCGCAGTGCTCGACCGGGTTCGGATGCAGTCCGGCGGCGACCAGCCCGGCGAAGTGGGCCATGTCGCAGAGCAGCAGCGCCCCGACCTCGTCCGCGATCCTCCGGAACTGGTCGGTCTCGACGGTGCGCGGGTACGCCGACCCGCCGCAGACGATCAGGCTCGGCCGGTGCTCCTTGGCGAGGTCGAGCACCTCGTCGTAGTCGACCATGTTCGTCTCGCGGGAGACGCCGTAGTGGACGATCGTGTAGAGCCGGCCGGAGAAGTTGACCTTGAGCCCGTGCGTGAGGTGGCCGCCGTGCGAGAGCTCGAGCGACAGGATCGTGTCGCCCGGCTTGAGCGCCGCCATGTAGACGGCCATGTTCGTCTGGGCGCCGGCGTGCGGCTGGACGTTCGCGTGGTCGGCCCCGAAGAGCGACTTCGCGCGGTCGATCGCCAGCTGCTCGATCTCGTCGACGACCTCGCAGCCGCCGTAGTAGCGCTTGCCGGGGTAGCCCTCCGCGTACTTGTTCGTCGGCGTGCTGCCGATCGCCTCGAAGACCGACGGCCAGGTGAAGTTCTCGGAGGCGATCAGCTCGATCTGCCCGCGCTGCCGCTCGAGCTCCCGGCCGAGCAGGTCGGCGATCTCGGGATCGACGTCGGAAAGGCCGGCGGTGCGGAGCTGCTCGAGCGTCTCCTGCGCGATCGCCATCCCGGGGATCGTACCCCGGACTCAGGCGGAGGAGACCCGCTCAAGGGCCTCGGCGGCCGGCACCGCGCCCTCACGTATCACGACCGGCTCCGGCCCGGTCAGGTCGATGACCGTGGACGGCGTGCCTGGAAGCACGCCGCCGTCGAGCTCTGCCGCGCAGCCCTCCCGGAGCTCGCGCGGAACGTCCTCGAGCCGGCGAGGATCCTCGCCACCAGGAAGGTTCGCGCTCGTTGCCGCGACGGCTCCGACTTCATCGAGCACGGCGCGCACCTCGCCTTCGAGCTCGGGGATCCGCACGCCGATCGTCTCCGGCCGGTCGCCCGTGAGCCAGTGGAGGCGCCGCGCCGGGTTCGGGAGGATCAGCGTGTAGGGCCCACGGAGCAGGGGGCGACCGGCGAGCTCGGGCACGGCTTCGACCACCACGTCCTCGTTTGCCGCGAGCAGCGCCGTCGGCTGCGCCGTCCCGCGCCCCTTCAACCGGTACAAGCCGCGGACAGCCCGCTCCTGAAACGCGTCGGCGCAGAGGCCGTAGACGGTGTCCGTCGCGAGGATCACGGGGAGTCCGGCGCGGATCGCCTCGACGACCCGCTCGCTCACGGGCGCCGTCCCTCCACGACCCGGTCCCGGCCGGCGAGGTCCGCCGAGACGGCGACCTCCGAGAAGCCGAGCTCCTCGAGCAGCCGGGCGACCGACCGCGACTGACCGTCGGCCACCTCGAGTACGAGCGCGCCGCCGGGGGTAAGTGCCCCCAGCGCTGCGCGAGCAACTGCCTCGTGGCCTCCCACGCCGACGAGCGCCTCCCGCGGCTCCGAGTGCAGCTCGGGCTCGAGCGTGGCGAGCTCGCCGGGCGCGACGTACGGCGGGTTCGAGACGACCAAGTCGAACGGCCCAGTCTCGCCCGCGAGGAGGTCCCCGCGGACGAACCGGACGCGCCCGTTTACGGAGGCGCGGCGCAGGTTTTCTTCTGCGACTTCGATCGCGTCTGCCGAGATGTCGGTCGCGACGACCCGGGCACCGGGGTGCTCGTCCGCGATCGCGAGGGCGATCGCGCCGGAGCCGGCACCGATGTCGAGGACGGACGGCTCCGCGACGCCTTCGAGGATGGCCAGGCAGCGCTCGACGACGCTCTCGGTCTCCGGCCGCGGGATCAGCACCCGCGGATCGACGACCAGCGTCAGCCGTCGGAAGCCCCACTCGCCGATGATGTACGCGAGCGGCTCCCGCGAAGCGCGGCGGGCGACGAGCCCCCGGTAGCCGTCGAGCTGGGCGGCCGTGAGGTCCCGCCCGCCGGCGTGCAGGCCACTTCGGGTTACGTCGAGGACGTGCGCGAGCAGCCACTCGGCGTCCACGGTCGGTGAAGGGCATCCCGCCCGCTCGAGCTCACGAGCTCCCTCCCCGAGAGCGTCGCGGACCGTCACACCGCGGCGGCTTCGAGCGCCCGGCGGCGTTCCTCGTCGCCGAGTGCGCCGGTGAACTCGTCCAGCTCGCCGCCGAGCACGGCGTCGAGCCGGTGCGCCGTCAGCTTGACGCGGTGGTCCGTGACGCGGTTCTCGGGGAAGTTGTAGGTACGGATCTTCTCCGCCCGCTCGCCGGTCCCGATCTGGGACCGCCGGGCGCTCTCGAGCTCGGCCCGCTGCTTCGCCCGCTCGAGCTCGTACAGCCGCGCGCGCAGGACTCGCAGCGCCTTGGCGCGGTTCTGGATCTGCGACTTCTCGTCCTGCATCGACACGACGAGGTTCGTCGGCAGATGTGTGATCCGGACGGCGGAGTCCGTCGTGTTGACGCTCTGCCCGCCCGGGCCCGTCGAGCGGTACACGTCGATCTTCAGGTCGTTCGGGTCGATCTCGACCTCGACCTCCTCGGCCTCCGGCATGACGGCCACCGTCGCCGTCGAGGTGTGGATCCGTCCCTGCGACTCCGTGGCCGGCACCCGCTGCACACGGTGGGTGCCTCCCTCCCACTTGAAGACGGAGTAGGCGCCGTCGCCCTTCACCGCGAAGGTGACCTCCTTGAAGCCACCGCCCTCGTTCGGGCTCGCCGAGAGCTCCTCGGTCGAGTAGCCGCGGCGCTCGGCGTACCGCGTCAGCATGCGGTAGATATCCGCCGCCCACAGGCCCGCCTCGTCGCCGCCGACGCCCTGGCGGACCTCGACGATGACGTCCTTCCGGTCGGCCGGGTCGGCCTCGACGAGCGCGAGCTTCAGCTCCTCCTCGAGCCGGGCGATCTCGGCGGGGTCCGGCGCGAGCTCGGCAAGCTCGGGATCCTCTCTCGCCGCCTGGAGGTCCTGCTGCGCCTCGCGCCACTGCCGCGCGAGCTTGTAGGGGCCCTCGAGCTCTTTCAGGCGGCGCCCGGCGCCGGCCGCCTCGCGGTGGTCGTTGTAGACGGCAGGGTCGGACAGGCGCTCCTGCGCCTCCGCATACGAGCGCTCGAGCTCGTCGACGAGTTCGTTGATCCCGGCCATGGAGAAAAGGTTAGATCAGCCTGGTGCGGGTACATCACCGCCCGATGGCGGTGCGGCTGCTCGCATTGGTCGTGCTGGCCGTTGTCCTTGGCGGCTGCGGCTCCTCCGGCGACACCGGAAGCGGCAGCGCCGGCGACGCGCTCGCGTACCTGCCGGCGGACGCCGCGACCATCCTCCTCTTCTCCACCGACGTCGAAAGCGAGCAGTGGGAGCAGTTCGACGAGCACATCCTTCGGCGTCTCCTCGCAGAGGAATCCGACCGTGAGCTCAGCCTCGACGAGTACGCCGACAAGACCTTCCGGGAGGTCGGGCTCGACTGGCAGGACGACGTCAAGCCGCTGCTCGGAAACGACATCGCGATCGGCGTCTCCGGCGATCCGTTGTCGTTCTTCGGGGGCGATGGGGAAGCCTCCCTTGTCGCTGCTCTGGACACGCGCGGCGGCAACGTCGAAGAGGTGCTCGAGAAGGCCGACCTCCAGCCGCAGGGCGAGGTGAGCGGCGCAACGCTCTATCGGTACGAGGACCAGGACGAGCCCGCGGTGGCAGTCGAAGACGGCGTGCTCGTCGTCGCCGATGACGAGAAGGTGCTCCGGGAGGCGCTTTCCCGCCGCGACTCCGGCGACGGGCTCGACGAAGGCACGGTCCAGGAGGAGCTCGCGGACCTCCCCACGGACTCCCTGCTGCGCGGCTTCGGGACGCTCGAGGGGCTCGCCGAGCAGGAGCAGCTCCGCCGCTTCGCAAACGTCGGGTTCTTCGACGTTCTCGAGACGTGGGCAGCCGCGGTCCGGTTCGACGAGGACGAGCTCAACGCGGACGTCGCCCTCCGCCTCGACGAAGAGCAGGTCGAGGAGGATGACCTCCCGGTCGTCAGCGGCGAGGCCTCACCAGAGATCGTCCCGCGCGAGACGGAGATCTCGGGCGGCAACCTCAACCAGAGCCAGACGACAGCCTTCCTCCTGCGCACGGTGCAGGCCGCCTACCCGAACTCGAGGTTCGTCAGGGCCGTCGACGCGATGGACGAGGACCTCGGCATCAGCTTCGAGGAGGAGATCCTCCGGCAGTTCAACGGCCCGAGCGCCTCGTACGTCAGCCCGGACGGCCGAACCTTCGCCGCGCGCAGCGAGGTGCGCGACCCTGAGGCGCTGCGCGAGCTGCTCCCGCGGATCGCCCCGCACCTCCCGGCGCTCGTCGAGGGCCTTCAGGGCCTCCAGTCGGAGGGCATGGCGCTGCTCTTCCTGCTCGCGCCCGACGCGCCCGCCGCGGCGCCGATGCAGGGCGTGAAGGTCGACCCGCCCACGAGCCCTGACGGGCTCTATCGCATCTCGGGCCTGACCGGCGACGGCCCGGCGGAGCTGCATCTCGGCCTGATCGGCGACGTCTTCGTCGTCGCCTCCGACGAGCAGCGCGCGAGGGAGATCGCCACTGCGGACACCGAGCCCGCGGAGGGAGCGCAGGGAGCCGGCGTCCTCCGCGCGGACCTGGCGAAGATCAGCCGGGACCTCGGCGATTTCTTGTTCCTGTTCCCGCTCGACGAGGGCAAGGAGCTGGTCGCCTCGCTCGAAGCGAGCACGGACGAGCTCCGCGCGCGAGTCCGGATCGCGCTGGACTAAGCCATGACCTCGACCTTGCGCTCGGCAGGGTCGAGGCGGCCTTCGCGCCGGAGGACGTCCTTCAGCGCGCGGATCGAGACTTCAAGCTGGTCGAGCGAAGGCTCCCGGGTGGTAAGCCGCTGGAGCCAGAGCCCGGGCGCGAGCAGCGTCATCAGAAAGCGATTGTCGGTGTGCTTCCCGGCGAAGCGGATCAGCTCGTAGGCGATCCCGGCGATGACCGGGAGCAGGGCGATCCGCGAGAGGATCAGCCAGTGCAATGGAGGCTGGCCGAGGAACGCGAAGACGAAGATCGCGATCACCATCACCCAGAGCAGGAACGCCGTGCCGCAGCGGGGGTGAATGAGGCTGAAGCGCTGCACGCGCTCCGGCGTCAGGTCCTCGCCGGCCTCGTAGGCGTTGATCGCCTTGTGCTCGGCGGCGTGGTACTGGAACACGCGCTTGAGATCCGGCAGGAACGAGATGAGGACGAGGTAGAGGATGAAGATCGAAACGCGGATCAGACCCTCGATGACGACGAACTGGCCGGTGTCGTCGAACGGCAGCCAGCTCGCAATCAGGGCAGGAGTGACCTTGAAGAGGACGAGGGCAAAGCCGATGGCGATCACGAACGCGAAGAGCAGCGCGCCGCGGCCGATCTCGGTGGAGACCTCCTCGTCGTCCCCCTCCTCCTGCGCCGCATAGTTGGCGGAGATCGCGAGCGCGCGGAAGCCGATGGCCAGCGATTCGCCGAGCGCGATGATTCCGCGGATGATCGGCAGGCGGAAGAACCGGTGCCGCAGCATCACCGAGTTGATCTCCCGCTCGACCGTGGCGATCTCCCCGTCGACCTTGCGCACGGCAAGCGTCCAGTTCGAGGGGCCGCGCATCATCACGCCCTCGAGGACGGCCTGTCCGCCGATCGGAGCTGCCACTAGTTCAGCTCAGGAACCGCGCCGAGCGCCGCCGGCGCGCTCCAGTCGCCGCTGGAAGCGCTCCACCCGGCCGCCCGTGTCGACCAGCTTCTGCTTGCCCGTGTAGAACGGGTGGCAGTTCGAGCAGATCTCGACGTGCATCTCGGGCTTCGTCGATCGCGTCTCGAACGTGTTCCCGCAGGAGCACTGCACGGTCGCGACGACGTAATCAGGATGGATGTCCGGCTTCATGGCCGGGCCAGGATAGCAGCGGCGGTCTGAGCGGCGACGTTGCCGCCCGTGACGACGCAGACGACGGTTTGGCCCTCGTCTGCGGGAACTTTGCCGCTCATGAGTGCTGCGACGGCGACCGCTCCGGCCGGCTCGCACGCGAGCTTCGCCCGCTCGTAGAGGAAGCGCATCGCGGCCTCGATCTCCTCTTCCTCGACCATGACGACCTCGATGCCGCGCTCCTGGGCGATGCGTAGCGGCAGCTCTCCCGCGAAGGGTGCATTGAGCCCGTCGGCGATGGACCGCGCGTCGACGGGGACCGGCTTGCCCGCGGCGAGCGCGGCGGTCAGCGCATTCGAGATGCGTGGCTCGACGCCGACGACGCGCACATCGGGCAGGGCGGTCGCGATGCCGGCGATCAGGCCGCCGCCCCCGATCGGGATCACGACGACGTCCACTCCGGGCACGTCCTCGGCGATCTCGAGGCCGACCGTGCCCTGCCCGGCGATCGTGTGCGGGCCGTCGAACGGATGGATGAACGTCCGGCCCGTCTTCGCGCGAAGCTCCTCGAGTCGGTCGAACACCACGGCCGGACTCTCCGCTTCCAGGTCGACCTCCGCGCCGTAGCCGCGGGTGGCCGCGATCTTGGCCGGGCTCGCCGTCTTCCACATGACGAGCAGCGCGTCGATCCCCTCCAGCTCGGCGCAGTACGCGACCGCCTGCGCGTGATTGCCGGCGGAGGCGGCGATGACACCCGCGCGCCGCTCCTCGTCGGAGAGCCGGCTCAGCGAGTTGAGGACGCCACGAGGCTTGAACGACCCGGTGCGCTGGAAGAGCTCGGCCTTGAGGAAGACACGCGAGCCCAGCGTCGCCGAGCTGAACATCGGCGTCCTGTGGAGCCGTCCGGCAATCGCATCGCGCGCCGCCAGGACGTCGTCGCGCGCGATCACGGCGGCTGCGCCGGGCCCGACTGAATCAGCCATGTCCTAACTGCGGTGTCGGACACCGATTCTTGTCAAGGGGAATCTGCGCCGACTTTGCAACATCTCAGCTGACTAGGTGAGCTTGTACTCCGGGCCGGCGCCGCCCTCGGGCGGTGTGAGCCGGCCGCCCTTGGCGGTGATCGCGCCGCACTGGACGCAGTTGGAAGGCGTCACCTCGACGCCGCCGCCCTCCTTGGCCTCGTAGACCTGCGCGGGGCACATGTGCTCCCACATCCGCGCGACCTCTTCGGGCACGTCCGTCTGTAGCCGGATGTGGTTCGGCGCGTCGTCGCGCGTCTTGTTCCCGGACAGGTAGACGGACGAGAGCTTGTCGAAGGTGAGCTTGCCGTCCGGCTTGGGATAGCGGGACGCTCGCCCGGTGCCGATCAGCTCCTGCTCGGCGTCCCGCTCGGTCTTCTTGTCGCCCGGCGGGAACTTGCCGAAGCTCGCCGTCATCGCGCCGGCCATGGCACCGCCGAGCCAGAAGCCCTTGCCGAACGCCTGGCGCATGTTGCGGACCTTCTTGAGGTCGTCCCAGATGAACGTGTTCCGGATCGCTTCGTCGTACGAGGCCAGCGCGCCGGGCGTCCACGGCGTCCGGCCGCGCTGGAGCGCAGAGAAAGCCGTCTCCGCCGCGAGCCGCCCGGACTCGATCGCATAGTGGATGCCTTTGAGGGCCGGGCACGTTCACGAAACCGGCGCCGTCGCCGGTGATCAGCAGCCCCGGTGCGTGCATCTGCCGCGGGACGGCGACGTAGCCGCCTTCCGGGATGGTCTTCGCCCCCCAGCCGATCCGTTCCCCGCCGTCGAGGATCCGCCGGACGAGCTTGTGGGTCTTCAGCTCCTGGAGCAGGTCGTGGGGCGAGATCTCGAGGTCGCGGTAGTCGAGCCCGACGACCATCCCCAGCGTGACCATGTCGTCGCCCATCGGGTAGATGAACGAGCCGCCGAACTCGCGGTACTTGCGTCCACCGCGGAGCGGCCAGCCCATCGTGTGGATCACCCGGTCGAGCGGCTTCGCGACCTTCCACACCTCCTTGACCCCGAGCGCCCAGACCTGCGGGTTCTCGCCGGCAAGGCCGAACCGGTCCATCGCGACACCGGTCAGGTGTCCCTGCGTCCCCTCGGAGAGGACCGTGACCTTGGCGGTCACGTCGGAGCCCGGCTCGAAGTTCGGCAGCGGCTCGCCGTCGCGCCCTCGTCCCTTGTCGCCGGTGCGCACGCCGACCGCCCGGGCGCCCTCCACGAGCAGCTTCTCCGCGGAGGTCTCCGGGAGGATGTAGGCGCCGCCGGCCTCCGCCTGCTCGCCCATCCACCGCGTGAGCTCGGACAGCGACGCGACGTAGTTCCCGTCGTTACGCATCGTCGGCGGCGCCGGGATCCGAAGGGCCGAGCCCCTGGTGAGGTGGTAGACCGCCTCGTGGTCGACCGGCCCGTAGAACGGCATGTCCTCCACGCGGGCCCGGTCGCGGAAGAGCCGGCGCAGCGCGCGCGGGTTGACGACAGCGCCCGACAGCGAGTGGGCGCCGACGCTCTTGCCCTTCTCGAGCACGGCGACCGGGACCTCGCCGAGCCGTTCCGAGGTCTCCGGCGACTCCTCGAGCAGCTGGCCGAGCCGGATCGCGCAGGCGAGCCCCGCCGGGCCTGCGCCGACGATCAGCACGCCGACGTCGATCCGCTCCTCCGGCGGATCCGTCGGCGGCGCGACGTACTCGCGGGGATCGAACGCTGGTGGGAAATCTGCAGGTCGCGCGCGGCTCATCGCTGTGCCGACCGGGCGCTTTGGGCGCGTGATCCCAGGACGCGTAGCGTGGCGGGCTTCACGACTTTCGGGCGCGGACGAGCTCGGTCAGCTTCGGAACGATCTCGTTCAGGTCTCCCACGACGCCGAGGTCGGAATACTCGAAGATCGGTGCGTTCGGGTCCTTGTTGATCGCGACGATGACGCCGGACGACTGCATGCCGACCTTGTGCTGGATCGCGCCGGAGATCCCGCACGCGATGTAGAGCTTCGGCGAGACGGTCTTGCCCGTTTGCCCCACCTGGGTGGCGTACGGGTACCAGCCGGCGTCGACGACGGCCCGCGTCGCAGCGACGGCTCCGCCGAGGGCCTGCGCCAGCTCCTCGACGAGCTTGAAGTTCTCCGGCGCGCCGAGCCCGCGGCCGCCGGCGACGATCACGTCTGCGTCTTCGATCGACGGCCCCTCGCTCTCGGCGTGCGCCCGCTCGACCATCGTCGCGGCCGTGGAGAAGTCCTCGAACTGCGCGTCGACCTCCTCGACCTCGGCGGAAGCCCCGGCGCCGGTCTCCTGCGGGTCGAAGGTGCCGGCCCGGATCAGCGCGAGGCGCGGCTCAGAGCGCCACCCGACGTCCACGAGGACCGAGTCGCCGAGCGCCGGCCGCTTCCCGATCAGGTCGCCGTCCTGCTGCACGAGGTCGGTGAGGTCCCAGTTCAGGCCTGCCTGGAGTCGCGCCGAGAGCCCGGCCGCGACGTCCGCGGAGAGGACGGACGCAGGAAAGAGGACGGTGTCGAAGCCGCGGTCGCGGATGATCGAGGCGAGCGCGTCCACGCGCGGCTGCGGCAAGGGCGCCTCGAGCTCCGGCTTGTCGACGACGAGCACCTTGGCGGCGCCGAACTTCCCGGCCTGAGACGCGAGCTCCGTGACGCCGGATCCGAGCACGACGCCGGTCACGTCCTCGTCGAGCGTGGCCGCCTTGGACAGCACGCCGAGCGACGGCTTCAGCAGCTCGTTGTCGTGGTGCTCGAGGAAGACGAGGGCCATCAGTGCCCTCCGGTATGAGCCGCTTCTGGGTCGCGAGCACCAAGCCAGAGTCCGCACTCCGACGAGCCAAGGCTGGGCTGCCTTGGTGAGGAGGAGGGGTCTGGCGCTGCGTGATCGCGGGCCAGAGCAGGCGTGTTTGCCGGGAGGGCACATGAGCTTCCGTTCGGCGATGAACTCGACGATCTTGTCCGCGGCGCTGCCGTCGTCCTCGATCTTCACGGTGTCCCCGCGAGGCGGCGGGTCGTTGAGCGCCTCGACGGTCGTCTTCGAACCGGCCTCACCGACCTCCTGCACCCCGAGCTCTGAGACCGACACCGTCCGTTGCGGCTTGGAGCGCGCGCCCATGATCCCCTTCAGCGACGGGTACCGGGGCTCGTTGATCGCATCCGAGACGGCGAGCACGGCCGGGGTCGGCGCTTCGATCACGTCGTAGCCGAACTCCGTCTGGCGCTTCCCACGAACCTTTCCGTCGGAGACGTCGAGCTCGGCGACCTGCGAGATCACCGGCAGCCGAAGCCGTCGGCTACGGCCGCCCAGAGCACCGCGCCGTCGGAGTCGCTCGACTGCTGGCCGAAGAGAATCAGATCGGCGCCTTCTTTCTCCAGCGCCGCCGCCAGCGCGTTCGTCGTCGCGACGAGGTCGGAGCCCTCCGCCGCCTCGTCCGTGATCATCAGCGCCTCGTCGGCGCCCATCGCGAGCGCCTTGCGAACCGAGTCCTGCGCGCCGGCCGGGCCCATGGTCACGATCACGACCTCGCCGCCCTGCGCCTCCTTGATCCGAAGGGCCTCCTCGACAGCGTGGACGTCGAACGGATTGATCGCGCCCTCCCCCGAACGGTCGAGTCGTTTCGTGCCCGGATCGATCTTCCGGGCCTGCTCGGGCACGTGCTTGACGCAGACGGCGATCTTCACGGCCCGAGACTCTACTGACGGCCGGCGGGGCCGCCGAAATGGAAGCGGATGACCCGGCAAGGCCGGCCCATCCTCGGCCGGCGTTGCCGAGATCGGCAGCCTTGCTCTGCTAGGGTCTCGCCCTTCGAGCGCGAACCGGAGCGCTTAGTCCCAGCAATGAGACGCCGCCGGACGACAGCCCGAGGACTTCTTGTGCTTGCCATCGCCGGCCTGACGGCCGGACCGGCGGCTGCGATACCCGACTCCGGATACGTGCCGAAGCGGGTCAAGGCGGTTACCGGGACGACCCAGCAGCAGCCGACCGGCAAGCGGCTGATCTTCCCCGTCCTCGGCAAGTTCCGGTACGGCGACGACTACGGCGACCCGCGTGGCCAGGGCAGGCACGAGGGCAACGACATCATGGCGCCGCGCAAGGCGCTCGCATTGGCGGCCGAGGCGGGGCGGGTCAAGTTCCACGTCACGTCATCGCAGGCCGGTTGCATGCTCTACCTGAACGGCGTCAGCGGGACGACCTACCTCTACATCCACCTCAACAACGACCTCGGCATGACGAACGACAACCGGGGCGGCTGCAAGCCCGGCGTCTCGTTCGCGCCCGGTCTGAAAAGCGGGATGAGGGTGGCGGCCGGCGAGCCGATCGGGTTCGTCGGCGACTCGGGCGACGCGAACGGCATCGAGCCGCACCTCCACTTCGAGATGCACCCCAACGACGGCGCCTCGATCAACCCGTACACGCATCTGAACCGCGCGTACAGGCTTCTCTTCGCCGCTCCCGGCAAGGCCGACACCGCGCTCTGGCTGAAGGGCAGCGTCCTGGCACAGCAGCCCGAGGCGCTGAAGGTGAACGTGAACAGCCTCGGTGTCCGGACGACCGGCCTGAAGCTGAACGGCATCAGCCGCCCGGTGCAGCTGGCCATCTCGCCGATCACGGTCATCCAGACCGTGGTCGGCCGCCTCGCCGGCAACTCGCGGGCGACGGTCTGGACGGAGATCTTCCCGAACACGCTCGCCGCCCAGCTCGGCAAGCCGAACGCGATCACCGCAGAGCGCGTCCTCTTCTCCCGCTAGGCGCAGGCGGGACCTGCCCCGGACGAGGCGGGCGGTCGGGGGCGTCACGCGGGCCGAAGAGCGCAAGTAACACTGTGTTACTTGGGTCCCGAGGCTCGTCGCGCTACCGCGGCTTCGCCACGACGAGCTAGCGCCTGAGAGCGGGAACGCCGACGCCCGACAGGTGGTCGGCGATCGACTCAGGCGGCCGCGCGCGAAACGCGACGTCGACGAGCACTGACGCCGTGCTCGGTCCGCGGCGGATCCGCCGAGACTCGTGGACGAGCTCGCGGACCCGCTGGTAGCTCGGCCTCGTCAGCCCCAGACGCTCAGCCTCACGCCCGACCCGGCGGGAGGTTTCGGCAATCGGAACCGAGCGGTCGTCGAGCCGAACGATCGCCTCGATCAGCTTCCGTGAGATCCGCGGCGCGAACGTCGGCATGCCTCTGAGTGTGGCGGCCACACGGCGCGAAGATGTGCCGACTCTGCGCCAGACGAGCCAAGTAACACTGTGTTACTTGGCCTTCGAGGTGCCGGGCGCTACCGCCCCGTGAACTTCGGCTCGCGCTTCTCGGCGAACGCGGTCAGGCCCTCCCTCGCGTCCTCGCTGGAGAAGAGCTCGCCGAAGCGCTCGCCCTCCCGGCGGAGGTTCTCGGCGTGGTCGCCGCCCAGGGCACGGTTCACGGCCTCCTTGGCCGCCCCGAGCGCGAGTGGGCTCTTCGTCGCGAGGCCGACCGCGATCTCCATCACGCGCGGCATCAACTCTGCCGGCTCGTAGACCCCGTTCACGAGCCCATGCTGACGTGCTTCCTCGGCGTCGACGGTGCGGCCGGTGAGGATCAGCTCCTTCGCGAACCCGATGGTCGTCGCCCGCGCGAGCCGCTGGGTGCCGCCCCAGCCCGGAATGATCCCGAGGTTGATCTCGGGCTGGCCGAGCTTGGCCGTCGCGGCCGCGTAGCGGAGGTCGCAGGCGAGCGCGAGTTCGCACCCGCCGCCGAGCGCGAAGCCGTTGATCGCCGCGATCGTGGGCTGCGGCATGGTCTCCAGCAGCCGGCCTGCCTCGTGGCCGAGCGCTCCCCACGCCGTAGCCTCGTCGACATCGAGCCCGCTCATGTACTTGATGTCCGCCCCGGCAATGAATGCCCGGTCGCCTGCGCCGGTGAGCACGACGACCCGCGTGTCTCCATCGGAGGCGAGCGCCGCGAGCCGGTCGCGGAGCATCGTGAGCGTCTCCAGGTCGAGGGCGTTCATCGCTTCCGAGCGATCAACCGTGACCACGGCGACCCGCCCCTCGTGCCGGACCTCGATCAGCTGACCGGCACCTTCTCGCGCAGGAACTCGACGATCTCGCTCGTCGGCGCGCCCGGCGTGAACACCTCGGCGACGCCCTTGCGCTTCAGCTCCTCCGTGTCCTCACGCGGGATCGTCCCGCCGACGACGACAAGGACGTCCTCGAGGCCATTCTCCCGTAGCCCGTCGACGATCTTCGGCACGAGCGTCATGTGAGCGCCGGAGAGGATCGAGATCCCGACCGCGTCGGCGTCCTCCTGGATCGCCGTCTCGACGATCTGCTCGGGAGTCTGGTGGAGACCGGTGTAGATCACCTCCATGCCTGCGTCGCGCAGCGCACGCGCGATGATCTTCGCCCCGCGGTCATGACCGTCGAGGCCCGGCTTGGCGATCACGACTCGAATCTTCCCGGCCATCCCGGCCGTGAGTATAGGAACCACCTTTCGGTGGAAGAGGACCGGTCCGGCCGTCGTCCGGGTATAGGCCAGACTATGGAAATGAAGCTGAAGGTAATCGGCTGCTCGCCGGCGTGGCCCAACCCCGGCGGCGCGCAGTCGGGTTACCTCGTCGAAGGGCCTCCCGGGCGGGTGCTCCTCGACTGCGGCGCCGGCGTACTCGCGAAGCTCCGCGAAGTCGAGGACTGGCCGCACGTCGACGCGATCTGCCTCACCCACTTCCACCTCGACCACTGGGGCGACATCGTCCCCTGGGTCTGGGCGCTCTGGTTCGGCCCCGCGGCCGACCATCCGCGGCCCGACCTCTGGGTGCCGCCGGGAGGCGAGAAGCTGCTCAGCGAGATCGGCGCACGGCTCGGGACACCGGACATGTTCCACAAGGCCTTCACCGTCAAGGAGTACTACGAGGAGGAGGGCTTCGAGACGGCCGGCTTCCAGATCACACCGCGGCGCGTGCTCCACTACGACCTCCGCGCCTACGGCTTCCGGGTCTCGTGCAACGGCAGGACGATCGCCTACTCCGGCGACAGCGGACCGAGCGACGAGCTCGCGGAGCTCGCGCGCGACGCGGACCTGTTCCTCTGCGAGGCGACCCTGCTCGAGCCGCACCCCGAGGGCGGGCTACGCGGCCACCTCTCCGCCGACGAGGCCAACCAGGCGTTCCAGGCCGCCGGCGCGAAACGTCTCCTGCTCACGCACCGGCCGAAGGAGCGCCCGCTCGAGCCGGAGTACCAGCAGGTCCACGACGGCTACGAGACGGAGATCTAGAGAGGACCCTGGCGCGAGCCGTACAGCGCCTCGGCCCGGCGGCCGCGGCGCCAGCCCCGCACGTAGTACGCACTGACGATCAGCGGCACGAGCAGCAGAAGGCCCAGCGGCGCCAGGAGCCACTTCGCGTCGAGTCGTGCCTCACCCTGCTGCAGCGAGCTGTCGCCGAGATTCGGAACTCCACCGGCGCCACTGGGCTGCGCGGCAGGCGCTGCACCGCCCGCGCCTGCACCGGTCATGCCAACCGGCGCCCAGGACGAGACGAGCCAGCGGTTTTCGCCCTGTCCCGGAGGGGTCAGCTCCATCGCGAACATCGACGGGCGCAGCTTCGACGCTGCGGTCGGGAAGAGCAGGACCTGGAGGCCGAGCGCGTCGCTGTAGGAGTACTCGATCTTCCACCGGGCCTCCTCGACCGGGAAGGGCACGACCGGGATGTCCTGCGACTTCCACTCGGCCCTCGAGAGCCCGCCCTTCAGCTCCGGCCCGGTCAGGTCGTAGGCGCGCTCGACCTTACGCCGGGCAACGGCGTAGGTGACGAAGTTGGCCGCCGTGGCCAGCGCCTTCGCGCGGTCGACCTGCGTGAGCTCGACCCGCTTCGGCTCGTGGTAGACGTACCCCTGTCCCGCGGAGAACTGCTCCGGCGTCTCGGTTCCCGTGTTGGGCCACATCACACCCACCGCGATGACGAGGGCGACGATCGCGGCTGTGCCGCCGATCCACGCCAGCCGCCTGCGCATCCGAGCCGAGAAGAGAATGCTCTTCACGCCCGGGGCATCGGAGGCGTCGGGTGCTTACCCCTGCTGCGGAGCGCTCGGGATGGGCGGCGGAGCGTACGGCGCCCAGTAGTCGACGAGCCACTTCGCGTTTGCGCCCGAGCCGAACTTCTTCAGCCCGATGAAGAAGACCTGCGGCTTCTCCTTCGAGCCCTTCCCCGGCTGCATGACGACCTGAAGGGAGACGTCGTTCGGATACGACCAGTCGACCTTCACCGGCGACTCGTTGACGGCCGCGTTCGGATACGGGACGACCGGGATCTCGCCCGTCATCCATTGCTTGAGCGTCATGTTCTGCTTGATGCTCGGGCCGGAGATCGCCCAGGCGTCGCGGAGGTTCTTCCTGACCACTGCGGTCTTGATGAACTGGACCGCGATCTGGCGCGCTTCCGGCGGCAGCGGAACGGTCTTGTCCGCGGCCACGTTCGTCGCCGGCTCGTTGCTGAAGGTCTCCTTTGGATCGTCAGTCCGAATCTGCGTCTGCCAGAAGGCGAGCACGCCGAGCAGCAACACGGCCCCTGCCAGCCAGGGCAGGGCACGGTTGAACGATCTGGAGCTGAAAAGGCCGCCTTCCACGTCTCGTCACAGGTTAGACGCGATTTTCGGACCTCCGGTTAGCGCCGCATTAAGTGGTGTTAACGACGCCGTCCACCCCGGTTCCATGCGGGGCCGGTGCCGGCTCTAGAAGACGGGCGTCTCGCGCCACACGCCCCAAACCTCGCGGAGCGTGTCGCACATCTCGCCCATCGTCACGTACGCGCGGGAGGCGTCCACGATCAGAGGCATGAGATTCTCGTCGCCCTCCGCACCGCGCTTGAGAGCTGCCAGCGTCTCCTCCACCTTCACCGAGTCGCGCCTGGCGCGCAGCGCGGTGACGCGTTCGATCTGCTGCGTCTCGAGCGCCGGATCGATCCGCAGGATCTCGAGCTCCGTGTCGTCTTCCTGCTGGTACCGGTTGACGCCGACGATGATCCGCTGCTTCGCCTCGACCTCTGCCTGGTACCGGAACGATGCGTCGGCGATCTCCCGCTGGAAGAAGTTCTCCTTGATCGCAGGCACGACGCCTCCGAGCGCGCGAATTCGGTCGAAGTACTCGTAGGCGTCCGCCTCGAGCCGGTTCGTCAGGTCCTCGACGAAGTACGAGCCGCCGAGCGGGTCGATCGTGTTCACGACCCCCGTTTCGTGCGCGATCACCTGCTGGGTGCGCAGCGCCAACCGAACCGCGTTCTCGGTCGGCAGCGCGAGCGCCTCGTCGAACGAGTTCGTGTGGAGGGACTGTGTCCCGCCGAGCACCGCCGAGAGCGCCTCGAGCGCGGTCCGGACGATGTTCACCTCGGGCTGCTGCGCCGTCAGCGACACCCCGGCCGTCTGCGTGTGGAAGCGCATGAGCCACGAGCGCGGGTTCTTCGCGCCGTAGCGCTCGCGCATCTCCTTCGCCCAGATGCGGCGCGCCGCCCGGTACTTGGCGATCTCCTCGAAGAAGTCCAGGTGCGCGTTGAAGAAGAACGAGAGCCGCGGCGCGAAGTCGTCGACGTCGAGGCCGCGCTCAATCGCCGCCTCCACGTAGGTGAAGCCGTTCATGAGCGTGAAGGCGAGCTCCTGGAGGGCGTTGGAGCCGGCCTCGCGGATGTGGTAGCCGGAGATGGAGATCGGGTGCCATTTCGGCATCTCCTGCGTGCAGAACTCGACCATGTCCGTCACGAGCCGCATGGACGGCTCGGGCGGGTAGATCCACTCCTTCTGCGCGATGTACTCCTTGAGAATGTCCGTCTGGATCGTCCCGCGGAGCTCCGAACGCGGGACGCCCTGCTCCTCGGCGACGCAGGCATAGAAGGCGAGGGCAATCGGCGCGGTGCAGTTGATCGTCATCGAGGTGGAGACCTCGCCCAGCGGGATGCCGGCGAAGAGCGTCTCCATGTCCTCGAGCGAGTCGATAGCGACTCCCTCGCGGCCCACCTCGCCGAGCGAACGGGGGTGGTCGGAGTCGTAGCCCATCAGCGAGGGCATGTCGAACGCCGTCGAGAGCCCGGTCTGGCCGTGGTCGAGCAGGTAGCGGAACCGCTCGTTCGTCTCCGCAGCCGTCCCGAAGCCGGCGAACTGCCGCATCGTCCAGAGCTTCCCGCGGTACATCGACGGGTAGACGCCGCGCGTGAACGGATACACGCCGGGGTAGCCGAGGTCGCGCTCCTCGTCGATCTCGACCGAATCGGCTGTGTAGAGCGGGTCGACGTCGAGCCCCGAGATCGTCGAGAAGAGCTCGCCCTGGCGCTCGGGTGACGCCTCGTAGAGCTGGCGGCGCCACTCGGCGATGCCGTCGAGCGAGGCGGGCCTGTCTTCCGTAGTCGCCATACGCACCAAGTGTACGAAGAGCTAGCCGAACACGACTTCGGCCAGGAACGCCAGCGAGATCGCCAGCAGCGCGACGCCGATCGCACGGCGTAGCGTCTCCTCTCCGATCCGGCCGGTCAGGCGGGCGCCGAACCAGCCCCCGGGAAGCGCGCCGGCGATGCCGGCCGCGAGGATCGGCCAGTCGACGTTCCCGAGGAACGCGTGCGTCACGAAGGCGACGGCGCCGAGGGCGAAGCCGATCACCAGATTCGTCCCGACCGCTCGCTTCGCGGTCAGGCCGACGCCGCGCAGCAGCGCCGGCATGCGCAGGGTGCCGAGGATGACCCCGACGGCGCCGCCCAGCACTCCGATCAGGAACCCGAAGACGACCGCCGGCGTGATCTTGGGCTCCGACGACTCCCGCGGCCGGACCGGCCGGACGAGCAGGTCGAGCCCGTTCCACGCGAGGATCGCGGCGATCGCGAGCAGCAGGAGCTTCGTCGGCAGCTCGTCAGTGAGCAGTGCGCCGACGACGGCGCCGACGATCGACGGAGGCGTCATCCACGCCACGATCCGCCGGTCGACTCGTCCCTCGCGGGCATGGCGGTAGCCGCCCGACGCGGCGGAGGCGGCGCTGATCGCGATGTTCGTCCCCGCGCCGGCGGAGGCATCGCCGGAGAGGAGCAGGATCGCCGGCAGGCGAAGCGTCCCGAGCACGAGGCCGACCGCCGAGCCAAGGTAGCCGGCGACGAATGAGACCCCGAACGCTAGGAGGAGCTCCCAGGCTTCCAAAGCACTTCCGTGCCGGGATTGGAAGCCCGGGCGAGGATGAACAGGAGGTCCGAGAGGCGGTTGAGGTAGACCGGGACGAGCGGGTTGATCTCCACGCGCTCGGCCGCGTCGAGGACGTCCCGCTCCGCCCGGCGGCAGGTGGCGCGGGCGACGTGCAGCCGGGCGGCGAGCTCGCTGCCGCCGGGAAGCACGAAGCTCTTCAGCTCGGGCAGGTCTGCGTTGAACCGGTCGCAGTCGGCCTCGAGCGCGTCGATCTGCTCCTGCGTCGTCCGGAGACGCTCGGCGATCCCGAACGGGACACTGATGTCGGCACCCACGTCGAAGAGCTCGTTCTGGACCCGGGAGAGCACCTCATGTATGGCTTCGGGTGGCCCGGCGGCGACGGCTAGGCCGAGGAAGGAGTTGACCTCGTCGACCGTCCCGAACGCGGCGATCCGGCAGTCCAGCTTGGGGACGCGCGTCCCGTCGCCGAGGCTCGTCTCGCCCTTGTCGCCGCCGCCCGTGTAGATGCGGGTCAGGCGGACCGGCTCGTCCTTCGCGCGCGGCACGAGAAGAAGCTTAGGCGCCGAGCCGGAGCCTCTCGCCGGGCCGTTGGGCCAAGTAACAGTCTGTTACAAGGACGGTGACGGGCGCCACAAGCGGGCGCGGCACCCAAGTAACAGTCTGTTACTAGCGACCTCAGGCCCGCTTGGGCGGCCCGGCGTCCGAGCTGCGGACGGCCGGATGTCATCCGACGCGCCCGCGGCCGACCCTCGATCAGCTCGTTCAGCCCGCCGCCAGCTCGCGCTTCTTCAGCTCGAGCACCGACCTGGCGATGACGAGCCGCTGGATCTCGCTCGTGCCCTCGTAGATCTCCGTGATCTTCGCGTCGCGGTAGAAGCGCTCGACCGGGAACTCCTTGGTGTAGCCGTAGCCGCCGAGGATCTGGATCGCCTCAGCCGTCTGCCGGCGCGCCATCTCCGACGCGAAGAGCTTCGCCTTCGCGCCCTCCTCGGTGTGCGGCCGCCCCTGTTCCTTCAGCCACGCGGCTCGATAGACGAGGAGGCGCGCGGCGTCGATCTCGGTGGACATGTCCGCGAGCTTCCACTGGATCGCCTGGTGCTCCCCGATCGCCTTGCCGAAGGTACGGCGCTCCTTCGCGTACTCGCGCGCGACGTCGTACGCGGCCTGCGCAATGCCGAGCGCCTGCGCGGCGATCCCGACCCTCCCGCCGTCGAGCGTCGCCATCGCGACGTTGAAGCCCTTGCCCTCCTCGTGCAGCAAGCGGTCCCGGCCGACCTGGGCGCCCTCGACGACGATGTCGTTCGTCACCGACGAGTTGAGGCCGAGCTTCTCCTCCTCACGGGTGACCCGGACGTGGTCGGCGTCGAGAACGAACGCCGACACGCCCTTCGCTCCCGGCGTGCCGGGGTCCGTGCGGGCGAAGAGCAAGAAGGTCGAGGCGTGCGCCCCGTTCGTGATCCATTGCTTGGCGCCGGTGATCGTCCAGCCGTCGCCGTTCGCCTCCGCTTTCGTGCGGAGCGATGCGGCATCGGAGCCGGCCTCGGGCTCGGTCAGCGCAAAAGCGCCGATCCCTTCGCCGCGTGCGAGCGGCGGGACGAAGCGCGAGCGCTGCTCGTCGGTGCCGAAGGCGAGGATCGGAAGCGTGCAGGCGCTCGTGTGGACGGCGACCGTGACGCCTACCCCGGCGTCCGCCCGTGAAAGCTCCTCGAGCACCAGGACGTAGGAGAGGAAGTCGGCGCCCGCCCCGCCGTACTCCTCAGGGACGCACACTCCCATCAGGCCGAGCTCGGCGAGCTTCGGGTAGAGCTCGCGCGGGAAGCGGTGCTCGCGGTCCCAGTCGGAAGCGTGTGGCGCGATTTCGGCGTCCGCGAACTCGCGCGTCAGTGAGCGGATCTCGCGCTGCGATTCGGTGAGCTCGAAGTCCACGCGGCGAGTATACGAACGGTAGTAAGAACATAAATGCTATGTTGCAGAGGACAAAAATGATTAGCGGCGACATTCTTCGAGCGGCACGCCTCCGAGCCAGGCTCACGCAAGCCGAGCTCGGTCGGCGCGTTGGCCGTCCCCAGTCGCAGATCGCCCGCTGGGAGAATGGGCGAGTCGAGCCAAGCCTCGAGACCCTGGTCGAATTGATTCGCGCCTGCGGTTTCGAGCTGACCTACTCGCTCGCGAACTACGACGATTCGTACATCCCCTACATCGAGCGAATGCTCGAGCTCTCCCCCCAAGGCCGCATCGAGGACGCGCTCGAACGCGAAGCAGTGTTCGGAGAGATTCGTGGCGCAGCCTGAGCGACTCGACCCCAAGCGCCTGATCTCGACCCTCGTCGAGCATGACGTCCAGTTCATCGTGATCGGAGCGATCGCCGCCATCGCACAGGGCGGCCCGTTGATAACTCAGGATCTCGATGTCACGCCCGAGCGCCAGCCCGAGAACCTCGAACGTCTCGCCAATGCGCTCAAGCATCTCGATGCACGCCTTCGGATCCCCAGGGATCCTTCCGGGATCGAGTTTCCGATCGACGCGAGGTTTCTCGGAAGCGTCGACAGCTGGACATTGCACACGCCGAGCGGCGACATCGACCTGCTGTTTGCTCCATCAGGCACCACTGGTTATGGAGACTTGAAGCGCGCAGCCGTCTCAGCTGACCTCTGGGGTCAGACCGTCCTTGTCGCCGCGCTGCCAGACATCATCCGAATGAAGGAAGCAGCAGGACGGCCAAAGGACCTTGCTCAGTTGCCGGTGCTCCGACAAACATTGGAGCTTCGGCGCGAACGCGAGCGCGGTCAGTCGTAGCTGTAGAAGCCCTCGCCTGACTTCCGGCCCAGCCGGCCCGCCTCGACGTGCTCTCGCAGAAGCGGGCACGGCGCGTACTTGTCGTCGCCGAGGCCGTCGTGCAGCACCTCCATGATCGCCACACACGTGTCGAGCCCGATCAGGTCGGCGAGCGCCAGCGGCCCCATCGGATGCGCGAACCCGAGCTTCGCGATCGTGTCGATCGCCTCCGGCTCTGCGACGCCGGTGTGGAGCGCCCAGACCGCCTCGTTGATGAACGGCATCAAGATCCGGTTGGAGACGAACCCGGGAAAGTCGTTCGCCTGCGCCGGCACCTTGCCGAGCTCCTCCGCGAAGGCGACGACCGACCGGGCGGTCTCCTCCGAGGTCTCCTTGCCGCGGATCACCTCGACAAGCTTCAGCACCGGCACCGGGTTGAAGAAGTGCATCCCGATCACCTTGTCCGGCCGGCCCGTCACGGCTGCGAGCGAGCCGATCGGGATCGACGACGTGTTGGACGCGAGCACGGCCTCGAGCGGCAGCGTCGAGTCCGCCCGGCGGAAGATGTCCTCCTTCACCGCCAGGTCCTCGACGACGGCCTCGACCATCAGGTCGGCGGGGACGAGGTCGTCGACGGGCTCGATCCGTGCCAGCACCTCGTCGGGATCCGGTCCCCCCTTCTCCGCCAGCTTCGACGCGCTCTTCCGGATCGTCTCGAGCGACCGGTCGGTCGCACCAGGCACGGCGTCGTGGAGCGAGACCCGACAGCCGGCGGCCGCTGCGACCTGGGCGATGCCGCCGCCCATCTGGCCGGCGCCGACGACGAGGACGTGCTCGAACTCCACGCCGCGGCAGGCTAACGTCAACGGCCGTGACCGACCTCTGGTACGACGAGACCGGCGAAGGCCCGTCCGCTCGTCCTCCTGCACGAAGGCGTCGTCGACTCGCGGATCTGGGAGCCGGTCGTCCCGCTCCTTGCCGAACGCCACCGCGTCATTCGCTACGACCAGCGCGGCTTCGGGCGCTCGCCGATGCCGAAGCGGCCCCTACTCGGTCGTCGACGACCTGGTCTCCGTCCTCGATGCGGCCGGCGTTGAGCAGGCCGCGCTCGTCGGCGCCTCGCGCGGCGGTAGCAATCGCGCTGACCGCGGCACGTCGATCATCCCGATCGTGTCGCGGAGCTCGTCCTCGTCGGCTCCGGTCTCCCCGGGTACCGCTGGACGTGGACTGGACGCCAGAGCAGATCGCCCGCTGGGAGGCGGCCGAGGAGGCGAGGACTGCGAGGCCATGGCCGAGCTCGACATGGAGGCGTGGGCGCCGATGGGCACCGACGCCGAGCTACGGGCGATGTTCGTGGAGAACGCTGTCGGGTCGAACAGCGAGGACCCGGCTACCGACGAGCCCATCGCCGAGCGGGTGGGCGGCATAACCGTTCCGACGCTCGTGATCACGGGCGGACGGGACGTCGCGCGGGATCAACGAAGATCGGCGCCGTTCTGGCGCGGGAGATCCCCGGTGCTCGGTCGGCCGTAATCGAGGAGGCCGATCACATGATTCCCTGGCGGGCGCCCGAAGAGCTCTCTCATCTGACTCTCGACTTTCTGTCGGGTCTCGGCACGCGGCTGAACTGAGGTTCAGACCTCGAGCAAGAGAGCGTCGCCCTGGCCGCCGCCGGAGCAGATCGCCGCGAGCCCGAGCCCGCCGCCGTTGCGGCGCAGCTCGTAGATCATCGTCGAGAGGATCCTGGCGCCGGAGGCGCCGATCGGATGGCCGAGCGCGACGGCCCCGCCGTTCACATTCACCTTCTCCGGGTCGGCGCCGAGCATCGCCGTCGAGTTGAGGGCGACCGACGAGAACGCCTCGTTGAGCTCGACCCGCTCGACGTCGTCGATGGACTTGCCTGCCTTCTCCAGCGCGATGTGCCCGGCCTTCGCGGGCGTGCGCGCGAGGTAAGCGAAGTCGTCGGCGACGTAGCCCTGCGAGACGATGGTCGCGAGGGGCTCGAGCCCGCGCTCCTTCGCGAACTCCTCGCTGGTGACGACGAGCGCTCCGGCGCCGTCGTTCACGCCGGGCGCGTTGCCCGCGGTCGTCGTCCCTTCAGGATCGAAGACTGGTTTCAGCGACGCCAGCTTCTCGAGCGAGGTGTCGCGCCTCGGGCCCTCGTCGTGGTCGAGCTCCCCGACCGGGACGATCTCGTCCGTGAAACGTCCCTCGTCCTGGGCCGCGACAGCGCGCTCGTGCGAGCGGAGCGCCCACGCGTCCTGATCCTCGCGCGAGATCCCGAGCTCGCGCGCGACGAACGACGCCTGCTCGACCATGTGCTTCTTGTCGAACGTGGACGTCAGCCCGTCGTGGGTCATGAGGTCGATGAGCGTCCCGTCGCCGAGCCGGTACCCGAACCTCGCCTTCTTGAGGACGTAGGGCGCGTTCGACATCGACTCCATCCCACCGGCGACGACGACCTTGTGATCGCCCGACCGGATCATCAGGTCGGCGAGCTGGACGGCCCGCACCGAAGACGCGCAGACCTTGTTGATCGTGTCCGAAGGAACCTCGATTGGGAGGCCGGCCCCGATCGCCGCCTGGCGCGCAGGCGCCTGGCCCGCGCCGCCCTGCAGCACCTGCCCCATGACGACGTACTCGACCGCCTCGTTCTCGAGGCCGACACGGTCGAGCGCGTTGCGGATCGCGATCGAGCCGAGCTCGGTCGCCTCGAGATCCTTGAGGCCGCCGCCGAGCTTCCCGAAGGGCGTTCGGACTGCCGAGACGATGACTGAGCGCATACGGAGTGAGGGTAACAATGGCCCGATGCCTGCCCGAGTCGCCAGATTCGTCAACGTCCTGGGCCTCGAGCTCGTCGGCGGAATCCTCGTCCTCACGCTCGGCGCCTGGATCTTCGGGCTCACCGTCGAGGAGCTCTCCGAAGGCGACACGCATCTCGACACGCGGTTCGCCGCCTGGCTCCACGAGCACGCGACGGAGGGCTGGACGACGTTCTTCGAGAACGTCACGCGGCTGGGCAACGTCCCGGTGCTCGCGACCGTGACCCTTGTTGCTGCGATCGTGCTCGCCCGAAAACGGCTGACGTCGGAGCTGGAGCTGCTCCTCCTCGCTGCGGTCGGCGCCCAGATCCTCACCTTCGGGCTCAAGCTGGGCTTCGAGCGCGAGCGGCCGTTCTTCCCGGACCCGCTGGCGACCGAGAGCACGTACTCGTTCCCGAGCGGCCACGCGTCGGTCT
Organism: uncultured Actinomycetes bacterium; assembly: GCA_963847235.1. Classification (GTDB taxonomy): domain Bacteria; phylum Actinomycetota; class Thermoleophilia; order Gaiellales; family Gaiellaceae; genus JACDAN01. Next base: position 63,140 of record CAWJYU010000004.1, on the reverse strand, counting down.
CGCTCGCCGTCTACGGGACGATCGGCTACATCGCGGCGCGGCACGCGTCCACGCGGCGCCGTCAGATCGGAATCCTGGCCGCAGCCGCCGCGCTGATCCTGCTGATCGGGTTCAGCCGCCTCTACCTCGGCGTGCACTACCTCAGCGACGTGATCGCCGGGTTCAGCCTCGGGCTCGCCTGGGTCGCGCTCTGCGTCGTCCTCCTTCACCTGAGGCTGCGCCTCAGAAGCGCGCCGTCAGACCTCGCGGTAGCGAGCCTCCACGAAGCAGTAGAGGCCGTAGGCGATCAGCCCGGCCGAGACGATCCCGAGCATCGTGTCGCCGTAGTCCTCCTGGAGGATCTTCGACAGCGCCCCGTCGAGCCCCACGGCCTCCTCGGGGTCGTACTCCCACGCCGCCTTCATGAGGAAGAACCCGATCAGCCCGAAGACGGTGCCGCGGGCGATGTGCCCGACCATGCCGATGATCGTGAACACCTTCTCCTCGAGCTCGCTCATCTTCCGCAGCTTCAGCTTCTTCTTGAAGCTCATGGTGATCCCGCGCCAGTAGTTGAAGACGCCGGCGCCGAGGATCCCGAGCCCGACGGCGGCCACGATCCACCGTCCGAGCGGCCAGTCCAGGACGCGGGCCGTCGCGCGGTCCTCTTCCCTGGAGCCGCTTTCCTCGTCCGCGCCGGCCAGCGCCGCGAGGACGACCCACAGGAGAAAGAGGTACCAGCCCGCGCGCGCGAAGTAGCCGATCCGCTTCAACCAGCCCTCCTTCTTGCCGCCCTCCAGAGGCCGCCCGAGGACGCCCTGGGCGAATCGCCACGCCGCGTACCCCGCGAGACCCACCGCCAGGAGGAAGACGAGCGCCTTGCCGTACCAGGTGTCCGTGACTGTCGCAACGGCGGCACCGCGATCTCGCAGCCGCTGCCCGCCGGCGATCGCCACGTCGGCGGCGATCACGCCGACGAGGACATAGAGCGCTCCTTTCGAGACGAGGCCCCAACGCGCCACCGCCTCGCCGAAGGGCCCGCGCGCAACGTCCTTCGCCTCCTGTTTCACATCGGCCACGGCGGGGGACAATACGGCGTCGCGCGTTTCTCGACCGTGCTCAGGTGGTAGGACCTTCACGATGGCGGACGAGCACGTGAGCGCGCTGATGGAGCTCGGCGAGCGCGAGGGTTGCCTCGAGCTTTCGGACGTCTCACGCGTGATCGAGGAAGCGGGGCTCGAGGACGAAGACGTGGAGCGGCTCTACCAGGACATCCAGGAACGGGGAATCGAGCTCTCGGACGACTGCGGCAGGGCGACGACCGAGTCCACCTACGTGAACGGCGACCTCGCCGTCTCCACGACGGACGCGCTCCAGCTCTTCCTCAACGAGGTCGGCCGCTACAAGCTCCTCACGGCCGAGGAGGAGGTCGAGCTCGCGAAGCGGATCGAGCGCGGCGACCGCGAGGCGAAGGACCTGATGATCAACTCGAACCTCCGGCTCGTCGTCTCGATCGCGAAGAAGTACCAGGGCCACGGCCTGTCGCTCCTCGACCTGATCCAGGAGGGGATCATCGGCTTGATCCGCGCCGTCGAGAAGTTCGACTGGCGGCGAGGCTTCAAGTTCTCGACCTACGCGACGTGGTGGATCCGCCAGGCCGTCCAGCGCGGCGTCGCGAACAAGGCACGAGAGATCCGCATCCCCGTCCACATCGTCGACCGGGAGCGCAAGATCGCCCGCGCCGAGCGCGAGCTCGTGGCCAAGCACGGGCGGGCCCCTACCGAGCAGGAGGTCGCCAACGCGACGAAGCTCCCGCTGAAGCAGATCCGGGAGGTTCGCGATGCAGCCCGCGCGGTCACCAGCCTCGACCGGCCGGTCGGCGAGGGCGAGGCCTCGTACGGGGACCTCTTCGCCGGGGACGAGGCGCCGACCGAGGAGCTGATCCAGGTCAGCCTCGAGCAGGACGTCCTCCGCCGCGCCATCGGGAACCTGCCGGACCGCGAGCAGGAGGTGGTCAAGCTCCGCTACGGGCTCAACGGCGACGGCAACCCGCAGTCGCTGGAGGAGATCGGCCGCCGCCTCGGCCTCACGCGCGAGCGGGTCCGCCAGCTCGAGGCCAAGGCGCTCGAGCACCTGGCCGTCAACCGCGAGATCGAGGCTCTACGAGCGGCCTGACCATTTTTGTGGACGCCGAGAACGTGCGGCGTTCGTTGTGGCCCAACATCCCGCGTGACGAGTTGACCGAGCTGGTCGATCGCTGGGCCGCGCGCCGAGGTATGGACGCTCGCTTGATCTGGGAAGGTGCCGAAACAGCCGATGACCGGATTGCGCGAGAGGCTGCGAACCTCGACCGCCCTTACTGGCTCGTTACGTCCGACCGTGGTCTGCGGGAACGAGCGGCGGCGAAGGCGGACCGGGTGATCGGCGGCGGGTCGTTCGCCCGCGAGTTACGCAGCGGCTAGGCGCGCTTTCCGGACCGCGAAGGCGTAGCGGCAGGCGACGACCCCGAGGATCGCGCCGATGACGGCCACGCCGGCGAAGAAGCCCCACATCGCCGAGTCGCCGAAGCCGCCCCGCACCTGAAGGCCGACGAAGGGCCCGAGCGCGAAGCCCGCCGAGGACGTGCTGGCGAAGGCGCCCATGTAGGCGCCGCGGAGGTCGGCCGGCGCGAGCCCGGCGGCGATCGCCTGCGACGTCGGGATCCAGAGCATCTCGCCGAAGACGAAGATCAGGATCACGACGGCGATCACCGCCACTGAGGAGTTCAACGAAAGCAGCAGGAACGGCCAGCCCATGAGCAGCATCGCGAGCGCGAACTTCGGCGCGGCCGGGTAGCGCTCGACGCGCCGCGTCAGGCGGAGCTGGAAGAGCGTGACGAGCAGTGGGTTGACGATGACAAGGAAGCCCCAAGCTGCCGGGGTGAGGCCGTACGAGTCGACAGCGGCAATCGGGAGGACGGCCTCGAAGGCGAAGTAAACGAGGTGCGCGAGCACCATCGCCACGAGGAAGAGCAGGAACGCCCCGTCCCTACGGATGACGCCGAACGACCCGCGCGCCGGCGGCGCTTCCGGCGCGTACTCGCCGCGCGCGGGTAACAGCCGCCAGGCGAGGAAAAGCTCGAGGGCACCGATCACCGTGACGCCGATCCAGAGCACGTCGTAGTTGCCGGTGAGGAGTAAGGCGCCGCCGATCGGCGGGCCGAGCGTGACGCCGAGGTTGTTCGCCACCCGCAGCGACGCATACGAGTGCTCGTGCCGCTCGGGTGGAACCACGTCCGCGACGAGCGCCTGCGTCGCCGCCATCGCGATCGGACCGAACAGCGACAGGAGCAGGAGCAGCGGGACCGCGGTCTTGTAGTCGTCGACGAGCGTCCAGCTGAGCGGGACGAACGCGGTCAGGCCCCACCCGGCCAGGATCACCGGACGGCGGCCGAGATGGTCGGACACGTGGCCGCCGAGGTAGCCCATGCTCGCCGAGATGACGGCCGCGGCCACGAAGTAGAGCCCGAGCTGTGACGAGGACGCTTGGAGCTCGTCGATGGCCCAGATCCCGACGAACGTCCAGCAGGCCGACCCGCCGAGGGAGCCGACGAAGCCGACGATCAGGAGCGGACGGAGCGCCCGCTCGACGTCGTCGCCCCAGATCAGCCTGAACAGCCGTCCCAGCATCCTCGGACTCTAGTAATAGAGGAAGATGTATTAGCGCCCGGTCCCCCGGACCCTTCAGGCATGGTTCCGGAGTGAAGGTCACGATCATCGGCGCCGGGAACATGGGCCGCGGTATCGGCATGCGCGCGGTCGCGGGCGGGCACGATGTCGAGGTCGTCGACCGCAACCCTGAGGACGCTCAGGCGCTCGCCGCGGAGCTGGGCGGCGGCGCGACTGCCGTCGAGCCGGGCGGCCCGATCGGAGGCGACCTGGTCGTGCTCGCCCTCTACTACGCGTCGATCGCGGAGGCCGTCGAGCAGTACCGCGACCAGCTGGGAGACAAGGTCGTTGTCGAGATCTCCGTCCCGCTCGACTGGGACACGATGGACGGGTTCGTCGTCCCCGGCGACAGCTCGGCCGCCGAGGAGGTCCAGAAGCTCCTGCCAGAAGGCGCCAAGGTCGTGAAGGCGTTCTGCACGACCTTCGCGCGCACGCTTCAGACCGGCGAGAAGAACGGCGTCGCGCTCGACGTCCCGATGGCCGGCGACGACGAGGACGCGAAGCGGCAGGTCGCGGCGCTCGTCGAGGGCGGCGGCATGCGGCCGATCGACCTCGGCCCGCTGCGCCGCGCGCGGCAGCTCGAGAACGCGGCCTTCATGCAGGTCGCGGCGCAGAAGCCCCTCGGCGCCGGCTTCGACACCGCGCTGAAGCTTCTCTGAGCGTGACGACGCTCGCTCCCGCCGAGGTCGAGGTCGAGCAGCCCAGCGAGGTCGACGAGCCCGAGCACGACCGCCCCTGGGTCGTGATCGTCTGGAACGACCCGATCAACCTGATGTCGTACGTGACGCTCGTCTTCCAGAAGCTCTTCGGCTACACGCTCGACCACGCGACGAAGCTGATGCTCCAGGTTCACCACGAGGGCAAGTCCGTCGTCGCTGCCGGCACTCGCGAGAAGGCCGAGCTCGACGTCGCCCGGCTCCACGCCTACGGGCTGTGGGCGACGATGCAACAGGACTGATGTTCCGCAGCTCGATCCGGCAGGGACCGGACGGCACCGTCCGTCTCGACCTCGCCGAGGAGGAGCGCGGGCTGCTCCGCCAGGTCGCCGAGGAGCTGCGTGAGCTGCTCCGCGAGGAGCCCGAGGACCCGTCGCTCCGGCGCCTCTTCCCGACCGCCCACGACGATCCCTCCCTTGAGCGTGACTACCGCGAGCTCACGCGGGACCAACTTGTGACCGGGCGTGAGAAGAGCTTCGACCTGCTCGCCGAGACGGCCGGCCGCGACCTGCTCACGAGCGACGAGGCCGACGCGTGGCTCAGAGCGGTCAACGACGCCCGGCTCGTCCTCGGCACCCGGCTCGACATCAGCGAGGACTTCGACTGGGACGGCTTCGACGAGACCACGCCCAGGGCGCCCGAGCTTGCGCTCTACGCGTACCTCTCCTGGCTCCAGGAACAGCTCGTCGAGGCGATGTAACGACAGAGCCTCGAGCCTGACTGCTTTACGCTCGATGGGTGGGCGAGCCGCTGCGAACGCTCGAGACGCCTGATGGTCGGACGCTCGCGTTCGCGGTCTGGGGTGATCCAGAGGGGTTCCCGATCCTCGCGTTGCATGGCACGCCCGGCTGTCGTCTCATGCGGTGGCCACGCGAGGAGTTGTACGCCGATCTGGGCGTGTGCTCGGTGACGCACGATCGTGCGGGGTATGGGAGGTCTGACCGGAACCATGGCCGTCGCGTGGTCGACGTGGTCGCCGACGTACGCGCGCTTGCAGATGAGCTCGGCTTCGATCGCTTCGGAGTCAGCGGAGGGTCGGGCGGGGGACCGCATGCACTCGCGTGCGCGGCGCTCCTACCCGATCGTGTCGTACGCGCGGTCTGCGACGTCGGTGTCGCGCCGCTCGGCACCCCTGGGCTCGAGCAGGATGCCTGGCTTGCCGGCATGGATCCGGAGAACGTCAAGGAGTTCGGCTGGGCGCGCGCCGGCGAGGACGTCCTCACTCGCGAGCTGCAAGCGTTGCAGCAGCAGTTCGAGGAACGCGCCCGGGTCGACCCTTCCACCGTCCTGCAGGACATCGATATGAGCGAGTCGGATCGAGCGGAGATGGCCCGCCCAGAGATGGCGCAGATCCTCAGCGAGTCGACGTTCGAGTGGGCGGTGAACGGTGTCGGCGGCTGGGTCGACGACGACCTTGCGGTCCTGCAGCCGTGGGGGTTCGACCCTGCGGATATCTCCGTGCCGGTGCTCGTCCGCTACGGGATGACCGACGTGTTCGTCCCGCCGGCGCACGGCGAGTGGCTGGCCGCGAATGTCCCTGGCTGCATCGTCAAGGTCAACGACGCCGCCGGTCATTTGGGCGCAGATCCGGAGCAGGAAATCGCCGAGAACGCCCGTTGGCTGAGCGCCGGGATCGCGCCCGACGGAAGCCGCACGCACTCTCCCGCCGCCGGCTGAGGCCACTCGGCCCGAGCTACGCCGGCGCAGCCTCGCGCTCGCGTTTGCGGCGCGAGGCGAGCGTCTGCCGCTTCGTCGCCGACAGCTCGGCCTTGCGCAGGCGGATGCTCTCTGGGCGTGACCTCGACGCACTCGTCCTCCCGGATGAACTCGAGCGCCTGTTCGAGCGAAAGCGGCCGCGGCGGGATCAGGCGGACGAGCTCCTCGGCCGAGGCCGAGCGCATGTTCGTCAGCTTCTTCTCCTTGCCGGCGTTCACGTCGAGGTCTTCGCCGCGGGCGTTCTCGCCGACGATCATGCCCTCGTACAGCTCCTCCCGCGGACTGATGAAGAGCGAACCGCGCTCCTGGAGCGCGGTGATCGCGAACGCCGTCGCCTGTCCCCGGCGGTCGGCGACGAGGCTCCCTGTCGGCCGGGTGCGCATCTCCCCGTGCCACGGCTCCCAGCGCTCGAACACGTGGTGCAGGATCCCCGCGCCGCGGGTCTCGGTCAGGAACTCCGTCCGGAAGCCGATCAGCCCACGGGCCGGAACGAGGTATTCCATCCGGGCCCAGCCGGTCCCGTGGTTGACCATCTGCTGCATCCGGCCCTTTCGCAGAGCCAGCATCTGCGTGACGACGCCGATGTACTCCTCCGGGACGTCGATCGCGACCCGCTCGACCGGCTCGTGCGTCGTCCCGTCGATCTCCCGGGTCAGGACCTCCGGCTTGCCGACGGTGAGCTCGAAGCCCTCGCGGCGCATGATCTCGACGAGCACCGCGAGCTGGAGCTCGCCGCGTCCCTGCACCTCCCAGACATCTGGGCGCGAGGTCGGCCGCACGCGCAGCGAGACGTTGCCGACGAGCTCCTGCTCCAGTCGTCCGATCAGCTGGCTCGCGGTCAGCTTGTCGCCCTCGGTGCCGGAGAGCGGCGAGGTGTTGATCCCCAGCGTCATGCCGAGCGAGGGCTCGTCGACGGCGGTGACAGGCAGCGGCCGTGGATCCTCCGCGTCGGCGATCGTCTCTCCGATCGTCACCTCGGGCAGGCCCGCGAGCGCGACGATCTCGCCCGGCCCGGCCTCCTCCGCTGCAACGCGCTCCAGCGCCTCGGTCACGTAGAGCTCGGTCACGCGAGCCTTCTGGATCGTCCCGTCGGCGCGGCACCAGGCGACCTGCTCGCCCTTGCGGATCGTTCCGTGGAGGACGCGGAGGAGCGCGAGCCGGCCGACGTACGGCGACGCGTCGAGGTTCGTGACGAGTGCCTGGAGCGGGTGATCGGGATCGTACGACGGGGGCGGAATCGTCTCGAGCAGCGTCTCCACGAGCGGACCGAGATCGTCGGCGAGGTCGTCGGTCGCGAGGCCCGCCCGCCCCGCCCGCGCGTTGGCGTAGACGATCGGAAACTCGATCTGGGACTCGTCGGCGTCGAGGTCCAGGAAGAGCTCGTAGACCTCGTTCACGACCTCGGCGGTTCGGGCGTCCGGCCGGTCGACCTTGTTCACGACGAGGACGACCGGGAGCCGCGCCTCCAGCGCCTTCCGCAGGACGAAGCGGGTCTGTGGAAGCGGGCCCTCGCTTGCGTCCACCAGCAGGAGCACCCCGTCGACCATCGTCAGGCCTCGCTCCACCTCCCCGCCGAAGTCGGCGTGCCCCGGCGTGTCGACGATGTTCACCTTCGTGTCGCCGATCTGGACCGCCGTGTTCTTGGCGAGGATCGTGATGCCCTTCTCGCGTTCCAGGTCCATCGAGTCCAGCACACGCTCCGCGACCTCCTGGTTCTCACGGAACGAGCCCGACTGCCAGAGGAGGGCGTCGACGAGCGTCGTCTTCCCGTGGTCGACGTGCGCCACGATGGCGACGTTGCGAAGATCCTCTCTCGTGGCGGTGGGCTGATTGCGCGCGGGCAAGACCGGCCAGCGTAGCCCGGTACGCTCCTCCGATGCCCAGCGAAAAGCCGGAACCGATGACGCAGGCCCAGAAGGCGCAGCTCGAGTCGGAGCTCGCCGAGCTCGAGGGCCCCCGGCGGGCCGAGGTCGTCCAGGCGATCGCCACCGCCCGCGGTTTCGGCGACCTGTCGGAGAACTTCGAGTACCACGCGGCCAAGAACGACCAGGGGCTGCTCGAGCACCGGATCCGGCAGATCCGGGACCGGCTCGACCGTTCTGTGTTGGTCGACGAGACCTCTTCGGCGAGCGGCACGGTCGGCGTCGGCTCGAAAGCCGAGATCGAGGACGAGCACGGGGAGCGGATGAGCGTGGAGATCTCGAGCGTGGGCGGCGTCTCTCCCGACTCACCGCTCGGCCGGGCGCTGCTCGGAGCGAAGGCGGGAGACGAGGTCGACGTCCATGCCCCCAAGGGCTCGTGGCGCGCTCGCGTGCTCTCCGTCGGTGTTTGACCATGTGACGATCCGGGTCTCGGACGGGCCGGCGTCCGAAGCCTTCTACGACCTCGTGCTCCCGACGCTCGGGATCGAGCGGACCAATTCCGAGCCCGACTTCGCCGAGTGGGACGACTTCTCGCTCTCCGGCTGGAGCCCCGGCAAGCCGGTCACACGCAGGCTGCACGTCGCCTTCGTCGCGCCGTCGCACGAGGCGGTCGACGAGTTCTGGCGCGCCGGCACCGGCGCCGGGTACCGGAGCGACGGCGAGCCGGGCCCGCGGCCGCGAGTACCGGGACGACTACTACGGAGCCTTCCTCCTCGACCCGGACGGGAACAGCGCCGAGGCGGTCCACCACGGCGCGATGCGCGAGAGCGGCAAGATCGACCACCTCTGGTTCCGGGTCGCGGACATCGCCGCGGCGAAGGAGTTCTACGAGGCCGTCGGGCGCCACGCCGGCTACCGCCTCAGGCACGACAGCCCCGAGCGCGTGCAGTTCGTCGGCTCCACCTCCGGATCGTTCTCAGTCGTCTCGGGAGAGCGGACCGATCCCTTCCACATGGCGTTCCCCGTCGAGGACAACGCCGCCGTCGAGGCATTCCATGCCGACATCGTCGGCCGGGGCTACCGGGACAACGGCGGCCCGGGCGAGCGGCGGAAGTACCACGAGGGCTACTACGGCGCGTTCGTCTTCGACCCCGACGGCCACAACATCGAGCTCGTGAACCACAACCGCTAGCCGGCTGTGCGGCGGGAGAGCGCGAGCTCCGCCAGGCGCGAAGTCCCTGCCAAGACGGCGACGCGCGACGCGCGGGCCGCGCGAAGGGTCGCAGTGCGGCGCCCGTCCCCCAGCACCGCAAGCTCGCCCAGGACCGCGCCGGAGCCGATCTCTGCGACGATCTCGCCGTCGATCTCGACCTGAAGAACGCCGTCGAGCAGCATGAACATGTCGGTGCCGGCATCGCCCTGTTCGACGAGGCACTCTCCGGGAGCGAGACGGCGCCTGTCCAGCTTCGCACCGCCGCTCCGCAGCACGATCTCGTCGAGCTCCTCCTCCAGCTCGCCGCCGGCCCACGGGGTCTCCTCGAACGACTCCTGGTACCAGCCGTCGTAATCGGAGAGACCGTGCTCCGACACCAGATCGCCGTAGGGGCCGTAAACGGAGTGATGCGGGAACGGGCTCGCCGCCACGAGCCTGCCCTCCGACGAGCCGTCGGCGTGGATCACGAGCTCCAGCGTCGTCCACGCAGTTGCGGAGCCGATGTGGAGATAGGGCTTGCCGCGAAGCGGCCGCGGGGCGGGCAGGCCGATTCGGCCGCCGACCGTCTGCTGGAACCGGACCCAGCCGTCACCGACCTCCGGGTCCGGCCGGAGGACCGGAAACTCGACCGCCGGGAAGGCGATCTGGTCGTTCGCGAGGTCGAGCCGCGCGCCGGCGACAGCGTTGCGGCCGCCGCGCCCGTGGTCGACGATCCTGCCGTTCTCGACGGCGATCCACGCTCGAAGCTCGTTGGCCTCGCGAAAGGCGTCCGCTTCGCGCAACCGGTCGACGTCGCGAAGCGGGTCGGGAGGCGGCTCGTCGAAGTGCGCGACGGCGATGCCGAGCGGAAGGTTCGGCATCGCGTCGAGCACGCCGAACGGGAGCCAGGTGATCGCGGTGACGGACGACTCGATTCGCATCAGGCAGTGGCCTTGAGTGCGGTCTCCACAGGCGAAAGCTCCTGGACGAGGGCCGAGACGACCTCCCGGAGCTGCTCGAGCAGCTGCTCGTCGGTCAGCCGTCCCTCCTCGTCGAACCGGGTTGGCGCATGCCCGACCGCGACGTCACCCTCGAGGACGCGGGCCCCGATCGTGCCGAGCACCTTCCGCAGCTCGGCCTGCGCCCAGACCGCGCCGAAGGCGCCGGTGCTCGCCCCGATGACCGCTGCGGGCTTGTTCCGCAGGGGGTTCGACCGGAGCGGGCGCGAGACCCAGTCCAACGCGTTCTTCAAGACGCCGGGAATCGACGCGTTGTACTCCGGGGTCGCGATGAGGACGGCGTCGGCGCCGGCGATCGCGGCGCGAAGCGCAGCGACCGGTGCCGGCGCCGGCTCGACGTCGTCGTCCTCGTCGTAGGGCGGGATCGCCTTCAGCCCGTCCCACAGCTCGAACTCCACATCGTGCGGCAGCAAGTCCGCTGCGGCACGAAGCAGCGTCGTGTTGTGGGACGCGTCGCGCAGGCTGCCCGAGAGACCGAGGACCTTCATCGGAGCTAGGCGGCCCTCACGAAGTACAGCTCGGTGACGATCTTGACCTCGTCGCCGACCGCCGGCTGCCCCGTCGGAAGCGGGATGTTCCAGCTGACGCCGAAGTCGTGACGGTCGACCGTGGTCGAGAGCTCGAGGCCGATTCGCTCGTTGCCGTAGGCGTCGACGATCGGGGCCGTCAGCGTTCCGGTCACCTCGACCGGCTTCGTGATGCCCTTGATCGTCAGCTCGCCACGGGCCCGCACTGCCTCGCTGTCGAGATCGATGTCGTTCGCGGTGAACCGAAGCTCGGGATTCCGTTCGGCGTCGAAGAAGTCGGGCGACTGCAGGTGAGCCGCCAGGTTCTCGTCTTTGACGTCGACGCTGTCGACCTTGGCCGCACCCTCGAGGGTCGCCTCGGAATCATCGACGACGAGCTGGGCCCGGACCTGGCGGAACTGACCCTTGAACGTGCCGACGAGGTAGGGAACCTCGAAGCCGACCGACGAGTGAACCGGGTCGAGCTGCCAGGTACCCGTCAGCGTGCGGCGAATTTCAGTAGTGGTGCTCATTGCAGTACCTCCTTGAGTACGCTATAGTTGAGTTCGCAAGCAATGGTAGCGAGGAAAGATTGAGTCGTCAAGTGTTGAGCACACAACGGTCTGTCAGCCTGGATGCCTGGGTGCGCCTGCTTCAGGCGCACGCGGGAACCACCCGTGCGATGAGCGGTAGCCTGCTCGCCCAGCACGGCCTGACGATCAACGACTACGAGGCGCTGATGAGGCTCGCGCGCTCGGAGGAAGGGCGCATGCGCCGCGTGGATCTCTCGGAGGAGCTGCTGCTCACGGCGTCCGGGGTCACCCGCCTGCTCGACGGGCTCGAGGCGGCCGGCTACGTCGACCGCGCCGCCTGCGCGAGCGACCGGCGGGTCGTGTACGCCGTGATCACGGACGCAGGGCGGGACAAGCTCGAAGAGGCATCGGAGTCACACTTCGCCGAGGTCCGGGCGCTGTTCGAGGAGCGCTTCGGCGCCGACGAGCTCCAACAGCTGGCCGACCTCCTCGGGCGGCTGCCGGGCGCCGAGAACGCTGTCGGCGAGGACTGCAACGTCGACTAAGGACGCTCGAGGCCCCGTTCCCGGGGCCTCGAACGCCTTCCCTTTGGGGAGGGAACCTAGGCCCTTGCCTGGGCGACCTGGAGCACGACCACGCGCCCGAGCAGCGACTCGCTGTCGAGCGTGTCCGGGTCGGACACGGCTCGCTGGCCGCTGACCTGGAACGTGTAGGTGCCCGGATGGGCCGCCGCGGCCCTCAGGTCGATCAGGAGGCTCGCCGTGCCGGCGCCTGAGGCCGACTCGGTCGTCGTGCCGAGCTCCTGGCCGCTTCCGTCGAGCACGGTGACCGTGTAGATCATCCCGTTCGCACCGGCGACGGCCAGCGACGGGTGCGAGAGGGAGACCTTCAGGTGCGTCGTGCTCGGCGAGACGCCCGTCGTGAAGGTGCGCGAGTCGGTGCCCGCGACCGAGGCGCGCGGCGCATCCCACGTCCAGAAGTCGGACTTCGGGACCGTGTAGCCGGTCGAGCCGAGGACGCGCTGGTCGGCGGCGCCCTGTGCCTGGTTGATCCGTTTGGAGACGTTCAGCCCGCGGACGAGATCGACCGCAGCCGCGAGGTCGATGCGGCCGTAGCCGATCTGCCAGAAGCCGAGCTGCGTCCCGGCCGCGTCGGCCACGGGTGCCGCCGTGCCCTGCAGCGCGCTCCGCAGCTGGCTCGTCGTCAGCGACGGGTTCGCCTGGAGCAGCACGGCCGCGGCTCCTGCCGCATGGGGTGCGGCCATGCTCGTTCCAGACGCCGTGGCGTTCCCGTAGGCCGGCGGCGGGCAGGGCCCGATCACCGTGCCGGCGGTGTCGCAGGTCGAGGAGATCTCGTCGCCGGGAGCCGTGACGTCCGGGTGGTAGATCCCGATCCGGTTCCCGGTGAAGACGGTGTGTCCGCCGGCGCCGATCGTCACGCCCTGCGAGTTGTCGTAGCGCAGGCCGTTCGACGAGAAGCTCGCGCGGACGTGCTCGATGCTCTCCGCGGCCACCGAGGTGACCCACGGGGCCTGGGAGAACGGGTTGAGCGACATCTCGGCGTTCGAGGCGCCGCTGTTTCCGGCCGCGAAGACGACGTTCACGCCGAGGTCGGCCATCGCCCGGGTGGCGACGTTGACGGGCGCGCGCGGGTCGAACTGCTGGAACGAGTTCCCCCACGAGTTGTTGATCACCTTGACGCCCCAGAGCTGCGGCTGGTCGAGGAGATGGTCGTAGGCGGTGACCACCGCGGTCGTGAACAGGACTTCGCCGACCGAGTAGCAGACGAGGTTCGCGTCCGGCGCGACGCCGATGTGGTTCCCGGCGGTGTGGCCGTCCGCGGCGATGATCCCGGCCACGTGCGTGCCGTGGCCCGAGCCGATGTCGGTGTTCTGGTACGGCCCGGCCTCGACCGGGACGACGAGCGTGTTGCTCGAGTCAGGCGGCACGTTCACGTACTCCGTGCTGTAGAGCTTGAGGTTGTGCGTGACGTGATCCGCGAGGTCCGGATGGCTCGCGTCGCAGCCCGAGTCCACGACCGCGACCGTCGTCGCCTTGCCGGTGAAGCCGTTCGCACGCGGGATCGCCGAGCCCATGGCGTCCGCGGACGCCTGGTCGAAGAGCTCGATCGGATCGTCGGGATAGATGTCGTTCGCCGCTCCGAGCGCCACGGCGCCCTCCATCGAGCCGACCGTGCCGCGGACGAGCGCGAGCGGCAGATGCTTCATGGGCTGGACGGTGAGCCCGTGTGACTGGAGCGCCGCAACGTCGAGCGCGGTCGGCGCCGTGTCGAACGTGGCGATGCCGCGCACGACGGCGAGCGATGAGTGGCCGGCGGCGAGCCGGTCGATCCCGACGGTCGGCTCACCGGCGGGCAGCTCTGCGCCGGCGGGGCCGGCCGCGAGCGAGGCGAGCGCCGCGACGAGCCCGAGCAACAGTCGCAACTTCATAGGTCGGTTCCCTCCCAACGGGGTCGTGACAACGCGATCCCTGGGAATTGCCTGCTCGCGCAGGGCCTAAACGGATTGACTAGTCAGTCAACATGGGTTCGATGATCGAGCACCTCGTGGTGGAACCGGGGACGCAGGCGCGTCTTGGCGAGCGCAGCACGGACGCGACCTTCGGGCTCGACAAGGCTCACGGCAAGAAAGAGCTCGACGACCTGCACGAGCGTCTCGACGTGTTCCAGCAGCGGCTCTATGCCGAAGGCACCCGAAGCCTGCTCCTGGTGCTCCAGGGGATTGATGCCTCCGGAAAGGACGGCGTCATCCGCTCGGTCTTCAGGGGCCTCAATCCGCTGGGCTGCCGGGCCGTCTCGTTCAAGGCGCCGACGGCGACCGAGCTCGCGCACGACTACCTCTGGCGTATACACGCCGCGCTGCCGGCGCGCGGCGAGCTCGGCATCTTCAATCGCTCGCACTACGAGGACATCGTCACCGTCCGGGTCAACGCCCTCGCACCAGAGACCGTCTGGCGGCGCAGGCCGAGCCAGGTCCGCGAGTGGGAGCGGATGCTCACGGACGAGGGAACCACGATCGTGAAGGTCTTCCTCAACGTCTCGAAAGAGGAGCAGCGGAAGCGCTTTCAGGAGCGGATCGACGATCCCGAGAAGCGCTGGAAGTTCCGGCTCGAGGACCTCGACGTCCGGAAGAAGTTCGACGACTACCTCGACGCCTACGAGGAGGCGATCACGGAGACGTCGACGGAATGGGCGCCGTGGTACGTCGTCCCCGCCGACCGCAACTGGATCAAGTCCCTGGCGGTGGCCCAGCTCCTCGTCGCCGCGCTCGACCGGATGGACCCCCAGCTGCCTCCGCCCGACCCGGGCGTCGAGAACGTCGTTATCGACTAGATGTCAGCGGTCACCGTGCCAGGAGTCCCAGAGGGACGCGTACGAGCCTTCACGCTCGACGAGCTCGTCGTGGGTGCCGACCTCGGCGAGTAGCCCCTCCTCGACGACGGCGACGCGGTCGGCGTCGTGGGCGGTGTGGAGGCGGTGCGCGATGGCGACGACGGTCCGGCCCTCGAGCACCGAGCCGAGCGAGCGCTCGAGGTGGCGCGCGGCGCGTGGGTCGAGGAGCGAGGTCGCCTCGTCGAGGACGAGCGTGTGCGGATCTGCGAGCACGAGCCTGGCCAGCGCGAGCTGCTGCGCCTGCGCCGGCGTCAGCGCCCGTCCGCCCGCCCCCACCACCGTCTCGAGCCCGTCGGGAAGCGCCTCGGCCCACCTGAGCGCGTCGACGGCATCGAGCGCCTGGCGCAGCTGCTCGTCCGAGGCACCGGGCCGCGCGAGCCGGAGGTTCTCCGCGAGCGTGCCGACGAAGACGTGCTGCTCCTGGGTCACGAGCGCGACCTCCTGTCGGAGCGTGTCGAGCGGGAGGTCGACGAGCCGGACGCCGCCGATCTCGACCCGTCCGACGCGCGGCGGATGGATGCCGGCCAGGAGCCGGCCGAGCGTCGACTTGCCGGCGCCGGACGGCCCCACGACGGCGACTCGCTCTCCCGGCGCGAGGTCGAGGTCGATGCCGTGGAGGACGTCTCGGTCCGCGATGTACGCGTAGCGCACGTCCCGGGCAGTCAGGTCGTCGCCCTCGGGCTCGTCGTCGGTCGCCGTCCGGTCCGGCGGCACCCGCGCGATCCCCACGAGGCGCGCGAACGAGGTCGCGCCGACCTGGATCTCGTCCAGCCACGAGACCAGTCGGTCGACGGGGTCGGCGAGCTGCACCACGTAGAGCGAGATCGCGGTCACCTCGCCGATGGTGGCGTTCCCGTTGGAGACGAGCCAGCCGCCCCAGGCGAGCGCCGCCGCCACCGGCAGCACGTAGGAGAACTCCGCAGTCGGGAACCAGATCGTGCGGAGCCGGAGCGTCCGCCGCTCGGCCCGGTACGCGTCCTCGAGGTCGGCGTCGATCCGGTCGACGCGCTCCTCCCGGAGGCCGAGCGCGTCGATCGTCCGCCCGCCCTCGACCGTCTCCCCCACGCGCCCGGCGAGCGTCGCGTAGGTCGCGCGCTCCCAGAGATACGCGTCGGGCGCGCGCTTCAGGTACCAGCGCGTGCCGATCCACAGAGCGGGGACACCGACGACGCACGGCAGCGCCGCGACCGGGTTGACCCAGAACGCCGCGCCGACGGTCAGGACGGTCGTCACTGCGGCGATCAGCGTCTCGGGAACGGCGAAGCGGATCGTCCGGGCCAGCGAGTCGACGTCGGCGGTCGTGCGGGAGATGAGGTCGCCGGTCCCCGCACGCTCGACCGTCGAGAGCGGCAGGCCGAGCACGCGGCGCATGAAGTCCTCCCGAAGCTCGGCGAAGATCTCCTCCGCGATCACGAACGAGGCGCGCCGCGCGAGCCAGGTCAGCACCGTCTGCGCGAGGAGGAACACGGCGAGGACCAGCACGAGCTTGTCGACGTACGCCCGCGTCGTCCCGTCCTCGACGGACTGCACGAGCCGGCCCAGTAGCGCCGGTCCTGCGAGACCCGCCGTCGCCGCCGCGGCGTGCAGGCCGATCATCCCGATCAGCGCCCGCCTGTGCCTGCTCGCGAGCAACTGGGCCTGGCTCCGAAGCTCGGGCCCGTCGGCGATGGGAAGGAGCTCGCTCACAGGTCCACCCCACGCGTGACCGTCTCGCGGTAATCCGGCCGGTCGGCGAGCAGCTCGCGATGCGTCCCCTCGGCGACGACTCGGCCGCCGCGGACGAGGACGACCTTGTCCGCCTGGTCGAGCACGAGCGGGCTGGTCGCGGCGATGACCGTCGTCCGCCCCGCCCGCGCGTCACGGAGCCGGCGCGCGATCCTCGCCTCGGTGTGCGCGTCGACGGCGCTCGTCGGCTCGACGAGGACGAGCACCTCGGGGTCGGCGAGGAGCGCGCGGGCCAGGACGAGCCGCTGGCGCTGCCCGCCCGAGAACGACCGGCCGCGCTCGTCGACGTCGGCGTCGAGCCCCTCGGGAAGCGCCGCCAGGATGTCCTCGGCGTTCGCGACGGAGATCGCCTGGAGGATCTCCTCGTCGTCCGCGCGGCCCCACGGATCGAGCTCGGAGCGCAGCGTGCCAGCGAAGAGAACCGGATCCGCCTCGCTGACGACGATCCGGCGGCGGACGTCGCTCAGGCAGAGATCCTCGAGCGGGGTCTCGCCGAGCAGCACGCCGTCCCCCGTCCCGAACCGTCCGAGCCGGTCGGCGATCGCCGTCGACTCGTGCGGCCGGGAAGAGACGATGCAGGTGACGAGCCCGGGCTCGACCACGAGGCCCGAGCGCTCGTCTCTCAGAGGCACGCCCGACGGCGGCTCGTCGGCGGGCGACTCGGGGTCGGCGACGTGCGGCTCCACCGTCAGCACGTCCAGCATGCGCCGGGCGCCGACGAACGCGCGCGTGATCTTGTCCACCGCCTCTGCGGCGGTTCGCAGCGGGATGACGAGGAACGCCGCGTAGCCGTAGAACGCGACGAGCTCACCGACGTCGATCTGTCCGGACACGGCGAACCGGGCGCCGAGCCAGGTGACGACCACGACGAAGAGCCCGGGGACGAAGACCTGCGCGGCATCGAGCGTCGACTGCGGGAGCGCGACGCGGACGCCCGCGTGCCGCACCTCCTGCGAGCGGTCGCGGTACCGGTCGTAGAACGCCTGCTCGCCGCCGATCCCGCGGAGCACGCGCAGCCCCGCGGCCGTGTCCGCGCCGAGCGCCGTCAGCTTGCCGACCTCCTCGCGCTGGTCCCGCTGCCGCTCCTGGAGAGGCTTGATCACGAAGCCGAGCAGCAACACCAGCACCGGGACTCCAACGAGCACGATGAGCCCGAGCACGACCGAGGCCGAGAGCAGGATGAAGGCGACGACGATGTAGGCCACGATCGAGCCCGAGAGCCGTGCCGTGATGTCGAAGGCGCCGCCGGCGCGCATCGCGTCGTTGGAGACCGTCGCGACGACCTCCCCCGTCGAGAGGCGGCCCCGCACCGCCGGCCCCGAACGCGCCGAGTGGTGAGAGACGACCTGGGCCATGCGGAAGGAGGCCTGGAGCCAGTTGAAGACCGCGTAACGGTGACGCATGATCCCCGCCCCCGCCTGGACGGCGCCGAGGCCGAGCAGCACAAGCGCCCAGGCCCCGAGCGCCCGGTTGTTGCTGTTCACGATCCCGGCCTCGATCGCCTGGCCGATCGCGAAAGGCATCAGCGCCTGGGCGACCATCCAGAGAATGCCGAAGAAGACGCCGGCGAGGAGCGTCGGGATCTGGTGGCGCCCGACCCAGAGCAACAGCCGCGCCGGCGAACGCGTGTCGGGCACGCCCGGGTCCTCCTCGGGCAGGCGGACGACGCCGGTCCAGCGGCGCGGGGCGTCGAGGGTTGCCGAGGAGGCCTGGTCCATGCGTCTGGCGGGACTGCGTCCCGCCCCCTGATCGTAGTCAGAGCCTCGAGCTCGCTTGGACTAGCCGGCCTTGACGGCCTTCACGATCGCGCCGTGCATGCCGTCGGCCACGCGGTGCGTGAACTCGACGCGAACGTCCTCGAAGCCGGCAGCCTGGAGGCCCGCGACGTACTCGCCCCTCGACAGCGCGCCCGCGATGCAGCCGACGTAGCTGCCGCGCTCGGCACGCTCGTCGGGTGCGAGGCGGTCCTCCGCCACGACGTCCGAGATCCCGATGCGGCCGCCCGGCCTCAGCACGCGCGCCATCTCGGTCAGCACCGCTGCCTTGTCGGTCGAGAGGTTGACGACGCAGTTGGAGATCACGACGTCGACGGACCCGTTCGGAAGCGGCACGTCCTCGATCACGCCCTTGAGGAAGTGGACGTTGCTCACACCCGCCTCTGCCGCGTTCCGCCGCGCCAGGTTCAGCATCTCGTCCGTCATGTCGACCCCGTAGGCGGTGCCGTTCGGCCCCACCCGCTTCGCCGAGAGGATCACGTCGATGCCGCCGCCGGACCCGAGGTCGAGGACCACCTCGCCCTCGCGGAGCTCGGCGACCGCGGTCGGGTTGCCGCAGCCGAGCGACGCGAGAGTGGCTGCGTCGGGAACCTCGGCGCGCTGTTGGATCGAGTAGAGCGTCTCGCCGAAGGCGCCCTCCTCCCCGTCGCAGCCTGCGTTGCCGCAGCAGCCGCCGTCGTCGTTGCAGCCGCAGCCGCCTCGGTCGACCGACAGCGCCGCCTGGGCGTACCGCTCGCGAACCTGCTCGCGGAGCTCGTTCGCCGTCGTGCTCATCCGACCACCTCCGGGATTCGAACCAGGCCCTCGAGATTCGAGACGGCCTGTGGGTTGAGGCTGAAGTACGCCCACTTACCGCGCTGCTCGCGGTCGAGCAGCCCGGCGTCGGTGAGCTTCTTCAGGTGATGGCTGACCGTCGCCTGCGTGAGACCGAGGCCCGGGATGAACTCGCACGCGCAGACGGGCTCCTCCGCGCGGGCGAGCATGTTCACGATCTTCACCCGAGCCGGATCGGCGAGCGCCTTGAAGACGTCAGCCGTGGCGCGAGCCTCGTCCTCGTTGAGCGCCGGAGCACCGAGCGGCCGGCAGCAGTCGATCACGTCGAGCGTGCTCATATCGACATTGATCGTAACGATGGTTGTCGATATGTCAAGGCCGAAGAGAGGCCCCGCCTGCGCTGGGCCTCTCCAGACAGCTACTCGGCTTCGGCCGCGGCCGGCACGCCGCCAGGCTCCTCGCTCCCGTGTGCGCCGTGCGCAACCGCTTCGCCGCGCGGCAGGGTCAGCGCGACGAGGGCCGAGGAGACGACGAAGACCGCGCCGACGAGGAACGCGAGGTTGTAGCCGCTGTTCAGCGCCTCGATCGCGCTCTCGCCGGAGTCGACCAGGCTCTCCGTCCGGGCATCTGCGATCGCGGCCAGCGAAGCGAGCCCGACCGCGCCGCCCATCATGAACGCGGTGTTGACGACGCCGGAGGCCAGACCGGCCTGCTCCTGGCCGACTCCGCTCATCGCGGCGAGCAGGATCGGGTTGAACGCGATGCCCGCGCCGAGGCTTGCCGCGAGGGTCGCAGGGAGAACGTCGACGAGCCAGTTCCCGTCGACCGGCGTCCTTGCGAGGAGGAGCAGCCCGACGGTCATCAGGCCCAGACCGGCGACCATCGGCGGCTTGATCCCGAAGCGCATGACGAGCCGGTCGGAGAGCAGCAGCGACGAGGCGCCCCAGAGGACGGTTCCCGGCAGGTAGGCGAGGCCGACCTCGAGCGGGCTGTAGCCGAGGACGAGCTGCAGGTACAGCGCCGAGAGGAAGAAGTAGCCGAACAGCCCCGCGGCCATGAGACCGCCCAGGATGTTCGCGGTGGAGACGCTGCGGTTCCGGAAGATGCCGAGCGGCATCAGCGGGTTCGCGATTCGCGACTCGATGACCAGGAAGATGGCCATGAGCGCGGCGGCCGCGCCGAGCAGGCCGAGCGTCTGCGCCGAGCCCCAGCCTTCCTCGTTGCCGTTGACGATCGCGTAGACCGCGAGCATCAGCGAGCCCGTGACGGTGATGGCGCCCGCGAAGTCGACCCGCCCGGTCGCCATCGCCTCGCCGTCGGCCGGCAGGAGCCGCAGCGTCAGCAGGAAGACCGCAACGCCGACGGGAAGATTGACGAGGAAGATCCAGTGCCAGCTCAGGAGGTCGGTGAGGATCCCTCCGGCGAGGACGCCGATGACGCCGCCGCCCGAGAGGACGAAGCCGAACACGCCCATCGCCTTCGCGCGGTCGGCCTGCTCGGTGAAGAGCATCATCAGAAGCGAGAGCGCGACTGCGGAGACGACTGCGCCGCCGAGCCCCTGAACCGCGCGGGCCGCGATCAGGAAGCCCTGCGACGAGGCGACGCCGCAGGCAAGCGAGGCTGCGGTGAAGAGCGCAATGCCGGACAGGAACATCCGCCGGTGCCCGAAGAGGTCGCCCAGCCGGCCGCCGAGCAGCAGGAAGCCGCCGAACGTCAGCAGGTAGGCGTTCACGACCCAGGCGAGCGAGGTCTGCGAGAAGCCGAGGTCGTCGCGGATCGACGGCAGCGCAACGTTCACGATCGTGCCGTCAAGGACGATCATCAGGTCCCCGAGGCAGAGAACGTAGAGGGCAAGCCACCGGCGTCGCATGTCCAGCGAGGTCATCGAAGGGTTCCTTTCGGCGCTGTCATCGTCTTCACAGGCATAGACGGGACAACGTCGGGGAACTCATCGGTCATCCCGCGATGAGTTTCGCCGTGGCCACCGGTCTTAGCTCCAATGGGCGCCGCAGCGCCAAAGACCGTCGGCCTCGCGATTCGAGGCCCGATCACCCGTGCCGACCTTCCCGGCCTCTGCGACCGTGTCTGCGCGCTCTTCGGCAATGCTCCTGGGGCCATCGTCCTCTGCGACGTCCACGCCGTGGAGCCGGACGCGGTGACGGTCGACGCGCTGTGCCGGCTCCAGCTCGCCGCGCGGAGGCACGGGTGCCAGGTGCGGCTTCGCCACGCGTCCCGCGAGCTCCTGGAGCTCGTCGAGTTCATGGGCCTGACGGATGTCCTGCCCGACCGAGAAAAGGAGGAGACCATGGCCGCAAACGGCTCTCGCAAGCTCTTCGTCAACCTGGCCGTGAAGGATCTGGACCGCTCGGTCCGCTTCTTCACGGAGCTCGGCTTCTCGTTCGACCCGCGTTTCACGGACGAGACGGCGACCTGCATGATCCTCAGCGACGAGGCGTTCGTGATGTTGCTCGTCGAGGACCGGTTCAAGGACTTCACGTCGAAAGAGCTCGCCGATCCGGTCAAGCAGACGGAGGCGATCATGGCGCTCTCGGCGGACAGCCGGGAGCAGGTCGACGAGCTCGCCGACCGGGCGATCGACCTCGGCGGCTCTCGCGCTGTCGACCCCGTCGAGATGGAGGGCATGTACAGCCGCAGCTTCAACGACCCCGACGGGCACCACTGGGAGCTGGTCTGGATGGACACGAGCGCGATGGAGCAGCAGCCGGCGTAGGAGTCGCGGCGTGCCGCCCCGGCTAGGGATCGAGCCGGGGCGGCAGCCCGAACAGCGGGAAGACCGCGTCCGTGTCGAGGAAGAACGTGAGCTCGGCGATCCGTCCGTCCTCGACCTCGATCACCTGGAGCGCCCACGGCTCGTAGCCGCCGTCCGCGCTCGGCCGGTACTGCCCGTAGGCGGGCGAGCCGTTCGCCGAGCCCGCCGGGATCATGCGCGAACCGCGGCAGGTCGCTCCCGGCCCGACCCAGAACGAGAGCATGTCCTCCCGCCCGCTCAGCCACAGCTCGTACGGCGGCATCGACTGGATCGCGTCCTCCCGGATCAGCGAGGTCAGCGCCTCCATGTCGTACTCCTCGAACGCCCGGACGTAACGGGCGAGCAGGTCGGCGTCCGCCTCGTCGAGCGAGCCCGACGCCTCGGCGAGGCTCACGTCGCTTGCCTCGAGCGTCGCCCTGGCGCGCTGGAGCGCACTGTTCACCGACGCGACGCTCGTCTCGAGCAGCTCGGCGACCTCGCTCGCCTTCCAGCGGAGCACCTCGCAGAGGATCAGGACCGCGCGCTGCCTCGGCGGCAGGTGCTGGAGCGCCGCGACGAAGGCGAGGCGAATCGTCTCGCGCGCCTCGGTCAGGGCGGCAGGGTCGCCCTCGGCCGCCACGCGGCCGTCGGGGATCGGCTCGATCCAGGTGACCTCGGGGAGGGTGCTCAGGTTCGCCTCGATCGGCTCGCGCGACGGCCCGAGATCCATCGGACGCGCACGGCGCTCGCGGCCGCCGAGCATGTCCAGGCAGACGTTCGTCGCGATCCGGTAGAGCCACGAGCGCAGCGCGGCCCGCCCCTCGAAGCGGTCGAGGCTCCGCCACGCGCGGATCATCGTCTCCTGCACCGCGTCCTCCGCCTCGAACGGCGAAGCGAGCATGCGGTAGCAGTACGCCGTCAGCTCGGCGCGATGCTGCTCGAGCTGGAGCTCGAGGTCTCGCGTGGCAGGGGCGGCCACGAGGGGCATCCTAGGCGCTCGGCGGCCCCCCTCGGCCGAGTGACCGCCGATGAGTTCGCCGCTCGCCGCGGGTTCTACTCTCGACGAAAGGAGGCCTTATGGCCAAGGTTGCGACAGGCGACGTGACGGTCGCGGCGATCGACGAGATGGATCCGATTCACGGCGGGGTGGCCCGCCGCGCGCGGGCGGAGCTGGGCGTCTCCGCGTGGGGCATGCAGGTGCTGACCCTTCCGCCGCACTGGGAGGACTACCCGAACCACAACCACGACGACGAGGCGTTCGACCCGGGTCAGGAGGAGGTCTACATCCCGATCTCCGGCTCGGCCACGCTCTTGGCCGGAGACGAGCAGTTCGAGCTGCGGCCGGGGCTGATGGCCCGCGTGGGCCCGGAGCAGTACCGGCAGATCCGGCCGGGACCGGACGGGATCCGCCTGATCGCGCTCGGCGGCAGGCCCGGGTCGTTCGACGCGCCGTCCTGGACGGAGCTCGGCGCCCCGCCTCCGGGGGAGTAGCGTCGGGGCATGGAGCTGCTCTCCGCTGCCGCCGCGGGCGACGAGCAGGCGTTCGTCGAGCTGACGGCGCCGCTGCGCCGCCGGCTGCACGCGCACTGCTACCGGATGCTCGGCTCGGTCCACGACGCCGACGACGCGCTCCAGGAGACGATGCTCCGCGCCTGGCGCGGGATCGGCCGGTTCGAGCCGCGCGCGGAGCTCTCGTCCTGGTGTTACCGGATCGCGACGAACGTGTGCCTGCGGATGATCGAGCAGCGCGGCCGGTGGGACGCCGCAGCGGTCGACGGGTTCCTCCAGCCGTATCCCGACGTCCTGTTCGAGCCCGCGACCCCGGAGCGGGAGGCCGAGCGCCGGGAGACGATCGGCCTCGCGTTCGTGACCGCGATGCAGCTCCTCCCGCCGCGGCAGCGCGCCGCGCTCGTCCTGCGGGACGTGCTCGGCTGGTCGGCCCGGGAGACGGCTGACATCCTCGGGATCAGCGTCGCCGCCGCCAACAGTGCGCTCCAGCGGGCCCGCGAGCGGGTCGATCGCGAGCGGCAGGACGGCTCCCTGGCCCGCGCCCACCGGCCGGCCGACGAGCGAGCCGAGAAGGCGGTGATGCGCCGGTTCGTGGAGGCGTGGGAGGCGGTCGACATCGAGCGCCTGACCGGGCTGCTCGCCGACGACGCGCTGATGACGATGCCGCCGGAGCCGATGCACGTCGTCGGCCCGGCGGAGATCGGCGGCTTCTTCGCGACGGTGCCGATGGAAGGCCGCCTCGAGCTCATTCGGCTGAGGCCGACGCGGGCCAACGGCCAGCCGGCGCTCGCCGCCTTCGTCCAGGAGCAGCCGGGCGAGCCGTTCCGCGCCTACGGGATCATGGTCTTCGCGCTCGACGGCGACCGCATCGCAGGCATCACGGGCTTCGCCGGCTACCCGGAGCTGTTCCCGGTGTTCAGCCTTCCGGCCGAGCTCGGCTAGAGCCGTCCGCCGTCAGCCCGGAAGCCAGCCCTCGCGGTAGCGGGTCGGCTCGCGGTGTGCGACCCGCGCGTACGCCTGAACGGCGTCCGTGGTCTCCTCCTCGACGCCCGCGCCGTGGCGGAGGGCGGTCTCGTCGACGGGGTAGCCGCCCCAGTCCGGCCCGGACGAACGGGCGCGCGCCCCGACGGCGAGGACGACGCAGTCTCCGTCTCCGGCGCCCACGATCGTGTGGTTGGTCTCGGCTGGGCAGTGGACGAAGTCCCACGGGCGGAGCGTGCGCTCCTCGCCTTCGACGATCAGCAGCGCCTCGCCGGCGAGAACGAGGAAGTCCTCCTGGTCCGCTTCCCAGTGGTACATCGACATCGGCTCACCCGGTCCGAGGATCCTCAGGTTGATGCCGATCTGCGGGAAATGCTGCTCGCCCTCGAAGACGCAGACGGCGCCGCGACCGGGCGCGGATCGCCACGGCGCGTCGCGGGCGTTGACGACGAACCAGCCGTCCTCCTTGGGCACGAGGCCGTGGTCGGTCGGCTCGAGGGGCGATTCGGACGGCATCCGGCTCACAGTCTCTCGTAGACGGAGACGTTCGACCTGCTGATCTTCTCCAGTCGCGTCCGGACTTTCTCAGGCAGGATCGCCAGACCGCCGTTCGCCGCAGAGAGGAGAAATGCACATGTGCCGCTGGCTCGCTTATTCGGGAACGCCGATCCGGCTGGAGGAGCTGCTGATCAAACGGGACCGCTCGCTGATCGACCAGAGCCTGCACGCCCAGCTCGGCGCGACGACGACGAACGGTGACGGGTTCGGCGTCGGCTGGTACGAGGACGAAGAGACGCCGCGGCTCTACCGCAGCACCCACCCGGCCTGGAACGACCGGAACCTGCGCGAGCTCGCGGCCGGTATCTCGTCGCCGCTGTTCTTCTCGCACATCCGCGCCTCCACCGGGACGGCGATCCAGGAGACCA
This sequence comes from uncultured Actinomycetes bacterium, assembly GCA_963847235.1. Lineage (GTDB taxonomy): Bacteria > Actinomycetota > Thermoleophilia > Gaiellales > Gaiellaceae > JACDAN01. The sequence goes on along the minus strand of CAWJYU010000004.1, from coordinate 38,063 downwards.
ATGCGCACCCGTTCCGCTACGGCCGCTGGCTCTGGATGCACAACGGCCTGATCCGCGAGTTCCCCCGGCTGAAGCGCGACCTCGTGCTCGCGGTGGACGAGTCGCTGTTCCCGTCCATCGAGGGCACGACCGACTCGGAGACGATGTTCTTCCTCGCGCTCACCTTCGGCCTGGAGGACGACCCGGTCGCGGCGGTCGAGCGGATGGTGGGCCTCGTCGAGGAGACCGGCCACAAGCACGGGGTCGAGCACCCGATCCAGATGACGATCGCCACCACCGACGGGCGCTCGATCTGGGCGTTCCGCTACTCGAGCGAGGGCGACTCGCGGTCGCTGTACTTCAGCACGCGTATGGACGCGCTGAAGGAGCTCTACCCGGAGATCGAAGAGCTCGCCGCGCTGTCGGACGAGACCAGGGCGATCGTGTCCGAGCCGCTCGGAGACCTGCCCGGCGCCTGGAACGAGGTGCCTGAGTCCCACTACGGGATCGTGCAGCCCGGCGCCGACGAGCTGCACCCGTTCGCGCCGCGCACGGGCTGAACCCGCCGACGCGCTCCGTAGGCTTTCGACGCAGTGGCTCGGCGACACCCGGCGAGTCGAGGTGATCCTGCCCGTCCGCACGATCCTTCTCGTTGCGGCGGCGATCGCGATCATGGCCGCCTTCTGGGCGATCGGTGACACGTTCCTGATCGTCTTCGTCGGCATCTTCCTGGCGCTGGTCTTCGAGTACCCGGTGCGGTTCGTGATGGCGAAGACGCACATGTCGCGCGGGCTCGCCGCGACCGTGACGGTGCTCGGAACCGCCCTTGCGGTCACCGCGCTCGCCCTCCTGCTCATCGTTCCGCTCGTCGGATCCGTGCGGGACTACCTCCAGGACCTGCCGGAGACCGTTCAGAGCCTGCGCGAGTCCGACGAGCTCGAGTTCCTCGGGGACAGCGGCGCCGCCGAGAACGTTCAGTCGGGCGCCGAGACCGTCTCCACGTCCGTTCCCGACACGATCGAGGCCATGCTCGGCATCGCCGGCGACTTCTTCAGCATCTTCCTGGCGGCCTTCACGATTCTCTTCATCTGCCTCTTCCTGCTCAGCGACATCGCCAACCTCAAGCGTTCGCTCGCGAGCATGCTCATGCCCGGCGAGGACCAGCGCTGGCTCGCCGTCTGGGAGCGGGTCACCGAGCTCGTGTCCCGCTGGGCGATCGGCGTCGTGGTGATCTCGGTGATCGCCGGGGTGACGCAAGGGACAACGGCGTGGCTGCTCGGATCGAGCTACGCGGTCGCGCTTGGGCGTGATCGCGGGCCTACTGGACATGATTCCCAACATCGGCGCGACGATCGCGGGCTTCATCCTCGTCCCGACGATCTGGGCCGAGGAGGGCCTGACCGCCGCGATCATCATGCTCGTAGTCGTCCTCGTCTACCAGCAGGTCGAGAACAACATCGTCACGCCCAAGGTCCAGGGCAAGGCGGTCAGGCTCTCCGGGTTCTTCATCATCGTCGCCGTGACGCTGTTCGGCGCGCTCCTCGGCGTCCTCGGCGCACTCACCGCCGTGCCGCTCGCGGCCACGATCCAGATCTTCGTCCAGGAGCTGACGAAGGCCAAGCGAGAGCAGGTGGCGGCGGCCAAAGCCGCGCTCGAGACGCCGGGCTGACCTTGCCAAGCGAACATATGTTCGCTTTGATCTCGGAGTGCAGCTCGCCCTCGACGCACTCGATCGCCTGGTGGATGCGTTGGAGGAGCGCGGCCCGCTGTCGGCGGTCGAGGCGGCCCGCACGCTGTTCGCGACATCCGCGATCTCCGAGGGACTCGCCTGCTCGCTGCTGGCCGAGGTGACCGCCGGCGACAGCCGGCGTCGTCGCCGCGGGCGCCATCGTCTCCCTCGCCGGAACGCGAGTCGATCCCCTGCTGGAGGAAGCCGAGTTCGTCGTCTTCGACCTCGAGACGACCGGGCTCTCGGCCGCGCGCGACCGCATCTGCGAGATCGGGGCCGTTCGCGTCCGGGCGCTCGAACCGGTCGACGTGCTTCCAGTCGCTGGTGAATCCTGGTGTGAGGCTCCCGGAACAGGTGGCGCGACTGACCGGCCTGCGCGAGCAGGAGCTGAGGCAGCGCACCGTCCATCTCGACGGTTCTCCGGCGCTTCCTCGCCTTCGCCGGCGATGACCTGCTCGTCGCGCACAACGCACGATTCGACCAGCGCTTCCTCGAGCGGCAGCTGCTCTTCGCTCACGGCCGGCGCCTGTCCGAGCCCCCGCTCTGCACGGCAGCGCTCGCCCGTCGGCTGCTCGAGGGCCGCCGACGCCGCGTCGGGCTCGCCTCGCTCGCCGAATTCTTCGGCGTCCCGACCAGGCCCTGCCACCGAGCTCTGCCCGATGCCGAGGCGACAGCCCAGGTGCTGGTGCACCTGGTCGGGCTGGCGCAAGAGCTCGGCGCCAGGCGGCTCTCCGAGCTCCGCGCTCTCGCGGCGCCTCGCAAGCGCCGGGTCTACGACAAGCGGTCCCTCGCCCGCGGCGCGCCCACTCGGCCCGGCGTCTACCTCTTTCGAGACCGCCACGAGCAGGTGCTCTACGTCGGTCGCGCCCGCGACCTGCGCGCCCGTCTTCGCTCCTACTTCCGAAGTGAGGGCCAGCGGCCCTCGGTCGAGGCGGCGCTGCTGGCGCTCCACCGCATCGAGTGGCGCGTCCTGGGCTCGGAGCTCGAGGCCGCACTCGAGGAGGTCAGGCTGATCCGCGAGCTCCAGCCGCCGGCCAATTCCCGCAGCCGCCGGAAGGAGCACGGCGTCTACCTCAAGCGCCGCGGCGAGGACTTCGTCGTGAGCAAGACCGCGACCCCGCTCGGCCCGATCACGAGCCGCCGAAGAGCGTCGCTTGCGGCCCGCGCGCTTGCCTCGAGCACAGCTCCGAGGGCTCGACGCCCTGCTCCAGGGCGGGCCGCTGCCGCGCCTCCGAGAGCGCCTCTCCCACCTTTCCGACTGCCTCCGCTACGAGGAGGCTGCCCGGCTTCGCGATCGCATCGACGCCCTCGAGCACGTCGTCGACCGTCTTCGCCGGCTGGAGCGGCTACGCGCTCTCGAGGTCTGCCTCATCGCGCCGGCGGTCGAGCCGGCTGGAAGAAGGCCTTCTTCGTCAGCGGCGGCGGGGTCTGCGCCGTTCGCCCGCTGCCACCCGGTGCGGGGGCGCGTGCTCGAGGTCGAGGCCGGGCTCGCGCTCTGCCGAACTGCCCGCGAGCATCCCGGAGACACTCTCGCGCCCCACCAGGCGGAGGACCTCCTGCTCCTCGACGGTTTCGTTCGCCGTCCGCCGCCCGAGCTCGCCGTGCTGCCGCTCGACTCCGGGCGGATCACCGCGCACCTCACGGGCAGCCCGCTTCGCAGAGCTGCGTGACGATCGGGTCTTCTAGGCGTCGGAGTCCGGCGCCAAGATTGCTTCGAGCCGCTCGAGGCTGGCGGCCGGCCACAGGACCTTCCTGTCGTAGTAGACCTCGAAGGCCGGCACCGAGTCCGGAAGCGTCACCCAGCTCAGCTTGGACTTGGTGAAGATGTGGACGTCCGGCGTGACCGTCCACGGCTGATCGAGCGTTCCACCCCGAACGAACAGCACCTCGGGACGGCCGTAGTCGCTGTAGACCGCAACCTGGCAGGTCGGACAGCGAGAGATTCGCTGCTTGCTGCCGTCGTCGCGGGGCACGTCCACCGGTTGCGGGGCTCCCGCCAGCAGCTCCACACGGTCGGCCTCGATCAGCAAGTTGATGACGAAGGCGCTCCCGGTCTGCCGCTGGCAGTTCAGGCAGTGACAGCAATGCGTGAAGAGCGGATCCGACGTCAGCCGGTAGCGAACCGCTCCGCAGGCGCAACCACCCTCACGCGCGACGCTCGTCACGTCGACAATCATGCGGACCGTGACTGGGTACGTGCACGGCTATGGGACGCCCGAGCAGGAGCGGCTCGTGGAGCAGGCGGAGCACTGGCGCCATCGGCTGATCCGCGACGGCACACAACTCGAGCCCGGAACGCGCTTGCTCGAGGTGGGGACCGGCGTGGGCGCCGTGCTGGCGGTACTGGGACAGGAGTTCCCCGGCGTCAGCCTGACCGGAGTCGACATCGAGCCGAAGCAGCTCGACTACGCCCGCGGGCACCTCGAGCGGGCCGGCGTCGAGGCCACCTTGCTGCAGGCTGACGCGCTCGAGCTCCCGTTCGAGGACGAGTCGTTCGACCACGTCTGGATGATGTGGTTCCTCGAGCACGTCGCCGATCCGCCCGCGGTGCTGCGCGAGGCCCGACGCGTGCTCGCCCCGGGCGGCGGGATCACCGCGATCGAAGTCGACTACTCGACCGTCCGCGCCGAGCCGTCCACGGACGCACTCGAGGCGCTGTTCCGCTCGATGGTCGAGGGCATGGCTGCCTCGGGCTGGAGCGACGCCGGCACACGGCTGCCAGGCTGGCTCCGCGAGGCCGGCTTCCGTGAGATCGACGAGGGCGAGCGGACATTCTGGTGGCTGGACGAGGATCTCTCCGGCGAGGCGAGCTACGCGGCCGACGTGATCGAGAGCGCGCTCGCGCAGCAGCCCGGCGCCGAAGAGGAGGAGTTGCGCGCAGGGCTGGAGGACCTGCGCAACCTCGCGGGCCACCCCGGCGCAGGGCTCGGCTGGGTCCTGCACAAGTCAACTGCCGTTCGCTAGTGCCAGGCCCTTCGAGCTACGACGCGATCGTGATCGGGGCCGGCCACAACGGGCTGGTGACCGCGTGTTACCTGGCACGCGCCGGGCGGCGCGTCCTCGTGCTCGAGCGGCGCCACGTCGTCGGCGGCGCCTGTGTCACCGAGGAGACCTTTCCCGGCTACAAGGTCTCCACCGCCGCGTACGTGAACAGCCTCTTCCACACGGCGATCGTCCGCGACCTGAGGCTCGCCTCCTACGGGTACGAGGTCCTCCCCCGCGACCCCGCATCGTTCACGCCGTTTCCCGACGGGCGCTCCTTGACGATGGGTCCCGACGCCGACCTCACCCGCAGGGAGATCGCCAAGTTCAGCGCGCGAGACGCCGAGCGCTATCCGCAGTACGAGGCGATGCTCGAGCGCGTCGCGGCGGTGGTCGAGCCCACGCTGACGATGGCGCCGCCCGATCTGTCGAAGCCGCGCCTTCGCGACCTCCGGACGCTGCTCTCACTCGGACGTTCGTACCGGCGGCTGGGAGACGCGGCAGGCGAGGCGGTGGAGATCCTCACCGGCGCCGCACGGCCGATCCTCGACCGCTGGTTCGAGTCGGAGGAGTTGAAGGGGACGCTGGCGACCGACGCGGTCATCGGGGCGATGGCAGCCCCCTCGATGCCGGGGACCGCGTACGTGCTGTTCCACCACGTGATGGGCGAGAGCGGCGGCGCGCGAGGCGTCTGGGCCTACGTGCGCGGCGGCATGGGCGGGCTGACGCAGGCGCTGGCGGCAGCCGCCCGCGACTTCGGCGCCGACATTCGCTGCGAGGCCGAGGTTGATCGCATCCTGGTGCGCGACGGCCGGGCCGTCGGTGTGGCGCTCGCCGGCGGCGACGAGTACCACGCCCCGGTCGTGGCCAGTAACGCCGACGCCAATGTGACCTTCCTGCGGCTCCTCGACCGGAGCACACTTCCGGAGGCGTTCGTGGCCGACGTCGAGCGGATCAGCTACGCGAGCGCCTCGTTGAAGATCAACGTCGCCCTGGCGGAGCTGCCGGACTTCACGGCGCTGCCGGGCACCGACCCGGGCCCCCAGCATCGCGGCACCATCCACATCTGTCCCGACCAGGACTACATCGAGCGCGCCTTCGACGACGCCAAGTACGGCCGACCCTCTGCGGAGCCCGTGCTCGAGTGCACGATCCCGTCGGCCGTCGATCCGACCGTCGCGCCGCCCGGTCGCCACCTGATGTCGATGTTCGTGCAGTACGCGCCGTACGAGCTCCGCGACGGGTCCTGGGACGACCAGCGCGACGCGTTCGCCGACCGCTGCTTCGACCTGGTGGACGAGTACGCACCGAACTTCAAGGGCGCCGTCCTCGACCGGCAGGTGCTGGCGCCGCCCGACCTCGAGCGGGTCTTCAACCTCACCGGCGGCAACATCTTCCAGGGCGCGATGACTCCCGGCCAGCTCTTCGCCTTCCGACCGGTGCCCGGCTACGCGCGCTACCGGACTCCGGTCGCCGGCCTCTACCTGTGCGGCTCCGCCGCCCACCCCGGAGGCGGCGTCATGGGCACGCCGGGCCTCAACGCAGCCCGCGAGATCCTGGGTCGGCGCCGCCTGCGCGCATCTGCTTGAGCGATTTGACGCGAGCCGAGCGGTGACGCCTATCGTCTCGGGGTGGTGCCAGAGACGCAGTACGCGAAAAAGGGCGACGCGCACATCGCGTACCAGATCGTCGGCGAGGGCAACCCGCTCGACATCGTGCTCGTCTCCACCTGGTTCAGCCATCTCGAGGCACGGTGGGACCTGCCGGGCTATGCGCACTATCTGGGCCGCCTCGCCTCGTTCAGCAGGCTGATCTCGTTCGACAAGTACGGGATCGGCCTGTCCGATCCGATCCCGTCCAGGGAGCTCCCCCCGCTCGAGGACTGGATGGACGACGTGTCCGCGGTGATGGACGCTGTCGGCCTCGAGCGGGCCGCGATCGCCGGCGCCGGCGAGGCCTCGCCGATGGCGGAGCTCTTCGCCGCCACGTATCCCGAGCGTACGAGCGCTCTCGTCCTGATGAACCCGACCGCACGCGCCTCGGCGGCGCCGGGATACGAGATCGGCGCACCGCCGGAAGTGCAGGAAGGCCTCGTCTCGATGGTCGAGCAGACGTGGGGTCGCGGCGACATCATCGCCGCGATCAATCCGAGCCTCGCCGGCGATTCCGCTGCAATCGAGGCCTGGGGACGCTTCCTTCGCCTCTCCGCAAGCCCGGCAACTGCTGCGGCCGTCATGCGCATGCTCTTCGAGCTCGACGTACGGGACGTCCTTCCATCGATCAGGGTGCCCACGCTCGTCGTCCACCGCCGGGACAACCCGATCGTCACCGTCGACCAGGGACGGTATGTCGCGGAGCACATCGAGGGCGCGAAGTTCGTCGTCGTGCCTGGCGCTGACTACGGGCTGGGAGTCGGCGACATCGACGTCCTCATCGACGAGGTGGAGGAGTTCCTCACGGGATCCCGCCCTGCGCACGCCACCGACCGGGTCCTCGCCACCGTGCTGTTCACGGACATCGTCGACTCCACCCCACGGGCGGTCGAGCTAGGCGACGCGCGGTGGCGGGAGCTGCTCGAGAGGCACGATGAGCTGGCGGCGACGGAGGTCGCGCGCTTCGGCGGAACGATCTCCGACTTCGCGGGTGACGGGCTGCTCGCAACCTTCGACGGCCCGGCGCGCGCCGTTCGCTGCGCGTTTGCTCTCCGGGACCGCCTGCGAACGCTCGGCCTCGACATGCGTGCCGGTCTCCACACGGGCGAGGTGGAGCGACGCAGTGGAGGTATCGCCGGCATCGGCGTTCATATCGCCGCTCGTGTGAACGGGCTCGCCGGGGCGGGCGAAGTCCTCGTGTCGCGGACGGTGAGGGACCTCGTCACGGGCTCGGGCCTCTCCTTCGTCGACCGAGGCGCACACAGCCTGAAGGGCGTTCCCGATCAGTGGGAGATCCTCGAAGCGATCGAGTGACGCTTGCGGTTCGCGAGCGCTGCGCCGTGTAGGCGCCTAGACTCGTGGGAGCGACCTGAGAGGAGGACAGAGCTATGTGTCTCCCCGGAACTGTCGAGATCGTTCGCGAGCAGGTCGAGCAGCAGGATCGGCCCCGCATCGACCGCCGCACGGCCGTCCTGACCGGCGTCGGCGCGGCCGTCGCCGCTGCCTTCCCCGGCCTCGCCTCCGGCGGACGTCCCGCGACGCATCGGCACGACAAGAAACGTCTTCAGGACCTCACGCACGTGTTCAAGGAAGGTTTCCCCGTCTTTACGTTCGACTCGCCCGCAGAGGGAGACGCTCGTCACGATCCCGACGGGCGGCTTCTACTGCGCAGGAGTGGACGTTCGGCGAGCACTCGGGGACCCATATGGACGCACCCGGCCACTTCACGCCGGGCGGGCGGCTCTCGCCGGAGATCACGCTGGAGGAGCTGATCGTCCCGATCGTCGTGATCGACATCTCGCGGCGTGCCGAGCGAGAGCCGGACACGATGGTGACCGTCGACGACCTCCGTCGGTTCGAGCGGCGCCACGGGAGGATCCCGGAGGGGTCGATCGTCTGCATGGACTCCGGCTGGGCCGCCAAGGTCGACGATCCCCTCGAATTCAAGGGCGGCGCGGCCTTCCCGAACTACCACTTCCCCGGCTTCAGCGTCGAGGCGGCCATGTGGCTCGCGGAGCGCCGGAAGGTGACGGGCATCGGCGTCGACACGATCAGCCTCGACCCTGGGAACTCAGCGACCTTCCCCGTCCATGTGGACTTCCTCGCGACCGACCGCTACGGGCTCGAAGGCCTGAACAACCTCGACAAGATCCCGCCGAGGGGAGCGGTCGCCTACGTCGGGCTCATCCCGTGGGAGGAGGGATCAGGCGGGCCCTGCCGTGTGATCGCCAGCTGGTAGTCCGGTTGAGCTACGGGATCGAGACGCCCGTCAGCCGCACGGGGCCGAGCGTGTAGTCGAGCTCCGTGGACTGGAGCACGCCGGGTGTGGGGATCACGTCGACCGCCTTCGGAACAAGACCGGGGTCGAACGTGCAGTGCGGATCGGTGCTCGCGGTCGCGCAGACCCCGAACTGGAACTCCTGCGGCGTCGGCGCGAAGCTGCGCGCATTGTCGGGGCTGAAGCCGTCCTGGCCGGTGAGGACGACGACGAAGCCCCAGCCGGCCGCGGGCGTCCCGAGGGACGCCTTCGGGACGCTGAAGGTGATGAAGCGTGAGATCGGGTTCGCCGAGATCGTCACCGTCCCGAGTGCATTGCCGCTCGCGTCCACGTAGCGCTGGCCGAAGCCCTGCACCTGGATCAGCCGACTCCAGGCGAACGCCGGTGCGATCGCGAAGTTGCGCAACGAGTGCGCCGCCGCCGTGGACGTCGTCGCCGCCCCGGGGACGCGTACGTAGACGTCGACGAGCTGCGCGCCGAGCGGGCTGCCGAACGTCTCCGACAGGTCGCGCGTCCGCAGCCGGAAGGTGACGGTGTCGCCGGAGTCGAAGACCTGGAACCGCTGGATGTCGAAGGCGCCCGGGCGGAAGCCGGCGAAGGTCGGATATGCGTAGTTCCCGGGGCCTGCGTCGTCGCTGTCCGGGTCGGCGACGTCGAGGAGCAGCGTTCCGGGCAGGACGTCGAGAAGGACCGTGCGCCGCGCGTGGGCGGTCCCACCGGTCGGACTGACGGCAACGACGTTCAGGACGTTGGTGCCGCCGGTGACCGCGACGTCGACGCTGAACGAGCCGTCGCCGCCCGCGGTCGTCGAGACGACCGTCGTCGCGGAGTTGGCGTCCGTGTTCGTTGCGGCGACGTAGACGGCGTTCCCAGGCGCGGTCGTGCCCGTGACGGTGACCGGAGAGGAGGTGACCGATGCGTTGTCGGCCGGGCTCGTCACCGTCAGCGGCGTCGTGCCCTGCGTGTTGGCGACGTAGCGTGAGTGCGTCACTCTCGGCAGCACGACGTTCCGGCCGGTCGCCAGGTCTCGCGCGAGCCGCACGAACGAGGCCGCGGACCAGGTGAGCGGCGAGGCGGAGCCGGCTGCGCCGCCGTTCTCGAAGCCGATCGAAGCAACCGTCGGATCGGTGCCGTACGGCGATGCTGCGAGGGGGGCCAGCTCCCAGTTCTGCTCCGGGATCAGGCCGACGCCCGAGGAGAACCGGCTCATTGCGAGCAGCAGCGAGGCCGCCTCCGCCCTGTCGCCCGTGACGAGCTCGTGCTCGCCGCGCTCGGCCGAGAGCGCCGGCCAGAGGTGGCCGTTGCCCTGTCCGCTCGGAGCCCATGGCCGGCCGTCGGTGGCGCGGTCCCCGTAGCCGTCGCCGTTGTATCGGTGCCACCCGGGCCCTCTCACGGTCGTCTTCTTGATCGTCGCGTCGACGACCGGGAGCGACCGGAGGACGTCGGGGTCGTTCGGGGGCAGCTCGCCGAGGCGCACCAGCTCGAGGAAGCCGGCGTCGATCACCGCGCGCTGGTCGAGCGTCGGGCCGCCGTTGCCGACGTTGTACGAGATCGCGGCGTTCGGGTCACCGGTCTTCGAGAGCCGGATGAAGTACGGATGCGTCGCGTGCGGGCCGCTCGTCGTCACGGTCCAGCCCTTGACCGACCGCTGCCAGTTGTCTGCGACGCCCAGCCAGACGGCCGCCGAGGCCGTGTCGCCGTTTGCCCGCGCGAGCTCGGCAGCCGCGGCGAGACCGGCGATCTCCGCCGCGATCGTGGACGGCGAGAAGCCGCTCTGCTCCTCCCAGCGCTCGACGCCGAACGCGGGGCCGCGCGCGATGAGGAAGTTCGCCGCCGGCTTGATGTGGTTCGCGTACAGCGATGCGTCGGTCAGTCCGAGCTGCTGCGCCATCAGGATCGGGTACGCGGTCTCGTCCAGCTGCGTCCCGAAGGAGTCAGGCGCGACCTTGCCGTTCACGAGGCTGTTGCGCGGCATCGACCCGTCGGGAAGCTGCTGCCGCTCGAAGAGGAAGAGCGTCGCGTCGCGCGCCGTCGCGAGGTCGCCGGCCGCGACGAGGCCCGTCCAGCTCTCGTACAGGTCGCGCGCGAACACCTCCCGGTAGGAGCCGAAGTAGGTGTTCGCGGGGTCGCCGGCCGAGACCGCCTGCCCCCACGGCGAGGCGAGGCTGGCGACGATCGCGCCGGGAAACGTCTTGTCCTCCGACGCCTTGATCACGTTGGCGCTCAGGTAGTACGCGTCCTCGAGCCGCTTACGGTCCTTGCCCTTGATCCCGCGCAGCTTCTCCGTGCGGGGCTCGAGCAGCGACTTGTCGTAGTGCTTCCACTGCTTCTTGTACTTCGCGAGCGCCTTGTCGAAGCCGGCGCCGAGCGATCCCTCCGCAGTGCCGACCGCCTCTTCCTGGGACGAGCCGAAGCCGAGCGCGAGCACGGTCTTGCCGCGCTCGAGGAGGACGCGCGCGGTCTGGACGACGTTGCCGCCGAAGGCGTCGGCGTAGGTGTCCGTCAGCGCGTGCGAGGCGTCGAGCTGGACGAGCCCGTCGCTCGAGGCGCCGACGAAGCCGCTCGACGACTCGCCGAACGAGCCGTCCAGCGCCGCGTAGACAGGCTGCGCGTAATCACGGTTCGCAGCGTTCGTCGCGGTGACCGGGTCCGACGAGACGAGGACGGGATGGCCCGTCGAGTCGTCCACCGTGGCGGAGTCGGCGCCGCCGTTTCCCGCGCCGCCGCCGCCGTTGCCGTTGACCGTCGGATCGAAGCGGACGTAGAGCCGGTAGCCCCGATGGCGCGGCTTGAACTCGACGCGCATAAGCACCGAGTTCCGCTTGGGGTCGGTGACGTACTCGGTCTCGATCCGGTAGCGCCCGCTCCTCGCCGACGTCGTGACCTTGCAGGCCATGCCGCCCGAGCCGTGCACCGCCCGCACCGCGTAGGTCATGTCGCGCGTCTGCAGGTCGGTGAACGTGGAGCCGTCGGTGACGACGTACTGGAGCGTCTCGAGGTTCGTGTTGTCGACGGTCGGGTAGTAGACGTCGCTCAGGACGCCGTTCGCGACCGTGTACCAGACCTTCGAGGTCGTGTTGCGGGCGGTTCCGAGGCAGTCCTTGCGCGCGAGGTCGAAGTGCGAGAGCGCGCCGGGGCCACCGGGCGCGCCGGGGACGGTGGCGGCGATGGTCAGGACGTGCGTTGACGCGTCGTAGGTGAAGGTCACCGTCGCGCCCGCGACCGGGACGTTGAACACGATGTTCGGCCCGTTGGGCACCCCGCCCTGGCCGTAGTTCTCGTCCCAGCTCTCGTTGATCGCGACCTTCCCCTCGTACGAGCCCTGCGGCAGCGCCGTCGTCTCGAACGAGTAGATCCCGTTGCCGTCGGGGTCTTGCAGCCAGGAGCGGAGGCAGCCCGGATCCCAGTCGCCCGGGCAGCCGAGCTCGGACTGGAAGCTTCCCGCCGCGACGGCGATGACCGAGCCCCTGTTGTCCGTGGCCCAGTGGCTCTCGTGGTCGTAGTAGAACTTGACGCTCGCCCCCGACGCGAGGTCGAGCGGGACGTTCGCGCCGTTTGCCTGCGCGTTTCGGCCGTAGTTCTCGTCCCACGAGTCGTCGAGCGCGGCCTTGTACTCGAAGCTGCCCGCCGGAAGTGAGAACGCCCCCTGCCAGACGTCGTCGCCCGCGTCGTACGTCAGATGGGTCGCCGCGCACTCCGGCTGCCAGTCACCGGGACAGCCGAGCTCCGACTGCAGCGAGCCGGCGATCGTGACGGAGGACGGGACCGGAGTGTGCGACGCCGTCGCCGCAGGAAGCAACACGAGCGCCACGGCGAGCACGAACAGCACCCCGCCAAGGCTCCTCACTCTGGTCGCTCGAATCGGACCGGCGATCCCCCACCCCCGTTGGCGGACCAAGCATACGCGAGCTGCCCAGCTTTCTGAGCCCGCGCACGATCGATTCCACCTCCGCGCCGTCGCGAGCCTTCCTCCGGTGCGGACCTAGTCCGAGAACAGGCCCGAAGCGGGCCTGCGACCGCGTTCCGGATCGAGGAGGTTCGCCGCATCAGCCCTCGATCGGCGGCGCGGCCGCGTACTCCTCGTCGCTGACGTGGTCGCCCCAGGTCGCGGGGTTGCCTTCCTCGTCGACCTGGAGCATCGCGAGGTGCGTCATGAACCGGTTCGGAGCGGCGCCGTGCCAGTGCTCCTCACCGGGCTCGAAGAAGACGCGGTCGCCGGGCCGGATGACCTCGATCGGGCCGCCGCGCCGCTGCGCGAGGCCCACGCCCTCGAGCACCCAGATCGTCTGGCCGTTCGGGTGCGTGTGCCACGCCGTGCGTGCACCGGGCGTGAAGTGGACGCTGCTCGCGCTCAGGCGTGATGCGGCTACCGGCGCCGCGACGGAGTCGATGTAGACCGAGCCGGTGAACCACTCTTCTGGCCCCGCTGCGGTGTCGAGGCTGTTCCTCGTGATCTGCATGGGTCTCCTCCTCAGTCGTCCCAACGGACGACCATCTGGCCACTCAGGCCGGGCAACGGTAGGGAGTCCGCCTCCGCCTCGACGGCTTGGCGTTCCGCGTTGGAGAGGCGTCGCCACCTTTGGATCGCCACGACTGCGTTCGCTCGTCGCCAGGTCCCGACGACTTCGCCGCCGACCAGCACCGCGCCGGGCCAGACGCGTGAGGTCCACAGCTCGCCTCGCTGGTTTTCGTCGGGGACCAGAAGCTCGCGATCGACTCCGTGGAGCAGGAAGTATGGGTCGCCGCTCGGGAGGAGCCGAGCCGGCGCTGCGGGGGAGGGCGTTGCCCGGAGGCTCCGCTCGTCGCTGGTCAGGATGAACCCATCGCCGACCGGCGTTCGCACGGCCATGACCTCCCCGGCGAGCGCGTCGAACGCCGCGCGGCCCTCAACAGCGCCGATCCCGGCCCACTTGGCGAAGGCCGCGGGCGTGGTCGGCCCGAAGACGTGCAGGTACCTGCGCGCGAGCTCCAGTCGAGCCTCACGTGGATCGATCTCGGGCCGCGGAACCGTCCAGATCACCGGCAGTCGTGCGCCCTCCCAACGGATCAGGACGGTGCCTGTCGGTGCGGCATACCGCAACCTGTTGGGATGGACTCCTACCCCTAGGCCCGCCTCGTCGTATCTCATCCGGCGGCCGTCGAGGAACGCGTGCAGTCGAGCGGCGGTGTCCTCGGCGCGGCGCAGGCCCTTCCCGCCGGCCGGGAGCCGACCGAGCGTGAAGACCGCTCGATCACGCGCGGCGACGACGTACGCGCTGAACCGCGGCCCCCAGACCTGGACGAGCGACGAGTCCTCCCAGGTTGACGGCTCGGCCCCCGCCACGCGGGCGTGGATCGAGAGAACGGCGGCGCGCGGCATGCTGTCCTGCAGGCCGGCCCACGCCGCGCGCTCGAGCGAGGATCTGCCCGGCGGCAGCCGCTCGTCGAGCGCGCCCGCCCTGCGTCGGTGCGCCAGTACTTGCTCCCGTGAGAGGTCGAGCCGAGGCGTCGTCACGCGTACTAGTTTCCCTGGGCCGTGGGCGCTGAGAAGAGACTACTTCTTGCAGGCGGCCGCGAGGTCGAGGTCTACCCCTTGGAGCGAGTTGAAGCAGCCGAAGCTCCGCGACACGAGGATCCGGGCGCTGGTGTCGGCGTAAGCCGCCACGGGCGGGTCGTTGCGCATGAGATCGGTCTCGAGGTCGGCCCATGCCTTGGCTCGGGCGAGGCCGTTCACTCGGTTCGCTGCGTTGATTCGTGCCTCATATCTCGTACCGCGGAGCAGCGGAAGGAAGGCGGCCGCCGGATCGGGGTAGAACGCGCCCCAGTTCAGCCATCCGACGTCAAACGGCTCACCTTGGGTCCTGCGCCTGAGCTTCTCGAGCAAGGTGATGTAGTCGAAGGGCTTCACATCGACCTCGATGCCGAGCGGCCGCAGATTCGAGCTGAATTCCTGGGCGCTCGCGATGCTGAAGGGGAAGTTCGCCGTGTAGAGCGTGAGCTTCTGCGGCCGCAGCTTGGCGCGCGCGAGCCACTTTCGTGCCGTGGCGAGATCCGGCCCGTCGAGCGGATAGACCCGCCGGCTCGCGCTGAGCGGCGCCGGGAGCAGACGATCGCTGCGTCTGGCTGCCAGGTGACCGTGCGCCTTGATCAGGGCCTGCCTGTCGAGCGCGTAGTTGATCGCCTTCCTGAGCGGCGCCTGGCCCATGCCCTTGAACGCGGGCCGATCGGGGTTGAACACGAAGAGGAAGTTCGTGAGGCTCGGGAGGCGGAGGAACTGACCTCCTGGCCGATTCAGGCCGTACCTGTCTTCGAGGTTGCGGACGATCATCGTTCGCGGCGATGAACACCCCCACGAAGTCGTTCTCGTCGCGCTCGGTCGCCCGGATTCGCGCGGCAGCGTCGGGCTCGATCGTCCAGACAATCCGGTCCGGGTTGGCGGTGCGGCTACCCCCGTAGTAGGGATTTCGTTCCAGGACGATGCGCCGGTTCGGGACGCGGTCGGCGATGTAGTACGGCCCCGATCCGGGCGGACGGTCCATCCCGGCGGGATCACTCGCCGTGCCCGGCAAGATCGGGCAGAAGGACGGCATCGACAGCCGCGGGACGAAGTCGCCGGCACGGCGACTCAGGCGCACGCGCAGTCGGTAGCGGCCGAGCACCTGAACGCCCGAGATCGTCTTCGCATTTCCCCGCATGGCGGCGTTGGCTCCGACGACCTCCTGCAGCCAGCCCCGGCGTCTCACCAGGGAGTTCAACTCCGGTTTGGCGTTGCGGTTGAACGCGTCGGCGAAGCTCTGCGCGGTCACCGGCATCCGGTTGTGGAAGCGGAACGTCCGCTTCAGCTCGAACGTGTACGTCCGGCCGTCGTTGGAGACGTCGAAGCTCCGCACGACCTCGGGAGCGATGCGCGTCCTACCCGTCTTACTCGTGTCCGGGTCGGGGAGGGAATTGAACAGCTTCGCGCAGGTCGCATTGAGGAGCATCCACGACCCGATGCTGCCCGTGGCGAGGGCAGGGTCGACGGAGTCGGGGTCGGCGCCAAACATGACCCGGAGCGTGCCGCCGCGCCTCGTGTCGCCGTGCGGGCCGGCGAAGGCAGCCGACACGAGCAGAGCGACACCCGTGCCGAGGGCCAGCAGCGAGAGCCCGAGTCTGCGGCGCATTGGCCGATGCTAGATCAGTCCGCTGGAAAAACGAAAGCGCACGGACTACCCGGGGCTGCGCCTGGGCTGGTCCAGATCCGGCCGAAGCCGGCGACGAGCCCGTGCGCGGTCACGCCGGTCTCGAGCGTCTCGACGGCGTTCGTCGACGGTTCCAGGCGTGAGAGCGAGGCTGCGGCACCGCTCGCGACCCAGACGGCCCCGTCCGCGTCGACGGCTACCGCGCTCGGGCTTACCACGATCGGTTCGGAGCCCACGGTCGACACGCTCCGTGGATCGATGCTCCACAACCGCGCGCTCGATTCGCCGACGAACCACACGGCCTCGCGGCCGACCGCGATCGAGGATCTCGTCGAATCGGGCACCCGACCCACCAACGCGCTCCCAAGCTCCAGGCCCGTGCGCGAGTCGAGCTTCCTCACGCCGTCGGGGCCTCCGAGCCAGACGGCGTCGCCGTCGACTGCGATCGACGACGAGGCTCCGAGGCCGTCGGCGAGCGGCCTGCGCCTGCCCGTGTCCGGATCGATTCTGGTCAGCTGCCCCCGCGCCCGCTCGAGTGCCCAGACGGCGCCGGCACCTACGGCGAGCTCGACAGACGCGCCGCCGAGGGAGAAAGCGCCGACGACTCTGGTGTCGAGCGGGATCCGTCTGCCGCCGGTCGCCGAGCTCCGGCCCGACCTCGAGCACGCTGAGGACGTGGCCTTCGTTGAGCGCGATCCAGACCGACCCTTCGCCGACGGCCAGCCCGATGGGGATCCCGTTGGCAGGAATGCCACGCTGCGGCGTGACGACGGCGTTCGTCTCCGGATCGATCCTGGTGAGCGTGCTCCCATTCGGATCGACCACCCAGACGGAGCCTTCGCCGGCGGCGATCAGAGGAGAGCTGAACCCGAGCGGGACGTCGGCGACGACCCGGCGGGTGACGGAATCGACGACGCCTACCGCTCCCGGTTTGACCTGCGCGGCGCTCCCCGAGCCCGAACGAAGGACGGCGAGGCCCGTACCGAGCGCGAGCGCAGCGAAGCCCGCGATGCACGCTGCGATGACCGCCCGCCGCGAAAGGCGACCCGCCGGCGGAGGCTGTTCGGGTTCGGGCTCGGGCTCCGCCGGGACAGATCGAGCGACCGACAGCGCCTCGTCCTGGCGCAGGATCGCCGCCTCGAGGTCGCGCAGTTCCTTGCCGGGCTCCAACCCGAGATCGTCCTGGAGGGCGCGGCGACCCGCCTGGTAGACGTCGAGTGCGCCCGCCTGTCGGCCGGAGCGGTAGAGGGTGAGCATCAGCTGCGCACGGAGCCCCTCCCGGTAGGGATGCTCCGCGACCAGCGCCTCGAGCTCTGTCACGAGTGTGGCATCGCGGCCAAGTGCGAGATCGGCATCGATTCGCTCCTCGAGCGCGCGCAGTCGCAGCTGCTCGAGCTGTGCGACAGCGGCGCTCGAGAACGGCTCGGCCCGCAGCTCCGGCAGCGGCTCATCCCGCCAGAGCTCGAGGGCTTCGTGCAACAAGGCGGCCCGACGCTCAGGGTCGGGAGACTCATGCGCCTCAGCGCATAGCTGGGCAAAGCGATCCAGGTCGAGCGCACCATCCTCGACGTCGAGTACGTATCCCGGTGCTCGCGTGCGCAGGGTTGCCCCGTCGTTACCCAGCGCCTTGCGCAGCCCCGCCACGTAGACCTGGAGCGCCGCGCGCGCCGTGGTGGGAGGCGAGTCGCCCCAGAGGTCGTCGATCAGTCGCTCCGTCGACACGACGCGGTTCGCGTTCAGCAGCAGCAGCGCCAGCACCGCGCGCTGCTTGCGCGGACCGAGGTCGACCTCGACCCCGTCGCAGTACGCCTCGAGTCGCCCGAGCAGCTGGAAGCTCAGCCCACCGGGGCTGCTCGGCACGACATGCAGCCTCGGAGCCGCGTCCACCGGCGGATTTTACGCCGCATTTGGCGATTCTTTGGCCATTGTCTAAGGTGGCTCGTCCACGGTCGAGGTGCCATGTCGAGTCCTGTCGATCGCCGGAGACGCCTCGCCCTCGGGCTGCTGCTCGCGTTTGCCGTCGCGGCGGCCGGCGCGGCTGCCGCTCTTCCTGCTCGGGCGTCGGAATCAGTTTCCGAGCTCGAACCGCAGTCGCTTGTGCGGGCGAAGGCGATTCGAACTCACGTGAACGCCCGCTATCGGCGGCTGTCGGGTCGCCGGCTCGCCGTCACGGAGGTCACCTCCATGGGAGTCGTCGAGTCAGTCAGCCTCATGACGGATCCGCTCGAGCCACTGCACGTCGTTCCCGCGGACAACGGGATCTACTTCGCGCTCTGCTCCGTGCGGGCGAAGTGCCCATACCCGGCTCGGTCGGCCGCGTGGCCCGCCGCCGCGTTCCGGCCTCGGCGCCAGGCGCTCGAGCTCGCAGTCCGAGTGTTCTCGCGGACGACCGCGGACCTCGTCGTCGTGGCGCTTCCGACGAGATCGCCGACCTGGATCGTCTTCGAGCGGGCTGACCTCTCCGCCGAAGTCGGAGCGCCGCTGCTCGACCAGCTCGCCGGCAATCCGGGCTTCGCCGACGCCGGTCTTCGAGCGATCGTCGATCGACTGACACGGCGGCGAACCTTCGTTCCGCTCGAGCTCTTGCCGCTTGGCCCGGGACGGGAGACGTTCGTGGCCGTGGCCCTCTTTGGCAAATGAACACGAGACAGAAGGGAGTGGAAATGACCCGAAAGCCAGTAGTAGTCGCGATCCTCGTCGCGGTCGCGCTGACGATCATGGTTGCCGCGGGCGCGGCGATCACGCCCGCCGGTACTGCTTCGAACGGACACGCATCCGCAAGGGGGCTTGTCGGAACGTGGACCCAGACGGTGAACCTCCCGGCGCCGGCCCCGCCGCTGCGGTCGCTCCAGGTCTTCAACCGGGGCGGCACGGCGGTCGAGACGTCGAACGAGCCCCCGGGCACGCGGACGCCGATGTTCTCGACCTGGAGGCACATGGGCGGCCGGCTGTACTCGGCCACGGGGGTGCACTTCATCTTCAATCCCCAGACGGGCCAGTACCAGGGCACCCGGAAGATCAATCGCACGATCGAGCTCGCACAAGACGGGCAGTCGTATGAGACCGTGGCGAGGGTGACGACGTTCGACCCGTTGGGCAACGTCGTCGCGACGTTCAGCGCGAGAGCATCGGCCGAGCGGATGCAGCTCGAGCCGATTCCAGATCTGCCGTAGAGACCGAAGCATCTCAGAACGACGGAAAGGCCCCGCCGAGCGGGGCCTTTCCGAATAGCGGGACAGCTCGGCGTTATCTTCCCTCACCTCGTGAAGAAGCACGTCGTAATCCTGGGAGCCGGCTTTGGGGGCTTGGAGCTGGCTACGCGACTATCCGAATCGCTTGCGGAGGACGTCCGCGTAACGCTCATCGACAAGAACGATTCGTTCAGCTTCGGCTTCTCGAAGCTGGACGTTCTGCTCGGCCGCAAGACCGCAGCCGAGGTAAAGCTGCACTACCGGGACATCTCCAAAGTGGGAGTCGAGTTTCGCCAGGAACGGGTCACGTCGATCGACCCGGAGCGGCGACGAGTGACGACGGACAGCGGTTCCTACGACGCCGACGTGCTCGCCGTCGCGCTTGGGGCCGACTATGACTTCGCCGCGACCCCCGGATTCGAGGAGGGTGGCTTGGAGTACTACTCGGTCCCGGGTGCGGAGCGAATGCGCGACGCCCTCCCGGGCTTCGAGTCGGGGACGATTCTGATCGGGATCCTGGGCCACCCGTTCAAGTGCCCGCCCGCTCCATTCGAGGGCGCACTTCTGCTGCACGACCACCTCGTCGAGCGAGGAATCAGAGCTGATGCGGAGATCCGTGTAATCGGCCCGATGGCCGCTCCCGTCCCGATCACGAAGGAGCTCTCGAAGAGCATCCTCGATGCCCTCCAAGAGCGAGCGGATCGAGTACGTGCCCAGGCAGCGAGTGGTCGAGCTCGACCCGCGCAGCAAGCAGGCGCGACTCGAAAGCGGCGGAACCGTCTCGTACGACCTTTTCGTCGGGATCCCTGTCCACCGGGTGCCTGCGGCGGTCGAGAGCTCCGGACTCGCCGTTGATGGGTGGGTGCCCGTGGACCACGCGAACCTCGCGACCCGATTTCCGGACGTGTACGCGCTGGGCGATGTCGCCGGGTTGCCCATGGCCAAGGCCGGTGTGTTCGCCGAGGCCGCGGCCGCGGTCGTGGCCGACGACATCGCTGCACGTCTGCGCGGCGACGAACTTCAGCAGCCCTACGAGGGCGCCGGCAGCTGTTACATCGAGTTCGGAGGTGGGATGGTCGGCAAGGTCGAGGCCAACTTCCTCGGCGGTCCGGCTCCGACAGCACGGCTCGTGGGACCGTCTCAGGAACTTGCCCGGCACAAGGAGACGTTTGCCTCGACTCGGCGTGCGCGTTGGTTCGGATCCTGATCTCAGTCCACAACTCTGGATCGACTTTGTGTGTGAATGCCCTTGGGCGCTCAGGGCTCGATGTTCTGGTTGAGCCTGAAGAAGTTGGTCGGGTCGTAGGTGCGCTTGAGCTCGACCAGCCGCTCGTAGTTTCCCGCGCCATAGGCCTGGCGAACCCGGTTGCCGCCCTCTTCGCCGAGGAAGTTCACGTACACGCGGCCCCCGGCGTGCGGTTGCATCGCGTCGAAGAAATCCTGCGCCCAGGCGATGTGGCGGTCTGCGTCCGGATCCTCCTCTGTCCAGACCGCGTTGATGGCGAGGTTGTGGGCAGCATCGCGCTGGCTGAAGGCCGTCTCGTCCTCACCCACGCGGGCCAGCGCCCCGCCGAGCTGGAGGACGATGCAGTAGGACTTGGGCGAGGTTTGCACTGATGCGTGCTCGACGAGCGTCTCGATCGCATCATCGGTAAGCGGCGGCAGCTCGACCGACTTCCAGTAGCGGTGCCAGCCGTGCGGCACGAAAGGGTCGAGCATCGACTGCAAGGCCGTGTAGGGCTTCGGCTCGAGCAGGTCGACGATCGGGCGGCCGAACTGCTTGAGCGGGCGGACGACCTCGGCGCCCTCGTCCGGAGATCCCGCGTAACAGGCGCCCACCATCAGGATCGGCTTGCCGTGCACCTCCTCCGGCAGGAAGGGGGCCGGCGGCGCCATCTCCAGCTCGAAGATCGTGGTCAGCTCGTCCGGGGCCGCGGCGATGAACTCGCGGTAGAAGCGCAGGACCTCCGGCGCGTCCTCAATGGGGTGGAAGACTGGTCCCGCGAGGACGATCGGGCCGACCGGGTGTAGTCGGTACTCGAACGAGGTGACGATGCCGAAGTTGCCGCCGCCGCCGCGGATCGCCCAGAAGAGATCGGGGTTCTCCTCCTCGCTCGCGGTGACGATTTCGCCCTCCGCGGTCACAACGTCCGCGGAGAGGAGGTTGTCGACCGTGGCGCCGTGCTTTCGCATCAGCCAGCCGATCCCCCCGCCGAGCGTCAGGCCCGCGATCCCCGTGTGAGTGACGATCCCGCCGACCGTCGCCAGCCCGAAGTGCTGCGTCTCGCGGTCGAGCTCGCCCCAGAGCACGCCGGCCTCAGCGCGGGCGGTGCGCGTCGCCGGATCGACCCGGATTCCCTTCATCGGCGAGAGGTCGATCACGAGCCCGCCGTCACAGACCGCGTGGCCGCCGACGCCGTGGCCACCGGAGCGCACCGCGACGAGCAGGTCACGCTCGCGTGCGAAGCCGACCGCCGCGACGACGTCGGCGACGCCGGTGCAGCGGGCGATCCAGCCTGGGCGGCGGTCGATCGCGCCGTTCCAGATCGAGCGGGCCTCGTCGTAGCCTTTGTCTTTGGGGCCGATCACCGGCCCGTGGACAGAGTTGCGTAGAAGCTCGTCGTCGGTGGCCGTCGACACGCCAACCGTCTCGGTAGCCATGCGATCGACGCTACGGAGATGCTCGAGACGCGACTAGACCGAATTTCGAACCAAGTGGTTCGAATTCCGAACCTGTCCCGGATCCGGGGCTAGCATTCCTCGAGGGTGAGGAGCTACGCGCAGTACTGCCCGATCGCCAAGGCGAGCGAGGTCCTGGGCGACCGCTGGACACTCCTGATCGTGCGCGAGATGCTGGGCGGTGCGAGCGGGTTCAACGAGCTCCATCGCGGCCTACCGGGGATCTCGCGCTCGGTCCTCGCCGATCGGCTGCGCTCGCTCGAGCGCGCCGAGATCGTCGAGCGGCGCGTCGGCCCCAAGGGGAGGACCCTGGACTATCGCCTGACGCTCGCCGGCCGCGACCTGGAGGCGGTCGTGCAGGCGATCGGCGAGTGGGGCGCGACCTGGTCGTTCACCGATCCCCGCCCCGATGAACTCGACCCCGACCTCTTGATCGTCTGGATGGCCCGCCACGTCGATCGCGAGCAGCTTCCCCCCAGTCGCATAGTGGTCAAGTTCGACTTCCGCAACCCGGCGAAGCGCTACTGGATGGTGCTCGAGCCGTCCGAGGTCTCTGTCTGCCTCCAGCACCCCGGGTTCGACGTCGATCTCGAGGTCACGGTCGACACGGCGACCCTCTACCGTGTCTATCTAGGGCGCGCCGAGTTGGCCGGCGCACTCCGGGCTCGCGAGCTGACCATGAGCGGCCCGAGGGCGCTTCAGCGCGGGTTCGGACGCTGGTTCGCCTGGAGCGCCTTCGCCCCCGCCAGCCGGCGGGCCGACGAGCGCCGCCGGGCAGCGTCAAGACTCGCGGGCCCGCAGAGGGTGCGCGTCGAACAACCGCTGCCAACGCAACACTGACCACGGCCTCGCCTAGGCCACACCGCTGCAGCGGTCGAGGCGACCGCGCGGACAACGCCGAGACGCTAGCTACGGCCGGGCTCTTCAGGCTTATGTGAGCGAGCTGGAACCAGCCGTGACCTCAGGCTTGTGCGCCTCGAAGGCACCCAACACCTCCTCCTTCTCACGCGGCGGCACGTTGAAGTGTTCGAGCGTGTCGGCAAGCACCGCCGCGACCTGATCGAAGTCAGACGACGAGAGTCGCAGATCCGAATGTGCGTCGCCCAGAGGTAGGCCCGTGTACTCGAACGGCCCGCCGGCGATCGCACAGAGCCACAGTGTCCGCAGGAATTTCAGGCCGGGCAGCCGAGATGCGGCCTTGTCCTCGTTCCAGTCCTTGATACTCGAGTTCTGCTCCTCGATCGTGCCTTTCTCCACCAACTGGTCGCTGAAACTGTCGACGACCGCGCTAATGGCGTAGACGCCCCCGAGGCGTTCGTACAACGACGGCTCTCCCATGCGTCACTCCTCTCCTTAGAAGTCCGTCCCGCCTCCTTAGTGTTGGTCCGCACGCCATTCCTTACGTTCGGGCGAACGGCGTACTGCGCCTGATCAGGCCAGAAACCCGCCCCCTAAACCACAAGTCTCCCGTCTTACGCTCGGAAGCGACAGCTGCGAGATTTCGTAGAGCGGGTTGACGCGGACGACCCGGCGACCGAAAGGGAGCCCACCGACGAGGCGCTGAACCTACTCGGCCACCCTCCCAGCCGAGTCAGCTGAAGCCCCGAGGGAAGGAGATCGTGATGAGTGAGGTTCCTGATCGGACCGAGGTGCTGGTTGTCGGTGCAGGACCGGTGGGATTGGCCGTTGCCGCCTCGTTGGCCGGGCATGGTCGTGACGTCACCGTCGTTGAGCGGCAGGCGGCAGGGGCGAATACGTCGCGCGCCGCTGTCGTGCACGCGCGGACCCTCGAGATGCTCGAGCAGATCGGCGTCTCGAAGCGACTGGCAGGGCTCGGCATCCAGGCTCGGCAGTTCACCATCCGCGATGGGGACCGCGAGCTCGTGCCGGTCCGATTCGATCAGCTTCCTACGGAGTATCCGTACACGCTGATGATCCCGCAGAACATCACCGAGCAGGTCTTGCTCGACCGCCTCGAGGAACTCGGCGGCAGGGTCCACCGTCCGTACGTCGCCACCGGAGTGAGCCAGACCGCCGACGGTGCCGAGGTCACGCTGGAGGGCGGCCACATGATCAAGGCCCAGTACGTCGTTGCGGCCGATGGCATGAACAGCACGATCCGCGACCTGGCCGGGCTCGGCCATAACGGCAACGATGCGTTGTCGCTGTCCTTCGCGCTGGCTGACGTCCGGGTGGAGAGCGGCCTGCCGGCCGACCAGGTCCTGCTGTTCTTCTCCAAACCCGGCATGCTGGTCGTGGCGCCGCTCCCGGACGGGTCGTTCCGGCTCGTGGCTGAAGTCGACGATGCGCCCGAGCAACCGGATGTCGCCTTTGCGCAGCAACTGCTGAACACTCGGGTCCGCGTCGCATCACGGCGACGGTGACTGAAGTGATCTGGGGATCCAGGTTTCGGATCCACGAACAGGTGGCCGACCAGTACCGGGCCGGGCGGGTGCTGCTCGCCGGCGACGCCGCACACACGCACAGCCCGGCAGGTGGGCAAGGCATGAACCTCGGCCTGCGCGATGCGGTGACTCTCGGAGATGCACTATCGGTCGCGCTGCGCGAGGGTCGCGAGGACAAGCTCGACGAGTACGCGGCCGGCAGTCGTGCCGAGGCGATACATGTGGTCGCACTCGCCCACCGCCTCACCCGACTGGCCACCGCCCCGCCGGCGGTTCGCCCGCTGCGCAACGTGGCGCTACGCCTCCTCGCACACGTGCCCGCCTTTCGCCGCCGCCTAGCCGAGCAACTCTCCGCCATCGGCCACCGCTGAGGCAGATGGCGGAACAGTCACTGCTGCAGTAGCCAGGCGCCCCCGACGCGGTGACGGACGCTACGAGTCTTCCGGTCTCGCGCTTGCGCCTTCAGGCGTCGCCGGCTGAGTGTCGTCGTGGAGCGCGAGTTCGACGGCGTCGTCGAAGGCGAGCGCGCGCCCCTCGGCACGGACGGCGTCGTACTCGTCCCCGAGCGACGCCTCGCAGGAGCGAGGTACCGCTCGAGCAGCGTTCCAGAACCCAGGCGACTAGCACCTGAGCGATGCCGACGAGGGCGCGGGTCACTCCCGCCGCGCCGAGCTCCCGGCGGAGCTCGAGACTCTGCTCGAACGCCTCCAGCGCGCGCGTGTTGTCCCTGGAGTCGTAGACGAGTGGCCAGCCGCGGCTGTCGAGCGCCGATGCGAGCTCGTCGACGTCGCCGAGCTCGCGCCACATCGCCACAGCGGCGTCGAGCTCCGCGATCCCTGCGGCCGCCTCCCCAGCGTCTGCCCGAGCAACCGACTAGGACTAAGAGAAAGGCCCGCAAGCGCGGGCCTTCCTTACATCGGACTCGAACGTTCTCGGCGACGTTTTACGCGATCGCTCGGCTGCTAGCGTGGCCGTGTTCGTCGAACGACAGCCGGTAGCGCAAGTCGTCCCCGCGGCGCAGGTTGAAGAACCGGCGCCGACCCCTGATCAAGACCACCGCCTGCGTGTCGTTGTGAGACTCGATTCGGTAGCCCTGCGCGCGTTTCTCTTGGAGTGTCCGCTCGATCTCTTGGTTCCTGGTTAGAAGTGCTTCGGCCATGACGGCCTCCCTCTATGGGGTCGGCCTCGCTGGGCCGTTAACTCAGCAAAGCGATGTGCAGAACAACGTACTTGGGACTGGGGAGGCCCCGCGGTGCGGGCCTCCCCTTGCTGCGGTCGGGGTTACGCGCGGACGAGTCCGTTCGTTTTCACGAACGTTTTCTCCACGATCACGTCGCCGCCCGTGACCTTGGGCGGATTCGGAAGTGCCCGCTCCAACTTCTCCTCGCGCACCCAGGTGGCTACGACGCGGGTCGACTCGTCGGCCTGCGCCGACGTGTCGAAGAAGGAGATGGAGCTCATGACGCCCTTGTCGGCCTCGATGAGGTGGTAACTCTTGAAGCCAGGCATCTCGCTCAGGCGCGGCAGAAGGCTCTCGCCGACTTTCTTGGTCAGCTCCTCCGTGCGATCCTGGTCGATGCCCTCGTACCGTCGGATGGTGGCATGCATCTGATGCTCCTAACTGTCACGCTTCAGGCTGAAGAGCCTGCCGGTTGAGCTCTCCTTGGTGCGCTTAGGCCCGGTGTGACAGTCGAAAGAGGAGAATCCTCGGAGCCTCGACGGCTTCCGTCTGGGTCTTCGCGCACCACGCACTGTAGCAGGCTTCTTGACAACGTAGATTTACGGAGTTACGTTTCCATACGTTATCAACGTAAGCGCTGAGGCAATGTGCCCTTCTCCGTGACATTGGAGCGCGTTCCGGATCGGGAGCTCGGCCCACTTCTGATTCAGCTCGCGCAGGCGGGCTTCGACAATCCGATCATCAAGCCTGTTGATGCCGATGGCACAGATCGGAAAGGGGCCGCCCCTGCTCGTGGGCCGAGGGCGGCGGATCTCGCCGAGGATTGGGGGCTCGTGCAGGAGCGGGAGGGCCAGTCGTATCAGTGGCCGGAAGAGCGCGAGCGCTATTCGCGCTACCGCGTGTTCATGGGTGTGACGCGCGCCGAAGGCGCGGTTCATATCGGTCTTGGCGAGACGATTCGCAAGAACAAGTGGGGGCGCGACCGAAAGTACGTCGTCGCCTTCCTGAGTAGTGGATCCCCGCAGCGGCCGCTAGCCGAGTTCGTCGCAGCTGACGACTACGAGGAGACACGCGACCTCGTCGCAGTCATCCGTGGGAGCGACGGCGGGCGGCGTATGTACGGCGCCGGCGACGCCCTTCCCCGGGTCTACACGGAAGGCTTTCGGACTCAGCTGTACAGCGAGCGGGTCGTCTATCCGGGCGTCTGGAACAAGATCGTCGTCGTCGCGCGCGAAGACGAGGACGCGACGATGCTCAACCACGCGCTGATCCAGGGCCGGCGGCGCCACCCGACGTAGGCGCAAAACTGGCGAGCCTCCTGCGCCGTTCAGGCCGACGCTGCTTGATGGAGTCGCCCTTCGCGGTCTGCTCCCGAAGTGGCGTCGCGGTCGCGGGGAGGGCCGCCATGCCAGTCGAGACACAGGGCCGTGGCGTCGTCGCGTAGCTGACCGCCGCTTGCCTGGAGGACCGCCTGGGTGAGGTGCTGCACCGCCTCGCGGGCGTGCATGTTCATGCTGGCGGTCAGGATGGCGGCGATGTTCATCCGGGACGCGTCGCGCTCCAGCATGCCGTCGGTCACGAACATCAGCCGGTCGCCCACCTCCAATGGGAGCGCCTGCACCCGGTAGCTGCGACCGGACACCAGTCCGAACGGGCGGTCAGCCTCCAGACGAAGTTGTTCGAACGTCCCGCCCCGAAGCCGGAGCGGCGGGGGATGGCCGGCGTTGACGATGCCCGCCGTCGCACTGGCCAGGTCAATCCGCACGAGCAGGCCGGTAACGAACTGCCCCTCGCCCGCCTGCTTGGCCAGCGCATCATTCGCCAGCCGCGCCTGCTCGGCCAGCTCAACCCCCCGCCGGCGAGCGTTGCGTAGACCTCCGACCAATACCGTGGCCAACAGGGCGGCGTCCATCGTGTGGCCCATTGCGTCGGTCATCGACAAATGCAATGTGTCGCGCTCGAGCGAAAAGTCGAAGGTGTCACCGCCGATCTCACCCGCCGGCTGCAGCCAGGCGGCGAGAGTGAACTGTCCGGCCTCGCACGTAAAGGCACCAGGCAACAGCCGATGCTGGATCTCCGCCGCCAACGACAACGGAACCGAGCGCTGTCCCCACTCGAAGAGATCGGTGTACCGGCGGTTCGCAATCACCACGTACGCCAAGAAGTGCGCTGCAAGAGCCACATCGGCCACTGTCTGCTCAGCCGGGAAATCTTCCAGGCCCAACTCCAGAACACCGACCGCTTCACCGCGGCTGGTCACCGGCGCGAACAAGCGAGCGCCGCCATCCTCGACGATCACCTCGACGGCCTGGGCGGCTAACGCCTGCCCGTGCGGCGTCCCAAACAACGCCACCCGTTCCGCAGTCTCCTTCCCCTGCAACCGCATTTCCCTCGTCCCGCCCGAGTGGCCAAGTCGGATCAGCGACCGCCCGCTGAAGTCAGCGATCAGGAAGCTGACCTCGCGGGCACCGATCGCTTCCGCTAGCGCGGCGGCGAGCACATCGACCGCCGCGACCGGCGGCGCCGCCTCGACCGCCGCCAGCAATGAATTCAGGTTCAGCGGTGATTGGCGACCCTCACCCATCTCGCCTAGCTCGTGCAAGCCCGCGGCCGCTGTCCGGTGCCGGTGATCGCCATCATCCGATTCTCCCATTGTGAGTTCGATCGCCGACCTGGGCGCTGAGGTCAGCCAGCTGCTCCCGCGTGTTCTTCTGCAGCGCTCGCTTCCCCCGAGCATCGCCATCAACATCTTGACGTTTGCGCCCCGACGCGGTGGACGGACGCTACGAGTTTTCCGGTCTCGCGCTCTCAGCCGTCGCCGGCCGAGCGTCGTCGCGCAGCGCGAGCTCGACGGCGTCTTCGAAGGCGAGCGCGCGCCCCTCGGCACGGACGGCGTCGTACTCGTCCCCGAGCGACGCACTCGCAGGAGCGAGGTACCGCTCGAGCAGCGCGTCCCAGAAGGCAATCGATATGGACAGACCGAGTGATTCCCAGAGCGCCTCGACCGACCCCGCGAGAACGAGCGCGCGGTGCGGATTGCCCGCCGCGGCCTCCGACATCGCCACGCCCTGCACCTCGAAGCTCGTCTCGACGACGTCGCCGAGCGGAAGGGCGGCCCGCAGACTCTGCCGGTAGCGGGTTCCCGCCTCCTCGGAGTCACCGCGGATGAGCGCGCAGTCGGCGAGGAAGTGGTACGCAAAGTGCACTGTGCGCGCATCGCCGGCCGCCCTGTCGAGCAGGTCGTGCGCGATCGCTTCTGCGCGCTCCGTCTCGCCCCTGGCGACCAGCACCTGAGCGATGCCGACGAGGGCACGCGCCACTCCCGCAGCGTCGCCGAGCTCCCGGCGAAGCTCGAGACTCTGCTCGAACGCCTCCAGCGCGCGCGTGTTGTCCCTGGAGTCGTAGACGAGTGGCCAGCCGCGGCTGTCGAGCGCCGATGCGAGCTCGTCGACGTCGCCGAGCTCGCGCCACATCGCCACAGCAGCGTCGAGCTGCGCGATCCCAGCAGCCGCTTCACCCGCCCGCGCGACCAGCGCACCGGAGGCCGTGAGCGCGCGGGCGCGGGGCCGACCGGTCAGGCCGGAGGCGGCGAGCGCCGCGGCGAGGCGCCCGCAGCCCTCGCGTATCAGCCCGCGCGAGAGCCAGAACCAACCGAGTGCCCCCGCGAGCTCGAGCGCACGGTCTGCGTCCCTTTCCGACAGCCAGTCGAGCGCCGACCGGAGGTCGTCATGGTCCCTCTCGAGCCGTGCAGACCACTCGGCCTCTGCGTCGAAGCGATCTGCGTAGGCCTGTTCGGCAACTGCGGAAAAGAAGCCGGCGTGGCGCCGGCGCAGCTCCTCCTCCTCGTTCCCCTCCCGGAGCTTCTCGAGGGCGTACTCGCCGATGGTCTCGAGCATGAAGAACCGGTCGTCGCCGATCGGCTTGACGAGGCTGTAGTCGACGAGCGTGCCAAGATCGTCGAGCTCCGCCCCGCAGACCTCCTCGGCTGCCTCCAGTGGGAACGTGCCGGAGAAGACCGAGAGCTGGGCGAACAGTTCACGGGTGCGCGGTTCGAGGAGGTCGTAGCTCCATTCGATCGTCGCACGCAGAGTCTGGTGGCGCTCGGGCGCGTCGCGGGCACCGCTCGTCAGGACAGCGAGCGCCGAGTCGAGCCGCTCGAGAAGCCGCTCGGGCGCGAGCAGCCTCGTCCGCGCCGCGGCGAGCTCGACCGCGAGTGGGAGGCCGTCGAGGCGGCGGCAGATCTCCTCCACGGTCACGTCGGGAGCGACATCGCGCCCGACGGCCCGGGCTCGCTCGACGAAGAGTGCGGCCGCCTGCTTCTGCGGAAGCGGCTCGAGCCGGTACTCGTGCTCCCCCGCCACACGGAGCGGTGCTCGGCTCGTGAGGAGCACCCGTACCTGGGGGCAGGCGCCGAGGACAGCGCTGACGACGGGAGCGGCGGTGAGGAGGTGCTCGAAGTTGTCGAGCAGGAGTAGGAGCTCCCTCCCGCGGAGGAATCCCGTGAGGTCGTCGGGGGCCCCGATCGTCTGGGCGACCTCCGAGGGCAGGAGCTCGGGATCCGTCAGACCCGCGAGCGACACCCAGAAGACCCCGTCGTGGAGCTTCCCGACGAACTCCGCCGCGAGCTGGAGAGCGAGCCGTGTCTTGCCCGTGCCGCCCGGGCCCGTGATGGTGATGAGGCGCGTCCCGTTCGAGAGCATCGCGACGAGCTCCTCGAGCTCCCGCTCGCGGCCGACGAGCGGGATCGAGACGACCGGCAGGTTGGTTGCGTCGAGCGTCCGGAGGGGCGGGAACTCGCCCTCGCCGAGCTGGAAGAGGCGCTCTGCGCCGATCAGGTCCTTCAGGCGGTGCTCGCCGAGGTCGCGGATCGGAGCCTCTGCCTCGAGAAGGCGCCGCGTCGACCCGGAGACGACGATCTGGCCGCCGTGCGCCGAGGCTGCGATCCGCGCCGCGCGGTGGACGTCCATGCCGACGTAGCCCTCTTGGGTCACGAGCGGCTCGCCGGTGTGGATGCCCATCCGGACCGGATCGGCCCGGCTCCGAGCGCCCTCTGCGCCTCGGCCGCGGCGGCGACGGCGTCGGCCGCCCGCGAGAACGCGACGAAGAACGCGTCGCCCTGGGTGTCCACCTCGACCCCGTCGTGTCGCCCGAAGGCCTCGCGGATCACCCGCCGATGGTCTTCGAGGAGAGCGGCGTAGGCGGGCCCGTGCTCCTGAAGGAGGCGGGTCGACCCTTCGACGTCGGTGAAGAGGAAGGTGACCGTGCCGGCTGGCAAAGGCCTTGCGCCCACGGAAGGATCATCTCTGCTCGGCAAAGCTGTAAGAACCGCGGGCGCAGCCGGCCGCGGCTAGGGGGCTCCGGACAACAGCCTGGCGTGGAGGTCCCCTCCGCTGAGTTTGCGCGTGACCTGGATCCGGCCGAGCGGTTGTCCGCTGCCCGGGTGCGCCCGCGCGTTCCGGTCCTGGGTGAAGACGGTGCCGTAGCGCTCCGTCAGCCAGCCGAGCAGGTCCTCGGGAATGCGTGGGTCGTTGGTGCCGTCCTGGCCATAGCTGCCGTACGGGGGGGCGAAGGCGAGCGGGCGGTAGGCGCCGACGTTGTCTGCGAGCGTGTTCTGGCCCCAGTCGATGTCGGAGCGCACGCGCTGCTGCCATCCGTCGAAGTCCTCGTCCTGCTGTTCGTAGGCGTAGTAAGGGCCGTAGTCGTCCGGGCCGGGGCCGTACTGGATCTGCTGGTGACCATGCCCCGAGTGGAGCTGGAGCTGCCAGCGGCCGCTCGCCTGGACGGTCTCGAGCTCCTGCCAGGTCAGGTACTCGGGGTCGCCGTCGTCGACGCGGCCGACGTCGACGAACATGACGGCTTCGAAGCCGAGCTTCTCGAGGATGCCGTCGCCGCCGGTCCACGAGTCAGCTCGGGCATCGTCGAACGTCAACAGGAGCGGCCTCGGGGGCAGCTCGACCGTGTCGCCCTGCACGAAGCTCAGAAAGGTCTGAAGGTCGATGGTCTGGTAGCCGGCGTGGGCGATCATCGTCATCTGCTTGGCGAAGTCGTCCACCTCGATCCCGTAGGACGCGTCCGCCGCGTTGGAGAAGTCGCTCTCCGGCCCGATGCCGTGGTAGAGGAGCACTGGGACGGCTGACCGGTCCGGGGGCAGCGGCGCCCACACCTGTTTCTCCTCGGCGGTGAGCACGACCTCGGGAGCGGGCTGGGGTGTCCGCATCGCGCCCTCGTCGCTCGAGCCTCCGCATGCGGGTGCGAGCAGGGCGATGCCGCAGGTACAGGCAACGAGCGGCATCGCCGATACCTTCATTCGAGGGCCACTGTAACCGTGGATCCGTGCTCGTTCCGAGGCGGGCAGTTGGCCGTCTCTGCGAGCTGACCGCCAAACGGCACGCGCCCGCGGCTCGCCGGCTGGGCCGGGCAGACTCCGGGCGGGCAGTCCGCAGGCTGATCCTCCCTCCGCACGGAACCTGAAAAGATCGGCGACCCATGCGCAAGGACGCCGCAGCCTCGTCGGTGCGCTTCGAGCCGCTCCATGCGGCGTCGGGCGCGAGCCTTGTCGCGGGCGTGGTGCTCGGTCCGCTCCTCTGGCTCGTCGCCCTCGCCGTCGTCGCGTGGTTCTTCGAGTACACCTGGGCGATCGCGGTCGGCCTGGCCGTGACCGTCGCGTCGTTCGTCCTCGCGCTGGTCGTCCTCGCACTGCTCCGGCGAGGGCGCGTGCGGCAGGAGAGGCGGTATGTGGACAGCGGCTGAGCTGCTGCTGGTCTTCGTCGCGCTCTACCCGGTGTGCACAGCGGCGCTGTGGGTCGCCGGAGGGCTCCTGTTCCGGCTGCTGGAGGAGCGGGATGCCGCCGAGGAGCCGGACGGAGGCTGGCCCGGCGTGACCGTGCTGATCCCGGCCTACAACGAGGAGGCGGTGATCGCGACCAGCGTCGCGGCCGTGCTCGCAGCCGACTACCCCGAGCTCGAGGTGCTCGTGCTCGACGACGGCTCGACGGACGCCACCGAAGCCGTCGCGCTCGAGGCAAGCGCGGGCGACCGGCGCTGCCGGGTGGTCCGCGACCCCGTCAACCGCGGCAAGGCCGACCGGCTGAACGTCGGCCTCAGGCAGGCGCGCCACGAGCTCGTAGCGGTGACCGATGCCGACACGCACATCCATCCCCAGGCGCTGAAGCTGCTCGTCGCCCGCATGTCGCGGTCGCCCCTCCTGGCCGCGGTCGCGGGAGCGCCGCACGTCACCAACCGCGGCCGAATCCTCCTCGCGATGCAGGTACTCGAGGCCGCGTCGATCATCGGCATGATTCGCCGCACGCAGTCCCTGACCGGACGGGTCGGCGTCGTCGCGGGGGTTCTCGGCCTGTTCCGGCGTGACCGTGTCCTCGCGGTCGGCGGCTACGACCCGCGGATGGCGACCGAGGACATCGACCTCAGCTGGAAGCTGCTGCTCCGCGGCTGGCACACCGCCTACGAGCCGCGTGCGCTCGTCGGCATGCAGGTTCCCGCGTCGATCCGCGCGCTGTGGATGCAGCGCAAGCGCTGGGCCCGAGGGCAGGGCGAGGTGCTGCACGTCCACCTCGGCGAGGTGACCCGGTGGCGCAACCATCGCATGTGGATGCTCAGCTTCGAAGGCGTGGCCTCCCTCGTCTGGGTGTTCGCCCTCGGCTTGTCGCTTGTATTCGCCGTGCTCGGCGCCCTGCTTGGCGAGAGCGAGAACGTGTTCGGGTTCGCACTTGCGTGGGGCGTCGCGATCGCCGCGATCGCCACCGCCCAGATGATCGTCGCGCTCACTCTCGAGCACCGCTACGACCGCAGCATCTTCCGCGCGCTCCTCGTCGGCGCGCTCTACCCCATGGCGTTCTGGATGCTCTCCGCCGCGGCCGCCCTCCACTCCGAGATCGCCTCCCTGCTGCGCGGACCACGCGAACACCGCGTCGTCTGGAACATCCCACGGGAGCAGCTCGCCGGGCAGGGCGAGAAGGCGTCTCGCCGAGACGGATAGCGAACCGCGCCGATCAAGAAGAAAAGAGGATCCGCATGTGCGGATCCTCTTCGAGGTAGCGGGGGCAGGATTTGAACCTGCGACCTCCGGGTTATGAGCCCGGCGAGCTACCTGACTGCTCCACCCCGCGTCGCTGGTGCCGATTGTAGCGCAGCTCTACGCCGAGCGAACGAGGCCGACGGGGCAGCTGACGCCCGTCCCCCCGAGCCCGCAGTAGCCGTTCGGGTTCTTCTGGAGGTACTGCTGGTGGTAGTCCTCGGCGTAGTAGAACGGCGCCGGCGGGCGCGATCTCGGTCGTGATCTCGCCGTAGCCCGCGTCGCGCAGCTCGCCCTGGTACATGTCGCGTGAGCGTTCCGCGGCCTCGCGCTGCTCGTCGTTCGTCGTAGAGGATCGCCGAGCGGTACTGGGTTCCGACGTCGTTGCCCTGGCGCATGCCCTGCGTCGGGTCGTGGTTCTCCCAGAAGAGACGCAGGAGCTCGTCGTAGCTCGTCTGCTCCGGGTCGAAGACGACGAGGACTGCCTCGGTGTGACCGGTCTGGCCGCTGCAGGCCTCCTGGTAGGTCGGGTTCGGCGTGTAGCCGCCGGCATAGCCCACCGCGGTCGTGTAGACGCCGGGAGCCCGCCAGAAGACGCGCTCGGCGCCCCAGAAGCAGCCGAGTGCGAACACGGCTCGCTCGAGCCCTTCGGGGAACGGCGGCTGGAGCGGCGTCCCGAGCACCTCGTGGCGCGCGGGCACGCGCATCGGCTCGTCGCGGCCCGGTAGGGCGCGATCCGGCTCGACCATGGAGACGTCTTTCTCGCGGAAGAGGAACATGCGGCTAGCGTAGCCGCGGCCATGCGCGTCGCCGCGATCGACCAGGGGACGAACACCACGCGGCTGCTCGTCGCCGACGTCGCCGACGGCCGAGTCGAGGACGTGGTCGCGCGCACCGAGATCACGCGGCTCGGCGAGGGGGTCGACGCGCGCCGCCGCCTGCTTCCCCTCCCCATCGCGCGCGTCCGAAACGTGCTCACGGACTACCGCCGCGAGGCCGAGCAACTTGGCGCCGAGCGCGTCCTCCTGACCGCGACGAGCGCCGTCAGAGACTCCGAGAACGGCGAGGCCTTCCTGGGAGAGATCGAGTGGAGCTACGGCTTCACGACGCGGCTGCTCGGCGGGGAGGAAGAGGCTGACCTCACCTTCCGCGGAGTGACGAGCGACAGGCAGCTCGACCGGCCGACGCTCGTCCTCGACATCGGCGGCGGCTCGACCGAGCTCGTCGTCGCGGGGCCGGACGGCGTGCTCTCGCAACAGAGCGTCGACATCGGCTCGGTGCGGCTGACCGAGCGGTTCCTGCGCAGCGATCCGCCCTCCCCGAGCGAGCTCGACGCCTGCGCCGGGCACGTCGCGGCGTCGATCCCGGACGATCTCGTCGTCGACGACGCGATCGGCGTGGCGGGGACGATCACCAGTCTCGCGGCGATCGAGCTCGGCATGGACGAGTACGACCGCGATCGGATCCACGGGCACCGCCTGACTCTCGAGGCGATCGAGCGCGAAGTCGATCGCCTGGCGCAGATGCCTCTCGCGGAGCGGGCGCAGGTGACCGGTCTCCATCCCGACCGGGCGCCGGTGATCGTTGCCGGCGGGATCATCGTGCGCGAGACGCTGAGCCGGCTCGGCCTCGACGCATTGACGGTCAGCGAGCGCGACATCCTCCATGGCATCGCGCTCGAGGCGGCGCAGCTGCCGGAGCCGGTCGAGGGCGACGCCCCGCCGGGCGCCTACACCTGCTGCTAGACGAGTCCGGATCCGCCTGCGGTGGTTCGTCCTCGGCCAGCCGGCGCTGAAGGCCGCTTCGCGAGAGGACTCCCACGAGGCGCTCGCCTTCGACGACCGGCACGCGCTCGGCGTCCTTCTCCTCCATGAACCGGAACGCCTCGTCGACGGGCATCTCGGCATCGATCGTCCAGTGCGGCTCTTCGGCGATCTCGCCGACCGGCGTCTCGCGGGGGCTTCGGCCCGTCGCGACCACCTCTCGGACGAGCGTCTTCCGCGTGACGACACCGACGAAGCGGTCCGCGTCGCAGACGAAGACAGCCCGGACCTCGGGCCTCGCCAGCGCCTGCCCCGCGTCCTGGGCGGTGTCGCTCACGCCGAGCGTCGGCGGGTCGGACAGCATCGCCTCGCGGACGACGGTCACGGATAGATCCCGCGCGCGGTCAGCGCCCCGCCCACCTCACGGATCGCGGCGACGAGCGCCGCCTGCCGCAGGGTGACGCCGAGCTGGCCGGACAGGTCCCACACCCGGTCGGACGCGTCTCCCAGCTGCTCCGCGAGCTTGTCCCGGATCTCGTCCCGCCCCCAGAACAACCGCCCGAGATCCTGCACCCACTCGAAGTAGGAGACGGTGACGCCGCCGGCGTTCGTGAGGATGTCCGGCAGGACGACGATCCCGCGCTCACCGAGGATCGCGTCGGCCTCGACCGTCGTCGGCCCGTTCGCGCCCTCCGCGACCATCTTCGCCTCGATCCGGCCGGCGTTGTCGGCCGTGACCTGATCCTCGAGCGCGGCGAGGACGAGGATGTCGCACGGAAGCTCGAGGAGGTCCACGTTCGAGACGTGCTGGGCGTCGGGGTAGCCGTCGAGCGACCCCTGCTCCTCGATCCAGGCGTCCACTGCGGCCAGGTCCAGTCCGGCCTCGGAGTGGACCCCTCCGGAGATGTCCGAAACGGCCATCACCCGGGCACCGCGGGCCGCGAGCTCGTGCGCGGCGACACCGCCGACGTTTCCGTAACCCTGGACGACGCAGCGTTGCTCGGCGAGGTTCCAGCCGAGGCGTGCGCACGCGCGCTCGACGACCATCACGACGCCGGCGCCCGTCGCCTCGCGGCGGAAGACGGAGCCGCCGATCGAGACCGGCTTTCCGGTCACGATCTCGGGCACCGCATAGCCCTCGACCATCGAGTACGTGTCCATGATCCAGGCCATGGTCTTCTCGTTCGTGGCCATGTCCGGGGCGGGGATGTCCTCCTCGGGCCCGATGATGGGCCGGAGCTCGATCGTGTAGCGGCGGGTCATCCGCTCGAGCTCACCCATGGACATCTCTCGCGGGTTGCAGCGAATCCCGCCCTTCGCGCCGCCGTAGGGAATCCGCAGTAGCGCGGTCTTCCAGGTCATCCACATCGCCAGCGCCGTGCACTCGCCGAGCGAGACGTGCGGGTCGTAGCGGAGCCCGCCCTTCGTCGGCCCGAGCACCGTCGAGTGCTGCACCCGGTAGCCGGGGAGCACCTGCAGCGAGCCGTCGTCGCGCCGGACGGGCACCGACATCATCACGGCGCGCTCCGGGTAGCGCAGGCGCTCGGCGACGTCCTCTTCGACATCGGCGTGCTCGAGCCCCTGCTCGAACTGCGCGATCGCCATCCGGAAGAGCGGCGAATCCCACTCCAGGGCAGCCTGTTCGACGTCGAGCGCCACGGGCCGCAGAGTCTAGGAGGGTTTGGCGGAGTACGCTCGTTGCCAGGGTGCGATGCTCGTTCCCAGGCAAGGACGCAGGGAGCGCCCGTATCCATGCGATACGGGCGCGACTGAGGACGCAGTCCTGGGGGCGAGCAGCGCGGCCTGGCGGCACAGCCGTGCTTCGCCAACCCTCCTAGTTTGGAGGGTCTTTCCTCACGACCAGCGTCAGTTCCGGGTCGAGCCGCTCGACCACGACCTGGTCCCCGATGTCGGCACCCTCCTCGCAGCGTGCCCGCCACAGCTCGCCTGCGACGCGCACCTGCCCGTCGGGCCGGCACGCCACCACCACGACGCCGCGGGATCCCGGTAGCGCCTCCGCGCCCGTGACGGCCTTCCGCCGCTTCGAGAGCCAGAACCAAAAGCCGGTCTCCCCCACCTCGAAGACCAGCGCAGCGGCTACGAGCGCGATTCCCCAGCCCGTCGGCAGCCACAGGACGGCGACGACGATGGCCAGGACGAGGAGCAACGGATCAGTGAGGTGCCGGGGGCGGGACTCGAACCCGCACGCCCCCGTAGGGGACAGCTGATTTTAAGTCACCCGCGTATAGCCAGTTTCGCCACCCCGGCCGGCCAAGGATAGGCGCTACTGGTTGCCGGGCTCGAGGTTCTCGCGGCGGAAGCAGCCCTGCTCGATGTCGTTCTTGCACGACTCGGGCCCGGCGAAGCCGAACTCCTCGATGAACGTGTCGAAGACCTCCTCGTCGAAGGTCTTCCCCTTCGCGATGTGCGTCCATGCGGTGAGTGCGATCTGGTCGCCGAGCCGGTCGTCGGGCGCCATGATCAGCCCCCTGGGATCCCGGTTGTAGTACTCCTGCATCCGGGCGATCTTGTCCGCCGACACGTCCGGCCCGTAGAACATCCCGATCGCGCCGTGCTCGAGGTTGTGGACGTAGTTGATCTCGGAGACCTGCTGGTCGTAGACGCCGTAGACGACCGTCTGGTTCGAGTGCGGGCCGCTCGTGCCGGGCACGGTGTTGTACTTGAAGCTCGCCTCGAGCTCGGGCACGTGGTCCCGTCCCTGGCTCGTCGTCTTCTGGTACGTCCACCCGGCACCCCTGATCGTCGCCACCGCCCCCTCGGCGCTCTCGGCGTCGTCGCCGCCGCCCATCAGCGCGAAGATCCCGATGACGAGAGCGAGCATGACGAATCCCGAGGCACCGATCACGTACAGGAGCTTCCTGTTTCGCGAATCGTCGCGCGGAGTTGCCCGCTGCTTCGGTGCCTGCACCGCGCGCTTCGGCGGTGGTGGCGTCTTGACTTTCCTGGCCATCTCGCGCGCGGATGGTAGCTGCGGCGACCGTAGACTCGACGCCGTGACCGTCCGTCTCGAGC
>CAWJYU010000003.1:0-68095 GCA_963847235.1 uncultured Actinomycetes bacterium | reverse complement strand
GGCCGGCGTCGCCCCACTCGCTGGCATCGCCGCACTCGCGGCCGCCGATGCGCTCGCGCTCTCCGAGGGAGAAACGATCCTGATCGTCGGCGCGGCCGGCGGCGTGGGCAGCTTCGCCGTCCAGCTCGCCGCCCGCGCCGGTGCCACGATCATCGCTCCGGCGCTCCCCGAGGACGGCGACTACCTGCGCGAACTCGGCGTCACCGAGCAGCTCGACCGTGACGGCGACGTCGTCGCCGCCGTCCGCGACCGCCACCCTGACGGCGTCGACGCGCTGCTTGATCTCGTCTCCTACGCGCCGGGAGCGTTCGACGGCGCGCTCAGGGACGGTGCGCGCGTCGCCTCGTCGAACGGCGCGGCCGGAGATGGGCCGGGCCGCACCAACCTGGTGGCGGTACCGAGCACCGACAATCTCCGCCGCCTGGCGGCACTACTCGACGACGGCACGCTGCAGGTACATATCCACGACACCCTCGAACTCGACCGCGCGACCGACGCGCTCCAGGCCCTCGCCACCGAGCGCGTCCGCGGCAAGCTCGCGATCAGCTTTCGCTGACCGTCACGCATCACACCCGTTCTTGATGCGACAAGGGGAAGACGTGGTGGCTTACGCCAGTGTTCGGGAATGTCCCCTGAAGCCGTGACGCTGGATCTCTTCGGAGTCGATGAGTTTGCGGTGGTCTGCCTGTCTCTTCCGCGTACGGTCTAAGAGGTCCCGCCTGCAGCACTGTTTCGGGAGGCACGATGAAGATTCTCCTCACATCTAGCGGCATCAGGAATGCGAGCATCCACGGGGCGCTGGTCGAGTTGCTGGGCAAGCCGATTGCGGAGTCGAGCGCGCTCTGCATTCCCACCGGGGTGCAACCTTTCCCCGGCGGACCGTCACACGTCTACGGGTTCATCAACGGAACGGTCGGCGGCCCGATGTGCGGCTTGGGTTGGAAGTCATTGGGAGTGTTGGAGCTGACCGCGCTGCCCAGCATCAAAGAGGAGTACTGGGTTCCGGCGGTCCAGGAAGTCGATGCTCTGCTGGTCTGGGGCGGGAGTCCCTTGTACCTCTGTTACTGGATGCGGCAGTCCGGACTGGCCGACCTCTTGCCGTCGCTGCCGCCCGACAAGGTGTATGTCGGCACCAGCGGCGGTGCGATGGTCGCGACTCCCGACTTCGGGGGAGCAACCTATGACGACAGTGATCCGCTCACCGGCAGCGACAGAGCGCTGGGACTGGTCGATTTCTCGTTGTTTCCGCACCTGGAGCGGGAGGACATGCCGGACACTTCAATCGCCAACATCGAGAAATGGGCCGCCGGCCTGTCAGTCCCCGCGTACGCGATTGACGACCAGACCGCCATCAAAGTGGTCGACGGCACCATCGAGGTCATCTCCGAGGGGCACTGGAAGCTGCTTACCCCCAGCACGGAAGCAAGCTAGCCGGCTCGGAGACAGCGCGGTGGTTTGGGCCAGCGTGCTCTCGCCTGACATCGCTCCTCGGGCCTGCCGCGCTGAATAGCTGGTAGAGGCCGGCCGGAACGCGCAGGAGTTTTCACATCAGGCCGCCGGCCGTCGTCGCCTGCGAGCGAGCTGGCGAAGTACGCCGTCGCCGCTACCGGATCTAGGCCACCGATGGCGACTCGTCGGTGAGTGCCAGGGAGACCGCCTCGTCCACCGACAACGCGCGACCTTCGGCCTGCGCGGCCGCGAACGCAGCATCCCCGAGCGACGCGCTCGCGCGCTGCACCGCGTCCTCGAGGCCGCCGGAGTGGGCGGCCGCGAGCCGTGCTCCGGCCGCGTCACGCAGCGCCTCTGCGGCGCCGAGGAGCCGTGCCGTCCGATCCGGCTTTCCGTCCAGCTCGGCGGTGAGCGCGAGCACGTGAACGCCCTCCGCGATTCCCGCGGTCGTGCCGTACTTGCTGTACAGCGAGACGCCTTCCGCGGCCAGACTCGCTGCCTTCTCGGAATCCCGAGCCGCGAGTGCCAGCCTGCTCCGGTCGAGGAGGATGGCCGCCAACGCCGAGTCGTCTTCGTGCTCGCGTGCGAGCTGCTCCGACTCGTCGAGCAGGTCGTTCGCTCGGCCGAGGTCTCCGCCCTCCGCGGTCAGGACGCCCAGCTCGCGCAGCGAGACGATCAGCCCGCGGACATGCCGGAGCTCCCGCGCCAGTCGCAGCGATTCGTCCGCGTGCGCGAGCGCGCGATCCCGCTGGCCGAGCTCGGCCGCGGCCTGGCCGAGCAGGTGGACCGTCCGACCGATGCCTTCGCGATCGCCCAGGCTCCGGTAGAGCGCAAGACTCTCCTCTCCGATCGCCGAGCATCGCTCCGCATCGCCACAGCCGAGCGCGAGGAAGGCGGCCGAGTGGAGCGCTTGGGCGCGAAGCGAGCTCTCCGCCTCGGGAGAGCTCGCGACAGCGCGCTCGAGCCAGGCGAGCCCTTCCTCGAAATGGCAGCGACTGAGCCAGAACTCGAAGAGGCCGACGGCGATCCGCAACGCCAAGTCGGGGTCCGATTGGTCCGCCCACGCGAGCGCCGACCGGAGATTCGCGTAGTCGGCCTCGAGCCGCTCGAGCCAGGCGCCGCGATTGGGGCCCTGCACCGATTCCCACAACCCGGCCGAGGCCTCCTCGGCAAGCGCGGCAAACCGGGCCGCATGACGGCGCCGCAGCTCCTCGGCGCCTCCTTCCGCCTCGAATTGCTCGACCGCGTACTCCCGGATCGTCTCGAGCATCGAGTAGCGGCTGTCGTCGCGCTGCAGCAGGCTCCGGTCGACCAGGCGCTCCAGCTCTTCCGCCGACGCCCGGCACACCGCTTCGGCGTCGTCGGGCGTGCAGCCGCCGGCGAAGACCGCCAGCGCAGCGAAGAGCCGGCGTTCCCGGTCTTCGAGCAGGTCGCGGCTCCACTCGATCGTCGCGCGCAGCGTCTGGTGGCGTTCGGGCAGGTCCCGCGGTCCCTCCGTCAGGACGGCAAGCCGCTCCCGTAATCGCTCGGCGAGCTCGGCGGGCTCGAGCTGCCGGACGCGTGCCGCGGCGAGCTCGAGTGCCAGCGGAAGGCCGTCGACCGCGACACAGATCTCGGCGACTGCCGCCGCGTTCGTCGCGTCGAGACGAAAGCCGTGGCGGATCGCCTCTGCCCGCGCCACGAAGAGCCCGACTGCCTCGTTCTGCGCGAGCACGTCCAGCCGCCGGACGTCCTCGCTGTCCGGCAGCCGGAGCGGCGGCACGCGGTACTCATGCTCGCCGGACAACCGAAGGAGCGCGCGGCTCGTGACCAGCACGCGCAGTCCCGGCGCAGCTGCGAGCAGCTCGCTGACGACCGGCGCCGCCTCGTCCACGCGCTCGAAGTTGTCGAGCAACAGCAGGGTTGTCCGCTCTCGCAGAGCCTCCTTGACGCTGTCGAGCGTCGAGCCGCGGCCCTCGCCGAGAGGCAGCACATGCGCGATTGTCGGCGAGACGTCAGCCGGATCGTCGAGCGGGGCCAGGTCGACGAAGTAGGCGCCGTCGGGCAGCGCCCTCCCGAACTCCCAAGCGGCCTCGAGCGCGAGCCGGGTCTTTCCGGTTCCGCCGGGACCGGTGAGCGTGACAAGGCGGACGTCGGGCCGGCGGAGCAGCCCGGTCACAGCGGCCAGCTCGAGCTCGCGGCCGACGAGCGCCGTCAGCGGCGCCGGGAGGTTGCCCTTCACTGCGCGAACACGCCCCTCCGGCGTGAGCTCGGGATCCTGGCGGAGGATCGCCCCTTCCAGCCGCCGGAGCTCCGGGCTCGGCTCGACGCCGAGGTCCTCGCAAAGCGTCCGGCGCGCCTCGCGATACGCATCGAGCGCCTCTGCCTGGCGGCCGCCACGGTAGAGCGCGAGCATGAGCTGGGCGCGGAGCCGCTCGCGATACGGGTGCTCGGCGATCAGGCGCTCCAGCTCGGGCGCCAGCACGTCGTGCGCACCCTCGTCGAGCTCGGCATCGATGCGGCGCTCGACGGCGGCAAGCCGAAGGTCGTCGAGCCGAGCCGCCTCGGCTGACGCGAACGGCGCGTCGACCCCCACGAGAGCGGGGCCGCGCCAGAGCTCGAGCGCCGCGGCAGGAGCCTCCTCCTGGTGCTCGAGGAAACGGGCGAGGTCGAGCTCGCCCGCCTCGACCCGCAGCCGGTAGCCGTCACCGACCGTCTCGATGCGGTCCGACCCGAGCAGCTTCCGCAGGGCATGGACGGCGACCTGGAGGGCGTTCTGAACGCGCGCGGGCGGATCCTCGCCCCAGAGCGCGTCGATCAGCGCGTCACGCCTGACGACCTCGTTCGAATGGAGGAGCAGAAACGCCAGGAGGGAGCGCTGGCGCGGCCCACCCACGGGCAGGACGGCGCCGCCGCTCTCCACTTCGAGCGGGCCCAGCAGCCGAAACTCGAGCCTCCCCCTGTCCGCAGAGGTCACCGTCGTAAGCCTGCCGTAAGCGGGCCGTAAGCGCAGTGCCCGATCGTTCGAGGCGTCAATCGAACGAAAGGAGCTCAACATGATTCACGCAGGAGATTCGATCGAGAACCCGGTCACCGGCGAGCGCATCGTCTTCCGGAAGACGTCCGCGGAGACGAACGGCGAGGCCGTCGTGATCGAGTGCTTCGTGAAGCCGAACGGCGCCGTTGCGGCGGCGCACGTCCACCCCTCCCAGGACGAGCGCTTCGAGGTGCTCAAGGGCTCGCTCACGCTCAAGCTCGACGGCCAGGAGCTGCCGGCGGGGCCCGGCGACCGGATCCTCGTTCCGGCCGGCACGAAGCACCAGTTCTGGAACGCCGGCGACGAGGAGGCGCACTTCGTCTGCGAGGTTCGACCGGCGCTCAAGTTCGAGCAGCTGATCGAGACGATGTTCTCGCTCGCCGCCGACGGCATGACCAACAAGAAGGGGCTGCCGAACCCGCTCCGGCTCGCCGTGATCGCTCGCGACACGTTCGACACGGTGCAGCTGGCCTTCCCGCCGGCCTGGATGCAGCGGGTCGGCCTGGCACTCGGCGCACCTGCCGGCCGTCTGCTCGGCTACAAGCCGACCTACACCTCGACGGCGGCGCCGGCCGAGAGCGAGGCAGTCACCGCGTGAGGCGACGTCGCTTGAAGCGCCGGCTGTTCTGGACGGCAGTGGTCGTCGCCCTCCTGCTGATCTGGCTGGTCACACAGGTCCTCCGCGCCGCCGAGGCAACTGCCGCGGCGGCGCGGCGCGCCCACAGCTCAACCCGTGGAGCACCGGTTTCATAAACCGCATCTATGCTCGGCCGCATGGATGCAACGCGACCACGCCTTCGCGGCGTCCTCCACCAGTACGCCTTCTTCGTCTCGCTCGTTTTCGGCGCCGCACTCGTCGTGGTTGCGTCTGGGGCGAGCGAGAAAGTCTCGGCCGCCGTCTTCGCCGCCGCCCTGGCGACCATGTTCGGCATCAGCGCGCTCTACCACCGGATCACGTGGCGGCCCGGGCCGAGGCGCTGGATGCGGCGCCTCGACCACGCCGCGATCTACCTCCTGATCGCCGGGACGTACACGCCCTTCGGATTGCTCGTGCTCTCGGGCGCGTGGCGCTGGACCGTCCTCCCGATCGTCTGGGGCGGCGCGCTCGCGGCGATCGTCCTCAAGCTGGCATGGGTGGACGGGCCCAAATGGCTCGCCGCCGCGCTCGGGATCGCTCTCGGCTGGGTCGGGGTCCTGGCCCTCCCGCAACTCTGGGACCACGCCGGCCTGGCCGGCATCCTCCTGCTCGCGATCGGAGGTGTTCTCTACACGGGCGGCGCCGTCGTGTACGCCAGCGGTCGGCCCGATCCAATCCCAACCGTGTTCGGCTACCACGAGCTCTTTCACGCGCTCGTGATCGCGGCGGCCGCGTGCCAGTACGCGGCCGTCGCGGTGGTCCTTCGTCCTAGGGAGGGATCGGCGAAACGCCCTGCTGAGCCGCAGGGCCGGGCTGCTCGCCCCGAGGACTGCGTCCTCAGTCGCGCCCGTATCTCATTCGATACGAACGCTCCCTGCGTCCTTGCCTCGGAACGACCATCGCACCCCTGCGACGAGCGACGTCTCGCCAATCCCTCCTAGATCTTCCGCCGCTGCCGCGGCGGGCCCCACTTGGAGCGCCGCCCCCGGCCCGAATAGACGAGTCGCTTGGGTGCGACGCGCATGCCCTGCTGCTCGAACTGCTCGTGCTCACCGACGCTCCGCGCGACGTGGCTGACCTCGGCCTGCTGCTCGGGCAGCACGAGCGTGATGCCGGTGCCGTCTCGTCCGGCGCGGGCG
This sequence comes from uncultured Actinomycetes bacterium, assembly GCA_963847235.1. Taxonomy (GTDB): domain Bacteria; phylum Actinomycetota; class Thermoleophilia; order Gaiellales; family Gaiellaceae; genus JACDAN01. The sequence goes on along the minus strand of CAWJYU010000003.1, from coordinate 61,854 downwards.
GTCCGCCCGACCCGATGGGTGTATCCGGTGTTGTCGGCCGGTGGATCGAAGTTGATCACGTGTGAGATGTTGTCGAGGTCGAGGCCCCGCGCCGCAACGTCGGTCGCGACGAGGGTCTTGACCTTGCCCGCCTCGAACTGTGCGAGCGCACGCTCTCGGGCACCCTGGCCCATGTCGCCGTGCATCGCGGCCGCCTTGACTCCGTGCCGCCGCAGCCTTTGCACCAGCCGGTCGGCGCCGCGCTTCGTCCGCACGAAGACGAGCGTGAGGCCCTCGTCGTGGCCAAGGATCTCCACCAGCGTCTCCACCTTGCTGTCGGCGGTCACTCCGACGAATCGGTGATCGGTCTCTCCTACCTCGACCGCGCCCGGGAGCTGGCCGTCGACGCGGCTCGGGTTGTGCGTGTACGCCCGAGCGAGCTCGGCGACCTCACCGTCGAGCGTGGCCGAGAAGAACATCGTCTGCCGCTTCTTCGGCAGCCGCCTGACGATCGCATCGACCTGTGGCTGAAAGCCCATGTCGAGCATCCGGTCGGCCTCGTCGAGGACGAGGATGCGGATGCCATCGAGGTTGACCAACCGTCGGTTCGCGAGATCCTGGAGCCGGCCGGGGGTCGCGACGAGGATGTGTGCGCTCTTTGCCGCCTTCCCCTGCGCGGACACCGAGGTGCCGCCGTACACGGCCGTGACGCGCAGGCCCCTCGTTCGCCCGATGTCCTCGAACTCCTCGGCGACCTGCGTCGCGAGCTCCCTGGTGGGGACGAGGACGAGTGCCGAGGGACGCGCGTCGGCGGCGTCGAGGCGCTGGACGATCGGCGCGGCGAACGCGATGGTCTTGCCCGACCCCGTGGGGGACTTGGCCAGGACGTCGTTCCCGGCCAGGGCGTCCGGGATGACGAGTGACTGGATCGAGAACGGCGTGTGAATCGACCGCCGCGCGAGTGCAGCGGCGATCGGTTCGGCCACGCCGAGACCCGCGAATGATTCCTTTGACATGTGGTTCTCCTTCAGTTCGGTTCGAGATTCGCCTGCCTCGAAACCGCCGAAGAAGAAACGAGAAGCTCACCTCACGGGAGCGGCCCGATGCCGTCCCTGCGACACACGGTAGCGGAGAAATATCCGATTTGGTGCAGTTCGGCTTGGACAAACGTGCTTGACCGGTTAAGCTAGTGTCCATGACGAGCATGAACGGACGAGACTTTCCCAGCGATTTCCTCTGGGGCGCGGCGACGTCGGCGTACCAGATCGAGGGCGCGACCGAGGCCGACGGGCGAGGCGCGAGCATCTGGGACACGTTCTGCGATACGCCGGGCAAGATCCGCAACGGCGACTCGGGAGCGATCGCGTGCGACTCCTACCACCGCTACGGCGTGGACATCGAGCGCATGCAGGAGCTCGGCCTCGACGCCTACCGCTTCTCGATCGCCTGGCCCCGCGTCGTGCCGGAGGGACGCGGACGCGTCAACGAAGCGGGCCTCGACTTCTACGACCGTCTGGTCGACGACCTACTCGCCGCCGGCATCCGGCCGTTCGTCTCGCTCTACCACTGGGACCTCCCGCAGGCACTCGAAGACGCCGGCGGCTGGCCTTCGCGCGCCACGGCGGAGGCATTCGGCGAGTACGTCGGGGTCGTCGCCCAACGGCTCGGCGACCGCGTCCGCGACTGGCTGACGCAGAACGAGCCGTACTGCGTCTCGTGGCTCGGCTACGCACTTGGCCTCCACGCGCCGGGCAGGACCGAGCTCCCCGCCGCCGCGGCCGCCGCGCACCACGTGCTCCTTTCGCACGGCCTCGCGCTCGAGGCACTCCGGCGCGAGAGCCCCGGATCCGAGGTCGGCATCGTCCTCGACTCATGGCCGGTGTACCCGGCGAGCGACGACCCACGCGACATCGAGGCCGCGAGGGAGCAGGACGGCTTCCGGAACAGGCTCTTCTTCGACCCGGTCCTGCGGGGCAGCTACCCGGACGACGTCCTCGAGCACCTCGGCGACTCGGCGCCGCCGGTCCGCGACGGCGACCTGGCCGCGATCTCCGCGCCGATCGACTTCGTGGGGCTGAACAACTACTCGCGGACGGTCATCGAGGCCGACTCGGAGGGGAAGCCGCAGACCGTGACGAACGGCGGCCCGACGACGGAGATGGGCTGGGAGATCTATCCCAGCGGGATCTCCGACGTCCTCACCCGGCTGCACCGCGACTACGGCGTCCAGAAGCTGTACGTGACGGAGAACGGAGGCGCCTTCCCGGACGTGCTCCTCCACGACGGGCGAGTCGAGGACCGCGACCGGATCGACTACCTCAACAAGTACCTGGGCGCGGTCGGCAGCGCGATCGCCGACGGCATCCCGGTCCGCGGGTACTTCGTGTGGTCGCTGCTCGACAACTTCGAGTGGGCGTACGGCTACTCCCGGCGCTTCGGGCTCCTCTACGTCGACTACTCGACGCTCGAGCGCGTCCCGAAGTCGAGCTTCTACTGGTACCGGGACCTGATCGGCGCCGGGCAGCTGCCCGAGCCGGAAACCACTTAGAACGCGTCCGGGCCGAGAGCGACCAGGTGGTCGTCCTCGACCTCGTGCAGCGGCTCCGCATCGGCCGGCTCGCCGATCCGGCCGCCGGGCAGACCGACCTCCTGCTCGACCTCCGCCCACTTCTTGTGCAGCGGCGGCACGGAAGCGATCAGCAGCTTGGTATAGGGGTGCATCGGGTTCCCGAAGACCTTCTCCGTCGCCCCCATCTCGACGATGCTCCCGCGGCGCAGGATCACGGTCCGCTCGCTGATGTAGTTGCCGAGCGAGAGGTCATGCGTGATGAAGAGGACGCCGAGCCCGCGAGCCTTCAGCTCGCCGAGCAGGTTCAGCACGTCGATCCGGGTCGAGGCGTCGAGCATGCTGATGATCTCGTCCGCGACCAGGTACTTGATGTCGAGCAGGAGCGCGCGCGCGATCAGCAGCCGCTGAAGCTGGCCGCCGCTGAGCTGGTGCGGGTACTTGCCCAGCACCGCCTCGGGCTCGAGGCTCACGGCGTGGAGGGATGCGTCCAGCTTGCGGCCCCAGTCCGAGCCGCTCATCCCCGAAAAGTACGCGCCGCGGATCATGCTGAAGACGCGGTCGATCTTGAAGATCGGGTTGTACGAGCTGAAGGGATCCTGGAAGACGCCCTGCACGTCGCCGTGGTAGCCCTTCAGGCGCCGCCGCTCGAGCGTGGAGACGTCGGTCCCCTCGAACGTGATCGAGCCGTCCGTGACCGGCGTCAGCCGGAGGATCATCTTCCCGACGGTCGACTTCCCGCTGCCGCTCTCGCCGATCAGCGAGACGACCTCGCCGGGGCGGAGATCGAAGGAGACGTCGCGGACCGCGGTCAGGCGCTTCCCGCCGAAGGTGCCGACCTTGTAGACCTTCGTGACCCGGTCGAGTTTCAACATCAGTGCCCCGTCCAGTGATGCTGCCGAGTTCCTCGGTCGCGAGCACCAAGCCAGGGGCCGCACTCGCCCGCGTCAAAGGCCCTCTGCGGCCTTTGCAAGGGCGAGGGTGGTTCCTGGCGCCGCGTGATCGCGGGCGAGGGGCCGGCGTGTATTGCTGGGCGGGGCACCTAAAAGACCTTCCAGCAGGCGACTTCGTGGCCCGGCGCGACTTCGAGGAAGGGCGGGTCTTCGACGCACTTCTCGAATGCGAAGGGGCAGCGGTCCCGGAACCGGCAGCCCGTCGGCGGATCGAGCAGGGGCGGCGGCCGGCCGGGGATCCCAGTGAGCTTCTGCTCCTCGTAGGTCACCCCGACCTCGGGCAGCGACGAGATCAGCAGCTGGGTGTAGGGATGGAGCGGCGAGTCGATGATCACCTCGGCCGGCGCCTTCTCCGCGAGCTTGCCCGCGTACATGACGAGGATGCTGTCGGCGACCTGGTAGAGGATCGCAAGGTCGTGCGTGATCACCATCATGCTCTTGACGTAGCCGCGGTCGCGGAACTCGACGAGCGTCTCGGCGACCGCCTTCTGCGTCGAGACGTCCAGCGCCGAGGTGATCTCGTCGGCAATCAGAAGCGCCGGGTTGAGCAGCGTGGAGAGCACCATCACGACCCGCTGCTTCATCCCGCCCGAGAGCTCGATCGGGTACATCCCGAGCACGTCCCGTGAGAGCCCGACGAGCGTGAGGCGACGCTCCAGCTCTGGTCGGATGGTCGAGAAGCGGACGCCTCGCGACTCCAGCAGCTCCTCGATCATCTTCCCCACCTTGCGCGTCGGCGTCATCGCGCTCATCGCGTACTGGGGAACGATCGAGACGCTCTTGAACCGGTAACGGTTCATCGCCTTCGTGTCGGCGATCGGCAGGACGTCGTCGTCGAGCCGGACTTGCCCCTCGACGTGCTGCATGCGGCTGTCCATGCGGATCAGGCTCTTGCCGAGCGTGGACTTCCCACAGCCCGACTCGCCGGCGAGACCCATGATCTCGCCGTCTTCGATCCCGAAGGTGACGCCGTCCACGGCCTGGACGTCGCCGCGGAGCGTGCGGTAGTAGACGCGGAGGTTGTCGACCTTGACGCTCACGTCCGGCGCAGCCTCGGGTTGAAGACCTCGTCCAGTCCGACGTTCATCACGTACAGGGCGGCGACGATGGCGGTGATCCCGATCCCGGGGACGATGAACCACCACCACATGCCGAGCACGAGCGCGCTGTTCGACACGGCAACGTTCAGCATCAGGCCGAGCGACATCACCTCGGAGGGGCCGAGCCCGAGGAAGTCGAGGGTCGCCGCGATCAGGATCGAGCCGCCGAACAGGAGGATGAACGTCAGGAAGAGATAGGAGCTCATGTTCGGCGCGATCTCCCTGACGATGATCCGCCAGCGTCCCCTGGCCCGAAAGCCGCGCGAGGCTGACGAAGTCGCGCGTCGCGAGCGAGAAGGTCTGCGCCCTGATCGCGCGTGCCGCCCACGGCCAGGACGTGACTCCGATCAGCAACGCCTCCCAGAGCAGGCTCCCGACCGAGAGGTACGCGGACACGATGATCAGCACCGCGATCGTCGGGATCACGAGCACGACGTTCGTGAGCATGCTGAGGATGTCGTCGACGATGCCGCCGAAGTAGCCGGCGATGAAGCCGACCGCCATCCCGATGACGGCGGCCACGGTCCCCGCCACGGCGCCGACGATGAAGCTCGAGCGCAACCCGTAGACGAACTGGGCGTAGACGTCCTGGCCGGGTGCCGTCGTGCCGAACCAGTGCTCCTTCGACGGCGGCTGGCCGAGCGCGTCGTAGAACTCGAAGGGGTCGTACTCCGTGATCATCGGGCCGACGATCGCGAAGAGGAGCATGAACACGAGCAGCGAGAGCCCCGCCACGAGCTTCTTGTTCCGAAACGCGAAGTAGAGGATCTCGCTGCGCCGGCGCCTCTGGGGAGTGACGGTCGGGGCGACGACCGCGCCCGCGACGACGGTCTCCTGCTGCGGCTCGACGGTGGCCACGGCTAGGACCCCTGAAGCCCCGTACGCGTTCGCGGGTCGACGATCACGTAGGCGATGTCGACCAGGAAGTTCGCGATCAGGACGCCGACGATGATGAACAGGAAGATGCCCTGGAGCAGGAAGTAGTCGCGGTTCGTGATCGCCGTGATGATCAGGGTGCCGACACCGGGATAGCCGAACACGATCTCGGTGACCAGGGCTCCGCCGACGATGACTCCCAGAGCGAGCGCGAGGCCGGACATCTGCGGGAGCACGGCGTTGCGGTAGGCGTACTTGCGGACCAGCCGATTCGGCGCGCCGAGCGCCTGGAGATAGTTCGCGTAGTCCGCCTCGAGCTCGTAGATGATCAGGTTCCTCATCCCGATCGCCCAGCCTCCGAACGAGACGAGGAAGAGGGTGAGGAACGGGAGGAACCAGTGGTGGAGGAAGCTGCGGGCGAACTCCCACGTCCACTCCGGTTGGAGCGCGAAGTCGTAGGCGCCCGAGATCGGGAAGATCTGCCAGCGGAACGCGAGGAAGTAGGCGAGGACGAGCGCCAGCCACATGTACGGAGTGGCCGTGAGGACGTAGGCGACCGGCAGCGCGGTGTTGTCGAGCACCTTCCGCCGCGCCGCGAGCGCTCCGACCCTGTTCCCGGCGATGTAGCTGAGGACGATCGCGGGGATCAGCAGCGCCAGCGTGTACGGGATGGCCGCCCGGATCAGGTCGCTGACCGACGACCCGACGTACGCGATGCTCGGGCCGAGGTCGCCGTGCGCGAGCCCGAGCCAGAAGTTGAGGTACTGCCTCCAGAGCGGCTCGTCGAACCCGAACGACTCCGTGTAGTACCCGTGCATCTCCTGGGCGGCGGTCGGGTCGGCCTGGAGCCGGGCGATCAGGCCCGAGATCGGATCGCCGGGCATGAGCCGCGGGATCGCCCAGTCGATCGACGCGGCGACGAAGAACGTCAGCAGGTAGATGGAGAGCTTGCGGGCGAGGTAACGGCTCACGTCGAGAAGTGGCCGCCGCTCCTCCCGGAGGAGGAGCAGCGGCCCGACTCTAGGTTGCCGTCACTGGTCGTGAAGACCTACCTCGGCTTCAACTTCGCAAGCGCGTCGATGCCCGTCATGTTGATGTAGCCGTTCCAGGTCGACGGTGTCGCCTGGTTTCCGCTGGAGGTCGGGAAGTTCGTCCAATGCGTCGTGTTGTACTGCGCCCACATGCCGTTGTACCAGAGCGGAATTGCGGGCAACTGCGTGAGGATCACCCGTTGGATCTGCGAGTGGATCCGCTTCGCCCGGGCGACACTCGTGCTCGGGACCTTGTTCAGCTGCGTAGTAAGCGCCCAGGCCTGTGGCGACGAGAACCGCTGGAAGTTGGCCGCGGTCTGTGACGCCAGGATCGGCAGGCGGAACAGGTAGTCGTAGTAGGTGTACGCGGTGTTGCCGATCTGCTTCTCGTTGTTGATCACGAGCTCGAACTTGCCCGTGTTGCGCTCGTCGACGAGCCCGTTGAAGTCCGGATAGGCCGGCGTGATCTTGATGCCGGCGTCCTTGGCGCTGTCGGCGATGATCTGGATCGCCGTCTCCCAGTCCGACCAGCCCTTCGGGACGATCAGCCTGAGGTTGATTGTCGATCCGTCCTTGTCCTCGACGAAGCCGTCGCCGTTCCGGTCCCTGTACCCGGCCTGCGTCAATCGGTTCCTCGCCCTCGAGGTGCTGTAGCTGAAGCCGAGGCTCCGGGCCTGCGCCTGGTTGACCCATTTGTTCCAGTTCGGGAGCAGGCCGGTCGGATTGGCCTTCGAGACGATCCGCTGGTAGTCGGCGACGACGATCCTGTTGATGTCGATCGACTCGGCGAGTGCCCTGCGGAACGTGACGTCGTTCAGCGGCTTCTTGGTCAGGTTGGGAACGAGCCACGCCGTGTTGGCGGCGAGCATGTACGGCGCCCGCTTGTAGTAGGTGCCGACCCTGCCTCCCACGTGCCTGTTGATGCCGGGGAAGAAGTTGTTGCTCAGGTCGATCCGGTTCTGCAGGAAGTTCTGCAGCGACGCCGTGTTCGACGTGTTGTGGATGTCGACGATGTGGCGCATCGGCATCCTCATTCCATAGGCCTTCGTGGCCCACCAGTTGCCACGCCTGTTCCACTGCAGCGTCTGGCTCCCGCCGGCGCCGCCACCGTAGGTGAACGGGCCGGTCCCGACGATCCGCCTGGTGTTGGAGGCGTTGCCGGAGACGAGCTCCTTGGCGCTGTAGGCCCTGAAGATGTGCCTCGGCACGATCGGGACCGTGTACCGGTTCGAGTCCCACTCCTGATAATTCGGGACGCCCCTGAAGTGGAACGTCACGGTCCGGCCCCTCGTCGTGACCCGCTGGAGCCCGGTCTTCCACATCGTCCCGTACTGGGCGCCCGTGTTCTTCTGCGTCTCGAAGGTGAACTTCACGTCGGCAGCGGTCAGCGGCTTCCCGTCGCTCCACTTGACGCCGCTGCGCACGGTGACGACGTAGTTCCTGCCCACCCACTTCCCGCCACTCGCGAGCCACGGGATGAACCTGTCCTTGAGTGGGTCGTACCGGAAGAGCGTCTCGTACACGAGACCGACGACGCCCGTGTTGTAGTCGGGCTTGAGCGGGTTGAAGTTCGTATAGGGACCCCACTGCTTGCCCGACGTATAGAGGGTTTGACCGCGTGGCACCGCGGCAGCTTCCTGTGGACCTGCTCCGGCCCCGCCCGCGGTCAGCGTCGCGACAACCGCGAGAGCGACCACGCTGGCGACGAAACCGAAGGCCTCGGTCTTCCTCCTTGACTTGCGGCTTGCCATGATCCTCCTCCTCATCCTCCCTGCTTCCATTCGTCGATTAGACGACGTTGACCGACTTTCAGCGGTCACTCTCACGCTCGGGCATCACTCCCTTCGCTCGCCGCGGTCGCCGATACGCGGGCGGGGGGTGAGCCCGCGTATCGGATCGACGCGGCGCCGAACGGCTCGAGCGTCAGCTCGCCCAGGTCGGGATCGAGCTCGATGCCTGACAGAACTGGTTGGGTCGAAAGCGTTTCCCCTGAGGTGTTCACGAAGAGCGCGGTCTCCGCGCCCCCGCTGCGGATCCGGCCGACCAGAACGCGCGGATCGTCGACCCGCACCGGCCGCGACACGCCCGACGCCTCGGCCAGCGCCGAGTAGATCCGGTACGTGTCCTCGGGGTTGACGCCGGGAGTCTTCGCGGCCATGTGCTCGATCGGGTACGTGCAGAGCACGGTGCAGCCGGCTCCGGTGCTGTGGCGGAGCAGAGCCGGCCGACCATGCCCGTCGACCGCGACGACCTGCGCGCCCTGCGGCTCCAGGGGAAGGAAGGCGCGCGCGCTGGGCTCGCCGGCGACGCGGAAGGTGAGACGAGCGCCCTCCGGGATGTCGCCGAGGTCGTCGACGAACTGGAAGATCACCTCGTCGTCCTCGATCGGGTCGACGAGGCCGTACCGCAGCCGGTGGCGGACGCCGAAGATCTCGTCCAGCCACGACAGCCAGGGGCCGCGCTGGGTCGGGGTGCTCCCGGCGAAGTAGGAGGCGTACACCGTGGCGCCGGCCTCGGCGAGCTCGCGGAGCCGGTCGAGCCCGGGCGACGTCAACAGCTTCGCGCAGGGCACGAGGTAGAGCCGGGCGCTGCCGGGAAGGCCGTCGCGCTCTCGCACGAGCTCGACCGGGAGGTCCGCCTCGCGGGCGGCGACGTACGCCTGGAGCAGGTTGTCGCGCAGGTCCTGCCGGTACGCCGGGTCGGTGAACGGCAGGACGCGTTCGAAGTGCTCGGGGACGACGAGAGCGGCGTCGCCCGCCACGCGCTCCCACTCGCCACTCGAGAGGCCGCGCACGAGCTCGGCGAACTCGCTGATCACGCGGAGCTGCGGCTTCGGACGACCGCGGACGTCTGTCAGGCCGAAGTGCAGCTCGAAGACGTGATGGCGATACGGGTCCTGGTGCCGGAGGTCGTCGAAGTCCGTGTTGTTCCACGCGATCCACCCGCGGGCTCCGGCGAGGAGCGACGTGTGGAGCACCTGGCGGTAGTAGGCGGCCGCGTGCTCGTCGGCGGCGAAGTCCGAGCTGACGCCGAACTCCTCCAGCACGACCGGCTTGCCCAGGCTTCCCGCGAGCTCACACGCGAGCGCGGGTGTGAGGACCTGCCGGACCGGGTCGTCCTCCATCGGGTACGAGTGCGGGCCGAAGAAGTCGACGAGCGGCGCGAGCGCCCGCAGCGAGTAGCCGTTGTCCTGACCGGACACCTCCACGCCCCACGCCCCGTCGCCGATCGAAACCGGCTGGGTCGCACCACCCGCGCGCAGGGCCTGGATGAGGATGCGAGCCCAGGCGGTGACCTCCGCGGCGCTCGCGCTCCCGCCGTAGAGCGGCATCTCGTTCGAGAGCAGCCAGGCGGCGACTGCGTGCCGGTGAAATCGGCGCGCGATCTCCTCGGCGAACCAGGCCTGCTGGCCGACCAGCCAGACGTCACGATAGAGGTCGCGCCCCTGTCGCCACGGTGGATCCCAGTTCTCCCCCGACATGTGCCCGACGATGAGCGTCGGGATCGTTTCGAGCCCTAGCTCCGAGTGCGCATCCAGGAAGTCACTGAACCGGTCGAGGACCTGATCGTCGAGGGTCTCCGGCTCCGGGACGAAGTCCGGCCAGTAGCAAAACGAGCGGGTGACGGTGCATCCGTGGTCGGAGAGAACCTCGAGCTCATCTCGCACAACCGCGGGGTCGTAGTGCATCCACATGCGCGGTCCGCCGGTGCGCGACCAGAAGTTGGCGCCGATCCAGGGCGTCGAGATGTCCCGCGTGGACGGTGTAACCGCCTGGGATCTCTTCGAGGGTCGCATCCGGATGTGAAAAGTCCATCACTTATCCGGTTCAGTGTCAACCAGCTGGTAACAAAGCGACGTGCTGCTCAGGCCCGAGCTGCGCGTCCCCGGACGCCGCCGAGGCCGTTCGCCAGACGAGCAGGGCCGGTGCTTCCGCGCGGCGTTAGCTCGCCGCGCTGTCGTCTCCTTGTCGTCCGTCGTCCGGCCCTCGATGACCTCGAGGAGGTGACGGATGGCGGTGACGCCGTAAGAGACGATGTCGCGGGTGATCGCAGTCAGCGGCGGATGCACCACCTGGCTGATCAGCGAGTCGTCCCAGCCGACGATCGACACATCGTCCGGGACCGCGAAGCCCATCTGCAACGCGACTCCGAGGCCGGTGACGGCCAGGAGGTCGCTGTCGTAGATGATCACGCTCGGAGGCTGTGGCTCCGAGAGGAGCTTGCGCGTCGCGCGGGCGCCGCTCTCGGCGGAGTAGTCCGTCGAGATCACCTCGGCCTCGAGCCCGAGCTCCTCCGTGACGCTGAGAAATCCCGCCGTCCGCTGCGCCGTGTGGACGAACTCGTCGACGCCGGCGACGCGCGCGATTCGCGTGTGGCCCAGTGCCGCGACGTAGCGAACCGCCTCGATGACGACACCGGCTTCGTCGTGCCAAACCGCAGGTAGAGCGCCATTTTCCACCGGTCCGCCGATGACGACGGCGGGCAAGCCGAGGCGAACGAGCTCCCGAACGCGCGGGTCGTCTTTCCGCAGGTCGACCATGAGGACGCCGTCCACGCGGCGCTCGCCCCACCACCGCCGGTACACCTCGATCTCGTCGTCCACGGACTGCACGAGCTGAATCGAAAGGGCGATCGACCTTGCCGAAAGCTCGGACTCGACGCCGGCGATGAACTCCATGAAGAACGGCTCGAGCGCCAGCGTCTTCGCGGGCCGGGCGAGCACGAGGCCGCAGGCGTCGGCGCGCTCGACGGAGAGCGCACGCGCGGCACGGTTGGGATACCAGCCGAGCTCGCGGGCGATCTCGAGGATTCGCTCCCTGGTGCCGTCGGAGACTCCCGGGCGCCCGTTCAGCGCATACGAGACGGCGCCCTTCGAGACTCCGGCTCGCTCCGCGATGTCACTGATCGTCACTCGGCGAGCGCGCTCAGCGGGCTCGGCCAAAAGGGGGCTCCTTTCCAGGTGGCCGACGGTGTGCAGACCGGCGCCGCGCCGGCCGGCTCGAATCATAGTGACTTGACCGGTTCAGCGCACTAGCCGAAGCGCGTTCTGCGGGCGAGCGCGCGTGACCCGTTAGTGTCTCGCCCGCGGTCGTCGCACCGAGCGGAGCGAAGGAAGAGCCGTCGGCGCGGCGAAGGCGGCAGTTCCGGAGGAGGATCGCATCCCTAGGCGAGCGCTACGGTGACGGAAGGTCATACACGCTCTCGGCGACGCCTCCTGGCGCTCGGCGGGATGTGGCTGCTGCTCGGCGGCCTGCTGACGGCGCTCGGCCTCGTCGTCGTCGTGGTCGCGGCCTCCGCGCTCCTGCTGGTGGCGACCCTCGCGGTGATCGGGATTGGCCAGCTTCGCCGGCTCGAGCTGCGCAAGGGCGTGCGCACAGCGACCCAACGGACCGCGTCGACGCTCCAGGTGGCGCGCGAGCGGGCGCCGAGGCCGCGGGCTCCGCAGCTCCACACTCGCGAGCACGCCCGGAAGCTGCGTGCGCGGGCGAGGACGGCTGCCGCTGGGACGCCACGCCGGACCGAAGATCTCGCGACCCGGGCGTTCGAGGGCTACGTCAAGACCATGTACCGGCTGAAGCTCCTGAGGCTCCACTCGATCGACCCGAGCGAGCGGGCGCAGCAGCTCAACGCGGTCGGCGCGCAGCTCCGGCGGGACGGCGAGCCCGAGCAGGCGGCCGAACGCCATCGGGCCGCCCTCGCGATCGTCCGCGACCTGGGAGACCCCCACGCCGAGGCGCTGACGCTCAACAACCTCGGCCTCGCGCTCGCCCACGGCGGCGCCGAGGACGCCGCCCTTCAGCATCTCGAGGAAGCGCGGGACGTCCTGCGCGACCTGGGCGACGCGGAGTACGAGGCGCGCGTCATCGCCAACCTCGGGCTCGTCCACCGCCGCCAGGGCCACGACGAGGAGGCCGCCAACCTGCTCCACGAGGCCCTCGGCAAGCTCCCGCCCGAGTCGCCGGCGTACCGTCAGGTCGAGGAAGAGCTGCTGCGCGCTAGCTGACCGCCGGGAGTGTCTCGGGTGCTTCTCCACACCAGGTATCCCACCCCGAGCAGCACGGCCTCGACCAACGTAATCGCAAGCCGGTTGAGCACCGTCGCGCCGAGCGCCACGGGCGCCGAGGCGACGGCGAGCATCAGCCCGTACATCGAGGCCTCCCGTACACCGAGCCCCGACGGCGCGAGCACGGAGAGCACCGCCACGATCGCACCGACGGCGGCGGTGCCGCCGAGGTACGGCGCATCCTCCAGCCCGGCGTCTCCACCGACCGCCCGGATCAGGAAGAGCACGGCGACTCCTCCGACGACCCAGCTGGCCGAGTAGAAGACCAGGAGCCCGAGCATCGTCCGCCAGGGCAGGGTCGGCGGCGGGCCGGCGCCGAACGGCCGGAACGCGACCCCGGCAACGGCCCGGAAGACCCGCGGGTGCAAGAGCCCCGCGACCCCGATTCCGAAGAGGACGACCGGCCAGATCGGTGCGTCCCAGCCAGAAACGAACGGCAGCGCGCAGACCAGCACGAGTACGCCGGCCACGGCCGAGAGCCCGGCCTCGAGCAGGATCGAAGCGACGACCACCGACGTCTTGTCGATGCCGCCCGCTTTCCGAAGCCAGAGGACGCGGGCGGCCGGCGTCCAGATCGCACCGGGAATGTACTTCGCGAGCATCGACGCCATCTCGGACTGGAGTGCGACGCCGTACGACGTGCGGATCCCGAGCGCGCGAAGGATCCACTGCCATCCCAGCACGAACATCAGGTAGTACGCGGCAAGGACGACGCAGGCGATCGCGAGGTCGACAGGATCCGCGTCGCGCAACCGGGGAAGCGCGTCGGCCCACGTGTCCTGAACGGCCCAGACGAGAAAGCCCAGCAGCGCGGCGACGAAGACGACCTGGAGCACGACGACCAGCCGGCGCCGCGCGGCGATCCTGGCGAACAGCTCCCTCATGGCCTCACGGTAGACGCCGGGACAAGGTCTAGAGGCGGCCGGCCTCGACGATCCGCTGGAGAAACTGCCGGGTCCGTGGCTCTTGCGGCGTGGAGAAGATCTGCTCCGGCGGGCCCTGCTCGAGGATCACGCCACCGTCGAGGAAGCAGACCCGGTTCGCGATCTCGCGTGCGAAGCCCATCTCGTGCGTGGCGATCAGCATCGTCATCCCGCCGGCCGCGAGCTCGCGGATCACGTTCAGCACCTCGCCGACGAGCTCTGGATCGAGCGCGCTCGTCACCTCGTCCAGCAGCATGAGCTGCGGCCGCATCGCCAGCGCCCGCACGATCGCGACCCGCTGCTGCTGGCCGCCGGACAGCCGGTCCGGATAGTCGCCTCGCCCGCTCGGCCGAGCCCGAACCGGCCGAGCAGCTCGAGCGCCGTCAGCCTCGGCCTCCGCCTTGGACTTCCCGAGCACTTCTCGAGGCGCCAGCGTCACGTTCCGTAGCACCGTCATGTGCGGGAAGAGGTTGTAGGCCTGGAAGACGATCCCGATGCCGCGGCGTACGCGATCGGCATCCACGCCGGGCGCCGTCACTTCCTCGCCGCCGACCAGGATCCGCCCCTCGTCGATCGGTTCGAGCAGGTTGACGCAGCGCAGCAGCGTCGACTTGCCCGAGCCGGAGGCGCCGATCAGGCAGACGACCTGGTGCTCCTCGACCTCGAGGTCGATCCCGTGGAGCACCTCCACCTCACCGAATGACTTGCGCACGCCGTGCAGCTCGACGGCGCTCACCGGCGCCGCCTCCGCTCACGGGCGACGAGCCAGTCGGTGAAGCGCGCCATCGGGATCGTCAGCGCCACGAAGAGCAGCGCGGTCGCGAAGTACGGCGTGTAGTCGAAGTTCGCGGCGACCTCGATCTGCGACTGTCGGAACGCCTCGACCGGCCCGATCAGCGCGACCAGCGCCGTGTCCTTCTGGAGCCCGATGAAGTCGTTCAGCAGCGGGGGAACGACGCGACGCACCGCCTGCGGCAGGACGACGAACCGCATCGCCTTCGTCTTCGAAAGGCCGAGCGAGCGGGCGGCAGCCTCCTGGCTCGGATGCACCGACTCGATCCCGGCCCGGTACACCTCGGACACGTACGCCGAGTAGACGAGCGTGAGCGCAACGATGCCCCAGACGAACTCGGAGCGCGGCACGCCCGAGATCGCGAGCGCCGGGACGCCGAACCCGAAGAGATAGATGACGAGGATCGTCGGAACGCCTCGGAAGAAGTCCGTGTAGATGACCGCCAGCAGCCGAACCGGGAAGAAGACCGGCCCCGGCAGGCTCCGCAGGATCGCGATCGCGAGGCCGAAGACGAGGATGAAGACCTCGGCGATCAGGAAGATCTTGATGTTCACGAGCAGCTTCGGCGCGATCTCGCGCAGCGACTCCTTGAAGATGTCCCAGTCGAAGAACTGCTCGCGCACCGCCGGCCAGCCGGGAGCGCTCGTGACGAGCAGGACGATCAGCCCGAAGAACGCGAGCGTGCTGACGACCGCGATCAGCGTGCTGCGGCCGGCCCCGCCGCCGCCCAGGATGCGGGAGCCCCGGGAGCCTGTGCCCGCTACTCGAGGACCGGCGCGCTGCCGGCGAGCCACTTCTGCTCGAGCTCGTCGAGTGTGCCGTCGTCCTTGATCTTCTGGATCGCCTCGTTGACGCACTCGGTCAGGCTGCTGTCCTTCTCGAGGACGACGCCGAAGTACTCGCTTCCGTCCGCGGCGAGCCGCCCGACGACCTTGCCGTTGTCGAGCTGGACCGCCGACATGAAGAGCGCGGTCGGGAAGTCGACGACGATCCCATCGACCTGCTTCGCCTTCAGCGCGGAGACCGCGTCGTTGTTCGTGTCGTAGACCGACGGCTCGCTGCTCGGCTGGATGGTGTCGTTGATCGCGTCGAGGCTCGTGGTGCCGATCTGAGCGCCGAGCTTGGCGTCCTCGAGGTCCGCGATCGAGCCGGCGTCCGCGATCTTGCTGCCCTCGACCGTCACGATCGCCTGCTCGACGTCGTAGTAGGAGTCGCTGAAGTCGACCGCCTGCGCGCGCGGAGGCAGGTACGAGATCTGGTTGATGTCGAAGTCGAACGACTTCGGGCCTGGCCGGAACGACTGGTTGAACGGCACGACCGTCCACTTGACCTCGTCGTCGGTGAACCCGAGCTTCTCGGCGATCGCGTACGCCGTCTCCTGCTCGTAGCCCTTCTTCGTCGGCTCAGTGGTCGGATCCCAGGGCTCGAACTCCTTCGTCCCCTCGAACCAGGGCGGGAACGCCGGATTGTCGGTGCCGATCGTCAGCTGCCCGGCGTTGACGAGGTCGAGCGACTCCTTGTCGCACGAAGCCTCGGCCGTGGTGGTGGTCCCGCTTGCTGCGTCGCCGTTGTCGTCGTCGTCGCCGCCACAGCCGGCTGCGAGCAGGAGCCCCGCGCCGAGGACCAGCAGAAGCACCGCCTTCCGCACGCGGAAAACTTATCCGGTCGGGCTGAGCTCCCGATGGCGAACCGGGATCCCGTGGGCGTCGAGCGCCGCCTGGACCGTCTCGTCCTCGAGCCAGGTCGAGTCGTCGCCCGGACGCGTCACGACCACGATCTCGTCGGCCTCGAAGTCCCGCAGCGCGTCGCGAATCGCCTGCGCCGCATCGGTGCTCTCGCTCGTACGGTCGATCTCGACCCTGGTGTCGTCGCCGGCGGCGGAGGCAACGCGCTGCGCCGCTTCGTCGGCACGGCGTCGAGCGTCGTCCTCATCGTTCGTCAGCCACTGGAGGAACGACACGTCGGCCGCCGGTGCGACGACGCGGATCTCGTCGGCGTCCGGAAGCGCCTCGCGGAGGCTCGACTCGTCCGCAGGGACCGTGGTTACGACGAGGGCGCGCTTGCCGGCCATGCGTCGTGCCTACCCCCGCGCGGGAGACGGAAACCGGACGACGGTGAACAGCAGCATCATGAGGAGTGCGACTACAGCCACCGAGCCGAGCGACGCTCGCAGGTTGGTGAGCTGCGCGAGGCCTCCGACCACCGCAGGCCCGACCAGGAACCCGAGATACATGAGGGTGGTCAGCGATCCGACGAGGGTCGCGCGCTCCCTCGGCTTTGCGGCCCGTCCGGCGATGCTGATGATCGTCGGTGCGCAGACCGCGCACCCTGCCCCGGCTACGAGGATCCCGACCAGCGCAACAGGTGCCGACCCGGCGTACGCAGCGAGTGCCGATCCGGACGCAGTCAGGGCCGCGGCGGCCACGAGCACCGTCCGTTCGGTGCCTGGCGGCGCGAGTCGGTGAACCGTTAGCCGCCCGACCGCCATCGCGCCCGCGAACAGCGCCGGCGCGAGGGAGCTCGTCCCCGCACCGGCATCGAACGCGCGCTCGAGATGGACGGCTCCCCAGTTCTGCCAGGCGCTCTCGATCCAGAAGGCCATCGCGCCGAGCAGGCCGAGTCCGATCAGCCAGCCCGGCACGCGTTGGATGAGCCGCGGTGCCGCGCCCTCCGCCGCCGGCGTCCACGGACGATCGGGGCCGGGCCTCGTTGCCACAGCTGCGGTGACGACGAGCGCCGACACGAGCGCGAAGACCGCGAACGGCTCCGCGCCGAGTGACCGAAGCAGACCGGTCAGCAGGCTCGCGAAGAAGACTGCCGCAGAGAAACTTGCATGGGCCAGGTTGAGCAAAGGACGGTCCGACGCGACTTCCTCGTGGACGGCGTCGGCGTTGATCGCAACGTCCATCGCGCCCGACGTGGCCCCGACGACCAGAAGAAACACGTAGAGCTCGTGGGGAGAGCCGGCGAGAGCTGGGAGCAGTCCCGTGACGCCGAACAGGCCGATTGCGACGGGCGTGAGCGCCGGGCCGGCTCGATCCATGAGCACGCCGGTCGCCCTCATCGAGACGAGCGCGCCCAGGCCGAGGAGCAACAAGCCGAGGCCGAGCTGGGCGTCGCCGGCATCCGCCTTTCCCTGGATCGCAGGCAGCGCAGCACCGAACGCGCCCCACCAGACCCCCAACGCGGCGAAGCCGATCAGCGCTCTCGTCCGTGACGGCAGAATGCGCATCGGCAGAATCCTCTACCGATGCGCTGGCTCGACCCCTCTTGGCGCGCCGAGGCCGAGGCGTGGATTCGAGAGCGCGTCGATGTCACGGGCTCGATCGAGCAGCCGCACGTCTATCCCTGGTCGACCGTGCTCAGGGTTCCGACCGCCGAGGGCCCGCTCTGGTTCAAGGCGACGAGGTTGGACGTACACGGCTTCGAGCCGCGGCTCACGGAGATCCTCGCGGAGACCTGTCCCGACCGCGTGACGGAGCTCGTCGAGATCGACGAGGGCAGGGCGTGGATGCTGATGCGCGACGGCGGCACCCGGCTGCGCGAGCTCGAGCCGCCGGATCTCGGCGCCTGGGAGGCGATCCTCCCCCGGTACGCGGAGCTGCAGATCGCCGTGGCGCCGAGAGCAGCCGAGCTGCTGGCGCTCGGCGTCCCGGACGAGCGTCTTGCCGGACTTCCCGACAAGGTCGAGGCGCTCCTCGAGGACGATCACGCGCTGATGCTCGGCGAGTCCGAGGAGCTGCGGCCGCGACCAGCGCGACGAGCTGCGCCGGCGGCTGCCCGAGCTTCGCGCGCTCGTCGAGGAGCTGGAGGCGTTCGGCAATCCCGGCGACGATCCAGCACGACGACCTCCACGACGGGCAGGTCTTCGTGCGGGACGGCCACATCCGGATCCTCGACTGGGGCGACAGCTGCATCTCGCACCCGTTTCATACGCTGACGGTCACGCTTCGGGCGCTGGCCTGGCGGCACGGGATCGAACCGGGCTCCGAGCAGCTGCTTCGGCTCCGGGACGCCTATCTCGAGCCGTTTGGCGCGCCGGCCGCAGCGGCCGACCTCGCCTATCGAACCGGGACGCTCGGGCGGGCGCTCGCCTGGCACCGGTACGTCTCGGCCGCCGCACCCGGAGAGCGCGATCCGGAGGACGCCGAGAGCGTGCCGTACGGCCTCCGCCTCTACCTCGAGGCCGGGCCGATCGGGACGTGGGAGTGAGCTTCTAACTTCTCCGCCTGCGCGGCGTTATAGTCCGGTAGGGACTATGCCACTCCGGACTATCGTCGCAATCGTCGCCGTCTCGGCCGTGCTCGTCCCGGGCGGGTCTGCAGCACGCCTCGATGCCTCCTCGGACATTCGCAACCTCGTCGCGGAGCTGGAGCTGCGCCACCCGAACCCGTACCACGCCGTCTCGCGCGAGGAGTTCCACCGCGCAGCCGACGACCTCGCCGCTCGCAGTCCCGGGCTGACGAGGAGCCAGACGATCGTCGGGGTCATGCGCCTCATGCACATGCTCGGCGAGCGGGACGGCCACAGCGGCCTCTTCCCGTTCATCCCGTCGAACTACGGCGGCCTGCACTCCTACCCGCTGCGGCTGTGGCGCTTCCCCGAGGGGATGCACGTGATCCGGTCGGTGGAGGCCGGCCTGGTCGGCGCCCGTGTCGTGTCGATCGGCGGCCTGCCGATGGCGGAGGTGGAGGCTCGCGTCCGGCCGCTCGTGCCACGCGACAACGAGTGGAGCCTGCTCGACAACCTGCCGTACTTCGTCGTCACGGCGGAGGTGCTGGACGGTCTCGGAATCGCGCCGACCTGGGAGCTCGAGCTGCGCAGCGGAGGCCGCGTGGAGCGAACCTTTGCCGCGATCTCGAACGCGGAGTACGCGTCGACGCTCCTGGACGGCTGGTGGCAGCAGTCGCGGCGCGCGCCGCTCTTCATCCGGCTGAGCCACGTCCCGTACGGAATCTCCGTGATCGACCGGGGGCGGGCCCTGTACGTGTCGTACAACCACACAACCGACCCCGGACGAGTGCCGCAGAAGCTCGTCCGGCTCGCCGCCCGGAAGCGCGTCCGCAAGATCGTCGTCGACCTCCGCATGAACGGCGGCGGCAACAACACGACGTACTACGGGCTCGTCCAGGCGCTGCGGCATCGCCGCGTGAATCGCCCCAACCGGCTCGCAGTGCTGATCGGCCGCCGCACGTTCTCCGCCGCCGGCAACTTCGCCGCCGACGTCGATCGCCGCACCCGGGCTCGCTTCTTCGGAGAGCCGACAGGCGGCGCGCCGAGCCAGTGGGGCGACCATGTGCCGATCCCGCTTCCCTCGCTCGGCGTGAACTCCGGGACGGCGATCGAGTACGTCGGCGACCCGAGCGACACGCGGGTCGCGACGATGCCGCAGGTCCCGGTCGAGATCACGGCCGCGGACTGGTTCGGCGGTCGGGATCCTGTGCTCGCGGCAGCATTGCGCTGATGCTGACGGCGACGGAGGCGGCGCTGCTCGGGCTGCTGCGGAAAGGCCCGATGTCCGGCTACGACCTCCGGAAAGACGTGGAGCGCAGCGTCGGGTACTTCTGGGCGCCGGCGAAGACGCAGATCTACGCCACCCTCCCGAGACTCGTGGAATCGGGACACGCGACGCAGCAGAAGGTCGTCCAGAGCGCACGCCCGGACAAGACGATCTACGAGCTCACGGAATCGGGCCGCGAGGCCCTGCGCGAGTGGGTCGAGGAGGCGCCGCTCGACGCCGGCCACGGCCGGAACCTGATCCTCATGAAGCTCTACTTCGGCGAGGGCGCCAGCCAGGATGCACTCCTCCGCCAAGTGCGCGAACGGCGGGAGGAAGCCGAGCGTCTCCTGGCCGAGCTGGAGGAGCTCGATGCGTCCGGAGAAGGCGGCTCGCCGTTCGAGGGGATCACTCGCCGGTGGGGGCGTCTCTACGCGGAGTCACTGCTTCGATGGACGCAGGAAGCGGAAAGAGCACTCGCCGGCCTCCCCGCGAGCCGCTGACGGCGCCGCGGCGCGTTAGCATCGAGGAACCCCCTCGACGGAAGGATCGTCATGCAGCTGATCGAACGCCTCGATGCCGCCCGGCGGCGCTGGAACGTTCTCGAGCATCCCTTCTACCGGCGCTGGGAGTGCGGTGAGCTCTCGCGCGAGGAGCTGACCGCGTACGCGGGCGAGTACCGCCACGCCGTCGTCGCGCTCGCCGACGCCGCCGAGCAGGCCGCGCCGCTCGCCGGCGCCGAGCACGTGGACGAGGAGCGCGCGCACGTCGACCTCTGGGACGACTTCGCGGCGGCCGTCGACGCCGGCCCGGGCCCGGCTCGTCTCGAGGGCACGTCGAAGTGCGTCACAGCCTGGACGTCGGCGGGTGATCCGCTGGAGGCGCTGGGAGTGCTCTACGCGATCGAGGCCGGTCAGCCGGACGTCTCGCGGACGAAGCTGGACGGCCTGGTCGAGCACTACGGCTTCGAGCCCGAGAGCCCGGCGACGTCGTACTTCACGCTCCACGCCGAGCGAGACCACGAGCACGCGGCCGAGTCGCGGGAGCTCCTCGAGCGCCATGCGACGCCTAAGGACGCAGACCGGATCGTCGACGCGGCGGAGCGAGCGCTCAGCGGGAACTGGGCGCTGCTCGACTCGGTCGAGGCGCTGCGCTAGGGACGACTACTTCGCGTAGCGGCGGAGACGCGGGATGAGCGCGGGCCGAATCGCCCTGCTCGTCGCCGGCTGCGTCGTGGCGCTCGTCTCGCTGGCGCTCCTCGCCACCGGCGGCGTAGCGCTCTGGGCCCACACGACACAGCGCGACGACGACGGCTACTACACGACTCGGCACGAAACCTTCCTGACCGAGGGCTACGCCCTCCGCTCCGACGACCTCGACCTCGGGACCGAGGGGCCGGACTGGCTGTTCGACGAGGGCCGGCTCGCGACGATCCGGCTCGAGGGTGTGAGCGCCGAGCCGGGCAAGCGGCTCTTCTTCGGCATCGGGCCGGCAAGCGACGTCGAGCGGTATCTCGACGGCGTCGAGCACGACATCGTCGTCGACGTCGAGGTCGACCCGTTCGAGGTCGAGTACCGCCGCGTGCTCGGCGACCGCACGCCCGAGCCTCCGGTGTCTCAGCCGTTCTGGGCGGCCAGGGGCGTGCGCGAGGTCGAGTGGGACGTCGACGAGGGCCGGTGGATGGCGGTCGTGATGAACGCGGACGCGTCACAAGGGATCGTCGCCGAGGTCAGCGTCGGAGCCAAGAGCGACCTGATTCTCTGGGTGGTGCTCATCCTCCTCGGCCTCGGCCTCCTCTTCGGGGCGGCCGCCGCGGGCTTGATCGCGCTCGCCGTCCGCGGAGCACCGGCCGCGGTCGCCGCCGCGCCCGAGGCGCCGCCTCCGTCAGGTGTCTATCCGGTGCAGGTCGAAGGCGAGCTCGAGCCGGGCCTCAGCCGCTGGCTCTGGCTGGTGAAGTGGCTCCTGCTGATCCCGCACTTCTTCCTGCTTGCGTTCCTGTGGGCGGCGTTCTTCGTCGTCACGATCATCGCGTTCTTCGCGATCCTCTTCACGGAGCGCTACCCGCGCGGCCTCTTCGGCTTCAACCTCGGCGTGATGCGCTGGACCTGGCGCGTGGCCTGGTACGGCTACGGCGGGCTCGGGACTGACCGCTATCCGCCGTTCACACTGGCCGACGTCGAGTATCCGGCCCGGCTCCACGTCCCGTACCCGGAGCGGCTCTCGCGCGGGCTGGTCCTCGTGAAGTGGTGGCTACTCGCGATCCCGCACTACATCGTGATCTCGTTCTTCGTCGGACCGGGCTGGTGGTACGACCAATGGCACGGCCCCGGGCTCATCGGCGTCCTCGTCTTCTTCGCAGGCGTCGTCCTGCTCGTGAAGGGCCGTTACCCGCGCAGCCTCTACGAGCTCCTCCTCGGGATGGATAGATGGGTCGCGCGCGTCGTCGCCTACGCCGCGCTGATGCGCGACGAGTACCCGCCGTTTCGCCTCGACCGCTAGTCGCGGTCGGCCGATGGCACGATCACCACGGGGCACGGCGCGTGGTGCACGACCTGCTGGCTGACCGAGCCGAGCAGGAGGCCCTTGAAACCGCCGAGGCCCCGTGAGCCCACGACGAGCAGGTCTCCTTCGCGCGCGGCCTGGAGCAACGCGTCCGAAGCCGAGCCGGTGGCGACACGGCGTTCGATCGTGACGCCGTCGCCGTCGACCTGGTCGATCTCGTCTGCGAGCATCCTTTCCGCCGCCTCCTCGAGTCGGTCGATGAGCGACGGATCGGGGAGCGAAGGCGGCGCCCCGAGGATTGGCTCGGGCGTCGCGAAGAAGGTCGGGATCGTGTACGCGTGAACCGCGATCACCACCGACTTGCGGAGACGAGCCTCGTCGACAGCCCATTGGAGCGTCCTCCGTGCGTGCTCGGATCCGTCGACACCGACGACGATCCGACCGATCTCATCCGAGGACATGCGGGGATTCTGCAGCAGTGCGCAGCCAGCTGCGGGAACCCCGGCGTGCCCACGCGCACAAAGTCGTCACAAGACCGCAAGGACGCCGAGGCGCCGGCATCCATCTATCGACCGGGTTGGTCGTCCGGGTCCGGGAGCCCAGATGCGGCGTGGCGCCCCGAGGCCCGGACGACCCGGCCCGGTCGGTGGTTGGAGGTGCGGCTCCAACTACAGTGCGGGCCGTGAAGCTGGTGCTGATAGCCGCAACCGCCGTGTTGGTCGCGGGGGGTGCGGGTGCTGCGGCACAACCGGCTTGGCGGCCCGCACGACCTGTTCCGGTTCCTCGTACCGAGGTCACGGCGGCACCGCTCGGCCAGGAGATCGCCGTTGTCGGCGGCTTCCTGCGCACCGGTGCGAACACGGGGCGCGCCGACGCCTACTCGCCCGCACGGAACCGGTGGCGCCGGCTTCCGGATCTTCCCGTCACCGTGGATCATGCGATGTCGGCGGGAGTCGCCGGCCGCCTGTACGTGGTCGGCGGGTATGGACCCGGATCCGTCGCGCGCAACACCGCCTTCGCGTTCCATCACGGCCACTGGACGCCGCTGCCGTCGATGCCCGCCCCGCGCGCGGCGGCCGGCGCGGCCATCGTCGGGGACAAGCTCTACGTCGTCGGCGGTGTCGAGGCGCCGGGCAGGCTGGCCCGCACCGCCTTCGCCTTCGACTTCGACACGGCGCGCTGGACGACGATCCGCGGGCCGAGGCCGCGCGAGCACCTCGGCGCGGCCTCGCTCGGCGGCCGGGTCTACGCCGTCGCCGGACGAACGAGCGGCCTCGACACGAACCAGGACGTCGTCGAGGCGTTCGACCCTCGCAGCGGGCGTTGGCGGGCGGTTCCGCCGGTGCCGGGCAAGCGCGGCGGCACCGCCGCGGCCTCCGTTGCAGGACGGCTCCTCTCGGTCGGCGGCGAGGAGCCCGGCGGAACGATTCGAACCGTGTACGCCTACTCGCCGTCCACCCGGCGGTGGACGCAGCTGCCGGGGATGCGGACGTCGCGCCACGGCCTCGGACTGGTCGGCTGGCGCGGCCGCGCGTACGCGCTCGCCGGCGGGCCCCAGCCGGGGCTGACCGTCAGCGGCGCGAACGAGGTGCTGGCGCTCTCCTCCAAGTAACAGTCTGTTACAAGGTCCCAGCCCGCCGCCACCAGCGGACTCACGAGCAAGTAACAGTCTGTTACTAGCGCTCTTCTGGCTTGAGCCCGGTCGCGACGACGCGCCGGCCGTCCCGCTCGTAGACGACGTCGACCGTGTCGTGCTTCCGGTACGTGCCGGCAACGCCGAGGAACATGCTCGTCCACCGAAGGGCGCCGAGCTTCCCCTCCTGCGCGAGCGAACGGGTGAAGACGAGCGTCCGGCCCTGCACGCGGTAGTCCTGGCCCGGCTCCTGACGAACGCCGTTGACGAACACCTCGAAGTCCTCCGGGACGTCGTCCGGCAGCTGGACCCGTGAGGGCGTTTGAGACATGCCGCTCGATGTGGCTTCGTCTTCGGACACGCCCATAGAATGGCGCAGTCCGTGGTCGCCGCAGTCCTGTTCGCCGCTACCGGCCTGACCCCCGTCGAGGCGGAGTCGCCGAACGCCGAGCGGATCGCCGACCTCTACTGGTTCGTCTCCTTCTGGGCCGCCCTCGTGCTGCTGGCGGTCGCAGTCCCGCTGGCGATCTTCGTCATCCGCTACCGGAGCCGGGGGCGGGACCGCACGGTCGAGGGGCCTCAGATCCACGGCTCGACGAGGCTGGAGATCGCCTGGACGCTCGTCCCGGTCGTGATCCTCCTCTTCGTGGTGGCCTTCACCTTCTACAAGCTCCCGGGGATCACGCTCGAGGATGAGGCCCAGGCCGGCGATTTGCGCATCCGCGTCGAGGGCCGGCAGTTCTACTGGCAGTACCGCTATCCGAACGGCGTGATCGCGATCGACCGGCTCGTCGCGCCCGAGGACCGGCTCGTCCTCCTCGAGATCACGGCGCCCGAGAACGACGTCAACCACAGCTACTGGGTGCCCGGCGTCGGCGGCAAGTTCGACGCCATTCCCGGCAGGACGACGCAGACAGGGTTCCAGGCAGACGAGGTCGGGCTCTACGAAGGCCAGTGCGCCGAGTTCTGCGGCATCCAGCACACGGAGATGCTGGCGGAGATCGAGGTCAAGCCGGCCGAGGAGTTCGACTCCTGGCTCGAGGAGCAGGCACAGGAGCAGGAGGCGGGCACCTCCGACCTCGGCGAGCAGACCTTTGCCGGCGCGTGCGCCAAGTGCCACGGCCCGGAGGGGCAGGGGCTGATCGGGCCCGAGTTCACCAGCGCGAACACTGCTGACGCGGAGGCGGTCGCCCAGGTCGTACGCAACGGCCGCGGCCGGATGCCGCCGATCGGCGAGGAGTGGGAGGACTTCCACATGGAGGCCCTCACCGACTACCTGAGCGACCGGTTCGGCGAGGAGGAAGAGCGCTAGTGGCCACCCGCGCCGAGACTCCCACCTACCCGGTTCCGTGGACCTACGGCCGGGTCGCCAGCTGGGTCGCCACCGTCGACCACAAGCGGATCGGGATCCTCTACATCGCCACGAGCCTCGTGTTCTTCCTGGCCGGCGGCGTCATGGCGCTGCTCATTCGAACGCAGCTCGCGACGCCGGACATGGACTTCGTCGTTCGCGACGAGTACAACCAGCTCTTCACGATGCACGGCACGACGATGATCTTCCTCGTCGTCGTCCCGATCTTCGCCGGCTTCGCGAACTACATGGTCCCGCTGATGATCGGTGCCGCGGACATGGCGTTCCCACGCCTGAACGCGCTCTCCTACTGGCTCTTCCTCTTCGGCGGGATCGTGCTGCTCGGGAGCTTCTTCGCCGCCGAGGGCGCGGCGCGCTCCGGTTGGACCGGCTACCCCCCGTTCTCCGCGGAGGTCGCGGGCAACGGCCAGGACCTCTGGATCGTCGGACTGCACATCCTCACGCTGTCCTCACTGGCCGGGGCGATCAACCTCGTCGCGACGATTCACAACATGCGCACGGCGGGGATGACCTGGATGCGCCTGCCGCTCTTCGTCTGGGCGATGGAGGTCTACGCAGCGCTCCTGATCGTGGCGCTGCCGGCGCTCTCGGCCGGCCTGACCATGCTTCTGCTCGACCGTGCCGGCCTGACGCACTTCTTCCTCCCGGCAGAGGGCGGCGACGCGGTGCTGTACCAGCACGTCTTCTGGTTCTTCGGCCACCCCGAGGTCTACATCATGATCCTGCCGGCGATGGGGATCGTCTCCGAGGTGATCCCGGTCTTCGCGCGCAAGCCGATCTTCGGCTACAAGGCGATCGCGTTCTCGACGGTGGCAATCGGCTTCTACTCGCTGCTCGTCTGGGGCCACCACATGTTCACGGTCGGCCTGCCGTATGGGCTCCAGATCTGGTTCATGATCGCGTCGCTCACGATCGCCGTCCCGACCGGCGTCAAGATCTTCAACTGGATCGCGACGACCTGGCGCGGGAACCTGATCTTCGACACCGCAATGCTGTGGGCGCTCGGGTTCGTCGCCGTCTTCACGATCGGCGGCCTGTCGGGGATCTACGTCGCCGTGTTCCCGTTCGACTGGCAGGTGCACGACTCGTACTTCGTCGTCGCCCACCTCCACTACGTGCTGTTCGGCGGGTCACTGTTCGGCGTGTTCGCGGCGCTCTACTACTGGTGGCCCAAGATGTTCGGGCGGCAGCTGAACGAGAAGCTCGGCAAGTGGCACTTCTGGCTCGTGTTCATCGGCTTCAACCTGACCTTCTTCCCACAGCACATGATGGGGATGCTCGGGATGCCGAGGCGCATCTACAACTACCGCGACACGGATCTGCTCGCGGAGTACAACCTCGTCTCGACGGCGGGCTCGTACATCATGGGTGTCGGGATCCTGATCTTCGTGGTCAACGTCTTCTGGTCGCGCAAGGGACGCGTCCCGCGGGCGCCGAACGACCCGTGGCTGGCGGACACGCTCGAGTGGTACACGACCTCGCCGCCGCCGCCCCACAACTTCGACAAGGTTCCGTACGTGACGAGCGCGCGGCCGTTGCGCGATCTGCGGCGCAGGATCGGGGAAAGGAGATAGCTGGGTGAACCTTCCGGTTCCCCCAGACCCCCTCCACCGGTCCGCTTCGCGGACGGGCCGCTTCGCGGCCGGGCCCTGGCTCCGGCTTTGTGGGCTCGGCGCGACCGCGGCCGTCGTGGCCGTCGTCGCCAGTGGCGAGCTCGGCATCGCCCACCGCGCGCTCGTGCTCGTGGCGCTGCCGCTGCTCGTTGCGATGGTCGTGCGCGCCTGGTGGGCCGACCGGCTTGTGTTCCATGTGACGAGCGCGGCTCTTTTGTTGTTTCTTGCGGCCGTGGCCAGCTGGTGGTCGCCGGTTCTGCACGTTTCGCTGGCCGCGGTGGCCGCAGCCGCGACGGCCGTGGCGACGGCCCTCCTCTACCGCGGCGAGCGTCCGGGACGCGTGGCCTGGCGGGATTACGTGGCGCTGACGAAGCCGCGG
The DNA here is from genome assembly GCA_963847235.1 of uncultured Actinomycetes bacterium. Classification (GTDB taxonomy): domain Bacteria; phylum Actinomycetota; class Thermoleophilia; order Gaiellales; family Gaiellaceae; genus JACDAN01. Next base: position 34,573 of record CAWJYU010000003.1, on the reverse strand, counting down.
ATCATGTCGCTGCTGCTCCTGACGGGCGCGGCGGGCATGTTCGTTGGAACACAAGGGTTTCCGGCGCCAGGACTTTTCGTCGCGGCGATGGTCGGGCTGGGGCTGGCCTGCGGCGGCGCGAGCGCGCTCAACCACCTGCTCGACCGTGACATCGACCGCTCGATGAAGCGGACGAGCTCTCGTCCGGTCGCCGACGGCCGCGTGAGCCCGGAGCTCGCGCTGGAGTTCGGGCTGGCGCTGTCGGCGCTCTCCTTCGTCCTCCTGGCGTCGGCGGTCAACGTGCTGACCGCGTGCCTCGCGCTGGTCGGGAACCTGTTCTACGTCCTGGTCTACACCCGCTGGCTCAAGCGCTCGACGCCGCAGAACATCGTCATCGGCGGCGCAGCCGGGGCAGTGCCGCCGCTCGTCGGCTACGCGGCTGCGACCGGCAACCTCGCGCTGCCCGCGCTGTTCCTGTTCCTGATCGTGTTCTTCTGGACGCCGCCGCACTTCTGGGCGCTGGCGCTGCTGATCAAGCGCGACTACGCCGCGGCGCGCGTCCCGATGCTGCCGGTCGTGCGCGGCGACCGAGAGACGGCGAAGCAGGTGCTCCTCTACACGGTGGTCCTCGTCGCGCTGACGCTCGTGCCGGTGTTGACCGGGACCTTCGGCTGGCTCTACCTGGTCGCCGCGGTGGTTCTCGGAGGCCAGTTCATCCGGCTCGCAGTTCGGCTCTGGCGTTCGACCGCTCCGCCCCAGGCGGGACGGCTGTTCCACTACTCGCTCGCCTATCTCGCCCTGCTCTTCGTGGCCATGGCGGTCGACCCGATGGTGGTTCTGTGACCGACCACCTGACCGAGCCGGTCGAGGAGCCGCCGCCGGCCGCGGCCGTGCCGGAGCCGGTTGATCCCGTCGAGCCGGAGGACCCGCACGACGCGCTGGCCAAGAAGAACACAGCACTCGGCTGGGCGCTCTTCGGCCTCTTCGTGCTGCTCTTCGCGGGCACCTGGGCGCTCGCATTCGTCTATCTGGCCCTGGCCTAGCGGCTCGCGGAGCCGATTCGAGGCCGAACACCTTGTCTCAGTCTTGACACAGATCGGGCTTGACAGTCCGCGGTGTCCGACACCAACGGCCCTCCGTGGACGGGATCTTCCTCGCCGAGCCTGACGAGATTCCTCGGACCGGCGGACCTCGGCTCGCCGTCAAGGATCTCTTCGACACGGCGGGCCTGACGACCACCTACGGGTCGATCCTCTTCGCCGACCACGTGCCCGACCGGAGCGCCGAGGCGCTCCTCCGACTCGAACGCGCCGGCTACGTGAACGTCGGCAAGACGAACCTTCACGAGTTCGCGTACGGGGTCACCTCGCAGAACCCGCACTTCGGAACCGTCCCGAACCCGATCGCGCCAGGCCGGATCGCCGGGGGCTCAAGTGGAGGCTCGGCCGCGGCGCTCGCAGCCGGGCTCGCGGACGCAGCGCTCGGCAGTGACTCCGGGGGCTCGATCCGGATCCCCGCCGCCTGCTGCGGGATCGTCGGGTTCAAGCCCACGTACGACCTCGTCTCGCTCGACGGCTGCTTCCCGCTCGCGCCGACCTTCGACCACGCAGGCCCGATGGCTCGCACGGTCGCCGGCTGCGCCGCGATGCTCGAAGCGCTGGCCCCGGAGTTCGAGCGCGAGCCGGCGCGTGAAGTCTCCGTCGGGGTCGCCTGGGCCGATCGCTGCGCGCCCCTCGTCGGCGACCGGATCCGCGAAGCCGCGGCGCTGCTCGATGCCCGCGCGGTCGAGTTCCCGCTCCCGGAGGCCATCGGCGACGCGTTCATGCGCGAGGTCGCCGACGTCCACCGCGACCTCTTCGCCGCGAGCGCCGACAGCTACGGCGAGAACGTTCGGACGAAGATCGAGCTCTGTCTCCAGGTCACCGACGCCGAGGTGGCGGAGGCGCTCGACCGGCGCAACGCCTACCGGGACGAAGCGGAGGCCGCGATGGGCGATCTCGACCTTCTGCTCACGCCGACCCTCGCCTTCGTCGCTCCACCGCTTCCGGACGACGAGCTGACGATCCGCGAGGACCTGATCCGGTTCACGTACCCGTTCAATGCGCTCGGCTGGCCGGCCCTGGCCCTTCCGGCCGGTCCGGCGGAGCACGGCCTTCCCGTTTCCGTGCAGGTGGTCGGCCGCCCGGGCCAGGACGCGCTTGTCCTGGCCGTTGGTGAGGCGCTCGAGGCATCCCTCGTTTGAGGGAACGCTAGCGGCCTGCGAGCTCCGCCACCGCGTCGCCGAGCCGGTTCTCGATCCGAAAGAGCCGGTCCAGCCCCGTGATCTGCAGCGTGCGCAGGATCCGGCGGTCGTCGGAGACGAGCACGAGATCGCCGCCGCGGTCGCGGAATCGGGGCTGGTACCGGAGGAGGAGGCCCAGCACGGACGAGTCGATGAAGCCGACCTCGGCGAGGTCGACGACGACCGAAGAGCCGCCGAGTTGGAGTACATCCCGCAGCTCCTCCTCCAGTTCCGGCGCGCGGTGCAGGTCGGCCTCGCCGCTGACCGAGACGACGAAGGCGTCGTTTCCGATGCCTGCCGTCTTCAGCTCGAAGTCGAGCTCCATGGCCCCACCGTAGCCGCGGTTTCCTGGGCGTTCAGCTGTGGAAGCCTGTGGATTCGCTCACAGACGGCTGAATCGCCGAGAGCTTGTACCCGACGCCACGAATGGTGATCACACGCCGTGGGTCTCCCGGGTCCTCCTCGATCTTCTGCCGGAGATTGGAGACGTGGATGTCGCACGCGCGCTGGTCGCCGACGTACGTCGAATCCCAGAGGTGCTGCATGATCTCTCGACGGCTGAACACTCGCTCGGGCTGCTCGGCGAGAAGGAGCAGCAACTTGAACTCGGATGGCGTCAGCCGCATCGGCCGGCCTCCGAGCGTGACCTCGTGGCGGATCGGATCGAGCTCGAGGTCGCCGACGTGAAGGATGCTCGCCGCGCCCGACCGGTCGAGCTCGCGGCGCCGCAGGATGGCCCTGATCCGTCCGATCAGCTCCGCCATGGAGAACGGCTTCGTGACGTAGTCGTCGGCGCCGATCTCCAGGCCGAGCACCCGATCGAGCTCGGCTCCCTTCGCGGTCAGCATGATGATCGGGACCGCGCTCTCGCTCCGGAGGCGGCGGCAGACCTCCATGCCGGACATCCGCGGAAGCATGAGGTCGAGGACCACGACGTCGAACTCGTCCGCGAGTGCTGCGCGAAGGCCCGTCTCGCCGTCGTCGGTGCTCTGGACCTGGAACCCCTCGCTCCGAAGCGCGTACTCGACGGCGTCGCGGATCGCGGGCTCGTCGTCGACGACCAGGACGCGGCTCATTTCGACACCATCGCAGCAGCGTTGCGGAGACGGAGGCGGATCGTCGTGCCGCTTCCAACCTCCGACTCGAGCGTGAGCTCGCCGTCGAGCGCGTCGGCGACGGCACGCACGATCGCCAGACCGAGCCCGAAACCGGGCTTCGAGTCGGCGTCGCTCCGGTAGAAGCGGTCGAAGATCCGCGATCGCTCCGCAGCGGGAATGCCTGGCCCCGTGTCGGACACTGCGATCTCGACAGTCCCTTCGCCCAGGTCCGCGCCGCTGAGCACGACCCGACCGCTCTCCGTCTGCTTGGCTGCGTTCTCGGCGAGGTTCACGACGGCCTGCTCCACGAGCTCGCGGTTCGTCACCACCGCAAGGTCGCCGGGACAGTCGATCACCAGCTCCACGCCCGACGGCACCCGCAACCCGGCACGGATCTCCTCGAGAAGCGGGCACAGGGCGACCAGCTCGTCTCGCGGCGCCTCCAAGCCGATCTGCGTGCGGGCGAGGACGAGCAGTGCGCGGACGAGTCGCGCCAGCCGGTCGGCCTCCCGTTCGATGTGCCCCAGGAAGACGTCGCGCTCGGGCCCGTCCTTCGCACCTGCCTGGAGGACCTCGATCGCGCTGACGATCGCCGCCAGCGGGCTCTGGAGCTCATGCGCAGCGTTGGTTACGAAGTCTCGCTCGGCGCGCTCGGCCCGCTCACGGACGGTCGCGTCGCGCATCACGGCTACTGCCCCCGTCTGCTCACCGGATGGCGCGATGACCGGGGCCGTGCTGACGTCGAGGATCACGCGCCGGTCCCCGAGCACGACCTCGTAGCGCTCGCCGGTCACGACGTCGCCCCCCGAGAGCGTGCGCGAGATCGGCAGCTCGTCGAGCTCGACGGGGGAGCCGTCGAGCCGGAAGACCTCGAGGTTCCGCCAGTCCGAGAAGATCGGCGAGTCCAACGACTCGGCTCCGAGGATTCGCATAGCCTCCGTGTTTGCGGTGTGCGAGACGCCCTCCTGGTCCATCACCAGCAGCCCGGCGGGGATGTTCTCGACCACCGCCTGGAGCAGCGCGCGCTGCTCCTCGAGCGCGGCCGTTCGCTCCAGGACCTTCTCTTCGAGTTCGCTCACGTGCCCCCACCCACTCGCACAGATTGGCACGTGGAACGCATAATCGCCTTGATGGAGGACATGGGGAAGCGGGTCGGTCAGAACGAGGTCATCTTTCGCGAGGTGAACGAGCGGCTTCGCGAGCTCGGAGAGAGCTTCAGCCTGGTGACCGAGGTCAGCGACTTCGTCTGCGAGTGCGCCGATACCTCCTGCACGGACCGGATCCAACTCTCGCTCAGCGAGTACGAGGAGGTTCGCTCGGATCCCAAGTGGTTCGTGCTCGTCCCCGGCCACGAGCTGCTCGAGTTCGAGCGCGTCGTGGCCCAGCACGACTGCTACCTGATCGTGGAGAAGCTCTCGGGCGGCCCGGCCGGGATCGCGATCAGGGACGACCCGCGAGCTTCCTGACAGCCGACTCGTAGACCGGATCGCGGACGAAGACGTCGAGCTCGTCCGACAGGAGGTCACTCGGCGGCCGGTTGCCCCCGACCGGAAGCCTGTCCGCACGCTCGAGCTCGACGTGGACGCCTGCGCGGTCCTCGAGCCAGCCGGCCACGAGCGCCGTCTCCGCCGGCGGGCCGGTAAGCCGGTCCGGGAGCTCGGGCCAGGCGCGGGCCAGCGCACGGCGCCACGGCAGCGTGCGCCGCCAGGCGATGTCCGAGACCGCGACGCGGTCGAACTGCTCCACGAGCTCGGCGAGCGCAGAGGGGACGTCCGGCCACTCGGCGGAGTCGACGACGAGGCGGTCGACCATGTCCACGAGCTGTTCGAAAACCGGCGAACCGAAGTCGGGCCGGCCGCGCCAGCGCAGGAAGACCGGCAGGTCGGGCAGGAGCAGCGGGGCTGCGATGCTCGCCGGCGCCTCGGCTCTGCGCGCCGCGGAGCCGAAGCTCGACCACCTCGCTGCAGAGGTGCCGCTCGATTCCCGGCGAGCTCGTAGCATTCGAGATGCACGCGCGCTGCCAGCGCGTCCTCCTCATCGGCTTGCGGAAAGAGCAGGAGCGTCCGCGACGGGTGGCGCTCGCCGAGCCCCGCCAGCGTGTCCGCTGCAGCCTCCTGCCACTCCGGCGGCACCCAGGCAAGGTGGGTCAGAACACTCGTCCGGAGGTCGGGCTCGCCGCCGTGCGAATGCCGGTACCGGAGGTCGACGAGGGCAGTCTCGATCTCCGCGATCGTGGCGCAGTCGTCGACCCACTCCTCGACGTGCGCTACCGGTGCCACTCCACGAGCCCCTGCGCCGCTTGCGGGCCCCAGGTGCCGGCGGCGTAGTTCGGGAACGACGGTGTGTCCCGCCTCCAGGCCGCGACGATCGCGTCCACGAGCGCCCACTGCTCCTCGATCTCGTCGGAGCGGGTGAAGAGCGTCGCGTCCCCGAGCATCGCGTCGAGGATCAGCCGCTCGTACGCCTCGGGGAGGCCGGTGCGGAAGGCGCCGCCGTAGAGGAAGTCCATGTGGACGGTGCGGACGCGCATCCCTTCGCCGGGCACCTTCGCGCCAATCGCGAGCGACACGCCCTCGTTCGGCTGGATGTGGACGATGAGGATGTTCGGCCGCAGCTCCCGCGCGTCCTCGAAGAGCGGATGCGGCACGCGCTTGAACTCAACGGCGATCGTCGTCTCGCGCCGGGGGAGCCGCTTTCCGACACGGACGTAGAAGGGCGTGTCGGCCCAGCGCCAGTTCTCGATCTCGAGCCTTGCGGCGACGAAGGTCTCCGTCCCCGAGTCCGGGTCGACCTTCGGCTCCTCCCGATAGCCGGGCACCGGCTCGCCCTCGATGAAACCGGGTCCGTACTGCCCCCGCACGACCTCGTTCGGCGCCGGCGTCGCCAGCGCCTTCAGCACCTTCAGCTTCTCGTTCCGCACGGCTTCGGCGGTGAAGTCGATCGGCGGCTCCATGCCGGTCAGGGCGACCAGCTGCAGGAGGTGGTTCTGGAAGACGTCGCGGATCGCTCCGGCCCGCTCGTAGAACGCGGCGCGGTTCTCGATCCCCATCGACTCGGCGACCGTGATCTGGACGTGGTCGATGAACTGCCGGTTCCAGACCGGCTCGAAGATGCCGTTGGCGAACCGCAGCGCCAGCAGGTTCTGGACCGTGTCCTTGCCCAGGTAGTGGTCGATCCGGAAGATCTCGTCCTCGGCGAAGTGATGCTGAGCGAGCAGCTCGTTCAGTGCCCGGGCCGACTCGCAGGTCGTGGCCGAACGGCTTCTCGACGATCAGTCGCGTCCAGCCGGCGCGGGCGCGGCGCTCCCGATCTCCTCGACGAGCCTCGGCATCGCATCGGGCGGGACCGCGAGGTAGAAGACCCGGTTCTTGCGGGTGCCGACTCCTGGTCGAGCTCGCGGAGCGTCACTGGCACCGGTTCTGGCTCTCCTCGTCGTCGAAGTCGATCGAGACGTAGCGCGTCCTGGTCGCGAGCCGGTCCCACACCTCCTGACGGAACTCGTCCCGGCAGAACTCGCGGACGGCGGCCTCCATCGCGGAGACGAACTCCTCGGTCGACTGCTTCGTCCGCGCGACCCCGAGCACGGCGAACTGCTCTGGAGAGCAGGTCCCGGAAGGCCAGCGCGTACAGGGCCGGGAAGATCTTCCGTCGGGTCAGATCGCCTGACGCCCCGAAGATCGCGAGCACGCACGGCTCGGGCCGGCGGCGCAGCTGCAGGCCCTCGAGCGAGCGGGTTCTCGCCTGGGGCTCAGTCGCGACGGACTGCATGTCCACCGAATTGCTCCCTGAGTGCCGCGTTGACCTTGGCCGCGAAGGACTCGTCCTGGCGAGACGCGAAGCGCGCGTAGAGGGCCGCGGTGATGACATGGAGCGGCACCGCCGTGTCGATCGCCTGCTCGACCGTCCACCGGCCTTCGCCCGAGTCCTCGACGTAGCCGCGGATGTGCTCGAGGCCCGGGTTCTCCTCCAGCGCCTTGGCGAGGAGGTCGAGCAGCCAGCTGCGCACGACCGACCCATGCCGCCAGAGCTCGGCGACCGCCGCGAGGTCGAGGTCGAACTCCGATGCCTGCATCAGGTCGAACCCCTCCGCGTACGCCTGCATGAGCCCGTACTCGACCCCGTTGTGCACCATCTTCACGAAGTGCCCGGCGCCCGACGGCCCGACATGGCGCGTACCCGCCTTCCGGCGCGAGCGCCTCGAAGATCGGCTCGACGCGGCCGACCGGCTCGGCGTCGCCGCCGACCATCAGCGCGAACCCCTCCCGGAGCCCCCAGATCCCGCCGGAGACGCCGGCATCGACGTAGAAGAGTCCCGTTCCTTCGCCTCCGCCGCTCGGCGCTGCGAGTCGTGGAAGTTCGAGTTGCCGCCGTCGACGATCGCGTCGCCGGCCTCGTCAGGATCCCGAGCAGCTCCTGGAACGTGCTCCTCGGTCGAGGCTCGCCCGGGAACCATCATCCAGCGTACGCGGCGCTTCGAGCTGCTGAGACGAGCTCGGCGAGTGAAGACGCCGTCCGAATCGACTTGCGGGCGTAGGTCTGCACCTCGTGCCCGTCCTGCCGAAGGCGCTCGTCATCTTCCCGGCCCATGCGGCCCAGGCCGACCATGCCGAGCTTCACAGTTCGATCCTCACCACGCGACGGCCGCGCTCCTCGAGCGCCTGGAGGTCTCCGTCTGCCTGCGCCTGGATCAGCGCGCGGAAGCCGAACTTCTGGCCCGGGATCGGCAGCTCCTCGCCAAGGTCGTCCACGACCTGGACGAAGAGACCGGTGTCCGGCCCGCCCTTGTGGAGCTGTCCCGTCGAGTGGAGGTAGCGCGGCCCGAGCCCGACCGAGACCGCCGCGCCGGTCTCGCGCGCCCGCCGGACGAGCGGCTCGAGCTCCGCTTCGCGCTCGGGATCGATGAACGCCTGGATCGCGACGTAGCGCCCCGGTCCCGCCTCGGCAAGCAAGTCGTCAAGTGTCCCTTCGGGACCTGGCTTGGTGCCTGGCACCGAGCCACGGCCCGAAAGGACGGCGTTGGTCTTGTCCTTCGCTGCCTGAACGTCCGGCTGGTCGAAGGGGTTGATGCCGAGGATCGAGCCCGCGACCGCCGTTGCGAACTCCCAGCGGAAGAACTCCTGGCCCAGCTCGTACGGATCCGGCAGCCGAATGTCGGGCTCCGCGCCGCCTTCCCGAACCGGGACGATGCCCTTGCCCTCCTTGCCGGTCGATTCCGCGACGAGCTGCTCGATCCAGAGACCGAACTCGGCGTCGACCTGAAGGAACTGCTGCTCGGCAAGCCAGAGCCCGAGCTCCAGACCGGGATTCCCCTCCGAGAGCCGGCAGGCCTCACGCATCTCCTCGGCCCGGTCGAGGAGCCTCACGAGGTCGACGCCCATCAACGCCGCCGGAAGAAGCCCGAAGGCCGAGAGCGCGGAGTACCGGCCGCCGATGGTGGGCTCGCCGTAGAACACGTCCTCGGAAAGCTTGGCGAGCGGCGAGCCGGGATCCGTGATCACCGCGAAGCGCCCGCCCTTCCCGCGGAAGTAGTCCGCGTGGGAGCGGGTCTCGATCGTCGTTCCCGATTTCGACGCGGCGACGAAGAGCGTCCGGTCCACGTCGAGGGCGCCCTCGAGCCGCCGGATCGCCGTCGGGTGTGTCGTGTCGAGGACGTGGAAGCGCTCCGCGCCGAAGGAGCGGCGCATCACCTCGGGCGCAAGGCTCGAGCCGCCCATCCCCATCAGGACGACGTCGTCGACCTCCGCCTCGAGCCGCGTCGCGAACTCCAGGAGCTCGTGCGCCCGCTCGCGCATCCGCGCCGGCTCGTCGAGCCAACCGAGCCAGTGGGCCTCGTCGCGGCCCGTCCAGATCGACGGATCCCGCTCCCAGATCCGCTCGACGAGCTCGGCGGGAGCGAGCGTGCTCAAGCGGCTACGAGCTGCGCTCGCTTGGCGGCAACGCCTTCGAGGAGCTCGTCGAAGGAGTCGGCGAACTTCTGGACGCCCTCCTCCTCGAGCACCCTGGTCACGTCGTCGTAGTCCACGCCGGCCGCGGCCAGGTCGTCGAAGAGCTTGCGCGCCTCGTCGAGGCCTTCCTCGAGTGTCAGGCGCACCTCGCCGTGATCCTGGAACGCCTCGATCGTCTCCTTCGGCATCGTGTTCACCGTCTCCGGCCCGATCAGCTCCTCGACGTACATCACGTCGCGGTACTCGGGATTCTTCGTCGACGTCGACGCCCACAGGCATCGTTGCTTCGAGGCGCCCTTGGCCGCCAGCTCGTCCCACCGCGGGCCGGAGAAGATCTCCTTGTAGCGCTGATAGGCGAGCTTCGCGTTTGCGACCGCGAGCCTGCCCTTCAGGTCGTCATGGCCTTCGAGCCGCTTGTCCGCCTCGGTGTCCACTCGCGAAACGAAGAAGCTCGCGACCGACGTGACCTGCCTGGGGTCGCCGCCGGCCTCGACGAGCCGCTCGAGCCCCTGGACGTAGGCCTCCGCGACCTCGGCGTAGCGGTCGAGCCCAAAGATCAGCGTCACGTTGATCCGCTTACCGCGGGCGATCATCTCCTCGATCGCGGGGACGCCTGCGGCGGTTGCCGGGATCTTGACGTAGAGGTTGGGCTTGTCGATCTCGTCGTGGAAGCGCTGGGCCTGCTCGACCGTCGTCTCGGTGTCGTGGGCGATGCCCGGCTCGACCTCGAGCGAGACGTAGCCGTCCTGCCCCTCCGTTCGGTCCCAGGCCTGACGCATCAGATCGCACGCCTCGCGGATGTCGTCGAACGCCAGCCGCAGGAAGATCTCCTTCGGATCGTCGACCTCGGAGAGCACCTCGCGGAGCTGGTCGTCGTACCAGTCTCCCTCGGCCATGGCCTTCTGGAAGATGGTCGGGTTGGACGTGACGCCGACGACGGCATCCTCGTCCATCATCCGCGCGAGCTCGCCGGTGCGGAGCCACTCGCGCGAGAGCGAGTCGATCCAGACGCTCTGTCCGAGGTCGCTCAGTTGGTGGAGTCGTGACTTAGACACGTGAAGCCTCTCTTTCCATCGCTTCGATCTTCTCAAGCCTCCTGCGGTACCGCTCACCGCCGTCGAACTCCGCCGCCAGGAAGGCGCGGACCAGTTCGCCGGCCAGGTCGTCGCCGATCACCCCGGACCCGATGCAGAGGACGTTCATGTCGTCGTGCTCGACGCCCTGGTGTGCCGAGTACGTGTCGTGGCAGATGGCCGCTCTTACGCCCGGCAGCTTGGAGGCCGCGATCGAGGCGCCCACGCCCGAGCCGCAGACGAGGATCCCTCGTTCCGCATCGCCCGAGCGGATCGCGCCGCCGACCTCTCGCGCCTTGTCCGGATAGTCGACGGCAGGCTCTGGCGCGTCCGTCCCGAGGTCGAGCGGCTCGTGGCCGAGCGCCTGAACTTCCTCGAGGACGCGCTCGCGCAGCTTGACGCCCCTGTGGTCGAAGGCCACCGCAACACGCATCGCTCGATTACGTTACCCCTACATGGACGGGCCAGACCTCTGGCGGGAGCTCGGACAGCAACTACGCGTCGATGCGGTGCGCGCCAGCGCCAAGGCGGGCTCGGGCCATCCGACGTCGTCCATGTCCGCCGCGGACCTGGCCGCCGTGCTGCTCGCGAGCCACTTCCGGTACGACTTCGACGAGCCGAAGAGCCCACTGAACGACCGTCTCGTCTTCTCCAAGGGCCACGCCTCCCCGCTCGTCTACGGCCTGTTTCGCGCCGCCGGCGTCCTGTCCGAGGAGGAGTTCGGCACCTACCGCCAGTTCGGGAGCCGGCTCGAGGGGCACCCGACGCCGTCGCTTCCGTGGGTGGACGTCGCGACCGGCTCGCTCGGCCAGGGGCTGCCGATCGGCGTCGGCATGGCACTCGCCGGCAAGCGGCTCGACCGCCTGCCGTTCCGGGTCTGGGTCATCTGCGGCGACAGCGAGATGGCCGAGGGCTCGATGTGGGAGGCGGCCGAGCACGCCGCCTTCTACGAGCTCGACAACCTGACGGCGATCATCGACGTCAACCGGCTCGGGCAGCGGGGCGAGACCATGCACGGCTGGGATCTCTCGTCGTACTCGAACCGCCTGCGCGCCTTCGGCTGGCATGCGATCGAGATCGACGGCCACGACGTCGAGCAGGTCGACGCCGCCTACCGCGAGGCCGAGTCGACGAGCGGCAAGCCGACCGCGATCGTCGCGAAGACGCTGAAGGGCAAGGGGTACTCGAAGGTCGAGGACCAGGGCGGCTGGCACGGCAAGGCGGTCGCCGAAGAGGCGGTCGAGGAGCTCGGCGGCATCCGGAACATCACCGTGGAGGTGCCGAAGCCGGAGGAGGCTGACCGCCACCGGTTCGATGCGCCGGGCACTCCGGAGTGGCCAAGCTACGAGGTCGGCTCCAAGGTCGCGACGCGCAAGGCGTACGGCGAGGCGCTCGCAGCGCTCGGAGGCTCGGACCCGATGGTGGTCGCGCTCGACGGCGAGGTCTCGAACTCGACCTACGCGGAGATCTTCCGCGACGCTCACCCCGAGCGCTTCTTCGAGATGTACATCGCCGAGCAGCAGATGGCCGCCGCGGCCGTGGGGATCCAGGTGCTCGGGTGGAAGCCGTTCGCCTCCACCTTCGCGGCCTTCTGGAGCCGCGCGTACGACTTCGTCCGCATGGCGGCGATCAGCCGCGCCACGATCAAGCTCTGCGGCTCACACGCAGGAGTCTCGATCGGCGAGGACGGCCCCTCCCAGATGGCGCTCGAGGACCTCGCCGAGTTCCGCGCCGTCAACGGCTCGACCGTCCTGTACCCGTCGGATGGGAATCAGACGACGAAGCTCGTCCAGGCCATGGCCGACCTCGACGGGATCTCGTTTCTCCGGACGACGCGCGCCGACACGCCGGTGATCTACGACGCCGGCGAGGACTTTCCGGTCGGCGGCTCCAGGACGGTGCGCTCGACCGACGATGACGACGTCACGATCGTGGCCGCCGGGATCACGCTGCACGAGGCTCTGGCCGCGGCGGACCGCCTGGCCGACGAGGACATCGCCGCGCGGGTCATCGACCTCTACTCCGTCAAGCCGATCGACTCGGAGACGATCCGAGGGATCCGGACGCCGATCGTCACCGCCGAGGACCACTGGGCCGAGGGCGGCCTCGGCGAGGCAGTGCTCGCCGCGCTCGCCGACGTCGAGGACCGGCCTCCGGTGCAGATCCTCGCGGTCCGCGAGCTCCCGCACTCGGGCAAGCCGGCCGAGCTCCTCGCCGCAGCCGGGATCGACGCCGACGCGATCGCAGCCGCAGCCCGGGCGCTCGTCAGCGCCGGAACGCCTGCCTGATCACTCCTCCGGATCGAGGTCGATCCGCACGGTCATCAGCTCGGTGCCCATCAGCCGGACGACGCGGGCGTTGAAGGCGGGAAGCGAGCGCTGGCGCTCGTGCGGGTCGTCGCCGGGCTGCGCCTGGGCGGTCCCGGTCCGCCAGCGCCCGCCTACGAATACTCGTACCCGCGGGTCGGCGGCGATGTTCCGAACGTAGCCCGCTTTCGCACCATGCTCCGCGACGATCCAGAACGTGTCGCCGGCGAGCCCGTTCCCGACCGGGTTCTGCCGCGGCAGGCCGGTCTTCCGCCCGCGGGTCTCGAGGATCGCCCAGCGGCGCACGAGACGTAGGCGCACCGCGAGCTTGACCACGGGGTTGACGAGGTAGCGGGAGAGCGCAGTGGTGAACCGCCGCTTGCTCATACGACATCATCGAGGTTCTCGAGCGCCCGCCGGAACAGTCCACGGAACCAGGCCCGCCCGCCGAGCGCGAGGAAGATCCGGTCGAACTGAGACGCCTCCGGAACCTCGGCCGAGAGGCGCACGATCGAGCCGGAGCCCGCCGGCCGGATGTCCCAGGCGACGAGGCCGACGGTGCCGCCGCGGAGATCCGCCCGCCCGGCGACGCGGACCGGCCGCTCGGCCTCGAGGACACGGGTCTGGACTGTCCGTGACAGGCCCAGCGGCCCTTTGAGCCGGATCGTTCCTCCGTCCTCACCGAGCTCGTCCAGCTCCAGGAAACGTCGCTCCAGCCGCCAGTGGTTCCGAAGATCCGCGAGGAAGTCGAACACGTGCTCGGGCGGCGCGGTGACCGCGCGCTCGACCGCGATCAAGCGGCCGCGCGGCGGATCTGCTCGTCCAGCGGGACGAGCGGGAGGCCGAACGTGCGCACCGCGAGATCGTTCGAGACGACGTTGTCGCCCGTCTCGAGCATCGTGAGCAGGTCGCGTGTGAGCGGGATGTTTCCCGGCAGGCGCTCGGTCACCGCAGCCGGGATCTTCATCAGCCCGGTCGGCAGGTGCATCGTCGGGCGGCGCCGGATCCCGAGCGCGCCGCGGATCCGCCGCCACAGCTCGTCCCAGTCGACCGTGTCCGGCCCGCCGAGCTCGAACGTCTGGCCGGTGGCGTCGGGCTTGTCGACGGAGGCCGCGAAGAAGGCAGCCAGGTCGTCGATCCAGATCGGCTGGATCCGCTGCTTGCCGCTGCCGACGACGCCGGTGACGGGCGCAAGCTTCGCGAGCTTCAGGAAGGTGGGGAGGATGCCTCCGTCGCGCCCGAAGATGAAGCTCGGCCGGAAGATCACGTGCTCCAGGCCGGACGCCTTCACGTCGAGCTCCTCCTGCCACTTCGCGCCGTAGTAGGGAACGAGATCCTTGGTCTCTTCGGTCGTCCCGAGCGCGCTCATCAGGACGAAGCGCTTGGCTCCGGTGCTCGCGGCGAGCAGGTTTCGCGTGCCCTCGACCATGATCCGCTGGAACTGCTCCTGCTTGCCCTGGCGGATCGCGACGAGGTGGACGACGACCTCCTGGTCCACGGCTGCTCGGCGCAGAGTGTCGGCGTCGGTCATGTCTCCCTGGACCGCCTCCTGGCAGCGGATCCCCGCCTTCCGCCAGGAACCGGGCGTGCGCTCCAGCACCCGGACCTCGTGGCCCGCGTCGACGATCGCGTTCGCGACCGCCGGTCCGACGAACCCCGTCGCACCGGTGACGAGCACCTTCATCGGACGCGTTCGCGGAAGTTCTCGTAGTAGCGGCTGGGCGTCGGGCCTTGCTGGCCCTGGTACTTCGAGCCCAGGCCGCCGGAGCCGTACGGGGACTCGGCCGGCTCGGACAGCTGGACGAACGAAAGCTGTCCGATCTTCATGGCGTAGTAGATCGTGATCGGGAGATTGGCGACGTTGGAGAGCTCCAGCGTGACGTGGCCGTCCCAGCCGGGGTCGATGAAGCCGGCGGTCGAGTGGATCAGCAGGCCGAGGCGGCCGAGCTCGAGTCTTCCCCTCGAGCCGGGCAACGAGGTCGTCCGGCAGCCGGATCCGTTCGAGCGTCGAGGCGAGCACGAACTCGCCCGGGTGGAGGATGAAGGGCCGCTCCTCGTCGATCTCGACGAGCTCGGTCAGCTCCTCCTGCGGCTCCTTGACGTCGATGTAGGGATAGCGGGCGTTGTGGAAGACGCGGAAGAAGCGGTCGACGCGCACGTCCACGCTGGACGGCTGGAGCAGCGAGGGGTCGTAGGGGTCGATCTCGATGCGGCCCTCGTCGAGCAGGCGGCGGATCGTGCGGTCGGACAGGACCATCAGAGGCTGGACTCGGCGGCCCGGCTCAGGCCGGCGAACTCGGCTTCGGTGAGCTCGAGCACTGCAGCGGCCATGTCCTCCTCGAGATGCTCCACCGACGAGGTCCCCGGAATGGGCGCCATCACCGGGGAGCGCCGCAAGAGCCAGGCGAGCGCGACCTGAGCCGGCGTCCCGCCGTGGCTTCGCGCGATCTCCGCCAGCCGACCCGTCGCCGAGGCGAGTGCCCCCAACGCGAGCGGGAACCAGGGCAGGAACGCGATCCCCGCCCGCTCGCACGCGTCGAGCACGCGGTCCGAGTGGCGGTCGCCGACGTTGTAGCGGTTCTGGACCGAGACGACCGGGACGATCTCCTGCGCCGTCGCCAGCTGCCGGGCATCGACGTTCGAGAGCCCGACGTGCCGGATCTTCCCCTGCCGCTGGAGCTCGGCCAGCGCGCCGACCGACTCCTCGAGCGGCACCCGGGGATCGACCGAGTGCAGCTGGTAGAGATCGATCCGCTCGAGCCGGAGCCGGCGGAGGCTGCCTTCGAGCGACTCGCGGAGCGTCTCCGGCCGGCCGTCCGGCTGCCAGCGGCCCGGTCCGGGCCGCGTCAAGCCGCCTTTGCTCGCGACCACGAGGCCCTCGGGATACGGGTGAAGCGTCTCGGCGATCAGCTCCTCGTTCACCTCGGGCCCGTACGACGCCGCGGTGTCGATCAGCGTCACACCGAGCTCGACCGCGCGCCGAAGCACCGCCTTCGCGCCCTCGCGGTCGGGGGGGTCGCCCCACACGCCGCTGCCGGTCAGACGCATCGCACCGAAGCCCATGCGGTTCACCGTCAGGTCTCCGAGGGTGACGGTGCCCGCGGCTGCTGCCGGCTTCGTCGTCGGCTCGGCTGCCATCGGCCGGAAGCTACTAGACGAGGGTGAGCTGGCGATGTGCCTCGAGACCTGAGAGGCCGACACCCACCAGCCGCAGCGCTCCGGGCCGGTCGGCGAGCGCGCGGTCGAGCAACGCGCAGGCGAGCTCGGCGATTCGGTCCGCGTCGTCGGTGCCGATCGCGAGGCTGGTCGAGCGGCTCCGGATCGCGAAGTCCGGGTAGCGCACCTTCGTCGTCACGGTGCGCGCCGTCTCGCCCTTGCGATGGAGGTACTCGGCCAGCGACGCGGACATCCGGCGGAGCTCGGCCCGCAGCTGCTCGACGTCGGCGATGTCCCGCTCGAAGGTCTCCTCGTGGCTGATCGAGACCCGCTGCGTCTGCAGCTCGAGGCCGCGTGGGTCGATCCCGCGTGCCCGGTCACGCAGGAAGCGTCCCGACCTTGCCGGGCAGGAGCTGCTTCAACCGCTCGTCGGAGAGGCCGGCGAGCGCGCCGATCGTCTCGATGCCGACGGCGCGCAGGCGGGCCTCCGACCGCGGCCCCACGCCCGGCAGCAGGCGGATCTCGAACGGCGCGAGGAACTCCGCCTCGCGGCCGGGGAGGACGACCACGAGGCCACCGGGCTTCCGCCGGTCACTCGCGACCTTGGCGACCACCTTCGTCGTCGCGACGCCGAGCGAGCAGGTCAGGCTGGTCGCGCCGCGCACCGCCGTCTGCACCGCCTCGGCGACGGCGCGCGCCTCGTGGAAGTCGCGGGCCACCTCGCCGACGTCCAGGTAGCCCTCGTCGAGACCGGTGCGCTCCACGGTCGGGACCACCTGGCGGACGGTGTCCCAGACCTCCTTCGAGTAGTCCGAGTAGGTCCGGTGGCGAGGCCGGACGAAGACGGCGTGCGGGCAGCGGCGAAGCGCCTCCGCGCAGCTCATCGCCGAGTGGATGCCGAACTGCCGCGCGACGTAGTTCGCGGTCGCCACGACGCCGCGGCCGCGCGGGTCGCCGCCGACGACGAGCGGCTTCCGGCGCAGCTCGGGGTTCTCCAGCTCCTCGACGGCCGCGAAGAAGGCGTCGAGGTCGAGGTGCGCCAGGATCATCCTTCGATCGTACGGCGCGAACCAAACGGCGCAGCCGGATGCGCGGCGCTGGGGTCAGACCCCAGCGCGAGTCGCGAACCAAAGAGGAAGGAAAGCGAATCCGCCTCTCCACCGAACCGCGAAGCCACGCGAGGGGACAGGTCCTTGCCGTGGAGAAATCCGCGACACATTCGTGACGGGGTCTGACCCCAGGCTCTGTTCTGTGCTACGGCGCGAGGCGCTCGACTAGCCAGCCGGTGCTGTCGCGGCGGTAGCGGAAGCGATCGTGGAGGCGGCTGTCGCGGTGCTGCCAGAACTCCCACGTCTCGGGCTCGAGGCGGTAGCCGCCCCAGTGCGGCGGGAGCGGGACGTCCTGGCCCTCGAACTCGCGCTCGTACTCGCGGACACGCGCGTCGAGCTCGTCGCGCGAGCCGATCACCTCGCTCTGGCTGGAGGCCCAGGCGGCGATCTGGCCGCCGCGCGGCCTGGTGCGGAAGTACTGCTCGGACTCGCCGTCCGGCACCTGCTCGACCGGCCCCTCGACTCGCACCTGCCGGCCGAGCGGCGCCCAGTAGAAGAGGAGCGCCCCGCGGCCGGTCGCGGCGAGCTCCCGCGCCTTGCGGCTGCCGTGACCGGTGTGGAACTTGAACCCGCGGTCGTCGAGGCCCTTCGCGAGCACCATGCGGACCGACGGCCGCCCCTCGGCGTCAGCGGTGGCGAGCGCGACCGCCTCGGGCATCTCGACGGCGGCCTCCGCCTCGGCGTACCACCGCCGGAACTGAGCGGCCGGGTCGGGGTCGAGATCGTCACGCCGAAGCGTCCCGTCCGGCCCGCTCATGAATAGGGATTATTCACTATTCACAGCGGCCGACCACTCCGCTATCGTCGCGCGTATGGCGACGACAAAGACGATCGAGCTGCGCACGGACATCCCCGGCCCCCGCTCCCGCGAGATCCTCGACCGCAAGGAGCGCGTGATCGCCGACCCCCTCTCCATCTACATCCCCGTCGTAATCGAGCGCGGTCAAGGCGCGACCCTCACCGACGTTGACGGGAACACCTTCCTCGACTTCACGGGCGGCGTGGGCTGCCTGAACGTCGGCCACTCGCATCCAAGGGTCGTCGAGGCGGCGCAGGAGCAACTCGAGCGGTTCAGCCATACCGATTTCACGATCGTCCCGTACGAGACCTACGTCCGGCTCGCCGAGCGCCTCTGCGAGCTGGCGCCGATTGCGAACGCGAAGGCGGCCTTCTTCAACGCCGGCACCGAGGCGGTCGAGAACGCGATCAAGTTCGCGCGCGCACACACCGGCCGGCCGGCGGTGATCGGCTTCGAGGGCGGCTTCCACGGCCGGACGCTGCTCAGCCTCTCGCTGACCTCGAAGACGCACCCGTACAAGGCCGGGCTCGGGCCGTTCGCGCCCGAGGTCTACCGCGTGCCGTTCCCGAACGACTACCGCGGCCCCGACTGGCAGACGGCACTCGACTCGCTCGAGCGCGCGCTGGTCACGCAGGTCGCAGCCGAATCGGTCGCCGCGATCGTGATCGAGCCCGTGCAGGGCGAGGGCGGATTCGTCGTCGCGCCGCGCGAGTTCATGCAGGGCGTCCGCCGGATCTGCGACGAGCAGGGGATCGTCATGGTCGTGGACGAGGTGCAGACCGGCTTCGGCCGCACCGGGAAGCTCTTCGCGATCGAGCACTACGGGTTGGAGCCCGACCTGATCACGGTCGCCAAGTCGATCGCGATGGGCCTTCCGCTCTCGGGCGTGATCGGGAAGGCGGAGATCATGGACGCCCCCAGCGACTCGGCGATCGGCGGCACCTACGTCGGCAACCCGGTCGCGCAGGCCGCCGCCCATGCCGTGCTCGACGTCATCGAGGAGGAGAACCTCTGCGCCCGCGCAACGGTTCTCGGCGACACGACGCGCGCGCGGATGGAGAGCTGGAGGGAGCGGCTCCCGCAGGTCGGCGACGTGCGAGGCCTCGGCATGATGCTCGCCGTGGAGCTCGTGCGCGACCCGGCGACGAAGAAGCCGGACGCCGAGGCGGCCACGGCGGTCGTCGAGGAGGCGGCCCGCAACGGCCTCCTGCTCCTGAAGTCCGGGATCTACTCGAACTGCATCCGCGTGCTCGCCCCGCTGACGCTCTCGGACGCCGAGCTCGACGAGGCGCTCGGCGTGTGGGAGCAGGCGCTCGACGCCACACTGTCCTCCGACTGAGTTAAGCTCGGCGCCGCATGAGGAACCGTGCGGCCACGTGGGTGAACCTCGTCTTCGCGTCGATCATCGTGGTCTGCGTCTTCCTGCAGGCCTACTTCATCACCGCCTACTTCACAGGTGCCGGCGAGGACGCTCTCGACCTCCATGGCTTCGTCGGCGGCTTCATCATCCACGGCTCGGAGCTGATCGTCTTCCTCTCAGCGCTCGTCGCGTTCTGGCGTATGTGGGGCTGGATCGCGGTCAACTTCGGGCTCTTCGTCTTCGGCACGATCCAGATCTTCCTGTCGCCGCCCGACGAGGATCCGGCGAGCGGCTGGGTACACGGCCTCCACGGCATGTTCGCGCTGATCGTGCTCGTCTACGCGGCCTACATCGCCTACCGCGACATGCGCTGGCTCGGGCTTCGCGGCACGCCTCCCGGGGAGCCTGCGACGGCGGCCCGTACGGCAGACCCGGTCTAACCCGCGAGTACCCTTCGTCCCGTGCAAGGCGAGGTGATCGCCGGTCGCTACGAGCTGCTCGAGTTGATCGGGAAAGGGGGCATGTCGAGCGTCTACAAGGCGCACGACCGGCTCCTCGACCGCCAGATCGCCGTCAAGATCCTCCACCCGCACTTCACCGAGGACGAGGAGTACGTCGAGCGCTTCCGGCGTGAGGCGCGCGCCGTTGCGCAGCTGAGCCACCCGAACATCGTCACGGTCATCGACCGCGGAGAGGACGACGGGCGCCAGTACATCGTCTTCGAGCTCGTCGAGGGCGAGAACCTGAAGCAGCTCCTGGAGCGGACCGGGCCGATGCCCGTCGGCGAAGCGCTCGAGCTCGCCCTGCAGATGGGCCGCGCGCTGGCATTTGCGCACAGCCGCGGACTGGTCCACCGGGACGTGAAGCCCCAGAACGTCCTGCTCAACGCGGACGGGCAGGCCAAGATGACCGACTTCGGAATCGCCCGGTCGGTCGACGTCCAGGGCATGACGATCACCGGCACCGTGCTCGGCACGAGCGAGTACATCGCGCCGGAGCAGGCGCGCGGGCAGCAGGTCGATGCGCAAACGGACGTCTACTCGCTCGGGGTCGTCCTCTACGAGCTGCTCGTCGGCGGCGTGCCGTACGAGGGCGAGACGTTCGTGACGGTGGCGCTGAAGCACGTGAACGAGCCGCTTCCCTCGGTGCTCGACCGCCGGCCCGACGTGCCTCCCAGGGTGGCACTGGCGGTGGAGCGGGCGATGGCGAAGTCGCCCGGCGATCGCTTCGCGTCCATGAACGAGTTCGTGGACGAGCTGCAGGCCTGTCTCGCCGACGTCGATCCGGGTGGCGAGCAGGCGACGATGATCCAGCGGCGGCCGGCGGCTCAACAGCGCGCCCCGCGAGCTCGGCGAAAGCGGCGGCTGGGCGGTGTCCTCTGGTCGATCGCCGCGGTGCTGGCCGTGCTCGCCGTCGCCGCGGTGGCGGCGTACGCGACGATGGCGCTTCGGGACGACTCGGACGATCCGCAGGCGGCGCCCACGCGCCCGATTGGGCTTACCGGCACCTCCGCCTACGATCCGGACGGCGACAACTCCGAGCACGACGACGAGGTGCGCCTCGCGACCGACGGCGACCTGTCGACCTACTGGAGCACAGAGACCTACCGCTCGGGCCTGGGCAAGCCGGGTGTCGGCCTCGTCCTGGACGCCCGCGAAACCGTGGAACCGAAGACGATGACGGTGACGACCGACACGCCGGGGTTCACCGCGGAGATCCGCGCGGGCGACAGCCCCGAGGGCCCGTGGAAGCCCGTGTCGCAGTCACGGACGATCCAGAACCGCCACCGCTACACGCTCGAGAACGCCGAGGCGCGCTACTTCCTCGTTTGGATCACCGAGCTCGACTCCGGCTCCAAGCACGTAAACGAAGTCACGGCGCGCTAGCCGATCGTCCACAGCACCGTCCTTTGCGGTCGCGTCTTGGTGCCTGGCACCGAGCGGCGTCCGGCGGGGACAGGTTTCGCTACCACAGTGAGCCAAACGCCCTCCCTCGCGGACGCGTCCTGGTGCCAGGCACCAAGACGTGGCTCCAAAGGCGCTGTCTAGAACTCGAGCTTGCCGCGCCGCTCGTGGCGCTCGAGCGCGAGCTCGACGAGCCGGTCGAGGAGCTCGGGGTACGGGATGCCGGACTCCTCGAAGAGCTTGGCGTAGACGCTCGTCGCCGTGAAGCCGGGGATCGTGTTCAGCTCATTGACGAGCACCTCGCCGTCATCACGCACGAAGCAGTCCGCGCGCGCCATGCCCTCGCAGTCGGTGGCGACGAACGCCTCGACGGCGAGCTGCTGCACGCGCTCGGCCTTGTCCTCCGGGATCCGCGGCGGGATCACCAGGTCCATCCCGCCCACGTCGTACTTCGCGGAGTAGTCGTACCAGTCCACCCCGGAGAAACCGTGCGCGACGATCTCGCCCGGCACGGATGCGATCGGCTCCTTGTTGCCCAGCACGCCCACCTCGACCTCGACGCCGGGCACGAACTCCTCGATCAGCACCTTCTCGTCATGGCGCCGCGCGAGATCCACGGCCGACTGGAGCTCGCTCTCATCGCCGACCTTGCTGATCCCGACCGACGAGCCCAGGCGCGCCGGCTTGACGAACACGGGGTAGCCGTACGGACTCTCCGGCCGGTCGCCGTTCCGGACAGTCACCGAGCGGGTGACCGGGATCCCCTTGTCGCGGCAGACGGCCTTGAAGAGGTCCTTGTCCATGCAGAGTGCGGACGCGGTCACGCCGGCGCCCACGTACGGCACGCCCGCCAGCTCGAGGAGCCCCTGGACGGTTCCGTCCTCGCCGAACGGCCCGTGCAGGATCGGCAGGACGACCTCGACCTGTCCGAGCAGCTCGGGCGGCGAGCCCGTCGGAACGGGCAGCGTCTCTGCGACAGGCCGCTCGAGCTCTGTCGCGTCTCCCGGCCCGAGCTCCCAGCGCCCGTCGTGGTGGATCTGGATCGTCTGGACGTCGTACCGGTCCGGGTCCAGCCCGTCGATCACCGAGCGCGCAGAAGCGACGGAGATCTCGTGCTCGCTCGAGCGTCCGCCGGCGATGACCGCGACGCGAATCCGCTTGCTCACGGAAAGGTCTCGGGCGGCGGAGGCGGCTCCGGGATCTCCTGGTAGCGCCCCACGTAGATGATCACCTGCGCGCCGGGCTCGGCCTGCTCGCCCGGAGCGGGCGTCTGCGTGATGACCAGGCCGTCCTCGTCGGGGTTCGTCGTCGGCGTGTCACGAATCAGGACCCGCCAGCCCTCGTTCTGCAGCGTCGCCCGCGCGCTCGCCTCCTCCTCGCCGACGACGTCCGGAACCGCGGTCGTCGACGTCCCCGAGGACACGCTCAGCGTCACGCGGGTTCCGGGCGGGGCGAGCGTGCCGGCGCTGGGGCTCATCCCGATCACGGTCCCTTCCGGCTCCTGCGCCTCGACGTCGCGCCGAACCGGCGTGAAGCCCGCTTCTCGCAGCGCCGCGGCCGCGTCGTCGAACGAGCGCCCGATCACGTTCGGGAGCCCTGTCTGCTGCGGGCCCTTCGACACGTTGAGCCGCACGTCGCTCCCCTCGACGATGCTCGTCCCGCCCTTGGGATCCTGCGCGATGACGGTTCCCTCGGGCTCGGTCGAGAAGATGTCGACCACCCGCGGAACGAGGCCGGCGGCGCGTAAGGTCGCGACGGCGTCCGACTCGCGGGCCCCCACCACCTCCGGCACCTGCACCCTCGGCCTGCCGGTCGAGACGAAGTACCGCACCGCGTTGCCGCGCTGGATCCGCTCGCCGGCATCGGGCTCCTGGCGGATCACGATCCCCTGGGGAACGCTGTCGCTGGACTCCTGTCGCGGAACGGGCCGCAGCCCGGCGTCCTGGATCCGCCGCCGCGCGACCGGCGCCCGAACGCCCTCCACGAACGGGACGGCGACCGGCTTCGACTCGTTGATCTCGTCCTGGATCTGCTGCCAGACGTAGAAGCCTGCGACGAGCGCGCCGACCAGCAGGAGCCCCGTGAGGAGCCACGGCCAGAACTTCCGGCGGCGGCGCGGCGGCTCGTAGTCGTAGTACTCGTGCTCGCGGTAGCGCGGCGGCGGCGGGGTGACGACCGGGCGGCGGGAGACCATCGTCGGCGCCGACTCCGCCAGCCCGGCACCGGCCAGAACGGCCGTAGCCGCATCGGCCGTCTCCGCGGTCACCGCCGATCCGGAGGCGACTCGCGCGAGCTCCCGGTCCATCTCCTCCGCGCTCTCGAACCGGTCTCCCGGATCCTTGGCGAGCGCGCGCAGGACGACCATGTCGAGGTCGGGCGAGACCTCCGGCCGGAGCGCCGAGGGCGGCTTCGGGATCTCCGAGAGATGCTTCATCGCGATCTCGAGCGGCGTCTCGCCGGTGAACGGCAGCTTCCCGGTCAGCAGCTCGTAGAGCACGATCCCGACCGAGTAGATGTCCGAGCGCTGGTCGACGGCTGCGCCGCGCGCCTGCTCGGGTGAGAGGTACTGCGCGGTGCCGACGATCGAGCCCGCCTCGGTCATCTGGCTCGCCGAGGTGCGCGAGATCCCGAAGTCCGTCACCTTGTAGCGCCGCTCGGAGCCGTCCGGCGACAGCAGCACGTTGTGCGGCTTCACGTCCCGGTGGACGACTCCGCCCCGGTGCGCGAACCCGAGCGCGTGGAGGATCTGCCGTGTCGCGTCGATCGCCGCCGGGATCGGCAGCGGCCCTTCGGCGACGATCCTGTCCTTGAGCGACCGGCCCTCGAGGTACTCCATCGCGATGTAGTAGGTGCCCTCGGCCTCGCCGCGGTCGTAGATCGAGACGATGTTCGGGTGGGTCAGGCCGGCCGCGTTCTTCGCCTCGCGCCGGAACCGCTCGATGAACGACTCGTCGCTCGCGTGCCGGTCGTTGAGGATCTTGATCGCGACCTGACGGCCGAGGTCCTCGTCCTCGGCGAGGTAGACGTTCGCCATCCCGCCGGAGCCGAGCCGCCGGACGATGCGGTACCGCCCGTCGAAGAGCGTGTTGATCAGGGTGTCGGAAACCGCCACTTGCCTAACTCTCCGAGTTCGACGGCGCGCGTAGAAGTGCCTGCAAGATCTGCTTCGCGACCGGGGCGGCGACGGTGCCGCCCGTCCCGCTCTGGTTCTGGAGGTAGACGGCGACCGCGACCCGCGGCCGGTCGGCCGGCGCGAAGGCGATGAACCCGGCGACGTTCCTGCCGGCGCGGCCCGTCTCGGCGGTACCGGTCTTCCCGGCGACGCGAACGCCCGGAATCTGCGCGGCGGTCCCCGTCCCGCCCGACACGACCCCTTCCATCATCGCCGTCAGGTCGCGGGCAGTCTGTTCCTTGATCGCGCGTCGCACCTCGTCCGGCTTCATGCGCTGGACGATGGAGCCGTCGGGCGCCCGCACCCGGTCGGTCAGGTACGGCTCCATCACGACGCCGCCGTTCGCCACGGTGGCCGCGACCATTGCCATCTGCATCGGCGTGACGAGCATCCGCTCCTGGCCGAACGCGAGCCGGCCGGGGTCGGCGTCACCCTCCTTGGACTCGGGCACCAGCTTGCCGTCCTGGTAGAGACCGCTCGGCAGCCGCTCGTCCGAGGGCAGGTCGACCGGCGGGTCCTCGTAGAAGCCGAAGCGCCGCGCGTAGTCGAGGATCACACCGGCGCCCATCTCCTTGCCCATCTCGCAGAACGACGAGTTGATCGAGTTCACGAGCGCCTGCGAGAAGCTCACGCGCCCGAAGGGGCTGGACGTGTCGTAGTTGTTGACCCGCTGGCCGTACTCGATGCAGTAGCCGGGATCGACGAACGACGAGTTGGTCGAGTAGCGGCCGGAGTCGAGCGCGGCCGCCGCGGTCACGACCTTGAACGTCGAGCCGGGGATGAAGAGCCCCGCGGTGCCGCGGTTCAGCAGCGGCGCGATCGGACAAGCGCCACGGCCACGCTGCACGGCACCGAAGTTCCGCTCGACGAGATTGGGATCGAAGCTCGGGCTCGAGGCGAGGACGAGCACCTTCCCGGTCGACGGCTCGAGCGCGACCGCGGCGCCGCACTGGCCTCCGAGGGCGCGCAGGGCCACCGCCTGGGCCCGCCAGCGGATCGTCGTGATGATGTCGTTGCCCTCGATCGTCTTGCCGCGCAGCTCGTCCAGCGTCGTGTCCAGGACGGTGCTCAGGTTCTGGTTCGCGCCGGTGAGGAAGTCGTTGCGCGACCGCTCGAGCCCGGTCCGCGACCGCGACCGGGTCGAGTAGCCCACCGCGTGCGCCGTCAGCTCGCCCTTGGGGTAGCGGCGCAGGTAGAAGGTCTGGCCGGAGACGCGCCGGCGGCGGTTCACGGCCAGCCGGGTCACGCCGTCGCCGGCGTAGATCAGCCCGCGCTTGATCGTGAACTGCGCGACGACCTTGATCGCGTTGTCCTGCCGCTCGGCGAGGCCCGGAGCCGCCCAGGCCTGCCAGTAGGTCGTGCCGACGATCAGCGAGGTCACGAGCACGAGCCCGGCGACCGCGAGACGCGAGATCTGCGTGTTCACGAGCCCAGCCGTTCGTTCGCTCTGTTGGAGACGAGCAGCAGTCCCGCGAGCAGAACGAAGTTCGCGACGATGCTCGAGCCGCCGTAGCTGACGAAGGGAAGCGTGATCCCGGTCAGCGGGATGATGCGGACGATCCCGCCGACGATGATGAACGTCTGGAGCGTGAAGCAGAACGTCAGACCGACCGCGAGCAGCTTGGAGAAGCCGTCCTGGGCGAGCATCGCGATGCGGAAGCCGCGCGCCGCGAAGAGCATGTAGACGAGCAGGAACGCCGAGATCCCGACGAGGCCGAGCTCCTGCGCCAGCGCGGAGTAGATGAAGTCGGTGCTGACGTACGGGATCAGCGGGTTGCCGTCGGCGTCCGTGAACGTGCCCTGTCCGAAGCCGGTCCCGCCGAAGTGGCCGTTGGCGATCGCGTAGATCGACTGGATCGTCTGGTAGCCGCCGCCGTCGGCGTCGCTCCACGGGTCGAGCCACATCCGCACCCGGTCCGCGACCCGCCCGACCTGCGTGTAGACGAGCGCGGCGCCGCCGACGAACATCGCCGCCCCCGCGGCGACGAACCAGACCTGCGCCGTGGCGACGTAGAGCATCGCCAGGAAGATCCCGAAGTAGAGGAGCCCGCCGCCGAGGTCGTTCGTGAGCACGAGGACGGCCATCGCGCCGCCCCAGATGAAGAGCAGGGGGCCGAGATCCTTCAGGCGAGCCTGCGCCAGCACCTCCCGCTTCTCGCGCAGGTAGCCGGCGAGGAAGACGATCAGGCAGATCTTCGCGAACTCACCCGGTTGGAACCGCATCGGCCCGAGCTCGACCCAGAGCCTGGCGCCGTTCACCGTCCTGCCGATGAAGGGCATCGCCGGCAGGGCGAGCAGGACGAGTGCCCCGATACCGAAGAGGTACTTGTAGCTCTCGAGCCGTCGGTAGTCGCGGCGAAGCACGAGTAGCGTCCCGGCGAAGGCGGCGAGGCCGATCACGATCCAGACGCCCTGCCGGAAGGCTTCGTCCTCGTTCAGGCGGTAGATCTCGGTCAGGCCGATGCCGGTCAGCAGGCCGGCCATCGGGAGGAGGTACGGGTCGGCGTGCGGCACCGTGATCCGCGTGACGACGTGGGCCGCGACGTAGAGGCCGAGGAAGAAGAGCGCGTAGGAGAGCGACTCGGTGCTGACGACCTCCTGGCGCGCGATGTAGACGCTCGCGAACGCGGTGCCGACGAGGATCCCGACCAGGATCAGGCTGAAGAGCTCCCGCGTCCTTGCGCTCATACGTTCTCCAGGAGCCAGAGCAGGGCGGCAGCCGCGATCAGCAGCAGCGCCAGCCCCGAGACGATCGGCACCGCGCGACCGCGCCGCTTCGGCGGCTCCGCCTCCGCGAGCTCCTCGGCCTCCTCGGGCGGGACCACTGCAGTGTCGACTACGGGCACCGCCTCGAGCCCGGACAGGGTGTCCTCGTCGACCTCGACGGCCTCCGCGCGCAGCGTGTCGGAGACTTCAGCCTCCTCGCCGACTTCGACCAGGAGGACGGTGATGTTGTCCTCCCCGCCGACGCGGTTCGCCGCGCCGACCAGTGCCTTCGCCGCCTCGTCCAGGTCGTCGCGATGACGCTCGATCGCGTCGATGATCGTGCCGTCGTCGACCATGTCCGTGAGGCCGTCCGAGCAGATCAGGAACAGGTCGCCGTCCTCGGGCTCGACCGTGAAGGTGTCGACGTCGACATCGGGCTCGGTGCCCACCGCGCGTGTGATCACCGATCGCTGCGGGTGCGCCTCGGCCTCCTCCGGCGTGAGCCGGCCGCTTCGCACGAGCTCCGCGACGAGCGAGTGGTCGTCGGTCAGCTGCTCGATCGAGCCACCGCGGATCAGGTAGGCGCGCGAGTCGCCGACATGGCCGAAGACGACGGTGCCGTCCTCGACGAGCGCCACGGTCATCGTCGTCCCCATGCCGGACGCCTCGCGATCCTCGCTCGCCCGCCTGAAGACGCGCCGGTTCGCCTCTTGGATCAGCTGCGCGACGCGCTCCTCGCCGCTGCCGTCCGCGCCGGTCTCCTTGAGCGCCGCGGCGGCGAGGCCGGACGCGACCTCGCCGGCCTTCGCGCCGCCCATCCCGTCGGCGACGGCGAATATCGGCGGCTCGACGACGTACGCGTCCTCGTTGTGGCGACGCTTGCGTCCGGGATGTGTGGCCACGCCGATGTTCACGCCTCGAACCTCAGGTCGGTCTCGCCCACGCGGATCACGTCGCCCGGCGCGAGCTTCCTCGGGCCGTTGAGCTTGTTCCCGTTCACGAAGGTGCCGTTCGTCGAGCCGACGTCCTCGACCCAGATGCCGTCGCGGCGGGGTTCGACGCGCGCATGGTACGCCGAGGCGAACTCGTCGTCGCCGAGCTCCATGTCGTTGTCGGACGAGCGCCCGAGTGTGACCGGCGCCGAGTCGAGCGTCCGCTCGCTGTCGACCTTCAGCGCCGGGCTCGAGAGGACAACGAGGCTCCCGATGCGGGCGCGCGGCCCCAAGCCGGCGGCCGCCGCCTGCTGCGGGGCGAGCACGAAGCTCTCCTGCGGGAGGCGAACGTCGCGCGCCACGGTACGGACGATCCGCCAGATGAAGAGGTAGAGGAGGACGAGGAACGCGACCTTCAGGCCGAGGAGGACCGCTTCGACCTCGATCGCCGCGATGTTCATGGGGATCTCGTCTCAGGATGTTGCTCGTTGCCGGGGCGCGATGGGCGGTGCGAGGGAAGGACGCAGGGAGCACCCATATCCGGTGATATGGGTGCGACCGAGGACGCCGCCTCGCGCCGTCCAGCGCGGTCCGGCGACTCAGCGCACATTCTGAGACGAGGCCCCTGGGCGCCGGAAGACGAGCTCGCTCGAGCCGATGGTGATGCGGTCCTC
Organism: uncultured Actinomycetes bacterium; assembly: GCA_963847235.1. Classification (GTDB taxonomy): domain Bacteria; phylum Actinomycetota; class Thermoleophilia; order Gaiellales; family Gaiellaceae; genus JACDAN01. Next base: position 6,080 of record CAWJYU010000003.1, on the reverse strand, counting down.
GTCGTCGAGCTTCGCCCGTTTCAGCGCGCGGCCATTGACCGCGACGCCGTTCGTGGAGTCGAGGTCGACGATCCAGAAGGTCGTGCCCTCCTGGCGAATCTCCGCATGCCTCCGGGAGATGTTCGGGTCGGAGACGCGGATGTCGCTGTCCTTCGACCGGCCGATGACCATGACCGGCTTCTCCAGCTTGTGCTGCGAGCCGTCGATCGTGACCGTCGCCGGCTCCCGGTCGGGCTCCACGCCGAGCTCCTCGGCGGAGGCAGCCTCCGTCTCGGAAGGCGAGGCGGCCCGGTAGATGCGGGTCGCACCCGGCTCCACCTCGGGCTCGACCGGCTGGTCGGGGAGCTCACGCTGGATCATCCGGTTCGAGATGCCGAAGAGCCCCACCTCGAGGTCCTCGTCGGTCCGGAAGGACACCTGCGGACCCGACAGGAGCTGGTAGCCCTCGCGCCGACCGTGCTCCGCCAGGTACTCCTCGAGCTCCTTGACGAGGGCGGGCTCGTAACTCTTGAACTGGTCGCGATCCCTGGGCGAGAGGTACACGACGTACTCGTTCGGAGCGTAGATCTGCGAGACGGAGACCATCTTGTAGTCGTCCATCTCCTTCGCCAGCTTCCGCGCCAGCTCGACCGGCTGCACGTTGCGACGGAAGGCGCGCCCGAAGGCGCCTTCGAAGAGCGATTCGATCTTTTGCTCGATCGTCCTGAGCACCATGCGCGACCCCTTCCGGGCGGGGGTCGAGTTTAGCGGCGGAGTACCTCGGCTCTGACGGACACACCGACGCAGCAGAGCCAGATTCCGGCGACCACCGGCAGTGCGCTCACAGCTTCGACGGGGAGGAGCAGGACGGCCGTCGCAGCCGCACCGAGCCCTGCAACCAGCCAGATCCCGCGCTCGGCCGCCGGCGGAAGCAGCGCGGCCAGCGCGGCGACCGCGAGGGCGGTGAGCAGCAGCTCAGGCCGCGCCGACAGCGAGTCGACGAGTCGTCCGGCGACGGCACCCGGAGCCTCGCTTCCGTCCAGACGGAGCGCTGACGGCTCGCGGCTGCTGAGGGGGAGCGTGGCACCGCTGAGTCCGGCGACGATCGCCGCCAGGAAGACGCCGGAGGCGCCGAACACGGCACGCCAGACCGCGCGGCGGACTGGCAGCAGCGCTGCGGGCAGCGCCAGCGCGAGCCCGACGGGCGCGAGAACAGCTCCGGCAAGTGGGTAGAGGCCCTCGTCGCTCCGGTTCCAGGTCGCGGCGAGCCAGGCGGCGGCGACGACGGCGTAGACGACGGCGAGCCCGAACGAGACGTTTCCCAGCGGCAGGACGGCAAGGCCGAGCGCCGCCGCGAGCCCCAAGCGGGGCTTGAACGCCGCCAGGGCTCCCGCCAGCGCCGCGAGGCCCCAGCTCCAGCCTGCCGGATAGAACGGCAGCGTCGCGGCCGTCCAGCCGACGAACACGGCGGCGGCGGTTCCGGCGAGCGCGCGCCGGACCGGGGGCGCCGGGACTGCGCGTGCCGCGCGGCTGCGCTTCCGGTCCCGGGTCTCGAGGGCAGTTCGGAGCCGGTCCGCGAGCTGCACGGCGGACGGGCGGCGCGAAGGATCCACCGCAGTGGCGCGCGCGACAGCCTCGGTCAGATGCTTGGGCAGATCCGGGCGAACGGACTCGAGCGGCGGCGGGCCGGCCTCGATCCTGTGCGCGGTCTCGATCGGCGACGACGCCCAGAAGGGGTGGTAGCCGGCCAGCGCCTCCCAGAGCACGACGCCAACTGCCCACACGTCGGCGCCGAACGTCGCCTCCTCGCCCGCGAGCCGCTCCGGGGAGATGTAGGCAAGCGTCCCCGGCACATCACCGGCCGCCGTCAGCGTCTCCGCCTCGGCGAACTGCGCGAGCCCGAAGTCCAGGAGCTTGACGGAGAGCTCAGCCGTGTCGGCGACCAGGACGTTCGTCGGCTTCACGTCGCGATGGACGATCCCGTGGCGGTGCGCGTGCGCGAGCCCGTCGAGGATCTGCGCAGCGACCTCCAGCACTGCCGCGTCGTTCAGCTCCCCGGCCCGCAGCCGATCGCGCAGAGTCCTGCCAGGGACATACTCGTAGGCGATGTAGACGTTCTGCTGGTCGCCGGCGAAGGCGTAGGCGCGCAGGCAGTGCGGGTGGCGCAGCCGGGCGGCCGCCGAGGCCTCCCGCTCGGCGCGCGTATGCGCCTTCCCCTCGCGCGGAACGATCTTGAGCGCGACGTCGAGGCCGTTCTGCTCGTCGCGGGCCACCCACACCGAGCCCGAACCGCCGCTCCCGAGGGGGCGCAGGGGCCTGTACCGGCCCAGGACGAGTTCGCTTGCAGGGAAGGACGCGACCGCTGTGGCCATGTGCGATTGGGGTTGGCCACTGCTTCTTCAACTCCTTTCACCGCCGATGCAGGCGTTACAGTGGACCGAGCCGGAACCCCGGCCTGGCGCCATGACCGAGCGCGATACAGAAATCGAGTTCGACTTCTTCGAGGAGCCGGCGACGCGGGAGGCGGTCCAGACCGAACGCGCCCCCCGCCGTACCCGCGGCCCCCGTCGTCCACAAGGCCCGCCGTCGGGCCTGACGCCGCTCCTGCGCCTCGTGGGGCTGATCAGCTTCGCGATTCTCGTCGTCGTCCTGCTCGTCTTCTGGGTCTCGAGCTGTCGCGGCGAGGCGAAGCGCGACCGGTACCAGGGGTACATGCAAGACGTCCAGGTGGTCGGCGACCGCTCGCAGCGGATCGGGTCGCAGCTCGCGACGACGCTCACGCGGCCGGAGGTACGGCAGGCGGCGCTCGTCCGCACCCTGGACGGCTACGCGCAGCAGCATGAGCAGCTCGTCGCGACCGCCGAGGGTCTCGACCCGCCGGGGCCCCTGCGCGAGCAGCACGAGCATCTGATCGACTCGCTGCAGTTCCGGGTCAGCGGGCTCCGCGGCCTTGCGGACGCGTTCGGGACGCGCACCGGCAACGCGACGCGGGTGGGAGAGCTGACGGGCGCGCAGTACCGGCGGTTGACGACAAGCGATGTCGTCTGGGACGACCTGTTCGCGGCCCCGTCCACGGCTGAGCTGCGCCGTCAGGACCTGCGCGGGATCAACGTCCCGGATTCCAACTTCGTCGCCAACCCGGATCTCGGCACGGCGCGGGCGCTGAGCAACATCTGGCAGCGCGTCCGCGGCCAGTCGAGCACGGGCGGCACTGCCGCACGACCCGGCACGCACGGCCACAACCTGGTCTCCGTCGGCGTCGTCGGCGGCGCGCGGCTGAACCCGAACGCGCTGAACAAGATCATCGCGACCACCGACCTCTCCTTCGAGGTCGTGTTCGAGAACTCCGGCGACTCGACCGAGACCGGCGTCGAGGTCGAGCTCACGATCCAGAAGGAGACCGAGCCGCTGACCAGGACGCAGCGCGTCGACCTGACCGAGCCCGGTGAGGAGACGACGGTCACGTTCAGCAACGTCGGCCCGGTCCCGTTCGTCCAGCGGACGACGCTTCAGGTCAGCGTCAAGCCCGTGCCCAGCGAGCGGAACGCAGACAACAACACCGCCGAGTACCCAGTGATCTTCTCGTACCCGGGCGGGTAGTCCGCTTCGGTCCTAGGGCTTAGTTACAAGTTGTTACTAGCGGGCCATAGCGCGCTCGACTGCCTCCTGCTCCTCGGGTGAGAGGGCCACGGGCGCCTTGCCGTGCTCGAGCTCCTTTACGTAGATGCGCGCGTAGTCGCGGCCTTGGATCGCGCTGACGACGACTCCCGAGCGGGCTGCGTCCAGGAATGCGAGCGACGCGGACTGGTGGCCGCCGGCGCCCTCGTACGCGTCGTAGCGGATCACCGACGTGTTGGTGACCGCGCCGTCGACACGGCGGTCGACGCGGGCCAGGCCGGCCGCGACCTCGTCCACCGCCCGGTGCAGGTCGTCGATCCGCGCTTGCAGCGAGACGGCGAAGTCGACGAGGTCGGCCTTGCCGCCGCCGAGCAGCGTCATCTGCGCCTCGCGCATCCGGTGGAGGCGCGACAGGAGCCAGAGGACGACGAGCAGCGCGACGACCGCCACGGCGCAGGCGGCGATCGCAATCCAGGCCGCGGTCGACGAGGAGACGTCCACTCCGGCGCAGATCCTAGAGTTAGGTGGCTATCGTTCGAGCACGGTCATGAAGCAGGTACTGGTCCTGAATGCCAGCTACGAGGCGTTGAACGTGACGTCGGTTCGGCGTGCGCACGTGCTCGTCTTCAAGGGCAAGGCCGAGGTCGTCGAGGCGCTCGAGCAGCCGCTCCGTTCCGCGACAGACACCTACCAGTGGCCGCACGTGATCCGGCTCGTGACCTACGTCTCGGTGCCGCGCACCGTGCAGCGGAAGATCTCCCGGAGAGCCCTGTTTGCGCGGGACGGCTGGCGCTGCGGCTACTGCGGCACCTCCACCGGCCGCCTGACGCTCGACCACATCGTCCCGCGCAGCCGAGGGGGCGACTCCGTCTGGGAGAACGTCGTCACCTCGTGCGCGCCGTGCAACCTGAAGAAGGGCAACCGGCTCCTGCACGAGATCGAGATGGTGCTCCGCACGAAGCCACGCGTACCGCAGCCGGTGCTCTACATCCGATTGGCGACGCCGAGAATCCCGCACGGCTGGCGGCCGTATCTGCCGGAGCTCGGCGAAGCGACCGCAGCCTAAGCCGGCGCCTCAGTCCCGCTCGACGGGCAGGTCCAGCGTCTCCCACTGGCTCCACGAGCCCGGGTAGAGGAGCGCGTCGCGGCCCGCGAGCCAGAGGCGGTGGACGACCACCGAGGCAGTCACGCCCGAGCCGCAGTACGCGACGAGCTCGCCCTCGGGAAGCTCGCGCAGCGGCGCGTTCCAGGGCGAGTTGAGCGCGCCGGGGATCCGGCCCGGCACCTTGTCGATCGGGTTCTCCTCGCCGCGCCAGCGGGATTCGATGCGCGCGTCGACGAGGACGAAGTCATCCAGGCGGCGAGCGAGCTCGGGGCCGTCGATCGTGTCGCCGCTCCGCTCGGCCGGGACGAACGTCGCGGGCTCGATCTGCTCCTCCCCGGCTCGGAGCGCGCCGAGCCACGCTTCAATGCCGCCGGCCAGGACGGCGCACTCGTCGTGCCCGAAGTGGCGCAGCAGCCACCAGAGCCGCTCGGCACCTCCCATGCTCCCGTACGCGACGACGTAGACGCCCTGCTCGATCCCGGCGCGACTCGCCGCCTCGGCGAAACGACGCGCCGACGGCAGCGGATGACGGCCCTGGCCCTCGACCGACAGATCCGAGAGGTCCTCGTCGACGTCGAGGAACGATGCGCCCGGGATGTGGCCCGCGAGGTACAGCTCGCGCCCGCGGCCGGGGCTTCCAAGCTCGAATCTGCAGTCCACGAACTGGTAGCGCACGCGGCGATTGTGACGGGCGAGCTCGCCGCGGCGTATTCAGGCCATGAAGACATTGAGAATCGCCATCGCAGCCCTCGTCGTGCTCGCGATCGCGGCGTTCTCGGGAGTCGGCCGCCCGGAGGCCGCCCAGAGCGCCGGCGAAGACGCACCCGAGGGGATCACCGTTACCGGGGTAGGACGAGTGAACACAGTTCCCGACGAGGCGGAGTTCTCGCTCGGGATCACCACCAACGGCCGTACCGCGCGCGGAGCGCTGTCCGCCAACTCCGAGCGCATGCGGGCGCTGATCGACGCGCTGAAGGCCGCAGGCGTTGCGGAGCGCGACATCCAGACGCAGGACGTCGGCGTCGGCTCGGAGCTACGACGCCGACGGACGGTCTGACGAGTTCGTTGCCACCAACACTGTCTCAGTCCTGATCCGTGACCTCGACCGGGCGGGTGCGGTGCTCGACGCCGCGGCCCGGGCCGGCGCGAACAACGTCTACGGCCCCTCGCTCACTCGGTCGAACCGCGAGGGCCTCGAGGCAAAGGCGCTCGAGGACGCGGTCGCGAACGCGCGCAAGCGGGCCGGGACCCTGGCCGACGCGGCGGGTGTCGACCTGGGCGCGGTGACCGCGATCAGCGAGACGCCCGCGATGGGAGGGCCGGAGCTCATGGCGCGCGCCGCGGATACCGCATCCTCACCACCGATCGAGAAGGGAAC
>CAWJYU010000002.1:0-33293 GCA_963847235.1 uncultured Actinomycetes bacterium | reverse complement strand
ATCCGGACCAGTACCGGGTGGAGTTGATCGAGCGCAGCTGAACCCGGACGCCGGCCACTAGCCTCCGGACGCCGTGAGTGGCAATGCGCCGCCTGCACCGGCGCTGGAGCACCCACACCAGCGCCGGCGCAAGGAGCCGGGGCCGCGAGCTAGGCGGTCGCGTAATCGACGAACACGATCACGTCGTTCAGCTTGTCTGCGTCGATCGCGGACAGATCGCCGGGAACCGGGTCCTCGACGGCGAGCGTGTCTGGCTCCACGACCGCAAAGACGTGATCTCCAATCACGTCGGGAACGAAGGCCGCCGCTGCATCCCGAGCCGGGAGCCCGCCGAGCTCGGCATCGGCGGCGAAGCTCGATAGCTCCTGGCCGTCGACGGCCAACCGGAAGCCCCCAGGGGCCCCGTCGGTGGGTGCGAGCGCAACCCGAGCCGCCGTGGCGCGTAGCTCGATCCCCTGGAGGAAGAGAGGGAAGTGCTCCGGGCCGATCCCCACCCGCACCGGCGTTCCCTTGGGCTGGTGGAGCAGCTGCTGAAACGCCCCAGAAAAGTCGTTCCGAAGGCTGAAGACGCGCGTGAGCCCGCTGGTGGCAAGGACGTTGCGCAACGTGCCCTCCAGCTCGGCGTTCCGCTGCTCCACGTGCTCGCGCAGCAGCTCGTCCGTTTCGGCGGTATAGGTGACGTGGAGGATCACGTCGTTGATCGTCCGGTAGTCGAACGGGCGAAACGTCCGCGGCAGCGTGAGGCGCCAGCTGCTGACGCGTCCCGGCGCCCTCGAACGGCATATAGCGCTCGTCGCGGAAGCTCAGCTCGAAGACGCCGGCGTCCTGCTGCGCCGTGCTCGTTGCGATGGAGACGCTGCGTCGCAGCGGCAACGGCACGAGCGCGTCGGCTTCGATCCGCGGCTCGTTGCGGATGCTGCTGCCGAGCAGGGTCAGCGTCGCGCTCACGTTCGTGTACGGCCCGGTGACGCACGGGATCGTGAGCCGCACCGACTTGATCGCGGCGCCGGTAGTGCCCGGGGTAGAACAGGTCGAAGAACACCTCCGGGATCACGAACTCGCAGTTTCCCGTTTCGCGCAGCCGGACAAGGGCGGCAGGGTCGACCTGGGTCAGCGAGAAAGCCTGGTCGATCTCCAGGCACCGGTAGTTCGTCTCGAGAAACCGCCGCTCCATGTTCTGCAGGTCGACGAGCAGGCGCTCGCCGGCCAGCAGCCCGGCCCGCGACGCGTCCCAATAGGAAGGCGCCAGCAGCTCGCTCGTGTCGTCGTCGCGCTCGAAGCGGTACGCCTGCTCGGCGAGCCGTGCCATCCCGTAGGCGCTGTTGTACGCCTCGCGGTAGATGCGCTGGAGCGTCGAGGCGAGGAACGTGTAGAGGCCGAGATCGGTGAACTTGTCTCCGTAGAAGGCGTGTAACTCCTCGAGTTGCTCGATCGAAGCGTCGTGGATCTCGAGCGAGCGGACGGCGATCTCGTGCCGCAGGCGCGCCGCCTCGAGCTGCTTCTCGAGCGCGCCGACGTCCCGCTTCGCGAGCTCGATCTGGTGCTCCCACCCCTCCTTGCGGCGCTCGAAGCTCGCCTCGAGACCGGCCGCGGCGGCGCTGGCCTCGAGGGCGCCGGCCGCGTCCAACAACGCGCCCGACCACGAACGCGCGCTGGTGCCGAGCTCGCTGCCGCCCTACTTCATCGCGAACGGCGACCCGACTTGCGGCACGAGGTGCTTGATGCCCGCCAAGGTGTCGAGCGTGCCGGCGACGACCTGCAGAACGGAGGCTGTGTTCCGCGCCCCCGACTGCGTCTGCTCCCACGCGCTCAGATTCTCGGTCACGAGCCCCTGGAAGTAGTCGCGCCGGTACTCGGCCGCCGCCCGCTGCCGCTCCAGCGTCTCGATCGCGTCCTCGGCGGTGTCGATGTCCCACTGCCGGATCCGCGTCGTCAGCTTGAGGATGTTCTGCTGCTGCACCGTGCGGATGCGCGTCAGCTCCTCGATGTCCTTCTTCTCGAGCGCCGCTAGGAGTGCGGCGCCGAACGACTGCACGGTGGCCGCGTACGCCTTCGCGCGCTCGATCAGGAAGGCGAAGCGGTAGGGCGGCAGGTTCCCCGTCGTCGCGCCGAGCACCTCGTCGAGCGAGAGCCCTGCCGCGCGGGCGCGGACGAGCAGCCGCGGGTCGATCTCGGGGGCGAAGAGCGCGAGCTCCCGCCGTGCGCCGGTGATGTCCCTGCAGTTGCGGATCTTGAACAGCCGGTCCTCGACGCGGTCCCAGTATGCGAGCAGCTCACGGTTGTGGGGGACGCAGAACACGGGGCCGAGCTGACGGACGAGGTGCCAGCCGAACCGGGAGGCCGTCCGGACCGCGCGGAGCCTCGCCGCCCCCTGGTCGAGCTCGCGCACGGGCTGCTCGACGACACGCGACCTGCCATCGTCGACCGCGCGAATCACGGGCGCCCGCCGGACGTCCCACGACGCGACGCGCGCGCGGTTCCAATCGCCGAGCATGAGGCCGTCCGCCTCGACTGTGGGATCGGCCTCCGACGTGCGCGTCGCCGCTTCGGCCGTCAGGCCAGCCGCATGTGCGATCGCCTGCGGCTCGAGGGCGAACCGGTGGCTCAGCTTGCGCCGATCGAGCCTGACGAAGGGTGTCTCGGCGCGGCGACCGAGCAGCCACGTCTCGAGCTCGACGAAGAACTCCGAGCCGGCCTTGACGAGGGGCGCGATCCGCTCGTACGTCTTCGGTGAGACGGCGCCCTCGCCGCATGAGCCGAGGGCGGGCGGTCGGTCGCCGAGGATGTCGCCGCCATCGAGTACAGCATCGTCGCCTCGTTGACCGACTCCATCGTGAACTGGGCGAAGAGGCTGTCGGCCCAGTCGAGCAGGTTGTCGACGTACTTCATGACGATCGCCTTCTGGTACGCGCTCAGGCGCAGCCGGGCGATCGCGTGCGGGTTGAACGGGTCGCGCTTGTACGCCTCGATCGCCGCGGGGTCGGTGAGCGTCGCGCGCAGCCTCGGCACGTCCAGCCCGCGGAACTCGACGTAGCGCCAGACGCGATCGCGCTGACGGCGCTCGCGCTCGATTGGGCTGAGCTCGGCCGCGATGTGCTCGTTGGCGGTGGGGTCGAAGACGTAGCTGTACCAGCGCTGAGCGGCGGCGAACCTGCCCTGGGCGTTGAGGTGGTTGGCGATGAGGAACGGGATGTGGAAGAAGATCTCGCGGTAATAGACGCCGTACGGGCCGGTGAAGTCGATGCGGTCGGTGACGATCGCGGTGCGGACGTTGTTGAGCGGCACGGCCGACGGCCCCGGCTCGCGGAGACTTTGCTGCGTTGAGATGGCGAGCAGGCCGTCGACCCCGCTTGTGAAGAGGCGGCGCGCGACCCGCGGGCCCAGCGTCGTCCCCGCGCGGCGGAGCAGGTAGCTCGGAGCTGGGCGGACCGAGCCCTGCAGGAGCAGCAGGTCGCCGTCCGAGGCGATCAGGGAATCCTCACATGAGCCGTTGATGACCTCCACACGGTCACGGCTGCCAAGGCGAAGAAGTGGACTCCGGTGGACCGTCTTCTCGATGCGGAACCGCGGTTGATATCCCCAGCGGACGACGCCGAGGCGCGACATGTCGAGGTAGAGCATGCAGCGGTCGTAGTCGAGCGTCTCGGACGGGAACACCGGCGCCTGGTGCAGGAAGCGTCCTTCGGGCGCCTGCTTTGTGAAGAGGATGCGCCCGCGGCTTCGGCGCCGGCGGGGCGCCGACGAGGTCAGCTCCCGGTCGAACAGGTCCAGCCGACGTGAGAGCAGGAAGCCGCCGACGGTAAGGCAGGCCGCTCGACCGCCGTCGACGAACGGATAGACCCGTTCCCAGGGGAAGCCCTGCAGGGTGTAACCGTCGCGCGGCTCGCGGTGCTCGACGCGCTCGGTCGCGAACTCGGGGATTCCGCTGACCAGGCGGTCCGTGATCACCCCTCCGCCGAGGCTGAAGGGGTAGCGGCGATAGATCGAGACCTGCTGCGGCGCCGTCCAGCGCCCGTCGAGGCGCAGCGTCGTGTACTTCACGATCGTCGTGTGCAGATAGCCGACGAACCTCGACCCGCCTTCGCTCACCACCGTCTTGGGCTTCGTCGCGTACTCGACCCAGAAGAGGTGCAGGCGCCCGCTGACCACGAGCGGCGAGACGCGGCGGGCGCCGATCTGGACGTCGATCTTGCGCCACGGGGTCCACGAGGTGCCGCGACCGGTGTCGGTGACGCCGTAGTGGGCGTTCTCGGCCGTGCGGTGGTAGTACGTCGGCGGGTCCGTCGAGCTGACGCCGAACAGGTGGAGGACGTCACGCCTTGCCGTCGCGTCCTTCTGATGGAACGCCCCAGCGAGGTCGAGGCTCGCGATCTCCTCGAAGCCCGCGAGGTACGCGGAGTAGGCGTCGAGCACGCTCTGCTCGTCGACCGGCTGCTGGAGCAGTGTCGCCTCGAGCTCCTCGAAGAGCGGCGTCTTGTCGTCGCGAAGCTCGGGCTCGATGTAGTTCTCGGGCCAGAGGAAGACCTTGCGGTTGGCTTCCCAGACTCGGTAGTTCTTGCGCCAGGCCCATTCGTCTGCCGGGATCGCCGTCGGCAGCACGTGCACGCGGAGCGGGTCGGCGGGGTCGCGCTGGTCCTGCTCGAGGTTCATCAGCACCCGGTGGACGTAGAGCTGGAGGCTCGAAATGGCCGCGACGACACGCGACGTCCGCGCGCACCCCTCTAGCTCGACGTCGATCAGGAAGTGCTGGTAGAGGTCGTCCCTGCTCTTGAACTGCGGAAAGGTCGAGCGGATGAGATGGTCAGTGAGCGCGTCGCGCTTGCGGGAGCGCACCCGGTCCTCGAGCGGCTCGATCTTGTCCGCCCACTCGCGCTCGGCATAGCGCGCCCGCAGCGCTGCGAGGAGCGCGTCGGCCGCCGCTTGGAGCCGGTCATAGTCGTCCGAGAGCATGTGCCCGAGCGCGTCGCCGCCGATCTGGAGCAGCTGTGCAAGCCGGACGGAGCCGATAAGCCGTTCGAGCGCGGAGGTGGCGCCGACTGGGAATGAGACCGCCTCCAGCAGCGTGGCGAGGAGGCCGGGCTCACCGCCGACCACCCGCGCAAGCTCGGCGTTGTCGGTGGGTGTGAAGCTCTTCGTCGCCGGATCGAACGCCTCGAGCACCCGGCGAACCTCGGCCGCTGTGTGGGCCGGGGGCACGCTGGAGAACTCGGCCCCGCGAGTCGTATCCGCGAGCTGAGCGTAGGCGCCGACCGCCCGCACCGTCGCGATCGAGACGTCGCGCGGGTCGGTGAGCCCGAAGATGACATCTTGCTCGGACACAAAGGCGACTGCCTCGGCATCGAACGCCGGACTCCGAAACAGAACGGTGAGCGGGACGAGAGCAGCCAGGAGCGCCACCAGCGCCTCCGGCGGCTGCTCTCCGTGAAGGGTCGAGGGCAATGCACCGGACGAGAGATCGGCACCGAGCAGCCCAAGTAGCGCCTTCGTCGTCGATACGGGCAGTCGCAGCGCACCGGCGAGGCGCACAGGCAGCACCTCGCTCGGGTGGTGGCCGGCGAGCAGCGCGCGGGCATCAAGCTCGTTGATCGTCGCGCCTGCGGGAATCGTGAGTGGGGCGCCGAGGTCGAAGTCGTTCGCCAGACGGAAATGGGTCTCGTCGACTCGGCGAATCCTGGCCGCGTTCGCCGCGACGATGGCGCGTGAGTTGTCTTCGGTGACGCCCTCGAGGAATGCGAAGAGCGTGTCGGTGAACCGAAGCGCGCCCTCCGCCGAAACGTCGGCGAGGATGCGCTCGGCGAGCGCCGCCGGGATCGGGTAGCGACGCGGATCGGCTGGTGGCTCGCGACGCATGATGTCCAGGTCGTCGAGCGACCAACCGCTCGTGCGCCACCACTCGTAGAAGTCGAGCAGTGTGCTCAGCTGCTCTGCGTTCGCGACGTGGCCCCCCGGCAGACCTGGCGCATGACGCAGCAGGCGGAGCAGGTCGGCGACGCCGAGCCGTCGGCCGCGCCCGTCGCGGAGCAGCCCGGCCAGGCGCGCATGGCGGTAGAGCAAGGAGAGATGTGCCGCAGAGAGCGTGAAGCCGCGGTTGCGTTCCACGGACGACGCGAGGTCGGCGCCGAGCGGCGCGGCCAGCCCGCGGATGAGCGTAAGCAGCGTCTCGCCGTCGAGGCCGAGCGCGGCTTGGAGCCGCTGCTGCGCCCGCTCGGTCGCCGTGGCGGACCCAGGGTCGCGCAGGGCCGGGTGCACGAACCTCGTCCCGTCCTGGGGATACGCTCCGTCCTCGGCCACGAACGGCTGCCGGTTGAAGAGCCGGTCGAAGAGCGACTCGTCGTCCGCGGCCGCGTGGGCCGGGATGCCTCCCGTGAGGGCGCAGGTCTCCTCCAGCGAACCTTCCAGGCGCTTCTGGAGGGCGCGCAGCGAGGCCAATGAGCCGAGCTCGGCCCGCGTCACCGTGGTCGCGCCGATCTGGGTCAGCGCGAGGTCGAGCTCGGCGACCGTCCACGGTAGCCGCCGCCAGACGCGCGTTAGCCGGTGGAGTCGGTCGAGGCCCCCAGCCGTCAGTCCGCGTACGCGCTCAATGTCGTTCTGGACGCTCGCAGGCCCCGACTTCTCCGCGACGATCTGCACCGGCGTGCCCGCGGCCGCGACGAAGCGGCTCTGAAGCAGCGCCCCGACGTCAGGGCGCGGCACGCCCATCGCCTTGACGAGATCTTGCGCATCGAACGGCGTTACCTCGGCGGCGCCACTGGGCACGGCAAGCTCGAGGCCGAAGATCCGCCGCAGCGTCGCGAGGTCCTCGTTCGGCTGCGTGACGAGCTCGAGCTCGCGCCTCGACATGCCCAACGTCGCGGCAGTGAGCGTGTCGCCCGTGACGCCGAGGGCGCGCGCCACGTCGGCGCGGTCCCGCTCGTAGTGGTCCAGATAGGAGGCGAGGCGGACGAGGGGCAGCACGAACGGCTGCTCGAGGGACTCGACTGATTGGCTAAGCAGCTGTTTGTAGACAACGTCCGCCACGGCGGGCCGGTCCCCGAGATCGCCGGTGAAGCCACTGCTTTGCGCGAGGAAGTTCTCGAGGATCTCGGCGATGAGCTCGAGCGTCGGCAGGGTTCCCGTCGTGTTCGCACACGTCAGCGGTGTCGTCGCGAGATCGGGCCGACGGACGCCGAGGTGAAGTGGGTGATCCGGCTTGCCGGCAAAGGCCACGCTGGTGACGTGTTCATCCACGAACGTCATCAGGTCGACGAAGTACGCCGCGGGGCTCAGGAGCGACTGGCAGTGCTCGCAGGCGCAGAAGGCCTGGCTGCCGAAGAGCTTCTCGTAGCCCGGGAGTCGGCGGAGGTAGTCCTCGACGCTCGGCAGCACGTTGCCGACCGCGAGCTCGCCGAAGCCGCCCCGCTCGACGTCGAGGATGCTGCCGGCCGTCATCGTCAGCGTGGCCACGGTGGCCTGCGCCTCGTCGTAGACCTTCGCCGCCCGCGCCTTGTCCATCCCCGTCGCTCGGACGAAGTCGTCGAATGAGCCCCGCGCCACGCTGAAGGCGGAGCTGTGGCCGGCCCGCAGCATCGTTTTCGCATCGTCCACGTCGTCGGCCAGCACGTACGCGCGCTGGAAGGCCTTAAGGGTCGACAGCACGCGCACGCGGTCGGCGGGCGCGATGCCGTCGAAAGCGAGCGCGGGGACATCGGCGCTTTCGGGGGAGTAGTCGAGCGCGAGCAGCTCGGTCTCGGGATTCAGCTGGGCGACACGCGCGACGACGTCGATCCGCGCGCTGACGGCCGCGACCTTCTCCTGTGCCGGCTGGGCCGGATTGGCGAGGAGGCGCGCGAGGTCGAGCCCCGGGTAGGTGTTCGCGAGCGCGCGGTGCTCGCGCTTGTCGGCGCCGCCGACGATCTTTGCGAGCGCCTCGGGACTCGACGGTGCGAGCCTCGCGAGCAGCGCGTCGCCGGGGAAGAGGCGCGCGACGCGATCTTCGAGCACCTTCGCGTACGCATCCGGCGCAAGGGCGTCGGGGGGCTGGATCTTGGAGTTGCGGACGATCGCCTTCCAGCTCTCGGTGTCGAGCTGGACGAGGTCGCGCACCGTGCGGACGCCCCGTGGCAGTCGGGGCGACTGTGCCTTCCCCAGCGCGTCGGCGAGCGCGACGTCCTCGTCGGCGAGATGGAACAACGACGTCGCGAGCCCGAGCCTCGTGGCCTCGGCCTCGGCGAACGCACCCGAGGCGACCAGTCCTTCGAGCGTCTCGTCGGTGACGGCGGCCGGCGTCTCACCCGCCGCGATGACGCTGTCCACCTTCGCCTCCGTGAGACCGACGGCTTTCCCGAGTAGGTGCAGCTTGGCGGCTGCGATCTCGGGCTGGAGGAGCGGTTGCTCCGCGAGCGGGACGTCGAGGTCGACCGCCTCGACGGCTGCCGCCAACGGCTCGAGCGCCCGGACGTGCTCGATCGCCTGCGCACGCACCGCCTCCGGGATCTTCGCGGCGGTCAGGGCGGCGACGAAGGCCTCCTGCGCGTTCGCGGGATCGTCGATCTTGACCGGGACGGTGCGAATCGCCTCGCGGACCTCCGGTGGCGCGGCTTCGAGCTCGCGCAGGAGCGCCTCGCGCGCGTGCTCCGTCGCCTTTTCCTGCACGGCCGCGAAGACCTGGGGGTTCAGCGTCTTGAGCTGGCGCGGCGAGAGCCGCGAGGCGGTGCCGATCGTAACTAGTCGCTTATCAAGCGGCATGAGTGCTCCTCGGTCGAGTGCTGAAGGCGCGGTGCAACCTCGGCGCCTTCACCTTTGCTCCCTTCGAACGCGGGGCGGTCACTCCGGACCCCCGAACAGGATCTCCCGGCTCTCGCGGTTCATCCGCCACAGCCCGTACATCTCCAACGCGAAGCCCCCGTAGACGGCTGTATTGAAGCTCCACGACCAGACTGGTTTCCGGAGCCAGCCCTGGTTCCACGACTGCGGAACGGGAATGATGTTCCAGCCGGCGTTGCCGAGGCTGCGCGTCACGCGGTTCATCCAGGTCCCAGGGGCGAAGCGCGGATTCGCTCCGCGCCAGAAGCGCTGCTTGAGCACCATGTGCTCCATGCTCCACTTGATCCTGCCCGTCAGCGGGTCTCGGTTCGTGCCAAAGATGAAGCGGTAGCGGTTGAAGAACTCCTTGGACAGATTGAACGTCCTTCTGTCCTCCCAGATGAAGCGCATCAGTCGTCGTCCGAATCCCACGCGACGGCCCGGCCCGCGGGCGACGAAACCACCGGCCCAGCGCATGCCCGCCCCAAACAGCCGGCCCGCGCCGGCGAAAAACGTCCTCAGCCCAGGGAGGAGTCGACGCAGCCACGCGACTGCCGCGCGGAGTGCCGCCCTCAAGCCGGTCTTGAGCAAGCCCTTGACTGCCGAGACCAAAGCTCCGGCGCCGGTTACGAGGGACAACACGGTGACTCCGATGAACGCCACTTGGCCGACCTTGCCGAGGTTCAACGGCCCCATCCCACCGGGGATGCCGCCCTTCTGGCCGCCCTCGGACTGCCCGAACTCGAGATTCGCGTAGCCGGCATAGCGCGTAAGACGGTCGAGCGCGCCTTCGCCTCCTCCTCCTCCTCCTCCTCCTCCTCCTCCTCCTCCGGCGCCTGGCCGACCGATGCCGCCTGCCTCGCCGCCGCCGGGCTCGCCTTGCCCCGGCCGCGGCGTCTGGCCCGTTCCACCGCGGGCGGCGAAACGGCTGCCGTCGCTGGCACCGTTGGCGTCCTCGCGCTCGGGACCCGACACTCCATCGGACTTCCCGGAGCGCGATCCGAACGGATCGAGACCCTGAGGCGAGCCACGCGTGTGGCCGAGACCGCCCTGTAGGCCGCCGACGAACCCGCCCGCGAGCCCGCCCTCTGCGCCGCCCGCCACTCCACCTTCCACGCCGTCTGGAGCACCGGCGCCCACGCCGTCGCCTCCGCCCGTGCCCTCCTGCCCGGTGTCCTGGAGGTCCTCGCCTCCCATGCCGCCGGGTCCCTGACCGACCCCGCCGCCCGGGCCGGTTCCGACGCCGTTTCCGAGCTCGTTGCCGTCGCCACCGTCACCGCCGTCGGTGCCCGTGCCGTCGCCGCCGTCCGCGACCCGGGCGCCGGACCCGCGCGCAGGCGCCTCGGTCGCCGTCCCCGGACCGGTGCCGTCGCCCTGCGAGCCTTCGTCCATCGTCGGGTCGGCCGCCAGCGCCGTGGCATCGGACCCCGGATCGGTGGCCTCAGTGGCGGCGGTGTCCGTCGAATCGTCCAGCCCGGTGCTGTCCGCGGCCGCTTGCTCGGCGTTCTCCGCAGTTCCGTCGCCTTCGTCCGCCGCAGGGGGCTGCGGGGGCGCCTCTAGGCCTCCACCGCTGCCCTTATTGCCGGGCGTCATGAGGAGGGTGACCTTGGCGGCTGGCTTGTTCTCCTTGCGAATGCTCTCCAGAAACGCCTCCCCCTCCTTCGGGGACAGGACCTGGAGATCCTGTGGGTGGCCCTTTCGGTACGCGAGCACCTTCTTGCCCGTGAGGATCGCGTGTCGCTGGCTCCAGGGGAGGCTCAGGAATCTCTGCAGCACACGCTTGGAGTGCTTCTTGCCCGTTAGGAACTGGCCGAGAAGCACGTAGTGCCGGACGAGCTCGCCGCGCTGCGGCGCCGTCGCTGTCTGAAGCCCGTCCGGATCGGTGAGCGTCGTCGGGTTGTTGAGCGTGTACTCGTAGAGGTTGAGCGAGTCCTCGGGCCCGAGCGGGTCCGGGCTCAGCCACTGCCCGAGCCACGGGACGTAGTAGCGGTGGCCGAAGTAATAGAGACCCGTGGCGTCGTCGCGCTCCTTGCCGGCGTACCGGTACTCCTTGAGCGCGACGTCGCGCTGCCGGTCGCCCGCGAGGAAGGCGGTGCCGCCGTACGGGAAAAACTCCTCGTAGGCGATGACACCGCCTTGCTCGTCGAGCTCGAGCACGGACGACGCCACATGGTCGTGGAGCGGGTAGTGCACGCGCCGCGCGGACGCGACGTCAGTCTCCCTCTTCTGCGCGTCGACGGTCCACCAGTGCACGAGTGCGATGCGCTCGTCGCCGTCGGCCACGTGTGACGTGATCCGCTCGAGCAGCAGCTGTGGCCCGCGCCGGATGCGCTTGAGCTCGCAGCCGTCGAGATAGATCTTCTCCGTCGTCTCGACCGCGCCGCCGACAAGGCGCTCGGTGATCTTGCGGACGCGCATGCCCTCGCCGTCGTAGACGTAGTACTCGGCGTCGTCCGGGCTCTCGTCGGGGCGATCGACGATCGCGGCGCGGGCGAGGGAGCCCCGGTAGCTCCACTCGAGCGCGCGCAGATGCGGTAGCCAGAGGCAGTTGCCGGCTGGGTCGAAGCGCTCCTCGCGGTCGGTCGTATCGTTGCCGGCCTCGTCGCGGAGGGAGAGCGACCGGTTCGACGTAAGCGACGTCCAGATGTCGGTCGTCCACGAGCGCGTGACGCCGGCGTGCTGGATGGAGCGGAGGTTCCCGGCGAGGTCGTATCCATAGCGTCGCGTGTAGCGCTCGACCGCCTGGCCGTTGTTGAGCGTGAGGTGCCGGGTGCCGCGAAAGGCGTCCTGCGCGTGCGATCCGGGACGGTCATCGTGCTCGAGCAGCGCCTGGTGGACGCGTCCGGTCGCCGCGACGAGCCGATACGCCGCGTCGTACGTGAAGTCGCGCTGCGTCGAGACGGTGGCTCCGCGCAGGAGCACCGTGGGGCTCGCGGGCTGTTGCGCCTCGTCGAGGACCCGCGTCACGTTGCCGACTGGGTCGTAGGTGTAGATCAGATCCTGCAGCACGCGCGCCGTCACGCTTTCGGCGGCGGGACGCGTCGCGGTGATCCGGTTCGTGCGGAACGTCTCGCGGTCGTAGCGGCGGTCGACGACCACGCCGTTGCCGAGCGTTGCGCGTGTGCGCTGGCCACGCGCGTTGAACTCGGATCCCTCGAGCAGCACCAGGTCGTCGCCGTCCGGAAGGGTCAGCGTCAGCCGCTCCACACCGCCTCCCCGCAGGTACTGCGTGTGCCGCGTCGTGCCATCCGGGAGCGCGGTCCGGACGATACGGCCGAGGCCGTCGTACGCCGCCTCGGTGGCGTGCTCCTCGTCTGCGAGCGCCACGGCCGCGGGCTCCGCCCAGTTCGGTTCCGAGCGATGGTCGGCCCGAAGGCGGCGCCGCCAGCGGAGGACGTTGCCGAACGGGTCGTAGCCGTCGATGTCGATTACTCCTGCCTGGTCTCGGTGGCGCACGAGCCGGCCGCGCGCGTTCTGTCCCGGCGCGTCGGTGAGCGAAGGGTCGTCGCCGTAGAGCAGCTCCTCGACCACATGGTCGAGCCCGGGCGCGGCGTCCACCCGCCGCGAGACGAGCCGATCCAGACCGTCGAAGCGGTTGACGACGTGCACGCCGCGGCCGTCCCACGAATGCGCCGGCCGGTCGAGCGAGTCCGGGAGCGTCCAGGCGTCGCCCGCGTCGACGCTGTGGACGAACAGCACGCGTCCCTGGAGGTCGCGGCGGACGGTCAAGGCAGTCAGCCCGCGCGCGTCGACCACCTCCATCGGCTCGCCGTGCGCGTCGAAGGCCGTAGTCACGACGCGATCGCCGCTCCCCGTGCTGTCCACCTGGCGAACCTCGAGTCCGAGCGGGTCGAGGTGGACGATCGCCGGTGTGCCCGCATGCGCCTGCGCGCCCCGAAGCGCCAGCTTCTCCGGATCGTCGTCGGCCAACGGCTCGCGTAGAGCTCGGTAGACGGAGTCCTGGACCGTGTCGTTCGGGTCGTGGCGCCGGACCTCCCACGGCCGGTACTCGACGAGCGAGAAGGTCCCGTTCGGCTCGTCCTCGCGCACCGGACGTCCCAGCGCGTCGTAGTCGATCGAGCGCGCGACGCCGAAGCGTGCGAGCTCCGCGTCCGGTTCGTAGTCGGGCGTCGTCGAGAAGAACGGCTCGAACTCGCGCACGGGCTGCTGCTTCGCGTTCAGCACGACGTGGCCCGACACGAGCCATCGCTCCTCGGCAGGCGCCTCGACCGGCGTTCCTCCGTCGTCGAGCACAACGCGCCCGTCCAGCCCGCGTTGCAGCGCCGGACCCGGCTCGACGCGCATCTTCTCCTGGAGCGGCCTGCCCAGACCGTCCAAGTAGGTCACGCTCACCTGCACATCGCCCGCGTCAGTGCCTTCGCCTGCGCCATCGTGCGCCAACTCTTCGCGCGCGACTGTCACGGCCCGCAGCGGGCCCGCGCCGGACGCCCAGCTGTCGAGGTCGTAGGCGAGCACCTGCGCCGCCTGCTGCAGGAACCGGTCCGGCTCGGCGAGGAGTGCGGCGAATGTCGCGTCGGCCTGCTCGGCATACGAGGCGAGCGGCGTGTGCCCGTACGGCGCTATCCCGCCTCCCGCTGAGGCGACATTGCCGTGCGCGGTGGAGACGACCGGCACGCCGAGAGCGTCGTAGAGCGCTTCGCTGACGGCGCCGTTCGGATCGGTCACCCGGTGGGGCTCCAGCAAGTGGTAGTCGATCTTGGCCCGCGTCGTGTTCCCGGCGGCGTCCACCACCTCGATCTCGGTGAGATGAGCATGGTCGTAGCCGCAGCGCGTGACCGCGCCGTCCCACCGCTCGGTGCCGACCAGCTGGAAGAAGCTGTCCGGCCCTGCGTAGCGATGGACGGGCTCTCGCTGCCACCAGAACCCGTCGCGCGCGACGTAACCGAGGCTCTCGAGCAGCCCGGCGTCGACGCGGCCATCGAAGACATCCGCGACCAGCGCGTCCGTCAGGCAGGCGGACTCCTCGTGGTGCAGGAGCGCGGGCGCCGCCACCGAGCCGAGCGCGAGGTCGTCCCCGTCCTCGGCCGCGTAGAAGCTGCGGTCGTGCCCGATCAGGCGCGCCGCCGGGCCGCCGCCCGCGGACGGCACCGCCGGCGCGGCCAGCGCGGCCCGGACGCCCGCGGCGACGACGTCGTGAGGCTGCGGCCCCGACCCTTCCAGCGCGAGCCCCGTCACCTCGTACTCCTCGCTCTCGACGGAAATGCCGATCTCGAAGCGCTCAGCCGTATCGACGTGGGCGACGACGTGGCGGTCCGCGCTCACGACCGCGATCGACTGGGCGGTGGACGCGGCCTCCCGCCCGGAACGGCGCGGATAGGCGACATGGCACTCGAGCAGCACTTCGCCGAAGTCGTCGACGTCGAGCGCGAGGTGGTGGGCGATTCGCGGGTCGTCCGGCCGCTGCTCGTAGTCGTGCGTCACGCGCTCCGCCGTGTGGGCGGCGAACACCGGCGAGCATCCCGCCTGAGCCGGCTGCAGCGGGCGCAGGACGAACCGCGCCTGCGTGACCTGGAAGGGATGCGGGGCGAGAACGTCCTCGGCGCCTACGGCGAACGTCTCCTCGCGAACGAGGACCCCGGCGACGGCGCGCATCGCCTCGGCGTGCTCCTCCGGAGTCAGGTGCTCCAGGCCCTCGACGGTGCAGGCCGGAAGCGGCTCGAGCTCCGCATCGCCCGCGTAGGCGTCCGCGAGCGACCGGTACCAGGTCGCCGAGCCGGTGTGGAACCAAGACCGCGTGCACGCAGGCGCCACCGGCGCGTCGTCGGGATCGGCCTGCACGTCGGCGTCGTAGCGCTCGACCACCGCGAACCCGCGGAACTCCTGCTCGTCCCCGTCGAACGTCCCGTCGCGATACGCGTAGCGGCTGACGCTGGTCGTTCCCGGACCTGGTCGACGACCTCCTTCGAGTCGACGACGACCGGATGTGCCGGCAGCCGTGCGTGCCACCCGCGGCCACTGCGCAGATCGCGGAGGTAGTGCGCGGCGGAGGACGAGTACGTCAAGCTCGTCTCGCAGCCGGCCGAGTTGTCGACGCGCAGGAGCAGGCCCGGGCGGACGCCGCCGGTCAGCGGCAGGAAGCGCATCGGCTCGGCTCGCCCTTCGAGCGGGGTCGACCATGCCAGGGTCGGGACGCCGTCGCCCAGGAGGTCGACGATCCGTGCGGACGAGACGTTGTCGAGGTACGGCAGTCCGCTGACGCGGAGGCCCTCGTCCAGCCGGTTCCCGGCGGCGTTCATCCACGCCTCCAGCTCTCCGCGGCCGACGTAGAGGATGTCCGCGGTCCCGGTACCCGTTAGATCGACAAAGCGGAGCCGGGCAGGATCAAAGTCACCCTCCGACGCGAACCTCGTGATGCCGTCCATGACGACCGGTCCGCCGAACCGACCGTTGCCGAGGTTCGGCCAGTAGACGACTCCGCCGTTGCGAACCTGAACTTGGTCGACAAGTCCGTCGCCGTTCATGTCGGCGAAATGGAGGTCTCGCTCGGGCGCGTCCAGCACCGGCGCCGCGGTCGCGCCTAGGCGCGGCGCCTGCTGCGATGCACCGAACCCGTGCCTCCCCTCTGCTGGGTACCGCGGCCGTGCCTTCCTCGGGGAGCAGCAGCTTCCGTCGCCCATCGCCATTGATGTCGAGCCACTGAACGACCTCGCCGGCCGCATCGAGTTGTGGCAAGGAGTTGAACGGCCGGAAGCCGTCCCAGCGGTCGGTCTCCCGCGCGTAGGACGTCGACCCCGCCATGCGACCACGGAGCCCGACGAGATCGGTGTTGCCGTCGCGATCGAAGTCGGCGAGAGCAAGCACACCAGGCGCCTGAGACGGCTTCTCGGCGAGCAGCTCCTGCCGGCCGAAGCTGCCCCCGCCCTCGTTTGGCTTGTAGTACCAGGCGTCTTCTGTCTCAGCCAGGATGCCCGGGAGCCCCTCGCCGCGGAGGTCGACGAGCTGGTAGCGGGACCGACAGGCCCGAGGGGACGTTCTCGAGTGTCTCGGCCGGGACGGAACGGAGCTCCGTGCCAAGCGAGGCTTCGGAGTACCCGAAGCGGAGCGGCGGCAGCGAACGCCGCCGGGTCTCGGCGCCTTCGCGGCGGAAACGCGTGCAGGTCACCGACTCGAGGACGCTCCCGGTCGGGTCGGAGCGGTGCCCGAGCGCGGTCTCGGCGACGAGCGTCGCCCCACCAGTTCGTCGAAGCGGTGCGAACATGAGCAAGCGGCGGCAGAGGCGCCACGTTCTCACTTCGAATCCTGACCGGCAGGTCGAGTACGGATCGGCGCGCGCCGGCCAGTCGCGGTCTGGGTCAGGGGACGGAGGGTCGGCTGTGTGGTCGCCGTAGTCGAGGACGAGCTCGAAGAGCCAACGGTTCGAGGCTGGGACCGGCACGTCCGGTGCCACGGGCCTGCTGTTGCCGTACCGGATCCGCTTCAGGTGCCGCTGAGGCTGCGCCCGTCGACGTCGTTCCGCTCGTACGGGGCTGCGAGGTAGGCGCGTGTCCTCGGCGCCGTACTCGCAGGCCGTTCCGTACGCGTCGAAGCGCGCTTCGGGCAGCCAGGCGAAGACGCGCTCGGGGTTGTCGGGGTCGGCCACGCGGCTGCTGCCGTCGGCGGCGAGGCCGAACACGGTCAGGACGTTGTGGCGGTCGCGGAGGCGCCATTGGGTCCAGGCCGGTCGCAGCCTCGATCCACCGTTCGAGGCGCAACGGCTCGCGCTCGTGCTGGAGCCGGTAGACCTGGACGACGAAGCCTTCGCGCGCTCGGTTGTCCGCGGTCTCCAGCCGTCCCCGAACCGCTCGAGCGCCGGCACGAGGCTCTGGCCGCCAAACGCGAACTCGTCGTCGCCGTCGAAGCGCGGCAGCGCGGAGCTTGCGTCGAGCGTGACGGCGGGCAGCCCGACGAGCGACCAGCCGACGCCGAACGGCGTGTTGCCGGCCGTAAAGCCATACTCGAGCGCGAGGCTGGGGCCGATCCCTCCGCGCCCTGCGGTGGTCGGTATCGGGACGCGCGCGATTGCGGCACCGGTGTGCAGGTCGACGTGAACCTCATGCGCGACGACGAGATCGGAAAGGTCTAGCGCGGCTAGGGCAAGGGGTTGCCCGTCATCCATCTCGAATCAAGCCCCGTGCCGCCTCGGCTGGTCGTAGGCGGCCGCAAGCCTGTTGTCGGCGCACGAAATTAAGGCTGGAAGGGACGCCTACTGCGGCTCTCCGAAAGGAGAAGACGCCCATCCTTCCGCCTCCTTGGCTCGTGCCGCAGAGTGACGCTTCCCAGCAGTTTTCGCACCAACGGGCGGTGGTGTCAAGCGGCGAAAAGAGCGGTCACGAAACCGCGCTGGGGCTGACGTCGATGCGTTCGTCGCCTCATGGGCTGAGCCGCCCGGTTGCTGGGGCGTCAGTCCTGGTCGGCGGAGGCCGGGCCCTGAGCATGCGGTTGCCGGATTGCGCCTCTGCCTCAGGATCTGCTTGCGCGCGCCTTCACCTTGGCGATATCGCCCCTCGATCGACTGGGCACGCGGTACACCTAGAAGCTCATCTTTTCTGGTAGAGCCGTTGACCTCAATCGGCACGCGCGCTAGTTCGGTCGGCAACGAGGAGGCACTGGGTTCGCGTGGCTGTCTACAGCTCGCTACTGCGGCAGGTATCGCTGTCCCGGCGCATCACTGGCGTGAGCGGCCCTTCGCTCGAGATCCTTTCTGGGACGCGACCCGGTTTCGAGGATTCCTATTCCGTCCGAGGGAATCGTTCTTGGTCGTGACGCTGACGAGCGTCTGCTCGATGACGCTTCGTTATCGCGTCGGCACGCTCGCGTCATCAACATCACGTCGGTTGGCGTCCTCGTTGAAGACCTTTGACTCGACGAATGGCACCTACGTGAACGAGGTTCGCGTGACGAGGCCGGTTCTTCTCCACAACGGGGACATCATCCGCGTCGGCGATACATACCTCGAGTTCTTCGACGCGCGAGTCGGAGAACGATGGTGAAAGCCGGTCCGCGACGCGCACGCACGGCGGCGGTGTTGCGATCGGCGGTTCGGTCCGCGGCGGAGGAAGGTTCGATCGGCGTCATCGGCGAAATAGGCGGCGATGTCGACCTCAGCCGGCGGACGTACGAGGACGGAAGCGGGCTTGGCCTCGTCACCAGATCCCGAGGGGCAGCACGATTTGTGCCGTGCTTGGAACCCTGATCGCCTTCGCAGGGTTTGGACTTTTCGGCTATCCAATCGTAGAGGATTGCACCGCTGCCTCCAACTCCTCTGCGTCAGACGCAGCCAGTCGCAAGTGCGACAGCACCCCGATAGGGCCCTCGCATGGATCGAATGTCAGCAGGAAGCGAGCCGGTCCGCCGGTAGCGAGTTTCCAAGCCTCACGCCCTGGCTACCCCTGGGCGCTGCGCTGTTCTTCGCCCGGCACGGTCATCTCCGTCGTCGGGGTCTTCATGATCGAAACAGGACTAAGGTCGGTCTCAGTCGTCGTTCGCACGTTGCGAGCATCGAAAGATCGCCGCCGACCTTTCCGATTACTCCGATGGATCCGTCGGTGGCGTTGACGTCTCCGCCAATCGCGACCCCTCCGCCGATCGCAGCGCGCTATTTTGAGCTTCTGCCACCATCCGTTCTACCTCTTTCCGTAACTCAACGTTCTGCTCCAAGATCTTGCGAAGCTGCAGCTGCAAGGCGCCGCGCGAACTTCGTCCTGAGGGTCCGCCGCGACGTCCGCCGCTGCCTCAACCGTCGCTGGCCGCGCCTCGACGTCTGGGAGTAACTCGACCCATAGTGCTTTCGCACGTCGCCCGGCCTCCGTCGCGAGGGCGTCGGCAGCACTTTCAGCCGCGCGCTGGCCCGTTCTAATCAAGTAGGGCAAGAACGGCGCCAGAAGTGAAACGATCGCTGCTTCCATCGCCCGCAAGCTTATCGCGGTGATCGCGACCCACCGAGCGGCCTGGCGTGAGGCCCCGACGGTCATCTCGCGTTAAGACCGACTTCGCTGCCACGTTGTCCTGTTCGCTTGGTGCAACTGGTCAACTCAACGTTCGGAACTCACCGGACCAGTACTGGATCGAGCTCATCGAAGCGCGGCTAGCGCCTTTAGGACCTAGCCAATGGGCTAGGTCATGCTGTCCTTACGGCCGTCGAGAGGGGTCGGCCACGGTTCTAGCCTGGATTTGCCGGCGGGGAGGAGACAGGCCCTGTCCGGGCCAACGCTTACCGCCGCCATGTTTCAAAGCCACCACAAACGAGTTGTCGTCAGCCGGCTCTGGCCGAGGGGCCTGGACGTGGGTCCGCGAACGCAGTGAGTCGCGGAGCCGGCGCCGCACCGTCGCGCTCGCGATACGTGGGATTTACGACACTCCTTGCCGCCCTCTACCTGCTCGGGCTCGGGACCTCGCAGGCGGTCGCGCAGGGCTTCCCCCAGCAGAACGAGCCGACCACCACGACGGTCGCGACGGCGCCCGCGCCGCCGGCGCCTGATCCGAAGCCGGCTCCGAAGCCGGACCCCAAGCCGGCCCGCCCGAAGCAGGTCGTCCGTCCCAAGCCGCCGCCGCCGCCACCGGCGACCGTCCAGCGCGCCGCTCGTCGCCCGGTCTCGACAACGGCGCTTGCTCCGACGGCGCCTCCGGAAGCCCGGCGTCGGAAGCCGAGGGCCGCTTCGAACCGCTTGCGCCGGCCGTGGCGACCCCGACGCGCCGGCCGGTCCGGTCGGTGCGCCGTGGCAAACGAGTCACGCCGCGCGTGACCCGCGGGAAGCCTGCGAGGTCTAAGCGGAAGCTGCCCGTCGCCGCCGCATCACAGGCGCTCGGTCTCGACGACCCGCCGGTGGCGCTCGGCTCGGCGAGCAAGCCGGTTCCGCTGATCGCGGTCCCGACGATCCTGCCGCTGCTGCTCGGCATCGGAATCGTTCTCTTGCTCGGAGCGTCGGTCGCCTCGCGCCGCCTCGTGCCCTGGCCCGAGCTTGCGGAGCCGCTTTACGCGCGCCGCAGTGAGCTCGCGACCGCCGGGTTCGGAGCAATCGTCCTCGCCCTTCTTGGGCTCAACGCCGCCGTCCTGTTCTAGGGGGATCCATGCCCGACCGTCGCCATCTGTTGCCCGCCGCCGTTGCGGCTGCATTCCTGCTCGTCGCCTCCGGAGCCTCGGCGGACACCATTAACACGTTCACCGCCGGCGCCACGCCCTCGCACATCAAGCCCTCCACCTCGTCGGCGTACACCTTCGTCCTGACGAACGACGCGGCCTCGCCCGAGGGCGCGGACCGGGCGAAAATCGGGATCCCGCCGGGCTTCGTCGTGGACCTCCCGACCATGCAGGCGACCACGAGTGCTGCCGGTGCGTGCCAGGCATCGACGTGGGTGCCGGATGGCGTGCTCCTCGCGGACGCGAAGCTCGAACCTCAAGCGTCCGGAGATCAGCCCGAGCGACGAGCTGTGCGCCGGCGCAACGCTGACGGTGGTCTTCACGGCTACGTCGGGGGGCGAGGGGACGGCGGTTTGGGCGAGCGAGCTTCTTCGCGGCGCAGCTCCCTTCGCCCTGGCCGGTTCTCAGCCGATCTTGCAGGTGGACGGCACGGCGCCCCAGGTCTCGATCACGTCGGCCCCGAGCGCGCTCAGCAACGACACTTCCCCGAGCTTCGGGTTCAGCGCCGGCGAGCCGGCGCAGTTTCAGTGCAAGCTCGACGCCGCCGCGTTCGCGAACTGCGTCTCACCCCACACCTACGACGGACTCGCCGCGGGCCAGCACACGTTCTCGGTCAAGGCGACCGACTCCGCCGGCAACCCGAGCCCTACGGCCGCGTACACCTGGACGATCGACACGACAGCCCCGACGACCGAGCTCAGGGCCAAGCCGAATGATCCGAGCAACGAAACCTCGCCGCGCTTCACGTTCGTCGGCGAGGCGGACAGCCAGTTCACGTGCAAGCTCGACGACGCCCCTTCGAGCCCTGTGCCTCCCCGAAGACGTACGCCGCGGTTGCGCCGGGCGGGCACACGTTCTCGGTCCGAGCCACCGATCCCGCGGGGAACACAGGGGCCGCCAAGACCTACAGCTGGACGATCGACACCACTGCACCGACGACCTCGATCACGCAGAAGCCGGCCAATCCGAGCAATGAGAGCTCTCCGAGCTTCGCGTTCTCGGCGAACGAGGCCGGGAGCCAGTTCGCGTGTCGTCTCGACACCGGAAGCTTCGCGCCGTGCGTCTCGGCGAAGAGCTACTCCGGCCTCGCCGCTGGTGCTCACACGTTCTCTGTACAGGCCACCGACCCGGCGGGGAACACCGGGCTCGCCGATATCTACACCTGGCTCGTCGACACTGTGGCTCCGACGCCCTCGATCGAGCTGAAGCCGGGCAACCCGACCAACGACAGCTCGCCGACGTTCACGTTTGCCGCCGGGGAGCCGGCGCAGTTCCACTGCAGGCTCGACGGTGCCGAGCTCGAATCGTGCGGCTCGCCGCTGACCTACCCCGCCCTGCCCGACGGGTCCCACACCTTCGTCGTCAAGGCCACCGACCTCGCGGGCAACTCCGGTTCAGAGGCCGAATACACGTGGATCGTCGATACCGTCGCTCCGACGGCGGCGATCGCGTCCCAGCCGAGCAATCCGAGCAACGACACCTCACCGGCGTTCTCGTTCACGGCAGTCGAGAGCGGCAGCACCTTCCAGTGCAAGCTCGACGGGGAGGCGTTCGCGACTTGCGGCTCGCCGAAGCAGCACACGGGCCTTTCCCAGGGGCGCACACGTTCGCCGTCAAGGCCACGGACAAGGCGGGCAACACCGGGCCCGAGGCGGCTTACGGCTGGACGATCGACACGTCCGCACCGACGGCCGAGATCACGCAAGGCCCGGGCGGCCTGAGCAACGTCAGCTCGCCGAGCTTCTCGTTCACCGCGAGCCAGGCCGGAAGCAGCTTCTTGTGCAAGCGCGACAACGAAGTGTTCGCTTCGTGCGTGTCGCCGAAGAGTTACCCCGGTCTTGCCGACGGTCGCCACACGTTCGTCCTGAAAGCGATCGACCCGGCCGGCAATGCGAGTGCCGAGACGAGCTACGCATGGACGATCGATACGGCGGCGCCGACGACGCTGCTCACCGTCAAGCCGAACGACCCGAGTAACGACGCCACGCCGAGCTTCTCCTTCAGGGCAGGCGAGAGCGGCAGCAGCTTCGCCTGCAAGCTCGACGCTGGAGCGTTCGCTTCCTGCGATTCGCCGAAGAGCCTCGGCACCCTTTCGCAAGGCGTGCACACGTTTAGCGTCAGGGCGACCGATCCCGCCGGCAACACCGGGGTGCAGGCGAGCCACACGTGGACGATCGACACGACTGCGCCGACGACGACGATCACGCAGAAGCCGACCGCCCTTAGCGCAAACCGGGCACCGACCTTTTCGTTCACTGCCAGTGAGACCAGCTCCTTCTTGTGCCGCTTGGATAGCGAGCAGTTTGCGAGCCTGTTCGACACCGAAGACGTATTCCGCGCTCGGCGACGGCTCCCACACGTTCACCGTCCGTGCGACCGACCAGGCGGGGAACGCCGGCGTCTCGAGCTCCCACATCTGGACGATCGATGCCACTGAACCGGCGCTCACCATCAGCCAGAAACCGGGCGACCCGAGCAACGACAGCTCACCGAGCTTCTCGTTCACCGCCACCGAGAGCGGCAGCAGCTTCACTTGCAAGCTCGACACGGCAGTTCCCGCTGCCTGCAGCGCGCCGACGACGTACTCCAACGTCGCTCCAGGGCTGCACACGTTCACCCTCACGGCGACCGACACAGCCGGCAACACGGGGGTCGCCAGCTACACCTGGAGGATCGACACGGCGGCGCCGACGGCGACGATCACGCAGAGGCCGGGCAACCCGAGCAATGGGACCTCGCCGACGTTCGCCTTCAGCTC
Source organism: uncultured Actinomycetes bacterium (assembly GCA_963847235.1). Taxonomy (GTDB): domain Bacteria; phylum Actinomycetota; class Thermoleophilia; order Gaiellales; family Gaiellaceae; genus JACDAN01. The sequence goes on along the minus strand of CAWJYU010000002.1, from coordinate 10,617 downwards.
CAACGAAGAAGGCGTGGTCTTCGCGTGTCGCCTCGAGCAGGGCGGGTTCGAGGCTTGCCAGGCGCCCAAGACCTATCCAGGGCTCATAGACGGGCAACACGCCTTCGCCGTCCGGGCGACCGACCTCGCTGGAAACACGGGCGTTGCAGCGACCTACACCTGGACGATCGACACCGTCGAGCCGACGACGACGATAACCGCCAAGCCGGGCAACCCGAGCAACAACCCCTCGCCGAGCTTCTCCTTCACCGCGAGCGAGGACGCGAGCTTCGTCTGTCGTCTGGACGGAAGCGAGGCGGCCTGTGCGTCACCGGCTGGCTACGGCAACCTCGGCGACGGGCCCCACACGTTCGGCGTGCGCGCGACCGATGCCGCCGGCAACGTCGGCTCGGAGACGACCCATAGCTGGACGATCGAGACGCGCCGCCCACCGCTGCGCTCATGTCGGGCCCGGCCGGCCTGACCAACACGAGCGCGGCGAGCTTTGCGTTCTCGGCCGACGAGCCCTCGTCGTTCGACTGCAGCGTCGACGGCCGCGGCTTCGAGCCGTGCAGCTCGCCCGCGACGTACCACGGTCTCGCCGACGGCGGACACGCCTTCATCGTCCGCGCCTGGGACGCCGTCGGCAACGTCAGCGCGCAGGTCGCGCACACGTGGACGATCGATACCACCGCGCCCGAGACGACAGTCGTCTCGGCACCGAAATCGGGAACGGCGAGCTCGGCAACCTTCGCGTTCTCGGCGAGCGAGGGCGGGACATTCGAATGCAGGCTGGACGACGCCGCCTTCGCGCTCTGCAGCTCTCCGAAGAGCTACGCGGGCCTGGGCAAGTCGACGCACCGGTTCGAAGTGCGGGCGATCGACGCGGCCGGGAATGCGGACGTTACGCCGTCGGTTCACGCCTGGACCGTCCAAGCGCCGGTTGCTAGGGCTGCGCGGTCTGCTCTGCTCACCCCGAGGGCCGGAGCACGGGTCGCGCGACCGCCGCTGCTCGTCTGGCGTCGGGCTAACCGCGCGCGGTACTACAACGTGCAGGTGTACCGCGGCCGCCGGAAGGTTCTGACCGTGTGGCCCACGAAGACGCGGTTCCAGCTCCAGGCACGATGGAAGAACCTTGGCCGCAATGAGCGGCTGCTCCCCGGCAGCTACAGGTGGTACGTGTGGCCCGGATACGGGGCTCCGTCCGCGCGTCGGTACGGGCAGCTGCTCGGTCAGAGCACCTTCGTAGTCGCCCGCCGATCAGGGCGCTGAGCGCAGCACCTCAGGCCCTGTCCGTGCAGGGTTCCCGTCACCGCCGCCGTCACGCAGTCGCCGAAGCACAGCTTGCCCTCGAAGGAGGCAGCTCCTCCAGCGCGTGGCCGACGGCGACCGAACGGAGCCGCTCGCTGAGGTCGAGTCCATTGGACGGCGTCTCGGTTTCGCAGCGCTGCTCGCCCGCGGTTCGGAGACGCACCGGGGAGGGTCGTGCCGCATCCGACCCTCCCCGGCGTCGTGGCCTACTGGTCCTGGATCGCCGCGAGGCCCGTGATCGTGTGCGAGCCGTTGCCGATCCGTCCCAGGGACTTCGTCCGGGCGGTGTTCACGTCGAGCCGGTACAGGCGGGCCCCGTAGCGGCCCTTGTGAGTGCCTGCGAGCCAGCCCACGTTGTCGACACCGGCAATGTCGAACCCGACGTTGGCGCCAAGCTCGAGTCCGGTCGACAGCGGCATGATCAGCGTGCCCGCGTTCGCCGGCCGCTGAATCCACAGCCTGTCGGGGCTCGCGCCGATGTCGAAGGCGTAGAGCTCCGTCACCGTGGGGCGAGTTGCGAAGGCGGTGAAGGACGAGTTCGTGTAGGCCGACCCGACCACCTGGACGCCGGCCGGGCTGAGCTTCGTGTCGACGGAGAGCAGCGTGCCGTCGTCGGGGTTCAGCCGGAGGTTGTCGCCCGCGTCGCTCGTGACGCGGATCTTGTCCACCGTCGGGTTGAAGTCGAACCCATTGACGGTGCCGGAGAGGACCGAGGGGCTGAGGTCGAAGGTCTTCCCTTCGGGCACGGCGATTGCAGTGCGCGGGTTCAGGCGATAGACGACTCGATCGCTGCCGAGCGCGTACAGGTCACCTGAGGCCGGGCGGAAGTCGATGCCCTTGATCGTGACCATGGCCGGTAGGCCGGTGATCCGCTTCGAGCGCGTCTTGCGCGGATTGTCCGAGCTGAAGCTGAGCAGGTTGCCGGCGGTGTCGGTCGCCAGGAACGTGCGGTCATCGCGGTCTCGCTTGCCACTGTCTGCGAGGGCGACGAGCGGCATCGCGAGCGCAAGGAGCGCAACGACGAGGATGCCGCGGCTGATGAAGCGTGAGAGGTGCATTGAAGCCTCCGAGGGTCGAGAGCATGTCCAGAGGCTCTTCGCAAGCCGGGGGCGCAGGGTTCACTCCGGCCGGAGGACGAGTAGCGTTGGCGGCGAACGATGTCCTCCGGGTCGACGCTCTACGGGCCGCAGCAGAGCCGTTTTGCGCGCTTTCTCGAGCGGCGCGAGCAGCGGCGGCCTGATCCCGGCGCGCGCGAGCTTCGGCGCACGCTCCTCGCGGGCCTCAGCGGCCGCGTGCTGGAGGTGGGCTCGGGCGATGGCCGCTCCTTCGAGCACTACCCGCCGACGGTCTCGGCGCTGCTCGCAGTCGAGCCCGACGCGACCGCACGTGAATCTGCGGCCGAGCGGGCGCGGAGCGCAGCGGTTCCGATCGAAATCGTCGACGGCGTCGCCGAGCGGCTGCCCGCCGACGACGGATCCTTCGACGCCGTCGTCGTCATGGGCGTCCTCTGCAGCGTCGCCGACCCGCGCGTCGTCCTCCAGGAGCTCCGGCGTGTGCTGCGGGAAGGCGGAGAGCTCCGCTTCTGGGAGCACGTCCGCTCCAGGCACGTGCTGTTCCGGACACTCCAGCGCGGCCTCGACCGGCTCTTCTGGACGAAGGCGCTCGGGGGCTGCGAGACGACCCGGGACACCGAGTCGGCGATCCGGGCCGCCGGGTTCAACTTCGAGCGCCTCGAGCGCGGCTTCCACTCCTCGTCGCTCTTCGCGATCACCACCGCGCCGTACATCCATGGCGTGGCGATCCGCTAGCCCGGGCTCTACGGCAACTGCGTGCTGGCCGGGCTGGACTGCGGTTCGCTTGCTTTGAGCTCGGCGTCGATCGCGCCGGCCACTGCGTCGAGCGCAGCGGCGACCTCGTCTTGGGGGAGCCCGACGCGCCGCTCCGCCCGCCGAAGGGCCTCCGCGAAGGCCGGGATGGTCGCGCGCCAGCGGCTCCGGCCGTCGGGCGAGAGCTCGACGAGCGACGAGCGACCGTCGTTCGGGTTGGGCCGGCGGACGAGGATCCCCGCCGCCTCGAGCGCCTTGAGCCGGTAGGTCAGCGTGCTCGGCCCCACGCCGAGCCGATCGGCGAGGCCACTCGGCGTGAGCGGGCCGTGGCGGTCGAGCACGCTGTAGAGGGCCGCGTCCTCGGGACGGATGCCTGTTCCTTCGAGTGCCCTCGCCACGAGCCGCCCGGCGCGCTGATACGTCGTGTACAGCTGGAAGATGAGGGGACGGGGCTCGGGCATGGTCAGTGACTTGAACAAAGTAGTTCAAATTCGTAGTATGACGAAGGTGCGTGTCGGCATCGGCCTTCTCGCGACTCTCGCCCTCACGGCCGTCGTCGGCGGGGAGGCGTCCGCGCCGCGGATCTCGGTAAGCCATCCGCCGCAGCCGCTACGCGTCGGTCAGGAGTGGGCCGTCCAGGTGAGCGTGCGCGGCGCGCGCCCGAGCCGGTTCGTCGTCCGGCTGGGCGCCCGGATTGCACGCTTCCCGTTGGTGCGTGCCGGCCGTCGCCACCGTTCGTGGGTCACGTTTCCGGAGGCCGGTCGCTGGCGCTACGGCGTCCGTATCGGCACCCGTGACCGGTTCGTCGGGAGCGTGCTCGTCCGTCCGGCGGTTCCCCGGCTGCAGCAGCCGTACGGAATCGTCGGCGCAGCCGGGAGGAGCGCTGCTCGTCGCCGACTACCAGTCGAACGCCATCCTTCGGCTCGATCCGGCGCGCGGCGGCGCCACGATCTTCGCTCGGATCCCGCGCCCTCGCGACCTGCGGCCGGCCGCGAACGGAATGCTGCTGGTCTCCTCGGGCCGGAACGTCTACGAGCTCGACCCGCGCACGCGAGCCCTTCGCGTCGGCGTGCGGGCGGCGAGCCGGCTCGACGGACTCGCGCCGGCGCCGGGCGGCGGTCTGTACGTCGTCGAGGGGCAGTCGCGGATCGTCCACATCGCACCCGACGGGTCGCGAGCCGTCCTCGCCGACGGCCTGAACGGCGTCCACGGGATCCTGTCGACAGCTGGAGGCGTGGTCGTCTGCGAGTCGTACGCGGGAAACGTCCGGCTCGTGACCGAGCAGGGCACCCGCACGCTCGCGAGCGGCCTCGGCAATCCCTCCTACGCCGCGCCGGCTCCCGACGGCGGCGTCTACGTGACCGAGTTCTCCGCCAACCGCGTTTCGCTCATCGAGCGGTCGGGTGCAGTCCGAGCGCTCGCATCAGTCAGCCAGCCGGGCCCGATCGCGCCTGACGGCGCGGGCCGATTGCTCGTCGGCTCGCTCGACGGAACCATCTCGCGCCTCGACCCGATATCCGGCCGGGTCAGTCGCGTGTGGCCGCGCTAACGCCCTTCGGCCGCGTCCGTGGGAAGGATCCGGTCAAGACACGGTGGCGCCACCGGAATGTCCGCCTCCGGGCTCCGGACGGGATGCAGCTGACGCTCTTCACCGTCCTGGACGAGTAGGCAAGCTTCGCGCGTGGACCTCTCGACCCTCGCGCTCTTCTGCGCCGCTGCGCTGGCACTGGCCGTCGTGCCCGGCCCGGCCGTGCTCTACATCGTCGCGCAGAGCGTGGACCAGGGCCGGTTCGCGGGCTTCGTCTCTGCGCTCGGGATCTCCGTCGGCGGCCTCGTCCACGTGCTTGCGGCCACGATTGGGCTTTCTTCGCTCCTGGCGTCGTCGGCGACCGCGTTCACGATCGTGAAGTACGCGGGCGCTGCATACCTCGTCTTCCTGGGCATTCGCCGTCTCCTCGCGCGCGAAATCGCCGAGAGCGACGTCGTGCGTGCTCCGCGATCCCGGCGACGGCTCTTCGTCGACGGCATCGTCGTCAACGTTCTGAATCCAAAGGCCGCGCTCTTCTTCATCGCGTTCCTGCCGCAGTTCCTCGACCCGGACGCCGGCGCCGCGACCCTGCAGATCTTCGCGCTCGGGCTGATCTTCGTCGTGATCGCGCTGGGGTCGGACTCCCTCTGGGCGCTCACGGCGGGGACCCTCGGCGGCTGGCTGAAGCAGAGCCCGGCGTACTTCGCCGTTCGGCGGTGGGTCACCGGGACGGTTTTCGTCGCTCTCGGGCTGTCGACGGCTCGGACGACCTAGCCTGATCTAGCGCCAGTCCACCGAGACGACGTCGACGGGCTGCTCGAAGCCCTTCGCGGTCTCTGCGCGCGACTCCAGGAGCCGGAATCCCGTTCCCGAGCCGTCGAGCGTCTCACGGCTGACGAGGATCTCGCAGGCTCCGGCGGCGGCGCCGATCCGCGCAGCGAGGTGGACGGCCTCGCCGCCGTAGCGGTTCGAGCCGCCGTCCTCCTCGAAGCCCGCGCCCGTGTGCGCGCCGATCCTCACGTCGGGGGCGACGATCTCCGCGTCAAGGGCGCGCTGGATCCCGATCGCCGCCTCGATCGCCGACCCCGGGGTGGCGAAGACGGCGAAGAACCCGTCGCCGGTCTGCTGCGCGACCTCCCCGCCGCGCTCGACGATCTGTTCGCGGACGACGTCGTTGTGCCTGGCCAGGAGCTTCTTCCACTTCTCGTTGCCGAGCGTCTCGAGGAGCTTCGTCGAGCCGACGATGTCGGTGAAGAGGAACGTGCGCGTCGTTTGCTGCCGGCCGAGGAGCTCCCCAGCTCGCTCAGCGTCGCGCCGGGCGCCGATCCGCTCGAACGTCGCCAGGGCGGCCTCGAGCTCCTGCTTTGCGCCGTGCTCGTCGCCCTGCCTGCGGAATGCAAGCGCCAGCAGCAGCCGCGCCTCGGCTGCCTCGTATGGCGCGCCAAGGTCCTTCCAGCCGTCACGCGCCTGGCGCAGGCTCTGCGCGGCGCCTGCCGCGTCCCCTTCCGCGAGCCGGATCCGGCCCTCGGCGAGGTTGGCGATCGCCTCGAAGGCGGGAGCGCGACGGCCGCCGATCGTGTACGAGTCGACCAGGCTCTCGAACTCCGCCGCCGCCGCGCGGGCGGTCTTGAGGTCGCCCGCCGCGACCGCGATCTCGACCTGGGCCGGGAGGCGCCGGAGCCGAGCGGGAGTCAGTTCGGCCTCCTCCAGGCTGCGGGTGATTCCTGCTGTCGCTGCGCCGATCTTGCCCTCGGCGAGCCGGAGCAGGGCGAGTCCGGGTTGGGGATCGCTGCCGAGCTCGTTGGCCTTTCCGTACGCCTCCTCCGCGGCGGCGAGGTCCCCGAGACGCCGGCGAATCTCGCCGATCTCGTAGAACCCGCCCGAGGTGATCTGACGCTCGAAGTCCTGGAGCTCCCGGCACGCCGCCATCGCGACCTTCTCCGCCGCCTCGAGATCGCCGCGGAAGCGCATGATCTCGGCGCGATGGACGCGGCAGGCGCCCGGGAACCCCGTGACGTCGAGCTGATCGCACCAGCGGTTCGCGACGTCGGTCCACTCGGCCGCCCGACGGTAGTCCCCGAGGTCGTGGCAAGAGCTGATCGTCATGCAGTAGACGATGGTCGAGGAGTACGGTTGGAGCTCGCCGCTCACCGCCGCGGCGGTCGCCTCGTCGAGCAGCTCCAGACCCGCGTCGATCTCGCCGCTCTTCACGAGCGCGCGTCCCTTTCCGACGAGGGCGAGCATCTGTGCGTCGCGGTCTCCGAAGCGTCGGCCCAGCTCGAAGGCACGGTCGAAGTGGGCGATCGCGGCCGGGAAGTCGCCCTCGGCGAAGAGCGCGTTGATCGCGCGCACGAGTGCGAGGTAGCCGTGCTCGATCGCTTCCGGCTCGTCCTCCAGCAAGCGCTGCGCATTCGCGAACCATCCGTGCGAGACGGCGAACGCGCCGCGGCCTGACTCGTCCCAGGAGAGCCTGAGGGCGACGCGAGCAGCGTCGCGCTTCTGACCGTCGGCCGCGTAGCCGCGGTACGCCCGCTGGCGGAAGTCGATCGCCTCCACGAGCCGCCCGGTCCACCAAGCCGCCTCGCCGTAGCTCTCGAGGTCCTCGGCGCTCAACTCGTCCGGGCCCACCCCGGCGTAGGCGTCGTACGCCTGGCGCCACGATTGGCGCAGGGCCGCCTCCCGGGCGGCCTGCAGCGGTTCGACGACCTGGGCCATGCTGCTCATTGTCACATCAGCCGCCGTGGGCGCAACTCGACGGGCAGCTACCCTCGCCGTTCGGTGGGGTTGCGCATCGTCGACGGCCACACGGAGGACCGCCTCCCGGCGATACGGGAGCTCTTCGAGGAGTACGCCGCCTCGCTCGAGGTCGATCTGTCGTTCCAGGACTTCGACGGCGAGCTCGCCGGGCCTGCCCGGCGACTACGCCCCGCCCGCCGGGCGGCTGCTCCTCGCGCTCGAGGGCGACGACGCGGCGGGCTGCGTCGCGCTTCAGGCCGTACGAGCCGGGCGTCTGCGAGATGAAGCGGCTCTACGTCCGCCCGGCGTTCCAGGGGACCGGGTCTGGGGCGGCGGCTGGCCGAGGCGATCGTCGAGGCGGGACGCGAAGCCGGCTACGAGTCCATGCGCCTCGACACGCTCCCGACGATGGCGGCCGCCCGCGGCCTCTACCGGTCTCTCGGCTTCGAGGAGATCGAGGCCTACCGCCTCAACCCCGTCCACGGGACGACCTACTTCGAGCTACGCCTGCGCTAGGCCCTTCTCGCGCGGAGCGATCGGCGGCGTCACCACGAGCGCGGGATCTCCAGCACACGATCGACAGGTCGTGGGACGACTCGGAGGCTTTCGTGCGGTCGCAGCTCTGCGGCGCCACGTGCTCGTCGACGTTCCTTCGCAGCAGTGGCGATGCAGGCGACATCTCTGCGCGGCTGGCCCGACGCCGCGCCGCCCTTCCCACGCGCTCCCGAGCTCGGTCCACGCCTCGGTCAGGACATCGCCGAGGATGGACGCGATCCGGTCGAACTCCTCCTGCCCGGCGACGAGCGGCGGGGACAGCTGGATCACCGGGTCGCCGCGGTCGTCGGCCCGGCAGATGAGCCCGGCTTCGAAGAGGCGCTTCGAGAGGAAGCCGCGCAGGAGCCACTCGGACTCCTCGGGCGTGAAGGTCTCGCGCGTCTCCTTGTCCTTGACGAGCTCGAGCGCGTAGAAGAACCCGGTCCCGCGGAGGTCGCCGGCGATCGGCAGCTCGAGCAGCTGGGAGAGCGTGGCCCGCGGAAGCGGTCCTCGTGCTCCTTCACGTGCTCGACGATTCGCTCGCGCTTCATGATCTCGATGTTCTTCAGCGCGATCGCGCACATGACCGGGTGGCCGCCGAACGTGATCCCGTGCGTGTACATCGAGGAGCCCTCGAGGAACGGCTCCATCACGCGGTCCGTCGCGACGACGCCGCCGATCGCGGCGTAGGCGGAGGACAGGCCTTTCGCCATCGTGATCAGGTCCGGCCGGATGTCGTAGCGCTCGGAGCCGAACCAGTTGCCCAGGCGGCCGAAGCCGGTGATCACCTCGTCGGCGCAGAGGAGGATGTCGTACCGGTCGCAGAGCTCCCGGACGCCAGCCCAGTAGCCGGCGGGCGGCGTGAACGCGCCGCCGGCGTTCTGCACCGGCTCCATGATCACCATCGCGACCGTCTCGGGGCCGAGCGCCTTGATCGTGACCTCGAGGTCCTCGAGCAGCAACGCCGTGAACTGCTCCTCGGACTCCTCCTTCGGCCGGTGGTAGCGGTTCGTGTTGCGGACGTGGGCCACGTCGGGGACGAGCGGCTCGAACGGGGCGCGCAGCGCAGGGATCCCGTTGATCGAGAGGGCTCCCATCGTCGTGCCGTGGTATGCGACGTCGCGCGCGATCGCCTTCCAGCGCCGCTGCGGCTCCTGCGGGCGGCGTAGTGCTGGCGCGCGAGCTTCCACGCCGACTCGACCGCCTCGGAGCCGCCGGAGCAGAAGAAGACGCGGTTCAGGTCGCCGGGCGCGAGCTCGGCCACGGTCGCCGCCAGCTCGATCGCGCGCGGGTGCGCGTACGACCAGTTCGTGTAGAAGGGCAGCTCCTTCATCTGCTCGTGCGCTGCCTGCCCGATCTCGTCGCCGTGCGAGTAGCCGATGTTGACGGCGAAGAGGCCGGCCAGCGCATCGAGGTACCGCTTACCGTTCGAGTCCTCGAGGTAGCAGCCCTCGCCGCGGACGATGATCGGGATCTCGTCCTCCGCGAAACCGCCCATGCGGGTGAAGTGGAGCCAGAGGTGCTCTCGCGCCTGTTTCTGGAGGTCGCTCACGCGGTCAGGTCCGAGGCCAGTTCCTCGAAGACGGCGACGTAGGCGTCCGCGTCGGCCTCTTCGAGCGCGACCGACAGCGTCCACTCCTCCTCGCGGCCGGGCGTCATGAAGACGTCGCGGTTCGCGTGGTACAGCCAGGCGAGCTCGGACAGCTCCTCGTCCTGGCTGCGCTTGAAGCGTGCTGGTAGTCCGTGATCCGCTCCGACGCGAAGGTGACACAGCCCTTCGACCCGATCCCTACCGCGTAGCCGGGGAGCCCGTACCGGTCGATCACTCCCTGGCAGCCGGCGACGAGCCGGTCGTCGATCGCCTCGAGCCGCTCGTACGCCTCCGCCGTCAGCACCTCTTCGAGCGTCGCCCGAGCCGCCGCCATGCTCAGCGGGTTGCCGTTGAAGGTTCCGACCTGGTTCACGCGGCCCGACTCGACGACCTCCATCGCCTCCTCGGTCCCGCCGACGGCTCCGGTCGGAAAGCCGCCGCCGAGCGTCTTCGCCAGCGTGACGAGGTCGGGCTGGATCCCGTAGCGCTCGGTGGCTCCGCCCGGCGCGATCGTCAGCCCGGTCTTGACCTCGTCGAAGATCAGGAGCACTCCGCGCCTCCGGGTCTCCTCCCGGACGGCCTCCAGGTAGCCGGGCTCGGGGAGCACGACCCCGAGGTTCATCATCGCCGCCTCCATGATCATGCAGGCCGGAAGCCGCCCCTCGTCCTCGAGCCGGTCGAGCCGCCGCGCCAGCGCGCCCGCGTCGTTGAACGGCACCGCGACCGTCAGGTCCGCGACGGCCTGCGGGAGGCCCTCGCCGTACGGGTTCGAGGGAATGGCGTCCGGATCGACGTCCGAGCCGAGCGCGAACCCCACGGCGACCATGACGGCGTCGTGATGGCCGTGGTAGGAGCCGAGGATCTTGACGATCGTGTCGCGGCCGGTCACACCGCGGGCGATGCGGATCGCGTCCATCGTCGCCTCGGTGCCGGAGTTCGTGAAGCGCCACTTCGGCAGGGAGAAGCGCTCGGCGAGATCCTCGGCGACGAAGGTCGCGTCCTCGGTCGGGGCGGAGAAGTGCGAGCCGAGGCGGACGCGGTCCGAGACCGCTCGGACGATCGCCGGATGGGCGTGCCCGACGACCATCGAGCCGAAGCCGTTGTGGTAGTCG
>CAWJYU010000001.1:0-84735 GCA_963847235.1 uncultured Actinomycetes bacterium | reverse complement strand
CAAAGGCGTTCTCTCCTGTCAGTTGGCGACCGATGATCAATTTCTGGATCTGGCTCGTTCCCTCGTAGAGCGTCGTGACGCGTGCATCCCGGAGGTACTTCCCGACCGGGAACTCGTCAACGTAGCCGTAGCCGCCGTGCACCTGAACAGCAGCGTTCGCGGACCGGACCGCTGCCTCGCTCGCGTAGTACTTGGCGATCGACGACTCGAGCGTGTGCCTGGTCCCGGCGTCGGCGGCCAACGCGGCCTTCCAGGTGAGCAGTCGCGCGGCGTCGGTCTCGACGGCGATCTCGGCGAGCAGCTCCTGCACGAGCTGGAACGACGCGATCGGACGGCCGAACTGACGGCGCTCCGACGTGTAGGCGAGACACGCCTCGAGGCAGCCCTGGCCGATGCCGACGCAGCCCGCAGCGAGGGAGATCCGGCCGTTGTCCAGCGCAGAGAGCGCCACCTTCATCCCGGCTCCCTCTTCTCCGAGGACGTTCTCGGCGGGAACCCGCACGCCGTCGAGCGCCAGCTCTCCGGTGTCCTGCGCGCGCAGCCCGAGCTTGCCCTTGATCTGGTGCGCCGAAAAGCCTGGCGAGTCGGTCGGGACGAGGAAGCACGTGATCCTCTCGCCCGTCCTTGCGAACACGAGTGCCAGCCCTGCCCAGGTGCCGAGCGTGATGAAGATCTTCGAGCCGGTGATCACCCACGAGTCGCCGTCGCGTTCCGCAGTCGTCGCGAGCCCGCCGGGGTCGGACCCCGCTCCCGGCTCGGTCAGGGCGTAGCAGCCGAGCACATCGCCCGTGCCGAGGCGCGGGACCCACTCCACCTTCTGCGCCTCGGTGCCCCACTTGAGGATCGTCTTGCCGACGAGCCCCACGTTGACGGAGACGATTCCGCGCACGGAGGAGTCGACCCGGCCGAGCTCCTCCATCACGAGGCAGTACGAGACCGTGTCGAGCTCCCAGCCGGCGAGGAAGCCGATCTCGGCCAGCTTCGCGACGATTCCCCGGTCCATCGTCTCGTCCCGGTCCCAGTCGCGCACGTGTGACGCGAGCTCGCGGTCGACGAACTCACGTGCCGAGCTGCGGATGAGCTCCTGCTCGGGAGTGAGCGTGAGATCCACGCGGCTGCCCTACGCGCGACGGGGCCGCAGGTGCGGCCCCGTCGACGTTCCTCGGTCGGAGCGGTTCAGCGGCCCTGGTAGAGGGCGCTGATCTCCGACCACGTGCCGTTGTTGTAACGAACAACCTTCCCCTGGGAGATCGGGAAACGGTCGGTCTTCGTGGTCTTGACTTTGACCCCGGGCAGAGCGTAGGGGTTGACCCAGTTCATGTTGGCGGTCGCCGCCATCAGCGACGCGCGGGTCGGGTTCTTCCCAGCCCGGTACATCAGCTTCACGAAGTCGTGCCCCTTCGCGATGCCGTAGTAGTAGAAGCTGTTCCGGATGTCGATGTTCTCCGGCCCGTACTTGGACATGATGTTGCGGTAGGCCTTGACGGCCGCGTCCCGACGGTACTTGGGGTTCGTGTTGTTCTTCAGATACCCCGTGCTGATCGTTCCGTTGAGGAACTCCTGACCAACGGTCCGAGCGGCCGCGGCCATGACGCCATCGGTCGCGGCGACCGAGTTGAGCACGATCTGGTCGGGCTTCCAGGCAAGCTGTCGGGCCGTCCCGAGTGCGCGGACGGTCGGGGTTCCCGCGGTCGTGAACAGGATCCACGTCGTCGCACTCGTCGCCTTCTGGCGGGCGATCTGCGACGCGTAGCTCGTGTCCGTGACCTCGTACCCGAGCTCGGAGACGATCAAGTTCGACCTTGACCCGAGCCCCTGCTTCAGACCCCGCAGGTAGTCCTTCCCGTAGTCGTCGTTCTGGTACAGGATCGCGATCCGCCCGTTCGGCCGGTTCGCCCTGAGCCAGCGGGCGTAGATGCGCCCTTCGGCGACGTAGTCGGTCTGCCACCCCGAAGTCCAGGGCCATGACTTGTACTGCGTGCCCCAATAGCTTGCCCCCGTCGAGACGAGGATCTGCGGGACCTTCCTCTGGTTGAGCATCGGCCGGATCGCAATGTTGTTCTCCGTGCCGAGAGTTCCGACAACTGCGAAGACCTTGTCCTGGAGCACCAGCTTGTTGTGCAGCTGGACGGCCTGCGCCGGGTTGTACCCGTCGTCGTACGTCTTGAAGATGATTCCGCGGCCGTAGACGCCGCGCTTTCCGTCCGGACCCCTCCGGGCGTTGACGTACTTGAAGTACGTCTGCAACCCTGCTTCGATCGGGGCATACGACGACACAGGCCCGCTGAACGGGAACGTCCCGCCGATCGTGATCGCTCGGCTCGTGATTCCCGGAACTGCCTGTGTCGTGGTCCCAGCGTGCGGTCGCGCGAGCGCTCCCGGCAGACCCAGACTCAACCCCGCGCCGAGCGCAACGACCGTCACCAGCACCTTCTTCATACGATTCTCCTCCCTAACGCCGCCACAGTTTGATTGGGAAGCCTAGTACATAGGGTTACTCAGGGTAACGCCAAGCTGGATTACTTTTCGGCGGCTGCCTGGCGGAGAGCGGAGAAGCCGTCCCAGAGAATCGTCGTCAGGTACTCGACGAGCTGGGCTCGTGGCATCGACCGGCTCTCCAGCCACGACGTTCCTGCGGCACGGACCATCCCGATCACGCACTCGGCCCATGGCTTGGCGAACCCCGGATCCAGACCGGCGCGCTGGATGTTCTCGACGGCGGCGAACGCGCAGTTGGCGACGTGGCGATGGCGGAACTCCGTCATCAGCGGAGCGGTCCGTGGCTGCTCACTCGCGTGGAGCAGGAACCGATAGCGCTCGGGCTCCCGCTCGACGTACGAGAGGTACGCATCGATCGTCGCGGCGAGGCGGCTGCGCGGATCGGGCGCATCGACAGCCGACCGGAGGGCGACCACGAGCTCGGCGATGTATCGCTCCGTGAGCGCGGTGTAGAGGCCGTCCTTGTCGCCGAAGTGTCGATAGAGCACAGGCTTCGTGATCCCCGCCTCGGAGGCGATCTCGTCCATCGACACCTGAGGTCCGTCGCGCTGGATGACCTCGTCCGCGACGTCGAGGAGCTCCCCGCGGCGCCGCTCCCGCAGGCGCGCCCGTTCCGAATCTCGTCGCCTCGTCGCCGGTGTCCGGGTTGCCATGGTCACCGACGTTAACGTTTTTCAGGCGCCCGGAGGCGCGGCGCGGCGCAATCTTCCGCCGCGCACGACGTTGGCCAGCGCGCGGAAAAGGCCGGCGACGCCGCCCGGAAGCAGCAGCATGATCACGATCAGGAACACCCCGAAGACGACCGCCGGAGCCTGGTCGGCGAGGCTGAGATCGAAGGCCGGCGGCTCCTGCGCGTAGATCGGGAGAAACTCGAAGAGGAGCGCCCCGAAGACGACCCCGGCGAGCGAGCCTAGGCCGCCGATGACGGCGGCCGCGAGGAGCAGGATCGAGAGGGAGACGGGGAAGGTGTCGGGGTTGACGTACGCAGTCTCGATCGCGAAGAGCGCACCCGCCGCGCCCGCATAGAAGGACGACACGCCGAAGGCGAACGTCTTGTAGAGCGCCGGGTTGACGCCGGCGGAGACCGCCGCGACCTCACCGTCTCGGATCGAGCGCCACGCCCTCCCGATCCGGCCCCGAACCAGCAGCCAGGCGAGCAGGAACAGGATTCCTGCCGTGACCCAGGCTTCGTAGTAGAGCCAGTGGCGAATGGAGATGTCCCACCCGAACGGCGTCTCCGGGAGGTTCAGGTTGAGCCCGCCGCCACCGCCGGTGACCTCCGCGAAGCGCTTCATCAGGATCGGAAACGAGACCGCGATCGCGAGCGTGGCGAGCGCCAGTGAGATGCCTCCGAGCCGCAGCGCCGGGATGCCGATAATGAAGCCGATAACGCCGGTGACGAGCGCGGCGATCGGGATCGTGAACACCGGTCGCATCCCGTCGCCGATCGGGATCCAGTCCGGCGGGTCGAGCATGTACAGCTCGAGGCCCGGGCGTCCGAGTGACAGAAGGGCGGCCACGTAGGCGCCCACTCCGACGAACGCGCCGTGGCCGAGCGAGATCTGACCGCTGTAGCCCGTGAGGATGTTGAGCCCGAGGAGAGCGATCACGTAGATCGCGACCAGCGTGAACTGGAGCAGCCGGAACTCACCCATGAACCTGGGCAGGAGCGCGACCACGACGACGGCGAAGAGGAAGAGCGCCGGCGCCATCGACTTGCGCAGAAGCGTGCGCCAGTTGGCCATCAGACCCGCCTCACCACTCGGTGGCCGAACAGGCCCTGCGGCCGGACGAGCAGCACGAGCAGCAGCACCGTCAACGCCGCCGGCAGCCGCAGCTCGCCGCCGATGAAGTCGACATAGGTCCCGAGCACGTTGATCAGCACGCCGAGTATGAGCCCGCCGACGACCGCGCCGACGGGGCTGTCGATCCCGCCGAGCACGGCGGCTGCGAACGAGTAGATGAGGATCACCAGCATCAGGTTGGGATCCAGGAAGGCGGTCGGCGCGGCCATCATTCCCGCGACGGCGCCGAGCGAGGCGGCCAGGCCCCAGCCGAGCGCGAGCATCCAGCCGACGCGGACACCCATCAGCCGGCTCGCCTCCTGGCTGTTCGCGACAGCACGCATGACGAGACCGAGCGTCGTGAAGCGGAAGAACGCCCAGAGCACGAAGACGGTCGCCAGGCAGACGCCGAGCACGCCGAGGTCCTGGTACGAGATCACGACGCCGGCGATCTCGGTCGTCTCGTTCGGGAACGGGCTGTCGAATGCCTTCACCTCGGCGCCCCAGATCCAGCCGGTCAGGCCGTTGAGCGCGATGAGTAACCCGATCGTGACGATCACGATCACGATCTCGGGTCGGTGCTCGACCGGACGGATGATCGTCCGCTCGATCGCCGCGCCGCCGATGAACGCAAGCACGAGGGTGAGCGCGAAGGCGGGCCAGTAGGACAGTCCCTGGTTCATCAGCGACCAGGCCACGAACGTCGTGAACGTCGCCATCTCGCCCTGCGCGAAGTTGAGGACGTCGGTCGACCGGTAGATGAGAACGAGCGCGAGCGCGAGGCTGGCGAAGATCGCTCCCTGCGCGAGCCCGCTGACGACCTGTTGGAGGAAGGCCGCCATCAGTAGCCGAGGTAGCTCTTCCTGACGCGTTCGTGGCGTGCGAGCTCGTCGCTCGCGCCCTCCACCGCCACCTTTCCGACCTCGAGCACGTAGGCGCGGGCGGCGACGTCCAGCGCGATCCTGGCGTTCTGCTCGACGACGAGCACGGTCAATCCGTCGTCCTCGTTGAGCCGCCTCACGGTCGCGAACAGCTCGCCGACGACTGTCGGCGCGAGCCCGAGCGAGGGCTCGTCGAGCATGATCAGGCGCGGGCTTCCGACGAGCGCGCGGCCGAGTGCGAGCATCTGCTGCTCGCCGCCGCTGAGGGTGGCTGCCGCCTGATCGCGGCGCCGCTCGATCCACGGGAAGTACCCGACGACCCGCTCGGCCGCCTCGGCGAAGTTGCCGCGCCGAGCGACCGCTCCCATCCGCAGGTTTTCCCAGACAGTCAGCTCCGGAAAGAGACCCCGGCCCTCCGGGACATGCGCGATGCCAAGCCGGGTGATCGATTCGGTCGACCTCCGGGTGATCCGGCGACCGTCGAAGGTGATCTCGCCGGAGGTCCGCGTCATGCCCGAGATGCTGCGCAGCGTCGTCGTCTTGCCGGCGCCGTTCGCGCCGAGCAGAGCGACGACCTCCCCCTCGTCGACCGTCAGCGAGACGCCGTGCAGGGCGCGAATCGGGCCGTAGCGTGCGAAGACGTCCGTCAGCTCAAGCAGCGGCATCCTCGCCTCCGAGATATGCCTCGATCACGCCCGGATCCTTCTGGACCTCGCTCGGCGTCCCCTCGGCGATCTTCCGGCCGAAGTTCAGGACGTGCACTCGGTCGCAAATGCTCATGACGAGCGCCATGTGATGCTCGACGATCAGGAGCGTGAGGTCGAAGTCCTTCCTCAGCTTCCGGATCAGCGAGCCGAGCTCTTCGACCTCCTCGTGGTTGAGCCCGCCCGCGGGCTCGTCGAGTAGGAGCAGTCGCGGGCGCGAGACGAGCGCCCGGGCAAGCTCGATGCGCTTGAGCGTCCCGAACGGCAGACCGGCTGCCGGCCGCCCGGCGTGTGCACCGAGGTTCAGATAGTCGAGCGTCTCGCGCGCCATCTTCGGCCCTGGCGCTCGCCGAACGGATGCATGCGCGTGTGCGCCCCGACGAGGACGTTCTCGGTCACGGTCATGGTCGGGAACAGCACGACGTTCTGGAACGTCCGCGAGACACCCGATCGGACGACCCGGTAGGGGCGAGTGCGGAGCAGGTCGCGCCCCTCGAGGAGGACACGACCCGAATCGGCCTTGTACAGACGGGTGACGACGTTGAAGAGCGTCGTCTTGCCGGCGCCGTTCGGGCCGATGAGCCCGCCGATCGTGCCCTCCTCCAAAGCGAGCGACACATCGTCGAGCGCAACGATCCCGCCGAAACGCCGCGTCACGTTCTCGACAGCGAGGAGTGCCACGGGGCGACGATCATAAAGCGGAGTGGAGGAGTTGAATACGGACATGGTTGAGCTCGAGGGAGGAATCCGCCGCCAGACGTTCGCCCTGCCGCTGGGCATCGACCACGTCCACTGCTACCTCCTGCCGTCCTCCGACGGCGGCTGGACCGTGGTCGACACCGGCCTCGGCTTGCCCGATGCAGGGACTCGCTGGTCGCGAACGCTGGAGCGCCTGGAGGCGCCGGTGAAGCGAATCGCGATCACCCATTTCCATCCCGACCACGTCGGGGCCGCGGCCGACGTGGCCGAGCTGACCGGCGCGCCGGTGTTCCAGGGCGCGGTCGACTACGACCAGTGCCTCCGGACCTGGGGAGAGCTCCGTGTGGAGGGGCGGATGCCCGACTACCTCCGCGTTCACGGCACGCCGGAGGCGGATGTCGAGTCGTTCTACGAGGAGGGTCGCGCGTTCGTGCGGTTCGTGCGGTTCGTGCGCGACCCCGAGCGCCTCGAGGCCGGGGACGAGCTCGACGGGTGGGAGGTGCTGCACCTGCCCGGCCACGCCGACGGCCATCTCGCGCTGCTGCGCGAGGGGATCCTCGTCGCCGGCGACACGTTGCTCGGATCGATCACACCGAACGTGGGCCTGTATCCGGACTCCAGGCCCGATCCGCTCGCCGACTACCTCTCGTCGCTGGAGCGCATCGCCGAGCTTGCCCCCAGGATCGCGCTGCCGGGCCACGGTGACCCGATCGAGGATCCCGCCGGCAGGGCGCGCGAGCTGATCGCGCACCACAGGGAGCGGCTCGACCGCACGGTGGAGGCGCTCGACGGCGAGCCCGTGAGTGCCTACGACATTTCGCTCACGCTGTTTCCGGAGCCGCTGCCTCCGACTCTTCGGCGCTTTGCGCTCGCTGAGACGCGGGCGCACCTCGAATACCTCGTCCGACGTGACGGCGCCAGGCGGGTCGACGCGGACGACCGCGTGTCCTACCTCGCCTAGGAGGGTTCGGCGAAATACCGGCTGTGTCGCCAGGCCGTGCTGCCAACGAGCGCTATTCCGCCAACCCTCCTAGGAACCACGAAGCCCGCCTTGCGGGCGGGCCTCGGGGTCGTGGAGAGAGGGATAAGAGAGAGGAGCTGTTATTCCCCGTCGTCGGGGTGCGAAGTCGTGACGGTCTTGACGATCTCGCAGTTGACGTGCACGTCGGACTCCTTGGAGTTGAGCCAGACGACGTCCTTGTCGCCGGCGCCGCAGTCGATCGTGTCGACCATGCGGTCGCGGGCGAGTGCGTGCATCCGGTCGTTGCCGGCGCCGCCGTTCTCGACGTCCGCGCCACGGCCGACCCAGATGCGGTCGTCGCCGTTGTCGCCGTTCACGACGTCGTTGCCCCAGCGGCCGCGGAGGACGTCGTTGCCCTCGCCTCCGTTGAGCGTGTCCGTGCCGACACCGCCGCGCATGCGGTCGTTTCCGCCCTCACCGTTGAGGGTGTCGTTGCCCCGCTGGCCGAACACGAGGTCGTTGCCTTCGCCGGCGTTGACGGTGTCGTCACCGCCGCGGGCGTGAATCCTGTCGTTGCCAATGGTGCCGGTCAGGGTCTCACCGTTATGCGTCCCCTTGATGACGACGACACGGTGAGCGACGGCGGCGCTCACGACCGCCAGCGCGAGGAGCGCGGCGAGCGAGAGAACCGTGAGTCGAGTCTTCTTGGTCACTACTGAGTACCTCCTTGGCGACGTCGATCGGAGTCTTCCCAGCCGCCGTGATGGAGGAGTGGTGCTTCTGAAAGGATTTCGCGCCGAGTTGTTAGACCTGTGTAAGAACGGCTCGATGATGTCGGCCGTATACCTCGCGCAGGGCCAACGAGCGTCATCATGAGGCCGGTCCCGCCGGCGACGAGGAAGGCGAGCTGGGTGCCGCCGACCTCTGAGAGCCAGCCCGTGAAGAGCCCGCCGAGCGGCGCAAGCCCCGCGAACGCGAAGAGATAGAGGCTGAGGACGCGGCCGCGGAGGTGATCGGGCGCCGACAGCTGAAGGAGCGACTGGCTGTTCGCCGTCCACAAGGTGAAGCAGACGCCGACGACGTAGAGGAGCGCAGCGCAGGCGGCGACGGTGTCGAGCGGAGCGAGAGCGAGCAGTGAGAGGCTGAAGCCGCCGACTCCGAGGAGGAGAGCCTTCCAGCTCGCGCGGCCGAGGGCCGCGGAGAGCAGCGCGCCGGTGAACGCGCCGGCGCCGAAGCATGCCGAGAGCAGGCCGAATGTCTTCGGGCCGGCTTCGAGCGTCTCCGACGTCAGCACCGGAACGAGCACGTGGAAGTTGAAGCCGACGGTGCTCACGACCATCGTCATGGCCAGCACGAGCCGGACGAGGGGCGAGTGGCGTGCGTAGGAGAGCCCCTCCCGCACGCTTCGCAGCACCGTCGGATGCTCCTTGGGCCGGTCGAGCCTCACGAGCTCGCTCACGCGCATGAGCCAGAGGCTCGTGAGCACGGCCAGGAAGCTGAGAGCGTTGATCGCGAAGCAGACGCCGACGCCGAATGCTGCGACGAGGACGCCTGCGAACGCGGGGCCGATGATGCGCGAGCCGTTGAAGAGGCTCGCGTTGAGCGCGATCGCGTTGGGCAGCTCCTGGCGGCCGACCATCTGGAACGTCAGCGCGTGGCGGCCCGGCGCATCGAAGACCAGTGCGGTGCCGCCGGCTGCGGCCAGCGCGTATGCGAGCCAGACGATCTCCGCGCCGGAGAACGCCAGCGCCGTCAGTGCAAGGGCGACGACCATCGAGGCTGTCTGCGTGACCATCACGAGCCGCCGGTTGTCGAAGCGGTCCGCGACGACGCCCGAGATGAGGCCGAAGATCGTGAACGGCGCGAACCGGCAGAAGGCGAGGAAGCCGACAGCCACGGCCGAGTGCGTGAGCTCGACGACGTACCAGGCGAGCGCGATGTTCTGCATCCAGGTTCCGACGAGCGAGACGACCTGTCCGGTGAAGAACAGCCGGTAGTTCCTGTGCTTGCGCAGGCTTGCGAAGGTGCGGCGGAAAGCGACCGTCACTCGTCCTCCAACAGCCGGACGAGAGGTTCGATCGCCGCGTCGATCGCCTCGAGCTGCGCAGGCTCGAGCTGCTTCAGGCGGGCCGCGAGCCAGGCCGTGCGCCGGGACTTGACGGAGCGCAGGACCCGCTCGCCTTCCTCGGTCACCGACAGGCCTTGACGGCGGCCGTCGCGCTCGTCCTGGGTTCGGCGGACGAGACCTGCTGCCTCGAGGCGCGCGACGTGCTTCGACATCGCCGGGGCGGAGATCCGCTCCCGCGCCGCCAGCTCGTTCACCCCGATTCCCCGGTTGCGGTGGATCTGGATCAGCAGCGTGACCTGGCCGCCGGTGACGCCGAGGGCGTGGCTCTCCCGTCTGAGCTCGCGCGCGAGCTTGAGCAGCGCGGGCCGGAGCCGGTTCGCGAGGTCCGTGTGGGTCTGCGTGGCAGCCAAGTCGTTAACCAGGCTAACAATCTTTGTGCGGTTTCCGCGTGAGGCTCCCGGGTACGCTTCCGCTGCCATGCCGCGTGACGTCCGTGAGGAATTGGCCGAGAACGTCAGAGAGCTGGCACAGCGCCTGCGGAGGACGGCCGGGCGCGAGACTCCGATCGACTGGGTCGCGGAGCAGCTCGGGCTCAACCGGCCCGAGCCGGCGAGGTCGCTGGAAGAGCTCCAGGCCGAGCTCGACTCGCTCGTCGGGCTCGCCACGGTCAAGGAGCAGGTGCGCGCGCTCGTCGCCTTCCTCCAGGTGCAGGCGCGTCGGCAGGAGCACGACCTCCCGGAAGTGGCGACGAGCCAGCACCTCGTCTTCTACGGAAACCCCGGCACCGGCAAGACGACGGTCGCGCGGCTGCTGGCGCAGATGTACCGCGCCATGGGCCTGCTGCGGCGCGGGCATCTCGTCGAGGTCGACCGCAGCGGGCTCGTCGGCCAGTACGTCGGCACCACGGCGCTCAAGACCGAGCGGGTGATCCGCCGGGCGCTCGACGGCCTGCTCTTCATCGACGAGGCCTACGCCCTCGCGCCCGAGGCGGCGTACCACGACTTCGGGCCGGAGGCGGTCGAGACGCTGCTCAAGCGCATGGAGGACTACCGCCACCGCCTGATCGTCATCGTCGCCGGGTACCCGCGGCCGATGGGCCGATTCCTCGACTCGAATCCCGGGCTCCGGTCGCGCTTCTCGCGCGAGATCTCGTTCCCGGACTACTCGACGGACGAGCTGTTGGCGATCACGCACAAGTTCGCCGGCGACTACGCGTACGAGCTGACCGGCGGGGCGGAGGAGGCGCTCCGCTCGATCTTCGACTCGGCGCAGCGGGGCGAGGGCTTCGGCAACGCGCGCTACGCGCGAACGATCTTCGAGCAGGCGCTGAACGCCCAGGCGCTGCGGCTCGCCGGCCTGTCGGGGCGGCGGCTGGAGGAGCTCGGCCCGGAGGAGCTGACGACGCTCACGGACGACGACGTCGTCTCGGCGGCGACGGCGCTCGGCGAGGGCGCAGAGCTTCCGACCGAACGGCCGCGCTGGTTCCGGCGGCGGGCCTCCTAGTAGGGGTTCGGAACGACGAGCGTGGTGTTGCGGTCGCCTGGCGCGCCGCGGCGGTCGGACGTGCCGTCCTCGCCGTTTTCCACCTGCGGCTCGTTGAGCGCCAGTTCTCGGGCGATCGAGGCCAGGCGCTGAGGGCCGCGGCCTGTCGGGCGCGGTGGAGCCGAGTGGTCGATCGCGGTCGTGAAGATCGCGAGAGCGCCGTTCGTCAGGCGGGCAAGCTCGATCACGCGTGACTGCTGCGGCCAATCGAGGTGCGAGGCGGTCACGATCTCCCAGTAGCTGCCGTGCGCCTCGATCCGGTTCCGGTGCTCATGGCCGGCGATGTAGGCAATCACGCCGCGGTGGCGGCGTAGGAGCGACGTCCAGCTCGGAGCCGAGCCGGGTGCCGGATTCCGCTGCGGTGATGGTCCGGATCGAGTGGTGGCCGAAGACCAGGACGAGGTCGCGGCGCGTCTCGGCAGTCGCCAGCTGAGCTTCGAGCCAGCGGAGCTGCGCTTCGTCGAGGTTCCCCGAGTCCGAGTCGTCGGCGACGGTGTCGAGGACGACGAAGCGCACACCGGCGCCGGTGACGAAGCTGTAGTAGGCCTGACCGCTCGAGACGTTTGCCTCGGTGAAGCCGTGGCCGCGCGGCGCGCCGCGAGTGCGGAAGTGCTCGCGCATCCAAGCGCTGCGGTTGAGGAAGCGGCGCGAGGGATCACGCGGCACCGCCTTCCAGAGGCCGCGGTGCTCCTGCGGCACGCCCCAGGTGTCGAGGTAGTCGCCGAACGTGATGCGGATGATCTGCTCGCGCTCCTCCCGCGTTACTCCGCCTTCGAGGAGCGGACGGATCTGGGCGAGCGCCTCGCGCGAGTAGCGCGTCACCTTGCGGCAGCCGACGACGATCTGGCCGAAGAGACTGTTCTGCGCGAAGTTGCCCTGGACGAGCCCGTCGTGGTTTCCGAAGACCGTGAACCAGGGGACGCCGAGGCCGACCGCGCGGAACGGCCGGTTCATCTGCTCGAAGAGGCCCGGGTAGTCGCGGCTTGCGACGGAGCGCAAGACGGCGCGGCGGTTGGCGGCCTGCGAGGCCGAGTAGCCAGGTCCGTCGCCGCGGCCGTTCGGCTCGTAGAAACGGCCGCCGCCGCGCATGCCCGTGTAGCGGGGCGGCCGCTTCAGGCCGCAGGTTCTTGGACGGCCAGAGTCCGGGTTGACCAGCCCGCCGTCGAGGACGTCGATGAACCAGCGCGTCTCGTTTAGCTGCGCGTTGTCGACGTTGTCCCCGCCCGTGATGGCCATTGCGATTGGGGCGCCGGTCGCCGGGCCGCGCCGGAGCGAGCGCACCGCGCGCACCTGCTCGTTGAGGACGAACGGCATCAGACCCTCCTGCGGCCTGTAGGCGGAGCCGAACGGCGAGCCGCCGATGAAGTCGACGAGCTCCACTCGGCCCGGCGACTCCTCGTCGACCATCTGCGTGTCGGCCAGGTGGGCGAAAGACAGGATCGGCTGCACGATTCCGGCCACCGAGCCGCCGAGATCGGTTCTGACGACGCGCGGATCGGCCGGGCCGTACTCGAGACGGTTGTCGCCGTTCCGGTCGCCGATCGTGCCGCGTGCGGTCTGCTGCGCCGGTGCGGCGCCGGCGATCGCCGTCAGTGCGAGCGCTGCGATCGCGGCCGAGAGGATCCTCACTCGGTAATCATCTCTCGCTCGGGCACCCTGGTGGACGGCCGCGCGGCAGCCGGCAGCAGCACCAACGCCGAGAGCAGCCCGAGCAGGCCGCAGAAGAGCCAGAACGCATCGCCGTTCCAGGCGTAGAGGGCCGCGCCGATGCCCGGGCCGAGCATGAACGCGAGGCCCCAGGTGAGGCCCCAGGCGCCCTGGTATCGCCCGCGGAGATGCACCGGGGCGATGTCCGCGACGTACGTGGCCGCAACGGGCGCGTAGACGATCTCGCCGATCGTCCAGATCAGGACGGTGAAGGCGAGCGCGGCGAGCGACTCGGCCCAGGCGTTCAGCGCGAAGCCGAGTCCGACGAGGAGCGACCCGACGAACAGGGTCGGGATCGCCGGGAAGCGCCGTGTGATCGAGGTGAACGGGAGCTCGAGGATCACGATCGCCAGCCCGTTCAGCGAGATCAGGAGGCCGTAGTCGGAGTTGGAGAGGCCGCTGTCCTGGACGTGGAGCGGGAAGGTCGCATTCGACTGGAAGTAGACGAAGGCGCCGAGGATCGACGAGACGAGGAAGAAGAGGAACGCGCGGTCGCGGGCGATCGTCCTCACCGCCTCGCCGCGTCGCTCGTCACCTCGGCGGGTGCGGACGCCCTCCGGCAGGCCGACAATGGCGATCAGTCCGAAGGCGATCGACGTCAGTGCGTCGCCGACGAACAGGTAGGTGAACGAGCGGTCGGCGAGCAGCCCGGCGGTCGCGGGGCCGGCGGCGAAGCCGAGGTTGATCGCGAGCCGGTTGAGCGCGAAGGCGGGCAGGCGCTGGCCGGCCGGGACGAGGTCGGCGAGCAGCGCCGACGAAGCCGGCCGGTACATCTCGCCCGTCAAGCCCGCGAGGACCGTGAGCGCCCCGATCAGGACGATGTCATCCGCCTGCGAGAGCGCGAGCAGCGTCGCGGCCGAGCTGAACATCGAGATCGTGATCGCGTTCCGGCGCCCCAGCCGGTCGGCGAGCAGCCCCCCGACCGCCGCGGCCAGGACGTTTCCAGCGCCGTACAGGCTGACGACGAAACCCGCCTCGGCGATCGAGTAGCCCTTCTCGCGCAGGTACAGGACGAGGAAGACCGCGACGAAGCTGCCGAAGCGGTTGACGAACGAGCCGGCGCAGAGGATCCAGACCGGGCCGGGCAGCGCGCGGATCCCCGCACGCAGCGTCCCCGGCTCGTCGACCATGGGCGCTAATGAATCAGCTGCGGATCGTCTCGCCGAGCGAGCGGACGGCGGCGTCGAGTTAGGCATCACGCGGTGCAGGGGTAAGTGCGGGAGATGGCTCGTTGGTCCCCCAGGCGTCGCCGCCGCGCAACCGAGTACCGCGAGGAGCGTGTCACCACCGCTCCTCCGCCGAAGCCACGGCCCTTCTGGCCCTGGCTCTTGCTGCTGCTCCTACTCGTGCTCGGAGCGCTCGGAGCCTCGTACTACTTCGCGAACCGGGGCGAGACGGTGGACGCGGCAGAAGTTCCGAACGTGGTCGGGGCGCAGCGTGGGGAGGCCGAGCGCCGGCTCGAGGAACGCGAGTTCGTCCCGGAGGTCGACCGTGTCGTCAGCGAGCGACCGCCCGGCACCGTGATCGCTCAGCGGCCCGAGCCGGGCACGCTGTACGGCGAGGGCGGCATCGTCGTTCTCGCGGTCGCCCGCGACCCCTTACGAACGGAGATTCCCGACGTTTCCGGCCTGAGGACTCCCCGCGCGCTTGCGCGGCTGCGGGCGGCCGAGCTCCGTCCGCGGGCGCAGGCAGTGCCGTCGCAGGAGCCGAGAGGCACTGTCCTCCGCCAGCTGCCGCCAGCCGGAACCGAGGTACCTACGGGGTCGCCCGCGATCGTGGTCGTCTCGAGCGGGCCGGATCTCGGAACCGTCCCCGACGTCGTCGGTACGCCGGTCGGCCAGGCGACGTCGCAGCTCGCGCAGGCGGACTTCCGCGTGCGTGTCGTCCAGGTCGCGAGCTCGGACGAGGAAGGCACGGTCGTGGCGCAGAACCCTGTCGGCGGAGGCCGCGCGAGGCGCGGAACCGTCGTTCGGCTGAACGTCTCGCGTGGGCAGGGGCACGTACCACGACGACCGTCACGACGACCCAGTCGCAGGCCACGGTGCCCGACACCGTCGGACAGGACGAGGCGACGGCGCAGGCCACGCTGGAGGGCGCCGGATTCGTCGCTCCGCGTGGTCGATCAGCCGACGACGAGCCCGGAAGAGGAGGGCATCGTCGTGCGCCAAGCGCCGGCCGGCGACGGCTCCGCGCGTACGGGTTCCACCGTCACGATCTTCGTCGGCAGACTGTCCTAGGGAGAGTCTCGGCGAAACGGGGTCTGAGCACGTTCCGCCAAACTCTCCCAGGTGCGCATCGCTCTCCTGGCCATGGCGCTTCTCGGCGTGCTCGCGGTGGTGCTCGGGTTCGTCCTCACTCGTGAAGAGGGTGAGCCCGACTTCCGCGGAAGCGTGCCGCCGGAGGGACTGATGCTGCCCGAGGCTGTCGCCGAGTCGCCCGGTGTCGCCGGAAAGGCGCTCGCGGTGACCTTCCTGGACACCCAGTGCACCGAGGCCTGCCCGATAGCGGCCTCCCAGATGGCCGACGCGATGCGGCTACTGGGGGACGACCGCAGCCGCGTGCTCGCTCTCGCCTACAGCGTCGACCCGTTGAACGACACGCCGGCGAGCATCCGCTCGTTCCTCGCGAAGAACCGGGCGACCGGCCAGATTCGGTACGTGGACGGATCCGTCGCCGAGCTGCGTCCGCTCTGGAACGAGTTCAAGATCCTTCCGTCGCACGGGACCGGCAACAGCAACATGCACTCGGCGCCGGTCCGCGTCTACGACGCCGACGGGCGTTGGCGTTCGACGCTGCACCCCGGCGTCGACCTGAGCGCGGCGAATCTCGCGCACGACTTGGAGGCGGCGCTCGACGCGACGTGAGGGCCGCCGGCCGAGCACGAAGACCTCAGCCCGAGCTGCCTGTCTCCGCGTGCGGCGCGCCGACGGGCTTCGACTCCTCCGATCCGCGCTGGCGGAGATAGACCGTGAAGACGGCCATCGTCCCGACGGCGAGAAACTCCGACTGCCAGTTCTGGAGGCTTCGGTCCCAGAATTCGGACGAGGTCACGTACGTTCCCCACGAGGCCTCGGGCTCTCCGTGCTCGACCTGCTCCTCGTTGTAGCGCGACCAGCTTGCGAACGACTGGCCCAGCCAGGTCGCCAGGAAGATCGTGCCCATCACGATCGTGAACGAGTACGAGTACACGGTCAGGCGCCAGTCGCGCGCCCTCGCCCAGCGAGGAGCGTCCTCCGGAGCGTGAGCGCCCACCCGTTGCTGCTCATCCGTCTCGAGGCCGAGATCCTCCAGCTTCTTCGACTCGTTCGATCCTCTCTGGAAGAGCCAGACGGTGGCGAGCGCGAAGAGCCAGAACTGGAGCCACTCCGACTGCCAGTTCTCGAGCACGTTGGCGCCGAAGTCGGAGCTCACGAGGTAGCGGAGGTAGTCGATCGTCGGCGCCTCGTGTGCCACCTGCTCCTGGTTGTAGAGGTTGTAGCCGGCGATCGACTGGCCGACGAGGGCGAGCAGGAACAGCGCCAGGAAGAACAGCGACAGGCCGTTGTCCCGGACGAAGCGCCTCACGGCTAGAGGTGCGCGAGCCCCACGATCGCGTACAAGACGATGCCCGTGACGATCACGAGCAGGTAGACGACGAACATGGTTCCGATCCGACGACGCTAGTGGCGCCGCCGGACGGTTCGGCTACTTGCCCTTAGAGCGGGACGCGGCGCTCAGCGCGTCGAGGCCCTCCGCAAAGCTCGCCGTGGCCGGCTGCTCGACCGGAACGGGCTCGCCGTTGCGACGCGAAAGCATGCTCTGGCCCAGTCGCGCGAGCGCCTGCTCTCTCTCCGCGAGGTCTGCCGCATGGCGCTCGAGCCGCTCGCCGGTCGCCCTCTGGCGCTCCTCGTCCTTGCGCACGCGCTTCTCGCGGGAGGCCAGCTCCTCGAGCCTCGCCGTCAGCTCGGCTTCCTTCGACGATGCCGAGTCCTCGCGCTCGCCGATCGACCGCTCGAGCTCTGCAACGCGCTCCTCTCGCCCGGCGAGCCCCTGCTCACGAGTCGCGAGCTCGCTCTCGCGTTGCTCCTGCTCGGTCCGAATCCTGGTCGCGTCCTCGTTGATGCGGCCCGACTCGCCGTCGCGCGCGTCCAGCTCCATGTCGCGCGTCAGGAGCGCCTCGGAGCGGCGGTCGAGCTCCGCGGCCTTTGCGTCCAGTTCCGAAGCACGCTGCTCGAGCTCCGACTCGCGACGCCCTACTCGCTTCTCGCCGCGGTCGAGCTCGGACTCCTTCCGCTTCTGACGGCCCTTCAGCAGGTCGGTCTCGGAGACCTTCGCGCGCAAGGCGGAGATCCGGTGCTGCCGGTCGCGCCTCGCCTCCAGCTTGCGGGCGATCCGGTGCATTCGCTTCTCGAGCCGCTTCTCCCGGTCCGCGAGGTTCTGCTCCCGCTCCGCCAGACGCACGGCGGCCGCGGCGAGCTCCCGCTTCGCGCGTGTGAGGTCCTCGAGCGCAGCCGCCCGGTCCCGCTGCCGCTCTTCGATCGTCTGCCGGTCGAGCATCGTCCGTTTCTTGGTCGGGAAGGGAACGTAGCACCGGTCGTTAGAACGTAGGGATGCGCGCCAGGGTCTGGATTGCGCTGGGAACGATCTACGTCGTCTGGGGATCGACCTTCCTGGCCATCGCCGTCGTCGTGCGGGACCTGCCGCCGTTTCTCGCCATGGCGATCCGGCACCTCGCGGCGGGGGCGCTGCTCTTCGCCTGGGTGATGCTGCGGCGCCGAGAGCACGAGCCGCTCGGCTGGAAGCAGTGGCGTGCGGCATTCGTCTTCGGCGGCGCGCTCTTCCTGGTCGGCCACGGCGGCCTGGCCTGGGCGCAGCAGGACGTCCCGTCCGGGATCGCGGCGCTCCTCGTCGGGACGATCCCGCTCTGGTTTGCAATCTTGGCTCGGATCTTCCTGGGCGAGCGGCTGGGCGGCCGCGCCTTCGCCGGCCTGGTGCTCGGGTTCGCGGGACTGGCGCTGCTCGTCGATCCCTCGGGAGAGGAGGGTGCGGAGCCGATCGGTGCGCTCGTGATCGTCCTCGGCGCGCTGGGTTGGTCGGCCGGCTCGATCTACTCGCAGCGCTCGGCGCTCCCGAAGGACACGCTGCTGGGCGCGGCGATGGGGATGCTCGCCGGCGGGGTGCTGCTCGCGACCTTCAGTGCCGGACGGGGCGAGTGGGACGACGCGACGTTCTCCTCCGACGCCCTCCTCGCGACCGCCTACATGGTCGTCGTCGGCTCGTTGATCGGCTTCAGCGCCTACGTCTGGCTGCTGAAGACGGTTCCCGCCTCGACGGTCTCGACCTACGCCTACGTGAACCCGGTGATCGCCGTCCTGCTCGGCTGGGCGTTCAACGACGAAGTCATCACCGGTCGAACGCTGCTCGCGGGCGCCGCGATCGTGATCGGCGTCGCGCTGATGGTGAGCCGGAGCTCGGAGAAGCAACCGACGCCTGACCGTGAACACCAGCCCGAGCCCGAACTAAGCTCGGCACGTGGCTGACGTTCAGGACGTCCTCGCGCGCCTCTCGCTCTTCGCCGACGTGCCGCCCGCGAAGCTGCAGGCGATCGCGCACCGGTTCGACGAGGAGGTGTTCTCGGAAGACGAGCGCGTCCTCCGCAAGAACCTCAAGGGCTCCGGCTTGTACGTGATCCTCGACGGCGAGGCGGTCGTGCGGATCGGGGAAGACGATGTGACTCGGTTCGGGCCCGGCGACTTCTTCGGCGAGGTCTCGCTGCTGACGAGCGAGCCGCCCAACGCGGACGTGGTCGCACTGACGATGCTGCGCTGCCTCGTGATCCCCGGGCCCGACTTCGAGCCGTTCCTGCTCGAGCACCCGCGGGTGCTGTACCGGATGCTCCAGGCAGAGGCGCGGAGGCTCCGGGACACCACCGAGTGGAAGATCAGCTCCTGAGCCCGTTCCCCCCGGGCGACTACGACGTCGTCGTCGTCGGCACCGGGCCGGCCGGCCTCCAGACGAGCTACTCCCTCTCCCGCTGCGGCATCGGAAATCACGCGCTCCTCTCGGCCGACGACGCCCCCGGCGGGATGTTCCGCAGGTTCCCGATCTTCGAGCGCCTGATCAGCTGGACGAAGCCGGACGCTCCTTGCGAGCGCGAGACGCGGGAGTACGAGTGCTACGACAACAACAGCCTCGTCGCGGACGAGCCGGAGGCGCGCGGGCTCATCGCCAGGTTCATGGACCGCAGCTTCGACGTGCCGGCGCGCGGCGAGATGGAAGCCGCCCTCGCCGACTTCGCCGAGCGTGCGGGCATCCAGGCACGGTACGGCTGCCGGTGGACCGGGACGAGGCAGGGGGAAGGCGGGTTCGTGCTCGAGACGACGGACGGGGAGTACCGCTGCCCGATCGTCGTCTTCGCGATCGGTATGACCGAGCCTTGGTCCCCGCCGCTCGAGGGCGCGGAGCACGCGACGCACTACGTCGAGACCGGCTCGGCCGAGTCGTACCGAGGCAAGCGGGTCGTGATCATCGGCAAGAGGAACTCGGGCTTCGAGCTCGCGTCCGGCCTCCTGCCCTGGGCGCGCGAGCTCACCCTCGTCTCGCCGCGTACGGTGGACATCTCGGTGCTCGCGAAGTCACCGCTGCGCGCCCGCTACCTCCAGCCCTACGAGGAGTACGTGCGCGGAAGCGCGGGCACCTACGTCCTCGACGGATCGATCGTGGGGATCGAGCGCGGCGCCGACGGGGTCCGGGTCACGGCGGACGCGACGACCTGGGACGGGCGGCTCTCCTTCACCGGCGACGAGGTGATCCTGGCGACGGGGTTCAGGGCGCCGATCGGCGACCTCCCCAAGCTCGGCGTCGTCACGGTCCTGAACGACCGCGCCCCGGCCCTGACGCGGTTCTGGGAGAGCGTGTCCGTGCCGGGGATCTTCTTCGCCGGGAACATCACGATCGCCTCTCGCGGGCTCCAGAAGGACGGGGTCGCAGCGAACTCCAGCTCGGTGAACGGGTTCCGCTACAACGCACGCGTTCTCGCCCGGTACATCGCCGAGCGGATCGGGATCGAACAGCCGCGCCCCAAGCTCGCCGGGGGCGACGTCGTCCCGCTCCTCCTCGACGAGCTGGCGCGCGGGCCCGAGCTCTGGATCCAGAAGGGCTACCTCGCGCGCGTGGTCGCGCGCGCTGAGGACGGGATCAGGGACGAGGGGATCCTGCCGCTCGAGCACTTCGTGGACGGCGGCGGCGGCGGGCCGGACGCGGCGGCCGTCGCAATCGAGATGAGCGGGAATGGAACGATCTACCCCGCCGTGTACGTGCGAAGGAGCGGGGAGCTCGAGGAGCACGAGCTCGAGCCCCACCCGCTCCGAGCGTTCGACGGCGACGGCTACCGCCGCGACGTCGAACGGCTCGTCCGCCCGCTGCTGAAGTCCTCGTAACAGACTGTTACTAGCCCCGAGCGCGTGGAGCCAAGCGGCGCCGGGACTAAGTAACAGACTGTTACTTGCCCTTCTAGCTCTTCTTCGCGGCTGCCTTGCCGCCCTTGCGGCCGGCGGCCTTCTTCTGGGCTGTCGTCCCACCCTGACTCGAGTTCGAGCGTGAGCTCGAGCCCGAGCCGGACTTCTTGCCGCCGCGGCTCGACGCGCCGGGCGAGTTGGCGATCTTGGCGGCGCGCTCCTTGGACATGCCCTTGTCCTTCAGCGCCTCGTACTGCTTCTCGTTCTTGACGTTCGCCTTCTTGCTGGGCATCGGAGCCTCCTCGGTCGTTTCCAGACTCGTTCCCGGCGACGGGTTTCGGAAACGGCCTTTCAGAGGGCGAGCGTGACCTTGCTGAGCCCGCGCGGCGTGTCGGGATCCAGGCCCTTGGCGCGGGCGAGCGCCCACGCGAAGAGCTGGCCGGGCACGACCGAGAGCAAGGGGCTGAGCAGGCGGGATCCCAGATCGGGGATCGGCACGGAGTACTCGGCGTCGAGCCGACCGGCGGCGCTGCCGCTCGCGATCAGGGCCGCGCCCGTCGCGCGGATGCGCTCCGCCGCCTCCAGGAGGGCCGGGAGTGTCTCGTCCGCCGAGGCCACCGCCCAGACGGGGAAGAGCGGATCGAGCGCGGCCACCGGGCCGTGCGCCAGGTCGGTCGCGGTCAGCGGCTCCGCGGCGATCCTGGTCGTCTCGAGCAGCTTGAGCGCGATCTCGCGCGCCGTCGCGAACTCGGCTCCGCGTCCGATGACGAACATCCGCCCCGTGAACGCGAACGACGCGGCCAGGGGGACGAGCCGCCGCTCCAGGTCGGGAATGAGCCCTTCGAGCTCTTCCGAGACCAGCCGGATGCCGCCGGCGTAGCGCCGCTCCGTCCCGGCGACGTGCGCTGCGAGGAGCAGGAGCGCGGCGACCTGGTTCAGGTAGGTCTTCGTCGCCGCCACGGCGCGTTCGCTCCCGGCCTCGAGCGGAAGGACGGCTTCGGCCGCCGCGGCGAGCTCGGAGCCCGGCTCGTTTGTGAGCGCAACGGTGAGGGCCCCTGCGGCGCGGGCGCGTTCGACGTACTCGAGGACGTCGGGCGTGCGGCCGGACTGCGAGAGCGCAAGCACGGTCGAGCCCTTGAAGTCCAGGCGGGTTCCGTAGTGGACGGTCAGCGAGATCGAGTCGCGGAACGCCGTCCAGCGAGGGCCGAGGCCGAACGCGTAGACGCCGAACGACGCGGCGTTGTCGGACGAGCCGTGCCCCACGATCCGGACGGTCCGCGCGCCGCGAGCGTGCATCAGCGCCGCCACGCGGTGAAAGTCTTCGCCGCGTTCGAGGAGCCGGCTCAGCGCGGCGGGCTGCTCGCGGATCTCCGCGAGGAACGTCGCACCGCTCTCCGGCCCGGCCGGCTCGGGGTAGGGGTCGGGCTCGAGCTCAGGCAACGACACGTTCTCGTCCTCCGACGAGCACGCGTTCCACCGCGAGGTTGTCGTCGACGACGGTCACGTCCGCCGGCGAGCCGGCGACGAGCCCGCCGGCGTGCTCGCCGATCACCCGCGCCGGCACCGAGGAGGCGGCGTCGAGTGCGCTGGCGAGCGAGACGCCGAGCTCGTGCAGGTTCCGGACGGCCTCGATCATGGTCAGGGAGCTCCCCGCGAGCACGCCGTCGGGGCCGCGCGCGACACCGTCGCGGATCTTCACCTCGAACCCGCCGAGGCTGTACGAGCCGTCGTCCAGCCCTGCTCCCGCGACGGCGTCGGTGACCAGGGCGACACGACCCGCCGCGGCGCTCCAGACGAGCTTCGCCGTCTCGGCGGCGAGGTGAATCCCGTCGAGGATGATCTGGACGACGACGTCCGGGCGCGCGAGGGCGGCTCCGGCGATACCCGGGGTCACGGTGGCTGAAGGGGCGCATCGCGTTGAAGAGGTGCGTGACCGTCCGCACGCCGGCGTCGAAGGCGGCATTCGCCTCCTCGGCGGTCGCGTCCGTGTGCCCGAGCGAGACGGTAACGCCGCGCCGGAGCAGGAGGCCGATGAGGGAGTCGGCCCCCGGAAGCTCCGGTGCGACGGTCACCATGCGGATCCGACCCGAGTCGAGCAGGCGCTCGAGGAGGGCCGGATCAGGGTCTCGGCGCGCCAGGGGAGGGTGCGTGCCGAGCCGCTTCGGGGCGAGAAACGGTCCTTCGACGTGGACGCCGAGGATTCGCGGCCCGCCGTTGGTGCTTGCGGGGACTTCCCGCAGTGCCGCATGGAGCTGCTCTTCGGGAGCGGTGATGAAGGTGGGGAGGTAGGCGGTGACGCCCGTCTCGAGCAGCGCTTCGCCGGCGCGCTGGTAGCCGTCGGTGTCCGCGTCCAGGAAGTCCACGCCGCCGAAGCCGTTGACCTGGATGTCGACGAAGCCCGGCGATGCGACGCCGCTCCCGTTTCGGCTTGCCAGCCCGTGGCGGCCGATGCGGCCGTCCACGATCTCGAGGTCGCCCGGGACGAGGCGCCCGTCGACGAGGGCCGCTTCGACGCCGAGTCTCATCCGGCCGCCTGGCGAACGTTCCCGTTCGCGTCGCGGAGCCGTGCGGCCGCGGTCTCGGTGTCGATCCCGGCGAGGAGCGAGACCACCGCGACCTTCCCGTCGCCGCCCGCCGCCTCGAGCGCTTCGTCGACGCGGTCGTCGGGCGCGCCGGTCGCCGCGGCAACGACCGTCTTCAGGCGAGCGCGGAGCTTCGCGTTGGCGGGCGCCACTCCGACCATGAGGTTCCCGTACGTCCGCCCGAGCCGGATCATCGCGACCGTCGAGATCGTGTTCAGGACGAGCTTCTGCGCGGTTCCGGCCTTGAGTCTCGTCGAGCCGGAGATGAGCTCTGGCCCGACGGAGATCTCGATCGCCTGGTCGGCGAGGGCTGCGTGCTCCGAGCCGGCGACGCAGACGAGCGCGACGGTGAGGGCGCCGGCCCGCGACGCGGCGGAGAGGGCCCCCGAGACGTAGCGCGTCTGGCCGCTCGCGCTGACGCCGACGACGACGTCTGCCTCTGACAGCGTCAGCGACAGGACGTCGGCCGCACCGGCTTCGTCGTCGTCCTCGGCGGCCGCTGCCTCCATCGGATTCGCGTCGAGCCCGGCCGCGACGACCGCGACGATCTCTCCCTCCTGGGCGCCGAACGTCGCCGCACACTCGAACGCGTCGAGCTCGGCGAGCCGGCCGGAGGAGCCTGCGCCCACGTAGATGAGCCGGCCTCCCTGCGCCAACCGCTCGACGATCGAGTCGACGGCTCGCTCGATCGCCGGCGCCGCCAAGCGCACGGCCGAGGGGACTGACATGTCCTGCCGGTTGATCAGATCCACCAGCTCGGAAGTCGTCCGCAGGTCGTACTCGGTCCCGGTGCCGTCGTTCAACCTGGGCTGAGTCTATGCGTGCGAGGGTCAGGTGGTCAATACCATTTTTCAGTTCCACCGTTGCGAGTGGTATTGTCGGCCGGCGCATGGCGGACATCCGGCTCGAAGGAATCACGAAGACCTTCCCCAACGGCTACTGCGCGATCCGCAGCCTCGACCTCGAGGTCACGGACGGCGAGTTCC
This sequence comes from uncultured Actinomycetes bacterium, assembly GCA_963847235.1. GTDB lineage: Bacteria > Actinomycetota > Thermoleophilia > Gaiellales > Gaiellaceae > JACDAN01. The sequence goes on along the minus strand of CAWJYU010000001.1, from coordinate 60,886 downwards.
TGGTGCTGGTCGGCCCTTCCGGCTGCTCGAAGACCACGCTACTCCGCACGATCGCCGGTCTGGAGGAGGTCACGACCGGCCGGATCGAGATCGGTGGCAAGGAGGTCACGGACGCGCCGCCGCGCCGCCGTGACGTCGCGATGGTCTTCCAGAACTACGCGCTCTATCCGCACATGAACGTGCGCAAGAACCTCGGTTACGGCCTGAAGGTTCGGCGGATCCCGCGGGCCGAGGCTCGCCGCCGCGTCGAGGAAGTCGCAGCAATGCTGGGACTGGAGGAGCTGCTCGACCGCCGCCCGGCACAGCTTTCCGGCGGCCAGCGGCAGCGCGTGGCCATGGGACGGGCGATCGTGCGCGAGCCACAGGCGTTCCTCATGGACGAGCCACTTTCGAACCTCGACGCGAAGCTCCGCGTCGGCGTCCGCGCGTCTCTCGCGGAGCTCCACAGGCGACTCGGTGTCACGACCGTCTACGTCACGCACGACCAGACCGAGGCGATGACGCTCGGCCAGCGCGTGGCCGTGATGCGCGAGGGCCGGATCCTCCAGACCGACCGGCCGACAGAAGCTCTACGAGGAGCCCAAGGATCTCTTCGTCGCCGCGTTCATCGGCTCGCCCGCGATGAACCTCGTGGAAGCCAGAGTCGACGGCGACGAGATCGTCTTCGGTCAGTACCGCGTGACGCTCGACGCGTCGAGAAGGCCGAGCGGTAAGAACCGCAACGTCGTCCTCGGCATCCGGCCGGAGGGTCTCGAGGACGCGTCGTTCGCGCCTTCCGACCTGCCGACGCTCGAGGTCGAGGTCGCCGTGCTCGAGGAGCTCGGTGCCGACGCACATGTGTTCTTCCGCGTGGACGCCCCGCAGGTGACCGCCGAGGCGCTCGAGGGCAAGGAGGACGCCACCCTCATCGCCGACTCGACCGCGCTGTTCAGCGCCCGCGTCGATCCACGGACTCGCGCCAGGGTCGGCGACCGGATCCGGCTCGCCGTCGACCCCTCGCGCTTCCACTTCTTCGATTCGGAGACGGGCGCCAGCCTGCTGCTGGAACCGCGTCCGGCCGCAGTCGCGGTGGCAGGCGCATGACGAAGCAGAACGAGGCGCGGGAGCGTGTCCTTGACCTCATCGAGCGCCTCGGCATCGGCGAGGCGATCCCGTCCGAGCGCCAGCTGACCGTCGACCTCGGGTTCTCCCGGTTGACAGTTCGCGCTGCCCTCGACGACCTCGTGCGCGAGGGGTATCTCGTGCGTCGCCGAGGCGCCGGAACCTTCGTCAGCGAGCCAAAGATCGCGCAGGAGCTGACAATGACGTCCTTCACCGAGGACATGCGGCGGCGCGGGATGGAGCCGTCGAGCCGCACCGTCGACCTCGAGATCGTCCCGGCCGGCGCACGGCTCGGGCGCCTGCTCCACGTGTCGCCGTCGGAGCCGATCGTCGTCGTGACCCGAGTCCGGTACGCCGACCGCGAGACGATGGCGATGGAGACGCTCCACGTGCGCGAGTCGCTGGTCCCGGGCCTGACCGCGGCCGACCTCGAGGAGCACTCGTTCTACGAGCTGCTGGAGGGCCGGTTCGGGGTCGTCGTCGTCGGGGGGAACCCAGGCGATCGAGCCGACGGTCACCAACGAGGACGAGTCGACGGCGCTGGGGGTGCCGCTCCACTCACCTGCGTTCCTGTTCGAGCGTACGACCCGCTCCGACGAGGGCGAGATCGTCGAGTACGTCCGCTCGATCTACCGGGGCGACCGCTACCGGCTCGTGAGCGACCTGACGAGACCCCAGCAGGCTCGCCAGGCGTCGCCGGGGCTCGCCGCCGCCGGGTCTTGACAAGCAGATGTGGTTTATGCCAGTCTCCCGACTGTGGCCAAGTGGTATAAACCAATTGGCGGCCCGTTGATCATGACCCGTGAGGCCACGGATCGTGCGAATCGGGTTCTCGGCCGCCGCATCGCTCTGGGGGTATCTCTATGAGACGACGTTACATCGGAGCCCTCGCGCTCGTTGCGGCACTGACCGTTTCGGCCATGACCGCCGCCGCCGGCTCGACGAGCCCCGATCGCCAGAACGCGACCAAGATCGTGATCTGGCTTCAGAATGACGCCGAGTCGAACTGGCCCGAGGTCGTCGCGGCAACGAACCGAGCCTTCAAGGCTCGCCACAGTGACGTCGACGTCGACGTTCAGTACCAGACGTGGGGTGACCACCTCACGAAGTTCGACGCCTCGCTGGCCGGCGGAACGGCCCCGGACGTGATCGAGCTCGGGAACACCGAGACGACGCGCTACATGGCCGCCCGCCTCCTGCAGGACATGACGACGTCGAGGGGCAGCTTCCCGAACTCGCGCACCTGGCTCGGCGCGCTCAAGGACTCCTGCACGTACAGGGGCCGGCTCTACTGCGTGCCGTATTACGCCGGTGCCCGTGCCGTCATCTACCGCAAGGACCAGTACAAGGCCGCGGGAATCAGGTCGACGCCGAAGAGCCTCGCCGAGTTCCAGGCCGCCGGCAACAAGCTGATCAAGAAGTACGGGAAGCAGCGCAACTACTCGGCGCTCTACTTCCCGGGCCGCTACGTCTGGGCCAGCATGTCCTTCGTCTACGACTACGGCGGGAAGATCGCCGAGCTCCGGAACGGCCGGTGGGTGGGCACCCTGAACTCGCCGCAGGCGATTCAGGGGCTGACGAAGCTCAAGTCGGTCGTCGGCTCGCTCTCACGCGCGAACAAGACCGGTGACGAGGCGAACCCGCAGCAGGCGCTCGTCTTCTCCAAGGGCCGTGTCGGCTCGTTCATCGGCAACGGCTGGGAGTGGCCCTACGCGCTCGACAAGAAGGTCGGAAACCCGTCCCTCGCCAAGAAGATGGGCGCGTATCCGATGCCGAGCCACATCAAGGGCAAGTACATGCCTGCCTTCCTGGGCGGCTCTGACCTGGCCGTGCCCGTCACGAGCCGGAACAAGTCGCTCGCCTACGACTGGATCAGGACCTTCACGAACAACACGCAGATGCGTCAGCTCGCGACGGTCGGAAAGGTGATCCCGAACACGACGACGCTGACCTCGATCCACGCACGGAACCCACAGCTGGCTCCCTTCGCAGCCGCGTCGAAGTCCAGCTACTTCGTCCCGACCGCACCCAACTGGGTCCAGGTCGAGAACGCCCGCACGCTGCAGACGATGCTCCAGTCCATCTTCACCGGACGCTCGAGTGTCCAGGCTGCCGCCACACGCGCGAGCAACCAGATCACCAACATCCTGAACCGGAGGACGTGAGCTCCGGGCCGGGAGGCGAGACGGGCTTCCCGGCCCTCACGGCCGCCGCCGCCGAGACTGCGATTCCTCGGCGGCGGCGCCGTGTCACGCGCCATGCGGTCGCCCGGGCGCTCACCCCGTACGCGCTGCTAGCCCCCGCGGCGCTCGTGATCGCCGCCGTCCTCGGCTACCCGCTCTATCTCCTCGGCCGGCTGTCGCTCCAGCAGTTCGGCCTGGCCGAGCTGATCCTCCAGGAGGGGCCGTGGATCGGGCTGGACAACTACACGCGGCTCTTCCACGACCGCCAGTTCTGGACCGTTGTCCTTCGGACGTTCGTGTTCACGTTCGTGAACGTCGGCCTCACGATGGTGCTCGGCACGCTGATCGCGCTGCTGCTGACCCGGCTCGGCTCCTTCATGCGGCTGCTGCTGACCACCGGCCTCGTCCTCGTCTGGGCGACGCCTGTCGTCGTCGCCGTGAACATCTTCCGCTGGATGGTCGACTTCGAGTTCGGCGTCCTCAACTGGACGCTGACCGAGCTGCACCTCGGCGACTTCCTGAACAAGGACTGGTTCGCCGACCCGACGACCGGCTTCGCCGTCATCACGGCCCTCGTCGTCTGGGGCGCGATCCCGTTCGTGACGATCATGCTCTACGCCGGCTTCTCACAGGTACCGGAGGAGCTCGTCGAAGCCGCGTCGATCGACGGGGCGAACGCCTGGCGGATCTTCCGCGACGTGACGTTCCCGCTCCTGAAGCCGCTCTTCGTGATCCTGATCACCCTCTCGATCATCTGGGACTTCCAGATCTTCAACCAGATCTGGCTCATCCGGGACGGCGAGCCCGAGGAGGACTACTGGCTGATGAGCGTCTACTCGTTCGTGGAGGCGTTCCGGCTCGGTGAGTACGGCTTCGGCGCGGCGATCGCCGTCGTGATGGTCGGGATCATGTTCGTCGCGACCTTCTTCTACATCCGCCAGATGATCCGGATCGGGGAGACGCGGTGAGCGCCGTCCTGCCCCGCCGGCGCAGTCGTCGCAAGGTCATCGGCCGTGTCGGGTGGAACGCCCTCGGCCTCCTGGTCTTGGTGGTGATGGTCTTCCCGGTCTACTGGATGATCTCGACCTCGTTCAAGACGGGCCAGAACATCCTCAGTGACAAGCCGCAGTGGTTCCCCTCGCCGGCCACGCTCACCAACTACCGGGATGCCATGGATCGGCCGTACTTCTGGGACAACGTCAAGAACAGCGTGATCATCGTCTGCTCCGTGGTCGCGATCTCGCTCGTGGTCGCGTTCCTCGCGGCCCTCGCCCTCGCGAAGTTCAAGCTTCTACGGCCGGGGCGCGTTCATCGTCCTGATCATCGGCGTCCAGATGGTGCCGCTGAACGCGCTGATCATCCCGCTGTACATCTCGCTCGGCCGCGCCGACCAGCTGAACAAGCTCAGCGGCGTGATCGTCACCTACCTGACGTTCGTCCTGCCGTTCACGGTCTGGACGCTTCGGGGCTTCGTCATGGGCGTGCCGCGAGAGCTCGAAGAGGCGGCGATGGTCGACGGGAGCACGCGCTTCGGCGCCTTCATGCGGATCCTGCTGCCGCTCGTCGCGCCTGGCCTCGTCGCCACGTCGATCTTCGCCTTCATCCAGGCGTGGAACGAGTTCCTGATCGCGTACGTCTTCCTCAACGACCAGGAGAAGCAGACGCTGACGGTCTGGCTGGCGTCGTTCACGACCTCGCGCGGCACTGATTGGGGCCCCCTGATGGCCGGAGCCACGCTGACCGCGCTGCCGGTTGTCGTGTTCTTCGTCCTGGTGCACCGGAAGATCGCCTTCGGCCTCACCGCGGGCGCAGTGCGCGGGTGAACGCCGAGCTGGAGCGGCTCGCCGCACGCTGCCTGCTCGTCGGGTTCGAGGGCACCGTTGTCCCGTCCTGGCTGCGTGCCTGGCTCGAAGGTGGGCTCGGCGGCGTCTGCCTCTTCGCGTGGAACGTCGAGAGCCGTGAGCAGGTCGGAAGGCTGACCGCCGAGCTGCGCAGCGAGCGTCCCGACCTGCTCGTTGCGATCGACGAGGAGGGCGGCGACGTCTCCCGGCTCGATGCCTCGAGCGGGAGTCGCTATCCCGGCAACTACGCGCTCGGCGCGGTCGACGACGTCGAGCTCACGCGGCACGTCGGCACTGCGATCGGCACCGAGCTCGCCGCTGTCGGCACGAACCTCGATCTCGCCCCCGTCGCGGACGTGAACACGAACCCCGACAACCCGATCGTCGGCGTGCGTTCCTTCGGCAGTGATCCCGAGCTCGTAGCCCGCCACGTCGCTGCGTTCGTACTGGGCCTCCAGAGCGCCGGCGTCGCCGCCTGCGCGAAGCACTTCCCGGGACACGGCGACACCGAGGAGGACTCGCATCTCGGGCTCCCGACCGTCGAACGCGACGACGAGACGATGGCCGCGATGCTGCTGCCGTTTCGCGCGGCCGTGGGCGCGGGCGTCCGCGCGGTGATGACCGCGCACATCCGCGTGGCCGGGCTCGACGAGGCGCCTGGCACCCTCAGCCGCGCCGTGATCACGGATCTCCTCCGCGGCGAGCTCGGCTTCGACGGCGTCGTCGTGACAGACGCCCTCGAGATGCGCGCGGTCAGCGGCTCGGTCGGGGAGAAGGAGGGAGCCGTCCTGGCCCTCGAGGCCGGGCGCGGATCTCCTCTGCCTCGGGCATGACCTGCGTCCCGAATGCGTCCACGCCAGGGTCGTCGAGGCCGTCCGCTCCGGACGGCTCCCCGAGGAGCGGCTGCGTGAAGCAGCCGGTCGAGTGGAGCGTCTCTCGCGGATGGCCGAGCCGGCGCGCAACGGGGAGGTCCTCCCGATCGTCGGCCTGCAGGCGGCCAGGCGCGCGCTGCTGGCGGACGGTGACGTCGGGCTGAAGCGGCGTGCGCTCGTGGTCGAGCTCCTGCCCGAGCCGTCGATCGCCGCCGGCCCCACCGGCCACGGGATCGCGGATCTGCTGGGCGCAGAGGTCGCGCGGCTCGGGGACGACGAGGATGCATCCGCGTTTGCGGCCGCGCACCAGGAGAGCCAGCTCGTCGTCGTCGTGCAGGACGCGCACCGGCATCCGTGGCAGCAGGACGCAGCCAGGACGATCCTCGACCGAGCGGGGGATGCTGTCCTCGTCGAGATCGGGCTTCCGCTCTGGCAACCGGACGGCGTGAGCTACCTCGCGACCCGAGGACGGGGTCGCGTGAACCTCGAAGCGGCGGCCGAGCTGCTGCAGCCTCGCTAGTACGGCTTATCGGGCGATGGTCTCGAGGTAGGCCAGGACGTCGCTCAGCTCCTGGCCCGAGACGAGGTCGGCCGGCATGATCCCGCTGCCGTTCTCGATCGTGGCCTGGGCGTCCTCGCGCGCGACGCCGCTTCCGGCCAGCGTCGGGCCCACGCCTCCACCGGCGCCGGCCTCTCCGTGGCAGCTTGCGCAGTTCTCTTCGAACAGGGTCTCGCCGCGAGCAGCGTCGCCCGCGACAACCGCACCCGTCGGAGCCGAAGCCGGCTTCGTCCTTCGCCAGGTGGAGCTCTGCGAGGAGATAGACGCCCGCGGTCACGCCGACGAGCAGGATCGCCGGGACGACGATGAGACGAGCGCGCCTCGACATGCGCGCGATCGTAATAAGGTCGGGCCGTGCCGGTCGCGAGCGTCGAGTCGACCTACACGGACATCGTCACCTCGGTGTTCTCGACGCCGATCGCGTTCAAGGCCTGGTTCGCGACCGCCGCCGCGCTCCTGGCGATCGTCCAGGTGCTGACCGGCGCACGCATCTTCGGGAAGCTGCAGCGGTTCGTCCCGGTCGCGCCGCCGCAGGTGAACCGGATTCACCGCTGGTCCGGGCGCCTCGCGGTCCTCGCCACGATCCCCGTGGCCTTCCACTGCATCTTCATCCTCGGCTTCCAGACGACGGACGCGCGCGTCTTCGCGCACTCGCTGCTCGGCTCGTTCGTCTACGGCGTCCTGGCGGTCAAGCTCTGGTACGTCCACGACCGCGACCACCCGCGCTGGCTCGTCCCGCTCGCCGGCGGGACGCTGTTCACGGTCCTCGTCGCGCTGTGGAGCACGTCGAGCCTCTGGTACTTCACCGAGGTTCAGTTCGGGTTCTAGAGCGGCGCGGTCAGGTAGCGCTGGATAGTCGGTGCGATCGCGTCGACGAGGCGTTCCTCCTCGAGCGACGCGAGCGGCTCGATGAGGACGATGTGCCGCGCCATCACGACGCCGACGATCTGAGAGCCCGCCAGGCTCGCTCGAAGCGGCGCCTCGTCCATTCCCAGCTGCTCGGCCAGCGGGACGGAAGATCCGCGTGCTCAGGATCTCGCGGAACACCCGCGTCGCCTCGGGCTCCGTCACCGCCGACCGGATCAGCCCGATCCAGCGAGCCCGAGCCTCGTCGTCGGCCAGCACCGAGAAGATGAACCGCACCACACGCTCTCCCACCTGTGACCGCGGCCCGCTGGCCAGTTGGGCGATCAGCTCCTCCGGTGGAAACGGCAGCTGGACGGCTTCGACGAACAGGCGCTGCTTCGACCCGAAGTGGTGGATGACGAGCGCCGGATCCACCCCCGCCTCGGCCGCGACCGAGCGGATCGTCGTCCGATCGAAGCCGAGCTCCGAGAACTGCCGTGTGGCCGCAGCGCGGATCGTCCCCGGAGTCTCGGTCGGGCCCGGCCTTCGTCCTCGCTTGACTGCCATGCGTTCAGTATATTTCAACGTATGATGAATTCAGCGCCGGCAATCGAGATCCGCAGACTGAACGTCCGCCGGGGCGGACGGCTCGTTCTCCCCGAGCTCTCGCTGGACATCCGCCGCGGCGTCGTCACCGGTTTGCTCGGCCCGAGCGGCTCCGGCAAGACGACGCTGATCCGGGCGATCGTGGGCGTCCAGATCGTCGAGAGCGGAGAGATCACCGTGCTCGGCGAACCGGCCGGCTCCGAGGTCCTGCGCCGACGCATCGGTTACGTCACGCAGGCTCCGTCGGTCTACTCGGACCTGACGGTGCGCCAGAACCTCGAGTACTTCGCCAGCATCCTCGACGCGCCGAAGGGAGGCGTGAGGGAGGCAATCGACGCCGTCGACCTCGGCGGTCACGCCAACCAGCTCGTCCGTACTCTGTCGGGCGGCGAGCTGTCCCGCGTCTCACTCGCGGCGGCGCTCGTCGGGCACCCCGACCTGCTCGTCCTCGACGAGCCCACGGTCGGTCTGGACCCGGTCCTTCGCCGCGACCTCTGGAACATGTTTCGCGAGCTCGCGGCTGCAGGCACGACCCTCCTCGTCTCCAGCCACGTCATGGACGAGGCCGAGCGCACCGACGACCTTGTGTTGGTGCGCGACGGCCGGATCGTCGCCACCGGCTCCCCGTCCGAGCTGCGGGAGGAGACGCACACCGAAGACCTCGAAGAGGCCTTCCTGGCCCTCGCGGAGGCGTCATGACTCCGCGAATCACGCTCGCAACCGCCGGCCGCGTCCTCCGGCAGCTCCGGCACGACCACAGGACGCTCGCGCTCGTCATCCTCGTCCCGCCGCTCCTCCTGACGATCATGAAGTACGTCTTCTACGGGCAGGAGGAGACGTTCGACCGGATCGGGGCGCCGCTCGTCGGCATCTTCCCGTTCGTCTCGATGTTCCTTGTCACTTCGATCGCGATGCTGCGCGAGCGGACGTCGGGAACGCTCGAGCGGCTGATGTCGATGCCGCTCGCCAAGCTCGACATCCTCCTCGGCTACGGGCTCGCCTTCACGCTCGTCGCCCTCGTCCAGGCGACCGTGACGTCGATCGTCGCTTTCGGCTTCCTCGACCTCGACACGGCAGGTCCGGTCTCGCTGATCGTCGTGCTCGCCGCCGGCAATGCGCTGCTCGGCATGTCACTGGGCCTCTTCCTCAGCGCGTTCGCGCAGACCGAGTTCCAGGCCGTGCAGTTCATGCCGGCGTTCGTCCTGCCGCAGATCCTGCTGGCCGGTCTGCTCGTTCCGCGCGACAAGATGGCCGACCTGCTGGAATGGATCTCGAACGCGCTGCCGCTCACGTACGCCTACGAGGCGATCGAGCTGGCGGCCGCCGACGATCTCGGCCGGGACCTCGCCGTCGACGTCCTGGTGGTCGCAGGCTGCATCGTGCTCGCGCTCGTCCTCGGGGCGACGACGCTGCGTCGCCGAACGGCCTAACGGCGGCCGCAGCGCCGGGCGCGCGGGAGGCGCCGGCCGAGCGACGCCGCGGCCGCCCACTGGACGAGCCGGGCGGTGATCGGACGGACGCCGGCGGGCGCCTTGCCCCCGAGAATCGGCGCCTTGAAGAGCCGGCCGTAAACGACGAGCGCTGCGGTGTAGGTGCCGAGCTCGCTCGGGTGGAACCCGTCGCGCCCGTACAGCGGAGTCCCCGGGTCGCAGTGCCAGGCCCTCCGCCAGGCGTCACCGCCGGGAAGCAGTTCCGCCTTAGCGCTCGCCGCTGCCCGGCGGTACGACGCGATCACTTCCGTGAGCGCGCTCCGGCGGTAGGACTCGGGCCACACCGTCAGCAACGCCGGGCGCGCGCCGTGTGCCCGGGCCTCCGCCGACCAGCGCAGCGCGAACTCGCGCAGGTTCGCCTGGCTCTCGGGCAGTGCAGACGGGCCCTGCTGCATGACCACGACGTCCCAGTGTCCGCCCGCGAGGGCGGCGCGCGACTCGTCGTTGCTCCAGTGATCCTCGAGCGCGTACCCGCCCGGCGCGACCGTCCGGTACTCGAGCCGCCGCCCGGCGCGGCTCGCGACCCGCGCGACCGCTGAAGGAAGGTCGTTCGTGGCGGTCAGGCTGTTGCCGAGGAAGAGCACGCGGAGCGACGACGGCGGCTGCGCCCCTGCCGACGAGCCGCCCAGCCCAAGGGCGGCGACGATCGCAAGCACTCCGAGGAGGCGAATCACGGCGGGGACGGTACCCGCCGCGGTCGCGGCCCTCGCAGGGATCGTTGCCCTCGCTAACGGCCTACTGCGCGGCGGTAGCGCCACACGGACAGCACGCTGAACACCGCGATGATCGCGAACGACCAGGCCACCGCGAGCCAGACGTCGTTGCCGGCCGGGGTCCCGACGAAGAGGGCGCGGGCGGCGTCCACCATTGTCGTGAACGGATTGTGTTCGGCGATCGGCTGCAGCCAGTCCGGCATCGTGTCCACGGGCACGAACGCGGACGAGATGAACGTGAGCGGGAAGAGGATCGTGAAGCCGTAGGCGTTGGCGGCCTCGGGCGACGACGCCGACAGCCCCATGAACGCGAACACCCACGAGAACGCATAGCCGATCAGCAGCAGGAGCGCCATCCCGGCCACGATCTCCGGGAAGCTCGTCGCGAAGCGGAAGCCGACGATGATCCCGACCGCGAACATGATCACGAGCTGGATCACGTTCGTCCCGACGTCGGCGAGGATCCGACCGGCGATCACGGCCGGCCCCCACATCGGCAGCGACCGGAACCTGTCGATCAGGCCTTTCTTCAGGTCTTCAGAGAGCCCGAGCGCGGTCACGAAGCCGCCGAACACCATCGACTGGACGATGATCCCCGGAATCAGAAAGTCCACGTAGTCCAGGTCGCCGGTATCGATCGCGCCGCCGAACACGTAGACGAACAGCAGCACGAACATGATCGGCTGGACCGTGAAACCGACCAGCAGGTCGGGCTGGCGCGGGATCCGCTTCAGGCTTCGCTTGGCGAGCACCATGGTGTCCGCGATCGCGTACTGGACGGCCGTCATCGCCGCTCCGCCTCCGCCGACTCTTCCTCCTGCTCGACCGCGCGGCCCGTCAGCCGCAGGAACACGTCGTCGAGGGTCGGTCGCCGCACCGCGATGTCGTCGATCGTCAGGCCGGCGTCGTCGAGGCGCCGTACCGCCTCCGCGATCGCTCCGCTTCGCTCGCGGAGCGGAACGCTGATCACACCGTTCTCGGCAGACGGCGACTCGCTCGCGATCGGGGCGAGCACGGGGATCGCCTCCTCGCCACGGTGGCCGTCGCAGAGATGGACCTCCAGGCGATCGCCGCCGACCTGCGCCTTCAGCTCGTCCGACGTGCCCTCCGCGATCACGACCCCCTGGTCGATGACGGCGATCCGGTCCGCGAGCCGGTCGGCCTCGTCGAGGTACTGCGTCGTCAGGAGAACGGTCGTCCCGCCGGCGACGAGCGCCTCCATCGCGTCCCAGAGCCCGATGCGGCTGCGGATGTCGAGCCCCGTCGTGGGCTCGTCGAGGAAGAGGACCGGCGGGCGGGCGACGAGCGCCGCCGCAAGGTCGAGGCGGCGCCGCATCCCTCCCGAGTAGGTGCGGACGAGCCGGCCGCCGGCCTCCGTGAGGTCGAAGTCGGCCAGGAGCTCGTCGGCTCGCGCCTTGGCGGCGCGGCGGCCGAGGTGGTACAGGCGACCGACCATCTCGAGGTTCTCCCAGCCGGTCAGGTTCTCGTCGACGGCCGCGTACTGACCGGCGAGCCCGATGCTCTCGCGCACCTTGGCCGGCTCCCGCGTCACGTCGAAGCCCGCGACGGAGGCCGATCCCTCGTCCGCCGCGAGCAGAGTGGTCAGGATCCGCACCGCGGTCGTCTTGCCGGCGCCGTTGGGGCCGAGCAGGCCGAAAACACTGCTCGCTTCGACCGCGAGGTCGATTCCGCGGAGCGCCTCGACCTTGCCGTAGCTCTTGCGGAGGCCCTGAGTCTCGACTGCGACGGCGGCGGCAGCCACGGGCTTCAACCTACCTACTGGCCAGCGCCTGCCGAGCCGGTCTTCGGCCCGGGCCGGATGAGCCCGGTCTCGTACGCGAGGATCACCGCCTGCACCCGGTCGCGCAGGCCGAGCTTCATGAGGATCCGCTTGACGTGCGTCTTCACCGTCGACTCCTCGATCACGAACGACTCGGCGATCTCGCGGTTCGAGAGTCCGCGTGCGATCAGCTCGAGCACCTCGCGCTCGCGCGGCGTCAGGTCGTCGAGCCTCGCGCCCGACAGGCCGGCGACCGGCTGCGTGGCCATCAGGTCGATGACCCGCCGGGTCACCGACGGCGACAGCAGCGAGTCGCCCTCGGCGACCGTGTGGATCGCGGCGATCAGCTCCTCCGGCTTCGTCCGCTTGAGCAGGAACCCCGAGGCGCCCGCGCTGAGGGAGTCGAAGATGTAGTCGTCGTCGTCGAACGTCGTGAGCACGACGACCCTGACCTCGCTCGAGTCGGCGAGCACCTCACGCGTGGCGGAGATCCCGTCCAGGCCGGGCATGCGGATGTCCATCAGCACGACGTCGGGCCTGCACTCGCGGATGCGCTCGAGCGCCTCTCCGCCGTCCCCGGCCTCGCCCACGACGTCGATCGTCTCGTCGCTGGAGAGAATCGACCGGATCCCGGCCCGCATCAGGTCGTCGTCGTCGACGAGCAGGACTCGGACGGGATCATTCACCTCGTTTCCTCCGTCCTGTAAGGCAGTCGAGCCCGGACGCGGAAGCTCCCATTCTGCGAGCCGGCGTCGACGCTCCCGCCGAGGAGCGAGGCGCGCTCGCGCATTCCCACGATGCCATGGCCGGGCTTCGCGCCGTCAGCGTCGGCGGGGTTCGTGACCCCGATCTCCAACGCGTCGTCTCCGTATTCGACGCTGACCTCGGTCTCTCCGGAGCCGTGGCGGAGGGCGTTCGTCAGCGATTCCTGCAGGATCCGGTACGCGGCCTGGTCGACTGCCGGACCAAGCGTTCGGCGAGCGCCCGCGATCCGGACGTCGACCTCGAGCCCGGCGTCGCGATGTCTCTTCACGAGTGCGTCGAGGGCGGCGAGCCCGATCGGCGTCTCGGCGCGCTCCTCGTCTTCGCGAAGCGCGCCGACGAGGCCGTCGATCTCCGTCAGCGTCTCGCGGGCGAGGTCCTCGATCGTCGCGAGTGCGGCCCGCGACCGCGCCGGATCCTTCTCGGCCAGGAGCCGCGCAGCGCCCGCATGGACGAGAATGACGTTGATCGCATGGCCCGCCGAGTCGTGGAGGTCTCGCGCGATCCGAGTTCGCTCCTCGGCCGCGGCGAGGCGCCGCTCGCGCTCCGTCTCGCGCTCGGCCTGAAGTGCGCGCTCCTCGAGGTTCGCGACGCGCTCGCGGCGCAGCCGGACGCGATCCCCGAGCACCCAGGCTCCGCCCCAGACGAGGGCCCCGAACAGAAACGGGACGACCGGAGTTTCCTCGCGGCCGTAGGCGGCGGCGGTGACGTGGACGAGGAAGAGCACACCCACGACGATGGCTGTGACCCTCCCATTCGCCCGTGATCGATCTCCGGCGAGCCCGACGAAGAAGAGGGCGACCGTCGGCCCGAGCGGAGGGCCCGGTGGGTAGTCGAGCCCGGCGATCGTGGCGCTCGCAATGGCTGTCGCGACGAATGCGGCCAGTGGCGCGCGGCGACGAGCGAGCAACGGCAGGGACGCGAGTGCCGCAAGAACGACGCCGAGGAGGTCGAGACTCCGCGCGTCCTCGGCGCTCGAGACGCCCCCGCTGGCGAGCATCGCGACCGTCAGTACGAAGACCCCGAGCGCGATCCCGATGTCGATCGCGCGTTCCGTACGCATACGACGAGCGTAGCGGGGGTTTCGTACCCCCAGAGGGCGGTTTGCGTCCTCCCACGGGGGGATGCCGAGGTTCCTCCCTCCGGGCGCTGTGGCCGGAGGGTGCGCCTCCCTACCGTCGAGGCCATGACTCCTTCACGGCCCACATCCCATCTCGCACGACTTGCCGACTTCACCTACCGACGTCGCTGGCGCGTGGTCCTCGCTTGGATCGCGATCTTCGCGGCCACCCTCGTCGTCGTCCCACAGTTCGCCGGGGAGTACGGCGTCGAGTTCGGCACGCCCGGCAGCGAAAGCAAGGCGGCCACCGACCTGCTCGAGAAGCACTTCGACGGCAGCACCGGCGAGACCGTCAACGTCGTCTGGGAGGCGCCTGGAGGCGCCCGCGAGGCGCAGCCGCGCATCGACCGGCTACTCGCCGAGTCGCGGCGCGTCGACGGCATCGGAGACGCCTCAGCGCCCCGCTACTCCCGCGACGGCACGATCGGGCTCGTCCAGCTTCGGCTCGACCGCCCGACCATGGACATCGAGACTTCGTCCGGCAAGCACCTGCTCGAGCTGGCCGACGACGCGTCGAGCGACGGCCTTCGTGTCGAGCTCGGCGGCTTCCTGATCCAGAATGCGCAGGAAGGCCAGCCGCCCGAGCTGATGGGGCTGCTCGCAGCCGCGGTCGTCCTGCTGATCGCGTTCGGATCGGTCGTCGCGGCCGGGTTGCCGCTGCTCGTGGCGATCTTCGGGCTCGGGATCTCGGCGACGCTGATCGGAATCGTCGCCCTCCTGGTCGACACGCCGGACTTCGCGCCTGCCGTGGCTGGGCTGATCGGCATCGGTGTCGGGATCGACTACGCGCTGCTGATCCTGACGCGGTTCCGGACGGCGATGCTCCACGGGGCCGACGAGCGTGCTGCGCTGGCCGAAGCGGTCTCGACCGCCGGGCGCAGCGTGATCGTCGCCGGCGGCACCGTCGTGATCTCACTGCTCGGACTGATGTTCATGGGCGTCTCGTTCCTGTACGGCGTGGCGATCTCGGCGAGCCTCGCCGTCCTGGTCGTCGTCCTCGCGTCGATCACGCTGCTGCCCGCGCTGCTGTCGATTGCGGGGCGGCGGGTCGACCGACTGCACATCCCGGGCCTCGGCCGGTCGCTGCGAGCGAACGGCGGAACGCTCGCCACTCGGTGGAGCCGGCTGGTGCAGCGCCGTGCCGGTACCGCGGCCGCGGCCGGCGCCGCCGTGCTGATCCTCCTGATGCTGCCGGTGCTCGGACTGCGCTTCGGCTTCCCCGACGAGGGCAACGATCCGGACGGATCCTCGACCCGCGCCGCCTACGAGCTCGTGAGCCGCGGTTTCGGCCCTGGCTCCACCGGGCCGCTGCTCGTCGTCTCGGAAGAGCCGTCGGCCTTGGAACGCGCCGCCGAGCGCATGCGCGGGGAGGAGGGCGTGTCGTTCGTCGGACCGATTCGGAGGAGCCCGGACGGGCAGGCCGCCTTCTTCTCCGTCATGCCGGCCACGTCGCCGCAGGATGCCGCGACGGCCGACCTGGTCGACCGCCTGCGTGATCTCGCCCGCCCGGGCGTCCACGTCGGCGGCCTGACCGCGGCCTTCGTCGACCAGAGCGACTACGTGGCTGGACGGATCCCTGTCTTCATCGCTGGGGTCGTCCTGCTCTCGTTCGTTCTCCTCCTGCTCGCGTTCCGGGCGCCGCTGATCGCGCTCAAGGCGGGCGTGATGAACCTGCTCTCGGTCGGTGCGGCCTATGGCGTCGTTGCATTGGCGGCGGAGGGCGGCTGGTTCGGGAGCCTGCTGGGGGTCGACACCGACACGCCCGTGCCGCCCTTCATCCCCGTGATGATGTTCGCCGTCCTCTTCGGCCTCTCGATGGACTACGAGGTCTTCCTGCTCTCGCGGATCCGTGAGGAGTACCACCGCACGGGCGAGACGCATGCCGCTGTCACGGCCGGGCTCGCGAAGACGGCCCGCGTGATCACGGCCGCGGCGGCGATCATGGTCGTCGTCTTCCTCTCCTTCGTCTTCAGCACCGAGGTCTTTCTCAAGCTGATGGGCGTCGGGATGGCGACCGCGATCCTCGTGGACGCCACGATCGTCCGGATGGTGCTCGTTCCGGCCGTCATGCAGCTGCTCGGGCCCGCCAACTGGTGGACGCCCCGCTGGCTCGACCGGGTCCTGCCGCGACTCGACGGTGAGCCGGTTCGAGTTCCCGCGACTGCGGGTGAAAGGGGGTGACGCTGATGCTGCTTGCAGAGCATGGTCACGACTGGTGGCCGATCTGGCCGATCCTCTGGCTCGCGGTCATCGTGGCGGGTCGTCTGGTTCCTGAGCCGTCGATGGCGGCGGCGCGGAGACGGCCCCCTCGACGGCGCGCGGAAGATCCTCGCCGAGCGCTTTGCGCGCGGGGAGCTCTCGTACGACGAGTACCAGGAGCGCCTCACGCAGCTCGGCTGAGACGCAGAATCGCCCCGGCGTAGCGGCCGGCCTCGCGGATGCCCAGCTCGCCGGGCGCGAGCTCGACGACGAAGGATCGTGAGGCCGGCATCGCGCCGGCCTGCCACGCCGTCGCCGCGCCCGGAGGCCGCTGCAGCCTGGCGAAGCGCATGCCGGCGAGCCGCGCGTACCTCCTCGCGATCGGCACGCTGGCGCCCCAGGCGCGCACGAGCCCCTGCGGCTGGTGGAACCAGATCGTGACGTCGGGCCGGAGCCGGCGGATCAGCCCCATCGCGAGCCGCGTCTCCACCTCGGAGGCGGGCGCGGGGCCGGCGGTGCGGATCGGCCTCCACGTTCCGGGGAAGTTGCGGTTCAGGTCGACGCCGCGGGCATTTCCCCGCCGCTTCGCCGCGTGTCCGTCGGGGTTCAGGTCCTGGACGACCGTGATCGAGCCGCGCCTCGGCGGCCGGGCGTGCAGCAGGCGCGTCGCCACGACGCTGCCGGCGCACTCGTTTCCGTGGATGCAGCCGACGACGAGGATCCGCGGCCGGCCGGACCCGAGCGTGAAAGCCCGGATCGGCTGGCCCCGGGTGCTGGTGCCGACCGGCTCCGACCGGACGCCGTCGCCGGGGAGACGCACGTGGAGGTGATTGTCGTGGTGGGCCGGAAGAACCTCGACGACCGCCGGCGGCCCGCGCAGGCCGGTGTTCGGCCCGACGAAGATCTTCGCCGCCCCGGCTGCGACGAAACGGTCGACCAGGTCCTGCGCGAGCGGCCGGTCGATCTGACGCGGAACGCGCGGCGGAAGCTCGCGCCGGTCGCGCCGCGGGTAGTAGACGTCGACGTCGAGGCCGTTCTGGTGGGAGGCATGGCCGAGCCCGCCGAAGCGCGCGCCGAAGTCTCCGCCCCGCGGCCGCGAGAGATCGCCGACGCCGACGCGCGGGGCCTGCGGATTGGCCGCGGCGTACTCGGTGAGAACGGCCAGCGTCGTCCTGACGAGACGCGCGTTGCCGTGCCGGCGCCAGCCGCGGCTGGGAGAGCGGCGCCGGACGGAGTCGAACGTGAAGTGGTGCTCGCTCTGCTGCGGGAAGCTGAACGCCGCCGGCGAGCGATCCTGCCCAGGGGAGACCGAGCGAGCGCGACCTCGGCTCGGCGGCCGCGGCCGCTCCGGAGAGAACGAGCGCGAGGGCGACGCATCCGGCGATCCGGCCGAACGACATGGCACGTGGACTATCAGAACTTCGTAGGATCCTCCGGTGAGCTTCGACGACTGGATGCTCGCGCTCCACGTGCTCAGCGCGTTCTCGTACGTCGCCGGCCTCGTGCTCTTCTGGGTGCTCATCGTCGCCGTCCGCCGGACGGACACGCCCGAGCGGACGCTGAGCTTCGCTCCGTGTCAGCGCGGGTCGGCAACGCCGCGATCGGCATCGGCGCCGGCGGCACGATCGTGCTCGGGATCTTCCTCGCGTTCTCGGTCGGCGACTACGACATCTGGGATCCGTGGATCGTCGCCGCGATCGTCCTCTGGTTCGTCGCCGCCGGGATCGGCCAGCGCACAGGCAAGGCCTACCTCGTCGCGCGTGACAGAAGGCGCAGGAGCTGAACGCCTCCGGCCAGACGGGACCGAACAGCGAGCTGCTCGCGCTGAACCGGACCTCTCAGGGCCTCATGCTCCAGGTCCTCAGCGAGCCTGGTCCTGCTCCTGATCCTCGTCGGACATGATCTGGAAGCCGGGCGCATGAGCACGCTCTTCGCAACGGTCCGCCCGGACGAGCAGAACTCTCCCGCTCTTCGTCCACGTCCTCGGCGCGACGATCCTCGTCGGCGGGCTCCTCAGCGCGGCGTCCATCATGGCCCTCTCGAAGGGCGATGTCCGGTCCCTCCGACTGGGCTACTGGACGCTGCTGGCCGTTGCGCTCCCGGGCTGGATCGTCATGCGGGTCGGCGCGCAGTGGATCTACTCCGAGCAGGGCTGGGACGATCTCCCCGACGACTTCGAGGAGCCGGCCTGGCTCGGGATCGGCTACACCGCAGCTGATATTGGCGGGCCCATCCTGCTCGTGTCCCTGATCGTCGGCGGGATCGGCGTGTACCGGCTGCGGGAGGACAAGGGCTCGGGCCTCCTGCGGGCGACGATGATCCTCGCGCTCATCCTCCTCGCCGCCTACGTCGTCGCCGCCTGGGCGATGGCGGGCAAACCCAACTAGTTACAGACCACAGGCTGGTCGTAGTACCGCCGCACGCTCGAGCCGATCCGGTCGACGTCGGTGCCGTAGACGTGGATCGAGATCGCCGTCTCGTGCCCGACGTTGCGGACGCGGTGGATGTCCCCAGGCGGCGCGAAGCCGCTTACCGAGCCCGTCTCGTTCGTGTTCGCGCCGACCTCGACGAGCGTTCCGGTCTCCTCGTCGAGCATGAACAGCTCCTCGTACTCGATGCCCTGGACGACGGTGAAGACGCACCACGTCACGTGGTCGTGGATCAGCGTGGCCTGGCCGGGCCGCCAGACGAGAGCCACGATCGAGAAGGATCCGTCCGGCTCGGTGTGGAGGACGTGGCTGCGGTAGATCCGAGGGTCCCCGCTCCGCAGCTCCGGGGCGAGCACGCGCGGCGATGGACGCTGGCGCTCGAGCTCGCGGGCGACGAGATTCGCCGTCTCCTGCCAGTCGGCGTGCCTGTCGACGACCGCTCGAATCGCGCCGACCAGCCCGTCCAGCTCCGTTGCGGCGGGCGCCGCGACCGCGGCTGCGTGACTGCCCACTAGTCCGACTCCAGGACGGGGGAGCCTTCCATCCGCTCCTCGGCCTCGGCCTCGGTCCCTGGGACACCGGCCCGGAGCAGCGTTCCGCCGATGACGGCCGCGGCGAGCGCGAAGGCGGCTCCGGCCAGGAACGCGGCGTGGTAGCCGCCCGTGAGCGCCTCGAGCGGGCCCTCGCCGGACGCGGCGAGCGTCTCCGTCCGGGACGCCGCCAGGCTGGCGAGGACGGCGAGGCCGAGCGCCCCGCCCATCATGAACGCCGTGTTCACGACGCCCGACGCGAGCCCCGCGTCGCTCGGCTCGACGTCGCTCATCGCGGCCAGGAGCACAGGATTGAAGGCCATTCCGGCGCCGAGCCCGAGCAGGATCATGGGCGGGAGCACATCGACGACGAAGTTCCCGTCCACCGGCGCGCGGGCGAACAGCAGCAATCCGAGGGAGGCGAGCCCGAGGCCGACGGCCAGCGGCGGCCTGATCCCGAAGCGCATGACGAGCTTCGCCGAGAGCCCCAGCGAGAGGAAGCCCATGATCAGGTTCGCCGGGCAGGAAGGCCAGTCCAACCTCGAGCGGGCTGTAACCGAGCACCAGCTGGAGATAGAGCGCCGAGAGGAAGAACCACGCGAACATCGCCGCGGCCCAGAGCACCCCGACCACGTTCGAGATCGCGAGATTGCGCCGGCGGAAGAGACCGAGCGGCACGAGCGGCGCGGCGACGCGGGCCTCGATCGCGAGGAAGACGGCCAGCAGGACGGCGGCGGCGCCGAGCACGCCGAGCGTGCGCGCGGATGTCCAGCCCTGCTCGTTGCCGTTCACGATCGCGTAGACGGCGAGCATCAGCGACGCGGTCACGGTCACCGCGCCGGCGATGTCGAGCCGTCCGGTCGCAGCCTCGCCGCGCCCGGCCGGGATCAGCACGAGCGTGAGCGCGAAGACGGCGATCCCGATCGGGAGGTTGACGAGGAAGATCCAGTGCCAGTCGAGGACGTCGGTGAGGATCCCGCCGAGGAGCACGCCGATGCTGCCGCCGCCGGCGGCCACGAACCCGAACACGCCCATCGCCTTGGCGCGCTCGGCCGGCTCTGTGAAGAGCGTCACGATCAGCGAGAGCGCGACCGCCGAGACCACCGCGCCGCCGAGGCCCTGAACGGCACGGGCGACGACGAGCGTCTCCTGCGAGGTCGCGAGACCGCAGGCGAGCGAGGCGACGGTGAAGAGCGAGATCCCGATCAGGAACAGCCGCTGGTGGCCGAAGATGTCGCCGAGCCTGCCACCGAGCAGGAGGAAGCCGCCGAAGGTCAGCAGGTACGCGTTCACGACCCAGGCGAGCGAGGTCTCGGAGAAGCCGAGGTCCTCGCGGATCGACGGCAGCGCCACGCCGACGATCGTCACGTCGAGGACGATCATCAGGTCGCCCAGGCACAGCACGACGAGTGCCAGCCAGCGGTTGCGTCCTTCGATGCTCAACGGTCGTTCATCTCCTGTCTCTTACGACCTGCGAGGCGTCGAAAACTCATCGCTCGAGCTCCTTGCCCAGCGCGTCGAGGAGGGATCCGGTGCCGTTCTCGCGCTGCGACGGGTCGTCGAGGCCGTCCAGGAACGCGCCCTGCTCGGTGAAGACGAGCTTCGTGCCCTCGCCGTCCGGCGTGAGCTCGACCGTCGCCAGCGAGACCGAGATCCGGGCCTCGCCCATGTGCATGTCGTACGCGTAGACGATCCGCTCGTCCGGAACGATGTCCTGGTAGCGGCCCTCGAACGTGAAGACGGTGCCGTCCATGGTTCCAGTGCTGACCTCGCGGCCGCCGACCCGGAAGTCCAGCTCGTGCTGCCGGTCGTCGCCGCCGCCGAACCAGCGGGACTTGGCGACCGGGTCGGCCCAGGCCTCGAAGACGCGCGCCGGCGGCACGGCGTAGCTCCGCTCGACGGCGAAGGTCGCGTGTGTGACGTTTCGTTCGCTCATGTCTTCCTCTCTTGTTGAACGGCTTGCTGCTCGAGGTAATCCCCGAGCCGGTCGAGTCGCTGCTCCCAGTCGGCGCGTCGGGCGGCGATCCACTGCTCCGCCGTGCTCAGCGCTGCCGGCTCGATGTGGCAGGTGCGCACCCGTCCGACCTTCTCCGTCCGGACGAGACCGCTCCTCTCGAGCACGCCGAGATGCTGGAGCACGGCCGGCAGCGAGATCGTCAGCGGTTTCGCGAGCTCGCTGACAGTCGCGGCTCCGCGGCTCAGGCGTTCGACGATCGAGCGCCTGGTCGGGTCGGCCAGCGCATGGAAGACGGGGTCGGCGGCCGCAATCGATTGGTTAAGCATTGACTTAAGTATTAGCAGATCGCGAGATGGCCACGAGATGGGCGGTCTCCGCGCCGTCGTTGTGGATCCGGCGCAGGGGGAGCCCGGCGAGCCAGAAGGTCTCGCCGCTCGCAAGGCGGCAGCGTCGGCCGTCCCGCCACTCGAGCTCGATCTCGCCCCGCGCGACCAGAACGAGAGCATCCCGCCACTCGGAGTCGTGATAGATGCGGTCGCCGCCGGGCTCGACCGAGACCGCCCGGCACTCGAAACCGGGCAGGACGTCCATCAGAGCGTCGGCGGAAGCCCGAGCGCCTCGAGGAGCTTTTCGTCGAGCGAGAACACGGTGATCTCTCCGACCACGCCGTCCTCGATGCGGAGCACGTCGACGGCGAGCGGCCGGTACACCGTGTCGCCGGCGCGCTTGACGTAGCAGGCGACCGCCGGCTGTTGGTTGACGCCCGTTGCGACACAGCGCAGCGTGCCCCAATCGTCGTCGCCGAAGCCGCCCTGCACCCAGGCGTCCACGATCTCCCAGTTGCCGACCCACCACGACGGGTCCGGCGGCATCGCGCAGAACGCGTCCGCGCGGAGCAGGCGCACGATCGAGTTCGCGTCGCCTCGCTCGGTCGCCTCCATGTAGCGCTCGAGCAGCTTCCGCTCCTGCTCGCTCGGCTCCGAGTTGGCGGTCCATTCGAGCCGCCTGCGCGGGAGGTGCCGCTTCAGCGTCGCACGGGCACGTTGGAGCGCGCTGTTCACGGCGGCGACGCTCGTGTCGAGCAGCGCCGCGCTCTCCGCCGCCGACCAGCCGAGCACGTCTCTCGAGATCAGCACGGCCCGCTGTTTCGGAGGGAGCAGCTGGATCGTCGCGATGAAGGCGAGCTCGATCGTCTCCTTGGCGACGACCTCGGCGTCGGGCTCCTCGTCGTTCGAGGCGACGTCTTCGAGCAGCCGGTCGGGATAGGGCTGGAGCCACGGAACCTCCGCGAGCGGCCGCCCATCCTGCGGGGGCGCGACCCGCGGCCGGCGCGCGAGCGCGTCCAGGCAGGCGTTCGTCGCAATGCCGTAGAGCCAGGCGCGGAACGACGAGTCGCCGCGGAAGGTCTCCCGCTTCCGCCAGGCGCGGAGGAAGGTCTCCTGGACCGCGTCCTCGGCATCTTCCAGCGAGCCGAGCATCCGGTAGCAGTGCACCTGCAGCTCGCGGCGATACCGCTCGACGAGCGTCCGAGAACGCTGTCTCGTCGCCGGCCCGCGCAGCCGTGAGGACGCCTGCTTCCGCCACTTGGCTCATCTTCGAATATGACGGCGGGTCGGCGGAAAACTCATCGGCCCACCTGATCCAGTCCGGACCGCGGTGCGGCCAACCCGTCCTGACGCCCTCCCGCTAGCACCCCTATCAGACGCCGGTCGCCGCCATTGTCCGGCACCCCTCGCGGCAAGCACCCTCGACTCATGGTGCAACGCAAGCAGAAGGAGCGAACCATGAGGCTCAATCTCGCAGCCCGCGCGGGCCGTTGGAGCGCCGCGCACTGGAAGACCGCCACCTTCGGGTGGCTCGCGTTCGTGATCGCCGCAGTCGTGATCGGCGGTGCCGTCGGCACGAAGACGCTTGGCGACACGGACGGCCTGCCCGGCGAGTCCGGGCGCATGGCGAAGATCCTCGACGAGGACTTCAAGACCCCGGCCGGCGAGACGGTTCTCGTCCAGAGCGACACGCTCGACGCCACGAGCCCGCAGTTCCGCTCGGCCGTGGAGGACGTCGTCGGTGCGGTCTCGGCCGTCCCGGTCGTCACCAACCTCGAAAGCCCGCTCGACCCGGCGAACGGCGACCAGGTCTCGCCTGACGGCAACTCGGCGATCGTCACGTTCGACATCCGCGGTGATCCGTCGACCGCCGCGGACCGAGTCGATCCCGTCGTCGCGGCAGTCGACGAGGTGAAGGCGGCGCATCCCGAGCTCTACGTCGGCAACTTCGGAGCGGGAACCGCCGAGAAGGAGATCGACGGAGCGGTCGGCGACGACCTCGAGCAGGCGGGGCTCCTGTCCCTTCCCGTCACGATCGCGATCCTGATCGTGGCCTTCGGAGCACTCGTCGCGGCCGGCATCCCGCTGCTCCTGGCCCTCACCGCCGTGATCGCAACGACGGGCCTGCTCGCAATCCCGAGCCAGATCTGGCCGGTGGACGGCCAGAACACCAGCGCGGTCGTGCTCCTGATCGGCCTCGCAGTCGGCGTGGACTACGCGCTCTTCTATCTCAAGCGAGAGCGTGAGGAGCGAGCGGCCGGGCGCAGCGAGACCGCAGCGCTCGAGGCTGCGGCGGCCACATCCGGACGGGCGGTGCTCGTCTCCGGCCTGACCGTGATGGCGGCGATGGCCGGCATGTTCTTCACCGGAGACGAGATCTTCAGCTCGTTCGCGATGGCGACCATCATGGTCGTGGCGATCGCAGTGCTCGGGTCGCTGACGGTGCTGCCGGCACTCCTGTCCAGGCTCGGCGACAAGGTGAACAAGGCGCGCGTCCCGCTCCTCTACCGGCTGCAACGGCCGGGCGGCGGCCGCGCGTGGGGCTGGATGCTCGACCGCGTGCTGAGGCGTCCGCTCCTCTCGGCGGTCGTGTCGGCCGGGATCCTGGTTGCGCTGGCATTGCCCGCGCTCGGGATGAAGACGGTCGTGCCGGGAGCCGAGGCGTTCCCGCAGGACCTGCAGGTCGTCCAGACCTACAACCGGCTCCAGGACTCGTTCCCCGGCGAGCAGCAGCCGGCGCTGGTCGTCGTCAAGGCGCCGTCGGTCGACGATCCGCGCGTGAGCGACGGGATCGACGAGCTCCGTGAGCAGGCGGTCGCGAGCGGCGCGGCCCACGAGCCGGTGACCGTCGACGTGAATCCGGAACGCACGGTCGCACGCATCGACCTGCCCCTCGCGGGCAGCGGAAGCGACGAGACCTCCTACGAGGCGATCTCGACGCTCCGTCAGATCGTTCCCGAGACGGTCGGCTCCGTCCAGGGCGTCCAGGCGGGCGTGACGGGCGACACCGCGATCTCGAAGGACTTCGGGGACTCGATGAAGGCCTCGGCGCCGATCGTGTTCGCGTTCGTCCTCATCCTGGCGTTCGTCCTCTTGCTCGTCTCGTTCAGGTCGATCGTGATCGCGGCGAAGGCGATCGTCCTCAACCTGCTCTCGGTCGCAGCAGCGTTCGGCGTGCTCGTGCTGGTCTTCCAGCACGGATTCGCGAAGGACCTGCTCGGCTTCGAGTACACGGGCGGCGTGATGGCGTGGCTCCCCGTGTTCCTGTTCGTGATCCTCTTCGGGCTCTCGATGGACTACCACGTGTTCATCCTCAGCCGGATCCGGGAGGCGCACGACGGAGGGATGAAGACGGAGGACGCGATCGCCTACGGCATCAAGTCCACGGCAGGCGTGGTCACCAGCGCCGCGGTCGTCATGGTCTTCGTCTTCAGCATCTTCGGGACGATGTCGCTGATCATGATGAAGCAGTTCGGCGTCGGCCTGGCCACGGCGGTCCTGATCGACGCAACCATCGTCCGGGCCGTGTTGCTACCTGCGACCATGAAGCTCCTGGGCGAATGGAACTGGTACCTGCCGCGGTGGCTCGCGTGGCTGCCG
Organism: uncultured Actinomycetes bacterium; assembly: GCA_963847235.1. Lineage (GTDB taxonomy): Bacteria > Actinomycetota > Thermoleophilia > Gaiellales > Gaiellaceae > JACDAN01. Next base: position 35,972 of record CAWJYU010000001.1, on the reverse strand, counting down.
AAGATCAAGCTGGAAGGCCCGGCGCGGGCACGGACAGCGGGAGCAGGTCGATGAACCGGCTCCTCCGTCCGATCGTCCAGCCGGAGACCTACCGGCGGGCGCTGTTCTCGCTCGGGCAGCTGGGACTGGGAGTGGCCGCCTTCGCCCTGCTGATCGCAGGGTGGACGGTCACCCTCGTCCTGGCGATCACCCCGCTCGTCGTCCCGCTCCTGATCGGACTGCGGATCGGCGTCGGATTGCTCGCGGCGGCCGAGGCGAGCCTGGCCCGCAACCTGCTCGGCGTCGACGTCCGTCCGCGGATCTCGACGCCGGGCATCGGCTTCTGGAACCGCGGCTTCAACGTCCTCAAGGACGGGGCGTTCTGGAAGCAGCAGGGGCACCTGCTCCTCGCCTGGCCGCTGGCGCTGCTCGTGCTCGCTCCGCTCAGCTGGGCGGCGGAGCTCGTCAGCCTGCCGGTCTGGTACTCGTGGGTGGACAGCGCCGACGTCTTCGGCTTCCTCGAGATCGACTCGTTCGTCGAGACGATGCCCGTCGCTGCGGTCGGTCTCGCCCTGCTCGTCGGGATCGCCCATCTGCTCGGGCCGTGGGCGCGGCTGAACAGCTGGCTGGCCTCGCGGCTGCTGGCGGTGACGGCCAGGTGATCATCCGTTCGCCCGCCGAACGGCGCGCGCTCCGGCGGCGGGCGCTGACGATCGACGCCCTGGTCTCGACGGTGATCGTCTCGGCACTCGTCGTCATCTGGTTCCTGACCGGCGAGGACTACTTCTGGCCGATCTGGCCGATGCTGGCGCTCTCGCTCGTCGTCGCGATCCCAGGGTGGGTCTTCCTCGTCCTCGAGCATCCGGCTCCGCGGCGACTCGCGATGGGGAGCTACGCCCTCGCGATCCAGATCGGCGTGTCCGCGATCCTGTCGGGCTTCCTCGTCGCGATCTGGGCGATCACCACCGGCGGGTACTTCTGGCCGGCGTGGCCGGTGCTCGCACTCGCCGTGCTCGCCCTCGTCCACGCGGCCGTGCTCTACGCGCGGCGGCAGCAGCGGGTCGAAGTGCTGGAGGCGAGCCGGGCCGGCGCCGTCGACGCGCAGGAGGCCGAGCTGCGCCGGATCGAGCGGGACCTCCACGACGGCGCGCAGGCGCGGCTCGTCGCGCTGGGCATGAGCCTCGGAATGGCCGAGCAGAAGCTGCAGACCGATCCGGAGGCCGTTCAGCAGCTCCTTGCGGAGGCGCGCCAGGGCACGACCGAGGCGCTGGAGGAGCTGCGGGTTCTCGCCCGCGGCATCCACCCGCCGATCCTCACCGACCGCGGGCTCGGCCCGGCCGTCGCGGCGCTGACCGCGCGCAGCCCGCTGCCTTCGTCCGTGTCGGTCGATGTTCCCCGGCGACCGCCTGCCGCGGTCGAGACCGCTGCCTACTTTGTGGTCGCCGAGGCGCTCGCGAACGCCACGAAGCACGCGGACGCGTCGCGGATTGACGTCCGCATCCGTGCCGAGGGCGGCAAGCTCGTCGCCGAGGTCGAGGACGACGGCCGCGGTGGCGCGGTGATGTCCGGGAACGGGCTGACCGGGCTGCGGCAGCGGGTCGAGGCGCTCGACGGCACGCTGAAGGTGACGAGTCCCTCGGGAGGACCGACGACGGTCAGGACGGAGCTGCCGTGCGGGTCGTGATCGCCGAGGACCTGGCGCTCCTGCGCGACGGCCTCACGCGGCTTCTCCGAGACAACGGATTCGACGTGGTGGACGCGGTCAGTGACGGAGACGGGCTCGTCCACTCGGTTCTGCGCGAGCGGCCGGACATCGCGATCGTCGACATCCGCCTGCCGCCCAGCTTCCGCGACGAAGGGGTCCGCGCCGCGCTGGAGCTGCGCGGGCGTGCTCCGGAGACGGCGATCCTGGTCGTCTCGCAGTACGTCGAGGAGGAGTACGCCACCGAGCTTCTCGCCGACGGACGGGGCGGCGTCGGCTATCTGCTGAAGGATCGCGTGATGGACGTGGACGATTTCGTCGATGCCGTCCGCCGCGTCGCCGAGGGCGGCACCGCGCTCGATCCGGAGGTCGTCGCGCAGCTCTTCACCCGCCGCCGGCGCGCGGACAGCCCGCTCGAGCGCCTGACACCGCGCGAGCTCGAAGTGCTCGGGCTGATGGCCGAGGGCCGCTCCAACGCGGGCATCGCCGAGGCGCTGACGCTGACCGTCGGCGCCGTCGAGAAGCACGTCGCGCACATCCTCACGAAGCTCCAGCTGCCGCCGTCCGACACCGACCACCGGCGGGTGCTCGCGGTGCTGACCTATCTTCGGGAGGAGTCGAGCTGATGGCCGACGACCTGCCCGTCAAGGTCTTCGCGAGCCAGGAGACCTGGGAGCGATGGCTGGAGCGAAACCACGCCAAGGCGCAGGGCATCTGGCTCAAGTTCGCCAAGAAAGCCTCCCGCAAGCGGACGGTCTCCTACCTGGAGGCGGTCGAGGTTGCGCTCTGCTACGGGTGGATCGACGGCCAGACCAGAGGGCTCGACGACGACTACCACCTCCAGCGGTTCACGCCGAGGCGGGCGCGGAGCAAGTGGTCGAAGATCAACCGGGCCAAGGCCACGGCGCTGATCGAGCAGGGCAGGATGCGGCCGGCCGGGCTCGCGGAGATCGAGCGGGCCAAGGCAGACGGGCGGTGGGACGCCGCCTACGACAGCCCGAGCAAGATCCAGCCGACGCCGGAGCTCCTCGCGGCGCTCGAGGCGAATCCGAGGGCGAAAGCGGCTCTTCGAGCAGCTCGACGGCCAGAACCGGTACGCGATCCTCTACCGGCGTCAATGACGCGAAGCGACCCGAGACGCGCGCCCGACGGATCGAGAAGTTCGTCGCGATGCTGAGCCGGGGCGAGACGCCGTACCCGATGCCGGCTAGTCGCCGAACTCGAAGCGAAAAGCCCGCGAGCCCTTGACGCAGCGCCACTGACCGCCGAGCGGCCCGCCGGACACTCGACCGCAGACGAACCCGCCGGGAGTCCGGAACCGTCGGTGGATGTTCCCGCGATAGCGCCGCATCTCGCGCACCGCGGCGACGCACGTCATGTTCCGCACGGACGACACCTTCGTGTTCGGGTAGCGGATGAAGTGGTTGCAGTCGCGCACGACTCCCGGTCGGGCGGAGGCGCCCCCGGCGAGAGCTGAGCGCGAGCAGAGCACGACGAGCGCAAGACGAGCCGTCATCGCCGAGACCCTAGCTCGGCGGCCTGACGGGAAATTGGCATCCTGAGGCCATGCCGCCGGACCTCGCCATCCGCCTCCGCGGCGCCGTCAAGCGCTACGGCCAGATCACGGCCGTCGACGGCCTCGACCTGGATGTGCCGATGGGAACATGCGTCGGGCTCCTTGGTCCGAACGGCGCCGGGAAGTCGACGACGATGCGGCTCCTCACGGCCCAGTCGATTGCGGACGAGGGCGAGATCGAGGTGCTTGGGTTCAAGCTCCCGGAGGAGTCGAAGCAGGCGCGTGCGCAGCTGGGCGTGTCGCCGCAGCTGGACAACCTGGACACGACCCTGACGGTCGAGCAGAACCTGCTCGTCTTCTCGCACCTGTACCGGATCGACCGCTGCGACCGGAAGGAGGCGATCGAACGCGCCCTCGTGATGGCGAAGCTCGTCGAGCGGCGCGGCGACCGCGTCGACAAGCTCTCCGGCGGCATGCGCCGGCGGCTGCTCATCGCCCGGTCGCTCATCCACCGGCCGCGGCTCGTTCTGATGGACGAGCCGACGGTCGGGCTCGACCCGCAGGTTCGCCAGGAGCTCTGGGCGCTGATCGATCTCCTGCGCTCCGACGGCACGACGATCCTCATGTCGACCCACTACATCGAGGAGGCGCAGCGGCTCGCCGACACCGTGATGATCATGTCCCACGGCACCGCGGTCGCCTCGGGCACGCCGTCCGAGCTCGTGCTCGAGCACGCCGGACGCGACGTGCTGGAGGTCTACGGCCCGCCGGCGCGGCTCGCGGAGGTCGAAGCCGAGGCCGGGTCCGCCGGTCTCAGGACTCGCCGCACCGGTACCAGCGTCTCGGTCCTCGACGTCGACGGCTTCCGAGGATTCGACGGCGTGCGCCGCGCGGCGAACCTCGAGGACGTCTTCGTCCTCCTGACCGGAGAGGAGATCGCGTAGTGGCCGCGGCCGCCAAGGCTCCCCGGATCGGCCGCCTCGAGCGCAGGGCACTGACCGGCGTCCTCGTCCGTGAGGTCGTCAACTACTCCTCGTACTGGAAGTCGAGCACGTTCTCGTCCACGGTCGAGCCGACGATCTACCTGCTTGCGTTCGGGTTCGGCTTCGGCTCGATCGTCAGCACGATCAACGGTGTCGACTATGTCGACTTCGTCGGCACCGGGACGGTGGCCACCGCGGTGCTCTTCTCGAGCGCCTTCCCGGGGATGTTCGGGACGTTCGTCAAGTACCAGTTCCAGCGCACCTACGACGCGATCCTCGCCGCGCCCGTCGACACAGAGGAACTCGTCAGCGCGGAGGCGATCTGGATCGCGACACGCGCCGGCGTCTACGGGTGCGTCCCGATGATCGTGGCGATGTTCTTCGGGCTCGATCCGGCCTGGGGCATGCTCACCGTGCCGTTCATCGCTTGGATCGCCGGCTTCGGCTGGGCGAACTTCGGGATCGCGATCGCCGGCTTCTCCAAGTCGTTCGAGAACTTCAACTACGTGGTCAGCGCCGTGCTGACGCCGCTCTTCCTGCTCGCGGGGTCGTTCTTCCCGCTGGACGGATTCCCGGACTGGCTCCAGGCGCTTGCGCAGCTGAACCCGCTCTACCATCTCGTCCAGCTCCTGCGCGACGCCGTGCTCTACGGCTGGGCCGGCTGGGTCGACGTCGCACACCTCGGTTTCCTCGTCGGCTTCGGAATCCTGACGTGGCGCATTGCGATCGTCGGGATGACGCGCAAGCTCGTCGACTGAGCGCCCAGGTCCTCAGCCGCCGCGAGTTGAACCGCGCGCTGCTGGAGCGGCAGCACCTGCTCCGCCGCGCCGACATGCCGGTGGCGGACATGGTCGAGCACCTCGTCGGGCTCCAGGCGCAGGAGATCATGCCGCCGTACATCGGGCTCTGGTCCCGGCTCGAGGGCTTCGACCCGAATGAGCTCGGGCGGCTGCTGCTCGACCGTGAGGTCGTCCGGCTCTGGCTGATGCGCGGGACGATCCACCTCGCGACGGTCCGTGACGCGCTCGCGTTCAAGCCGTTGACGCAGGTCGTCGCGGAGCGGCAGCACCGAGGCGGTCACTACGGTCGCCGGATGGGCGGGGCCGACATCGAGGCGCTCGTGGAGACGGCGCGGGAGCTGCTGGCCGAAGAGCCGCTCGGCGGGCGGGAGCTCGGTCGACGCCTCGTCGCGCGGGGGTTCGGCGAGGACGCCGAAGCGATCGGCAACGCGGCGCGTACGCACCTGCCGCTCGTCCAGGTCACTCCCCGCGGGGTCTGGGGACAGCGCGGTCAGGCGAAGCTCGCGACGATCCAATCGTGGACGGGCCGGGAGCTCGAGCCGGAGCCGTCGCTCGAGGACTTCGTGCTGCGCTACCTCCGCGCCTTCGGGCCGGCGTCGGTCGCCGATATCCAGAACTGGTCGGGCCTGACGCGGCTGAAGGAGGTGTTCGAGCGGCTCCGCGACCGCCTGGTCGTCTTCCACGACGAAAGCGGGAGAGAGCTCTTCGACCTGCCGGAGGCGCCACGGCCCGACCCGAACGTCCCGGCGCCGGCCCGCTTCCTCGGCGAGTACGACAACGTCCTCCTCGGCCACGCCGACCGGACGCGGATCATCCCGGCCGACTTCCCGTGGACGGCGATGCTCGCGCCCGGCCGCTTCGTGAGCAACCTGCTGGTCGACGGCGTGCTCCGCGCGACCTGGTGGATCGAGCGCGAGGGGAAGACGGGAGCGATCCTGGGCATCAGGCCGTTCGGGCGGCTCTCCAGGCGCGACCGGGGGGAGATCGAGGCCGAGGCGCAGCGGATGGTCGACTTTGCCGCGGGCGACGCGCAGACGAGGGACGTGCGCTTCGAGAACCCGGTGGGTTAGGCCACCCGCCTCGACGATTTCGCCGGAGCGGGTTCGACGGCGTACGCTTGAGCCCTGGAACAGCGGCGACCCAAGCACCTGGTTCTCATCCTGGCCCGCGAGTTCGCGTCGAACCTCGCGACGGCGACGCTGATCGTGAACGACGATGGGAAGCTCGTCTTCTTCAACGACGCGGCGGAGGCGCTCTTCGGCCGGCCGTTCGCCGGAGTCGGCGAGGTGCCGATCGACGAGTTCACGGCCAGCTTCAAGCCTCGGACGCGGGAAGGCGACCCGTTGCCGCCCGAGCGGAGGCCGGCCCGGTTCGCGCTCGACGAGCGCCGCGCGGTCCACGAGCGGTTCATGATCACGAGCGCCGACGGCGTCGATCGAGAGATCTCGGTCACCGGCTTCCCGCTCTTCGCGCATGCCGACGAGTTCGTCGGGGTGATGACGATCTTCTGGCGGGAGTAACGTGGAGGCCGTATGCGCCTGAAGATCTGGGGCTGCCGCGGCTCGATGGCGACGCCGGGCCCGACCACGGTGGTCTGCGGCGGTAACACGTCGTGCGTCGAGGTCTCGCTCGACGACGGCACGGTGCTCGTCCTCGATGCCGGCACCGGGATCCGGGACCTCGGCGAGCATCTGGCCGAGCGGGGCACCCGCCGCATTCACCTCCTCCTGACCCACCTGCACCTCGATCACATCGAGGGGCTGCGCTTCTTCGCGCCGCTCTTCGACGCGAAGGTCACGGTCGACGTCTGGGGTCCGCCGTCGACCGTGCTGAGCCTCGAGGAGTCGATCGCGCGGACGTTCTCGCCGCCGCTCTTCCCCATCGACCTCCATGACGCGCCCGCGCAGGTGACGTTCCACGACGCGCCGCGGGTGCCGTGGAAGGTCGAGAGCGCGCTCGTCACGGCGGCGCTCGTCGTCCATCCCGGCCCGACCGTGGGCTACCGGATCGAGGCCGACGGATCGAGCGTCGCGTACATCCCCGACCACGAGCCGGCGCTGGCGGGGATCGAGGAACGATCCTCGGACTGGATCTCGGGCGCGGCGATCGCAGAGGGCGTCGACGTGCTGCTCCACGACGCGCAGTACTTCGAGGACGAGTACGAGGCGCGGATCGGCTGGGGCCACTCGAGCGTCGCCGACACGATCGCGTACGCCGAGGCGCTTCGGGTCGGGCGGCTCGTGCTCTTCCACCACGAGCCACACCATTCCGACGACGTCCTGTCGGGGCTCGAGGGTCACGCGCGGGACCTCGCCCACGGCGAGGACGGCCGTCTGACGCTCGCCCGCGAGGGCATGGTCGTCGAGCTCTCGGCTCCAGGTCACGAGCCGGCGGGCGCCGACGAGGCGGCTGCCGTAGTGCGAGCCGCGGAGCCGGACGATCTCGACCGTCCTGCCGGAGTTCGGCGCGTGCACCATCCTGCCGCGGCCGATGTAGAGGCCGACATGGCCGAGCCCCGAGAAGAACAGCACGTCGCCGGACCGGAGCCGCGACCTCGCCACGTTCCTCCCGAGCCCGTACAGCGCGTACGAGCTGTGCGGCACGGGTACTCCCAGCCGCCCGTACGCCCAGTAGACGAGCCCGGAGCAGTCGAAGCCGCCGGACGGAGACGAGCCTCCCCAGCGGTAGGGAACGCCCACCGCACGAAGCGCGACCTTGGCGGCGCGCTGGCCCAGCGTCGGCACCGGCTTCGGCCGCTCGCGCCGCGGCGGGCCGTCGAGCCTCGCCGAGGCAGCCGGAGCCACGCACGCGAAGACGATCGCGGCAAGGGCGAACGCAAGCAGACGGCTGCGGAAACGGGGCGGCATAGAGGAGAGAGGAACGTCGGGCTGCGCGAAAACACGCGCGTGTGCGCGGCCCTGGCCTGTTCGTCAGCGCCGCATGGTAGTCACGGAATCGGCCTTGTCAAACCGAAGCGAGCCGGTAGACCCTTCCCGTTGAGTTGGACGCCGCATAGAGCTCGCCGCGCGCGTCCTCTCCGAACGTCGACAAGCCTCTGATCCGGAAACCCTCGCGCCGGACGTCGGTCGCGGAGCCGTTTTCCATCCTGAGGCTCCAGATCGTGCCGCTGCAATAGTCGCCGAAGAAGTAGCGGCCGCGGGCCGCGGGAACGCGGGACCCGCGGTAGACGAAGCCGCCGGTGATCGAGCAGCCCTGGTCGTGCCCGTAGGCGTGTACCGGAAAGACGAGGCGGCCTTGCGGGCTCGGCGGCTTGTTCTCCTTGACCGCGCGCGCCTCCCACACGTCCCACCCGAAGTTGACCAGCGTTCCGAGCTCCGCCCTCGGGATCACGTCGATCTCCTCCCAGAGCCCGGCGCCGACGTCGCCGAGGTAGAGGTCGCCGTTCGCGCGGTCGAAGGAGAAGCGCCATGGGTTTCGGAGGCCGAGCGCGACCATCTCTGCAGCCGGCCTGCGGACGGACACGTCCATCCGGAGCAGCTTCCCGAACGGCAGCGCAACGTTCTGTGCGCGGTTCGCGGGATCGTCGCAGCACTCCCCGTCGCCCAAGCCCACGTAGAGCTTCCCGTCGGGGCCGAATGCGAGCTGACCACCCTTGTGCTGGTCGCCGGGCTGCGGGACGGAGAGGAGCAGCCGTCTGGTCCCAGGGAGCACGAAGGTGCCCGCTCGGTTGGCGCGGTACTCGACGACGCGCGTGATGTTCCCGGCGCCGATGAAGTAGACGTAGACGAGGCGGTTGCGCGCGTAGGCAGGGTGGAACGCGAGTGAGAGCATCCCCTGCTCGCGCCCGAAGACGACGCGGCCTCTCAGGTCGAGGAACGCCTTGCGCCGGAGCTTCCCGCCGACCGCCAGTCGGATCCGGCCGTTCTGCTGCACGACATACAGGTGTCCCGGCGCCGATCGGGGTGCGGCGACATGCGTGACGAACGCGGTCCGAAGCACCGGGCGAAAGGCGTAGGCGGCCTGCGACTCTCCCGGTGCAGAGGACGCGTCGGCGAGGATCCCGACCGACGCCGCCGCCACCACCAGGGCGGCGAGCGAAGCGGTGGTGCGGTCCACTCAAATAGCGTACTGGATATCGTCCTCGGCTTTGCGGCAGAGGCGGACCCGGGTCGAAGGGCGCGGTGTCGGAGCTGGCGGCCTTGAGCTCGTGCACTCCGCGGTCCCAGTGATCGTACGCTGACGACATGCCCTGGCTCCCCGAAGGATTCCGTCATCCCGAGCGCGTCGACCTGCCCACGGGCCATCACCTGCGCCCGATCCGTGAATCCGACGTCGACATCGACTACCCGGCCGTGATGGGCTCCCGGGAGCGCCTGTGGGAGAAGTACGGCGAGGCGTGGGGCTGGCCGCCGGCAGACATGTCCTTCGAGGCCGACCGGGAGGATCTCGCCCGCCACGAGCGCGAGATTGCCGCGCAGGAGACGTTCAACTACGCGGTGCTGAACGACGAAGAGACCGAGCTCCTGGGCTGCGTCTACATCGACCCGCCCGACGACGGGTCGGCGCCGGGAACCGACGCCGTCGTCTCGTGGTGGGTCGTGGACGGCGCGGTCGGGACCGACCTGGAGCGCGCGCTCGACGAGCTCGTTCCGCGCTGGCTCGCCGAGACCTGGCGCTTCAGGTCAGTCCACTATTCGCCTTAGGTCGGCCGGGCTGCCTCCGCCGGGACCGCGACCGGCTCCTCGCCGTCGTGGGGCGGCTCGATCGTGACCTTCGGCAGGAGCCGATCGAGCCAGCGGGGGATGTACCACGCCTTCTCGCCCAGCATCGTCAGGAACGCGGGGACGAGCGTCATCTTCACGAGCAGCGCGTCCACCAGGATCGCCACGGCGAGCAGGAGCCCGAACTCCTTCGAGATCCGGTCGGCCGTGAGGATGAAGGCAGCGAAGACGGTTCCCATGATCAGTGCGGCGGCGACGATGACGCGACCGATCGCGGCGACCCCGTGCTCGACCGCCTCCCGTGTCTTCAGTCCGTGGACGTGCTCCTCGCGGATGCGGCTCATCAGGAAGACCATGTAGTCCATCGACAGCCCGAAGAGGATCGCGAAGGCGATCGGCGGCACGAAGGTCTCGATCGGCCCAGTCCGGTCGAGTCCGGTCAGCTCCATACCGTGGCCCTCCTGGATGACCAGGGTGAGCACGCCGAAGCCGACGAACGCGGAGAGGATCGTCGTGATCGCGGCGGTCAGCGAGATGACGATCGACCTGAACGCCATTGCGAGGACGATGAACGTGACCCCGATGATGTAGAGGAGGAACAGCGGCAGCCGCTCCATGATCCGGTCGGCGATGTCGATGAACGCCGCGTTCAGGCCGGACACGTAGACGACCGCGTCGCCACCTTCCGTCGCGGCCGGCGCGACGTCGCTTCGCAACGTGTCGACGAGCTGCTCTGTCTCCTCGTCCTGAGGCGCCGAGTCGGGAGTGACGAACACGAGCGCGACGGTCTCGGCATCGTTGAACTGCGGCTCGCCTGCGGACGCGACGCCGTCGAGATCCCGGGCGGCCTCGTAGACCCGCTGCGGGGCCTCGGAGTCGCCGTTCACGTCGACGACGATCGGGATCGGGCCGTTGAAGCCGGGCCCGAAGCCCTCGGCCAGCAGGTCGTACGCCCGGCGGGCCGTCTGCTCCTCCGGCTGCGTCCCCTGGTCCGAGGCGCCCAGGCGAACCAGCGCCGAGGTGCCCGCGAGAACGAGGAGCACGAGCAGCATGACCACGAACACCCCACGGGCGTTCGCCGTGACGAACCGCCCCCAGCGGGCGATCAGGGTCTTCTCCCGCGCCGCCTCGGAGTCGTCGATCGGGCGGAGGAACGGGACCTTCAGACGGTCGATCTTGTGGCCGAGCTTCGCCAGCACCGCGATCAGCAGCGAGTTCGCGATCAGCACCGTGGTGAGGACGCCGAGCGCGGAGCCGATGCCGAGCTTGGTCACGAAGTCGAGGCCGAAGAACGCCAGGCCCGTGACCGAGATCGCGACGGTCAACCCGGCGAAGAGCACGGCTCGGCCGGCGGATGCCCCGGCTTCGGCGGCGGCATCCCGCGGTGACAGTCCTTCGTGCAGGTACTGCCGGAAGCGGGTGACGATGAACAGCGAGTAGTCGATGCCGACGCCGAGACCGATCATCGAGACGAGCAGCGGCGTGATCGTGTTGATGTCGGTGAGGCCGGCGAGGACGAAGAGGAGGAGGAACGCGGACATGACGGCGACGATCGCGAGCGCCAGCGGGATCGCCGTCGCCACGAGCGTCCGGAAGACGACGAGCAGCACGATGAGCGCCGCGAGCAGGCCGAGCAGCTCCTGCGTTCCCTGCTCGATCGGCGGGAACTCCGCGTCGCCGTTGAATTCTGCGGTCACGCCGGCCGGCTCGACCGTCTCGCGGACGGCATCCTGCACGGCGACGACCTCGTCTCGATCCTCCGAGTAGATGACCCGGTCGAACTGGGCTTCGGCATAGGCGATGCGGCCGTCGTCGGAGAAGGTGTCGTCGCTGAACGGATCGCCCACGCTTTCGATGCCCGCCTGGCCCTCCGGATCCGTGCCGATCGGCTTGAACTCATCGGTCTTGAGCTTCGCGATCGCTGCCTCGACTGCAGCCTTGCGCTCTGGGGTGTCGAGCCGTTCGCCTGCCGGTGCCGCGAACACCAGGTTCAGCACGCCGCCCTGCTCCTCAGCGAACTCGGACTCGATCAGGTCGGTTGCCTTCTGCGTGTCCGATCCAGGAATCTCGAACTCGTCCTTCAGGCTGCCGCCGGCCGTCGCCACGAGGACGATCAGGGCGGCGGTGATCCCGAGCCAGGCGAAGACGACCTTCCACGGATTGGACGCGCACATGCGCATCCAGCGCGCAAGTCCGCCGCTGGAGAGCCGCTCGTGGGCCAGGCGTCGCTCGGCCATGTGCGCTTCAACGTCAGGCTGGTTCGGAGGATTCCCTCCCGGGTGCTGGTGCTCAGGCATTGGGGGCCCCTTCGTCGACTTCGTTGGGTTCTACCTAAGACGCGCGAAGGCTCGGGAACTCATCGGTCCACCGACGCGGCCGATTCGAGGAATTTGCGGCATCTCACGGCTCGAGCTCGCCGACGGCGACCTGCGGGCGGTTCGGTCGGGACGCGTTGACGTGGGAGCTGGGACAAGCGGTGCGTCGGGCGCTCACGCCCCCACTACGCAGAGTCCTCCTCCGGATCTAGGGAAACCGCTCGAGGTCCGGCCTCAGATCGAGCCGGCCGCCGTCGCGGCACTCCGGCGGCACCCGGTACTCGAGGCTTGACCCGCCGCGAAGCGCGTTCTCGACCAGCTGCTGGCGCATCAGGCGCCGGGCCCGGCTCGGCGACAGGCCCAGTCGTTCCCCGATCTCGACGCCACTCTGGAGGGCGTAGCACTCGGTCATCCCCTCGTCGGACTCGCCGCGGAGATGCCAGGCCTCGTGGGCGAGCACGGCGATTGCCCGGCCGGTCCTGTTCGACCGCACCTCGTCCTCGAACGCGAGTCGGTACAGATCGAGGCAGCGCTCAGGCGTCAAGTACGCGAGGTTGCCGCCCACGACAGCGACGCCGTCGGCATGCTGGACGGCGCCGACGTAGTCGCCGGACTCGTCGCACCGGATCGTCACCGGCTTCCCGACCACGCGTGAGGCCTCGGCGGAGAAGCGCGCGGCGGCCTCGGCGCGGGTGCTCGCATCGAGCCCGTTCCAGCCGGTGCGGCTCTCGACGAACCAGAAGACCAGTGCGAGCGCGGCGATCAGGCCGAGCCCGGCGGCGAAGCGGCGGAGCGGGAGCCGCATCCGCTCGCGCTCCGGCTCCTCCTCCATGACGGCGGCCGCTTCCTCCTCCTCCGGAGGCTCGCGAGCGTCGTCCAGCAACGCCTCCAGCTCCTCGCCCCTTTCGCCCGAGTAGGGGATCCACAGCTCCTGGTCTTCGTCGCGGACGAGCAGCAGCTCCTCGGCGTCGTCTCCGTAGCCGTACTGCTCCCGGTCGCTCGTCTGCGGCCCGCGGTCCGGCCGGCTCGCCGGAGGCGAGCGGAGGGCGCCGACGAAGAAGTGAACCTCGAGCCCGAGCGCGATCAGGAACGGAAGCCAGATCGGGATCGCCGACCGGAGCTCGTACGGCCCGAAGAGCCACGCGAGGACGAAGACCACCAGCCCGATTCGCAGCAGCGTGGGAGGACTGGGCAGCCGGTCGGCCAGGTTCCACACGACTCGACGGTAGCGCCGGGCGGCCGGCCGGCCGAGGCGCGGCTCCTACGTCGTCGTCTGGCGTTGCTGCCGTACGTACGCGACGGCGACGAGCGCGGCCACCACGACGAGCAGCACGGTGTTCGCCGCGTACCGCGGGACGGGCGAAGGATCGCCGAGCGGCTCGACGGTGAACGCGACGGCGCCGACGCTGAGCATCGCTGCGGCCGCGGCCGCAAGGACATGGCCGTCCGTCCAGCCCGCCCGGCTCGACCAGCGGCTCAGCAGAGCACCCCAGAGCAACAGCAGCGCGATGCCGAACAGCGTGGCGGTCCAGCCTGCTGCGGCTGCACTCCGTGAGACAAGGCCGTCGAGCAGCGGGCGGGCTCCCAGCAGCAACGCAGTGACGGCTCCGACGACCAGCGGCGGCGGGACCGGAAGGCTGCGCGCAGGCCGGACGCGGGGCGGAGGCAGCGTGAACGCAACGACGATCAACGCGAGAACGAGCAACGAGGTACCAGCCAGCTGGGCGAGGGACGGCCTGAAGGACTCGGTGCTCAGGGTGTCGCCGAGGACGAAGCCCGCGGCTGCGAGCCAGAGCACTGCCATCCACGCAAGTCCGCTCGGGCCGAGCCACGGCCGTCGAGCGCGATCCGGGAACAGAGCCTCAGTGAGCGCGATCGGCGCGGCGATGCTGCCGATCATGTGACCGACGAGGAACCCGAATGCCATGGCCACGCTGACGCCGCCCGGGACGAGCGTCGGCTCGCGCAAGTCGCTCCAGTAGGGAATGTCCCGGTAGTCAGGGTTGAACAGCGACTGGTCGATGAGCCCCGCCTCCACCAGCCCGAACGCCAGCCCGAGAGCGAGGATCGTCGGCCAGCCGCGCCCGTACCGGCGCGTCGCCTCGCGGATCAGGACGGCCGGCGCCCCGTAGAGCGGGCCGAGGATCAGCAGGGCGAAGATCAACACGGCCGGGTCGTCGATGATGTCGTCGTACCCGATCAGGTACTCGGCGCTGACCGGCGCGAAGAAGAAGAGGAAGAGCGCCGGAAGCCACGCACGCCGGTCGCGCGGCACGGTCACTCTCCTTGCTGGTCGTCCCGATCCTTCTGGATCTCGCCGATGACGATCAGCGCGATGACGGTGATCACGATTGCCAGCCGCAGCCAGCGGAGCCAGCCGGGCATGTCGGGACCGTCGGGAAGGTCGGGCAGATCGGCGAACGGGATCGCCGCCAGGGCCTTCGGCAGCACGACGTTGAGCAGCACCACGAGCGCTGCGACGACGAGCCCGACCCGGGCAGCCGCGTAGAGCCGCGGCCGCCCGTGCCGAGCCTGCATCGTCAGCTCACCTCGCTCCGGGTGATGCGCCAGAGCCCGACGACCAGGGGAAGGAGCACCCATGCGGCGAGTGAGGTGCCGGCGTGTGCCCACTCGGTCGAGCTCAGCGGCTTGTCGGCCAGGATCGAGACGGAGCTCCACCAGTCCAGCCACGGGACGACGCCGTCGAACCACGGGATCGCGCTGAGCGCGATGGCTCCCATCGGCATCAGGAAGTAGAGAACGATGGCCACCGGGGAGGAGAGCAGCGCCACGCCGAAGGCGACGCCCATCAGCATCGACGCGATGACGTAGAGCGTGAGCTGGCCGAAGAGCTGCGGGGAGATCGACCAGGCGCCGTCCACGTCCGGCCGCGCGATGGCGGCGCCGAGAGCCGCGAGCCCGAGGGCGATGACGAGCGCGATGCTTGCCAGGACGACACCGGCGCCGACCTTTGCCGCGAGAACGCGGACGCGTCGCGGCACGAGCGTGAACGTGATCAAGGTCGTCCTGTTGCTCCACTCGGAGCTGACCAGGAGGATTCCGACGATCGGGAGGAGCAAGGCCGACGGGAAAGCCGCCAGGACGAACATCTGCTTGAACGTGTGATCCTCCGGTCCGCCCGTGAAGTACGCCGTGACGAGCGCCGCGACGGTCAGGCCGAAGATGCTCAGGAGCAGCCAGAAGCCTGCGCGGGTGTCGACCATCTTCCGAAGCTCGACGGCGGTGAGCCGCAAGAGGCTCGGACGCTTCTCGACGGCACGATGCGACAGGGGGGATTCGAGGACGGCAGTGCTCATGAGGTGACCTCCACTCGGTCGGCGCGGGCGCCGTTCGAGGCGCCCGCGGTCAGGTCGAAGAACAGTTGCTCGAGGCCGGAGCCGTCCGAGGGAGCCAGGCGGCTGAGTGCCACGCCGCCCGCGAGCGCAGCCCTCCCGACGGCGTCGGGCTGAGCCTCGACGACGAACCCGCCGTCGATCGCGGGGCGAGCCTCCAGGCCGGCGGCGTCGAGCGCCGAGCGAAGCCGCACGTCGTCGTCTCCGCGCACGACCGTGCCCGAGCCGGCGAGCAGCTCGGCGAGGCTTCCCTGGGCGACGATGCGTCCGAGGTCGATGATCACGACCCGGTCGGCCAGAGCCTGGACCTCGTGCAGCAGGTGCGATGAGAGCAGCACCGTGCCGCCGCGGTCCGCAAAGTCGCGCAGCAGCTCGCGCATCCAGCGGATCCCGGGAGGATCGAGCCCGTTCGCGGGCTCGTCGAGGATCAGCACCTCCGGATCGCCGAGCAGGGCGTGGGCGATCCCGAGCCGCTGACGCATGCCCAGGGAGTAGTGGCGCACCCGCTTCTTCGCAGCCGACCGGTCGAGCCCAACCAGGTCGAGCAGCTCGCTCGGCGCGCCGCTGGTCGACTCCCATCAGCTGCGCGGAGACGGCCAGCGCCTCGCGGCCGCGCCGGCCGCCGTGCTGCGCGGCCGCGTCGAGCAGGACGCCTACGCGGCGTCCCGGATTGGGCAGGTCGCGGTAGCGCCCGCCCAGCACGACCGCTTCGCCGCCGTCCGGCTCGGAGAGCCCGGTCAGCAGCCGTAGCGTCGTGGTCTTGCCGGCGCCGTTGGCGCCGAGGAACCCTGTGACGGTTCCGGGCTCGACGCGGAACGAGACGTCGTCGACGACCGTCTTCGCGCCGAACCGCTTGGTGAGGTTCTCTGTTTTGATCATGGGTCGAGTGTGGCCGCCGGGTACTGCCACGCGGTAGGGCCGCCGGGCTAGTTCGATCGCACCCTTGGTCGACGCTCGGATCGACTTTGGTCGGGGGTCGAACCGTCGCTTCGACGTACGCTTGGAAGCGATGACAGAGCCCTCGAACGTGGTGGGGTGGCAGCGTCCGCTGCTGCCCGGGGAGCTGCTCGAAGCGCCGGGTGGCCAGCGCTCGGCCCGCGACTGGGTCGTCGACGTCCTGCTGTTCGTCGCGGCGATGGGCATCGGCGTCCTTTCGCTCAGCTCGATCACCGCGGACCGCAGCGATCCAGGGATCGTCGTCGACTTCCTGGTCGGGACGGCGGTGTGCCTGACGCTCTGGGTGCGTCGACGCCATCCCGTCGGAGTTGCGGTGCTCGCGGGGGTGGTCTCCACGTTCGCCGCGATGGCGGGAGGCGCAGTGGTCTTTGCGATCTTCAACGCGGCGATCCGCGCGTCGAGGCGCGCACTGATCGGGATCGTCGCACTGGCCCTCGTCTCGACGGTGGTCTTCCCGCTCCTGTATCCGAGCGTCGGCAGCTGGGTGACGCAGGTGCTCCTCGGCTGCCTGCTGATCGCGGTTGCGCTCGGATGGGGCCTCTTCACCCGCGCGCGGCGCGAGGTGATCCGTTCGTTGCGTGAGCGTGCAGAGCGGCTCGAGTCCGAGCAGCGGCTCCGCGTCGGTCAGGCCCGCGAGGCGGAGCGTCGCCGCATCGCGCGGGAGATGCACGACGTGCTCGCCCACCGGCTCTCGCTGCTCAGCGTGCATGCGGGAGCGCTGGAGTTCCGGCCCGACGCCTCTCCCGAAGAAGTCGCTGAAGCCGCCGGGGTGATCCGCGAGACGGCTCAAACCGCTCTCCAGGAGCTGAGGGACGTGATCGGCGTCCTTCGCGACGAGTCCGAGGAAGGAACGGTGCAGCCCCCACAGCCGACACTGGCGCAGCTGCCGACGCTGATCGAGGAATCGAGCGAGGCGGGCATGCACGTCCGCCTCCACATGAACAACACGACTGACGCGCAGGTTCCGGAGGCGCTCGGGCGCACCGCCTACCGAGTCGTCCAGGAAGGACTGACGAATGCGCGGAAGCATGCGCCAGGCGCCGCGGTCGAGGTCTCGGTCTCGACGGACGAGACCCCCGCGCTGGTCGTCGCCGTGGTCAGCCGGAGCCCGATCGGCGTCCCGGCCGGGCGCTCGCCGGAGGCGTCGGGCGCCGGGCTCGTCGGCCTGGCCGAGCGCGTCTCCCTCGCCGGCGGCGAGCTCGAGCACGGGCCGGACGAGACCGGCGACTTCGTCCTGCGCGCGACCCTGCCCTGGACGCCGTGAGCGAGGTCATCCGCGTCCTGCTCGTCGACGACGACCCGCTCGTCCGCTCGGGCCTCAAGCTGATGCTCTCAGGCGCGGAGCAGATCGAGGTCGTCGGGGAGGTGGACGACGGCCGCGGGGTCCTGCCCGCCGTGGACAAGCACCACCCGGACGTCGTCCTCATGGACATCCGGATGCCGGAGCTCGACGGGATCGCAGCGACGGACCTCCTGCGGGCCCAGCCGCAGGCGCCTCAGGTCCTCGTCCTGACGACGTTCGACGCCGACGAGCTCGTCGTGCGGGCGCTTCGCGCCGGCGCCGCCGGCTTTCTGCTCAAGGACACGCCTCCGGCCGAGATCGTCCGCGCGATCGAGCTCGTCCACGCCGGTGACGGCACGCTCTCGCCGCCCGTCGCCCGTCGGCTGATCGCCCTCGTCGCCGGCGATCCCGACGCGGGCGCGCGGCACGAGAAGGCCCGCGCCCGGTTCGACAGCCTCAGCGCACG
Source organism: uncultured Actinomycetes bacterium (assembly GCA_963847235.1). Taxonomy (GTDB): domain Bacteria; phylum Actinomycetota; class Thermoleophilia; order Gaiellales; family Gaiellaceae; genus JACDAN01. The sequence goes on along the minus strand of CAWJYU010000001.1, from coordinate 17,937 downwards.
CGAGCGCGAGGTTGCACTGGCGGTCGGCCGCGGCCTCTCCAACGCGGAGATCGCCGCCGAGCTCTACATGAGCGTCGCGACGGTGAAGGCGCACGTCTCCCGGCTCCTGACCAAGCTCGGCGTGGACAACCGGGTCCAGATCGCGCTCCTCGTGCAGGAGGCGCAGCGCTAGGGCGAGAACGAGCTACGCCTCAGCCGGCGGTCCGAACCAGGTGGTTAGCGCCTCAGGGAGCCCCAGTTGGGTTCGGTCTCCCACCCAGGCCACGTATCCGTCGGGCCGAATCAACACGGCGGTGGGAGCAGTGACCGCTCCGATTGCCGGGAGCTCCCACGTACCAGCGTATTCGGCGTCGATCATCTGAACGCGATCGGCCCATGGAGTGATGTCGAAGCCGCCGGGCTCACCGAGGTTGAGGAGCACCGGCCGGGCCTGGTGCAGCAGGGTGAAGACCCGCAGCGGGCCGTCGGCGGTGACCAGGTCGAGATCGGGCATGCGGCGTCCGAGCAGCGGGTGTCCTTCGCCGAGGTCGTAGTGAATGTCGAGACCAGACATCATCGCGGCGAACCGCTTGCGAGGCTCGTCCATGCTCAGCAGCTCGGTCACGCTTTCGCGCAGCGCCTCGATGCGGTCGTCGGGGCGCATGAGCGCGACCTGCGCCATCGTGTTGCGCAGCACGCGGGCGGCGACCGGGTGGCGCTCGGCGTGGTAGGTGTCCAGGAGGCTGTCCGGCGACGTCCGCTTGACCACCTGGGCCAGCTTCCAGCCGAGGTTCACCGCATCCTGCACACCGGTGTTGAGGCCCTGTCCACCGACCGGGGAGTGCACGTGCGCCGCGTCGCCCGCCAGCAGGACGCGCCCCGCGCGGTAGGTCGCGGCCTGCCGAGTCATGTCGGTGAACCGGGAGATCCATGTGGGACTGTGGATCCCGTAATCGGTCCCGTACACGGCGACGAGCGCCTCGCTGAGATCGCGCAAGGTGGGTTCGGCCGTGGCTCCGACGTGCGACTCGGTCAGCATGACCCCCACCGTCCCTCCTTCCTTGTAGACCACTTCGCCGTCGCGGATCTCGTAGTCCACCTTGCCCAGGGCATGCATGCCAGAGGCATCGCGGCGGATGCCCAACTCAGGCGCCTCGGTCATCTCGACCTGGGCGATCAGGGCGCTCGTGGTCGCATCCCACCCGGGGAACTCGATGCCGGCTGCCTTCCTGACCAGACTGCGTCCACCGTCGCACCCGACGAGGTACTCGGCCCGCAGCGACCGGCCGTCGGAGAGCTGGACGTCGACGCCGGTGTCGTCCTGCGCGAAACCGGTGACCTCAATGCCGTAGTAGATCGGCACCGCCAGCTCGACAACCCAGCCGGCCAATATCCGCTCGATGTGGTTCTGCCACAGCCCGAGGCCGTAGTTGTGCCGGGTGGGAAAGTCGCTGATGTCCAACTGGGTGCCGGCGAAGCCCGCGACCTGGGCTTGCTGTCCCTCCGCGAGGAACCGATCGGCGATCCCGCGCTGGTCGAGAACCTCGATGGTGCGTGAGTGCAGACCGCCTGCGCGCGAGCCGGGGAGGTCCTGGCTGGCGCGCCGCTCGACGATGGCGACGTCGACGTCCGCCAACGCCAACTCGCCCGCCAACATCAGCCCCGTCGGGCCGCCTCCGGCGATCACCACCGCATGCTCGGTCATAGCCACACGCCGGACGGCTCCTCCCATTTCCGTAGGTTCTCGCCTGCGACCGGCGATTATGCGGCACGACCCGTGGTTTGCCGCAAGCCTGGGCTCTGGTTCTTGCTAGTAGCTGATGCGAATGCGACTACCGGTGCTCGCCGGTAACCGCAGCCTCAACCTGTCGAATGCCGTCGCGGTCGTCGTGTTCGAGGCCTCGCGGCAGATCGGCGTCTTCGGCGCTGCCCCCTAGCTCGAATCAATGCTCCGGGGCCGCCACGGCCTCCGGTGCCGGCGGCAGCGGCACGCCGCCCGGGCCGCCGCTGAAAGTGAGCGGCGAGATCGCCGGCTGCTGCCCGACGCCGGGGCGCGACCAGTCGCACACGCCGTCCGGGAAGGCGGCCTGCATCCGCGTCCACTGCAGGGGCGTGAAGGTGATCGACGGGTAGTCGACCGGGCTGAGCGGCTTCAGCTGGCACTTCAAGATGTTCTCCGCCAGCGGCCCGCCGGCCACTTGGCGCGGCGAAGCCCGTTTCGCCAGCCGGCCGAGGCCGTCCGCCTGCGGGGCATCGTTGTCGCAGACCGTCGTGTCGAACACCGGAGTCGTAAAGCTCGTATCGGCGAGCAGGAAGCAGAAGTCGACCGCGTCCGCGGGCTTCCCGGCGATCACTTCGGCCTGCGTGCGCGGCGAGTTCAGCGTGTCCTTCGGCGCGATGACGTTGAGGTTGTCCAGCCATGCGTTCATCGTCAGCAGCGACCGCAAGGTCACCGCCGAGACCTGGGCCGGGGTGGCCGGCAGCAGCGCCGTGCCGTAGCGCCACATCACCTGGTTGCCGTGATCACCGCCGTTTTCCGCCTCGATGCGGGCGCGCTCGGCGAAGCTGCGCCAGATGTAGTGGATGCCCTGCTCGTCCCAGCCGCGCGAATCGATGATCGGCAGCATGCCGAGATGCGCGCCGCTTGAGACGATTCCGGCGCGGTACGCGATGTCGAGGGCCGGGAGGTCGGCGGTACTGCGCGCCGTCCGACGGTTCGAATCGGCGTCGAGACCGCCGATCTTCTCGTTCAGCGTCACGAACTCCTCGGCCGTGATCTTGTTCGCGAGCAAGGCCCCGAGGCCATACTGGATGCCGACGTTGTCGCCGGTCTGCCGCGCGCGGAGGCTGCCGGCCGGAATCCCGGGGGTCAATCCCCAGACGGCGGCGGACAGGTCGTTGTCGCCGCAGCGCGTGCCGTTGGGATTGGTAACCGGGTCGTAGACCCGCGTGGCCGGCAAGAGGCAGTTGTTGCGCGGCGCGCCAGCGAACGCCATCGCGCCGGTGGTCTGATTGATGACGAGGAACGGCACGTAGTTGCCCGGCTTGTTATTGAAGCCGAATGCGTTGTTCCAGGACTGGCAGCCGATGTGGTTCAGATGGCCGTTGATCGCCGCCTTCTTGGCGTTGATCTCCGCCTGGGTCTTGCCGGCCATCAACGCTGTCCACTCCGGCCCGGCATAGACGTTCACGAGCAGCACGCAGTCGGCGACCTCGAGCCCCGTGGTGATCGAATCGGGGTAGTCGCAGCCCGGCTGGATGCCGTCGAGCAGCCCGGGGAAGATCGAGGCCGCGGTGTTCTGCTGGATCGACCCGCCTGAGCAGCCGTTGCCGATCGTGGAGGCGATCTCGCCGTACGAGTCGACGATGTGCTCCTTCATCATCATCAGCGTCTCGGCGTTCAGCGTGCGGTTCGAGTTGAAGAGCGAGTCGGTCAGGCTGTTGTCCACCACCATGAAACCGCGTGAAAGCGCCGCGTCATCGGCCCAATTCTGCGAGGTGCGGAATTGCAGCCGCGGCTGGCCGGTCGAAGCGCCGAACGTGTAGACCACCTTGCGGTTCCACTGCGGCTGTGGCGAGAGTGCCGTCCAGGGCGTCGCGCTGGTCGGGTCGAAGAGGCTCGCGATGTCGTAGATGCCGCGATTGATCGTGCCGCGCTCGACGCGCACGATGTACGGCACCGTCATGCCGTTCGTCGACGTGGCCATCGCCAGATCGGCGGGCGTGATGCCGACCGTATACGGCTTGAAGCAGGCGTTTGCCGGAGGGACGGCCGGCGGGTTCGGATCTGGCAACGAGCTCGAGCAAGGCGAGTTCGTGGTGCGGTAGAAGAGCTTGTACTCAGTGGCGATGTTGCATTGCGCGCCGACGGCGAACGTCGACAGCCCGCTCGCGTTCGTCGTGGCGCCGGTCGCCGGATCGATCGCCGGCGTGGGCGTGGCGCAGACCCAAGGCTGCGTCTGCGAGCCGAGCAGCACCGGCCCGCCGATCGGGTGGTTGGTGATGGTGAGCGAAGCGCGCGGACGACCTTTGCCGCGGCCGTTGGAGTCGGCGATGAGCGTGTTCGTGCCGACCACGAGTCCGGTCACCACCCCACGCATCGTGCGCGCCGCCGCGTCGGTCCGGAACATGGCCGTCACGTCGACGTCGTCGTTGAGCAGCACCCTTACCTGGTGCAGCGGCACGTTGTGCGGCACGCTGATCTCGACCAGCGCATTGCCGCCGCTGATGAGATCGGCGCGGTTCGACAGCGTGACAATGTCGAAATTCGGCTTGGTCTTGTCCGGCTTGGCGTAGGCAACTGACCCCGCGAGCAGGAAAACGGAAAGAACGACCAGCGGGAACTGGAACACAAGGGACAGCCTCATCGCGCACCTCTCCTGGGCTTGTAGGCGTTCGCTGCCCCGGGCAGTTAATCCGATCTGTGTCTTTCTTGTCGGCAAGTCCCGAGAACCGGGCGCTGATGCCGGCGACCGCCGCCCTGACCAAACCTGACCAACACGAAGGCCCGAGGTGCCACCCGGGCCTGCAACACGCCACAAGCGGCTTGAAATGGAACGGGAGCGACGGGACTCGAACCCGCGCGGCGTGCGACGCCTGTTCACCGGGGTGCGCCCAGGAAACAAACCGGCGAAAGTCTAGGGCTTCGCGGAAGCCGATCCGGACAAGGAACGGGCCGTGCGCGGCCGGCGGCTACCCGAGCGCGGTGCGCGCTGCTTCGTCGAACGGCGTCAGCTCGATCGGCAGAAGCTGGCGGATGCGGTCGTTGTGGGCGACCGTCTCGTTCCGCAGCCCCTCGATCAGCGGGCGCGCGACCCCGGCATTCACGGGGGTGACCAGGTGCAGCCACAGCGACGAGAGGCACGGTGTCAACACTGGGACCTCGACGATGATCGGGTGCTTTCCGCGAAGACGGGCGATCCGTTCGATCATCTCGCGGTAGGTCATGACCTCCGGCCCACCGATGTCGAACTCGCCTCCGAGCGCAGGCTTGAGCCCGCAGACCCCCGCGAGGTAGGCGATGGCGTCGTTCAACGCGATCGGCTGCGTGCGCGTCGAGACCCAGCGCGGCGTCACCATCGCCGGGAGGCGGTTCACGAGCGCGAGGACCGTCTCGAATGCGGCGCTGCCCCGGCCGACGACCATCGCCGCGCGCAGAGTCGTGACCGGGACAGACGTCGAGGCCAGCCGCTTGCCGGTCTCCCGCCGGCTCCGAAGGTGGGGCGAGAGGTCGGGAGAGTCGTCTCCGAGCCCGCCCAGGTAGACGAGCTGCTTGACGCCGGCGCGTTCGGCCTCGCGCGCAGTCGTCTCGGCGGCCTCGAGATCCTTCCCCTCGAAATCGGTGCTCCCGAGCGAGTGGACGAGGTAGTACGCAACCTCGACCCCCTCGAGCACCCGGGCCACGGAGTGTCGGTCTGTCGCATCGGCGACCTTCCAGGCCACATCGCCGTCCGGCCGTTCGCTGCGCGAGACCGCGACGACGCTGTGCTCGCGCGCAAGCACAGCGAGCAAAGGCTCACCGATCGTCCCCGAGGCGCCGAAGACGGCGACCCTCATCTGCCGGCCTCGGCGATCAACCGCGAGAAATAGCGACGGCTGACCGCCACATGGATTCGGCTCTGCACCCGGTTGTAGAGCGCGCCCGTCCAGTCCGGCCTGCCCTGGCGGGCGGCGAGGCGCGGAAAGAAACCGCGGATCGCCGAGCGAAGGACTACCGGCCCTCCCGTCTGCTCGAAGAGAATCTCGCCGGCGGGACGCTGCGCCAGCAAGCCGCCCTCGATGGGATATCTGCAAGACACAAGGGTTCCAGTCACTTCGATGAGCGGGGCACCGAACCGGAGGAGCGCCGGACCACGTCCCAGCAGGCACAGCTCGAGTGAGCCCTGACGTTGCCGGGCCCGGACGAGACGACCAGTAAACCGTTCGACCTCTCGCCAGTACGCGTTACCTAGCCGCTCGGCACCCTCCGCCGAGAACTCGACCACGAGGTCTCCGAGCGCCGCGCGCTGCTCCGACTCGACCGCACCGTCCTCCGTTTGCCGGTCGCGCGTCTGCCAGCCGTCCATTTCTATGACGCTACTCCTGCTCATCAGTGCATGCTCCTTGCCCCGATGACCCCGGTCCCCGAACGTCTTCAACTCGCGAGCGGCGCCGAGGCGCGGGTGACGAACGGACTTCGGGCCGCCACCGTCGTCTGGCTCGGCGGCGGGCGCAACGCCGAGGAGCCGGGCACCTGGAGCGCCAGCAACGAGTGGCTCGTCCAGCGGCTCTCACCCCGGTTCCCCGAGCTCGGCTTCGTCGAGGTTCGGTACCGGGTCAAGTCCTGGCAGCGGCTGGAGCTCTGTGTCGAGGACGCTCGAGCCGCTCTGCAAGCGGCCGTAGAGGGGGGCGCGGAGCGGATCCTGCTGATCGGATTCTCGATGGGCGGGGCGGTCGCGGCGTCCGCGGCGGATCACCCGGCGGTGAAGAGCGTGCTCGGCCTCGCGCCCTGGCTGCCGGACCGCCTGCCGCTCGACGCTCTTGCAGGCCGCCGGTTCGCGGTCGTCCACGGAGCATTCGACCGAAACCTGCCCGGGATCCCGGGCGTCAGCGCCGCGAGCTCCCGCCGTGGCCTCGAACGGGCCAGAGCCCAGGCGTCAGAGGTTCAGTACACGCTGATCCCGGGTGGGCTCCACGGCGCAGCGCTTCGGCCACGCTGGGGCCTGACCCCGCTTCCCCGCGCCCGCCGTTGGGCCAAGCTCGTGGCCCGCGAGCTCGAGCGCTTTTCGCGAACCTAGGGAAGAACGATCTTGCGAGCTTGTCGCTCGGGCGGGATCCTGACGACCCGCCAGGCGAGCCCGCACTTCTCGAGCGCCCAGATCACCCAGCCGCCCGGGTCGACCTCGAGCTTCCGGAGGCCGTGAAAGGCGGACGAAGGGAAGGCGTGATGGTTGTTGTGCCACGACTCTCCGAACGAGAGCCACGAGAGCCACCAGACGTTGCGCGACTGGTCCGAGGTTCCGAACCGCCGCCCGCCCCAGAAATGGCAGATCGAGTTGATCGAGAAGGTCACGTGATGAAGCAGGAAGATGCGGACTGCTCCGCCCCAGATCATCCCTGCCCAGAAGCCGTACCAGCCGCCGATCAGCGCCCACCCGACGAGCGCGGGGATGAGGAGCGACAGGGCGACGGTGGGAAGAAAGAGCTTCGCGATCAGGCGCAGGCCGCGGTCGTCGATCAAATCCTTTGCGTACTTCGCCTTGTCGGCCCTGCCGGCGAGGCTGAACATCCAACCGGCGTGCGCGTGCCAGAGGCCCTTCAGAGCCTCGAGGATTCCGGTGCCGTAGCCCGCGTGCGGGCTGTGCGGATCGCCCTCCTGGTCCGAAAACTGATGGTGCTTCCGGTGATCGGCGACCCAGGCAACCACGTCGCCTTCCACGGCCATCTGGCCCAGCAGCGCAAAGGTGTACTTCACGGGCTTGAAGGTCTCGAACGAGCGGTGTGTGAAAAGGCGGTGGTAGCCGACCGTGATCCCGAACCCGGTCAGGAGGTAGCCGACGATCATGATCGCGATCTCCGTCGGACCGACCATCCGGCCCCAAAGGAGGGCGATCGCCAGAAGGAGGCCGGCGACCGGAAAACCGATGCCGACGAGGTTCGCCACCTTGTGAGTCCTGGTCACGGAGTAAGGATGCCCGATCTCCGCGCGCGTAAAAGTACGTCTCCGCATAGTCGCGGCGGAATTCTGCAGATTCCACAATCGCGGTGATGTCTGACGACTGGACTTCGCGAGATGCCGAGATTGTCGAGGGGACGGGCTGGGAGACCCGCCACCTCGTCCGGGACGAGGGCTCCTACTACGTCGCCGTGTTCGACTAGACCGCCCAATCCGAGCTCTGCTGACGTCTGAGACGCGATTGGCTGTCTCGGGCAGCTCGCCCCTACGGCCATGGACCGCCTTTACCTGAACAAGCTGATCAAAGGCAATCGTGCAAGCAGCTGCCCGGCTCGGTGCCGGGTCAGTCAACAAAAATAATCATTTTGCAGGGGAGTCTATGGAAATAAACATCGGCCCCACCCGAACGCCCGTTTGTGCAGATCGGCCCGATTTTCGCGTCCGACCGGACAACGCAATGATTGCAGTATTTTTACGGGAGCGACCGGACTCGAACCCGCGACCTCCGGCGTGACAGCCCGACTCAGGCGCAACGACGGGCGGCGACGAATCCCTTCAAACAGTCTCATTTGCAGCTACTTTCGGCTCTTCGCTCCCCGCGTCCGCATGTTGAGCCAAGCGTTCAATCGACGTTTGGGTCATGAGTGGGCCACCGGATTTTGTCTCCATGGACAACGCCGCGCCACGCGAGGTGGGGTGTACGCGCGCCGGACGCGGCTGCCTCTCCCTCGCAGGTTCGCTGACGTAGCGCCAACCAGCCAATCGCCGCGACCACCGTGCCGATGCGCAGCCCTGTGCGGAGAGCAGCGTCCGCCGGCTCAGGCGACCAGGCGACTGTCCGGCCTACGAGCCCTGGTCGAGTCCACGCCTGGATTAGGCAGCGCAAAGAGGAGGCCGCGGTGCTTGACCTGGTTGACGGTGCCCGAGAGGCACAGGTCGGGAGCGGAAAGCACGGTGCCCAAGCCGGCGGAGTGATCCATTGTCAGCGGAGCGGCGCGTCTGCGTCCGGTCGACGCTGATAATCCCCCCAATGGTCGAGACGTCCCTGACTGAGCGCCTCCGCGGCCTCATCGATGCCGGCATCGCGCTCGGCTCGGAGCTGTCCCTTGACGATCTGCTGCAGAAGTTGGTCGAGACGGCCGCCGAGCTCACTGGGGCACGCTACGCGGCGCTCGGCGTCATCGACGGAACCGGAACCGAGCTCGAGCGGTTTCTGACGACTGGCATCGACCCCGAGAAGCACGCCGCCATCGGTGAGCTGCCGCGCGGCCGCGGCATCCTCGGCGTCCTGATCAAGAACGCGGAGCCGCTGCGCTTGGAGTCGATCGGCGACGACCCGCGCTCGGTCGGCTTCCCGCCGGACCACCCGCCCATGCGTGGCTTCCTCGGGGTCCCGATCCTCCTACGCGGAAGGGCTTACGGCAACCTCTACCTGACCGAGAAGGCCGACGGCCCATTCACAGCCGAGGATCAAGAGCTGGTCGAGACGCTGGCCAGCCAAGCAGCGGTGGCGATCGAGAACGCGCGGCTCCTCAAGGACGCGACGAACTGGTCGGCACAGCTCGAGGCGCTCAATGAGGTCGGCGCGGCGCTGGCCAGCGAGCTCGACCTTCCGCGCCTCCTGCAGCTCATCTGCCGGCGCTTGCGCAGCCTGATCGGGGCGAGAGTGGTGACGATCGCGCTGCCCGCCTCCGAGGGGATGTTGCGCATCGAAGCGGCTGACGGTGCCGGTGCCGAGGAGATCCTCGGTCTTCGTCTCGAGCGGGCCGGCTCGAAGAGCGGCGGCGTACTCGAGCGCCGGAGCGCCGAACGTGTGGACGCGCTCTCGGACGACCCCGAGGTCGACCAGCATGCGACGCGCCCCATCGACGCGCGTACACGCCTCTACGTCCCACTGATCGCCGGCGCTCGTCCGATCGGAGTCATCGTCGCCCACGACAAAGAGGGCGACGATCCGCGCTTCGACGATAACGACCTGCGCCTCGCGGAAACCTTCGCGAAGCGAGCCGCGGTCGCCGTCGACCTGTCATCGCGGGTAGCGCGCGACGCGCTCCGCCGGGTGGTCGCGGCACAGGAGCTCGAACGACGCCGACTTGCCCGCGAGCTCCACGACCAGACCGGGCAGGAGTTGACATCGGTGCTCCTCGGCTTGAAGGCGGTCGACGAGGCGAAAGGCGACGCCGAGCGCGCGGAAGCCCTGCTTGCGGTCCGCGAGCAAGTCGTCCAGACGCTGCACGACGTGCGCCGGCTGGCGATCGAGCTCCGGCCGAAGGCGCTCGACGACTTTGGGCTCACGCCGGCGCTCGAACGCCTACGCGACACCTTCTCCGAGCAGACCGGAATGCGCGTCGAACTCGAGTCGCAGATCCGCGAGCGCCTGCCGGCCGACGTCGAAACCGCCCTCTATCGCATCGTCCAGGAGGCGCTAACCAACGTCGTCAAGCACGCTCAGGCGGGCACCATCAGCATCGTCTTGGGACACAAGGCCGGAGCGGTCACGGCGCTGATCGAAGACGACGGCCGCGGCTTCACCCGTGACGATCGCAGTGGCGAAGGGCTCGGACTCCTCGGCATGGGCGAACGGCTGGCGCTACTCGGCGGCACGCTAAGAATCGAGTCCACACCCGGCTCCGGGACGACGATCGTCGCCGAGGTGCCACTGCCATGAGCGACACGACAATCCGCGTCCTGATCGTCGACGACCATCCCGTCGTCAGAAGCGGGCTGCGCAAGGTGCTCGAGTCCCAAGCCGGGATCGTGGTCGTCGGCGAAGCCGGCGACGCTACGCACGCCGTGTTCGAAACGCGTGCGCAGAAGCCGGACGTGATCCTGATGGACGTCGTGATGCCGGGAAAGAGCGGCATCGAGGCCACTCCCGACGTTCTCCACGACGCCCCAGAGGCGAAGGTCTTGATCCTCTCGATGCAGGACGACCCGAACTACGTCCGCCAGGCCTTCGCCGCCGGCGCCTCCGGCTACATCCTCAAGGAGGCCGCCGACACCGACCTCATTGCCGCCGTGCGCGAGGTGGCCGGTGGCGGCCGCTACGTTCACCCCACCCTCGGCGCCCGGATGGTCGAGGCAGAGGCCGAAGAGCGGGAGCGCGCCGAACAAGATCCCCTGTCCGACCGAGAGCGCGACGTGCTCCGCCTACTCGCGCTCGGCCACACGAACCAGGAAATCTCCGAGCAGCTCTTCATCTCGGTACGCACCGCCGAGACCCACCGGGCTCACATCATGCAGAAGCTGCGCCTCAGCACCCGCGCCGAGCTCGTCCGCCACGCACTCGAGCAAGGGCTGCTCGAGATCGACCAGGACGACTGACTACCAGCTCTTCGGGCGCGACCGGCTCTCGGGCCGTTGCACACGTATGCGCGCGTCGACCGCGACGCACCGATCCGGAAGGGCGAGTACGGGGTTGAGATCGAGTTCGGCGACGGCGGGCAGGTCCTCGCCGAGGCGCGACAGCCGGCAGACCAGATCGACGAGAGAAGCGACGTCGGCCGCCGGTGCGCCGCGAAAGCCCTTGACGAGCTTTCCGGCTTTTCCGGTTGTGACCAGCTCCTCGGCCTCCACGTCGGTGATTGGAGCGATGCGGAAGGCGGCATCGCCGATCAGCTCGGCGAAGACGCCGCCCGGGCCGAACGCGACCAGTGGGCCGAAGACGGGATCCTGGACGAGGCCGGCCAGGAGCTCGGCGCCGGCTCCGATCATCGGCTGGACGATCACCGGCGCGCCGATCCGGTCGGCCGCCTCGCGGACGGCAGCGGCGTCGCCGAGGTCGAGCGCGATTCCGCCGCCCTCGCTTTTATGGACGCCGGCGGCGGCGGTCTTCACGACGACGGGGTAGCCGAAGGCGGTGGCGGCTCCGATCGCATCCTCGGTTGAGTGCGCTACCGCCTCGCCGACGAGCGGGATCCGGTAGGCAAGCAGGAGGGCGCGGACGTCGGCCGGCTCGAGCCAGACATCGTCTCGATCGGCTAGTGCCCGCTCGATGACAGCCGCGGCCGCGATGCGGTCGACGTCCAGCTCGGGCACGGAGCCGAGCGGCCGGCGCAGCCAGTCCGCTCGCTCGGCGGCACGACCCAGAGCGCGAGCGGCCGACTCGGGGTAGACGAAGGCAGCGGCAGCATGCGGCGCGGCGCGCAAAACGGCCGGGATCCCCTCGGAGCTCATGACGACAGCGAGTACCGGCTTGTCCCCTGCCCCGGTAAGGGCGACAGCGCCCGCGACCTCATCCGCCGTTGCGCTCACTGCCGGCACGAACAGGACGATCACGGCGTCGACTCCAGGATCCGCGAGGATCAGCGGCAACACGGCCTCGTACAGACCTGCCGTCGCCGAGCCGAGCATGTCGACCGGGTTCGCGAGACTCGCTTCAGCCGGCAGGAGGGCATGAAGTCGTTCACGGGTCTCTTCGGCGAGAGGCGGCAACGCGAGGCCTGCCGCCTCGCAGGCGTCCGCGCACATGATCCCGAGTCCTCCGGCATTCGTCAGCACCGCGACACCGCGGCCGCGCGGCGCCGGCTGCGTTGACAGCAGCGTGGCGACGTCGACGAGCTCCTCGAGCGAGCCTGCCCGAATGACCCCGGCCTGGTGGAAGAGCGCATCGACTGCCGTCTCTGAGCCGGCCAGCGCCGCTGTGTGCGAGCTGGCGGCGCGAGCACCGCTCGCCGTCGTCCCGCTCTTGACGGCGAGGATCGGCTTGCTGCGCGCGACGCGGCGCGCGACCTCGGCGAACTTGCGCGGGTTGCCGAACGACTCGACGTAGAGCAACACGACCTCGGTCAGCGGGTCGTCCTCCCACCACTCGAGCAGGTCGTTCGAGGAGACGTCGGCCTTGTTGCCGATCGAGACGAACGCGGACAGTCCGAGGCCGCGTGACTCGGCGGCTTCGAGCATGGCCAGGCCGAGCGCACCGCTTTGGGACGAGAACCCGATGTTCCCGGCCGCCGCCTGACGCGACGCGAACGTCGCGTTCAGGCGCGTCGACGCGGATGCGATGCCGAGGCAGTTCGGCCCGATCAGGCGAGCGCCGTGAGCGCGGACGAGGGCGAGCAGCTGACGTTGCCGTTCGGCTCCCTCGGGGCCGATCTCGGCAAAGCCGGCCGAAATGACCATCAGCGCGCGCACTCCTTTCCGCAGCGCCGACTCCGCCGCCTCGAGCGCGGCCGCCGCTGGAACGCAGATGACCCCCAGGTCGACCGCGTCAGCGATGTCGTCGATCGACCGGTAGCCGCGAACGCCGGCGACCGATTCCCCGCTGCGGTTGATCGGGTAGGCGGCACCGCTGAAATCGCCCGCGATGATGTTGCGGAAGAGCTCGCCCCCGATCGTGCCGCGACGGGGCGACGCACCGAAGACGGCCACCGATCGCGGCTCGAAGAATCGCCTGAGTGAAGCGGCGACAGCGGTGTGGTCGCGCGCCGCAATGCGTGCCGCGTAGGCGGCGGTCCTCGCGATCGGGAACGTGACTTCGACGACTCCGCCCGAGAGCGTCCTCGACAGGCTGAAGCCGGCCTCGGAGAAGACGCGCAGCATCGGCTCGTTGTCCGCGATGACCTCGGCGACGAAACGGGTTATGCCTCGCTTGGCGGCTCGCGCTGCGAGTTGCTCGAGCAGACGCGGGCCGATGCCGCGTCCCTGGTAGCCGTCGGCGACCGCGAAGGCGACCTCGGCTACCTCCCGGTCGCGCAATAGCACGTAGCTGGCGAGGGTCACGACGTTCTCGCCCTCGTCCGTGGCGACGGCCCCGAGCAGCGCGCCACGCTCCACCCAGTCAGGCTCGAGGTCTGGTGCAACGAGATCAGCGTCGACGGACGGATGGCCGTGAAAACGCCGATAGAGGCTCTGGTCGGAAAGCTCGGCGAAGAAGCGAACGAGAGCGTCCCCGTCGTCCCGGGCCGGCGGGCGCAGGCGGAGCGTGCTGCCGTCGCGCAGGATGACGTCGACGGCAGTGTCCTCCTCGACGATGGCGTTCGTCAAAACCGCCATGCGCTAGTGCGACATCGTCCCCGTCGGGTGCCGACCTTGAGCAAGCCCACCTGGCCGAGGTCGACGTGTGCGAACGCGTGGCTGACGAAGGGATAGAGACCCTCCTTGTCGAGCTTGACGTCGAAGACGCCGGCTCCGCCCGCCGGGACGGCGACCGTCTGGACGCCGTTCTGCGGCGGGTTGGTCAGGTCGGCGTTGACCCAGGCGCGGTCGAGCATCCCGCCGACAACGTGGAAGTTCGTGTCGAGCGTCGGGCCGGCGGCAACGACGTAGAAGCGGGTCGTGTCACCCGGCTTGGCCGTCAGCGGGTGGTTGACGTGCTGGTTGGCGTAGCCGTAGAGGGTCGTCCAGTCCGGCATCATCGCGCGGGCCGAATGGGGGATGGCGCCGCCGTTCTTCAGCGTCATCTCGACCGTCTGCCCCTCACGGACATGGACGATAGAGGACCGGGAGCGCCGTGGCCGTCGAAGGCCCAGGTGTTGTACCTCACGCCCGGCGCGATCTCGACGGTCATGTCCTTGAGCGTCATCTGCACCTTGACGAGGTCACCCGCGGGGACGGGCGGAAGCGCGGCGTCGGTCGCCTTGTGCGCCGCGGCGAGCTCGGTCGCGTTCTGCGGCACGACGCCGGCGAAGCTCGCCAGCGGCAGCGCCGTGTTGTGGTCGGCGTGGGCTTCAACGGCCGGGGGTGTCGCCGCGGCGGCGTCGCGGGATTCGCGCGAGTCTGCCCACATGAGGAGCGCGAAGGAACCCGACGACGGCCACCATCAAGCCGAGCAGCACCGTCGCCACCATCCAAAAGGCGCCCAGGTTGGTCTCGGGAGCGCGAGGGGCGTGGTACTGGGGGGTGGAATATGAGGCCATTGTGGTTTCTCCTTCGATTTCGAGGTCTGATCCAAGGTGACGCGGAACGTGTTTCAGCCCCCTGGGCCGACCGCAGACCGATCAGCACATGGCCGCAGACTTTGTTGCGGGTTTCCCGCAACCCTGCACTCAGGCGAGAAGCAGCGCTTCAAAGGCGAGCATCGCCGCCGTCGAGCCGACAAGCGCCCCGGCCACCGCCCGTCTCGAGCTCGCTCGCAGGGCGTCAGGGATCACCTGGGCGACGACCATCCAGATCATCGCGCCGCCTGCGAAGCCGAGACCGAGCGGGACGAGTCCGTCGAAGAACGCGACGAAAGCGAACGCCGGGAGAGCGACCAGTGGCTGCGGCAGACTCGAGAAGACGCTCCACCCAGCGGCATGGAGAACGCGCACGCCGGCCGGAACCAGGACGAGGCAGATCGCAAGGCCCTCGGGGATGTTGTGGATTGCGATGGCGAGCGCCGTGACGAGGCCAAGCGACTCGCCGCCGCCGAACGAGACGCCGACGCCGACGCCCTCGGCAAAGGAATGCACTGTCATTACGCCGACGAGCAGCATCGCCTTGCGGGCATCGGCGCCGACTAGGACCGCAAAGTGAGCGTTGGGTCGCGCTGCGATCAGCCGCGAGGCGATAGCGACAAACATGACGCCGACAACGATCCCCGCCACCGTTAGCAGCCCGTCGGCGCCAGCGCCTTCGTAAAACAAGAGGCAGCTTGCCGCGATCATGAACCCAGCCGCGAGTGCATCGGCGACTCCGATAGCGGAGCGTGCGAGACGCGATACAAAGAGGAATGGCGCTGCGCCGAGCCCTGTCGCCAGAGCCGTGACCAGCGCCGCGACTACGACGACCGTTGCGCTCGCCTCGGCGGTCATCACTCAACTCGTCCTAGCAAACGCCGAGGGCGGCCGGAGCCGCCCTCGGGTCGGGACACGAGAAGTGCTTTAGCCGATTGCGGCGGCCGGTCGCGGCTTGACCGTGCTCGGAGCCTTAGCCGCTTCGGGTGCCACCTCGCGGGCGCGAAGCGCGCCACCGAGTGTCAGCACGATGAAGCCGATGCCGGCCAGGAGAAGCGCGATTCCGACGACGATCCCGAACAGGGCCATCTGCTCGGCCATGTAGCTCATGTTCAACGCGGTCGAGAGGCCCGTGGCCGTGACCCAGGTGTTGCGGGCCGAGTTCGACACCGGGCTCCCGGTCTCGTCCTTGAGGGCTGCCGACTCGTCACTGGTTCCGGCCAGGTTCTTCGGGTCGTCAGCGGAGACGAACCGTCCCATCTGCGCGTAGGTCAGGCCACCGGAGGCCTCGAGGGCGTGCTCGCGGATGACCAGCGCGAACGCGCGTGCCTGGGTCCCGTTCGTGACCGGCTCGCCGGCCCACTGGGCTGCATGCTTCGCAACCGCGGGGTCGTCGGCGGCGCCGAAGACGATCTGCTCCTGCTTGATGCTGTCGCGAACCGTCGTGCGGCCGTCGACGCCCATGTAGATCGCTGCGATGCCGAATGCGATCAGCACTACCCCGGCGATCACGCCACCGATCTGGAATGGCTTTCTCATCTCGTGCCTCCTTGCATCGTGTTTCGTGACTTCACCGTAGGGCGAGTACGGTGGCCACCCATCGGGGGCCGCTCGCAGACTTGCTGCGGGTTTTCCGCAGGTCTGTCGTTAACCGGAAAGCGTCTAGAGGCCGAGGCCGACGGCGGGGACAATGCGCGGTTCGGGGCGCTCCCAGGTGTAGGCGACTGAAGCCAGGCGGGGCGGGCCGGCGACGAAGTCGCGCCAGGCGACCGCAGCCGCCCAGATGTCGAGCTGGGCCAGCAATGCCGCCAGGCCCTCATCGGACTGAGTCTCGAAGACGAAGATCGCCTCCTGCTCGGTCAGCAGGAGCTCGTGTCGAGTGAGCGCCGTGTCGGCCGGGTCGAATGGCGGACCGCGCCTGACCAGCTCACGCACGCCGTCCAGTGCGCCCGTTTTCAGGGGTACGACCACGGTCGAACGCCGTGGCGCGGATCCGCGAAGGCCGGCGAGGCGGTCCACGAGCTCCTGGACGACGCCGGCGCCGATCCCCGCGCTCGTGACGAGGTACCGGCCGTCTGTCCGCTCGACGATAAGGGCCGGCTGGCCATCAAGGCGATCGGCGCCGCGAGTGCCGACGTGGAGACTCAGGATCTCGTCGTAGCCGATCTGCCGATTGCCGGCGGGCCCATCTGGCTGGCGCCCATCTAGACGGAGCGTTCGCGCGCCCAGCGCCAGGCGTCCCAGATAGGTCTGCCCGTCGGGTTCGCGCCACTTGACGGCGTAGGTCGTCTTCATAGTCCGAGAGTAGGTGGGCACTTGCTGCGGAGGATCGTGGCCAGCACTGAACGTCGCTGCGGACAATCCGCAAGCTTCATGCGGGGCGCGAGTACGGCGGCCGCGCCTCAGCGGCACGCCGCACTCGCGCACGCCGTGCTCTCAGGAAGCGTCTTCTCCCCAGCCGGCGGCCGCACCGCCCGGCACCAATTGCTGATGCTTGGCACCTTCGAGCACGACTTTGAAGGCGCCGGTCTCCGGCGCAGCGCTGAAGGCGTCGTACGCCTGCTCCGCCTCCTCGAGCGGGAAACGGTGCGTCACGAACACCAATGGGTCGAGTTTTCCAGCGCTGACCAGGTTCATCAGGCGCGGCGTCGACGACGTGTCGACGAGTCCTGTGGTGATGGTCACGCCCTTGATCCAGAGGCGCTCGAGATGCAGCGTCGCCGGCTTGCCTATTTGCAGGCTTTTTTCTTCAAGACTTCTGGGCCACGGGATTGGGCCACAACCCTAAGACCGCATACGTGATGGACAACGTAAAATGCCTATTTGCAGGTACTTTACGGGAGCGACGGGACTCGAACCCGCGACCTCCGGCGTGACAGGCTTGTTTCACTGAAGCAACGATTGGCGACGATTGACGCGCAATCGCTCTATTCATGCGGGTCTGTGGGTGCTCGGCGCTGAATTGGGCATGATTGCGCAGAGTCAATTTCGGGCGTTTGCTGCCCTTCTGCTGCCCACGAAGTCCGCCCGCCGCTGACCCCGTGCTTGGGAAGCAGGCCGGATCCTCAAAGCGGTTGCGGTAACCGCTGCGATTGAGAAGAGCGTTACCTCAGCCTCGCCCTGAGTCCGCCGCGACGACAGCACCGACGACGAGTTCGTGAGGCCGCGCGTTTGGGCAGCGCTCGCCCGCTCCGGCTTCGTATGCAGAGCGAGCGTGCCGCGACCGCGGGCGGTCTAACCGGGCTCGGGCTCGGTCCGTGTCGTCCGCAGGTTTCGGGCGAAGGCGAAGCACCAGATCGCGATCAGGATCAGATCCAGCAGCACCGCGAGCAGCCAGGGCGCGGGGCGTGCCCATCCGATTGCCAGCGCGGCCGCCGCACCGAGCAGCAGCGCCAGCGCGAGAGGGCGGTACAGGTCAGCGAGCCTCCG